>NZ_FOJW01000031.1 GCF_900112045.1 Lentibacillus halodurans
GTCGATGTGAACTCTTGGGGGAGATAAGCCTGTTATCCCCGGGGTAGCTTTTATCCGTTGAGCGATGGCCCTTCCATGCGGAACCACCGGATCACTAAGCCCGACTTTCGTCCCTGCTCGACTTGTAGGTCTCGCAGTCAAGCTCCCTTCTGCCTTTACACGCTATGAATGATTTCCAACCATTCTGAGGGAACCTTTGGGCGCCTCCGTTACCTTTTGGGAGGCGACCGCCCCAGTCAAACTGCCTGCCTGACACTGTCTCCGGACCGGGTCACGGTCCTGGGTTAGAATGTCCGTACAGCCAGGGTGGTATCCCACGGGTGCCTCCACGTAAGCTGGCGCTCACGTTTCGACGGCTCCCACCTATCCTGTACAAGCTGTACCAACATTCAATATCAGGCTGCAGTAAAGCTCCACGGGGTCTTTCCGTCCTGTCGCGGGTAATGCGCATCTTCACGCATAGTATAATTTCACCGGGTCTCTCGTTGAGACAGTGCCCAAGTCGTTGCACCTTTCGTGCGGGTCGGAACTTACCCGACAAGGAATTTCGCTACCTTAGGACCGTTATAGTTACGGCCGCCGTTTACTGGGGCTTCGGTTCGCCGCTTCGCGCACGCAGCGCTAACGCTTCCCCTTAACCTTCCAGCACCGGGCAGGTGTCAGCCCCTATACTTCGCCTTTCGGCTTCGCAGAGACCTGTGTTTTTGCTAAACAGTCGCTTGGGCCTATTCACTGCGGCTCAAGGATTTCTCGAGCACCCCTTCTCCCGAAGTTACGGGGTCATTTTGCCGAGTTCCTTAACGAGAGTTCTCCCGATCACCTTAGGATACTCTCCGTGCCTACCTGTGTCGGTTTGCGGTACGGGCACCTGTGAACTCACTAGAGGCTTTTCTTGGCAGTGTGGAATCCGGAACTTCGGTACTCATTTTCCCTCCCCATCACAGCTTGGCATTATTGGACGGATTTACCTGCCCAACTCCCTCACTGCTTGGGCGCACCTATCCGACAGTGCGCTTTCCTTATCCTGCTGCGTCCCCCCATCGTTCAAAC
>NZ_FOJW01000029.1 GCF_900112045.1 Lentibacillus halodurans
TCTTCTCCATCCGTTGCTTCAACTATGTATGGACTAAAGTGGAAGAGAGAAAGTATAAAGGCAAAAAGAATTATAGTTTTCCTGCATTTCACTTTTTTCACCTCCTTCTATGAATTTATAATACTACTAGTTTATTATGAAATAAAATTCGTTACTTTTCAACAGAATTTTCGTATTATCCTGGTACAATATTCCTAAAACAAAAATAGCTTAACTAAATTACCAACGATTGCCACTTTTCTTAATAAGCTCTCCCGTGTGTTTTATGTTTAACCTCTATACAGTAATTCTAAACTTATAATAGATTGTTGCCATGTCAGAGATTTTTTCACGTGTCAACATCCTTCTAAAATTAGAATATAATTCTAGTATTTATGGTAAGCAGTTAATTGTTATTTTTTGCTATTAATTCAAAATTTAGAAGCCAGAAGTTATTTTCAGAACAGTATTATCCATAAGCAAAATGTAAAAAGAGATGAACCACAATCAATGGGAGTTTTTCTATGCCCAAAAAAGGACAAACCCTTTAAAACCTATAATAGGAATTTTCCGTGAAATGGTTCACTTGAAATTCGAGGAAGGATAGCGTTATAGACACCCCGTTATCGTATGGGAGGTGTTCGAACGAAACGATCTTGATTTGGTTTATAAATTACATTGAAGCATTTAAAAGATATCCCGTTAGAAAAGGAAGTACTCATTCACTGTATTGAATGTTTCTTCTCATATTTAAAAACAGAGCAGTTGTATTTAGTACTCTCAAAACAACAGAACATCAAATCATTCTCGATTATATTGATTTCTACAAAGATCGTTTTCAAGACAAATTAAAAGGTCTTTCCCCGGTTGAATACCAAGAAAAGACCGCAGATTAAAACACTCTTTTTTCATTGTCTACTTGACAGGGTTACCTGCAGAGCTTATCTCTTATCAGTTTATTAACTTAACTTCTTTCTAAATCAAATGAATTTGCAATAGCATCTGCTATAACTTCCCCAATATATGCTCGATAGCTGGGATCTTGCAAAAGTGTATTTTCAGCAAAGTTATCTATAAATAAAAGCTCCAGCAAAATGGCTGGCATTGTGGTATTACGTAACACATTAAAATTAGCTTCTTTCATACCACGATCTCTTATACCATTTCTTATGCTTAACTCACTGGCTATATATTGATGGATTTGTCTTTGCTTTTCTTTTGTATTTACCGTAACATTACCGTCATGTATATAGCTTTCGAAACCATGTCCAGATCCATCAAATGCATTATTGTGTATACTGACAAAATAATCAGCATCCCATGCATTTGCCATTTGCGCTCTATCTTCCAATTCTACAAATGTATCTTTAGTTCGGGAAGTATTTACAATTGCCCCTGAGTATTTGGATTCCAAGGAACTTACAGCGTCCAAAGCAATGTCACGGACAACATCTTTCTCGTTTAAACCATACCCTTGAGCACCTGAATCATGAGCACCATGTCCTGGATCGAGAAATATTTTCACAACATTATTATCAAGGGTTTTTAAGGTAGCTTTATCAACAATGCCTGTTGTTTCCAACCCGTATGCTTCTTGGAACTCTTTGACAACATCAGAAGTTATTTTTCCATAATATTGACTTGGATCAGACCAACTTGAAAAACCTAGTGCAACCAATGCTTTTTTTAATTCTATAATTTGTTCCCCTCTATCCCCATCTTTATAGGGAGGATTCAGAACTTCTGAAATTTTGTTTCTTGTTTTTTTATCTGCAACACCAGTTTCATCCAAACCGTAGTAAGACTGAAAATCTTTTACAACATCAACAGTTATACTTCCATAATACTCTGTTGGGCTTGACCAGTTTGCAAACCCAAGGCTAGTTAAATCCTCTTTCAAAGACACGATATGATCACCGCTGTCCCCTTCTTGATATTGCGGATTATCTTTTAGTGCTTCTTCTATTGCCGAAAGTGTGTTTGTGCCTGCTATTCCATCTACTGTCAGACCATGGGCTGCCTGAAAATCTTCTACAACAC
>NZ_FOJW01000030.1 GCF_900112045.1 Lentibacillus halodurans
GCCGTTACCAGCTGTCCTATTTCATCACGTGATGTCGTTTTCAGTGGCTCCTCGGACAAATCACCATTAGCAATTTGCTTCATTCGGTTCATGACCATGTTAATCGGTTTTGTAATTCTCCGGGTAATCATAAATGAAATAACCACCGCCAGAACGATAAGAACGCCCTCTGTAATAACAATTGGAATAAGAATACCTTGTGCCTGCTGATCAATTTCACCCTGGTTGACTGTACCAGCTATCGTCCACCCTGTCGTCGAATTTTGGGCAAAAGCCATGAGTCTATCTTCACCATCGAACTGATAGCTGAAAGTACCTTGTTCACCTGCATTTTCAATTTCCTGATAGTATCCTTCCTCCGATACATCCTGGCCAATATAACTTTCATCGGGGTGAGCCAAATAATTTCCTGATTGATCGAATAGAACAGCATAACCTGAATCACCAATTTCTACCTCATTGATCATGGTGAGCAGGGTATTAACGGACACATCAGCACTCACAACACCTATTAATTCATCATGATTGTCATAATACGCTTGTGCGGCACTGACAATTGTTTCACCGGTCGCCTCATCAGTATATGGCTCTGTCCAAATGGTGGATCCTTCTGCTTCCATAGCCTCCTGATACCATGACCGCTCTTTCGGATTGAAATCATCACCCAGATCAGCATCGGGATAAATAATAACTTCTCCTGTTTCGTCAATCCCCGTATAAATATTTAATATGGCTTCATTTGCATCGCCTGTCTCTTTAAAAGATTGAAATAATGCATCCCTTTCATCGGGACTATAATGAAGCAACAATTCATTAGATGTTAATCGGTTGAGTGTACTATCGGTATGATTAAAAAATAATTCAAACGAATCATTCATACCAGCCATTTGACTTTCCACATTATTTGTCAGTTCCTCAGTAGTCGTATTGACACTGTATTCATAACTGACAAATCCAATGACACTTCCAGTAAAGACAATTAAAATCAGAAATGGAATCAATATCTTTCTTTGGAGCCTTCTGCCAAAAAACAAACTCTTCTTACGCCCTTTATTTTTCGTCGTCATTGTAATCTCCCTTCATTTAAAACGTTATGACTGCCCGTATAAACTGTAAAATTACAAAACCCTCCGTAAAGCTTCCTTAATCCGTTCAGCATCAAATGGCTTGACAATAAAATCTGATGCCCCCGCCTTGATGGCATCCAGCACCATATCCTGCTGTCCCA
>NZ_FOJW01000028.1 GCF_900112045.1 Lentibacillus halodurans
CAGCGTTGGTTCAACGTGCTTTTTCCGGAGTGAATGACAATCTAAACCGCCTTGAATTATTTCACACGGACCGCGGAAATGAGTTTAAGAACAAGCTCATCGACCAGGCATTAGAGACATTTGACATCGAAAGATCCCTTAGTAACAGGGGCACACCGTACGATAACGCCGTTGCGGAGGCAACATTTAAAACAATCAAGACGGAATTCGTTTATGGCCGTGTATTCACTTGCCAACATGAACTTGACTATGAGCTTTTCGATTATGTGAATTGGTTTAACAATATTCGGATTCATGAATCATTAGATTACTTAACACCGTCTGAATACAAGTTGATGCACCTTTAAAAATTTGTTCAATTTAGTGTTGACATTCCATTACCTTTTCCATTAACCGCGTAAAAAATATCCTTTTTTCCTCCAACTTCACCCGTGTAGATATCACAATCACTTGAATGATGATATATAGTTCCTCTAATTCTATCTTTCCAGTGTTTGTTTAAATTAAAATTCATTATATCTCTATCTAAGATTCGTTCGCTTATATCTGATAAAGTACCATGTCCTCCCAAATCTTCTAATGCTTCTATTATTTCATCAAGCCAGGGTTTAGGTTGTGGCATGAAATTACCCTCCTATTTTGTTGCCTCTTTATTTATAAGATAACAGATTTAAGTAATTAATTGGCAATTATGTATTGGTTTTTGGTTTTAGACATGCCTGAATTAACCAGATTGCTTAGGAAACGTTGGTCATGAGAACGACTACCTTTGAAGCATTCAAAAAGAATGCTAAAAGTAGACGTCCATAATTCTGAATTGAACCGAGTTGTTGAGGGTTCCGCAGTATCACCTTGTTTAACGCTTGGATTTCTCCAACAACGAACTTTCTACACATAAAGCTAGTCCTATGTGCTTTTATCTATTCGTCACTACCCGTATCTTAATACGCCTAGCTACCAAACCGAACCGTTAATGGTCGTTCTCACCCAGTAACCACAAGTAAACAAGGAACGCTTTTAACGTGGCTACGATAGAATTTATCTGCAACGGCTTCTACCAATACCTTTCAAGGTTATATTAACGTCGTATTAGTCGGCAATCCACGACGGGAGAACCTGCTTAGCTGCTAAAAAAGGCATTACTTAATAAGCCTTGCATATACGAATTTTTTTCGATAATATGTAAGTAGCTAAACGGTTTATCCGTATTTAGTTAGTTATAACAAGGTTTGGGTCACGCGGTGCGAACGCGTGGCTTTTTTCTTTTTAAGGCTTAATATTTTATTGAATTACTTATGTTTAACAATGCCAAAGCTATACGTTCAGCTTCATCTATTCCGATACATACTGCCCCAATTCGATTTTCATTGTTTGTCATTTCAATTACAATTGAATCATCTTTATCTTCTTGGTAAGCACTTTTCGCGTCACTTAAATTAACATAGTTACAATAGACGCTTACAAATAAATCTTTTTCATTAACTGCAATTGCCTTATATCTGGTCTCCATCACAACACCTCACATTATCTTCTTTTCTTTAACACCTTTAACGGAGAAAAATCCTTATGTCTTTCCCTTACATCATTTCTGAACAGGTTTACATAGGTCTTAACTATTTCCATGCTTGTATGCCCTAGAATGGTCTGCAATTCGAAGATATTAGCCCCTTGTTGAACACTTAACTTTGCGAATGTATGGCGGAATGTATGGGGACTACAACGAATGTCTTTTATTTTGGCTTTCACCCCGTATATGTCAATTCGTTGTTGTATTGACCTTCTTAACAAAAGGTGTTCCGTCAATGGTTACAAATAAAGCGTCACTATCAACTACTCCCCTAATGGAGATATACTTCTTTAATTGCTTCTTCATTTCGCTTTGAATGGGTACTAGGCGTTCTCTATACGTCTTAGCGTTCCTTATCCTCAATAGACTATCTTCCCATTGAATATCGGCTAATGATAGCCCTACAAGTTCATTCACACGGATTCCAGTTTCAAGGAAAATCATCATTATTGTATAGTCACGAACTCCCGTAAACGTCGTTAAATCGGGTTAATTGAACAACGTATTTAATTGTTCTTTTGAGAACGTAGGAATTACATGTTTCCTATCTTTTAATAACGTTATATTTTCCATTGGGTTTTTTGGAATGTGCTTCTTCTTATAAAGGAAATTGAAGAACGAACGTAGTCCACGTAAACGGGTATTAATTGAAACAATCTTAGCCCCTTTGTAAATACGCATATAACGGATAACATTTTCTTGGATATGTTCTTCCGTAACGTTATAGGGCTTTAACTCTTTCGTATCTATCCCTTGTTCTTCTAATTGGTTTAGAAACGCTTGTAGTTCGTTTTGATAATAACGGATAGTAAAGGGTCTTAAATTACGTAAATCGCAATCAGTCAAAAATAAATCAATCGCTTCTTTAAACGTTTCTGCATACGACTTATCACTTTTTCTGACAATAGATAATTCACGGTCATTTAAGTTGTTCTTACGTCTTGCCATATCTTACCCCCTTCGCAACTATTCGCACGATTAACGCACACGATTAGAGACGATAAAAAAACACTAAAAACTAACGTATTTTAAACACAAAAAAACGCTTCCCCACAATGGAGAAACGTTGATTTGACGGTATATTCACGTTCAATTACCGATTATTAGACTTTGAAAAATGATACCGGTGGTCGGGGTCGAACCGACACTCCCGAAGGAACACGATTTTGAGTCGTGCGCGTCTGCCAATTCCGCCACACCGGCATGTGTACATAACTTTGGAGGCGGTAACCGGATTCGAACCGGTGATAAAGGTTTTGCAGACCTCTGCCTTACCACTTGGCTATACCGCCAAAAGGAAAAGAAAAGAGCGGAAGACGGGATTCGAACCCGCGACCCCCACCTTGGCAAGGTGGTGTTCTACCACTGAACTACTTCCGCATTTTATGGCTGGGCTAGCTGGATTCGAACCAGCGAATCACGGGATCAAAACCCGATGCCTTACCGCTTGGCTATAGCCCAATAACATTTACATGATATGGGGCGACCGGTGGGGATCGAACCCACGAATGCCGGAGCCACAATCCGGTGCGTTAACCACTTCGCCACGACCGCCATAATAAGTGAATTATGGCAGGGGTAGTAGGAATCGAACCCACATCAAAGGTTTTGGAGACCTTCGTTTTGCCATTAAACTATACCCCTATATGAAAATGATGGAGGGGGAGAGATTCGAACTCCCGAACCCTGAGGGAGCGGATTTACAGTCCGCCGCGTTTAGCCACTTCGCTACCCCTCCATATGACATTAATTAAAAGGTGGTGGCTCGGGACGGAATCGAACCGCCGACACACGGATTTTCAGTCCGTTGCTCTACCGACTGAGCTACCGAGCCGATGTATGTATGATTTTAAGTGGCGGTCCGGACGGGACTCGAACCCGCGACCTCCTGCGTGACAGGCAGGCATTCTAACCAACTGAACTACCGGACCATTTGGTTGCACTTTTCACCACTACTGATATTCAACTAACACAGAAGGTTACTCAACGTAGTGAGTTGAACTAATTTTGGTTGCGGGGGCAAGATTCGAACTTGCGACCTTCGGGTTATGAGCCCGACGAGCTACCAGACTGCTCCACCCCGCGATATGAAGTGAAATATTAATTATACCATGTACTTCTGACTCCAGACAAACATAAATGCTCGTCATGTTGTTGTAATGCCGCTGCACTCCTCACAAACCTGCACATAGAAGCAAATTCAATGGCGATTGCGGCGCAATATGAAATAAGGTATATGGTGGAGGATGCAGGGCTCGAACCTGCGACCCCTTGCTTGTAAGGCAAGTGCTCTCCCAGCTGAGCTAATCCTCCAACTATTCCGCAGATCACGACAGGACGTATCATTCAATAAAGGTTCCTCGGTATCTTAGAATAGAAATGGTGACCCGTACGGGATTCGAACCCGTGTTACCGCCGTGAAAGGGCGGTGTCTTAACCACTTGACCAACGGGCCAATAGTTCAATATATAATAGTGGCGGAGAGCGAGGGATTCGAACCCTCGAGACCGCGATAGCGGCCTACACGATTTCCAATCGTGCTCCTTCGACCACTCGGACAGCTCTCCATGGCTCCACAGGCAGGATTCGAACCTGCGACTAATCGGTTAACAGCCGACCGCTCTACCACTGAGCTACTGTGGAATGGAAGTTGCCTGGCAGCGTCCTACTCTCGCAGGGGTTAAACCCCAACTACCATCGGCGCTGGAGAGCTTAACTGCTGTGTTCGGCATGGGAACAGGTGTGTCCTCTCCGCTATTGCTGTCAGACCTATAGAATTTATAATCTGTGTTGTGCAACATAAACAAGTTAATAATAAATTCTTAATAAACCAAGTGATCTCATGATTTTTTCATACCAACAAATATTATAATTGTTTTTTTAAAAAAATCAAGGATTATATTGAAGATTTTATTGTACCCTGAAAACTAAATAAGAGATACATTCAACGATCCTTTGTTTAGTTAAGTCCTCGATCGATTA
>NZ_FOJW01000026.1 GCF_900112045.1 Lentibacillus halodurans
GAGTTTAAGAACAAGCTCATCGACCAGGCATTAGAGACATTTGACATCGAAAGATCCCTTAGTAACAGGGGCACACCGTACGATAACGCCGTTGCGGAGGCAACATTTAAAACAATCAAGACGGAATTCGTTTATGGCCGTGTATTCACTTGCCAACATGAACTTGACTATGAGCTTTTCGATTATGTGAATTGGTTTAACAATATTCGGATTCATGAATCATTAGATTACTTAACACCGTCTGAATACAAGTTGATGCACCTTTAAAAATTTGTTCAGTTTAGTGTTGACATTCCAATATTATAATTTTGAGAGGACGTGATTGTGATGCATATAACCAATCATCCAATCTTTACAAAGGATGATAGTAAAACAATACAATTCTATTTTAATAATAAGCTTTTAAATGCAAAAGAAGGTCAGACTATTGAAGCTGCAATAATGGCCAACGGAATTGACGACATTATTTTTCAGCTTTATTACTGTAATTATCACTATTGTATATCAAGTCTTTTTAGAAAACGATGGCCTAAACGGTAATATATATGATTGGGCTAACTCTCTGTGGGCAAGTTTCACGGTAATGTTTTTGTTCTTTAATGTTCTGTTTATTTTAACTTCTTTTTTAATATTTTTTGCTAATGATGAAGAGTAAAGCATCCCAGCAAGGGGTGCTTTTTATTTATTTATTTATGAAATTTTAGGGAATTATGGAATTGATAATCAATTCTACTAAAGGATTAACGAGAGATTTCTCAGCCATCATGTCATATATATTAGGAATCTTATATGTCTTAATTAAACAATTCACCCTTGAAATAGTAGAGACTTTATCTATAATTCAAGCCTTCAACGATTGGGAGCGTTTGTTTAAGAGGTAACGTTTCCGTATGAAAGGATTTATGTGAGGTGAAAAACCTCACATAAACCTCACAAATTTCAATAAAAACACGAAATGAGTGAAAGCAATTTCGTATTTTATGTTCCCGATGTAATTCGTTACAGAGAATTCGTATTTTCCATTTTATTGGCAAAGCTTATTATTATAATAGGTACTTCTGATTTCTGAACTTATCTAACAACTGATTTTTCAAATCTTTAATTAATTAAAGGAATTTTGATCATTCTTGTCGAATAATTACTAAAATACAAATCAGAGAGTTGTTATGCGATATGGTTAAGCTTATTACAGTTGAAAGGGCCAAGAAAGAAGTCCAGAGGTTGCAACATTTCATAGATCTTGCTGAGTCCTACAAGTCAGATACGCTTAATAAGTGGATTATTAAAGAGTATGCTTATACCAATAGCATTAAAAAGGTAGTAGAAAAAGCTAACTCAGAAAGTCTCACTGTTAAAGGTGAGCCACTAAGTAGAGAATATGCTGTATCAGTCATTAACGGTAAAGCAAATGACGAACTCCATAGGATACTCAGGAGAGGTTATAGATTAAAAATTAACGTTTCCGCATTATAGAGAAAACTTAGTTAAAGTGATTCGTTCCAACATTAATCGATTAATCGATTAATAATCTGTAGCGTGTGCTTCAAAATAACGTAATATTATTTGATCACCCCTTTCCTTAAATATATCAATTCTCCTTTAAGACCTTTTGAGAGTAATTATCCAATTGTATTATAATATGGTTGAACTTTTCAGTACAGAAATAAAAAACGTATATATATTGTGAAAAAGGCTGCGGTTGCTATATAATTGTCTTAATATTTAATCCTGATATCCACTATTCTTAACCTTGTTTGTATCCGTGGTAGTGTGTTTTATGGCGGATGGAGAAAAAATTATGATGCTTTCTTTTATAAGCGCGTGGAAATAGTTAGTAAGGAATTGGAAAGAAAGCTAATGTAATAACGAATCTTTAAAGACCTGAACTTCATTCCACTTAAACGATTATAATCTGGTGCTGCGGGCAAGCTTGTTACAATCGTAGAGGGGGTGAAGATTTAAGAGTAGATGATTCGAGCAGGTAAAATAGGTTTCTTATAACGGGGTCTGAAGATTAGCAATAAAGAGTAGAAAGCATGGTAGCTGAAATTAAGTTGATAGAATGTGTTGTTTGGGAAAAATTATATCGGATGGAGGATAATAATGGAAGAACAGGAATTTGAAATGCTAAAGAATAGTAAATTTTTTGTAGGGTCAAAAGACTGGGTTCATGATTATTTTAGTGAAAACTAGTGACCACTCATTTTTGGTTGACCACAGAAATGACCACAGTTTGACTAATTCAAAACAAATGTTCGCAAATAATGATTGAGTAAAATTATCCTTTAAGAAATAATTTTAGAATAAACAAATACTAAAAAATTAACGTAATCAGTTATAATTAAACGGGTTATGTAATAAACACGCCATAACGGTTATTTACTAAGGCTAAAGCGTGTTTTATTATTGACAAACTATAATTTTAATTCTTGGTAGCTAAATTTTTTATAGCAGCCTTCTTTCCAAGCACCAAGGGTTTGGGTATCTCCTGTTAGACAATTGTGCGTGACGTTTAGCGGTTAGTTAACTAAACTTTTGAAAACGCCTTACATTTATAGATTATTTAAAGCTTTCGCTACTTCAGCTTTAATTCGAGTTTCTACCATATAAATAGGTCTAGAAACAACAAAAAATCAATTCAACCCCAATTCAACCCCAACCCATAGAATTCTTTAGTATGGTAAAGCAGGTGAGGAGAGATAATAAAAAAGGCCAAATCCATTGACAATAAAGGGATTTGACCTTGATGTTTTAAAGCGTCCCAGGCAGGATTCGAACCTGCGACCTACAGCTTAGAAGGCTGTTGCTCTATCCAACTGAGCTACTGGGACATGAAATATGTATGGAGCGGGTGATGGGGATCGAACCCACGACATCAGCTTGGAAGGCTGAGGTTTTACCACTAAACTACACCCGCACGATAATGGAGTTAAGTAATTTTGTTTTTCACGAACTTGGTCATGTTCGCTACGTTGTTTGCTCCCAACTTTGAAGCATGCGCATTTTTTGACGGACAAAGATTATTATATGTACTTTTAATTGGTTTGTCAATAGTTTGCAATAATATTTAATAAATGGCAGTAAACGTATTGTATGTGATATACTATGTAAATTAAAATCTTAATATATACCTCGGCTGCTGCAGGTGACTGCAGGTTTTATTTTGTGTAATTCGGGTATGGCTATTTGTTAGGGTTTTTTAACTGGAACAGGAAGAGGTGAATGTATGGAGAACAGCCAGGAAAAAGTCATTCTTTTCCCGAAGTGGCGGATGGCTTTAGAGAAAGAAAGCCTTTTGGCACTTAAAGAGAAGAAATATGAAGAAGCGCTGGAAAAGCTTGATCAGTTATTGGGGTTTGGTGTTCAGAATCATGAAATTATCATCGGCAAGTTAATGTGTTTGATGGAACTGAATCGATATAAGGAAGCTCAAGATTTTTGTGAAGCATTATTAATACATAAAGACGAACATTATTATCATTATGTTCATATTTACTTAACGATTTTATTTCAGACGAGTCAATACGAATTGTTAATGAATCAAGTTGTATTGGAATTTAACGCCAAGACGATACCCGATGACATGAAAGAGCAGTTCCAGCAGTTATATGATATGAGCAGCAAAATGCAGCAAGAAATCCGGATTGAAAAGACGCCTGCATACATAAATGATTTGTTTAAGGCAGTTGCAGAAGAAAATCATGCATATCAATACACGTTAGTCGAACAGATACGTAAAATGGATATTGATCCGGCAGAGCGATTACAGTCACTTCTGGCTGATGACAGGGTCCATCCAGTAACCAAAACAGCCATTTTTATATGGTTGCAGGAAAAAGGTATTTCAGAAAAAGTTTTGATACATAAATTAGGTGCAGAGCTAATAATAGCCCCGGACAGCGTATCAAAGTTAAGCTCTCACCCGGTGATGAAACAAGCATTATTGATCATTAACGAGCACGAACAGGAAAATCCAACCTTGTTTCAATTTATGGAACAACTTTTGAATCATTACCTGTATGTCAAGTATCCGATTATGCCAAAGGAAGATGATATCTCGTTTGTAGCTGCAGCGTTAACCAAAATAAGTGAAGATTATTTGGATATACATACGAAAAAAAGGGCAGCCGAAGATGAACATGTAACCCAATATATGGAAGAGATTAAAATGTGCGAAGCTTTATATTCCACCATTATAGAGGTGTGAACTAGCAAATCAGATACCTGTAATGCTTGAAAGGCCGCATATTTATGTTATAATGAGATGGTTGCAAATTTGCTCATTATCAATCGATATGATTTTCATCGACCGTCATTATTAAAGGAATAATAGATTTTGGAGGGTATGTTATGTCAGCAAAATGGGAAAAACAAGAAGGGAACCAGGGCGTACTGACGATAGAAGTTAGTGCGGATGAATTTGATAAAGCTTTGGATCAGGCTTTCAAAAAAGTTGTAAAAGATGTTCAAATCCCCGGCTTTCGTAAAGGGAAAGTACCGCGCAAAATTTTTGAAAAACGTTTTGGTGTAGAATCCCTTTATCAGGATGCAGTGGATATTGTACTGCCTGACGCTTATGTGAATGCTGTTGAAGAAACGGGCATTGAACCGATTGAGCAGCCGGATGTTGACATTGAAGAGATTGAAAAAGGAAAAGATCTTATTTTCAAGGCTACTGTTAATGTTAAACCGGAAGTTACATTAGGTGATTATAAAGGTCTGGAAGTGGAAGAACAATCAGTTGAAGTGACTGATGATGATGTGGACCACGAAATTGAACACCAGCGTGAACATCATGCCGAATTGATTGTCAAAGAAGAAGGGACAGTTGAAGAAGGCGACACTGTTGTGATGGACTTTGAAGGCTTTATCGACGGAGAGGCATTTGAAGGTGGAAAAGGTGAAGACTACTCACTGGAAATCGGCTCAGGTCAATTTATTCCGGGATTTGAAGAGGAATTAGTCGGCACAGCTTCGGGGGAAGAAACAACGGTTAATGTAACATTTCCTGAAGATTATCATGCTGAGCATCTGGCAGGAAAAGAAGCCGTATTTAACGTAAATATTCATGACATTAAAACAAAAGAACTCCCGGAGTTAGATGATGAATTCGCTAAAGATGTTGATGAAGAAGTTGAAACACTTGATGAATTGAAAGAGAAGAAAAAAGAAGAATTGCAAAGTCAAAGAGAACAGGATGCTGAAAATCAAAAGCGGGAAACATTGATCGATAAAGCCTCCGATAACGCAGAAGTGGATGTTCCAGATGCCATGGTTGAAACGGAATTGGATCGTATGCTTCAGGAGTTCGAACAGCGTCTGCAAATGCAAGGTATGACTTTGGACATGTACTATCAGTTCTCCGGCCAGGATAAGGATGCATTGAAAGAACAAATGCGCGAAGATGCGGAAAAACGCGTCAAAACGAATTTAACACTTGAAGCTATCTTCAATGCAGAAAACCTTGAAGTAACGGATGAGGATGTAGAAGAAGAGCTAAGCAATATGGCATCTATGTACGGTACTGATATAGACCAGCTGAAGCAAATGCTCGGTGGAAATACCGATGCACTTAAAGAGGATCTCAAAGCAAGAAAGTCAATCGAATTTTTGGTTGAGCATAGTAAAACCGTGTAATTTTTGCCAGGAAACAAGTTGAATAAACAAGTGAAAGCAAGGTGCGAAAGCTCGTACCTTGCTTTAAACTTTAAATTAATTTTTGTTATCTATCTCGTCCACTTAACATACGCTAATGAAAGAACGAAATTATATTATGCTGCTCTGTTTATCCCTGATGACATGCATCGTCAGTATATGCCTCTGTGACTTGTTTACCAAAATACTCCGTCATAAAATGAAGTTGAAGAAGAGTTATTATTTTGTTTTCACATTTTGATTTGATATGATGACGTTAAGTTAAAATGTACACAAAAAGATAAGAGCAGATTTAAACTTTTAGGAGTGAAAATGTAATGTTTAAATTTAATGAAGAAAAGGGACAATTAAAATGTTCATTCTGCGGAAAAAGTCAGGATCAGGTGCGCAAATTAGTAGCTGGTCCGGGCGTTTATATATGTGATGAATGTATTGAGCTCTGTACGGAGATTGTAGAGGAGGAACTTGGCACAGAAGAAGCAACTGAGTTTGAAGAGCTTCCGAAGCCAAAAGAAATTAACGAGACCCTGGATGATTATGTGATCGGTCAAGAACAGGCCAAAAAGAATTTGTCTGTTGCCGTCTATAATCATTATAAGCGTATTAATACACCTAAAAATAATGCTGACGATGTGGAGCTGGCAAAGAGTAATATCGCTATGCTTGGTCCGACTGGTTCCGGTAAAACCTTGCTAGCTCAAACACTTGCAAGAATCTTGAATGTTCCATTTGCAATGGCCGATGCAACGTCACTGACAGAAGCAGGCTATGTCGGGGAAGACGTTGAAAATATTTTGCTGAAATTGATTCAGGCGGCAGACTATGATGTTGAAAAGGCGGAAAAAGGCATCATTTATATTGATGAGATTGACAAGGTTGCCCGCAAATCAGAAAACCCTTCCATTACGCGTGATGTGTCAGGGGAAGGTGTCCAACAGGCGCTCCTTAAAATATTGGAAGGAACGGTTGCCAGTGTCCCTCCACAGGGCGGACGCAAACACCCTCATCAGGAATTTATTCAGATCGATACAACCAATGTATTGTTTATTGTCGGCGGAGCCTTTGATGGTATCGATCAAATCATTAAACGACGCTTAGGAAAAAAAGTGATTGGTTTTGGTTCGGAGGATACACAGCAGGATCTGGACGAAAGCGAATTGCTGCAGAAAGTGCTGCCGGAAGATCTTCTCCGATATGGTCTGATTCCTGAATTTATTGGCAGAATTCCGGTTATTGGCAGCCTTGCACCACTGGATGAGGATGCATTGGTCGAGATTCTGACAAAACCAAAGAATGCACTTGTGAAACAGTATGAAAAGCTCTTTGAAATTGATAATGTTGAACTTGAGTTTGAAGAGGAAGGACTCAGGTCAATTGCCAATAGAGCGATTGAACGGAAAACCGGAGCACGCGGATTGCGGTCAATCATTGAAGGCATCATGGTGGATGTGATGTTTGAGCTTCCTTCGCGTGAAGATATTGAAAAATGTATTATTACAAAAGATACCGTTGAGAAAGAGAACGGGAGACCGAAATTGGTATTCCGTGATGGTACTGTACAAGATGAAAATGAAAAACTTCCGAAAGAAAGTGCATAATTAAAAATGAATGAAATGTAATATTTCGGGACTGACATTCGTTTGATTCCTCTTTACAGGCTTTTCAAAAAAAAGAGGAGCTGACTGTTGAATGTCAGTCTCTTTCTATGTATTGTTCTGATGTGAGTAGTTTTTATTTTGTCGGGCAACATAATTGTCAGCCATGATTATTTACAAACGAGCAAGTTTTCTATAGACTTTAACCAATAAAGATACTTACATAAAGATTCCAGTAATGATGGAGGTACATACATTATGACAAAAGAATCCATACAACTGCCCCTCCTGCCATTGCGCGGGTTACTCGTCTTCCCGTCCATGGTATTGCATCTGGATGTTGGACGGGATAAATCCGTTGCTGCCCTGGAAAAAGCGATGATGGGGGATCAAACCATCTTTCTAGCTGCCCAGAAACAAGTAAGTCTGGATAATCCGGAAGAAAAAGATATTTATCGGATAGGTACATTGGCATATGTCAAACAGATGCTGAAACTGCCCAATGGTACAATACGGGTATTGGTGGAAGGTCTTCGCCGCGGGGAGATAAGCCGTTTTATCGATGAAAATGAGGAATTTACAGTAGAAATAGATGAACTGGAAGATGAACACGGCGAACAAAACGAAGAAGAAGCACTTATGCGATCACTGCTAAAACAATTTGAACAGTACATCAACGTTTCCCAAAAAGTAACGAAAGAAACGTTAGCTACCGTTTCCGATATTGATGAACCAGGCAGACTTGCCGATATCGTTACATCACACTTGTCCCTGAAAATAAAGGACAAGCAGGATTTATTGGAAATGGTGAATGTGAGAGAGCGTATACAACACCTGATTCAATTGATATCCAACGAAAAGAAGGTCCTTGATCTGGAAAAGAAGATCGGTCAGCGTGTCAAAAATTCGATGGAAAAAACACAAAAAGAGTATTACTTGCGTGAACAATTAAAGGCCATTCAAAAAGAGCTTGGTGAAAAAGAAGGTAAATCCGGTGAAGCAGAACAACTGAGAGAACAGGTTGGAAACTCGGATATGCCGGAACGGATCGCTGAAGTTGCCATGAAAGAACTGGACCGGTTTGAAAAGGTACCCCAAAGCTCTGCCGAAAGCTCTGTTATCCGCAATTACATTGAATGGCTCCTGGCACTCCCGTGGACCGAAAAAACAGAGGATACGATTGAGATCGATTATGCAGAGGACATATTGGATGAAGATCATTACGGACTGGATAAAGTGAAAGAACGGATACTCGAGTATCTCGCTGTCCAAAAATTAACACAATCCATCAGAGGACCAATACTTTGTCTTGTCGGTCCCCCGGGTGTCGGTAAAACGTCATTGGCTAAATCAATTGCCCGCTCAATCAATCGGAATTTTGTCCGGATTTCTCTGGGAGGTGTTCGTGATGAGGCTGAGATCCGCGGTCACCGTCGCACTTATATTGGAGCAATGCCCGGCAGAATCATTCAGGGAATGAAAAAGGCAAAGACAGTCAATCCAGTATTTTTGCTGGATGAAGTTGATAAAATGGTCAGTGATTTTCGCGGTGATCCGTCTTCAGCGATGCTTGAGGTGCTCGATCCGGAACAAAACGGTAACTTCAGTGATCACTTCATCGAAGAAACGTATGACTTATCAAATGTATTGTTTATCACAACCGCTAATTATGTTAATAACATTCCGGGGCCATTATTGGATCGGATGGAGCTTATTACGATAGCCGGGTATACCGAAGTGGAAAAACTGCATATTGCAAAAGAACATTTACTACCAAAACAGCTGAAAGAAAACGGACTGAAAAAAGGAAATCTGCAACTTCGTAATGAAGCCTTGCTGAAATTGATTCGAACATACACACGCGAGGCTGGAGTACGAAACCTGGAGCGTCAGCTGGCCAAATTGTGCCGAAAAGCAGCGAAAATCATTATTTCCGGCGAGAAAAAACGTGTGATTGTAACTGAAAAAAGTATAGACGAATATCTGGGAAAACCTCTTTTCCGATACGGTCAAATAGAACAGGAGAATCAAATTGGAGCAGCTACCGGCTTGGCCTATACAGCTGCTGGCGGTGATACATTATCGATTGAAGTTTCCCGTTATCCCGGAAAAGGCAAGTTAACCCTTACCGGCAAACTGGGTGATGTCATGCAGGAGTCAGCCCAGGCTGCATTCAGCTATATCCGTTCACGAGCTGAGGAACTGAATATTAGTCAAGACTTCCATGAAAAAAATGACATCCATATTCATGTTCCTGAAGGTGCTACACCAAAGGATGGTCCTTCAGCAGGTATTACGATGGCAACGGCGCTTGTATCTGCATTTACCGGCAGAGAAGTGAAAAAAGAAGTCGGCATGACAGGTGAAATCACATTGCGAGGCCGTGTGCTGCCTATCGGGGGATTGAAGGAAAAATCGCTGAGTGCACACCGGGCAGGTTTAACAACTATTATTATACCGGCAGAAAATGAAAAAGATATTGAAGATATACCCAAAAGTGTACGAGAAGATTTGACATTTATTAAAGTGAATCATTTAGATCAAGTATTAAAACACGCATTATCGGAGGAGAAACATGAAAGTAACTGATGCTGAAATTGTGATAAGTGCGGTCAGCCAAAAACAGTATCCGGGCGACCGGCTTCCTGAAATAGCACTGGCAGGTCGTTCAAATGTCGGGAAATCATCGTTTATCAATCAACTCATCCAACGGAAAAATCTGGCCAGGACCTCATCCAAACCAGGCAAAACACAAACATTGAATTTTTATAAAATTAATGGCATGTTTTACTTTGTTGATGTTCCCGGATATGGCTATGCAAAAGTGTCCAAAAAGGAACGGGAAAAATGGGGCGTCATGATGGAGGAATATTTTGAAACGCGTGATGTACTGAAGGCATGTGTGCTTATAACAGATAGCCGTCATGAGCCAACAGAAGATGATGTATTAATGTACGATTATTTGAAGTATTATGAGGTCCCGGTGATTGTGATTGCAACAAAACTGGACAAAATTCCAAAAGACAAACGCGCGAAACATGTAAAACAGACATATCAAATATTGGAAGTGGAATCGGAGGATATTGTCATTCCTTTTTCGGCGGAAACCGGCGAGGGAAAGGACGATGCCTGGAGCGCCATCAGACAATATATATAGCTGGTCAGACCCAAAAATAATCCATCCCGGTACCCTGAAGGGGTGGATTATTCTGCTTTAAAAAGCAGTAAGTTTCCTAATACCATGTTAACACTTCCGACTCTATTCGCGCCTGCATGATACAGGTCACAAAGGCGTTGCTACAGGACAAGGAAAGCTGCGATTCTGTTCAACTAACATATAGCGGGGAAGACCGCTCCGCTATATGAAGTTTCACTTTACCCCGCATCTAACAGACAGTAAAACCCCAGAGAA
>NZ_FOJW01000025.1 GCF_900112045.1 Lentibacillus halodurans
GGGTTACTGACCCGTTAAGGCGGGATAAAGTGAAACTTCATTCAGTGGACGCTTTTTTCCACTGAATGTTAGTTGAACAGAATCGGACCTTTACGTTTTTATGGTGAAAGTACGGACAATTGCATCGGGATAAAACACCCATCGAATGAAGTCACTGTTCAATTGACACGTTCAAGCTTTGTTTTTCACATCTTTTTTATACAGTGAACGGAACGCCTGAACAATTTTCCCGGTTATCTCTCCCGGGTCTCCGCTGCCGATTGTATCACCACCAATTTTTAAAATTGGGATAATATCCAATTTCGTGGCTGAAACGAAAACTTCATCTGCATTGAGCAGTTCATCAACTGTAAATGATTCTTCATGGACGGTTAAATGTAACGCACCACATAAATCAATGATTTTCCGTCTTGTGATGCCATTTAGAATATAATGATTGGCAGGATGTGTATACAACTCCCCGTCTTTTACGATAAATACGTTCGATGCACTAGCCTCTGTCACAATATCACCGCGATGCAAAATCGCTTCAACGGCATTGTTTTCAACCGCCTTTTGCTTAGCCATTACATTCGGAAGCAGGTTGAGCGTTTTAATATCACAGCGCAGCCAGCGGATATCTTCTGCAAGCACTGCGGACGCCCCCCGCACCTCGACATCTGACTCCCGTGCTTCTTCCCGTGTGTAAGCAATAGTCACAGCCGGTGTTTTCGGATCAGGAAATTCATGAAAACGGGGAGCCGTTCCACGTGATACCTGCATATAAATAATACCTTCTTCTAGACCGTTCGCCTCCACCAGTTGCATCAGTTTATTTTTCAATTCACTGATTGATGCGGGTAATGGCAGCTTGAGTTCACGAGCGCTTCTTGCCAAACGTTCCATGTGTTCATCCATCATCAGCGGTTCCCCGTCATATACACCAATCACCTCATAAATACCATCACCGAATTGGTAGCCGCGGTCCTCAATATCAACAATGTTAGTTCGCTCCATGATTTGATCTTTATAAAGTATCTTATTCAAATGAAAACCTCCTTCTATTTCATAGTAATGGACTATCCCGGAATTGTATCCGTATATTTTTCCGTAATATCCAAAAGGGTTGCCATATCGACACTGCATCCGCTGATAATAACCACTGCATGAGATCCAAGCTGGATGCAGTTATTTAAGATAGCACCAATACCGGAAGCAGCAGCACCCTCGATCATCATACGGTGTTTATCGAGCATGAACGCCATTCCCTGAGCAACCTGATCGTCATCAATTAACAAAATCTCATCAACATACTGCTGAACCATATCGAACGTGTAGCGATTGTTTAAACCGATTCCCCCCAGCAGACTGTCAGCCAGTGTGTCCTGTTCTTCCACCGTGACCGGCTTTCCTTTTAGAATACTTTCATACATCGCAGGCCCTCTTGCTGTTGATACCCCAATTACTTGAATTCTCGGATCGGCTGATTTCAATGCAACCCCAAGGCCTGAGTGCAGCCCACCGCCTGATAAGCCACCAATTACTGTGTCCACTTCAGGTAAATCCTCCAGCAATTCAAGACCAATTGTACCTTGGCCTGCTATAATACGGGGATCATCAAATGGATGAACAACAGTGAGTCCGTGCTCCTTTTCCAGCTGATAACTGCGGTGTTCAGCATCATCCTGCGAGTCCCCATAAATTTCAATCCGGGCACCAGAACTTTTTAGTGCTTCCACTTTTGCTGTTGGCACCCGATTCGAAATGCAAATAATAGCGTCAATGCCAAGTTGTTTGGCTATATAAGCCACACTCATGCCAAAATTTCCGGTCGAAAATGTCGTTACACCACGTTTCTGTTCTTCTTGCGATAAACTAAGTATCTTGTTTGCAGCTCCCCTGATTTTAAATGAATGGCTGACATTGAGATGCTCAAGCTTTAAATGGATAGATGTGCCAGCATATTCTGATAGTTTTTCAGCATAAATAAGCGGTGATTTCACCACCATCGGTGAAATACGTTTTTTTGCCTTCCAGATATCATGCTGGGTGACCGATTGTTTTGTCATGCTATGCCCCCTTGTTGTTACAGTTTATCCGGCAACGACCTGCGTTGTTTGCTTCAGTTTGTTGTAGGAGCAGATAATCGCTCGAATTGTAGAAGGGTTTACTTAGTTCGAGGCTTTTCACGCACGAATTGCGCTCGATTTGAACAGTGCGCCATGAATGCCTAGCGATCTGGACTGTTCATCACTGGGAAGCCTCCTTCATTCAAAAATCGTCTTGCGGTTTCTGCCAAGATGGACACGCCAACCGGCAAAATACTTTCATCAATGTCAAAATGAGGTGTATGCAAATCCCGTATTTTATCATGGCCTGCCGCACAGCCAAGAAAAAACATCGCACCCGGTACAGCCTGTGTCATATGGGCGAAATCCTCACCGCCTAAACCAAAAGGCAAATCGAGCACCTTATAATCGGGATAAAGATCATTTATCGTATCCCGAATCAACCGGTTCACCTCAGGTTTATTATATAAAGCGGGATCCTCAGGCATGATTGTTAATTTGTAATCCCCATCGAATGTCCTGACCAAAGAAAAGGCTTTATTCAATTCTTTATGGAGCAATTCCCGTACATCCGGGTGATAGCTTCGGATCGTTCCTTTTACATGAACGTCAGATGGAATGACATTGCTGGCAGAACCGCTTTGAATGCTTCCAACACTGATGACGGCTGAATCAAGCGGGGAAATTCGGCGTGCAACTATCCCATGGAGCGCCTGTAGAACCGGGCCGATCATCCAGACAGGATCTGTTCCCAAATGCGGATATGCTCCATGTCCGCCGCTCCCATAGACATCTGCTTCGAATACATCAACATTCGCCATACTGTAGCCGTCGTGAACCTTAACATCACCCACCTTGTCCTCGGGGCTCATGTGCAGAGCGAGAACACAATCCACATCTTTCAGAGCGCCCGCATCAATCATGTAAGGCGCTCCCGTTGATCCATGTGCATCTGCTTTTTCCTCAGCAGGCTGAAACAGAAATTTAACGGTGCCTTCCAATACACCTTTATGAAAAAGTTCTCCCATTATCATCGCAACACCTAACGCAATAGCGGTGTGCGCATCATGTCCACATGCATGCATGACGTCTTCACGCTCTGATTTGTAATCACATTCGTTCTCCTCCTGAATAGGCAATGCGTCCATATCTGCCCGAATCGCAACAACAGGTCCGGAACCAGCAGAAATCGTGCCTATAATTGCTGTCGGAAGGCCAACATGTGTCGCCACATGCATACCGGGGATTTGTTCCAAAATTTCAGCAACATATAATGACGTTTCCACTTCCCGAAAACTTAATTCCGGATATTTGTGAAGATGTTTCCGCCATTCAATTAAACGCTCAGATATTTCCTGTGCACTTGTCTGTACATCTTTAAATTCCACAGTCAAATAAATATCCCCCCTCCCTTGACGTTTTGTTATTCACCGGAAATCAAGTTTGATGGAACCGTTGATATGGCCTGCTTCCCATTAGCAGCAATAGCATCCGATAGTTTAATAAAGCATCCATCCTATTTTTGTTTATGCAAAAAAGAGGAGCTACTGTACAACTCCCCTGCTGTGAGTTAATCTACCAATGCGGTTCCGGTTATTTCCACGTCTGTTTCCAGCAACTGACAGCCGATCGTTATGCGTGCCGGTTTCACCTCAACATCTTTGAAATAAGATTCATAGGTTTGGTTAAATTCCCGGACCGTTTCCTCATTTAAATCGGACAAATAACAGGTCACGAATACGAGATTAGACACCTCAACATTTTTTTCGGCAAGTATATTTTTGATATTGTCGAGACTGGCAGTGGTTTGCGCAGCGATCGAAGCACCAACTGATTCACCGTTTGCCTTAACACCATCCTGACCGGATACAAAAATAAACGACTTTGTTTTGACACCTTGTGAATACGGCCCGCTCGGTTTTGGAGCATTTAACGTTTGGATTACTTCTTTCACAAGGCAGTACTCCTTTCTCTGGGATTAATCCATGCCTATTGATACATATTGGGATTCCACAAATTCCTCTATGCCTTCGTGTCCGCCTTCTCTGCCAATACCGCTTTCTTTCATTCCGCCGAATGGAACTTGTGAAGCTGATGGCGCCCCATCATTCCAACCGACGATTCCGAAGTCAAGCTTTTCAATCAATTTCGTTCCTCTGGCAACATCTCTCGAAAAAACATACGCTGCTAATCCGTATGGGGTATCATTGGCCAATGCTGCCGCTTCTTCATCTGATGTAATTTTTTCAACAGGCGTGACAGGGCCAAATGTCTCTTCCTGCATGACGACCATGGATTGATCCACATCCTTGACAACGGTAGGCAGATAAAATACACCGCCATGATCCGTGATCGGCTCACCACCTGTTACAACGGTTGCACCCTTGGAAGTCGCATCCTTTACGTGCCGTTTCACCTTATCCAAGCCGTCCTGATTAATCAGCGGTCCGATATCAACTGATTCATCAGTACCATTGCCAACTTTCAATTCCCGAACTGCTTTAGACAGTTTCTCGACAAATTCATCATAAATCCCTTTCTGAACATAAACACGGTTGGCGCAAATACATGTCTGGCCCGCATTCCGGAACTTGGATGCTACCGTACCTTTAACAGCTAAATCAACATCCGCATCATCAAGAACGACAAGTGGTGCATGACCACCAAGTTCCAGTGACAGTTTTTTCACCTGATCGGCACTTTGCCGGATTAACGTTTTTCCGACTTCTGTTGACCCTGTGAACGTCACTTTGCGTACTTTGCTGTTTTCCATCACCACTTTGGTAATTTTGGAGGAAGAACCCGTTACAAGATTGACAACCCCTTTTGGAAAACCGGCTTTTTCACACAGTTCCATCAGCTTAACCGCGGTCAACGGACTTTCACTGGAAGGCTTCATGATAATCGTGCAGCCTGATGCCAGTGCCGGACCCATCTTGCGCGTCAGCATGGCAGCTGGAAAATTCCATGGTGTAATTGCCGCCACAACACCGACAGGCTTTTTCCACACCTGCAGTCGCTTTCCAGCCAAGTGTGTCGGAATCGTTTCACCGTAAACACGCTTGCCTTCTTCTGCAAACCATTCAATAAAGGAAGCTGCGTATTTGACTTCTCCCCTGGATTCATTGATCGGTTTACCCATTTCGATTGTCATCAGTTGCGCAAGTTCTTCCTGATTTTCCAGCATGAGGTGATTCAGTTTTTTCAAATACCCTGCTCTGTCATGGGCTGTCAGGGTCGACCAGGACTGGAAAGCGTCATATGCTGCGTCAACTGCCTGTTCTGCTTCTTTTTCCCCGCCGTTTGGAACAGTCCCGACTGTTTCGCCATTTGCTGGATTGACAACGTTTAAGGTATCGAGTTCATCGCCTATCCATTCGCCGTTGATACTCATGAAATAGCTATCTGTTTTGACAGTCATTTTCCGTCACTCCCATCTCGAAATTTAGTAAACTATGGAACTATGATTCTTATACTTTTGCACTGACAAGGGCAGCATCGATTGCCTCTTCCAAAATTTCGAGTCCTTCATCAAGCTGCTCATCGGTTATTACAAGCGGCATCAACAGGCGGACAACGTTATCATGCACACCCGCTTTTAGTGCAACCAGCCCTCTCTCCCGTGCTTCTTTTAACACCTGACCTGTCAATGCCTGATCTGGCTCTTTGCTATTACGGTCTTTGACAAACTCCAGTGCACACATGGCACCAAGCCCGCGGTAATCACCAATCACATCAAACCGGTCATACATCTCCCCGAATTTTTCCATCACCTTTTCACCAATGACAACTGCACGATCATTCAGGTTTTCCTCCTCCATGACCTCAAGCACAGCAAGTCCGGCTCTGCAGCCAAGCGGGCTGCCGCAATACGTGCCGCCCAATTCTCCGGTATTGGCACCGTCCATCACTTCCTGTCGTCCTATCACACCACTTATCGGCAATCCTGCTGCCATTGACTTGGAAACGGTGATTAAGTCCGGCTCGACATCATAATGTTCCATGGCAAAATATTTTCCGGTACGTCCGAAACCTGTCTGGATTTCATCAGCAATAAACAAAATGCCATACTGCTTGCACAGTTCATATACCCTTTGTACGAATTTTTTATTCGGGATAATAAAGCCACTTTCACCTTGAACCGGTTCCATAATAAATGCTGCAACCTGGCTTGGATCTACTTCTGTGATGAAAAAATTTTCCACTTGATTCAGCAAATAATCCGTGTACGCATCTTCATTCATCGGTTCCGGCCGGCGGTAATTATACGGGAATGGTGCATGGTACACTTCCGGGGCAAACGGGCCATATTCATATTTAAATGGTTTTACCTTGCCAGTTAGCGACATGGTCATTAACGTACGGCCATGAAAACCGCCGGTAAATGAAACGATTGCTTGACGGTCTGTATATTTGCGGGCGATTTTGATAGCATTTTCATTAGCTTCCGCCCCACTGTTCAAAAACATGACTTTCTTATTAAAATGACCTGGTGCGAGGGCTGCGAGCTTTTCCGCAAATTCAATGTAAGGATCATACATCATGACGTTGAATCCTGTATGAATATACTTGCCGGCCTGATCCTGCAAAGCGCTTACAACCTTGTCATGACTATGCCCTGCATTGATCACGCCAATTGCTCCGGCAAAGTCGATAAACTGATTCCCATCAACATCTTTAAGCAGCGCGCCTTTTGCAGATTCCACGAAAGTCGGAGTACCATAGCTGACACCATGCGGTACAACATCATGCCGGCGATCCAGCAACTCCTTCGCCTTTGGTCCTGGTAATGGGGTTTTGACATGAGCAAATTGTTTACGCATACTGTTAAACCTCCTTAAATTTTATGTCATTCTTTTGTCCGAGCAACTTTGTCTCAACATATTCAATGTGCTCTCTTACTCTTCCATTCACTGTATGCACGTCATTTGAGACTAATGCTTCAAGCAATTGTTTATGTTCAGCATAGAATGACTGCGGACTGGAATAGTATCTGTCAAGATGCATCAGGAATGTCCTGATTTGAACTTGCAGGGAATCATAAATTTTGATAATCCTTGAATTCCCGCATAAACCAACAACATAACTATGAAATTGCATATCAAGGTCAAATAATCCGTTCCAATCATTTTCGTCGGCCTTTTCTTTCATCTTTCCAACTATTTCCTCTAATTTCTTCGTATGTTCGGATTCAAGTCGCGTCATTGCCTGCATGAAGGCATGTGACTCAATTAATGTACGCAATTCAATCATTTCATTGACATCCTGATCAGTAAAATCAGCGACATAAGTGCCTTTTCGTGCCTGACTGACAACAAGCTCCTCACTTTCCAGAATTTTCAGTGCTTCTCGTATCGTGCTGCGGCTGACATCATAACTTTCCGCAAGTTCTGTTTCCAGTAACCGTTCACCAAACTGAATTTCCTCGTTCCAGATTTTCCGTTTCAACTCGTCTGCAATCAGTTCGCTCAATGGTTTTTGCATAATGACATTGTGATCATACGGTTGCAAAACTAAATACTCCTTTCTTAAAAAGTCTTTAAAAGGTCCGATCATTAAATCAGCTTAATAATACGTTTGAACACACATTCAACAAATCAACTTATGTCGATTGTCGACAATGAACATCTTAATCCCATACTAAATTATACGATCCCCATTGTCAATCAATTATTTTGATAATGAAACTTCATTCCAATGGAGGCGTTTCGACGGACAGGGCGTGCTAGTGCCGGTGTTGCGACAGGACTTCGCGATCTTAGCCGGCCCCCGCTGAATGTTAGTTGAACAGAATCGGACCTTTACTGGCAGTTGTTTTCCTCAAGCTTCCCTGATCCTTCTCCTTACTAATGCGGAAAACTTACTGTCAGTTAAATGCAGAATCATTTAAAATGAATTGACTTGAAAATGAATTGCGTCTATTTTTAAAGAAAGATGTTTATCGAAAAGAGCTTGAAACGGAGGGATTGGATTGAAGAAAGTAATTGCGTACAACCGTGTTGAAAAGCCGGTACTGGAAGAATTGGAAAGAATTTATGATATTCGCTTCTTTAAGAACGTTGATACGAAGAATGATCCGGAGTTTCTGGAACATTTAAGCGAATCGGAAGGCATCATCGGGCTCGAATTACCTGTAGATGCTGAACTGCTGGATAACGCACCAAACCTGAAAATCATAAGCAATGTCTCTGTCGGATACAATAACCTTGATCTGGAAGAAATGACGAAACGGAACATTATGGCTACCAACACCCCCGGCGTACTGACTGATACAGTCGCAGATGCGGTCTTCGGAATTCTCATCGCTACTGCCAGACGTATACCTGAACTGGACCATTTCGTCAAAAACGGCGAATGGAAAACAGAAGCAATTGAAAACGAACACTTTGGCAACAACGTTCACCATAAAACGCTGGGCATCATTGGCATGGGACGAATCGGAAAAGCCATTGCTCAAAGAGGACATTTCGGTTTTGATATGAACATCTTATATCACAGCCGCAGCCGGAAACATGATGCCGAAGAACGATTTGCTGCTGAGTATCGTACACTCGACGGATTATTGGAGGAATCCGATTTCGTCTGCGTGATTACACCACTGACGCCAGAAACAGAGGGGCTGATCGGGAAACGTGAATTTAAGCTGATGAAAAAATCGGCCATATTCATCAACGGGTCCCGTGGAAACACAGTTGTGGAACAAGATTTGATCGAGGCACTCAAAGATGGTGAAATCACTGCTGCCGGCCTTGATGTTTTTGAAAAAGAACCGATTGATCCTGATAATCCACTGTTGTACATGAAAAATGTTGTAACGACACCACATATCGGTTCGTCCACCCATGAAACAGAACTGAAGATGTCTGAGCTTGCGGCCAAAAACCTAAAATCCGGATTGAACGGGGAAAAACCAGCAAATTTAGTTAACCCGGAGACATGTAAAGATAAAAGCTAAACAAATAAACAGCCGTACCATCCTCCATCTACGGTACGGCTGTTATTAACGGAAAATTTTATGTTGTCAGGCCAGCCGGATATTCGGCTTAACCATCAGTTCACGCGGGAATTCTGCGAGTACTTCACAGCCTGTTTCGGTCACCCGGAACGACTCACTGATTTCAACCCCCATATTTTCCATCCAAATGCCAGGTATCAGATGAAACGTCATATTTGATTCCAATACGGTACGGTCTTCCGGTCTGAGACTTGCTGTATGCTCTCCCCAGTCCGGCGGATAATTAAGCCCGACTGAATATCCCATCCGCGACTCTTTTTTGATTCCGCTTCTTTCAATGACACTGCGCCAGACACCTTCCAATTCTTCGCATGTTATCCCTGGCTTAACCGCATCCAACGTTGTATTGATTCCTTCGAGCACAACATCTGAAACATACTGCATTTTTTCCGGTGGTTTGCCGATAACAGCGGTACGTGCAAGTGGTGAATGATAACGGCGGTAACAGCCAGCTAACTCAATAATGACCGGATCTCCGTCTTTAAACCTGTCGTCAGTCCAGGTCAAATGTGATGCGGATGTTTTATCACCCGTCGGCAGCAATGGAACAATTGACGGATAATCGCCGCCAAAATCCTCTGTCCCACTAATTTGCGCGTGTGATATCTCGGCAACGACATCACACTCCCTAACCCCTTCATTAATCATATCGAATGCCACCTGCATGGCATTTTCGGAAATTCTGGCAGCCTGCTTGAGATACGAAATCTCCCGTTCCGATTTAATGATACGAACCCAGTTAACCATATTGGTACCGTCTTTAAAGGCAGCACTCGACAATCCTTGCGTTAAGCGAATATAACTTTTTGCCGTAAAATAGTAGGCATCCATTTCGACGGCTATTGTCTTTTTATCATAATGCTTCTCCTTCAATAAATCACATATAAAGTCCATTGGATGTTTAACGGATGACTGCACGTAATCATCACTGTACGGAATGATGTGATCTTCCTCGAGCCATGTCGTATGGAGTGCCGCATTGGCGTCCTGATCCCGCCCGATCCATACAGGCTGCTCATCATCCATAATAACAATAAGCATTTGATGAACATAAAATGACCATGCATCATACCCGGTCAAATAGTTCATATTAGCCGGATCAGTTACCATCAGTAAATCAACACCGGCATCAGCCATCCGCTGTTTTGTTTTGTTCAGCCGTTCATGAAATTCTGAAATAGGAAATGTTAACACAGATTATCCCTCCCCATCATGCCTGCTTACTATATATCGAAAATGCTTACTGAATTTATTCATGCGAGATAAATGTACTGCCTTTTGTGGTGGAAGTTTGAATATAAATTGAAAAAAATGTCTGGAGTGTTTCTGTTTAGGATAAATGGACTTGTTTGTCGATTGTCGACAATTTCTTAATTATATTATATTCATGAAAATTTGCAGTGTCAATTATTATTGAAACAATTTGCAATATTTATTTTACAAGCGTTGCTGTAATCGTTTATATAACTTAAAAGTGCTATGTGCTCCAGGAGATCTTCATTCAATCTATTCTTCGTGTCGGGATTTTACGTGATTTTATAATACCACCAGCCGACCTATAGAAAACCATCTTTCGCCAAAACCACTACAGTGAAAATCTCCGTTTTCATAAGGTCAACCATAAAAAAGAAACACCACGACCTGTTCAGGAAGTGCTGTTTCCGATTCATGGATGTTTTTTCAGGCAATCCGATCCATTTCATCTTTCATATGTTTCTCTGCATACGCTTTGCCGTATTTTGACAACGACATCTTATACAGGATGAAGCCTATAATAATCCATAGACCAACAATCGCCCATTCATACGGCCAAATCAGCGCTGACGGCATCCCTGGCATATATAAAACCATAATACCAGCTGACATGATAACAGCTATCCATCCGATGGAAGTACCGCCGGAAAGTTTGAACGGACGCTTTAGCTCCGGATCCTTTTTACGAAGAATAATAAACGATATTGCAACCATCAGCCATGCCACGACAAGTCCCAGACCGCCAGCATCGACAAGCCAGACAAGTGCAGGACGACCCAATAATGGTGCAGCAGTGGACAGAACAGCTATCAATAATATTGCTCTATACGGTGTATTATACGTTGGATGCAGCTCACCCAATGACTTAGGCAGCATTCCCGCTCTGGCCAATGCATATATCGCACGGCTGCCGCCGACATAAAACCCGAGCCAGCTTGTCAAGATGCCGCCTATACCACCAAGGACAAGAAGATTCCCCATTATCTGACTGTCACCAAAAGCTTTTGCCATCGCGTCAGCAGTTACCAGATTTGATTCACCAAGCTCAACAGGCCCCATCACCCGGGACACACCAAAAATGACCGCAACATACCACGTCACCGCAAGCACAACAGCCGCAATCAGCAACTGACCGATTTTCTTTTGCGGCAGATTTATTTCCTCCGCCGCCTGAGGGATTACATCGAACCCGACGAACATGAACGGTGTCATGATAACCACCGTCAGAAGTCCGGCAACTCCTTGTTCAAACAATGGCTGCATATTTTGGCCATTGCCGGTGACAGTACTGCCCGTTATCAGCATCACACCTGCCGCTAAAATCAGCAATGTCAGAATAAACGTAATGGCGGACGTCAGTTTAATTCCGCGGTAGTTAACCCATGCAATGAGCACAGACCCAAGTATACCAACTCCTGCCCAGGTTATCGTGACATCCCATCCCGCTATCGTGTATAGATAACCCTGGCTGTAGTTTGGAACCAGATATTCAAAAACAGTCGGAAGGGCTACCGCCTCAAACGCCACTACAGATACATAACCAAGAATAATTGCCCATGTTGCTATAAATGAAGCTGTTCTCCCCATAGCCTTAAATGTATAAACATGCTCCCCGCCGGCAAGCGGCAAGGCCGAAGCCAATTCTGCATAAGTCAGCCCGACAACGACAACAAGCAAACCACCGACTAAAAATGCCAGAATCGAACCTAACGACCCAGCTTCCGTAACCCATAGTCCCGTTGTCACAACCCATCCCCAGCCAATCATGGCACCAAACGCAAGTGCAATGACATCCTTATTTCCCAAAATCCTCAACAATTTCCGTTCACTCATTTGTCTCCCTCCTAATGTTATTTACTTTAACCTCACAATATCCGCCATCCTCGATTTCATGCTGCTGTTGCACGATTTGGTGTTGTTCCCGCACGATTTAATACTGCTGTAGTATCACTCAAGGCCGATTTGGAAATGCTGCCATATATCTCACACTACCTGTCACCAAAATGTCACATTACTGCTACACGTCCAGATGGTTCTGAATTTTCTGTACAGTGTCATACAGCTTTTCCACCAGCACATTAACCTGATCGCGACTGATGATAAGCGGTGGTGCAAAACAAATGATATCCGTGCCATCATACCTGACCGGACGACAGATAACGCCTCTTTCATACAACGCTTCGATAACGTTGGGGCCCACCTGCAAATCAGGTGAAAAATGTTTGTTCAAATCAGGATCCTGCATCAATTCAACTGCTCCCAACAGACCGACAGCACGGACATCACCAACAACCTCCAAACCCTCCTTCATTTTGTTAAATCCCGCCAGCATCTCTTCTCCCATTTTCCGAGCGTTTTCCACGAGATTTTCCTGCTCAATGAGCTCAATATTTTTCAATGCCACAGCTGCTGCAACAGGATGACCGCTGTAAGTGAAACCGTGGAATAAAGTCCCTTTCGATTTTTCCTTTAATACGTTATGAATGTGATCCGAAACAACGACACCACCAAGCGGAATGTAGCCACTCGTCACCCCTTTTGCAAAAGTGATCAGATCTGGTGTGAAGTCCCAATTTTCCAACCCAAACATTTTGCCTGTCCGGCCAAATCCTGTAATCACCTCATCCGCGATAATCAAAATACCGTATTCATCACACAACGCCCGGACTTTCCGTAAATAATCTTCAGGAGGAATCAGCACCCCGCCAGCACCCTGGATGGGCTCTGCCATGACAGCAGCAATCTTTTCAGCACCCTCTGTTTCGATTGTATGACGCAATGACCTGATTCCCTTTTCAGTTCCGTTTTTATATGGGGTATCTGCATGCGTAAAGTCTGTTGTCATATGCCCGGCCATCTGCCAAAATTCCGGAATCCCCGTCGCACTCGTGGATGCTGCTGCAACACCGTGATATGCCCGTTTCAGTCCAATAATTTTTCGCCGCTCCGGCTTTCCTCGAATTTTCCAATAGTGTCGTACGAGTTTGATAGCTGACTCATTAGATTCCGATCCGCCGGAAGTAAAAAAAACAGCATTTAAATCAGCAGGTGCAATCGATGCGATTTTTTCTGCCAGTCTTATAGCAGGTTCGTGACTAAATGTAGAAAACGCCGAACTAAACGCCAACTTTTCCATTTGTTGTTTGGCCGCTTCTGCAAGCTCCTTCCGTCCGTGCCCGATATTGACATTCCACAGCGATGACATCGCATCCATGAATTCGTTTCCATTTTTGTCTGTTAAATAGATCCCGTCACCTTGTTCCATAATGACTTTCGGGCCATTTTCCTGCTGCTGCTGAATCGATGATGTCGGATGAATGAAATGCTTTTTGTCCAATTCCATTAAACGTAAATGCTTCATAACCCTGCCCTCCCCGGCGTAAAAAAACAGTTATATTAAACAGGTATATGCATCACATACCTGCTTGTATAACTGGTTTAAGCTCAGGAATTGCTCTATTCAGCAGCAAAGTTATTTAGATCTGGCAGCTTATCATTTCGTCAGCCCGGAAACGATTTTAGCACTATTACATGTCCCTTATGTTCATCCACTTGAATCGGTAGCAATCAATAAAATCCCCTTCACAACATGCCTCCATCACATGTTGGAAGAGGATTAACGTTCCCTTGCGATTAATGTTTTACATCAACCACTATCCTGGATGAAAATTCAGGCGTTTCGTATGCGGCATTATTTTCTTTCAAGTTAAGTGTGGCAACAAACAGGTCTCCTTTCACTGTATAGTCAATAGAGGAAAGTACCGGGCTGTCGTCTATCGTAACCGTCCCCCCTTCTTCGTTTAGTTCTCCGTTTATTTCGCCATAAGGCACTTCCAACCTTAAAGCGCCTTCTTCTTCAATGATCACATAATTATCTACTGTTTTATTTAAGTCGAATACAGTTCTTGTATAATTGGAATGAACGCCATATCGAATGTTTTCAACACGTGTTGCTGAGATTTCAGCTGCTCTCTTGGCTTTATATTCACCATATTCTGCTGTTATCTCAGTTTGACCTTCATCTTCGGCATAAAATGTCCCATTTTCAACATAACCAATATTATGTGTAACAGACCATTCTATCGAAGGAAGATCTATATCCAACTTTTCACCATGCTTATCGAACCCTTTTAACGTTAAATCAATGTTTTGCCCAGGAGCTGCGGTCAAATCTAGTGGTAATATTCCTAAGACACCTTTTTCTCTATAAGGCTGTGCACCACTTGGATAGGGATTATACAATAAGTATTGATTACGCACTTCATCAATCCATGTATCCAATTCTTCCTCCCAGGATGCTATGATATCATCGACTGGTTCATCATTTCTGATCATTTCGGGGACATTCGAATCCCCGATAAGACTGACATAACTGGATGTCATCTCGAATTCGTCAGGGTTCTGATCACGCATCGCATCAACCAGATTCAAACCTAATTCTACCAGATCGATATGAGTTGGTTCGTCTATGTGGACTTGGACCCCTCCGACCAGTTCTCCTTCATAATTTCCAAACATGGGCGTGAAATATGCTGGTCTGAAGGTAACACCTGCAAGATCGCGGTTATTCATGTCATCTGCCAGGGCTTCACCATTAATCCATGGAGCGCCCACCAGTTCAAATGGCCTTGTGGTTCCCAAGCCTGTCGTTAATGTCGTATCATCCAAAAGTTCGGTTCCGGCATATAAATAGGCCGTTTCCTTCGTTGGAATATTTGGTGATGTCATCACCCAAGGAAGTCCGGTATCCTCAAAATGCATCGTCCGCTTCCAACCCTTCATTTTGACCACTTTCAAATCAACAGCCATACTGTATTCGTGATTCCACATTGTGGCCAATTCACCGACCGTCATACCATGTCTGACCGGCAATAAAAATCTTCCCATGAAGCTAACAGCATCTTCAGAGCGTACCGGCCCCTCAACTTTTGTTCCGCCAATTGGATTCGGCCTATCCAATACAATGAGTTCTTTATCGTGTTCCGCTGCAGCTTCCATCGCAAAGCCAAGGGTATAAATATACGTATAGACGTTAGATCCGATATCCTGTATGTCAAACAGCAGTACATCAACATCTTCCAGCATCTCTTCTTTCGGCTTCCATGTTGGCCCATACAAACTGTAGACAGGCAAGCCGGTTTTCTCATCAATATAGGATTCCACGTACTCTCCTGCTTCACGATTGCCGCGAATGCCATGTTCTGGTCCGAACAACGCTGTTAAATTCACCTCTGGATGATCATAAAGCAAGTCAATACTACTTTTCAGATCACTTGCCACTCCGGTTGGATTTGTTATCAAACCAACACGTTTATTTCTCACCAAATCCAATTGATCTTCCAAAAGCACCTCAATACCTGGCGCCACCCTTTTATTGCCGTTTTTTCCATCAGTACTCGCAGTTGTCATAGAGGATGTCATAACCAGCATAAGCATCACAATGACTGTAACAAATTTCTTCATTCTTACAGAGCCTCCTCAATGGTTTTTGGCAATTCCATCGTTAACTGCAACGTTCACTATTCTGACTTCCCCATGCTGCTTCCTTCCATTAAATGATCAACTTTTCGTTTTAATTCATGCTGATTCCGATAAACCTCAACCATCTCTTCAATCAGTGTCTTTTCCGACATTACTGTCATCAGGTGATCCTGAGCGTGAACAAGTAAAACTGGTAAAGTTTTCAATCCCTCCCCTGTATCTTTCTGAATAAATTTCGTCTGCAATTTATGAGCTTCCAAAAGTTCATCTGATGCTTGTTTCATTTTTGATTCAATTTGATGGAATGCTGCATTTCTGGCATCCTGAAGTGCCTCATGCAGATGATTCTTCGCATTCCCTGCGTGTAAAATGATACGCATTGAGACATTTTCAATATTCATTGGCTAACCCTCCATAACGGATCAGATGGACAGAATGATGTTTCGACCACTCCTTAGTCTTTTTGTTTGTCAATATCTCCAATTCTTTCATTCTGGTAAAATCATAATGACTCAAGTTGCATAACTTAGAATCCATACATGCAGGTTGGCACATAATCTCGTTTTCCATGATGCATCAGCGTTTAGAATTAACTTTGACGGGATTTAGCAACAAACCCACACATTCCCCTTATTCTTCTTTTGCAGCAGCTGCAGATTCGTTTGCTTCCTCTTCCTGTAAAAGCTTTTTATCATATAAACGGAAAAATGGATAATAGATAACCATCGAAACGATAACGTTCATAATCATCAGCACACCACCGCGCCAATCACCCGTTGTCAAAATGCCAGAAAAAGGCGGCGGAGTGGTCCATGGCACAATGACATATGGTTTTCCTACAAAACCAAGTGACATGGAAAAATACGTTATGATCCCAACTGCCAATGGTGCAAGTATAAAAGGGATAAACAAAAGCGGATTCATGACAATTGGGGCACCGAACACCACAGGCTCACTTATGTTGAAGAAGCTTGCCCAAATAGATCCTCGTCCTAATCCTTTTAAATGTTTTGACCGTGCCCACCAGACAAATAAAATCGTTAATGCAAATGCCATACCGGAACCCCCTACGGCCCACCATATGGCCATGAAAGGCTGCCCGATAATATGCGGAAGCTCTTCTCCAGCTTGCTGTGCTGCAACGTTTTGTTCCGTTAAACTGTACCAGATTGGAGCCATGACACTGGCAACAACAGAAATCCCGTGTATACCAAATGACCATAACAGGTGAATCAGGATAATGGCTATAATAGCTCCCCATAAACTTCCGCCCATAGCCTCCAAAGGTTCACGCAATACAGAACCAACGACACCATGCAATGATAGATCAAAAGTGTTTTTCAACAGAAGATCAATACCCCATACGGCAAAAATAATCACCGCACCAGGGATCAGAGCAGTAAATGCGCGCCACACTGAAGGCGGAACACCATCAGGCATACGAATGACAATATTTCTCTGTTCAAAGAAACGGTATATTTCGACCGTAAAGATAGCCAATACAATCGCAATGAACAGGCCTTCGCTTCCCATCAGATTCAATGGTATATTCCCGTTTTCAGTATATGGCGTTGCAACAAAAAAGGCTGCCAAGCTAAGCACTCCGGCCGATAATTCATCCATTTCATAGCTTTGTGCAAGACTGTATGCTATTGAGAAAACAGCTACAAGTCCTAAAAGGCCAAACGTAGCATCTACCGGTATACTTAACGTGGCTGCGTACGGTGCCATAAAGTCTGACCATGATTCGATCGGCGGAGACGATATAATCAGAAAAATACTGCCAATGATCAATAATGGCATCGTAGCGACAATGCCATCCCGAACAGCTTTTAAATGACGCTGTTCAGCCATTCTGCCGGCAACCGGCATGAAATAACGTTCCATAAAGGCATTAAAACGATCCACGGTTATTCCTCCTTGTCATTTTTTTAAGTTAAGTGCCTGATCAAGTACTTTTTCACCATCTGTTGCGCCGTAAGCTTTCATATCGATGATGTCAATGGGCGTACTTGACGCTTCTGCTTTTTTATATAATTCATTTTTCTTATACCGGATTTGTGGTCCAAGCAAGATAATATCGGCTGTTTCCAGTTGTTTATCGATATCATCAACGGCATGTGCTTCAATTTCAACACGAATATTATGTTTTTCTGCCGCTGTCTTCATTCTTTCTACGAGCAGACTCGTACTCATTCCTAAAGCGCATAATAATGTGATTTTCATAGATTTATACCCTCCATTTGATAGAGATTAATGATGAAACTGTGGCAAGTATTGCTTGTTTACCTCCAGCATTTCGGACAGAATGTTTTTGGCCCGGTCAGCAGATGGAATCAGAGGATGCAATGTTAAAGCTTGCAGCGCAAGTCCGCTGTCTCCGGTAACAGCTGCCTCTACCGTCAGTTCTTCATATGCCTTGACATGCTGCAGCAGTCCCCTGATCTGTGGCGGAACAGTCCCAACCTGCATAGGTGTGACTTGATGATTTTCAACGACGCAATTCACTTCAATGCTGACATTATCAGGCAGGCATCCTATTGTTCCATTATTCCGAACATTCAGCGTGTGTACATCTTTCGTATTTAGATGAATGGATTTAATCAAGTTAATAGCAGATTCTGAATAATATGCTCCACCTCTTAGTTCTAAAGCTTCAGGTTTTTCATCGACATCAGGATTTTGATAGATGTCGAATAATTCCTTTTCAATTTGCCGTACCTCATCCGCACGTGTTTTATGATGCTGAAACGCTTCATACTGCTGTGCCAATATTTGATCGGTTTGATAATAATATTTGTGATAGCCGCATGGTATAGCACCCATCGATTGAAGAAATTCTAAATCCCAGCCCAATGAAGGGATGTTCTTTGCCTCATAGCTGTCAGATTTACCTGTTAGAATATCCACTATTCTTGCCTGTCCTTTAATAAACAATCCCGTGATCCATATTAGATGATTAATGCCGACAAAACTAATACTTATATCATTTACTGGTACGTTATAGGCTTTGGAAAATTGCTTATAAAAATTAATCGGATTATTGCATAGCCCTATCACGTTTACATTGCTATGTTTTAAGATAGCCTCGGTTATAATTCCCGCAGGATTCGTAAAGTTCAGCAGCCATGCATCCGGTGCGAATTCTTCAATTTCTTTGCAAATATCCAGCATGACCGGAATCGTACGCAAAGCTTTCATGAAACCACCGGCTCCGGTTGTTTCCTGCCCGATAACACCGTGCTTGATTGAAATATATTCATCATTTCGCCGCATCGCCAACTGTCCTACCCGAATTTGCGTTATCACATAAGAAGCATCTTTAATAGCCTCTTTTCTATCCAGAGTCGTTATAATGTTAATAGGGCAACCTGCCTTCTTCATCATCCTTTTTGCCAAACCTGCAATAATATAAAGTTTTTCTTTTCCCTCTTCTATATCAACCAGCCAAACTTCCGAAACATTTAATACATCCTGATTAGCAATGATTCCTTCTAATAATTCTGGTGTATAAGAAGATCCCCCTCCTATCACGGTTAATTTTAATGAATCAGCCATTTTCCACGTCCTTTCAATGCCCTCATTCTATTACTATTATCTCTATCCTACTATGAAAGCGGATACATTATCAGTTGATTTTTTTCCACTGTCAACGGCAAAAAATTGCCATTAAAAACATACTAAGATTAGTGGGTAATGTCATCGACGGGTGAGATTACCCACTATTTTCTTTTTAAGATATAGTGAGAAGTGAAAGAAAGCCCGACCGAAGTCTCGAGGATTGGAATGATCCATCAACTGAGAAGTCACTTGGTCTTAGATTTGCTTTTTTCCATGCTTTTGTTGGTGAGTGCATGATTGTCGCTGCGGAAAAGTACGCCCTTTCCGTGGCACGGCCTCAGCTAAATTTAAACCACTTTGCAAAGTGAATCTTCTGCTCGCGCTGTTCCCCCAGGCGTGTCGTTTTTTTCTGCGGCTTAGAATCGTGTTCTCATCAGGTGACAGCAAGTTCAATGAATATGTTCTATAAGTTCTTTTCTTTCGACAATCAGCACCCCAACATGAGCGGAGTCAGCATACGGAGACTCCTATGGGAACAGCACGAGCCGAAGACCCCGCAGGAAAGAGGTCTTGGCTTTCCGAGGAGGCTGAGGCCGTGCCTATGGAAGTATGCTGCCGGAGCGAATGATCGCACGCAACTAACATCAGAATGGAAGGAAGGCTGCACTAATACAAATTTTCGCTAGTTCGCAGTCGTTATCAACGATGAATAAGGACGTGACTGTTGAAATAGTCAAATGCTGCACTTCCTCTGCCCTGTAATCGTTCGTCTTTAGCGTGGAAAGTTTTCATTGTGTCCCAGCCTTGTATATTAAGTACTAGAGGTTCGCTACCTCTGGTGCTTTTTTAGTTTATACTAA
>NZ_FOJW01000024.1 GCF_900112045.1 Lentibacillus halodurans
GTTAGTTGAACCGAATCGGACCTTTACTGGCAGTTGATCTCGGGATTATCTAGTGGTTATGAAGGGGAACTTACTGCCAGTTAAGGCGGGATAAAATGACTGTTATTTTCACGAGATTTCATGGAGGCCTTTTTCCATTATCGGGAGAAGCCTCTTTTTACAGCGATTATACGTTAAATTAAAAAAGGAGTAGAGTTATAACGTGACAACATTCAATGAATTAAATATATCACAGCCTATTATGAAAGCATTGCAAAAAATGGGCTTTGAGGAAGCAACTCCGATTCAGTCAGAAACGATACCCCTGGCACTTCAGGGAGATGATGCAATTGGACAAGCACAGACAGGAACCGGGAAAACCGCAGCATTTGGAATCCCTATGATTGAAAAAATTGATCCGAAACAACGGAAAATCCAAGGGCTGGTTGTAGCACCGACGAGAGAACTGGCCATTCAAGTAGCGGAAGAATTAAACCGCCTTGGCAAAATGAAAGGTGTCCGTTCGATGTCCGTGTACGGCGGCCAGCACATGGAACGGCAAATACGTGCATTGAAAGACGGCCCGCATATCGTCGTCGCAACACCCGGAAGGCTGCTTGATCACATGCGGCGCAAAACAATCCGGACAACAGATGTAAAGACAGCTGTTTTGGATGAAGCCGATGAAATGCTGAATATGGGCTTCATTGATGATATCCGTGATATTTTGAAAAATATTCCGGAAGATCGGCAGACACTGTTATTTTCTGCAACGATGCCAAAAGAAATTCGGGATATTGCAACCAATCTGATGAAAAATCCAAAAGAAGTCAAAGTGAAAGCAAAAGAAATGACAGTTGAAAATATTGATCAGTATTTTATTGAAGTTCCCGAGAAACAAAAATTCGATACATTGACCAACCATTTGGATTTTTATGCTCCAGCACTCGCGATTGTCTTCAGCCGGACGAAAAAACGGGTGGATGAGATAACGGACGGGCTTCAAGCACGGGGATTCCGTGCAGAAGGAATTCACGGAGATCTGACGCAAGGGAAGCGGATGTCTGTTTTGAACAAATTTAAAAACAGCCGTGTTGACGTATTGGTTGCTACAGATGTCGCGGCACGGGGACTTGATATTTCAGGTGTGACGCACGTTTATAATTTTGATATACCGCAAGATCCAGAAAGCTATGTACACCGGATTGGCCGTACCGGAAGAGCGGGCCGCACCGGAGAAGCCATTTCATTTATCACACCGCGTGAAATCGCGCATTTAAATTTGATTGAAAAAGTGACGAAAAGCAAAATGACGCGGATGGCTCCACCGACTCATCAGGAGGCTAAACGAGGTCAGCAGCAGGCGGCGGCAGATAAATTACGGAAAAAGATTGATCAGCAGGATCTGCAGGATTATCATGAAACAGCTAACGAATTGTTGCAGGACCATGATTCGATTTCAGTGGTTGCTGCTGCCCTTAAGATGATGACAAAAGAGCGGCGTAATGCACCGGTCAACATTTCATCTGTTCAGCCGATCAGTGTGAAAAAGGCTCAGCACGGCAAAAATAATAAAGGCAGATCACATAACAAGAAATTTTACGGAAAACGCGGACAAGGCGGACGTAAACAAGGAGGCCGCAATCAAGGCGGACGGAATCGTAAAGGAAATTATCAGAAACACCGTAGCCGCAAACCAAACAGCTAAAAAAGGCTCCTTGTGAGAAAGGAGCTTTTTTCATGGCTAAAGAGATTCGGTAGCATTGTTGAACGATAGTTGGTCATACCCTGTTAAAAGTTTCGGAACTTTGGTAATATGAATCCGTATATGGTAAAGGGACTAACTGATCGAGATGAAGGAAGTGACGATTATGCGACAGCCACCGGTTAATCGGATTGCACGGGACGCGATTAAAGCATGGAAAATATCGGCCGCAATCGCTGAAGGGGTACTATGGTTTATAACGATTGCACTCTTTGTATTGGCATTTATGTTTGAATTTTCCTATTGGTATGGAGCAGCGGCCGTTTTAATCAGCGGGATAAGTACTTTTTTCTTTGTATTTTTGCTGCCGAAACTGCGTTGGAGAAGATGGCGCTATGAATTGTTTGAACAAGAGATCTACATTCAGCATGGTATTCTGATTGTATCCCGGACGCTTGTCCCGATGATCCGTGTGCAGCATGTCGATACAAAACAGGGTCCGATTTTGAAAAAGTACAAGCTGGCAAGTGTGGAAATTTCGACTGCAGCCACGACCCATGAGATCCCTGCATTGCTTGAAGAAGACGCATCAGAACTGCGGGACAGGATTTCGGCATTGGCAAGGGTGGATGAAGACGATGTTTGAAACGAAACGATTGCACCCGGCGGCCATTATTTTTAATTTAATCAAAACGGTGCGTGAGTTTTTATTTGCCATTATTTTAGGTTTTATTACATTCCGGGATGAATCTCTTGTTTACTTTGTGCTGATTGTAGCGGGGCTGCTGGTCATCTTCATCACAGGCAATGTATTGACATGGTATCGCTATACTTATCGGGTTGAAGATAATGAATTGCGTATTGAATATGGTGTTTTCATACGGAAGAAGCGTTATATATCCAAGAATCGCATTCAATCGATTGATTTGACTTCTGGTGTCATTCACCGAATTCTTAAATTGACAAAAGTTCAGATCGAAACGGCAGGAACCGGGATGAGTGCAGAAGCCTCGCTCAGTGCGGTCAAACTGGCAGAAGGAGAGGCACTCAGGCAAGAACTGAAAACAGGCAGGACGCAGCAAGCCGATAAGGGAGATATAGCTGAAGAATCAGCGGAACCTATATATCCATCCGACACCATTTGTTTTAAACGGTTATTCATCGCAGGTACAACATCAGGCGGAATAGGTGTCATCATGGCGTTGGCAGTTGCTGCCTTTTCTGAACTGGAACAATTTATTCCGGATAGCTTTTATGATAATACGGTGGAATGGGTTATCGGACTAGGATTCATCTTCATGATTGTACTCACCGTCTTTCTTTTGCTGCTGCTTTGGCTATTGGGAATTGCAGGAACGATGATCAAATACGGAAATTTTACGATTACGAAAAACGATCAAGAATTATTGATCACCCGCGGTCTCCTGGAGAAGAAACAATTGACGATCCCATTAAGAAGAATTCAGGCAGTTGGTATTCAAGAAAGTATGATCCGGCAGCCGCTAGGATATGTGACCGTGTTTGCGGAAATTGCCGGTGGGTCAATGGATAAAGGGGAAGATTTTTCCTCCATTTTATTCCCGATTATGAAGCGGGATGAAGTGGAGGAGTTCCTGGGAACTTTTCTGCCGGAGTATTCCGGGATTCAGAGTGAACTGACACCATTGCCAAAACGGGCACGGAAATTTTACTTGATGCGTTCCATGATTCCGTTTCTGCTAATCGTAGCTGCAGTGGGAATCTTTTTTCCAACCTTTATTTGGGCACCACTGATATTGCTGCTTGTTGGCGGTCTGGTTCTGGGATGGCTGCGGCATAAGGATGGGGGTTTTAGCCTGGAAGGAACACGGTTAACGATAAGGCATCGTGTTTTAAGCAGGAATACGATTATGATGTATCATAAACGGATCCAGGCATTTGAGAAAAAACAGCACAAGCTGCAGAAAGTACAACAAATGGCTTCTATGCGGCTTTCGATTGTCGGTAAAATGGGAGCAGGTACGCATTTTACAATCAAGGATTTGGAAGAAACACATACCGATGAGTTATCGGACTGGTATTCACTCAGAAGTCAGGGGTCAAATTAAAAGGAATCGGCTGTATGGCCGATTCCTTTAAAATATGCGGCTGAACAGTCCAAGTACGACAAGGATTCCCAAGAAAATCCAGAGACCGTTTTTAAAAATCCTTTTGTTCCTTTGCTTTTTGTGCCAGCGGTCCGGATCGAACTGGATGGATCCGTCATCAACGTATTGTCTTCTAACCCATGGCATGTATGGCCGGACATTATTCAGTACCAGTGGTGCAATCGCAAAACCCCCGATAAATCCAAATACATGGGAGTAGATGTTTATACCTGGACGGATAAAGGTCATCAGCAGGCCGATAACCAAGATGACGGTGATAATCTGGGAGCTTGACTGGTCGATCAGATGTTTACGGAAGGCAACCATGAAAACATAGATACCGAATAACCCATAAATCGCCCCAGATGCGCCAACATGAGCATAAATGGATGGCCCCAGTAAAAAGGTGGCAATATTTCCGGCAAGACCACCTCCAAGAAAGACGGTAAGGAATTTTAATTTGCCAAGCATCTGCTCGAGGGCAGGGCCGAATAATACAAGTGCAAATGAATTAAATAATACATGCATAAGATCGGCATGAAGAAAAATGGCTGTCAGCAAACGCCAGTACTCCCCCTGGCTGATGTAAAAGTTAATGCCCATTCCCCAATTTTCAATCAGTGTGCCAAGTGGGGTCTGTAAAAAGCCAGTCAGAAGCCAAAGTGCCAATTGGATAATAATCAGCCAAGCGACCACCGGATAGAGCTGCATAAATTCTTTAATACTGCGCTCGTTTCGTATAAACATTTACCATTCCTCCTTCCTCTTTTGAGAAAACGTTTGAAGTTTGAACAATATTATAAGACATCCAGATCTAGTTTTACATTTGGATGTTTCCGGGTAGTATAATAATAGTATGGTATTCTATAGTATGACCACTACAATCTTACTAGAATACACTGTGTTAGTATAATAATATGCTATTCGCTGCAGAGAGGAAAGCGATTTTTATGATAAAGGGTATTGGAATCGATATGATTGAATTGGATCGTATTCAACATAATATGCGGCAAAACAATCGATTTGCTGACCGAATTTTGACATACAAGGAAAAAACCGTTCTTGAAACCTTAACGAATGAACGGAGAAGGGTCGAATATCTTGCAGGCAGGTTTACAGCCAAAGAGGCTTTTTCCAAGGCTGTGGGGAGCGGTATCGGAAAATTAAGTTTTAAACATATAGAAGTTACCTCTAATACATATGGTGCTCCGGAGATGAACGTCGCCGGTTATGAAGACTGGCATATTTTTGTATCAGTTACACACAGCAGGGACTATGCAGTGGCACAGGTTGTATTGGAGGAACAGAACTGAATACCTTTGACGGGCGTTTTTCTGCATAATTGGCAAGGTTGTCTCATATATTCTAGTGCGGGCAGGAGGGAATAGCGTGAATATTGTCACCGCAGAAGAAATGTACGATATGGATCATGAAGCCATTCATGAAATAGGCATTGATGGCAAGCTATTAATGGAGAATGCAGGGAGGGCAATGTCTGGCAGGATCGAAGCAAGTGTGAATAAATCTGACTGTATCCGGATTTTTGCAGGAAGCGGAAATAATGGCGGTGATGGGTTCGTCATTGCCAGGACACTGTTGAATAATGGGTATCATGCATCCGTTGTGCAAGTTGTACCAAATGAAAAGGTATCCGGTGATGCGCTTTTTCACAAAAATTTATTTGTTAAATGTGGCGGTGATGTTCGCGTTACGCGCCAGATTTCAGAAATTGAAGTGATCGTACGGAATACAGACGTGATCGTCGATGCCATGTTGGGGATTGGCACGAAAGGGGTGCTTCGTGAACCACTGAACGAGATTGTAACGACTATGAATCAAGCAGCTGCGCATATCATTTCCATTGACATTCCTTCAGGGCTTCCGGCAAATGAAGGAGTACAGGACTTTCAAGCGGTACAAGCTAATGAGACAGTCGTCGCGGGAATACCGAAAATGAGCGCATTTCTAGAGAGTACAGCTCTGTATTACGGAGAGTGGGATACTGTTTCGTTTGGACTCCCGGCAAAAGTTACCGCCAACTATAAGCAGCGGTGCGTCTGGACGGTGGACAGTTTCCGGCAGAGCATGCCTGAGCGCAAACGTCATGCACATAAAGGCCATCACGGTCGCGGATTGGTTATCGGCGGAAATGCCGAAATGCCCGGTTCCATCGCAATGGCCGCTGATGCTGCATTACGGACAGGTGCCGGGCTGATTACTGCTGCTACCACAAAAGGTGCAGTTCCCGCTGTTTCTTCACATTGTATGGAAGCTACGTACCTGACGCTAGGCGATACGGATGGATATCTGAATTATGATATATCCATCCCATTTGATGATTATGATACAGTATTGCTTGGTATGGGGATGGGCCGTCGTCGTGAAACAGGGAAACTGGTGCAGCAAGCAGTGGAACAAGCGAAGTGTCCGCTGATCGTGGATGCAGATGGTCTATACCATTTGAAGCCATTGCTTGATAAGCTCAAACATCTGACAAATCCTGTAGTCCTGACACCGCATCCGGGGGAAATGGCTATGCTTTTGGACATTCCCGTACAAAAACTGCTGCAGTCTCCATTTTCCTTTACAAAAATGTTTGCCGAAAAGCATCAGGTATACGTCATACTTAAAGGGATGTTTACAATCATCACAACCCCGGAAGGCAGGCAGACGGTAAATAGTACCGGGAATCAGGGTCTTGCCAAAGGAGGGAGCGGTGATGTATTGTCCGGGATCACATTAGCAATGGTCTTGCAGCAGCAACCGCTCAGCGAAGCGTTATGCAATGCCTGTTTTGTACATGGGAAAGCTGCTGATTTGCTTATCGAAGAATCGCATTCTGTTTATGATCTGATGGCATCTGATGTTATTGCCGGCATCACAAACGTCTATCGTACATGCATGGCAATACAGTGACAATAAGTTTTTCCCTTCGTCAGTCGAAAGCTCGCAAATTGTGTGAAATGCGACAAGGGAGACATGTCCATGAAAAAAATGTTTGGTATTTGGGTTGTCGTCGTATTTGGCTTTATCTTTATACTATCTGCCTGTGGTGAACAGTCCCAGGAAGATGTTGTGGAAAAGTTGGAATCGAACCTCGAGTCCATGAACGGATATAAAGCAAGAGCCGAAATGACGATGAACACCGGGCAGGAAGATCAGAAGTATAGCATAGACGTCTGGCATAAGAAAAAAGACTTTTATCGTGTGGAACTCAGCAATAACCAGGATGAAGAGGGCAGCCAAATTATTCTGAAAAACGAAGACGGGGTATTTGTCCTTTCACCGGCACTGAACAAAAGCTTCAAATTTCAGGAAGAGTGGCCGGAAAACGGCAGTCAGCCATACCTTTATCAGTCACTTGTCAACGATATTCTAAAAGATAATGAAGCTGAATTTGACATAAGCGAGGATCATTATATCTTTGAAACGAAAACAAATTACCAAAGCAACAATAACTTACCATACCAGGAAGTTTACTTTGATAAAAAGTCCTATACACCGGTTATGGTCAAAGTGCTGGATAAAGACCGAAATGCGCTGGTACAAGTGAATTTCTCTGAATATAATACAGACCCCACTTTTGAAGATGATGACTTTACCATGGAGAAAAATATGAACAGCGAATCTGCTGATACGTCAGTTTCAAGTGATGCTGAAGCGGAAACAGACACATTTTCCGTTGTTTATCCGCAAAATATGAAAGGCTCAGAATTGGTGGAAGAAACACAGCTTGACACGGCAAACGGTGAACGGGTCATTATGACATTTTCCGGCGACAAAAGTTTCACGCTGGTTGAGGAAAAACAGGAAGTCGTCCAAACCTTGTCTTCACCGCAGATGGTGGATGGCGAAATTGTGAATTTGGGTCATGCCATAGGTGCACTATCTGATAACACAATTGAGTGGACCAACAATGGGATGAATTTTATCCTGGCAAGTGAGGAACTAACCAGAGAAGAATTGATCGAAGTTGCACAATCTGTACAGGGCAAAGAAGTGAAGTAAATGAAGCATAGCAAGCAGACTCATCAGAGAGGGGGTCTGCTTTTTATTTTGACTTTTTTTAGATAAAATGTAGAGCAGAAGGCAAACAAGGGGGATTTTCGGTGGAACGCAAACAATATCGGGGAACATGGGCAGAAGTGGATCTTGACGCGATTGGGCATAATATCAATCAAATGAAAAAAAGGCTGCCTGAACATTGTGCTGTTATCGCAGTTGTTAAGGCGAACGCATATGGGCACGGTTCGGTCGAAGTTGCTGAAAAAGCTCTTGCATCGGGTGCGAAAATGCTTGCGGTGGCATTGCTGGAAGAAGCATTAATCTTGCGTGAAGCAAATATTACAGCCCCAATTCTTGTATTTGGAAGCGTATCTCCTCGGGATGTACCGGTTGCTGCCAGGCAGGACATTACGTTAACGTGCTTTCAATTGGAATGGATCCGTGACGTGAAACAACTTTCTCTCCCATCGACGTTAAATGTACATATGAAATGGGATACCGGTATGGGACGCGTGGGGTTACGGACAAAAGAGGAATTACTGGAAATGACAGAAGAATTTCGCGGGGCCGCGGGCATTCATTTAACCGGGATTTATACACACTTTGCCACGGCTGACGAAGCGGATATATCCTATTTTCAGCTGCAGCAGAACCGCTTTGATCAATTGCTGGATACATTTAAATCTATTTGGAACAAACCTGTGGCAGTTCATGTCGGTAACAGTGCCGCATCTATCCGTTTTCCTGAAAAAATGTATGACTATATGCGGTTTGGCATATCGATGTATGGCCTATATCCATCAGATGTTCTGAAAGATGAACGTGAGATAAATCTGAAACCGGCATTTTCATTGTACAGTAGACTCATTCATGTCAAACGTATGGCACCGGGTGAATCAATCAGCTATGGTGCAACCTATACCACAGGGCATTATGAATATATCGGAACAATACCGATTGGTTATGCTGATGGCTGGATTCGTAAGTTGCAGGGGATGGACGTTTTGGTCGATGGAAAAAGGATGCCGATTGTCGGACGAATAACGATGGATCAGACCATGATTAAACTGGATCAGGAATACCCTGTCGGGTCCAAGGTAACCTTAATCGGAAAACAGTGGAATGACGAAATTGAGACCGATGAACTTGCGGCAAAACTGGAGACCATCAACTATGAAATACCTTGTATGATATCGGAACGTGTTCCAAGACTGTATAAGTCGGAGTCAATTTAAGGTTTTCTGCATTTCGTTGGCATAAATTGACTGTTTGGAAATAATATAAATAGCAGGAGTCCTTTCAAGCGAGGTTACTATATAACAAGATCAGAAGCAGTTGCGTATAAGACCTTTCAATATTGTGAAACATGATCTCAAGAAGAGATTTCCGAACCGGGTTTCCAGAAAAATTCCGATAAGCCTTTGCAAACCATGGGATACAATGATATCATTAAACAAGAATTTGATCATGATCGTTTACAAGTTGTCGGAGGTGCATGGTTTTGTCAGAGAGCTTACAGGAAATTTCAGTACGTTTACCTAAAAACCTGCTAAATGAGGTGGATGGACTTATGAAGTATGAAAATAGTGATCTGAGTGATTTCATATGTCAGGCGACAAGAAATTATCTGGAATATAAAAAAGATGAGCACATCCAGCAGTTCCGCGAATCAATGCAGCAAGGTTATATGGAAATGGCCAATATTAATCTGACCATCGCTTCAGAAGCTTTTCAGGCCGAGGAAGAAGCTGAGAAAAACAATTTACAACGTACAGTGATCGGGGTGTAAGGCACTTGATCGTTCAAAGAGGCGAAGTTTATTTCGCCGACTTATCCCCTGTAGTGGGATCAGAACAGGGAGGCATACGCCCGGTATTGATCCTGCAGAATGATATCGGAAACCGGTTCAGCCCAACGGTTATTGTTGCTGCTATAACTGCTCAGATTCAGAAGGCCAAACTCCCGACACACGTGGAGATAGATGCGAAACGGTATGGATTTGACCGTAACTCGGTTATATTGCTGGAGCAAATCAGAACGTTGGATAAGCAGCGGTTGACCGATAAGATAACAAAGCTTGATAATCATATGATGGAAAAGATTGATAAGGCTTTAGAGATCAGTCTTGGATTAAAAGAAATGTATGATCAATAGGTGATGCCCCCTTTTCAAATCAGGAATAGGGGTATTTTTTATGGTTCATCAATGTGGTTTTTCACTGTAAGCTGGTCAAAGCCAGGTTTTCAATGAATATTCATCGAATTTTGCCATATTTTATGATAAAGTGTAGTTAAATATAACAAAAAAATTTAAAAATAATGATGTATAACGTAATAGGTGGAAAGTGGGAGGGCAATATGGACAGAGAGTTTAAGAAAATTGTGTTGGATAACAGTGATATCATCGTTCAAAAATGGATTGATGAGATTGATTCACTGAAGAACTCCAATTATTCATCCAGTGTTACTGATGAATTACTGGAAAGTACCAATCGTGAATTTGTTAATATCATTTTTGGCAGTATTCAAAATGAAGGTGACACGAAACAATTAAAGGAATTCTCTGAAAAGCTGATCAACCTCGGCTGGCAGGTAAGCTACATAACAGACGGCCTGCAGGTTTTCAGACGTGTAACCATTGATTTTATACTCAATCAAACAGATCAAATCGACACAAATTATATTTCCGAATTGCTCCATAGTGTTGATAAGTGGGTTGAACCTGTGATTAAACAGCTGGTTAATGAGTATTCGGGAAACTGGGAAAATATTTTATCGTTGCAGCGTGTGGCGCTCCAGGAGTTGTCTGCTCCACTTATCCCGGTTATGGATGATATAACCGTTATGCCGCTGGTTGGAACGATTGATACGGAACGAGCCAAGTTAATTATGGAGAACCTGCTTGACGGTGTGATCAAGCACAGTTCAGAAGTTGTGTTAATTGATATCACAGGTGTCCCGGTTGTGGATACAATGGTTGCCCACCATATTGTTCAGGCGGCGGATGCGGTTCGCTTAGTAGGCGCAACATGCATCCTTGTCGGCATCCGTCCGGAAATTGCTCAGACAATTGTAAATCTGGGAATTGATTTAGGCAAATTCCCAACCAAGAGCTCACTCAGAAAAGGATTTATTAAAGCGCTCGAACTTACCAATCGCAAAATTGTCGATGTCGAACAAAAGGACAGTGGCATGGAACAGTTGATTGATTCGCTTGGTGGAGAGTGATCAGATGCGGATACCTATTTTAAAATTGCACAATTATTTATTAATTTCAATTCAAACTGAAATAGATGATAATACGGCGATACAGTTTCAGGAAGATTTACTGGATAAAATCCATCATACCGGAGCTACTGGTGTGGTGATCGACCTGACATCGGTTGAGATCATCGACTCTTTTATCGCAAAGGTTTTGGGTGATGTTGTTACGATGTCAGATCTTATGGGGGCAAAAGTGGTATTGACAGGGATTCAGCCTGCAGTTGCCGTCACATTAATTGATTTAGGGGTACATTTAAAGGATGTGCCTACCGCACTAGATTTAGAACGGGGATTGATCAAATTATATCAGGAATTGGGGGAATGACGATGGATCTCCAATCCTGTGTTACAATAGAAAAAGAGTGGGATATCGTAAAAGCACGTCAATTAGGCAGGGACATTGCACGTGAAATTGGGTTTGGAACGGTTGACCAAGCACGTATTGCTACTGCGATATCAGAACTTGCCCGTAATATTTATTTATATGCCGACAATGGGCAGGTCTGTTTTGAGGTCGCCGATGAACTGGATCAGAAAGGTATCGCTGTTATTTCGCTTGATACTGGTCCGGGGATTCAAAACATCAGTCAGGTGATGGAGGATGGTTACTCAACATCGGGAGGCCTTGGGGCGGGACTTCCTGGCGTGAAACGTTTATTCGATCAATTTGACATTCAGTCAGAAGAAGGCAAAGGGACTGAAATCAGAGTTATGAAATGGCTGAGATAAGTAAATAGAAGGCAATGCAAAAGGGGGGGGAACATGTGTTGGAGCATCTCCCTTTTGCTGTTTCGGAATAAGGGGGCGAATTGAGTGGAAACCCTGAATACAGATATTAGCAATTACCGCAATTTATTAAAACATTACATTGAAATACGGGATGAACAATCCCTTTATGGTGCCGAACAACTTAGCAAGGCGTTTATAAAAGACAATGTTCCGCCTGAAGAGATTATTAATCTTCATATTCAGGCACTCTCAGAGCTATACCCGGATATACCTGAATATCTTCAGTATTCCATGAACTTTTTACTCGAGATCATGATTTCTTATGGCGTTGCTCATCAGGAATTCCAGACACTGAGGGAAGAGCAATCGGAGCTTAAATCAGAAATTGCTGTAGCAGCCAATATGCAGGATACACTGCTTGCAACAACGGAACCTGACGTAGATGGTTTGGATATTGGTGTTATCAGTGTCCCAGCCCATCAAATGAGTGGTGATTATTACCACTTTGTTATGGGTGAAGATGGCTCCTTTGGTATTGCTGTTGCAGATGTTATCGGAAAAGGGATCCCTGCAGCATTGTGCATGTCTATGATCAAATATTCAATGGACAGCCTGCCGAAAGCAACGATGAGTCCCAAAACAATATTGAAAAATTTAAACCGGGTAGTTGAACGGAATGTTGATGCAAGTATGTTTATTACGATGTTCTATACGCAATATATACCAGCCGAAAGCAAAATTCGCTATTCATCTGCCGGTCATGAGCCTGGTTTTTACTATAATGCCCGAAGTAAAACGTTTGAGGAGATTAAAACGAAAGGCCTTGTGCTTGGGGTGTCTCCTGATGCAGATTATCGGGAATATGAACGTACAATTTATAAGGATGATATGATCATTCTCTTAACTGATGGTGTGACGGAATGCAGGCAGGGTGATCGATTTATCGAAACAGAGGAAGTCCTGGAAGTGATAGGGCAATATACCGATTTGCCTGCACAGGAGATGGTGAATAAAGTTTATAAACATTTTGAACGAATGCAAAATTTCCGGTTTCGTGATGATTTTACGCTGATTGTTTTACGGAAGGAAGTTTAAAAGGAATCTGATTTGGGAATAGGACTTCAAATGTGTGCGTTGCCGCCTTAATAAGGCAGTAAAAATTCAAACTTCTGGCTTAAAAGAATAACGGACATGACAGATGATGCCATAACTGCTGTGAAGTCCGATTCGTTTTATCTAACAACGGCGGAGCAGACTGAGTACGTCAAGTCTTATGCCAATATCGGCATTAGCACATCCTGTGCGTCCGCCGGCTAAATTCGTCACGTCCTGTGCCAACGCCGGCATTAGCACATCCTGTGCGTCGAAAGTGTTATACTAATTAGGGTTTATTTTATAGGAAAATTTTCATGGTAAATTAGGAGGGGAAGCATGAATTTGAAAATTGACGTTGCAGAAGGAAATGGCAAATCTGTTGTAAAACTTTCCGGTGAAATTGACGCCTATACTGCACCGCAGCTGAAAGAAAAATTATTACCGCTGACAAATAGGGAAGGTCATCGGACGGAGGTTAATTTGGAAAACGTTCATTATATGGACAGTACAGGACTTGGAATTTTTATCAGTGCCTTAAAATCAACGAAAGAAAACGACAGTGAAATGCGTCTGGTTGATTTGCAGGATCGTGTACTAAGACTATTTCGGATCACGGGACTTGATGAAATTATAACGATTGATACTGCAATTAGAGGTGGAAACGAACAATGAGCAATTTTGACTTTGTTGAAATGAGGGTGCCTGCCAAAGCCGAATATGTAGGTGTTGTACGTCTGAGCATTTCCGGTATCGCGAATCGTTTAGGTTTTTCCTATGAAGCGATTGAAGATCTTAAAGTAGCTATATCAGAAGCGGTTACCAATGCAGTTGATCACGCCTATTTTGAAGAGGACGATGGGGAAGTAACGGTCGGATTTGGTGTATATGGCGATCGCCTGGAAGTTATGGTAGCTGATCATGGAGGCAGTTTTGACTTGAATAAAATTAAGGGAGGGATTGGTCCTTATGAGGGTTCAGAATCCGTAGAAGAATTACGGGAAGGTGGCTTCGGTCTTTTCCTGATTGAAGCATTGATGGATAAAGTAGAGATTAATAACGATTATGGTGTTATCGTTTTAATGACAAAATACCTTCATGAAGCTGAGGTGGGTCTTGATGACGACCAAATCTCAACACCCCAATAAAAATGAGGATGAGATATATCAATATATAGAAGATCTTCAGAAAGACCCGAAAAATGAGGCGCTCCAGGAAAAAATTGTACTGAACTATACGGATTTAGTCGAGTCAATCGCCAGAAAATATTCAAAAAACAGTAGTATACATGAAGACTTGACACAGGTAGGCATGATCGGTTTGATCGCGGCTGTCAGAAGGTATGACCCGTCATTTGGCAAATCATTTGAATCATTTGCCATACCAACTATCATAGGTGAGATTAAACGGTTTATCCGTGACAAAACGTGGAGTGTGCATGTTCCACGCCGAATCAAGGAAATGGGTCCGAAAATCAGAAAAGCTGTCGATGAGCTAACGACAGATAATCAGAATTCACCAAGTGTTCCGGAAATTGCGGATTATTTAAACGTGTCCGAAGAAGAAATACTGGAAACAATGGAGATGGGCAAGAGCTATAAAGCCCTTTCCGTTGATAGAAAGATTGAAGCAGATTCAGAAGGCAGCACAGTTACTATATTGGATCTGGTAGGGGATAGTGACAGCGGATATAATAATGTGGATCAGCAAATGCTGCTGGAGAAAATACTACCCGTCTTATCTGAACGTGAGCAGGAGATTTTACGATGTACGTATTTTGAACATATGAGCCAGAAAGAAACCGGGGAAAGACTTGGCATTTCCCAGATGCATGTATCAAGATTGCAACGCCGCTCATTACGAAAACTCCGCGAAGCACTGCAATCTAACAGTGCGGGGGTTCTGGATTGAACGGGAAGCAAACTATGGTGGAAACAGCTGTCTTTCAAAAATCAAAGCAGAATCAATATCACTGTGGCGACAGTTATTTTTATACTGAAACGGAAAATGAATATATATGTGCCCTGGCAGATGGTTTGGGGAGCGGCGAATTTGCAAAAGAGTCTTCTGAAATTGTGATCAGTATTATCAAAGAAAATATCCATGCAACGGTTGAACAGCTGATTAAAAAATGTAATCAAAAATTGTCAGGAAAGCGCGGGGCAGTGATCGGAATCCTAAGAATTGATTTTCGGACGAGTTCTTACTCATTTTCTTCAATCGGCAATATTGGGGTGATAACGATTGGTGAGGATGGAAAGAAGAAGCGCAATATACCTAACACCGGTTATCTAGCCGGTTATCACCGACCATTTAAGGTTGTTTCCGATCAACTGGATTCGGTTATGAACTTTATTTTATTCTCTGATGGTGTTACCGACAAAGACTTATCGCAGCGTTTTTTATTGAACAGGGATGTCTACCAAGTGACGCAAACATTTGCAAATTATGCAGAAAAGGAAATCAGAACGGATGATACAACATTAATCGCAATAAAATATGATGATTAAGATCGGCTTGAATGTCCGGTCTTTTTTCATTCCAGTCTTTTTTTGATAGAATAATGGTGTAAGCCTCGTTGTAGGCGGGGAAAAGGAGGAGCGAATCTTGTCAATTGAACTGGAACAATGGGTAGCAAAAGAAGCAGAGGTCAAGACGGCTACTGTCAAAAAAGTAATTGCATTAATGGAGGAAGGAAATACGGTACCGTTTATTGCACGTTATCGGAAAGAGGCTACTGGAGGACTTGATGAAGTTCAAATAAAACAAATTTATGATAAATGGCAGTATGCAGTGAATTTGGCGGAACGGAAAGAAGAAGTCATCCGGCTTATTCATGAACAGGGAAAGCTTACCGAAGAGTTGAAGCGAAACATCACACAGGCAACACAATTACAGCGTGTGGAAGATTTATATCGGCCATACAAACAAAAACGGCGGACACGAGCATCAAAGGCAAAGGAAAAGGGCTTGGAGCCGCTGGCAATACTTGTGTGGGAACAGGGATTAACTGATATCTCCGGTGAAGCTGAAAAGTTTTTATCCGACGAATACGGACTAAAGACGGCTGATGATGTATTAGCAGGGGTTAATGATATTTTGGCGGAATGGATTTCAGATGAGCCGGAATACCGGGAGCATATACGCGGCGAAACATTTAAGCGCGGAACCATCCATGCAGAAGCAAAGAATACAAGTAAAGATGAAAAAGGCGTTTATGAAATGTACTATGCATATGATGAATCAGTCCGTTCCATGGTTTCACACCGGATTTTAGCTTTGAACCGCGGAGAAAAAGAAGGTGTGCTGAAAGTGTCGGTTGAACCGCCGGCTGAAGGTATACTGGCGTACTTGCAGCGTAAAGTGATTACAAATAATGCCAACCAGGAGGCAAGCTGCATTATCCAAGGGGCGATTGAAGACAGTTTTAAGCGGCTTATTCAGCCGGCTATTGAACGGGAGATTCGCAATAGCCTGACCGAAAAAGCGGAAGTACAGGCCATTGATGTATTTTCCAAGAATCTTAAAAGCCTGCTCCTGCAGCCCCCTTTAAAAGGAAAAACGGTACTCGGTGTTGATCCGGCGTATCGAACAGGATGCAAGCTCGCAGTTGTCAATGAAACAGGGAAAGTATATGAAGTAAGTGTCATGTACCCGACTGCACCAAAACATGATACAGCAGGTGCAGAGAAGATGATCATGGATTTAAGCAAACGATTTGATGTTGAATTAATTGCTATCGGTAATGGGACTGCATCAAGAGAAACTGAACAATTCATTTCAGACGTCATCGGGAATAATAAGCTGAATATCCCCTATATCATTGTCAATGAAGCTGGGGCGAGTGTGTATTCAGCATCCGAACTGGCACGGGAAGAGTTTCCTGATCTGCAGGTTGAGGAACGGAGCGCTGCGTCGATTGCCCGAAGAGTGCAGGATCCGCTGGCTGAACTTGTGAAAATCGACCCAAAATCAATCGGTGTCGGTCAGTATCAGCATGATGTCAGCCAAAAAGCGCTGAATGACTCACTGACATTTGTGGTCGAGACAGCTGTTAACCAGGTAGGTGTCAATGTTAATACAGCCTCACCCTCTTTATTGCAGTATGTCGCTGGCTTAAGTAAAACGGTCGCCAATAATATTGTAGAGAGGCGTAATGAAGAAGGAAAATTCGTGAATCGGAAGCAGCTGCGGGAGATACCGCGTCTCGGTGCAAAAACATATGAACAGGGTATAGGCTTTTTACGCGTTTTGGATGGTGAAAACGCGTTTGATAGAACGCCGATTCACCCGGAAAGCTATGAATATGCGGAACAGCTTTTACACTTGGTTGAATGCGACATGGCGGACATCGGAACAGATAAGCTTCAGGAAAAACTGAACAAAGTTGATATAAAAGGCTTCGCTGAAGAGATGGATATCGGTGAACCGACATTGCGGGATATTGTATCTGCATTGAGCCGTCCGGAACGTGATCCACGTGATGATTTACCAAAACCACTGTTGAAACAAAATGTTTTATCAATGGAAGATTTACAGCAGGGGATGGAAATGCAGGGTACCGTAAGAAATGTTGTTGATTTCGGTGTTTTTGTCGATATTGGCGTTAAACAGGATGGACTGGTTCATATTTCGAAAATGTCCGACAAATTCGTTAAACACCCGATGGATATAACGTCTGTCGGTGATGTTGTTACAGTATGGGTGGAGGACATTGATATCGACAAGGGACGGATTGCACTTTCAATGGTTCAAAGATAAAAAAAGCTGATGATCCTTACTGGGTCATCAGCTCTTTTTTGGTGAGAATAGTTATTTTACACTAGCTGGGACGGATAGTCCGAGTCCTTGTGCTACACGCTCGCCGTATTCTGGATCAGCTTTGTAGAAATGCTCGATTTGAAGGAGCTTAATGTCATCATAATCGACCTGTTCCATATGACCGACAACTGCTTTGATGAGACGTTCTTTTTCGTCTTCGCTCATTAACCGGTATAAGTCACCGGCTTGTGTGTAATGATCAGCTTCGGAGTAGTATACACTGTCAGCGTTTCCGTATACTTCAAATGGATTAACTTTTGTATCCGGATCTTCTTTTGGTGCTGTTTCATATCGGTTCGGTTCATAGTTGATGCTGCGGCCGCCATTGTCATAACGCATTTGTCCATCAAATTGATAGTTAGATGTATTGCCGTTAATCGGACGATTGATCGGAAGCTGCTCATGATTTGCACCAATACGATAGCGATGTGTATCGGAATAGCTGAACAGACGTCCTTGCAGCATTTTGTCCGGAGAAGCCTCAATTCCTGGTACAAAGTGTGCTGGTGAAAATGCAGATTGCTCCACTTCAGTAAAGTAGTTTTCAGGGTTTCTGTTAAGTACCATGCGACCGACTTCAATACGTGGATAATCTTTTAGTGACCAAATTTTTGTCACGTCAAACGGATCCCATTTATAGTTTTTAGCATCTTCATACGGCATGATTTGCACGTATAATTTCCATGCAGGAAAGTCGCCTTGTTCTATTGCATTATACAAATCTTCCGTATGATAATCAGGGTTTTCACCGGCAATTTCTGTTGCAACGTCTTCGTCCAATCCTTTGACGCCTTGCTCGGAAACGAAATGGTATTTTACCCAGAATGCTTCGCCATCATGGTTGACCCACTTGAATGTATGGCTTCCATAACCGTTCATATGACGGAATGTTGCCGGAATTCCGCGGTCCCCATGTAAATAAGTGACCTGATGCAATGATTCAGGTGATTGTGACCAGAAATCCCAGACCGCATTTTTATCTTTCAGGTTTGTCCTCGGATTCCTTTTTTGTGTATGGATGAAATCCGGGAATTTGATGGCATCACGGATAAAGAAAATAGGTGTATTGTTACCAACTAAGTCATAGTTGCCTTCCTGTGTATAGAATTTAACCGCAAATCCGCGCGGGTCACGAACTGTATCAGCAGAGCCCAGCTCACCTGCAACAGTTGAGAACCGGATGAACATTGGTGTTTGTTTACCAGCTTCACTTAGGAAGTCAGCCTTTGTATATTGTGATATTTCATCATTTGTAACCTCGAAATATCCATGTGCACCTGCACCTTTTGCGTGAACAACACGCTCCGGTACACGTTCTCTGTCAAAATGCGCCAATTTTTCTAGAAGGTGAACATCCTGAATTAAAACCGGACCTCTTTGACCTGCAGTGATTGAATTCTGGTTATCCCCGACAGGAGCGCCAGAAGCCGTTGTCATTCGTTTCTTTTCGTTACTCACTTCCTGAACACCTCTCCTTTAATGAAATGATTTGGTACATCCACTATTATAATACAAATCTATCAAAAATCAATATTTATTTAAAATTATTGTAAATAAGCGGCGGGTGTAAATAGGGGAATTTAACATGTCCTCTCGTTATGATAGAATATGATCAATTAGCCTCTCAAGGATGATCAGTATGGACTTGATGGATGAAAAAGAACTGAATGAATTAGTACAGAAATTATCAATCAAATTTTTCGGTAAACGATTTGATGATCAAGTCAAATATAATCACCGGCTTAGAACAACAGGCGGGAGATACATCCCTGCCAAAAGAACGATAGAGCTGAACCCCAAGTTTGTTCTTGAATTTGAAGATGAAGAGGTTATCGGTATTCTTAAGCATGAACTTTGCCATTACCATCTTCATATAGAAGGGAAAGGTTATAAACATGGTGACAGAGACTTTAAGAATCTTTTAAAAGAGACAGGGTCACCGAGGCATTGTTCACCATTGCCCTCATCGGAAAAACGCTTTAAATATACGTATGAATGTAAAAACTGCCATCATGTTTATAAGCGTGTCCGCAAAGTTGATGTGAAGAAGTACAGATGCGGCAAGTGCAGAGGCGAGTTGATTATGAAGTAAGAATAAGATGAACACTGAAAGCCGCTTTATCATGATTAGGCGTAAAAACCTGCACTCTAAATACCTTGTAAGTGTGTTCGGTGGTGGGTACTCAATAATAAGATTTTCTATATTGTTGACGGAACCCGTCCTGCATGTTAAATTAATTAAGCCTTAAAAAACATTGAACAGTGAAAGAGCAGATTTTCTTACAGTTCCCCCAAAAAAATCTCTATATAATATTGACATTAAAGGGGATATATTGTATTATATTTTTCGTCGCAGTTGTTAATGGATATAACATGATGGACAATGCTTTTGTGAGAAATGTAGCAAAACTGCATTTACACACAATACGGCGAGCGAAAAAACTTAATACAGACCAAAGATTATTCCATGGTAGCTGGCCGCAAGCATCAACGAACAAACATCTGAGTGCAGGCCTGCGAGGAGTGCGTCTCCGCCGAATAATCTTGCAACACGACGAGCACAACTTATTTGATTATATTACCTTGCTACTCATCTAAGATTATTCCACAGTAGCTGGCCGCAAGCACCAACGAACAAACATCTGAGTACAGGCCTGCGAGGAGTGCGTCTCCGCCGAATAATCTTGCAACACGACGAGCACAACTTATTTGATTATATTACCTTGCTACTCATCTTAGATTATTCCACAGTAGCTGGCCGCAAGCACCAACGAACAAACATATGAGTACAGGCCTGCGAGGAGTGCGTCTCCGTCGAATAATCTTGCAGCACGACGAGCACAACTTATTTGATTATATTACCTTGCTACTCATCTTAGATTATTCCACAGTAGCTCAGTGGTAGAGCAATCGGCTGTTAACCGATCAGTCGCAGGTTCGAGTCCTGCCTGTGGAGCCATTATACGGAGAAGTACTCAAGTGGCTGAAGAGGCGCCCCTGCTAAGGGTGTAGGCCGTGTAAGCGGCGCGAGGGTTCAAATCCCTCCTTCTCCGCCATATTATGGCCCGTTGGTCAAGTGGTTAAGACACCGCCCTTTCACGGCGGTAACACGGGTTCGAATCCCGTACGGGTCATAGCCTATTTTTTATAATTAAATTGGTGGGTCCGGTAGTTCAGCCGGTTAGAATGCCTGCCTGTCACGCAGGAGGTCGCGGGTTCGAGTCCCGTCCGGACCGCCATTCGTTGGGCTATAGCCAAGCGGTAAGGCATCGGGTTTTGATCCCGTGATTCCCAGGTTCGAATCCTGGTAGCCCAGCCATTTTTATGCAAAAATAAATGATTAGATAATAGAATGTATAGTGCAATATCGACACAGGTTGCTGTGCGCGGGATTGCGAGGAGTTTAGTCTTTATCGGACAAAGCTGACAACACGACAAACACCATGGCTGTAGCCGTTTATCGTACAATATGAGCCATTAGCTCAGCTGGCAGAGCATCTGACTTTTAATCAGAGGGTCGGAGGTTCGAATCCTCCATGGCTCACCATTTTGCGGGTGTGGCGGAATTGGCAGACGCGCTAGACCCAGGATCTAGTGTCTTATGACGTGGGGGTTCGACTCCCTTCATCCGCATTTACTTTAAAGGCCATAAAGGTGTTGGTCAGGATGTTGTGTTTGCGACCTTTATTCCCCTTAACCAATGGGATGAAAGACCCCTTCCCACTGATTAAAGTTTCACTTTATATTACTGTGGCGTTTCTCAGTATTTATTTTGTCTGAATATGCGGTCGTGGCGGAATGGCAGACGCGCTAGGTTGAGGGCCTAGTGGGAGTTAATCCCGTGGAGGTTCAAGTCCTCTCGGCCGCATTAAAAAATGTTGACACTCATCTGTTTTTGTAGTATATTGGAATATGTTGCTTTCAAAGCGCCCGTAGCTCAATTGGATAGAGCGTTTGACTACGGATCAAAAGGCTAGGGGTTCGACTCCTCTCGGGCGCGCCAAGTTAACGGGAAGTAGCTCAGCTTGGCAGAGCACATGGTTTGGGACCATGGGGTCGCAGGTTCAAATCCTGTCTTCCCGACCATCGAAAGTATATCAAACTATTTGAATCTAAATAAACTTTTTTGCGGGTGTAGTTTAGTGGTAAAACCTCAGCCTTCCAAGCTGATGTCGTGGGTTCGATTCCCATCACCCGCTCCATTTCAGGGCCTGTAGCTCAGTTGGTCAGAGCGCACGCCTGATAAGCGTGAGGTCGGTGGTTCAAGTCCACTCAGGCCCACTTTGCTCTTTGAAAACTGAACAAAACAACCAAGAAAGATGCCTAAACAGATGTCAGAGGCAGGGAGCTGGAAATCGGTTATATGCCGATGAGAGCTTCTTTGAACCCCTGAATCAATTTTTGAAGCTGAGATATTGATAAGGCTGATCGGTGTCAGTCTTATGACAACTTTATTGGAGAGTTTGATCTTGGCTCAGGACGAACGCTGGCGGCGTGCCTAATACATGCAAGTCGAGCGCGGGAAGCAAACTGAAATCTTCGGATGGACGTTTGTGGAACGAGCGGCGGACGGGTGAGTAACACGTGGGCAACCT
>NZ_FOJW01000006.1 GCF_900112045.1 Lentibacillus halodurans
AGCGGGAGAAACATCCGCTGAATGAAGTTTCACTTTATCATAACACAGCTATTCCTGTAATATCCACTACTTCCTATATGATTTTCACCATTAGCATGATAAAATATACAAGATTCTATAACTGAAGCCGTTAAAAGGAGGCTGATTATGCGAATTCCTCCGTTTAATCCACACTTTGCGGTTGTCATTGGTGTCGTCGCTGTTTCAACATCGGCAATACTGGTTAAACTTGCAGATGAGGCACCAGCAGCTATTATTGCAAATTACCGCCTGCTGCTTGCTGTCATGATTATGGCACCATATGTTTTGTTAAAAAACCGGCATGAATTTCAGCTTATTCAAAAAAAGGATTGGATTTTGTCTGCATTAGCCGGGCTTTTCCTTGCATTCCATTTTATTGTCTGGTTCGAATCGCTGAATTATACATCTGTGGCAAGCTCGGTTGTGCTTGTAACATTACAGCCAATATTTGCTTTTTTGGGAACCTATCTTTTTTTCCAGGAACGATTTTCATACGGCGCCATCATCAGCATGGTCATCGCTCTGCTGGGCAGTGTCATTATCAGCTGGGGAGACTTCCAGATCAGCGGTTTAGCTCTGTTTGGAGACATGCTTGCATTGCTGGGTGCTATTCTGGTAACAGCCTATTTTCTGATGGGACAGCAGGTCAGAAAACGCCTGTCACTGATGACCTATACATTTGTCGTTTATGGCATCAGTTCGCTAACACTCGTTTTGTATAATCTGATTGGGGGCAATGCCTTTTTCGGATACCCTGCTGATCACTGGCTCGTTTTCCTTGCACTGGCAATTTTCCCTACGTTCTTTGGCCACACGTTATTTAACTGGGCCTTAAAGTGGCTCAGCACAGCAACGATCTCAATGGGCACTGTGTTTGAACCAGTTGGAGCATCCATCCTGGCATATTTCATATTGGGTGAGACGATTACATGGTCACAATGGCTCGGCGGAACAATCGTGCTCTTCGGATTATTTTTGTTCATCATGAGCACGGCAAAAAAACGTAAAGTAACGATATCAGAACGGAATTGAGTGCAGACAAAAATACCTTGGCAGCACTGCTGTTTGGTGTGTCTGCAACCTGACGTTTTCGAAATCTGGTCGTTCTTGCTTTACCATTCTTCGTTTTCGTTTAGCATATCAACCAGCATCAAAAAATGTTATACTTAAAAATAATATGAAACTGAATTGGGTGAAATGATGCATATACAATTAATGACCGATGGCGGGGCAGACATCCCGAAGCGTCTGAGCAATGCACTGGATATCAAGGTAGTTCCACTGTATTTGCATTTCCGGGACCAAGAATACAAGGCTGGCGTAACGATCGACCTTGAAACCTTTTATCAAGAAATGGCTCAATCAGATGATTTACCGCGATCCTCAGCGCCAAGTCCTAACGACTTTTATGAGGCATATAAGCAAGTTGACCCAAATACACCGATTATCATGCTCAGCCTGTCGAAAGGCTTGAGTTCCACCTATGAAAATGCTGTGGTTGGCAAAAATATGCTGCTTGAAGAAGAGCCCGGCAGACAAATTGAAGTCATCAATTCTAAAACGGCATCATGTGGCCTGGCATTATTATTGCACGAAGCTAAAACAAAAATAAACGAGAACGATACGTACGAACAGCTTGTTGAACACTTACATGAACGTATCGAACAAACCAGTACATTGTTCGTCCTGAAAACACTGGAAAATCTCATTCTTGGTGGAAGGCTTGACCGTGTGAAAGGGACCATTGCCAAAACATTGAACATTAAACCGCTTATGCGGGCAAGTGATGAAGGAACCATTGAAGTAACCGAGAAAGTGCGCGGAGATAAAAAATCCATCAGGCGATTCGTCGAACAAATCGGTGAATATACGAAAGACTTCGAGGATAAAGTGCTTTCAATGTCCCATTGCAATTCGGAAGGCCGCGCAAAGAAAGTCCTTGAGGAAATCAGAAACAAATACCCATTCAAAGATGCCTATTTAACCGAGATGGGACCTCTGATTGCTACCTATGCAGGTGAAGGTGGTTTGGTCATTTCATTTTTCAAAAACTAAATAGAGAAGAATGCTTACCTGACAGCATTCTTCTCTTTACCGCCCATCAAAAATTCATATACCATCCTGTTCAGCGTCGTGTTGTCATCACCCAGACAGATCAGATGCTTGGATCGTTCGAAAAATACAACCTCTTTCTGCTCTGATGTGATCTCCTTGTCAAGATAATATCCCGTTTTATAGGGCACCATCATATCCTGCTGCCCATGGGCTATCAGTACAGGTGATGTTACCTTGTTTAAGTATTGTCTAGTGAACCTGACCAACTTAAGGAATTCGATATTTGCTTTAAATGGAACCGTTCCCCACTTTCGCTTATAATGCAAGTATAAATTGTTTTGCTTGAGCTTGCCTTTCAATCCATCGGTCACAACACCTTTGAAGTCCCTTGTCAATTGCCGGAATGATAAATATTTTCCGGATGGTGCCAATAATACTAACTTGTTGACATTATGCTTTGATGCCAGATAAGCTGCAATCATCCCGCCCATGGAAAATCCGATCAAATATATGGTGTCTGTCTTTTCCTTTAATTGTTTTAAGGAATTTTCTGCTGCAGACAGCCAATTCTTATGTGAAACATTTTCCAGTGCAAGTTTACTGCCATGTCCAGGCAATGTTGGAACGTCCACATACCAATCTGTATGTTCCCTCAAATAATCTGCCAATGGCCCGACTTCATACGGACTTCCGGTATATCCATGAATGATTAAACATCCAGTCATGCCCATTCTCCTTGTTATTCGATATATCTTCTTTTTCCCTTATCTTCGTCTATTCATTCGCAGGTAAAGAATCCATCATAGCAAATAACATTTACTAATCATCTGAATTGTTTCATGAAATCTCCGACTTGTTTGACCATCGGCGAAATCTGCTGTACCGTATTCGCTACCTGCCCGGCCGTTGACAGCATTTTATCGAGGTCAAGTTCTCCATTATGATCTTGAAAATAATACAGCAAATGATTTGGTAATGGCGGATGAGAGGATATTGCACCAGGCTGAGGATAGCCTTCCCAGTTCATTGGTTGTTTCGGCTTTGAATACACTTCAAACGGTGTCGGAAATTGGGACGGGTAATGGGGATTTGCTGAACTGGATGGATAAGGATAAAAATCGGCTGGATTGCTGCTGTACATTGGCGGGTAAGGATAGGGTCTTCTTACCATCACACACACCTCGGCTTTATTGGTTTTACGTTACAGTACAGTATGCAGAACATCCAAAAATGTGAAAAACGGCTCCTCCTTAGACTTATAAGCTTACCTTTTGTTAAAAGAATTATACGATTGATAATGCTCCGACATGCCTAAATTTTGTTTGATTTTATTGAATTGAGAACCTAATACGACTTTATTATTAACGAATGTTGCAGGTGTACCGAATATTCCCTCTTTCTGAAGTTGATCCAGATATTTCTGATTTTCCGTTACGTTTCTGCACTCATAGTGAATATCGGATTGGTCCAGCTGATCAAGCAGCTGCTCACACTGCAGACTATTCTCACTGATGTATACAATGATATCCCGGCCGTTCATTTTAAGTTCCCCCTTAATACTTGGACAATATTTTACAGACTTTTATATACCCGAAATATAACAATTTAAACACGAATATTACATATCCATTACATCTAGTGAAATGGCGTTGTCACAGGACGTGGCGAACTAAATCTGCCTGGCGGTTAATCCGGTTGTCTACCTTTTACCAGACTCATTTCCATAATCCGCTTCTGCAGCGCGTGAAGACTATACTTTCCAGCCAAAAAAGGAAAAGAAACAAACCCTCTATACAGAAAGGTTTGCTTCTTTAAAAGCGTGTATTCATAGAGCAGAGGCTCCCCCGCCTCTACTCTTATCAAAGGTCAGTTCACCATTTACTGCTATGATTTATATCACATGTCGGCATATTGTTTAATTGTTTGTATATGGTTCAATAAGATATTGCCCATATTCTTCCATCCATATCGACCTGCATTGTCTTCATCGGCAGCTGCCGTCACCGCTAATTCTTGAACATAGGTGAGTTTTGTCAGCTGCTGGGTTTTTTAAGGTTCGTTTATTGACAATAATTCCAGAGATAATGCCAGGACAGTTATTAGAATACCGGCTTTTCGTTAATCGTCGTCGTTGTCATCTTCTTCATGATCAATTTCCATGACAAGGATCTCACCGGTATAAGCGTCAATTTCGATGTCTGCTTCCTTGTTATTGGATTTCATTTCAAATTCATAATATAAACGACCGTCATCTTCATCCAAATCCAGTTCAACTATAGTACCGGAAAACTCATTCTGTGCAATTTCTTCTGCCTCTGCGGTACTAATGACAGCCGTATCGCTATCTTCCTGATTACCATCACTGTTTCCTTTGTGATTTATTTCCACCCGGGCAGTGTTGTCCTGATTGCCATTATTGTTGTTGCCATCATCAACATCATCAGTATCATCACGGGTTTTTTTATCGCTGTTTTGTTTCGTGTTATTTGTACTGTCATCGTCATTGCCGGAATTTCCCGCATTACTTTTAGAACTGTTCTGTCCGTTGTTGTCTTTAGCAGCAAATGTCTTATCTAGTTCCAAAACTTCACCTGTATTGCCATCCAGTTTTATTTCATAGTCTGTTCCATTATCCTGTATTTCTGCTTCATAAACTGCTTGGTTTCCTTTTTCATCCAATTCCAGCTCAGTTATCTTCCCGGGATATTGAGCTGTAATTAAATCCCTGATTTCCTGCTCCGCCAGCTTAGGTGATGCTTCAGACGCACTTGACTGAAACATACCTAGTCCCAAGGCAGAAATACCAAGTATCACAACTAACACAAATCCAATTCTTTTCTTCATTCAACATGCCTCCTCGGTTTATTTCTGACTATATGATATCCACTGCAAATGAAAAGACACTGTGCAGCACATTAGAAATTCATGAGAAAAACATTAATTTTGCTGAGAAACCGGGAGCTTCAGCGTAAATGTGGACCCTTCACCGAATGCACTTGAAACGGTTAGTGTGCCATCATGTGATTCCGTTATAGCTTTGGCAATGGATAAACCAAGTCCGGTCCCGCCTGTTTCCCTGCTTCTTGATTTATCAATCCGGTAAAAACGGTCGAAAATCTTTTCCTGCTCCCTATCAGGAATTCCCTGCCCATTGTCCTGTACATGTATTTCAACACGATGATCACTTCGCCGGACGGACAATTTTACTGAATCCTGACTATATTTGACAGCATTATCCATCAAAATATAGACAACCTGCTGCAGCTGGTCATAACTGCCATTAACATAAATCGTTTCCGTCGTTGAATTGAACAAAATCTCCCTGTCATAGGCACCTTTAAACGTTTCTCCTGTTGACCGGCACAGTTCAACAATATCGAATGGCTCAAACACTTCTTCATCTTTATTTTTGGCCAGCAGCAGCATTTGCTCCACAAGCTTCTGCATCCGGTCTGCCTGTGATTCAATTGTTTCTGCTGATTCCTGTATGAGTTCCGGTTTTTCTGCTCCGCGGCGCTTTATCAGCTGGGAATAACTTTTGACAATCGATATCGGTGTTTTCAGTTCATGGGAAGCGTCAGAAACGAACATCTCCTGCTTCTCGAAATTATCCCTCAAATAATCAATCATTCGGTTAAAGGTTATTTTCATTTCATATAGTTCATCTTTTGATTGATCAGCCGCGCTGATTTTCTTCCAGTTACCATAGGTGGTGTTTTCTTTCATGGCTGCGGTCAGCTCCTGGATGGGTCTTGTAATAAACCGGGATAAAAAAACACCTCCCACAACGGTTGGAATCAGCATAATCAAGGATGCAACAACCAGAACATAAAACAATGTCTCCATTGTTGATATATGGCCCGTCAAACGTTTATAAACTTGCAATGTAACAACATCACCATTTTCCCAGATGATCGGTTTGGCAACGGTTGCAAAGTCAGCTTGATCAGTCATCGAGATAACAGAACTTGTTTCCGACGTTACATAGTTCGCCGGAAGACCGGTATAATCTGCTTTCATTACCTGGACAATATAGGAACCATTTTCGTCAAGGACCCGAATCATGCCTTCTGTCGGTAAAAAGGCATGAAGCATTTCGTTTTTTGAAATATCCGGGTTGGCATTCAGTGTTTCAATTATTTCATTCGTTTGTGCGTTTAAGTCCTCGAGTTCCCTGTCCAGAGATATCGTATGAAACAAATAATAAATGGACGCATTAACCAGCAAAATCAATACGAGCATGAATAAACTGGAAAACAGACGGATTTTTACAGAAAGTTTCATTGAACATGGTCCTTTATCGTATAACCGACACCACGGACGGTCTGAATATAATGCTGATCAAATGGTTTATCGATTTTCTGGCGCAAATAACGGATATACACATCAACCACATTGGTATCCCCGAAATAATCAAAACCCCAAACATGTTCGATCAGCTGATCCCTGGTAAGCACGACATTTTTATTTTTCAGCAGATAAACTAGCAAATCAAATTCCCTTGGCGTAAGCTCGATTGGCTGTGACCCACGCCGAACCTCCCGGGCGTCAACATCAACGACCAAAGCTCCGATCCCCAACTCTTCATGTTGAGCGTTCTTACGCGGCTGTCTCAGATGTACCCTGATCCGAGCCAACAGCTCCTCGATTTGGAATGGCTTCGTTATATAGTCATTGGCACCTTGATCCAGTCCGTTCACCTTGTCATAGACTTCATCCCTGGCCGTCAGCAAGATAATCGGTGTCATCTCATCAAACCTCCTCATCCGGCGCAGCACTTCAAGCCCGCTAAGTTCCGGCAGCATAATATCAAGCAACACAAGGTCCCACTCCTGGTCTGTCAGCAATTCCAAAGCTGTTTTCCCATTATCGGCAACTGTCGTATGATAATTCTCATAATCCAGTTCAAGCTGCAGTACTCTGCTCAGTTTCTGCTCATCCTCGACAATCAATATGTTCGGTTTTTCCATTAAAATCACTCGCTTCAATAACCTTTTTAGCTACTATATCAAATATTGCTGTAAAAGTGGATGGCTTTAAGCATGTAAACCGGATATGATCACATGTGGAATCAAAAAATTGTGAACTTTATCATTCCCATCTTTGACCTCTGCCAAATCACCATTATACAAGTGTAAATGCTTTTCCTGTCAGCGATTTGACAGTATGATGGCGGTAGAAGTCAATTAGGGGGAGGGGATTATATGCTTGCGATTGATCATATTGTCATCGCCGCAAAAAATCCGGAAAAGGCGGCAAACGAATTTGGAAAGGAATATGGCTTAACCATTACAGAAGGGGGGCAGCACGCCAACTGGGGGACATACAATTATCTCGCCTATTTTCACAACGACTGTTATATCGAGTGGATTGGTATTTTTGACGAAACAACCGCAGCCAGGTCAGATAATCCGTTAATTCATTTACTTTTCCGCGAGCTTGCAGAAGGTCATGAAGGCCCGATCCAGTATGCTTTGCGGACAAACCGAATGGATGATTATACCAATAACCTGAAGACACTCAATATTCCGTTCACCGGCCCCATTTCCGGCAACCGAAAGCGACCTGATGGAAGTCTGCTGGAATGGCGGATGCTTTTTCCGAAAGCTGAAGCAGAAGTGCTGCCATTTTTGATTGAATGGGGAGAAGAAAAAAATACACCACAAGACAGCAGCCTCATCAATGATAGAGACATTCACACACTATCGGCATCTATAACGAACCCAGAAAATTTTTCATCTATCTATCAATTGGATTTCAATAGTCAGACTGCTCAGCTGGAAAATGCGGACTTGAAGCTTTCCGATGAATTACGTTTTTCAATTGAATCGAATGTGTAAGGGTTATTGAAATTAAAATACGCCCGTTCGCATAACAACTGCACCAAGTTTCCCAGCGAGCCATAATCATACGTCAGCAGTAAAAATTCGTGCGACCTGACATCTTTTAAAACCGATATACTGCAGCTTCAAAACCCGGCATGTGCCCTCAAAACAAGGCAGATGCCGGCTTTTTATCATTGACATCCAAAAGGATATTTGAATATAATACAATCAAATACTGTTTTGAATGAGGTGTGACCCATGCCAAATGACATTTGTGAAGTCACCTGTATCAACGAAGATAAGGTCAATCACGTTAAACAGAAACTGAATAACCAGCCGATTGATAAAGTCATAAGCTTATACAAACTTCTGGCTGACCGGAACAGACTGCAGATAGCGTATGCGTTGTTAATTGAAAAAGAGTTATGTGTCTGTGACATTGCCAATATTATCGGAGCGACAACCGCCACAACATCCCATCATTTACGAAAACTGTATAAAGCCGGTATTGCGGCATTCCGTAAAGAGGGAAAGCTGGCCTACTATTCATTGTCTGACGATCATATGAAACAAGTGATTACGCAAGGTTTCCTTCATGGAAAGGAGGAGAGTACTGATGTCATCTGAACATTACACATACCGGCTTAACGGGATATCGTGTGCCAATTGCGCACAGACGTTTGAAAACAATGTGAAAGAAATTGATGGCGTTGAAGATGCGAACGTCCACTTTGCTGCCTCGAAAATTGATGTATTCGGTAAAGCATCGATTAACGATATTGAAAAAGCCGGCTCATTCGAGAATATTAAAGTCATCCAAGAACATACCGAACTTGAGAAAGAGCCATTCTGGGTTCGTTATGACAACGTTCTATTAGCAGCACTATTGCTTGTATTTGGCTTTATATCCAACTATACATTCGGAAATGCACATTATTTGCCAAAAGTTCTTTATGGGCTCTCAGCACTGATTGGCGGTCTGACCCTATTTAAAGCTGGGTTCATCAACCTGGCAAAATTCCGTTTCGATATGAAAACGCTCATGACCATTGCGGTTGTCGGTGCCACCGTGATCGGTGAATGGCGGGAAGCAGCTATTGTCGTTATATTATTTGCCATCAGCGAGGCGCTGGAATCGTATTCAATGGACAAAGCACGTTTGTCCATTCGCTCATTAATGAACATATCACCTAACATCGCACGAGTCAGACGAAACGGCAATGAGCAGACAATAGCAGTTGAAGATGTTGTTGTTGGTGACGTAATGCTTGTCAAACCGGGTGAGCGGATCGCAATGGATGGAACTGTCATCGACGGATCCTCTTCCATCAACCAAGCACCGATTACTGGAGAATCAATTCCAGCTGAAAAAACTACCGATGATGATGTTTTTGCCGGTACGATCAACCAGGACGGTTTTCTCGAAATTGTAGTAACCAAAAAAGTGGAAGATACCACCATTGCAAAAATCATCCATATGGTGGAAGAAGCACAGGATGAGCGTGCACCTGCACAGCAATTCATCGATCGGTTTGCCGCTTATTACACACCGGCCATTATCGTCATTGCCCTATTAGTCGCAATCGTCCCATCCCTTTTTGGCGGTGCTTGGGGTACATGGGTCTATCAAGGGCTCGCTGTACTCGTAGTCGGCTGCCCTTGCGCACTCGTTGTATCGACACCGGTTGCGATCGTCACAGCAATAGGCAATGCCGCCCGTAGTGGTGTCCTGATCAAAGGCGGCATTCACCTTGAGCAAATTGGCACCATCCAAAAAATCGCCTTTGATAAAACAGGGACACTGACAAAAGGAACACCCAAGGTCACCGACATACACTTTTTCACGGAAGAACGAAACAAAGCACTCAGCTACTTGAAAGCATTGGAAGCCAAATCAAACCACCCGCTGGCAAAAGCGATCATGGACTATCTGAACCATGAACAATCGGACATTACAGCAGCAGACATACAATCCTTCACAACGATTCATGGTAAAGGTATTCGTGGGGAAATCGACGGTGAGTACGTATATGCGGGTTCAGCGGATATCTTTAAGGACGACGTACCAGACAGTCAAATGAAGTATTACCAGGAAGCAGGAAAAACGGTCATGTTATGCGGTACAGACGATGAATACCTGCTGGCTGTTGCATTGCGCGATGAACCACGTACTGAAAGCAGAGATGTCATCAAAAAATTGCATGACCTTGGTATTCAGAAAACGTTCATGCTGACGGGCGATCATGAACAGACAGCAAAGGCATTAAAAGATGACTTAGCGTTGACTGACGTTAAAGCTAACTTATTACCTGAAGATAAATTGCAATTCATCAAAGCGCAGGAAAACGATAGCATCGCCATGATTGGTGACGGCATCAATGACACCCCTGCCCTTGCAGCATCCAAAGTTGGTATCGCCATGGGTTCTGCCGGGACAGACAGCGCACTGGAAACAGCCGATGTTGCCCTGATGGGAGATGATTTGAATAAACTGCCGTACACCGTGAAGCTGAGCCGCAAAGCACTGGGAATTATCAAACAAAACATTAGCTTGGCAATCAGTATTAAAGTACTCGCACTACTGCTCGTCATTCCCGGGTGGCTGACATTATGGATCGCGATATTCGCTGACATGGGTGCTACACTGCTTGTGACGTTTAACGCATTGCGACTTTTGAAAACAAACTAGAAAAATGAACATGTGATCATGAAAAATCACGCACACCATTGACATGTCCTTTTTGGTGTGCGTTTTACAATTCGCTGATAAAAAGAACTAAACAATCACCCCCGATAATGAGAGTGATTTGTTGATCATTATACCAGCTGCTGATGCAAAAATTCACTGACCGATTCAGGTGTTTTCGTGTCGGCGCTGTGCTGATGGGCGAGTTTTTCTCCATCTTTAAAAATCAAAATGCTCGGAATCCCCATTACTTCATATTTCTGGGCGATGCCTTTTACTTCATCACTGTTAATTTCGTACCAATCAAAGTTATTGAATTCATCCATGACATCCCCGATGAACATATCCATACGTTTGCAATCAGGGCACCAGTCCGCAAAAAATTTCACAATAACCGGCTTGTCCGACTGGATAATTTCATTAAATTGTTCTTCTGTATCAATATGCTTCATTGTGGAACCCCCTTTATTTATTACTGACTCCATTGTAACTTTTTTGCCCGAGTGTGTCTTTTCGTTTGTTCACGTTTCATATTCAACTTTTCCGAGCATATAAGCAGCTGCCAATCCCAGTGCAAACGCGACAATACTGAATAACACGTGTGAGGGATCTGTCGGCCAGCCTGGGAATACGACAAAAATAGAGCCAATTACCATACCGATAATGACGGCAAACGTCCCTGTGTAGTAATTTTTTAAAAAGAAATGAATGATTTTACTCATAACCACGAGGCCAATCACAATCCCCGCTCCTGTTACGATTATGATATCAAGCTGAAAATTGCTTATACCGCTGAAGACAGTTGTGTACACACCGATAATCAAAAGCATAAACGAACCACTGATACCAGGGAGTATCATCGCACTGCTGGCAATAAATCCGGAAAAAAACAGCAGGATGTATGTTGACATGGTTACATTTTCAATGGCGGTACCTTCATTGGTCTGTAAAAATACCATCGATCCAACGATAACGGCACCTACTACAAGCAGCAGAACATGCTTTATTTCAAATGTATTTTTGGCATCTGCCTTACGAGACAAATAAGGCAGCACACCTATTATCAGCCCTAAAAAGAAAAATTGTGTCGGTCCAGGATAATGCCCAAAAAGCCATTCAATCACATGACTCAATAAAAATACAGCCAGAACAATCCCAATCCCGAGCGGAATCAAAAAGCCTAATTGTTTTTTCCAATTTTTGCTTAAAAAGCCATTGACAGCAGCAATCAGCTGGTCATAGATTCCCAGCAGAACCGCAATGGTCCCCCCGCTCACACCAGGAATAACATCGCTCGCTCCCATCAACATGCCCCGATAAATATTTTTCCATTCCATGGTTATCAATCACTCTCCCTTATCAAGCGCTCTGTTAAAATCATAAAATAATGATACCAAATTATGTTTGCAAATCACATTAAAATTGTATATACTTCTATTAAATCTACTTTGCTATGCAAGGTAGTTATTTTTTGAACACTATCTTGCAATACAAGGCAGGTTACAGTATGTCATTAAAAAGTCAATTATTAAAGGGTATTCTTGAAGGTTGCATTTTATCCATTATAAGCCGGGAGCCGACATATGGCTACGAACTTTCCGTAAAGCTGCAGGAATTCGGCCTCGACGATGTCAGCGAAGGATCCATCTATCCGATTTTATTGCGACTGCAAAAGGAAGCGTTAATCCAGGGTGACATGAAAAAGTCCGAATTCGGTCCTAAACGAAAATACTATGACCTGACGAATGAAGGGCAAGAGGCACTGAAGGAATTCATCCACCATTGGCAGGCAATTAAACAGCCGGTTAATACAATTATCGAAAAAGGGGGCAAAAGAGAGTGAACACAAAGGATCTCATTCAGCTTAACAATGAAAAACGCAATCAGTTGACCGAGGAAAACAACAAGTACTATGGCGATATGCTTGTGTATATCCGGACGAATTTCAACAAATCCGAGCGTTATACCGAGGAAGTACTGCTGGAATTATTGGAGCATCTGCTGCAGGCACAAGCAGCGGGCAGAAGTGCCAAAGAAGTGTTTGGGGACGACCCAAAGACATACTGCGATGACATTGTGGGGGAAATTCCATCAGAGAATAAGTCTAATCGTATCACATTTGCTTTATATATCGTACTGAATCTTATAGGCACTGTTGGATTAACGGTCGGCTTTGTGGGATTTATCCTCCATTCATTATTTGAGCTCGGAAACGGGAATATGGCATTCCCTGTTGGGTCTGGCATGCTGATCATTTTTATCGACCTCTTACTGCTAGCACTATTTATTTTTATGATCTTTAAATGGATCAAAGGCTCAACCTTCAACGAGAAACGGCCGAAAAAGTGGATCGAATTTCTGTGGTTATGGGCACTAAGTACATTGTTCATCGGACTGACGATGCTAGTACTACGGATCATGCCTGATATCGGAACTGATTTCCATGTGTCATTTCCAGCCATTATTTTAATCGCCGGCATCGTTTATTTGATTTCATTCATCATGAACAAAAAAATGCGAATCATTAATTAAATAAGTCCACCTCAGCCTACTGTGAGGTGGTCCTAGCTCTAAGAGGTACCAGGTTTATATCCGTTCAATAATGGTTGCGTTAGCCATTCCCATCCCTTCACAAATCGCCAGCAAGCCATATTTGGTTTCTGAGCGTTTTAATTCATTGACCAGCGCAATCAGCAGTTTAGTACCAGTTGCGCCCAGTGGATGACCGAGTGCAATAGCACCTCCGTTCACATTCAACTTTTCAGACGTTGCATTTGTTTCGCTCAGCCAAGCTAACGGTATCGGTGCAAATGCTTCATTTACCTCATATCGGGCAATTTGATCGATTGTCAGGCCGGCTTTTTTCAGAACCTTTCTTGTCGCATCAATTGGCCCTGTCAGCATAAGTGTTGGATCAGAGCCGACTACCGTACGTGCTATGATTTTCGCTTTCGGCTGCAATCCCAACTTCTGAGCTTTTTCCAATGACATCAGTAAAACTGCACTCGCTCCATCACTCATCTGGCTGGCATTTCCGGCCGTTATGCTACCATCTTCCTGAAAGACCGGCTCGAGTTTTGCCAGAGCTCCCGGTGTCGTATCAGCGCGTGGTCCCTCGTCCGTTTTAACTGTCCAGGCGTCACCATTTTGATCCGAAACTTCCACCGGTACGATTTCCTGTTCAAAATACCCCTTTTCTATGGCTGTTAATGCCCACTGATGGCTCTGATATGAAAACGCATCCAATTCTTTGCGCGTAAAAACCCATTTATCCGCAATTTTCTCCGCGGAAATTCCTTGGTTGACAATATCATATTGTGATGTCAGTTTTTCACTCGGCTTTGTTCCCTGCATATTCGAAAACATCGGTGCTCGGCTCATGCTCTCAACGCCCCCAGCGATTACAATATCCATATCCCCTGATGCAATCGCCTGTGACCCAAAATGCACTGCCTGCTGACTGGATCCGCATTGCCGGTCAACCGTGACGCCCGGCACATGGAGCGGGAATCCGCCAATCAACGCCGCTGTCCGGGCAATATTGCCGCCTTGTTCATTCGCCTGCGTAACACAACCCAAAATAACATCTTCAACCATTTCCTTTTCCACAGTTGTACGCCTGACTAATTCATTCAATACAACAGCCGCCAGTTCATCTGCCCGGTATTCCGCGAATACTCCTTTTCTCCGGCCGACCGCTGTTCTACAGCCATCCACAATCACAACTTCCCGCATTTCAGACACACCCCATTTTGTTTAGTGCTGACCCCATTATATGTCATTTTTCCAAAAATAAAAATGCTGACTTTGTATTAATCTGGTAGCCAAATGGTTTTAGTGGACACTTGAATGGTATCTGTTTCGGCCTGGATACGGTCATGATAAAGGACTATGCAGGGAATCCAACTTCAGTTGTTCAAAAGTGAACGTTTACGACTTTCCACATCGGGAACAGCATAGCAGACTCTATTAATAGAAAGGAAGTTTCCGATGAGAAAAATACAGTATCAGCCAACAAAAGACAAACAGATGACAGATGCCCAGGAAGTACATTTTGCAAAAGCCTTTAAACAGGCGGATATTGCTGGCGGATATCGAGGATCAAGCGTAAGAGAAGCTGAACGGGCTATCAGAACTGAATAATAGACTCAACTCAACCCCCGTTCAAGAAATTACACGGGGGTTAAACAATACGAATGACTCCCTCTTCTCATGCACCATTTACGAAAGTCTTTCTTCCATCATTTTTACGTGCGTGACCGCTTTTCCAGATTATCACAAAAATCAACTCAACCATCCAAAAAATCACCTTTCGTAAAATGTATACTTTTAACCACACTAACATAGCAAATGATAACACCTTTTATCGATATTATTTTATCGAAAAACAACAAATAAATATTGCTAAATATAAAATGTTTGTGGTAGCATGGTAGTTGGCTTGCACAGTCGCATGCATGTGGACTCTTTTATACTACCTTACAAGGAGATTGACCAATGACATCCAATTTCATATTCAGAATTTCATCAATGCTCAGTTTAATTTTATTCTATCTTGTTCTTCTCATAGGATTATTTACATTAATAGCAAATGGTTCATATATCTGGTGGCCTCACAGTGCCTTCACAAACTCTTTGGGAGAATTTGAACCATTATATGGCTATATGACACTTAACTTTTCCCAGCAGCCGGATCTTTACACGGATAAATCTTTTATGGTGTTATCATTTATTTCCAATCTTATCTTGTTTCTGTTTATGCTCTCGTTTTTGTGGCTCCTGTACAGATTTTTAAAAAACATCTATACAGACGGTCTTTTTATGTATGAAAACGTCTCAATTCTTTTCAGGATGGGAATCGCTTTTGCTGTACTGGGATCTGCTGCCACTTATATGGATGGCCTGTTACTTTCAAAGGCGATGACTGCTTTGGAGATTTCTAATGCGTCTATTGGTTTTTCAAATATCGCCTATGCTGATTTCATCATTGCCGGGATAGTGATTATGTTAATCGCTTCAGCCCTTAAAACCGCTGCCAATGCGGTTGAGGAAAATGAGAAAACGATATGAAAAACAAGGGGAACTCAAATGATTAGAATAAAACTTGATGTCATGATGGCTGAACGTAAAATGTCGCTTAATAAACTCTCTGAATTGGTTGATATTACACCTGCCAATCTGTCCATTCTAAAAAATGAGAAAGGTAAGGCGGTCCGCTTCACAACACTTGATGCATTGTGTAAAGCATTGAATTGCCAGCCCGGGGATTTAATGGAATATGTAGATGAGGAAGAGGATAGTGAATAGGAAGCATTTTTAAAGGAAGCATTTTTGATTTTAACGCAATTATAATCGAACAACGGACCACACCTAATATATCGAAGTTTGATAACATTCAAGCAACTATATACTGGTGAAACTTTTCAGTCGTTATTCCGTAATGATTGACAGATACATGAAATGGGGGATTTATCATGCCAGAAACGGCCATGGAATTAATCAACGTAAAAAAGACAATGAGCAATAAAGAAATCATTAAGGGATTATCATTCTCCATCCATAAGGGAGAAGTATTCGGGTTTATCGGTCCCAATGGTGCCGGCAAGACGACAACTATACGAATGATGGTCGGACTGATGGGACTGTCAGGCGGTGATGTGCGGATATTAGGCAGCAGCATCAAGTCAGATTACAAAGAGGCGGTCCGGGAAGTTGGAGCAATTGTCGAAAACCCTGAAATGTACCCGTTCATGACCGGTCATCAAAACTTAATGCATTATGCCCGGATGATACCTGACGTTACAAAAGATCGCATTCAGGAAGTCATCAAGCTCGTAGGGATGGAAAAACCGATCAACGAAAAAGCGGGAAAGTATTCATTAGGAATGCGTCAGCGGCTGGGGATTGCCCAGGCGTTACTGCACAAGCCTTCTGTCCTTATCCTGGACGAGCCTACGAACGGACTGGACCCCGCAGGCATTCGGGAAATCCGTCAATACATAAGAAAATTGGCCAAGGAAGAGAATGTAGCAGTTATCATTTCCAGTCACTTACTGTCTGAAGTTGAGCAAATGTGTGACCGCATCGGCCTCATTAAAAACGGCGAAATGATCGCCATACAAGATGTCAATGCAGCAGCCGAACAGACAACCGGTGTCGAGATACAGCTGGAAGTGGCACCACTGAAACAGGCAGCTGAAATCTTAAAAAGCGATTTTGACATCCATCCAGTTACAGCCGATCATACATTAAACATTAAGGCTGAGCGGGAAACAATACCAACTATCATTCAAACATTTGCAAGTCATGATATTCAGATATATCAAGTAATGATCACGAAATCAACACTGGAGGATAAATTTTTTGATTTGATTGGGGAGAATACGATTGAGTAATTTTTTACAGTTATTGATGAATGAACAGATTAAATTATACTTGCGCAAATCAACCTGGATCATGTATATTCTTATATCCGTTCTTGTCGTAGGGCTGGCTTTTCTTTCTAACTACGGTGCTGAACAAATGGAAACTTACCAGGATGAAAACTGGCGGCAGACACTTCAGGACGAAAATGCGGAATTGCAAAAAGAAATGGAACAGGACGACATGACGCAGGGATGGAATACGCAGCAGATTGAAGAAAATAATTACTACCTCGATCATGACATTCAGCCACGCAGTTATGATGCATGGCAATTTGTCATGGAAAATAAATTCCTGCTTTCATTGGTCAGTCTTCTTACGATCATTGTTGCAGCAGGGATTATTGCCAATGAATTCAAATGGGGAACGATTAAGTTATTATTGATTCGGCCGATAACACGTACTAAAATTTTGGCTTCCAAATACGTTTCGGTACTATTGTTTGCATTGTTCACGCTTTTATATGTACTGATCTTTTCATGGTTTGTCGGTGCGCTATTTTTCGGTATAAATGGTATGGATCCTCATATCGTTTTGAGTCAGGATGAAGGCTTTGTATATGTATCTGTTATACAGCAAATTATTGAAGGCTATGGATTGCAGCTGATTACCCTTGTCATGATGGCAACATTCGCATTCATGATATCGGCCATTTTCCGGCAAAGCTCGCTGGCTATCGGAATCGCTATTTTTCTGATGCTGTCAGGTAATGCCATTGTATCCTTTTTTGCCGAATACAGCTGGGCAAAATATATCTTATTTGCCAATACAAATATGGACCAGTACGTCAACGGATCTCCAATGTTTGAAGGTATGAGTTTAGGATTTTCCTTAACGGTGTTAGCTGTTTACTATGTAATTTTCCTTGCCATATCATGGGTGTTTTTCACGAAAAGAGATGTAGCAGGACACTGAATAATTTCACCGGCATACAATTGAAACATATATTATACTTGTATAAAACCGTATACCTAAATATTCGGGATGTGAAATCATGAAACGTTATTTAACTGGCATTTTTATTAGTATTAGTGGCATCGTGTTGGTTATTGGACTGGGAGTGGATCTTTATTGGAGCGGAATCGCCTCATGGGGGATAGCTGTTATTTGTTTAATTTTTGCCGCGTATTTCACAAAATATATACCAAATGATAAAGACGACAAAAGGCAGTAAAGAAGAGCGGGATGCAGCATCATGCACCCCGCTCTTCTTCAGCCTTCTTCCTTAAAACGGATAATTCGCTGCTCGATTTCATCACGAACACGCTGAAACACGTTCCATCTTTCTGTTTCGGTACCTTCAGCTTTTGCCGGGTCATCAAAACCCCAATGCTCTTTTCTTACGTCTGGTGGCGTCATTGGACAATTATCCCGCGCGTCGCCGCATAATGTCACGACCAGATCGGCATTATGGAGGACTTCGAGGTCAATTGTGCTTGACTCCTGGTCTGAAATATCAACTCCGGCTTCTCCCATCGCTTTAACAGCAAACGGGTTTAAGCCATGTGCTTCGATTCCGGCACTCCTTACATCCCATTTGTCACTGAGATGTTTTTTCCCGAACCCTTCTGCCATCTGACTACGGCAGGAATTACCTGTACAAAGAAAATACAACATCGGTTTTACGGACATATCGCATACTCCTTTTCAACATAATTTTGGTCGTAGCCCGCTATAACAGCAACAGTGTCAAATACAGTCCGGCCAGTGTGATAAATAGCGTGGGAACGGTCAGGACAATGCCTACTTTGAAGTAATATCCCCATGAGATGTTGACCCCCTTTGTTTTCAAGACATGCAGCCATAACAATGTAGCCAATGAGCCGATTGGTGTGATTTTTGGCCCCAGGTCACTGCCGATCACGTTGGCATAGATCAATCCCTCTTTTAATACACCTGTTGCATTTGTATCTGCAATCGCCAGTGCATCGATCATTACAGTCGGCATATTATTCATGATCGACGACAGAACAGCGGCAATGAAACCCATCGCCATTGTTGCAGCGAACAGCCCCTGATCAGCTGCCGCATTCAGCACACTTGCCAGCAGATCTGTCAGCCCGACATTACGCAGCCCGTATACGACTACATACATACCGAGTGAGAAAAAGACGATATCCCACGGTGCGCCTTTAACAACTTTTCCTGTTTCCACTGCTTTACTCTGACGTCCCAGCAGCAGAAAGATCATCGCAATTGTTCCGGCGATCATCGAAACCGGAATTCCAAAAAATTCGCTTGAAAAATAGGCAATGAGCAGAATACCCAGAACCACCCATGACATTCGAAACATTTTTTCATCTTTAATCGCATCGCGAGGGGACTTTAAATCTTTGAGGTCATAACTTCCAGGTATATCTTTCCTGAAAAAGATATACAGTACCAGAATACTGGCAATCAATGAAAATATATTCGGGATAATCATGCGTGTTGCGTATTCCAAAAAGCCGATGCCAAAGAAATCTGCTGAAACAATATTCACCAAGTTACTGACGACAAACGGCAATGATGTTGTATCAGCGATAAACCCGCTTGCCATGATGAACGGCAATATGAATGTATCCCGGAAATTGAGGGCACGTACCATTGCCAGTACGATTGGTGTTAAAATTAATGCCGCCCCGTCATTAGCAAATAATGCCGTCACAACTGCTCCTAAAATGGAAATATAAATGAACATTTTCACACCGTTGCCGCCTGCAATCCGTGCCATGTGCAATGCTGCCCATTCGAAAAAGCCTATCTCATCCAGCACCAGCGAAATCATGATAATGGCGACAAAGGCAAGCGTGGCATTCCACACAATATCGGTCACGGCAATAATATCATCAAACGTGACAACACCGGCAAGCAGTGCAATCAAGGCAGCAAAACAGGCGGTATATCCGATCCCCAGGTTTTTAGGCTGCCAAATAATCAGAATGAGTGTTGTTATAAAAATTATAATGGCCAGGATCGTCTGTAAATCCAATGCTGTTCCCCCCCTCTATGCTGCTTTAACATTGATTCAAATTTTTGGCAGTATTCATTTTCCCGACCAAACGTTCCTCAATAGGGATTCGATCAAGTATATCTTCAACCAGCGGATATAAAGCTGTTTCACGGTTCAAGCTATAATAAATCCACTGTCCGCGCCGATCCTCCGCTACTATTTTCGCATCACGCAATTTGCGGAGATGCTGACTGATCGATGGCTGCGACATGTTCAATACATCAACCATTTCACAAACACAGCACTGCCTTTGATGCAGCATAAGAGCAATGTATAAACGCGTACGATCACCAAGCAATTTCAGAACTGGAACAGCCTCTTCCACAGATAAATCAGTTTTCTCCATAAGATCCCTCACTCAATTATATAATCAATTAATTATATAAGCATATATTATTTAACGATCACATGCAATCATTTTAAGTGATGCTTTTCTTTTAATGATTCCGGTGCGACCTTCACCATTCGCTGCAAAAGGAAAGCTGCAACTGTTATGTCATCAACTATTCCGAACACATAGAGAAAATCCGGAATGATGTCAAACGGAAAGACTATATAGCCGATTATCAGCAATACATAAACAAATTTCGTCGTCCCTTCTAACTGAGCTGAACGAAAAAAATCGATAAAAAATGGGAAAGATTTATGAAATTTGAATAAGAAACCTATACGTTTTAGAAGTCTTCGCATCTGCTGACTCCTTCCTCCATTGTATACTTGCGGAATCCTGAGACAGACTACAATAAAAGCATAACACAAAAGGAGGAAATGCTGTGTTTCATCATATTAAAGAACTTCAGTATAACGCAAAACCAACGAAGCCAGATCCGGTATACGCCAAAAAGCTGCAGGAAGTACTGGGTGGGCAATACGGCGAAATTACCGTTATGATGCAATATTTGTTTCAAGGGTGGAATTGCCGCGGTGATCAAAAATACCGGGACATGCTACTCGACATTGGTACGGAGGAAATAGCTCATGTTGAAATGCTTGCCAATATGATTGCTCAATTATTGGACGGCGCTCCTGCAAAAGAACAGGATGCAGCTGCACAAGATCCAGTCATTGAATCCGTTCTTGGCGGCATGAATCCGCAGCACATGATCGTATCAGGACTTGGTGCAAAACCAGATGACAGTGCAGGATATCCCTGGAATGCCCGCTATACGATCGGGAGTGGAAATTTGCTTGCCGATTTTCGTGCCAACTTGAACGCCGAGTCACAAGGCCGCCTGCAGGTTGTCCGGCTGTATGAATCAACCACTGACCCCGGTGTCCGGGATATGCTTTCATTTTTGATTGCCAGAGACACCATGCATCAAAATCAATGGATGGCGGCCATTGAGGAACTCGAGCAAACTCAAAAGGCTCTTGTTCCAAGCACATTCCCGCAAGAAAACGAAAAGCAGGAAGTCTCTTATTCGTTTATGAATTTTTCCAAAGGGGAAGAAAGTGCTCAAGGCAGATGGGCAAACGGACCTTCCTATGATGGACAGGGAACTTTCGAGTATGTAGCAACCCCAGAAGCAATGGGACAGGTACCGATTTTAAACCCTGCACCAGCCTACATCCACGGTACACCTGTGAACGGCAGTATCCCGCCTGACACCGGTACATCCGCATTTGATAAAAGCTGAGCAAATCATCTAAGGCTTCCCGCTTAAACTACATGGGAAGCCTTAAAACGCATACTGTATGTGAAAATGGATATATAGCCACTCAGGCAGCTCTTAATTTTTCACCCTTCTGGCAAAATCAACAAACTTGAATTTATCCGGACGATGCCGCGACTCCGTATATTGGAACAGGCTTGTGTCGTCCAAATAGACCATACTCTTAATGACAACGACATTTGAATAGCCTTCAAGATCCAACAAAGTCCGGTCTTCTTCAGTCGGGTCTTCGATTACAATTTCTTTTTTGGCAAAGCTGATATCCAGCTCCAATTCATTTTCAAGATAGCTGTAGACAGAGTCCTCACATATCTCCTTTGTTAATGCCGGCACAACATCCTTATTAAAAAAGTCTTTATCCAAAATCACTTTTTCCCCGGCAATGTTTCTTACCCGCAAAACCTTCCACACTGGTTCACGAAGACTAACATTTAACTTTGATTTTAAATCCTGGCCAGCCTCAACGATTGTCAATTCATGTACGATCGTTGAAGCTGGCAAATTTAACTTTTTAGCCAATTCCTTAAAACTGACAATTCCAGAAACAGGGAAGTCAAATTTATTGGCATCAATAATAACAGATCCTTTGCCACGGACTTTTTGAATGTAGCCATCCTGTGCCAGTAAATTTAATGCTTTCCGAATGGTTTCACGGGAAGTTGTATACATTTTGACAAGGTCATTTTCCGATGGCAGCATGGATGATTCATCCCAGTGATTTGCCTCAATTTTTTTTACAAGATCATGATAAATGGTTAGGTACTTCTGCATTGCTAAACCCCATTATGTTAATTGATAGACAACTGATTCATATGGTCTTAAAACAAGTTGATCAAACGTTTGATCAGTATCCGGATAATTGGAAACGAGTACATGCACATCTCTTGTTTGATCGATATCAAACGATGCTGTTGCTTCTTCTGCATAAAAGTTGCTGACAACGAGCAAGGTTTCATTATTCCAGTTTCGGATATAAGCAAAAATCTTTTGATCATCCTCAAGCAATAGCTGGTAATCCCCATACGTCATAATATCATATTCTTTACGTAAGGACACAAGCTTTTGATAATGAGCCAGAATGGAACCATGATCATTCAACGCCTTTTCCGCATTAATGGTTTGATAATTTTCTGCCACAGGTATCCAAGGTTCCACAGCAGAAAATCCGGCATGCTTTTCTGCTGACCATTGCATCGGTGTTCTGGCATTATCACGGGATTTCTGCTTCAGAATCGCCATAATCTCATCCTCGGTTTTCCCTTTTTCGCACAGCTTTTCATATGCGTTGTGTGATTCAACATCACGATAATTGTCTATGCTGTCAAAGTTCGGGTTCGTCATCCCGATTTCTTCACCCTGATAAATGTATGGGGTACCCTTCATCATGTGCAGGGTGGTAGCCAGCATCTTAGCCGATTCTTTATGGTATTTCCCATCATCACCAAAGCGAGAGACTGCCCTTGGCTGATCGTGATTGCACCAGAACAGCGCATTCCAGCCCCCGCCTTCATGCATCCTGACCTGCCACTTGGACAATATCTGTTTTAATTCCAGAAAATCAAAGGGTGCCTTCGTCCATTTCTCGCCTGCCGGATAATCCACTTTCAGATGATGAAACTGAAATGTCATATCAAGTTCCTGCCGTTCGGGTCTTGTGTACAGGATACAATTTTCCAGCGTTGTCGAGGACATTTCACCGACCGTCATCATGTCATACCCTGAGAAAACTTCCTTGTTCATTTCATGCAAATATTCATGAATGCGCGGCCCATCCGTATAATATTTTCGGCCGTCCCCGGAATCATCATCCGGGAATTGCTGATCTTTAGATATGAGATTGATCACATCAAGGCGAAAACCGTCAACCCCTTTTTCCGCCCAAAACCGCATCATATCATATAATTTTTCCCGTAGCCGCTTATTTTCCCAATTCAAATCTGCCTGCGTTGTGTCAAACAGATGCAAATAATATTGACCGGTTTTGTCATCATATTGCCATGCCGGTCCTCCGAATTTAGACTGCCAATTATTCGGTGGTCCGCCACTATCAGCCGGATCTTTCCAAATATATAAATCACGATAAGGATTATTTTTTGATGCTGAAGCCTGCCTGAACCATTCGTGTTCCGTTGACGTATGATTCATCACGAGATCCATAATCAGTTTCATACCACGCTTATGCGTTTCTTCTAGCAGCCTTTCAAAATCCGCCATCTTCCCGTACGCCGATTCAATGGAATAATAATCGCTGATATCATAACCATTATCGTTTTGCGGAGACTGATAAACAGGTGTCAGCCAAATAACATCAACACCTATTGTTTGAATATAATCAAGCTTTTGCATGATTCCCCGCAAATCACCCATGCCATTGCCTGTCGAATCATAAAAGCTTTTTGGATATATCTGATATACGACAGCTTTTTGCCACCAAGCTTCATGCATTGCGAACACCTCTTGTTGTATTATTTATCAAGTCTGCGAAATGCCATTAAATAAGTGAGAACAAATGGGACAACAATGACGATTGCCATACCGATGCCGAATGCCAGCCATCCGTCTGGAACGATTGACAGGATTCCGGGTATGCCGCCAACGCCGACTGATGATGCCAGAACATGCTGCATCGTAATGAATGCGCCAGCAATTGCTGATCCGATCACCGCCGCAATAAATGGGAATTTAAATCGCAAATTAACACCGAACATGGCTGGTTCTGTAATGCCTAAATATGCTGATAAACCTGAAGTTCCGGAAAGCCCTTTAAGCTTTTCATCTTTGGCAGCCAGCATCATCGCAAACGCTGCTGACCCTTGAGCAATATTGGACAATGCAAGAATCGGCCACAAGAATGTTGTTCCCGTACTTCCAATCAGCTGCAAATCGACAGCAAGGAACGTATGATGCATGCCTGTTATAACAAGGGGGGCATAAACCGCTCCATAAACCAGTCCGCCTAGTATTGCAAATTGATCAAACAAAGAAACAAGTCCGTCTGTAATCCAGTTACCAATTGCAAATGTAACCGGCCCGATAATGACAAATGTCAAAAAGCCGACAACCAAAAGTGCAACTGGCGCTACAACCAATAACTGCAAGGAATCCATCACACGCTTTTTTAGGAAGAGCTCAATTTTTGCCAGTATCCATGATGCGAATAATACCGGAAGCACTTGTCCCTGGTAGCCGATCTTATCAATTTCCCACCCAAACAGGTTCCAAGTTGGAATGTTCCCTTCTTCAAGGGCATCCCCGTATGACCACGCATTTAGTAAATCCGGATGAACCATTATTAATCCTAGTACAACCCCAAGCAACTCATTACCGCCGAACCGTTTGACAGCAGACCAGCCAATCAAAGCCGGCAAAAATGTAAATGCAGTATTAGCGATAATATTAATCAAATCCGCAAGGCCGGCCCACTCCTGATGCACGTCAATAATTGATTGGTCATCGTAGACAATGCCCGGATTCGCCAAAATATTATTAATACCCATTAGGAGACCTGCTGTAACGATTGCTGGCAAAATGGGGATAAAAATATCTGCCAGCACCTTGATGCCACGCTGCAGCAGATTCTGCTTCTCACCGGTAGCTGCTTTGACATCTTCTTTTGTTGCTTCGCCTATATTGGTTTCATTAATCATTGCAGCATACACTTTATCAACAGTTCCCTGCCCGATCACAACCTGGAATTGACCATTGGCAAGAAACGATCCTTTAACAATATCAAGATTTTCCAATGTTGTCTTATCAACTTTATCGTCATCATCTAAAGCAAATCGAAGTCTTGTGACACAATGTGTTGCCGCGTTTATATTTTCTTCACCGCCAAGTGCAGCTACAATCTCTGTGACTTCTTTACTATATTCACCGCCAGATGCAACCGGCGTTTCCCCCTCGGAATCATTATTTATCTCTGCCTTTAAAAGTACAGACGTACTGGCTTCAACTGCTGCATCATTTGTTTTTTCCAGTCCATCAATGGCATCACCATTTGTAATGATCACCGGTGTAATGACGCCTTTTGCCTTTTTGCTGACCAGATCCATATCAAATGCAATGAGCAGATCACCGGATTTTACATAGTCCCCCTGACCAACATATGCTTCAAACCCTTCCCCGTCCATATTAACAGTATCGAGTCCGATATGAATTAAAACCTCAAGCCCAGAATCGCTGCGAATACCTATTGCATGGTTCGTAGGAAAAATCTGTATAACTTCTCCGTTCAATGGCGCTACAACGTTTCCGTCATTCGGCTCAATTGCCAGTCCGTCACCCATCATTTTTTGAGAAAATGTCGGATCCGGAACCTCTTCAAGTTGTTTTACCTGGCCACTGACCGGTGCGACAACCACTTCTTGTCTATTCGCCACAGGATTTACCTCCTTATTTTTCATATAACATGTATATACATATTTCGATTAAATTATATCTTGTATATACATGTTTTGCAAGGGCTTTCATAATGAAAATAATGGTAATTCATGAAACTCCATTCAGCGGGGTATTTTTCGACATACAGAATGTGATAGCGCGGGCGTTGCGACAGGACATCGCGAATTCAGCCTGCCTGACACACTGGACATCTAGTGCCGATTATGCGACAGGCAAGAAAAGCTTCGACAGAGATCCTTCCGGACGAAAGAAGTGTTTTGAGGATGTCACGTTTGATCAACCTCAGCGTTACATTACCACAAAAAATAACACCACTCTGCTTAGTTTTTGCAGAGTGGTTTATTTCATCATTCCAATCGGCTATTTGGTATGAATAGCAGCCTGTCATCATCTTCGGCAGGATTACCTCGTCCATCGGTATTATTAGTCAAATAATAAATACCTTCTTCAGTGGAAAATGCATCACGAACACGCCCTTCTTCCGAGATGACAACTTCCTCCGCCTCACGATTTGGGTCAAATCGGCGTAAAGCCTCCCCGGCCAGGGAAGCAAAATAGAAATAACCATCATGATACGTCATCCCTGATGGTGCCCACGTATTCTCACCGGAATGGATCACTGGCGGATTCATATCCTCAGCGGTTTCATCCCCTTGAATAACAGGCCACCCATAGTTCCTTCCTTTTGTTATCCGGTTTATCTCATCATGTGCATTTGAACCATGTTCAGTTGCATACAGTTCATGTTCATCATTCCAGGCAAGCCCCTGTGAATTGCGATGCCCGTAAGAATATATATAGGAATTTTCAAATGGATTGTCATCCGGAATCGCCCCATCCTGTTTCATCCGCAGTATCTTTCCTGCTAAACTATCCATATCCTGTGATAATTCAGGATTGGTTGCATCCCCAGTTGTAATATACAGCTTGCTATCCGGTCCTATTTCAAGACGTCCCCCATGGTGAACCTGCCCTCCCGGAATTTCATCCAGCAGTACTGACGTTTCTTGCCATTGATTATCTAATTCTTCAATTTTTACAACCCGCTGATAATACGTATTATTTTCCTGATACGAATAATAGGCAATCGCTTCATTTGTTGTCGCAAAATCATCAGGAAATGCAAGCCCCAGCAGTCCCGCTTCCGACTGATTGGAAAGATCCTTCTCTAATTGCACAGGCTTTCGGGTTTGCCAATCATTTGCAACCGTAACGATGGAGCCGGTTCGTTCACTTATATAAAATCGCCCTTCCTGCATAGCGATCTCCCATGGTTCTTCGAGGTTTTCCGCAACTATTTCGACCTCATCTGAATGTTCTGGAACTGTCAATTCAGATTCAGATGATTGCGTGTTATCGGACGGACTCTGTTCATCATCGGATGGTGAAGTGTCATCATAAGAGCATGCACTGACCAAAATGATTAATAGAACAAAATATCGAATCTTCATCACCTCGCTACTGGACTTTTACCCATTTTACCCCATTGAAAACGAAAGAGATACTGCAGCGCTTAATTCCTGCTGATATTCTTTCTCTTCTGTCGATACTTCCTCTTATTCTGTTGATACCCCTAACCAACATAAAAAACCGGCAATAGCATTCACTGCCATTACCGGTACCATCAATTTAACCTAATTTCGATTTTTTCGCTGCTTTTTCACGTTCATTTTTATTCAATAGCTTTTTACGCAGGCGGATTGATTCAGGTGTTACTTCACAATATTCATCGTCATCCAAATATTCAATCGCTTCTTCCAGTGACATGTCACGTGTTTTCTTAATAGTAGCCGTCTGATCTTTCGTCGCTGAGCGAACATTCGTTAAATGTTTTTCTTTTGTAATGTTGACTGTCAGATCATTTTCACGATTGTGCTCACCAACAATCATTCCTGCATAAATCTCGGTTCCCGGTTCAACAAAAATGACACCGCGATCCTCGAGCTGCATAATGCCATATGTTGACGCTTTGCCGTTTTCCAATGAAACAAGTACACCCTCGCGGCGACCGCCAACCTGACCTTTTGTCACCGGTTCATAAGCTTCAAAAGTATGATTTAAAATACCATAACCGCGTGTCAGCGACATAAACTCTGTCGCATACCCGATCAGACCGCGTGAAGGTACTTTAAATTCAATACGTACCTGACCATTTCCCTGGTTCACCATATCGAGCATTTCACCTTTCCGTTCACCAAGGGATTCCATCACCGGACCGGTATAATCTTCCGGAACATCGACCTGGACACGTTCAACCGGTTCACACTTGACTCCATCCATTTCTTTAATAATGACCTGAGGTTTTGACAATTGTAATTCATAACCTTCACGCCGCATATTTTCAATCAGAATGGAAAGGTGCAGCTCACCACGGCCTGAGACAGTCCATGCATCAGGCGTATCAGTTGGATCAACACGAAGACTGACATCTGTTTCCAGCTGCTTCATTAAGCGTTCTTTAATTTGGCGTGCGGTAATATACTGGCCTTCACGCCCAGCAAATGGACTGTTATTTGTAACAAATGTCATCTGCAGTGTCGGCTCATCAATACGCAGCCAGGGCAATCCTTCCAAGTGATCAGGCGGACAGATGGTTTCACCGATATTGATGTCATCCATGCCGGCTATCGCCACAATGTCCCCGGCAGTTGCCTCTTTTATTTCCATCCGCTTCAGCCCGATGAAACCGAATAACTTGCTGATACGGAATGGCTTTTCTGTGCCGTCTTTTTTCAGTACAACAACCTGCTGGCCGACACTGATTTTTCCACGAACAACACGACCGATTCCAATCCGGCCCACATAATCATTGTAATCAAGCAAGGTGACCTGGAATTGGAGCGGATCGTCCTGTGTATCGGGTGGGGCAGGAATATGATCCAAAATTGTCGTAAAGACCGGATCCATGGTTTCCGTCTGTTCATCCGGCTCCTCACCTGAAGTTCCATTTAATGCAGATGCATAGATAACAGGAAATTCAAGCTGTTCATCATCTGCTCCAAGTTCAATAAATAAATCCAATACTTCGTCAATCACTTCATTCGGACGGGCATTCGGGCGGTCGATTTTATTCAGCACGACAATCGGTGTCAGTTTTTGTTCCAATGCCTTTTTTAAAACAAAACGTGTCTGCGGCATACAGCCTTCATAAGCATCAACAACCAACAGAACACCATCCACCATTTTCATGATACGTTCCACTTCACCGCCAAAATCAGCGTGACCGGGTGTATCAAGTATATTAATCGTTGTATCTTCATATTTGATAGCCGTATTTTTGGACAAAATCGTAATACCGCGTTCACGTTCAATATCGTTCGTGTCCATGGCCCGTTCATCCACTTGTTCATTTTCACGAAATGTTCCCGAATATTTCAGCATCTGATCAACAAGTGTCGTCTTGCCATGGTCAACATGGGCGATAATAGCAATGTTGCGGATATCTTCTCTTAATTGCATAAACGTAAGCTCCTCTATTCATTTCAGGCTATTTCAAAACTATCCAATTATATCACAATGTGAAACTTCTGTCATTAGGTGGGTTGCGCAAGGCTCGTCCATTGCAGACATTGACTAGTGTCTCCCGCTTTCTTAGTTCGGATCCTTTCTATTCCATGTTCCCGAGGCAGGCATCTTACCGGAAGCTTGCACCAGCTAAAGTGAAACTTCAATTAATGGAGGGTGGACCTAAAGGATGCAGGTTACACAGACGCTGCCACAAAACGTAGTGGTTTTAGTCTGTGTTCCCCCTATCCCCACTGATCAAAAACAAACAAAGGCTAAGTACCATCGTGTTGCAACGCCTTTGTGACCTGCATCGTGCAGGCCCGAGTGAATTCGAACCATGCATAGACGCGCCTGTGCCGGCAATGCGACAGGACAAGGGAGACTTCGGCAGTGTTACATCGCACGAAGAAAAATATGCTTTCCTTTTTCAAAGACGTCGCTTTTTATCGGCCTCCCAGTTACATGCAGGAAAAAGCTTACTCAGGAAAAACAATGACAAATTTTGCTCCGCCAAGATCCGAATCCCGAACCATAATTTTCCCGCCGGACTGTTCCACAATGGCACGTGCAATCGCCAGTCCAAGCCCGGTCTCTCCAGTTTTACCTTTCACGAACCGGTGAAAAATATGCGGAATAAGATCCTTCGATATCCCTTCCCCGTCATCTTCAATCACAATCGTCGCACCCTCAACCGTTATGTCCACGCGGGAATGGGCGTGCCGGATGGCGTTAAACGTGACATTTAACAGTGCACGCAGCAATTTTTCCTGATCAGCGAAAATAACGCTTTCTTGGTCGATGGAATGATTTAGCCTCACTTCTTTTTCACCGACTAAAGGCAGTGTCCGGTCCAGTACTTGATTGATCAATTCCGATACATTTATTTGAACCGGCTGGTATTCCGTTTGTTCGCTGTCCAGTTTTGCGAGCAGTATCATTTCATTAATGATGGTCTTCAGCCGGTTGACTTCAGTTACCATCATTTCCAGTCCCTTTTCCTTGTCTTTTTCATCAAAAACGTTGTCACGGATACCTTCCGCATAGCCCTGTATCGTCATAAGCGGTGTTTTCAATTCGTGGCTGGCATTCTGAAAAAACGTCCGCTGTGACTTCATGAACCGCTCCAGCTCTTTTGCCATATCATAGACACTTTGTTCCACTTCTTTAATTTCACCTGTTGCTTTCACTCGCTCGACCTCATCAAATTTCCGGTTTTCGATTTTTTTCAGCTGTTTTTTCAACTTTGTTAGTGGTGTCACTAATTTATTGGTTAACAGGTAACTGAGCAGAACAGTGGCCATAGCTCCGACAATAAACACGATAATCAGACGTCTGAAAAAATCTTGCTGTACTGTCTGCAAATCGGTTAAAGGGGTCAGTAAAATCAATTCCAGACCGGTTTGCTCCGGATAAAGCAGAATGCGTGACGTAACAAATTTACTGTTCCCTGCTTCCCATAATTCTTCCTGGTTATCCGCAAAATAATCATTGACTGAAAATCCCCTGACAAATTGCTCTGGCATCGTAGACATTAACACCTGGTTTTGAACACGGTCATACAGAAACAATTGTAGCTCCTGATCCTCCAGAAAATCACTAAAATCCTCAATACTTCCCTGTGCCCGATATTGTTCATTGATCACCTGAACAAGCAATTCACCCTTTTGCTTTAATTCTGTTTTTTCATTGTCTATCAGCATCCCCATTATCATGGAATAAATGACATAACCTGTTACTGTGAGGATGACGAGCAGCAGAGCAGTAAACGCTAAATTTAATTGGGATTGAAGTTTCATCGTTATTCCTCTTCGTCTCGCAGCCGATACCCATATCCCCATACCGTCTCCAATGGAATATCGGGCAATTTTTTCCGGATTCGTTTAACCAGATCATCTACAGCACGATCACTGCCAAAGTAGTCTTCTCCCCAAATTTTGATCAGCAATTCCTCCCGGGAAAAAGCCCTATTGGTATTTTTCGCAAGTAACAGCAGCATATCAAATTCTTTTGTCGTCACATCCCGCTCGGTTCCGTCCCAAAAAATCCTGCGATCATTCTCATGGATTAAAAAATTATCTACTTTTATTCTGTCATGTTCATGCTGATTATCCGGTAAATGGACCGTACGCTTGAACACACGCTTAACGCGTGCAAGTAATTCCCGTGGGCTGAACGGTTTCGTCAAATAATCGTCTCCACCGAGTTCAAGACCCAGAATTTTGTCAACTTCGTCATCTTTTGCCGAAATGATAATAATCGGAACATCGCTTTCCTGACGAATTTTTTTACAAAATTCATAGCCATCCATACCTGGAAGCATGATATCAAGGATCCACATGTCCGGTCGCATGGTTTCCCATAGTTCCCATGCCTCTTCAGCAGATTCCATAACAGTTACATGAAAGCCTTCCTTTTTTAAATATGCGGAAACGATATTTTGGATGTTTGCATCATCTTCCACTACGCCAATATGATCATTCATAGAAGGATTCCTCCATCATTTGATTTGTTATGATTATTTTCACTTAAAAACGGGAATGTCAATATTAAAATATCTTTTACACACTTTTGCCATATTTGCACCAAAATACTACCAACTGTTACGGGTATCATGATAACTGTAATCATCATAACGTAAAGAGGTGAACGATTCATGGATAACAATCATTATCAACATGATAACGAACATACAGATGATACGCATCAGGCGTATCCGGAAAGCGAACCAGTCAAAAAAGCGGATTCGAATCCAAATGGTGGTATTGCACAAACAGCAAGGCAGAACGCCCAAGCGAATCAGACTGAAAAACCGAAGCGAAACAGGTCCGGACATTTGTTCAGCGGATTGATCGGCGGTCTTGTTTCCGCCATTGTTGTCGTTCTATTGTTCAATACCAACATTATATCAGACAATGACGGCAATAATAGTTCAGATGCTGCATCGACAGAAAACGGTCAAGGATCAGGGGCTCCTGAAGTAACCGAAACCATGGCATCAGACGATGCTAATGTCGCTTCAAACTTGGATGAAGCGTCTAAGGCAGTCGTGGGCGTGACCCGAATGGAGCAGACAAATGTTTGGGAACCTAGCCAGGAATCCGGAACAGGATCAGGGATTATTTATAAAAAAGAAGACGGCAATGCTTATGTCGTTACGAACCAGCATGTTGTCGCAGATGCCCAGGAGGTAGAAGTGGCCCTGAATAATGATGAACGGATTGAAGCTGAAGTCCTTGGTTCGGATGAACTCAGTGACTTGGCCGTACTGAAAATAGACGGCTCACAAATCGATACTGTTGCAAATCTTGGCTCATCAAGTGATGTTGAGGTTGGCGAAACAGCCGTAGCAATCGGCAACCCGCTTGGAATGGAATTTGCCAATACGCTGACACGAGGAATCATCAGTGGTTTGGATCGTTCCGTGAATATGGATACTAACGGTGATAGTCAGCCTGATTGGGTAACTGAAGTTATTCAGACAGATGCTGCGATTAATCCGGGGAATAGCGGCGGTGCACTTGTGAACGCCGATGGTAAGGTGATCGGGATTAACTCAATGAAGATAGCACAAACTGCCGTTGAGGGCATTGGCTTTGCCATACCGATTGACACAGCTATGCCGATCATTGAACAACTTGAAACAGACGGTAAGATTTCCCGGCCTTATATTGGCATCAGTACTGCATCCATTAATCAGGTTCCGCCACAGTACCGCAACCAGATTCAGCTTCCGGAAGATGTCGAGGAAGGGATCGTCATTGCACAGGTTGAAACCGGATCACCCGCAGATGATGCAAACCTGCAGCAATTTGATGTAGTCACGAAAATCAATGGCAATAACGTAACCTCATTAGTTGATTTACGCCAATATCTGTACAATGAGGCAGAAATCGGGGGAACAATCGAACTCGAAGTCTACCGCAATGGTGAGGCACAAACCGTAACACTGGATCTGGCTGAACGCGGACAAGAACAACAGCAATAACCCCTCCTTAAAAGCCTACAGCTGAATTAGCTGCAGGCTTTTTATATAGAGGAAGGATTTTCTGGGATGATGCCGAAATAGTTATTAAATGAAAAATATGACACCAACGATTATACTTTTAATAAACCTCTATGTTTCAGAAAGGAAGTGGTAAGATGCAATGTCCTTCATGTGGTCAACAAACAGCAGAGGGAAAATTCTGCACCAATTGTGGAGCGCAATTGGTTCCTGAACAGCTTAATGAGGAGGAAATCGAGCAGTCAAATAATGGCGCTTCTGTACAGGATCACGATGGTTCCGTAAAAGGAAGCGAAGTAATGGAAAAACTGAAATCTATCGGAATTGACTTCGGACATTTCTTTGTCACACTTGTGAAAAAACCAAGCGAAGCCAAAAAAGCAAACCACTCAGATATGGTTTCCGGAATGATAATGATTGTTTTATTTGCGTTCATATTAGCGCTAAGCTATCATTTTGTAATTAATGCGATCCCAGCAGGATTCTTTAGAAATGTTTCGTTTATTGACAGTTTTATGCTTCCATTCATAACCTTTATCCTATTGGAGTTTCTGATTGCGGGACTGGCTTTTGCCGGTGTAAAGCTAGGCGCTCAGGCTGCCACATTTCCGGATGTTATAGCCAAGTTTGGTGCCTATTTAATCCCATTTTTTCTTTTATATGCAGTAGGACTTATTTTAACATTAATCGGCATTTCGGCACTATCCGGCATACTTATATTAATCAGCATTCTTGGATTAGTGCTGTTCACACCAACCTTTATCCTATTGGAACAGCCAACAGAAGGTTTTGACCGGATTTACGTATTGCTGGGGTTATACATCATCGCCATACTCGCATTCGGCTTTTTTGCACAGTCTTTTTTAACTTCAATCCTAGGAAATATGATGGATACGATGTTTCAAGGGTTTTAGAGACTTTTGACAAAAATGGACTATCGTCAACCCACTATAACAAGACCATATTATTTAAAAGAGCAAAATTTATTCGCTCTGAAGTTAAAAAAGCTCCTGACCGGGAGCTTTTTTAATTCTAACTTGGCATTTTGGCATTCATCAAGCCTTAGATGAATGCCTAATATACACGTATACAGCTAACCGTTATACTTTCTTAGCTGCCAAAGAAAAAGTCGAAAATATTACTTCCAGCTGAACTTTTCTTATTGTAGAACTCCGAATACCCGCAGTTTTGACAGGAAACAACGATAAACTGATTGTTTTGCACATCGAACATTTTGGATAGGCCTGTCCCGGTCATGGCTACTTCATTCTGCTCGGCATCTGTGCTGCCGCATTTGATGCACCCGCGATTTTCTTGCATTTTCATCATCTCCTTATCATACATTACGGATATCATGCGTAAATCGTTTCACCCTTCACCATTATTTACTGCGGCAGCTATTTTGCATAAGCTTATTCTTCATATTTTTCATGATTTGGTGTTACGCCCGTGAAACGTCCGTCCTGATCGGCCGCCAAAAAACTTTCTTCATCGGTAACACTTCCGACATGCTCATCACTGTTAGGATACATTTCATTATAATGATCACGATCACCGTAAAAATCCGATGGTGTTTCTGAAGTACCGTATCGGCTCACTTCCTGCCACGCATCTTCCGCATCATATCCCGTTTGTTCTTCAGCAGATACCTCATCCGGATTGATATTCGGACTGAAAACGCCTTCTTCAACTGGCCGGTCATCCTTAGCATGATTATCCATATCCTCAGCATGCGCATAACAACGGTCTGCTGTCGGAACGGCCTCCAGCCGCTCGAATGGAATATCGGCACCACATTCACTGCAGATTCCATATGTGCCATCCGCTATGGCGTGAAGGGCTGCATTGATATCTTTCAGTTCTTTTTCTGCATGTTCATTAAGGGCGATATCCTTCTCACGCTCAAACATCTCCGTTCCCATATCTCCTGGATGGTTATCATAATTAGATAATTCATCCATTGATTGTTTGGTTAATTCAAGCGAAGTACCAAAATGACCCTGAACCTGACTGATTAACTCATTCTGTCGATCCAGCAGTGCGTTTTTGCATTGTTTAAGCTGATCATTTGTCAACATAGCTGTCAGCCTCCATTCATTAGAAAACCTAGATTTATAATCAAAATCGCGGTGTAGATTTTTTACTTAAAAATGAATCGCTAACCATACTATGTGTTAATACAAATGATTGATACTTTATTTTCGTTCCCAATTCATGTCAATTTGACACGCAATTTTTCCGGAATTGACTGAGGTTATTTTGTGCAACCTATTAGCGCCTTATTGTTACGTGTGATTTAAAGATGAAAAAAACCCCTCAATTGAGAGGTTTTATTCATCCAGCATTGGTTTGTCTTTAAAATCTTGAGAACTGTCATGTGTTATTTAGCATCATTAGCTATCGTTAAAAAGTTGAATCATCTCGTCAGGATAATCAATAAACGGATTACGATTTCCCTGAATTTCATAAATAGCTTGGTTACGGTGTCTTTCATAAAGATCTGGCGGGAACTGTTGATGCCATTTCAGCAGCAATTCCCTATCAATCGTCTCTTTATGTGACTGCTCAATTTTATCCGGATATCTTATCAAAAAATACAACATGGCCCGAGCCGCAGTACCTTTCCCATATTCCGGCTCAAACAGCCCATCTTCCGCCTTGCCACATGCATCTTCCACCTGTTTGCTTCCAATCGTTTGCGGATTATAGCCAGCGAAATCATGATAAGGATAATTGCTTCTAAATGAATTGCAATCAGGATTACAAGTAAATAAATGATGAATATCTCCACGCATCGGCACCCGCTCATTGAACCACGATTGAGGAACGACATGCTCACAGTTATATGGAAAATCATCCGCAATCCTTACAAGTTGATCCCATCCCCCATTCGGTGTCAGCTTGTCGATCATCTCTTTTCTTTTTAAAGAAGCTTCAAAATCTGCTTTAATCACATCCTCCGCCTGCCGGTTCGCCCCAGAATAAATGCTTTTGAGGCTCCCGTTTGGACGAAGATCAACCCACGGGTAAACATATTCAACAGGTTCATATGGCACTTGATCGGTATGTGTCTCCTTCAGAAGCTCCTCAAGTGACTGAATGACCTCATCGCCATTACCGTCAAAATGAATACTGCGATAGTATTGCTCACGTACCTGCGTATCTTTTTCCTCATCGTAATATTCCTTTTCGTCCTTCTTCATTCTCTCCTTGATCTCGTAGTGCCTGTCAAGAATCGACTGAAGGCGATCATGATTGACTGGTACGGGAAAAAGACTTTCCTTTTGACTTGGGGTTAAAGCCATGGCATTATTCCTCCTTGGAAATAGTTGTATGAACTTTTCAAATTAGGAATCCTTTATATACCATACGACTATTGTATCAAGTATGGTGGGGCTATAACCAAAATATCTTGGATTACAGCCTTTATCAGTTTTATCAATCCACTACGCTATTCATTGTCTATTACCTTCATCTGAGTTTCCCACAGTATCTGAGGATTCTTTTCCAGATAAACATCCACGTCGTTGACCCCCGTTTTGATTTAGTAACGAGGAGATCTGCAAAAGCCTGGACAAATGTAAATGGAAGGCGGGATGCTCCCTGAGAAATTATGGGCAAAGTATATTAAATATCTATGAAAGAATGATTAATTCTAGCATCGAAATCTAGAAAGAACCTTTGAAAAAACTTTTAGTGATATCAAAGTATAGTATGGTTTCAAGCCTCTTTTGCCAATTTCTAAACAACCTGTCTATCCTCTTTTCTAAGTATTTACGTAGTATAACGTAAATTCCGGAAAGGAGAATAACACATGTTAAACTTTTCCATGATTGAATTAATTCGACGAAAAGGGCGAAAGGTAGACAAAGAACTAAAACGGCAATTCATCCACTTTTACCGGCCGTTTCGCTCCGTTCCATGCTTCTTGCATCGGCCGCTGGATAATATCAGGAAAAACATGAAGCGGTTGCCTATCATCATTGAGTTTGAGGATGACCGTTATACTCCTGGTTTAAATGATGTAAAGAAAACAAAATGTCGCAAGTTACGTGAATTCCCTTCTATTTCATGTTGTTCCGCTAATCTTTCAGTAAAAAATATCGAAAAATTGGCTGATACTTGTAACCACATCAAAAAAATCCACTATGATAGAGAAGTCACTACTTTACTTGATACTGCCACACCTTCGATAAATTCCGATCAATTACAAGAAAATGGTTTAACAGGGCAGGACGTAACGATCGCAGTTATTGATACTGGAATACACCCACATGAAGATTTGGAAGGACGGATTACAGCATTTGAGGATTTCGTAGGTAATCAAACAGAACCATACGATGATAATGGGCATGGTACCCATTGTGCTGGTGATGCAGCTGGTAACGGCGCTGCATCAGATGGGCAATATAAAGGGCCGGCACCTGAGGCTAACTTAGTTGGTGTGAAAGTGTTGAACAAAATGGGTTCTGGTTCCCTATCTACGGTAATTGATGGTATTGAATGGTGTATCCAAAATCAAACCGAGTATGATATAGATATTTTATCGCTTTCACTTGGATCAGAAGCAACAGAATCCGCAGAAGACGATCCGGTCGTAAAAGCCGTTAATGCCGCCTGGGATCAAGGCATGGTAGTTTGCGTTGCAGCCGGTAATTCAGGTCCTGAGGCACAGACAATTGGGAGTCCCGGCACTAGTCCAAAAATTATTACTGTTGGTGCAGCAGATGATCTTCATAATACGGATCGTTCAGACGATACTGTGGCTGACTTTTCCAGCCGCGGACCAACAATTGACGGACTGACGAAACCGGATTTATTAACACCAGGAGTAGAGATTGTTTCTCTAAGAGCACCGAATTCATTTCTTGATAAGACCAATAAATCAGCACGCGTCGATTCAAACTATGTTTCTTTATCAGGAACTTCAATGGCCACCCCGATTTGTGCCGGAGTGGCTGCACAGTTGCTCCAGGGTGATCCGAACCTTACCCCTGATCAGGTAAAAGCGCAACTGATGAATGCAAGTGAAGATTTGGGACAACCATCCAATGCACAAGGAAGCGGCTATCTCAACGCTGCTCATTTAATAGACAGCTAATATATGCAGAGAGAATCTTCTGCTTCAGTGTATCCTCCAGCGCAAAATGAAACTGAGGCGATACTCAATATATGAAAAAAAGACTCTTTGAAGAGAGGTAATCCAGACTTTGGGATTAGGTAGTATTTTATAAAATCAATGGATTTCGATGCCGAGCTCTCCCTGTTGCGCGAATGGTATATTTTATGTTATAACTTTCGCCATAGTCCTTCTCAAAAAACATATGTCCCCCCTTTTATTGGTGAAGGGGGACATATCAAAAGTTACGGATTATTTATCGAACAACATGTCCATGTGCGGAATGCCATCATCCAAATAAGGATCGGATATTTGGATGAACCCGAGATCAGAATAAAACTGTTTCAAATATTCCTGTGCCTGAATTTTAATTTGCTGTTCATCAAGTACAGTGGTTGTATAGTCAATCGCTTTTCGCATCATTTCCTTACCAAGTCCACTGCCGCGGAACTTCTCGGCCACGGCCACCCGGCCAATAGATGCTTCATTGAATTTTGAGCCCGCCGGCAATATCCGGACATTTGCAGCCATTTCGTCAGCAATCTTCAAAAAATAATGTATGGCCCACTGATCATAATTGTCAAGTTCCGGATACGGACATTCCTGCTCAACGACAAATATATCCACACGCAATTTCAAGAGTGCATATAAGTCATCATTCGTTAATTCCTGAAATGTTTTAAGAGACCATTCCATCTAAGATTCGCTCCTTTGAAAGTATTTTGCTGGTATCAGCACATTGGCCGATATATCAAGGCTTTGTACATGAATCAGCAGAATAGGCTTTTCAATCAGGTTTTTTAAATTTATCAGCGATTTTGCTCTGGACTACAAACGCCAGATCATCATTCCCGAACAGCTGAAGAATGTTCAGCACGGTCTGATCCGGTATCTCCTCTGATTCTTGTTTCGAAACAGTCAATTCCAATGCTTCCCTTAAAGCCTCGTTCTTCATCTGATTGGGGTAAGCTTCTTCGTACAATGCCTTTGGGTCAAGATCATGATTAATACACCATTGCGCATATACGAGAATCATCATTTTTTCATCGTGCTGATAGCTTTCAATCACCTTTTGTTCAACTTCTTTTTTCTCCATAACATCAGCCTGCCTTTCGTAGCAAAAATACCCACATGAATGTCAAAGCCTGCTGAAGATCCAGCGGCAAATGTTCGTAATGTTTCCCGTTGACTTCTTTTTTAAAAACGCCAAGTCCATCCATATATTCAAAATGAAGTTCAGAAGCAAGCTGCTGAAATTCCCATGGCATCATCGTGTTGCAAATTGCTTTTTCTCCATGGAGCCTTGGATAACTATTCATGCGTGGCCCTGCTGTCGGTCCCAAAATTCCCGCAAAAAGCAATCCATCTTTTTTCAGAACACGACCAAGCTCCTTTAAGACATCTACTGGTGACGCTGTCCACTCGATAACATTGATCGCCATCATACTGTCTTGACTAGCATCACACATCGGCAAACTTGTAATATCCCCTTGTAAAAAGGCAATGTCTTCCTGGTACAGTCGTTTTTTGGCAAGTTTGATCATTTCACCGGATATATCTACGCCCGTCACATTATATCCGGACTTGTGCAGTTTATAGGAACCATAACCATCGCCACAGCCTACATCAACTATACTGCTTCCTTTCTCTAAATGCTTTTCAATAAATGGAACGATTTGTTTCCGGCTGCCCCTGTCCCACATTTCCTTGCTTCGCTCGTTCCAGAATTCTGCACGGTTATCCCATTGCACTTCCGCTTCCTTATGCCAATTAAATGATTGCGACATCAAACCCCTCCATTTAACATGATACAACTTGGACATTTGATTACCGACATAAATGACTTTCTGACGTTACAAAAAAGGTTTACCTCACGAATGAGATAAACCTTTATTTGAATCGTCATCTATTATAGACGCGTTACGTTCGCTGCTTGCGGACCACGGTTGCCTTCAACGATTTCGAATTCAACGTCTTGACCATCTTCAAGTGTTTTGAAGCCTTCTGCATTAATAGCTGAGAAGTGAACAAATACATCGTCGCCCTCTTCACGCTCAATGAAACCGAAGCCTTTTTCAGCATTAAACCATTTTACTTTTCCAGTCATCAAAATAAACGACCTCCTTATGCAAATATGTGCAAAGTAATTGAATGATAAATACTTTTACACCACTTGTTAAAGAGATCGTAAAGTATTACTGATTTCAATTTCTTTTGCTATACCCCACTTTACTCCTTTATGGAATAAAAAGCAAGTATTTTCGTGAATAAATTTATCCTGAACGAATTCTGGCAAAAACAATAAAAACATGATAAAATACTTTTCTGCAAGATTATAATAGTTATCCACTGCATTTGTATCTTGCAAATATAAATGATAGGTGGGATAAAATGGAAAATAACCAGGACTATCAGGTATTACTTTATTACAAATTTGTACCTGTGGAAGATCCGGAAACATTTGCCGACGAACATTTGGCGTTTTGTCAGGATCTTGGACTCAAAGGGCGTATTTTAGTCGCATACGAAGGTATTAATGGAACTGTATCCGGTCCAAAAGAACAGACCGAAAAATATATGGAGGAAATGCACCGTGACCCCCGTTTTGCGGACATGATGTTCAAAATTGATAAGCATGACGGACACGCATTTAAAAAAATGCATGTACGGCCGCGGCCTGAGATCGTATCGCTAAAACTGGATGATGCGGTCAGTCCTCTTGAAAAAACGGCCAACTTTCTTTCTCCTAAAGAATTTAATGAAGCGATGAAAAATGAGAACACTGTCATTCTGGATGCTCGCAATGATTATGAATACGACCTCGGACACTTTCGGGGAGCTATTCGCCCGGATATTGAGACATTTCGTGAATTGCCTGAATGGGTTCGCGAAAATAAAGATAAACTGAAAGATAAAAAAGTTCTGACTTACTGCACTGGCGGAATTCGCTGTGAAAAATTCTCCGGCTGGCTGATGGATGAAGGAATTGAGGATGTAAATCAGCTCGACGGCGGAATTGTCACATACGGCAAGGATCCGGAAGTGCAAGGCGAACTTTGGGACGGAAAATGTTATGTATTTGATGAAAGAATCTCTGTTCCGATTAACCAAAATGAACATGTCGTTGTCGGCAAAGATTATTTCGATGGAATGCCATGTGAACGCTATGTCAACTGCGCAAATCCGGACTGCAATAAACAAATTATCTGCTCAGAAGAAAATGAGCATAAATATATGCGCGGCTGTACACATGAATGCCGTGTAAGCCGTGATAACCTGTATGTGAGGGAACACAACTTATCACAAGATGAAATCCAGAGAAGATTGGATATCATCGCAGAAGAAAACCACAAACAAGAAGCCTAAAGCATATACGGAAAAAGAATCGGCACCATAAGCCGGTTCTTTTTTCTTTGCTAAACATTGATTCAATTTTTTGACAATATTTCGCGGAATTGTTACGGTTTATAAAAAGGGGGCAGTTTCCATGAGTGTTTATGACTTTTCCGCTAAAACCATCGATGGGGAAGAAAAGTTGCTGGCCGATTATGAAGAAAATGTCCTTTTGATTGTCAATACTGCCAGCGAATGCGGGTTCACGCCACAATTTGAAGGTCTGCAAAAGCTTTACGATACATATAAAGATGAAGGATTCATGATACTTGGCTTTCCGTGTAATCAGTTTAATAGTCAGGATCCGGGTTCAGATGAGGACATTTCCATATTTTGCCACAAAAACTATGGTGTTACTTTTCCGATGTTCAGTAAAATTGATGTCAAAGGCGACCATGCGCATCCCTTATTTGTATACTTGACACAACAGGCAAAAGGTGTCATGACCAGGCAGATTAAATGGAACTTTACGAAATTCCTGGTTAACAGACATGGTGACGTCGTTAAACGCTACGCACCGCAAACAAAACCCGAAAGCATTCAGCAGGATATTGAAAACGCGCTGAAGGCATAACAATGCTGGCTATCCGGAACAAAATTCAGGATAGCCTTTATTTTTTGGTCCGGCTGAAAAATCGGGCAACTGTCATCAGTGCCCGATTTTTTCGTCATTTAATATGCTCTTGCCCAATAAACCATTTCTTTTGCCTCTCTGCCGCAGCAAACACAGGAATCTGACACATTTTCCTGTTCAAACGGAATGCAGCGTGATGTGGCAGATGTTTCTTCCTTAATTTTGTCCTCACATTCGCCATCGCCGCACCACATGGCTTTGATAAATCCTGGGGTTTCATCCAATGCCTGCTTAAATTCATCCATATTTACTGCAGTTGTGGTCGTTTCGTTAAGATGTGCCAGGGCCTGATCATACAGGTTCTGTTGCACTTCCTCCAAGAGAGCCGGCAGCCTCTCTTCCAATTCGTTTAATGGTACAAATTCCTTATTACCGGTGTCACGGCGGACCAGTACGACCTGATCATTTTCAATATCTTTCGGTCCCATTTCAATACGGACAGGGACCCCCTTCATTTCATACTCATTGAATTTCCAGCCTGGCTTTTTATCACTGCCATCAATATCAGCACGGACAAGATTTTGCAGCTGATCACGCAAATCGTATGCCTTGTCCAGTACACCTTCCTTATGCTGGGCAACCGGCACAATCATCGCCTGTGTCGGGGCAATGCGTGGCGGGATCACCAAACCGCGGTTATCACCATGCACCATGATCAATGCACCCATAATCCGGGTGGACATGCCCCATGATGTCTGATGGACCGGTTTTTGCTCACCGTTCTCGTCCAGATAAAAAATATCAAACGCTTCGGCAAAACCTGTTCCCAAATAATGCGACGTGCCGGATTGCAGAGCCTTTCCGTCATGCATCAAGCTTTCAATGGTTAATGTATAATTGGCGCCGGCGAATTTTTCACTTTCGGTCTTTTTTCCGCGAAGTACCGGAATGCCCAGATAATGTTCACAAACGTTTGCATAAATTTCCAGCATACGTGCCGTTTCTGCTTCAGCATCTTTCTGTGTCGCATGGGATGTGTGCCCTTCCTGCCACAAAAATTCCAAGGAGCGCAGAAACGGACGGGTTGTTTTTTCCCAGCGGACAACGTTGCTCCACTGGTTATACAATTTTGGCAGATCGCGATAAGAATGAATATTCTTGGCATAATATTCACCGAACAGCACTTCGGATGTCGGACGGACACAAATCCGCTCCGCCAGTTCTTCCTCGCCGCCGTGTGTGACCCAGGCAACTTCAGGCGCAAAACCTTCAATATGATCTTTTTCCTTTTGCAGCATACTTTCCGGAATAAATAATGGGAAGTAAACATTGGAATGACCAGTTTCCTTGAATTTGCGATCCAGTTCATCACGGATATTTTCCCAAATGGCGAACCCGTATGGCCTGATGATCATGGTTCCGCGGACAGTACCATAATCAACCAGCTCCGCCTGTTTGACAACATCTGTATACCACTGGGCGAAATCGTCTTCCATGGCGGTAATTTTCTCAACATATTGTTTATTTTTACCCAATTAAGACACTCCCTCTATAAAATTAAAATCCTTCCAAAGAAGCCTTAAAAATATTAAAAAATCCTCCGTCCTGAAAAAGGGACCGAGGCATGGTGGTACCACCCTTGTTTACAGCCGTCAAAAGCGTACTGTACACTTCATATCATAACGGTTTAAAACCGCGCAAGTCTTACGGCAATAAGCCTTTCCGACAGCGAACTCAGAGGCAGGTTCCCATTTTGTGTCTTTGGAAATTTCCAGCAGCCATTTCCTTTCTGTGAAAGACAGCAAATGATACTAATCCTCATCAGCGTTTCATCTATTGTATGTTTAAATATATAAGGATACCTGTCCAAAGTCAAGCATTTAAGCGCTTTTCATATCTGGAAAACTGAATTTTCTTTGCATGGATGTGACCGGAAAACGTGAACCCTGCATCCGCATAAAACTGATTCAGTGATAGGTTATCCGCAACACAATCCAGACGAAGTACACCACGGTCGAGATGGCTATTGACATGAATCCACTCCAAAAGCCTTCTTCCAATCTGCTTGTGACGACAGTCCTTATCAACTGCCAGCCTATGCAGATAAAGCGCCTCATCATCCCGAGCGCCCCATATACTGATATCAAGCTCGCTTTGTTCCATGGAAAGATTGAATGTCGCTATGGCCTGATTGTCCCTATCTTCCACAATATAAGTTGTGCCGGCTTTAATGGCCTGATTTATTTCTGCAGCGGCGTCATCACTCAAGTAGTAGTCCCATTGATGAATTCCCTTATTAATAAGCCATTGGGCCGCATCGCGCAATATTCTGGTGACGGTATCGGCATCTTTCACAGACGCTTGTCTGATTGTATAATGTTCAAATGTATCTGTTTTAAAAATACTCCCCATACAGCCCCCCCAATAACAGCATGCCAATTCATTTAAACGAAAAGGACGAAAGCCTGAGCAGTTGTTCTCTTTATGAACCGCAAATCGCCTGGTTTTTCTTTCAAGATTCCACTTTTGCACCGAGTGTTTCTTTAAAATGACCGAGCGCCCATTCATGCCCTGCCGCGTTAAAGCTTGCGACAGCGTCTTTGTGAACGACAATATTAAATCCTTTATTATACGCATCAACAGCGGTATGCAGCACACATATATCTGTGCAGACACCAACCAGATGAAGCTCATCAATCCCGCGTTCACGAAGTCTTAGCTCTAAGTCTGTTCCGGCAAAAGCACTATAACGCGTTTTGTCAAAGTAATAGACATTGCTCTTATCCTTATGTTTTGCATAAACCGAAGCTAATGTACCATACAGTTCCCGTCCTTCAGTTCCGATAATATTGTGCGACGGGAAAAGTGCTGTTTCCGGATGCAGAGTGTCCCCTTTCTCATGTGCATCAATCGCAAACACGACGTAATCCTCTGCAGCAACAAATTCTTTTGTAATTGAAACAATCTTCTCCTCGATAGCTTGTCCAGGTTTGCCGCACGTTAATTTCCCGTCATCCGCCACAAAATCAACCGTATAATCCACATTAATTAATGCGCGCTTCCCCATTCATACCACTCCCTCTTTAATTTTTTTACCACCGTTTAGTATTTTTCTGTCACATCTATGCACTTCTCTCGCTCGAACCAGTACTACTCATAACTCTCGCTCGAGTTTGAACAGTTCTCGCACATTTGAGCCCCACCGTCGCACACATTGCTTCTGACCTCGCACGTTTAGCACTTACTCGTACGAGCTAATGCTATCCCTCACACCAGCCTGCAAACATTCAATCAAAACTTCTCCACTTTACTCCATGCGCTTCCCCTTTCATACGCTTTGCGGCATGATACGTCGGGCCGACCATATCGGTATAGGAAAACCCATATTCAATAGCCGTTGTGACAAAACTTTTCGCGAGACGAATTGCTTCCGGAACCGGATACCCCTTCGCTATATAGGAAGTAATAGCAGCTGAGTACGAACAGCCTGCCCCGCTTGTATTTTCCGTATCGATCCGGGTGGCTTCGAATGCGGTCAACGTCTCGCCGTCATACAGCACATCGACTGCTTCGCCTTTCAATCTCCCGCCTTTAACCAGAACATACTGCGGTCCAAGTTCATGCAGATCAATCGCGGCCTGCTTCATATCGTCGACTGTTGTCAACGATCGCCCATCCAAAAGATACGACGCTTCTGGTACATTTGGGGTAATGACATCCGCCATTGGCAAGAGGCTTTCCCTTAAAACATCGATGGCATCATTCGCAAGCAGCTTGGAATCAAGTTTGCCGACCATTACCGGATCAACCACTACCGTTTGGACATTTGATCCGGTAATCAGATCTGCCGTCTTCTCAATAATCTCTTTGGAAAACAACATGCCGGCTTTGAGCGCATCAACACCAACTTGCCTGACAGCTGTTGCAAATTGTGCCTCGATTGCTTCAATTGTTTGCAAGTGTACGTTTTTATTTGTTTCCGGGTGCCTGGCAACAATGGCTGTTACAACACTCATACCATATACATCAAGCTCCTGAAATGTCTTCAAGTCTGCCTGAATGCCGGCGCTTCCTCCGGCAGCAGACCCCGCGATTGTCATCACACGTGACGGTAACTTCATGATGAAAAACCCCTTCCGCTTCTAAATGTTCTTCTAAACATTTTGGATTGTTAGACGGCTATAGTATAATTACGACAAAGAACCATACAATCATCACGAATTGAATAATCACTTTGGCTGCGGCACCGCCCAGAAACCCGATTAAGGAACCGATAGACGCCCGCATTGCCTCTTCAAATGTTTTTGCCTGCGTCAACTCAATGACCAGCACGGCCACAAATGGGATGATTAAAATGCCAAATGGCGGTATAATGAATGAACCGACAATAACGGCGATGGCAGCACCGCGTTCTCCCCATTTGCTGCCGCCGTATTTTTTGACAAAATAACTGTTGGCGATGACATCCGCAACAATCAAAATAACGGTCAACGCAGCCATCGCCACCCAGAACCAAACCGTCAGCTCATTGGCATTGATGACAAAATGATACAGCAGAAAACCAACCCAAAGTACTAACGGGGATGGAATAATCGGAAAAATAACACCCGCAAAGCTTGCTATAAATAGTGTAACGATAACAATCCAAACAATAATATCCAGCATTGACTGCAACTGCCTCCACTTCTATGTCTGTTTGCGAAACATACTTGATAGTTTCGTTTCTTCCTTATTGACGATACGTTTATAATTCTCCATATGTTTCATAATACTCATAACCGATATTAGCACAACAACCATCGCAGGTTCGATTCCAAAGAACAGATAAGTCGTGATCAAAAATGATACATACATAAATAAAACGCCAATAACCAAATAATCCGTTACCAATGTAAATAAAAGCAAAATCGCGATTCCAATAACCGCTATCTGCCAATCAACTGCAAGCAATATACCGACTAATGATGCAGTTCCTTTTCCACCGCTGAATTTCATAGTGACTGGATGATTGTGGCCGATAATAATAAACAATGCGTTGATATACACCAATAGTGTTTGCTCCGATCCGATAATACCCTGGCCTTCCAAAATATATAACACCAATAAAACCGATAATGTCGCTTTAAAAATATCAATAAATGCGACCAGAATACCATATTTCCATCCTAACAAAATCGTTGTATTGGAAGCTCCGGAATTTTTGACCCCTTTGTTCTTAATATCCAATTTCTTGTATTTGGCAACAACCTGTGAACCATGAATGCAGCCAAACAAGTACCCGATCAGACTGACAATCAGCATGTACACAATAGCTCTCCCCCCTTCATCATATCTTATATTCAGAACCACCATACTACAAGACTATTATTTTCAAAAATCATGCCCCTTTTTGCTGATTCCTTTCGATTATATATAGAAAGCAAATCACTTTTTCAGGCAAAGTCATGACGTTTTAGAATCATGCTGATCATACATGTTATAATTTCAATTGAAATCTTTTCTCAAGGAGACCTCCCGAATTTGAAACATTATCGCAAAGACATCATAGCATGGATCATCATCATTCTATTTCTTGTAATGCTTTTCTTTCTATATAACCAATTAAAAACCGACCGTTATATCGATCAAGGGGGAGATCTGCCCCTCCCGGAAAATCTCGACCCGATCGTTGCCGCAGAAACAGAGGAACTGGTTGAACAAGCTGCCGAAAGAAATATCGAAGTTGTGATTACAGAAACTGTGCGCACCATTCAGGAGCAGAATAACCTATATGAACAAGGGCGCTCAGAAGATGGCAGTATTGTCACCTATGCAAAAGGCGGCGAATCCTACCATAACTATGGCATGGCGGTTGATTATGCCTTGCGCAATCATAATGGTGACATCATTTGGGATACAAGCTATGACGGGAACAACAACGGTGAGTCAGACTGGTTTGAAGTTGCTGATATGGCAAAGGAACTGGGGTTTGAATGGGGTGGTGACTGGAATCATTTCAAGGATTACCCGCATTTGCAAATGGACTTCGGGCTAAGCATAGAACAGCTGAAACAGGGCCTGCGTCCAAAACATGATGAAGAATCTGATGAGTAAAGCAATATACTATACACACCATTCAAAGCGTTTTATACTCTATTTAGTTTGAATAAAATTAGCTTAAATTCAAACTAAATTACCGATTCATAAGGAGACATGCTCTATGGAACTGAAAGGCATCCACCACGTATCTGCTATCACCGCAAACGCAGCGAATAATTATCATTTCTATACAGAAGTTTTAGGTATGCGCTTGGTCAAAAAAACCATCAATCAGGACGATCCATCTGTTTACCATTTGTTTTATGCGGATGAAGTTGGCAACCCGGGTTCTGACCTAACCTTTTTTGAAATACCGCAGGCAGGCAGAACCTATCCGGGCATCAGCAGCATATCCGGCACCTCCCTGCGCGTTCCAAATGACCGCGCATTGCAATACTGGGAAAAACGGCTGACCGAACATAACGTTGACCATGATGGCATGACGAAGCAGGGATCGCGTCACGTCATCCATTTCCGAGATTCGGAAAACCAGCGTTTGACACTTATCTCGGATGAAACGAACACGGGCGTAAAAGGTGGCAAAGTATGGGAACATAGCAATACCCCCGCCGACAAAGGCATAATCGGCCTCGGACCCGTCACGTTAACCGTTGAGGATCCCGCTCCAACAATCAAGGTACTAACCGAGATCTTAACATTCCGGGAAGTCGGCGGCTATTCATCACTCGATAACGACCAGGACGACATACGTGTTTTTGCTACCGGGGAAGGTGGCACTGGTGCAGAGGTTCATCTGGAAGTACGCAATGACCTGTCGAAGGAACGTCCTGGCCGGGGAAGCGTCCATCATGTGGCATTTCGTGTTGATAACGAAGATGAATTGGCAAAATGGAAGAACCGGATTAAGAAAGAGGGCATCCCGAATTCCGGGCTGATAGACCGCTTTTATTTTAAATCCCTATATTTTCGGGAGCCGAACGGCATCCTGTTTGAATTGGCAACAGACGGTCCGGGATTTGCGACGGATGAGGACGTGGATAATCTGGGTGAATCACTGGCGCTGCCGCCATTATTTGAAGATCGGCGAGAAGAGATTGAGGCAAACCTAAAACCGTTGGATACAATAAGACCACACCATTCAGTGTGGTCTTGTTGTATCCAACGTTGTTCAAACTGGTTTCGCTAACATATTCTCCCTAGTCTTCTCCACCTGAAACCTGCATTCTATAAAGATGGAACTTCAATCAATGAGACTTTAGACGCACAGGGACGTGCTAATGGTGTTAGTACGACAGAACGGTGAACGCCTTCGCAGAAGCAAAAATATATCCTTTTTTGTCGCCTGAAGATCACCTGACCGTTATATATAGGACAAAATATAACTCATTCATATGACATATTTCCTGGTATCGCTCATATATTATGCTATTCGTTATTTATCTCATGAGTGGCCGAAATTTTGATTGAATTTTCTGTAATAATTGCAAATATTGAGCATATACAAGTTATACAAGTTATTTCAAAGTATACTATGATATATCCAAGTTTTATAGAGCTTACAAATAATCACAAGGGTATATTCCAAATTATCAAAAAATATACTATTTGAACCGATGAATAAATCCCGATATTATTATAATATGACCGGTTGAAGAATTTTCCTCACTGTTCTGCTGTTCAATAACTAGTAAAAAAGTTGTGTATACATCAGTATTTTTTATACCGGATATTGAACACATCTATTACTTAATGCTCCACCTAGGGAAGCATCTGAGAAAGAGAAACAGATAAATGGGATTAGCATCACGGTGAATGTTAACCCGATTTCACTCAAAAAAATTATGGGAGGTCATTTAGGAGATGAAAAAATTATTAGTAGCATCAATCTTCACCATCTTCATTCTTGTACTGGCCGCTTGCGGAGGCGGTTCTGATGAAACCAGCGGTGATAACGGAGATGGCGGAAGTGAAGGTGAATCCGGCGAAGATTCAAGGCTTGCTGAAATTCAGGAATCGGGAACAGTTACAATTGGATTCGCTAACGAAGAACCATATGGCTATGAGGAAGACGGGGAATTGAAAGGTGCTGCAGTTGATATTGCCACCGCAGTATTTGAAAATCTGGGTGTCGATAATATTGAAAGCCAGCTGCTGGACTTCGGTCAGTTAATCCCGGGGCTGAATGCAGGAAATTTTGATGTTATAACGGCAGGTATGGCGATTAACCCGGATCGCTGTGAAAATGCAGACTTTGGCGAGCCGGAGATGGTGTATGGGGAAGGACTTATTGTTCAAGCAGATAACCCGATGGATCTGCACAGTTATGAAGACATCGCTGAATCAGATGCCACCGTATCCATCATGTCCGGAGCAACAGAAATTGATTACGTGCAAAGAGAAGGCGTAAGTGAAGGTCAAATACAGGAAGCTTCCGATATTCCTGCAACGTTCTCTGCTGTTGAATCCGGTCGCGCTGATGCAACGACCGGTACAGAAATGACGGTCAAAATGGCATTGGAATCTGCGAATAATGGTGATCTTGAATTTGTGGAAGACTTTGAGCAGCCGGACATAGAAGGTGTTCCAAGCTATGGAGCTGCTGCATTCCATCCGGATAATGACGAATTGCGTGAAGCATATAACGAGGAACTGCAAAAATTAATTGATGACGGTACAGTTGCCGAGTTATTAGAACAAAATGGTTTCCATCCTGAGAATAACGCACCGCCTGAAGATATCACAACTGAAGAAATCTGCAGTGGTGAAAAATATTAATCTCAGTATGAGACTATGAAAATATCCCTGCGATGACTCCATAGGGTCCGGCTCCCTTACCCAGGGAGTCTGACCCTATTCTTATGAGGAATAAATTTAAGATTAAACATGGTGTTCAAAAAGGAGTGATTATCATTAGCGCAATCAGTGATATATTCCCTGTCCTGATGCAAGGTTTGGGAATAACGATTCAAGTATTGATTGGTTCTATCATTCTCGGCTATTTAATGGCATTTATTGCCGGCTTCTGTCGATTATCCAAAAATCCGATTGTTAGGTATTTAACCACATTTTATGTTGAAGTTTTCCGCGGTACATCATTAATTGTACAGCTATTCTGGCTTTTTTATGCATTGCCGATATTATTTGGAATTGATTTGGGAAGTGATTACCTCGCTGGTGTACTTGCAATTGCATTAAACTATGGTGCATACATGTCGGAAATTGTACGTGGCTCCATACTATCTGTTGCGAAAGGACAGACCGAAGCTGCTACCGCACTCAACATGTCAAGTTTCCAGCGTATGCGTCTGGTCATTTTTCCACAAGCGGTTCGCATGATGCTCCCGGAATTTGGTAACTACCTCATTCAAATGCTCAAAGCGACGTCACTTGTCTCATTAATCGGTATGACCGACATTCTATATTATGGTGATATTTTACGCAGCAGTAATCTATCACAGGCACCGACTGTCTATTTCTTAGTGCTTGTATTCTATTTCATCATGGCCTTGCCGTTAATATGGCTGACCAGAAAAATGGAAGGAGCATCAAAGAAAGGGGTGGCTAGTCAATGAATAATGGCAACTGGCAATGGGATACATTCTTTGATGCCTTCCCGATTGTATTAGAAGGACTTGGCATTACATTAGGACTGACTATTGCAACGTATTTATTTGCACTAATATTTGGCTTTATTTGGACCTTACTGGGGGCAATCCGGGTCAAACCTTTAAAGTGGCTGTTCAGATGGATCATGGAATTTATCCGCTCGACACCACCACTTGTACAGCTATTTTTCATTTTCTATGCATGGCCTATGGTACCGGTTGTCGGGTTTGCACTGGACCCATTCACAAGTGCTATTCTCGGTTTGGGTATTCATTTCAGCACGTATATCGGTGAAGTTTATCGTTCCGGAATCGAAGCAGTTGATAAAGGGCAATGGGAAGCAGCCCGGGCTCTTAATTTTTCAACCGGACATAAATGGACCAGAATTATTTTACCGCAAGCTATTCCGCCGACCATACCAATGCTTGGGAATTATTTGATTATTATGTTCAAGGAAATTCCATTAGCTTCAACGATCGGGGTTGCAGGAATATTGAATATAGCAAACTCTTATGGTTCAGCAAACTTCAGATATCTGGAGCCCTTAACGATTGTGGCTATCCTATTCCTTGTGCTAAGTTATCCATCCGCCATATTGATCAATAAACTTGAACGTAAAATGAACCGGCGTTTTGATAAAAAGGAACCAAGCGGCAGTAAGCCAACTAAAGAAAAGGAAGGAGCTGTATCGTAATGACCGAAGCAATTGTAAGTTATCAGGATGTGCATAAATCTTTTGGAGATACAGAAGTGCTGACAGGTATTGATCTTGATATTAAACCGGCAGAAAAGGTGGCTGTCATTGGGCCAAGCGGATCCGGAAAAACAACCATCATCCGCATGCTGATGACACTCGAGCAGCCGACATCGGGAAGTATTATTGTCGATGGCAAGAATTTATGGCATATGGAGAAAAACGGTGAGCTTGTACCTGCCAATGAAAAACATTTAAGGCAGGTACGCGGGGATATCGGAATGGTTTTCCAGCACTTTAATCTTTTCCCGCACATGACAATTCTCGAGAACTGTATGTCAGCACCGGTTCACGTGCAAAAAGTGGATAAAAAAGAGGCAAAGCAGCTTTCCATTGAAATGTTGGAGAAAGTAGGGCTTGGTGATAAACTGGATAATTACCCGAGTCAGCTATCTGGCGGGCAGAAGCAGCGTGTTGCCATGGCTCGTGCACTGGTGATGCGACCGAAAGTCATGTTATTTGATGAGGTAACATCAGCACTTGACCCTGAACTGGTCGGAGAAGTACTGGAAGTTATCCGTGACATTGCAAAAGAAGGTGAAATGGCAATGGTCCTAGTTACCCACGAGATGGAATTTGCCCGCGATATCGCCGATCGTGTTCTCTTTCTTGATGACGGTGTTATCGCTGAAGAAGGACCGCCATCTGATGTATTGGAAAACCCGACAAATGAGCGGCTGCAAAGTTTCCTGCACCGTTTCAGGTCATCATAAACATCAAAAAGCTGACCGTCGTATAAGTGGTGGTCAGCTTTTTAATGAAAACTTTCTTTTTATTTTATTGGATCTTCCCCAATAATTTTCACTTCGCGTTCGAGGGTGACCCCGAATTTTTCCTTGACAGTATCCTGGACAAAATGAATCAAATGAATGTACTCCGTCGCTGATGCACCATCCAGATTAATAATAAAACCGGCATGCTTTAAAGATACCTGTGCGCCGCCAATTTGTTTCCCCTGCAATTTACTATCCTGAATCAGTTTTCCGGCAAAGTAGCCAGGCGGACGTTTGAATACACTTCCGCATGACGGGTATTCAAGCGGCTGCTTGGATTCACGTTTGAACGTCAAGTCGTCCATCACTGCTTTAATATCCTCATATTTGCCATCTTCCATCGAAAACGTTGCTTCCAGTACAATATATCCTTTTTCCGGAATATTACTGGAGCGATATTCCAGATCAAGATCATCAGCGGATAATTTAAGCAGATTACCTTCCGCATCAACGACAACCGCACTTTCCAGAACATCCTTAATCTCACCGCCATATGCACCGGCATTCATGAACAGCGCCCCGCCAACTGAGCCGGGAATCCCACATGCAAATTCAAGTCCTGTTAATGAATGAGACAAGGCATATTGGGATGCATCAATAATCCGTGCGCCGCTTTGTGCTACAATTTGCATACCCTCCCGGTGAATGCTCGCCAAACGCCCCAGGTTCAACACAATGCCACGGATACCGCCATCTTTCACGATCAGATTGGACCCATTGCCGAGTAAGGTAAATGGAATATGTTCTCTTATTGAAAGCTCAACGATAGCCTGCACTTGTTCATACGTTTCCGGTGTCACATAAAAATCTGCTTTTCCACCCAAACGTGTATACGTATGATTTTGCAAATATTCATCAACCATTACATTCTCAGAAGGTGTTATGTCTATCAGTTGTTCATACGTATGGTGATCTTGTACCACATACATCAATCCTTTGCTGTTCTTTCTGCTTTCCACTGAAGAAAGGAATAAATCATTTTATCAACCCGGGCATCTTCATGTAACTCACTATGTCCGAGTGTACCGTCGTCTATCATTTTATAGGTTAATTGTGTTTCATCTACAATCTTTCGTATCATCTCGACGCTTTCCGGCATTGCAACAGAATCCCCTGTACTGCCGATGCTTAAAACATCCAATTGTTCCGGTACAGCATCTTTATTCAGGCGGAGCGTCTTCAGTGCAAGTGACGAAGGCTTCAGGTTCTCCGCTGCGGGGTCATGGTGAATCTGGAAATAGGGCTCACTATATATACCGTCAAATGGACTGCCAATTGCCACCAATTTATTGACGCTTGGGTAGACCGTATAATCCTGGTGATTTTCAATATAATTCATGGATACCAGTCCACCCATAGAATGGCCTACTAAATTAACTGTATTGATTTGATATGTTTTCTTCATATGTGCCAGTAAGTTTGCCAGCCACCCGGATGTATCCCGAACGCTTGCACGATTATTTTCAAATATAACCTGAACAAACATCGTCTCCGTAAAATGTCCATTATTCAATTGATAGACATTCAATTTACCTGCCGGCGAAACCTTATAAATTAAGGCTGTCTGACCCCATCCATATATATTCTCGAACCGGTCCAGCATATTCCCAAACGAGTGGTGTGTTCCTTTATAACCATGAACAAATACGGTCGGATTTTTAATGTTTTTTTCTGATTTTATCCTTTCCGGCGTATAAAACCAATTAATAATAGCGATTGTGAACATACATAACAGCATTGTACTGATAATATGTTTCTTTTGCATAAATCTACCCCACTGACTCTATTGTTCTTTTGGCAATGTTTTTTGTTTCAGAATAAACCATGTAAAATAAGCGCCGACCGCAGCCAGCAGTATTTTTACAACCGGAAAAGGAACGATAAAAAGAATGGTATAACTCATGGCCAGACATAATACGGATACACCCATCACTTTAGCCTTTAACGGTATTCCCTTCCCATCCCGGTAATTTTGAATATAAGAACCAAAATATTTATTCGTAATCAGCCAGTGGTATAATTTTTCCGAACTTCTGACATAGCAGGCCGCTGCCAGCAATAATAGAGGTGTTGTAGGCAGAAGCGGCAGAATGATTCCCAATATACCCACCCCTAATGAGATGGACCCTGCTAAAATTAATAAAATCTTTTTAATCTGTTGCATCGTCAACACCAGCTGTGAAGGTTTCATTAAAAAATGCTATCATGATTTATTATATCACCTAACAGCGAATTATGCCTTATGGTTTATGGAATTTATATGACATTTTCGCCGTTTGTTCAAAAAATTAAAGATAGAATCTCTAATCATCAAAGTGGTCCTACTCCGCTATTTGTCAAATGAGCTGATCCGGACATTTATTTGCGGGTTAAATTTTCTCATCTATTGTTGACTTTTCATTCATGTCTTATTAGAATATTAATTAACTTTAATTAGATAAAGCAATAAAGTAATAAAGTGTTTTAGTGAATGGGGTTTTGACATGCAACCGTTTTTTCACGTTATCGGAAATGACCTGAGCCAATTCGATTTCCAGCTGCAAAACAGTCTGACTGCAACTATCAAAAATCGCTTTTACACCTATGGATACCAGGAAACAAAAACAAGCACATTCCAGGATTATGACTTGTACTCCTCCATCATCGGGACAGTTCATAAACAGGATATGATCAAAACCATCGATCCTTCAGGTGATGTAATCGTGCTGCGCCCCGATGTGACGATCCCGATTACACGGAAGATGGTATCCGAAGAAGAAAGCTGCCGCAGACTTTTTTATGTGCAGGAGGTTTTCCGACAGCCCGGTGATGAAAATCATCATAAAGAATTTACCCAGGCTGGCGTCGAGTGTTTTGGTGAAGATACACCAGAAAATGATGCAGAAATGATCGCCATGGCGGTTCATATATTGAAAGATTTGAAGTTCAGCCAATTTAAGATCGAAGTCAGTCATGCAGGTTTTTTCAAGGAGCTGATCGATGAATTGCCCCTATCAGGCGAGGAATCGGAACAACTGCAAAAACTGATCAAGTCGAAAAACCTGACGGAGATTGAACCTTTTCTCCAAAATCTTTCTGTGGAAAAGCCTGTTGTCAAGGCGGTCAAATCGCTGCCAATGTTATATGGCAGTCCACAGGATGTCATCGAAAATGCTGCTTCAATCGCTTTGAACGAAAAAATGCAGCAAACAATCGAATATTTGAAGCAAGTTTATAAAGTTCTGACAGCCTATGGCGTGGAAAATGCGATTGTTTTTGATCTCGGGCTAATCAATCATATGAACTACTATTCAGGCGTTATTTTTCAAGGGTATGTAGCCAGTTACAGCAAACCTGTATTGATGGGCGGAAGATACAATGACCTTGCAACGCAATTCGGACAGTCATTGCCAGCGATTGGTTTTGGCTGTGTGATTGATTATTTGCTGGATGCCGGAATTGCAGCCGGCCATCTGACACAAACGGATACACTTGCTGAACTGGTCATGTATTACGAACAAAGCCAAATTAACAGTGCCCTATCAGCCGCAAACAGACTTCGGGACGCAGGGTATCAGGTGATGACACTGAATTTTGAAGATAGCAGAAACAATAGTATTCCAAGTATATTCACCGTTCATTTTGAAAAGGAACGTTCACTGCTCTTCCATCAGCAACAGCAAATGGAATTTCAGGACATCGATGAACTGGAAAATCTGCTGAAAACGGAAATGAGGGACAATTGAATGGAATTTATTACGTTAGCACTGGCAAAAGGCCGGACAGCTAAGGAATCTATCAATCTATTGGCAAAAACAGGGATTTATTTTGCCGATGTCAGCAATGATTCGAGAAAACTTGTCTTCCATGATTCAGTAAACAAGGTCAAATTGATCTTTGTAAAAGCGGTTGATGTGCCTACTTATGTGGAAAAAGGAGCAGCGGATCTGGGCATCGTCGGCAAAGATAACATTATGGAAGCCCGGGCAGACGTTTATGAAATACTTGACCTCAAACTAGGGCAATGCAAATTTGCTGTAGCGGGGTTTAATGGTGATCCATTGACCAAAAAGAAGGTGCTGAAGGTTGCTTCCAAATATCCGACCGTTGCAAAAAATCATTTCAATCAGAAAGGAATCCCGATTGATACCATAAAGTTGAATGGATCAGTTGAACTTGCGCCAATCATTGGTCTGGCTGATGTGATTGTAGACATCGTGGAGTCAGGGAACACCATACGAGAAAACGGACTGTCCATCCTCGAAGAATTGGACTCCATCAGCACAAGGTTGATCGTCAATAAAGCAAGTTTCACCACGAAGTCCGAGCGTGTTCATGCACTTATTCATACCTTACAAACCGGTTTGGAGTGACAAAAATGAAGCGATTGACAGTCCAGCAATTTTTACAGGAAAAACAAAATACGGAGCAAACTGATAGCAGGAGCCTGGATGAATCAGTCCTAAACATTATATCCGGCGTTAAAAAAGAAGGTGACAGCGCACTGGTTCACTTTACCGAGAAGTTTGACGGGATCAGACTTAATCAAATTGCTGTTTCAGAAAATGAATTTCTGGAGGCAGAAAAAGCGGTCGGCAGCCAGTTTAACGCTGCACTCCAAAAAGCCCGTCAAAACATTACCGCCTTTCATGCCGGGCAGAAGGAACAATCCTGGTTCATCAATCAAATGGGTGGTATCACACTCGGTCAGAAAGTTACGCCGATTGAACGAGTCGGTGTCTACATTCCTGGCGGGAAAGCTTCCTATCCTTCTTCAGTGATGATGAATGTCATCCCTGCACAATTGGCGGGTGTGAAAGAGATTGTTTTAACAACTCCACCGCAGCCCGATGGGAAAATCAGTCCGTATGTATTGGCTGCTGCAAAGGAAGCTGGCGTTGATAAGGTTTATAAAGTCGGTGGTGCCCAGGCAATTGCTGCACTCGCTTATGGCACCGAAACGATCAGCAGGGTCTTCAAAATTGTCGGCCCCGGTAATGCTTATGTTGCCCGTGCCAAAAAGTGGGTATATGGTGATGTCGCCATTGATATGATTGCGGGTCCCAGCGAAATTTGTATCATTGCCGACGAAACGGCAGAACCCTATTTTGTAGCGGCAGATCTATTATCCCAGGCAGAACACGATGAACAGGCACGTCCCTTGCTCATCACAACGAGCCGGCATATCGCTGAAACCGTTCAGAACGACATTTCCAATCAAATCGATCAGCTTGAACGAAAAACGATTGCCCGCCAATCATTGGAGCAAAACGGCCGCATCATATTGGCTGATACACTCCCTGAGGCATTCGATACTGCCAACACGATTGCTCCGGAGCATTTGCAGCTGATGATTCGGGATCCATTTGAAAATTTGCCGAACATCACAAACGCAGGAGCGATATTTCTTGGGAATTATTCGCCAGAGCCGCTTGGTGATTATCTGGCCGGACCGAATCATACATTGCCGACCGGCGGGACAGCAACTTTTTCGTCACCGCTGGGAGTATATGATTTTGTCAAAAAATCCAGTGTCATTCATTATCCGAATGATGCCCTGAATCATGTTTCCGAGGATATTATATCACTTGCCAATGCAGAAGGACTCACGGCACACGCCAATTCAATTCAAATCAGAAAGGATGAAGACGATGCGTAAAGCTACGATAAACCGGAAGACTACCGAAACAGCCATTACAGCAAATTTCAGTCTGGATGGCCAAGGGAACGCACAAGTTGATACAGGCATTGGTTTTTTCGATCACATGCTGACAGTGATGACCAAATACGGGCTAATTGATCTGACGCTCAGCTGTGACGGCGATCTTGAGGTTGATCAGCATCATTCAGTAGAGGATACAGGGATCGTTCTCGGGCAGGCATTCAAGGAAGCACTTGGTGATAAATCCGGAATAACCCGTTATGCGTCCGTGACAACACCGATGGATGAGGCGCTTTCATTTATTTCAGTGGATATCAGCGGACGGCCGTATCTCGTCTATCATGTCGATGGACTGAAAGATAAAGTCGGGACATTTGATACAGAGCTTGCTGCGGAATTTTTCCGTGGCTTTATCAATCATGCCGGTGTTACATTGCATATTAATCTGGCTTATGGATCCAACAGCCACCACATCATCGAATCGATTTTTAAAGGATTCGGACGCGCTCTCGGTCATGCTGCCTCTCTGAACGATAGAATCGACGGAATCCCATCGACAAAGGGATCACTATAAGAGTAGTGCGGACTCGGCCTCTTTTATTCCGGAGCATTAAAAGCCGAAGCGGGAGAAATCGGTACGTTAGCCATTTTAATTGAAGCTTTATCATGACATTTATACTGCTTACATTTCAGAAAAGGAGGCATCACATGATTGCTATAATCGACTACGGTGCAGGTAACATCAAAAGCCTGCAGTTTGCTTTAACAAAAATTGGCCTGGATGCTCAGTTGACCACAGACCCGGACATTATCAGACAGAGCACGGGCATGATCCTTCCTGGCGTTGGTGCGTTTCGTGATGCTATGAATACCTTAACCGAATTCGACCTGCCAGAAGTGCTTCGTCAAGAAACATCGAAAGGGAAGCCACTGCTGGGTATCTGCCTCGGTATGCAGCTTTTGTACGATAAAAGTTATGAAGACGGCGAATCTGATGGCCTCGAATTGCTGCGTGGTGAAGTCAGCCGGATTGATCATTCGGTCAAAGTGCCGCATATGGGCTGGAACACCCTGACCCATCACAACGAAGACAGTCTGCTGAACAATATTGCGGATAACGCATACGTGTATTTCGTTCATTCTTATGCTGTCAGTTCCTATATTCCGGATGATCTGATCAGCAGCACCCAATATGCTGGAACGGTTCCGGCAATTGTCCGGAAAGATAATCTGATGGGCATGCAATTTCATCCTGAAAAAAGCGGTGCTGTCGGAATACAACTACTGCAAAATTTTGGAGCGATGCTATCATGATCCTTTTTCCTGCCATAGACATCAGGGATGGTAAATGTGTCCGCCTGATACAAGGGGACTACAACAACGAAAAAATATACAATGATTCCCCTGCTGCTGTAGCTCAGCAGTGGGAGAAATGCCGTGCTGCGTTTTTGCATATCGTTGATCTGGATGGAGCAAAAGATGGTATCTCAGTCAATATGGAGACAATCCGTGACATCACTTCTTCCACTAATATTCCTGTTCAGGTTGGCGGTGGCATACGCTCGATGGAGAGAATCAGCACATACTTAGCGGCCGGGGCTGCGCGTGTCATCATTGGAACTGCCGCCATCAATGACAAAGCTTTTTTGAAGCAAGCGATCAATACGTACGGTGATCAAGTTGCAGTATCAATTGATGCACGAAACGGTTACGCTGCTGTTGACGGCTGGACAGCAACGAGTGATGTGAAAGCGGCAGACCTTGTAAAAGAACTCGAAACAATTGGCGTATCGACCATCATTTATACCGATATTTTAAAAGATGGCATGCTCAAAGGACCAAATTTTCAGGAACTTGAAATAGTCAATCAGCTCACCTCCATCAAGGTGATCGCTTCTGGCGGTGTATCTTCCAAAGAGGATGTCCGTCGGCTCAGAAATATGAATCTTTATGGCGCCATTATTGGTAAAGCTCTGTATGATGGCACCATATCGTTTCAAACATTACGGGGGGAATACTGAATGCTGGCAAAACGAATTATCCCATGTATGGATGTTGATAAGGGGCGGGTCGTCAAGGGCCATAAGTTCCGGAACATTCGTGATGTTGCTGATCCGGTCGAGCTCGCCAAACGGTACAATGAAGAAGGTGCGGATGAACTGGTGTTTTATGATATTACAGCTTCACATGAAAATCGGCCGATATTCCTGGATATCGTGGAGAAAACAGCGGCGGAAATAGATATCCCATTCACGGTTGGCGGTGGTATCCGTAGCATCCGGGATATCCATCAGATACTAAGGGCTGGTGCAGACAAAGTTTCCATCAATAGTGCTGCCGTTCAGAATCCTGCATTAATCAGCGAATCAGCTATAAAATTCGGCAGCCAATGTATCGTATTATCGATTGATGCCAAACAGACCGGACCACAGAAGTGGCACGTCTTTATTAAAGGCGGTCGCGAAGATACCAGTTTGGACGCCATTGAGTGGGCCAAACAGGGTGAGCATCTCGGTGCAGGTGAAATCGTTGTTAACGCGATCGATACGGATGGTGATAAGAACGGCTATCATCTGGAGCTGACCAAGGCAATTGCCGGCAATGTCAACGTCCCTGTAGTTGCAAGCGGCGGTGCCGGATCAGACAGCCATATTGCTGAAGTGCTGACAAAGGCAGATGCTGATGCCGCGCTGGCAGCTTCAGTCTTTCACTATAACAAGATACAAATACCTGAACTGAAAGACTACCTTAACCAAAATGGAATTACCGTCAGGAGGTAAAACTGATGTATGATGAACTGCGAAAACAACTCACCTTTGACCAACAAGACTTGATTCCGGCCATTATCCAGGATGCTCATACAAAGGAAGTACTGACACTTGCTTATATGAACAAGGAGGCACTAAACAAGACGCTCGAAACCGGTGAAACATGGTTTTTCAGCCGAAAACGACAGCAACTCTGGCATAAAGGAGAAGCGTCAGGCAATCGGCAAATGGTCAAAGAAATCCATTACGACTGTGACGAAGATGCTCTCTTGGTAAAGGTTAGGCCGCTCGGTCCAGCGTGCCATACTGGAAACAAGTCATGTTTCTATCATACTTTAAAAGACACTGACGCACCTGAACACGTTGAATTAAACGAACTGGCCGCGATTATCAAACAAGGCCGTAGCGAGGCTAAAGAAGGATCCTATACCACCTATTTGTTCCAGGAAGGCATCGATAAAATGCTTAAAAAGATCGGAGAGGAAACAAGTGAAGTGATCATCGGGGCCAAAAATAACGATCATGACGAAATGGTGTGGGAAATAGCCGATTTGACCTATCATACACTCGTTCTGATGGAATTGATGGACGTCTCTATTACGGATATCAAACAAGAACTGGCAAAACGTCATACAAAAAAGACAGGTGCCGTTGATGAATAAATTTTGGAGCGAAACCGTTAAACGCACAGAACCCTATGTACCCGGGGAACAGCTGGATGATCCGGATATTATCAAACTGAATACAAATGAAAATCCTTATGGCCCATCATCCCAGGTTACTGAGGCGATTCAATCCGAACTGACCCGAAAATTACATTTATATCCGCAGTCCAATGCTGAAGAACTCCGCCATGAAATCGGCCATTATTATGACCTTGATAAGGACCATATTTTCATTGGTAACGGATCTGATGAAGTGCTCGCATTTTCGTTTATGGCTTTTTTCGAACAGCATGGCAAAATACGCTTCCCGGCGATTACGTATAGTTTTTATCCGGTTTACGCCAAACTTTTTAATATACCTTATGAAGAAGTGCCGTTAAACCGTGATTTCACCATTTCGCCAGAGCAATTCTTCGGAGCTGAAGGCGGTGTTATCATGGCCAACCCCAACGCACTGACAGGGTTATATTTAAATATGGAAGCCATTGAAGAAATCGCGCTCAACAATCCGGAGCGTGTGCTCATCATTGATGAAGCTTATATAGATTTCGCACCCGTCTCAGCCGCATCTATGGTTAAACGTTATCCCAATCTTTTGATTGTGCAGACCATGTCCAAATCCAGATCACTGGCCGGTTTGCGGGTCGGTTTTGCCATCGGCGATCCTGGCTTAATTGAAGCGCTTATGCGGATTAAAGATTCAATCAACTCCTATACGATCGATCGACTGGCCATTGCAGGCGCCACAGCAGCCATTAAAGACGAAGACTATTTGCGAGAGACAACGGCGAAAATTATCGGTACAAGGGAATGGATAATCCCTAAGTTGAAAAAGCGCGGATTTCACGTTCTTCCTTCCCAGGCTAATTTTATTTTTATCAGTCATTATAAAGAAAAGGCTGAACCATTATATCAAGCCTTAAAACAGTTGGGAATCCTGGTCAGGCATTTCCAGAAAACGGATATCAACAACTACCTCCGTATAACCATTGGTACAGATGAACAGATGGCACACTTTTTAAGAGCAATTGATCATATTGTCCCAACATCTGCTGTTTTAATTGATCAGGGCTAGAACAAGTGTAAGAATCCCTTGCAGGTTGAACCTTAAAAAGGAAATATCTTTATTCATGCTCGCTGCTTTTGCTGTTTCAGCTACACATGGCCAATTATGTTGATTTATTACCCCCAGAATCTGCCTTTTAAAGTACGTCACCAAAAAACCAGGCTCCGAAACGGAACCTGGTTTTTTAATGGGCTTTATAAATTGATGGTGACGTCTGCATTTTCACGAAGCTGTTCGATAATCGTTTGGGTTGCTTCCGTTTCTTTTTGATTTTTGACCTGTGTTTCAAGTTCAGGTTTCATTTCTTCAAATGAAGGGACCTCTTGCTCACCATCTTCGCTCATTTGCTCCTGTTGAGCTTTAAACTGATCATAAGTTTCCTTCAGCTCTTCCTCAGACGGTTCGGTATCACCCGATTCCTCAGCGATCAGTTTATCGATTTTCACTTGTGTTTTAACCTGTGAAATAATTTCATCTTCACCCATACCCTGATCCTGCAAAGCCGTCATGAACTCATCTTTGGACTCAAGTCCATTTTGTTCTGCTAATTCACTCAATGTTTCATCAACGTCTTCATCTGAAGCGCTATAATCACGCTTGTCTGCTTCCTGTGTGATGAGCTCGGTACCAACCATGCCCTCTGCAAGCTGTTGTTTTAATTGGTCCTGATCAAGCTCCTGTCCGGTCATTTGTGACTGCATCGCCATTTGCTGAAACTGTCCCTCGTAGGTGCTTTCAAATTCTTCTTTTGTGATTTCTTCACCATTTACTTCAGCCACAACATCAGGTATTCCTTCCAGATCCGGCTCAGGCATTTCCTGCTGTCCAGAAGCTTGTTCATCCTGATTTTCTTCCTCCGAATTATTTCCTTCATTATCTTCAGCATCATCACCGTTGCAAGCTGCCAGTACAACGGCTAAACTCAACGCCAACATTAACATGATAAACTTCTTCATGGATGGATTCCCTCATTTCCTTTCATTGTTATTTCATTCAAACATATTTTATGGGGATCTAGCAAGTTTTATTATATATGCTTATTTTGAGTTATCTCCCATCATACCGTCATTGATGGCGGTTATAACATTTCGTTTACAATTTTGCCGGGAAATTTACTTATTTCTGCCGTATAATAAGGGATTGACCTAAGCGCCAATCCCTTACTTTGAAATTAATCCAGGCTACCCGAAATTTCGTTTAACATTTCCTGTACAGAGACTAATCCTCCACCGGAAAGATACCAATAATCCGGATTCAAATAGACAATATTATCATTCTGGTATGCTTTTGTTTTCTCAACCAATTCATTTTCAACGACCTGTTTTGCGGATGACTCCCCTCCGACAACAGCGCCTCGATCAATGACGTAAAGCATTTCCGGATCCTGTTCAACAACGTATTCAAATGAAACGTTCATCCCGTGTGTGGAAGCTTCAATCCCCTCATCAACTGCCGGAACCCCAAACACATCATGGATGAGGCCAAACCTGGAGCTCGGACCATATGCACTGATTTTATCATCATTGGCCAAAACGATTAATGCATTGGTATTGCTGGATGATGCTTTTTCGTTCAGATCAGCTATCGACTGTTCAATCTCCTGCAGTTCCTGGTCAATTTCGTCCTGTTTATCAAAAATAGATCCGATTGTTGTGAGGTTTTCCTTGAACGATTCCATATACCGTGTCGTATCAACACCAAGGTGAATCGTTGGCGCAATTTCCTCTAATTGATCATATAAAGAAGCCTGCCGACCGGAAATAATAATGAGATCCGGATCGATTTGTGCAAGTTTATCAAAATCCGGTTCTTTTAAACTGCCGACATTTTCATAGTCTTCACTTTCATATTTTCCAAGATAAGATGGGATATTGCCCTTTGGAATCCCTGTTACCTCAATGCCGAGTTGATCAAGTGTATCCAGTGTTCCAAAATCAAAGACAACAACATTTTCAGGGTTTTTGGGGACATCCGTTTCCCCCAGTTCGTGTGAAACCGTTACCGTCTCTTGTTCACCAGAGTCAGCCCCGCTGGCATCAGATTCCTCCCCGCACGCTGCAGCAAAGATCATTAACATACCTAAAATAGAAAAAAGTAATATCTTCCGCACTTCCATCATCCTCCTTATGCTTATTTTTTATGCAAAGTAAACACAAATTCGTTGATTATTAACGTATTGAATATCAATGTCCATATCATAAATATCTTTGAGTACACATTCGTCAATCACATCACATGTCGGCCCTTGTTTGACAACCTCGCCGTCTTTCAATGCGACGATATGATCGGAGTAGCATGACGCGAAGTTGATATCATGAATGACGATTAATATGGTCTTCCCAAGTTCGTTCACCAGTCTTCTCAATGTTTTCATAATTTGCACAGAATGCCGCATATCAAGGTTATTCAACGGCTCATCAAGCAAAATATATTCCGTATCCTGTGCAATGACCATAGCGATATGTGCACGCTGACGCTGGCCGCCGCTCAGTTGATCCAAATATTGATCCTGAAGTTCGCGCAGTTCCATATAATCAATCGCCTCATCCACTTTAACCCAGTCTTCCTCATTCAGCCTTCCCTGTGAATAAGGAAAACGGCCAAACGAAACCAGCTCACGGATGGTCAGACGGAGATTGATGTTATTGGACTGTTTCAAAATGGAGATCTTTTTTGCCAATTCATTATTCTTTTGCTTGGTAATATCCTTGCCGTCAATCGTGATATCACCGTAATCCTTGGCGATCAGCCTGCTTACCATGGAAATGAGCGTGCTTTTTCCGGCACCATTCGGACCAATAAATGATGTAATCGTACCTTTTTCTACCGAAACAGAGACATCATGAATAACATTCTTCTGATGATACTTTTTAAAGACACCTTTCAGATTTACCATGATTGATTCTCCTTTAACAAAAGATATATAAAGTAAATGCCACCGATAAAGTTGATGATCACACTGACCGTTGTCTGGAACGTGAACACTTCCTCCACAATAAACTGTCCGCCGAGGAGTGCTATTATACTGATCAGCATCGAACCAATGATTAAGTAAAAATGCCTGTATGTTTTTAAAAACTCATAAGCGACATTAACGACCAATAATCCAAGAAATGTGATCGGACCGACCAATGCTGTGGCAATTGAAATCAGGATGGCAACAATGATTAAAAGCCGCTTCACGACATAATCATAGGGAACCCCCAGGTTAATCGCCTGATCTTTACCAAGTGCCAGCACATCAAGATATTTGTAAAACTGGATAAAGTAAAGGGTAACCAGTACCATTAAGCCCAGCGATAAATAGACAAGATTGTCATTCACATTGTTGATGCTCGCAAACATCCGATCCTGGGCCACCATAAATTCATTCGGATCAATCAGCACTTGCATGAAATCGGTAAAACTGCCAAAGAATGTCCCCAGAATCATGCCAATCAGTAGTAGAAAATAAATGTTGTTATGCTCTCCTTTGAATAAAAACCGGTAAAGCATCAGTGAAAATAACACCATGATCCCGATTGACATAAAATAATTGATGCCGCTGCTCATCATCACCAGTGATTGGGAGCCAAACACAAAGATAATAAACGTTTGCAAGAGCAGATAGAGCGAATCCAGCCCTAAAATATTCGGAGTTAAAATCCGATTATTTGTAATCGTCATAAATATCGTTGTGGCAAACGCAATGGCCGATCCGGTTAATAGAATGGCAAAAACCTCGGTAATTCTCCGCGACAAGATATAGCCGATGTTGCCGGTCAGATCGTATAAAATGTAAATGAGGGAGGTGACTGCTGCGATAACGGCAAGGGTGATTATCTTTTTCTTATAGCCCATATTTCTTTCTCCTCAGCAGCAAATAAATGAAAATGCCACTCCCGATAACCCCGACCGTCAGGCTGATCGGGATTTCATACGGATAAATGATAACCCGCCCGATAATATCGCAAACCAAGACGAAGTTCGCCCCAAGCAACGCTGTATGTAGCAGGCTCTTCTTTAAATGATCACCCTGATAAATGGTGACGATATTTGGAATAACCAGCCCAAGAAACGGGATAACCCCGACCGACAGCACGACGGATGCCGTGACCAATGCAACAATAATCAATCCGATATTGACGACCTGCTGGTAGTTCAATCCCAGGTTTTTGGCAAAGTCCTCACCCATCCCAGCTATGGTGAATTTGTTTGCAAACAAATACGCAATAATCAGGATCGGGAGACTGACATACATGAGCTCATAATTGCCGTTCATAATCATTGAAAAATCCCCTTGCATCCAGGAGGACATGTTCTGGATCATATCATTTCTGTACGCAAGGAATATCGCAACAGAACTGATGATATTTCCAAACATCAGCCCGACCAATGGAATGAAAATAGCTTCCTTGAATTTTATTTTCTCGAGAATTTTCATAAAGATAAACGTACCCAGCAGTGCAAACAAAAATGAAATGAGCATCTTCTGCAGCGGACTGGCAGAGGTGAACACCATCAAGGCTACCAAAATACCCAATCTGGCTGAATCCAATGTACCCGAGGTGGTCGGTGATACGAATTTATTCTTACTTAACTGCTGCATAATAAGGCCGCATATACTCATGCTCATCCCGGCAATCAAAATGCTTGCAAGCCTTGGCAAACGGCTGATCATCAAGATTTCCAGCTGTTCTTCAGATAAACTGAAAACCTCCCATGGCGCAATATCTGATACACCTATAAAAATGGAAGTAAATGATAAAATGATCACTGCCAGTACCAGATGCCAAATCTTCATAAAAAACCCTCGAATACACATTAGAATAATTACTATTTTTTATAACTTCTAATTAATAATGAAAATCATTATCAATTAGAAGTTATAAATCATTATAACAGATTATGGAATAACTGCAATATCATTTTGAAAAAAACTGTGAAAAGAATCAATTTCATCATTGTCCTTTTGAAAATACAGACCTGCAACATGTTAATGTTTTGGATCCCTTGGGATACAAGTGATTTAAATGATGAAATTCATTCAAGAAAAAAACCTTTGAAAAGTCTTATGACTTTTCAAAGGTTTTTTTCGTTTCTTTAATCATCCTCTACTACTTCACAGCCTTCGTCAGTACAGTAAGTAGTTTTGGATTTTTTAGGGGTCAATGATTGCAGTTCAGGTTTTTCATTTTCTTCTTCCCATACTTTTTCCAGCACTTCAGTGAAAACTTCCTGTGGCTGAGCCCCAGATACCGCATATTTGTCATTAAAAACAAAGAACGGTACGCCCTGCACACCCAGTTGTCTTGCCTGCTCTTCGTCAGCGCGAACATGAATGGCATAATCATCGACCTTTAATAAGGCTGTTACTTCATCCTCATCCAGCCCAACTTCATTGGCAAGCCTGATCAATGTTGTATGATCACTGATAAGTTCTGATTCAGTAAAATAAGCATGCATCAGACGCTCCGTCATTTCTTTTCCTTTGCCTATTTCGGAAGCATACTTCGCTGTACGATGAGCGTCAAACGTATTCGTATGCTGCATTGCATCAAAATTATATGTTAAACCCAGCTCTGCCGCCTGCCGTCCAAGATCTTCATTCGAATCTATGGCTTTCTCAACACTCATGCCATATTTACCCGCCAGCAATTCATGGATATTTTTGCCCGGATTCATTTCTGCATCTGGATCCAGTTCATAGCTTTTATATTCTACTTCCACATCATCACGATTTGAAAATTCGTCCAAGGCCAATTCCAATCTGCGTTTACCTATATAACAAAACGGACATACAAAATCTGACCATACATCTATTTTCATCAAAAACACCTCATTTCTGACTGCTATTGTAGCACACAGCCAATATGAATCATAAATGTTATGCTTCATGTAAGAGATCGACTTTGAAGAGGTGAACATTCGGAAGTCTGCTGAAAGGAGGCTAGGGCAAAAGAACGTTTATAAAACAAAAACCGAACAAACAAAGCAAGGTATACCCCGCTGCAGAAATATACCAGGTGCTCGTCGTGTTGAATGAGATTTCGGAGAAGCAGCATTCCTCGCAACTCGCAGTTACTCAGTGGATGTTTTACTCGTCGCTTTCCGCGAGTGGCTGGTGGGCCTCCGCGTGCATTCGCACTGCGGGAGCTCACATAGGCCTTTCCTCCCGATGCAGTCTACGTATATCTCCTCCGCTAAAACGGACGATTGGCTCTCTTGCTTTAGTTATGTCCAGCCTCGCTGCTATTTTAATGGGTTAATGCTTATCCTGCTCATCAACATAACGGCCATAGTCGGGTTTAGCCGTTTGATCAAACGTTTGAACAAGTTTTTTTAAGCCCTTTGTTAAATCTTCTCCTTGCATAGCAGTTCCATGACCAGGTATGACCATATCAGGATTTAATGCTGCCAGTTTCTCCACTGATTTCCTGGCAGCTTCCCAATCGGTCGTTAAATACCTTGGCGGTCCGTTTACTTCATCGTTTTGCATGAGAACATTATAGAAGGAATCCTGCCGCACCGTAATAACAGCGTCTCCGGAAAGCAGCAGGGAATCATTTTTCCGATAAAAAGCTACATGCCCTGGTGAATGTCCGGGGGTATGGATCCACTCCCAGTCATCCAGTCCAGGAATTGTATGATCATCAGGCAATGGCTTCACTGCGTTACCTAAATTAATGGGGTCATTCGGATAAATACCAGATATTTTGGCCAATAATCCGCCTTCAACGCCCGTGTCCGGTTCCGGATACCTTTTTTCACCGGTCAGATATGGCATCTCCAGTTCATGAGCATATACTGGAACACCCCATTCTTCCACAAGCTCGATCAATCCGCCGACATGATCAAAGTGTCCATGCGTCAGAATGATGGCAGACGGTTTGCTATGCTCACCAAAACGATCTGCCGCAGCTGAGCGGATGTCATCAGCTGCTCCAGGCAGTCCCGCGTCAACCAGCACCCACTCTCCCCTGTCCGGATAACCAAGAAAAACGTAATTCACAATCTGATCGGTATAATAAAAGACATCATTGATAACTTCCCTCCCTGAACCACTTGTAATGGATGTCATCGGTATAAACTTATTGTCTCGTGCTTCATGCCTTTCTTCGTCCATATGGAAAACCTCCTTTTTCGTATTAGTATTTGGAGGTTTTGGGATTATAATCAGGATTTTTGGGAAGTTCAATATGTCATATGGCCGTCGATTCGCTTGATTTTCAGGCAAATTGTGAAATTTGCTGTTTTTTTAGTAAAGTCTGGTATTTCCAAGTCAAAGTATGATCTTTGCGTCCACTTTTTTGTCTGTTCAATTGGGAATAGATTCGTTTTCTTCAACCATCATCAATTGACTATATTGATCACATTTTTACGCTGTCTCCTGTTAAAACAACAAAAAGCTGTCCACCACTTAAGGTGAACAACTTTTTACGATTCGTATTCAAGTAATGACTTTCCCATTATGGATACACGTTTAGTATTTTTCAAATCATCTAGTGTTCGGGCGCCAATCCCGAACATGGTCATTTTCAATTCAAGCTCAATTTGCTCCATTGTTTCTATAACCGCTGCATCCGATTCGGTTGCGGCCTCCAGCAGTTTCCTGGCAAAACCGATGACATCCGCGCCGATTGTCAATGCCTTTGCTGCATCCATACCAGTTTTCATGCCGCCGCTGGAAACAATCGGTACATCATCCAGTGCACTCCGGACAGAAACAATGCAGTCCTTCGTCGGGATTCCCCAGTTATTGAATGCTTCCGCTGCCGCTTTTTTCAAAGGATCATTGGAACGGAGTTTTTCTACCTGGCTCCATGATGTCCCGCCGGCACCTGCTACATCAATATAGGAAATGCCGGCATCATATAATTTCCTGGCGACGGTCCCATCGATTCCAAAACCGACTTCTTTGGCACCGACGGGAACGTTTAATGCTGAACAGACCTTTTCGATTTTCGGCAGCAGATTTTCGAAATTCAAATCGCCTTCATCCTGTACAGCTTCCTGAAGGGGATTAAAATGCAATACAATCGAGTCGGCACCGGTCATATCGACAATCTGCTGACATTCCTCTGCTCCATAACCATAATTCAGCTGTACCGCTCCTATGTTAGCAATCAGGGGGACCGTCGGCGCATGCTTTCGGATTAAAAACGACTCCTGATGCGCATCGCTTTCCAAAAGAGCCCTTGTGGAGCCCAAAGCTACAGCCCATCTTTTTTCTTCAGCAGCTTTAGCGAGATTCTGATTGATTTTCGCCGCAAGTTCCGATCCGCCAGTCATTGAACTGACAAGGAATGGCGCTTTAATCGGCTTGTCCAGAAAACGAGTATCTGTCTTTATATCGGCAAAATTGATCTCAGGCAATGCATTATGTATGAATGAAATTCCTTCAAGCCCTGTTGACTTGTTGACACCTTCCACATTATCATCTAAACAAAGTCGTATATGCTCTGTTTTGCGCCTGTTAATACCTTCGTCCATGTTCATTCATCCTAACCCTATATAATTTGAACCTTTTTTCCATCGCAACTATTACCTTTATCATACCAATAATCGATTATCAATCAAATTAAAAGCCATCACTGCTATGGCAATTGAATACCGATTGTGCTATTGCTATACTGATTCTAATCTATTGGGGGTGTAGTGCTATGAAACAAGCTGCCAAACATTTCGCAGCAAAAGCCCATGAAGGTCAAACACGCAAAAGCTCTAATGATCCTTATATTACCCATCCGATCCGTGTGGCAGAACAGCTGGAAGAGGCCGGATTCAGCGACGAAATTATCTGTGCAGGCTATTTGCATGATGTCGTGGAAGACACGCCATACGAAATAGAGGATATTGAAGAGGCATTTGGAATCCGAGTTGCAGGACTGGTATCTGCCCATACGGAGGATAAATCAAAAACATGGCAGGAACGTAAACAGCATACCATTGATACCGTCAAATATGCGGCAAAAGAAGTGAAATATCTGATTGTTGCTGATAAATTGGACAACCTCTTGTCGATGGAAAAGGAATATAAACGCCAGGGTGATGCACTGTGGGACAACTTTAATGCAGGCTGTGAATTACAGAAGTGGTACAATGAATCGATCGCTGAAAATATGGGTGTTGGGCTTGAGGAAGATGAAGTTCCCAGTTATTTTCAGGAATTCAGCGATGCAGTGGAGCGAATGTTTGGGTGACGTTTCCTTTTTCAATTTAATATTGTGTTCTCGATTTTATGTTTGAGCTTTTTTGTTATTTTTCACTCTTTCTGCCGGTTCCTCCGCTCTTCTATCGATGTTCCCCCTCCAGAAAAGATATAATAAGGAGCGCCTTCCTGTCAGAAAAGGAAGGCGCCCCCGGTTTACCGCATTTTCCGAAAATGATGATGATCACGCTGATGTTTTGAGATTTTTTTCCATTTATTTTTCTCTTCCATTTGTGCTTTCTTATCCCGCTTCCTTTTTTCATACGCAAGTTCACGCTGCAGCTTGAGATAGCTTTGAAATCGGTCTTCGGATAATTCGCCGTTTGTCAGCGCCTCTCGAACCCGGCAGCCTGGTTCCGTATTATGTCGGCAATCATTAAACTTGCAGGCTGCTGCAAATGATTCGACATCCTGAAAGGTAGTGTCAATGGCTGATTCGCCCTCCCACAACTGCAGTTCACGCATACCGGGTGTATCAATCAGCAGCGCACCATTTGGCAGCCTGAACATTTCCCGGTAAGTAGTTGTATGACGTCCTTTACTGTCTGCCTCACGGACATCTTTTGTACCCTGCATTTCCTTATCCAGCAGCGTATTAATTAACGTCGATTTACCGACGCCTGATGAACCGAGCAGGGCAGCAGTATGGCCATGCGGCAGATATGCCATTAATTCATCAATACCATCCCGCGTTATATTACTGATGGCAATAATCGGAACATTGATCGCTGCCGCTTCCACCTGTAAAATGGCAGCATCAACTTCCTCGGTTGTACATTCATCCTTTTTCGTCAAAATAATGACAGGCGAAGCGCCACTTTCATAGGTGGATAAAACATAGCGCTCAATACGGCGCAAGTTCAAATCATGATTGAGTGAATTGACAATGAAAACAGTGTCAATATTAGCAGCAATCAGCTGCGCCTCGGTACGTGTTCCGGCTGCTTGTCTGACAAACTGGCTTTTTCTGGGCAAAACCCGATCGATGACCGCCTTTTCCTCATCTATCAGTTTCGATGCACCTTTACCCAATCTCCCACTGCCGGGAAGTCAATTGGGGTTGCCGCTTCATTCAAAAATTTGCCGCTCAGATGACCATGATAATCCGTATCACCGTCTGATATTTGATACCTATTTTTTTGAACTATCATCACACGGGCAACACGTTCCGTTTCAACATCCCGAATGGAATCATTCCATCCAATCTTTTCTAACTGAGTCAAAATAGACTTCCTCCCTTAAAATTGGAGGAAAGTCGTACATTACACGGACTGTTCCTCCATTTTGTTGCGTGTGTTCTGATTTTCTGCAATTTGATTAAATACGATCATAAAACACCACTCCTTTCAAAATGGATGAACCAGAATATTGTTATTTTACTAAAACAGCAAAGAATGTTATAACTTTTTCGTAAAAAGTGCAATTTCATGCTCTGCGGAAAACCCGACCGACTGATATAACCCGAGTGCACCTTGATTATCGGCAGATACACACAACTGTATATCATTGATAGATTTAAACGAGAAAAGCCATTTTACTGCAGCCGCCAAAAGTTGTTTTCCATATCCCCTGCTGCGAAATGGCTCGTCCACTGCAATAAATTCGATTGAACCCTCACCATAATTCGGATCAGCTTCCAGATAAGCATAACCCGCCAAACGGCCGTTATCATGCACCACGAACACTCTTTGCCGGTGACTTATCCGCTTAATGATTTCCTGACCACTATAATATGTCCCGGGAAACACACGATCATGCAGGTTTTTAAATACAGCTATTTCTGCCCGGCTCAATTCGTTCAAATCAGCATTTGGCAAGTCACCCCATCGATCTTTAGAAATCGTGAGGATAACCTGATCTGCCTTCTGTTTAAAATGTAGTCTTTCAGCGAAGCTTTTAACAAGGTCATTATCGACATTGGGAAATAAGCTAAAATGTTTAACAGTCGATGGAATATCCTTTAAAATTCTTTCCCATATTGCAAAAGCTACTTCCGAATCATATCCTGGATCAACAAAAGGACCCCAGATTTCTGCACGATCGTCTTCCGCATCCATCCCAATTAATCCAACCAGTCGATCCTTTTCTGCTGCAGCTGTGATATTGGTTATGTCTTCATTTAGAGCGTCCATAACCTCTTCAGGATCGGTTCCGCAAAAACCAATATGGTACTTTTTCTGTCGATTTAACATTGCTATAAAATTGGCTGCCGCTTTCACTGGAATCTCTTTTCCGTTTATGATGGTATACATAAGTTTCTCCTTCAATATGTCATGACAACATACTTATTCGACACCATCTCAGAAAATCCTTTAAAAAACCGGACGCAGTTTACTCTACGCCCGGTGTAACGCTTATCGCTTATTCATTTCATTTGGCTCCGGACCGTTTCGCAGACCACGATCCAATTCAGCAATTTTGCGCATATCGTCTTGGCTCAATTCAAAATCAAATACATTGAAGTTTTCTTCGATTCGTGATGGTGTAACAGATTTGGGAATCACAATGGCATCTGATTGCAGGTGCCAGCGGATGATGACTTGAGCAGGTGTTTTGCCGTGTTTTTCAGCCATTTCCTGTATCACATCATTTTGTAAAACCTCTTTGCCGTTCATTAACGGACTCCATGCCTCTACATAGATGTTATGTTTACTGCAAAATTCCTTCAACTCATTTTGCTGGAGATACGGATGGCATTCCACCTGATTCAGAACCGGTACAACATCACATTCATCCAATAGACGCTGCAAATGTTCGATGTTAAAGTTGCAAACACCAATCGCCTTAACGCGACCATCATGATACAGCTTTTCCATCGCTTTATATGTCTCCACATAGTCATCAAACTCCGGTGTCGGCCAATGGATTAAATATAAATCAACATAATCAAGTCCTAATCGGTCAAGACTTGCATCAAAAGCTTTTAATGTATTGTCATAACCCTGATCACTGTTCCAAACTTTTGTCGTAATGAATAGATCTTCCCGGTTTATACCACTATCCGCGATCGCTTTACCGACACCATTTTCGTTTTCATACACTTTTGCTGAATCGATCGAACGGTACCCAACTTCAAGCGCCTTTGCTACCGCCGGCGTCGCTTCTTCATCCGGTACCTGCCAGACACCAAATCCGAGCTGTGGCATCTCAAGGCCATTGTTTAATGTTACATTGTTCATATAACCGCTTCCTTTCTAGACATGATGCAGTTTAGTTTATCACAGAGGATATATTTTACAAAAATTATTTGATCAATCGTCAGATATTTCTATTGAAAATTAGTGTTTAAACCCTTCCGTTCCTGCAGCAGTGACTTTCAGTGCACGTGATTGCGGTGCATGCTGAATCCAATTGTATTCCAGAAATTTTTTCAACAGCGCATTTCCCAATGCCCTTGAAATATGGTGGCGTCGTTCACTCCAGTCCAAACACTTGCCACAGAACATGCGCCGTTTTTTTCTCAAACGGTCTAAATCAATCTGCAAACCTTGGAAAAAGTTCTCCCCTTTATTCGTTACCTGGTATCCTTTTTCCTTTTCATAAATGAGTCCTTGTTGAATTAATGAATCATCAACAACATTGGCATGCGTCATTTTCGATAAATGATAGCTTGCTGTTTGTGGTGTAATCCCAGCCATGTATGCTAAATCACTGGCTGGATGAAACCGTCCATCCAATAAAATAGTCAGGATAGTCGCTCTGGACGATTCGCTTACCAGTGTCGCAACCTTTGCAACATTTGCATTTGGCTTCATTATATAAGACTCCTACTGAACAAATCGTTATGCATTCCATATTTCAATGATAATCGAACTTTTTATGATTTACAATTGAATTATCATAAAGAAAGGGGCAGTAAATCATGACAACACAATCCACACGAGCAATTAAACCAAACATTTTGTATTATGGAACACCAGTTATTTTACTCACCACACTTAACGCGGATCACACTGTAAATATTAGTCCGCTCTCCTCTTCCTGGGGGCTTGGACAGTACATTATTTTAGGCATGAGTATGAAAGGTAAAGCCGTGGAAAATCTGCAGCAACATCCAGAATGTGTCATTAATATACCGGAACACTCATTATGGAAAAATGTCGAGAAACTCGCTGCCTATACCGCGAAAAACCCTGTACCAAAAGAAAAGGAAATCATGGGGTTTTCATATTGCAAAAACAAATATGACATCAGTGGCCTGACCCCGGAATATTCGACCAACGTCAAACCAAACAGAATCAAAGAATGTCCAATCCAGATTGAGACTGAAGTACGCCATATTCGCATACCGGACTATTCTTCTCTATTTGCCATTGTCGAAACAGAAATGAAACAGTTTCATGCACATGAATCCATTATCAAGGGCGATCATCATATTGATCCAGGCAAATGGCATCCACTAATCTATAATTTTCGGCATTATTATAGCGCCGACAAGGAATTAGGAAAAACATTCAGAGCTGAAACCTGATCATTTAATCTTATGAGAAAACACACGATGGGCAATCCTCATCGTGTGTTTTCTTCATGAACCGTGTCGTTTTTCACGAGCAATCGTATAATGCCCCTCATATTTCGTCAGGTTTCCGTCACCAAGCCAATACGTAACCGGAAAAAGTTTATCAAGGAAGTAGCGGTCATGAGAAACGGCGATAATCGTCCCGCCAAATTGTTCCAGCGCATCTTCCAGTACTTCCTTTGACTCAATGTCTAAATGGTTTGTCGGTTCATCCAACATGAGCAGGTTGTGATTCTGGTGAACGAGCTGTGCCAGCCGAAGCCGCATCTTCTCTCCGCCACTTAAATTCCTTACCTTTTGAAAGACCATTTTCCCATAGAAAAGAAACTTTGCCAAAATCGACCGGGCATCGCCTTCTGTCACATGTACATGATCACGAAATTCATCCAATATGGATCGCTCGCCATCCATTTCAGCCATATGCTGAGATAAATAACCGATTGATACGTTACTGCCCAATTTAAGCTCACCTTTATCTGTTGGCTCCAAGCCTAATAACATGTTCAAAAGCGTCGATTTGCCGCTGCCGTTTTCTCCAACAATAGCAACCCGCTCCTGAAACCGGACATGCATATCAATAGCTGAAAACAAAGGCAAATCACCAAATGACTTGCTAACTGATTCCATGATCACAACATCCTTGCCACTGCGTTTGTTTATTTGAAAATCCAGCCCGATTTTTTTCTGCTCTAAAAAAGGCTTTTTCTTTATTTCTATTCGGGCCAAAGCTTTCTCCATGCTTTTGGCCCGACGATGGAGACCCGCATTGGGCGGGTTGGCCTGGTTTGCCCACTCTTTCAGCCGCTTGATCGTTTCTTTCATTTTTTTGATCTTCTTTTGCTGGTCTTCATATTGCTGAAATTCACGCAATAAACGCTCTTCCCGTTCTTTCACATAACCTGTGTAGCTTGTGTCATATTTAATCAGCTCTCCCTGATCCATCTCCAAAATGGATGTTACGGTTTCATCCAAAAAGTAGCGGTCATGTGAAACAATGACAACTGTTCCATGGTATTGTTTAATAAATTCAGTGAGCCATTCAATCGCCATTAAATCCAAATGATTAGTAGGTTCATCCAGCAACAATAGATCAGGGGATGTCAGTAACAACTGCGCCAGTCCAACCTTCGTCCGTTCACCGCCACTGAGCAGCTGCCATTCCTTTTTCGCCAAATCGTCAATCTGTAAACCGCTCATGACGCGTCTGATTTGCGAATCAATCTCATACCCGCCGTCCTGCTGAAATTGTTCCTGCAGTGTACCATATTTAGCCATAAGTCGCGTCAGTTTATTGGGATCAGTCTCCTTCGACATGGCATGTTCCAGTTCGGACATTTTTACTTTCAGTGTTTCGATCGACGCAAAGACCTCATAGAGAATTGCTTCTACTGTCTTTTCGCCAGCGATTTCCGGCGTCTGTTCGAGCACTCCCACCGTTAAACCTTTTTTCCACGTCAGAACGCCTTCAACTGGCTCTGTTTTTCGGGCAATCAAATCCAGTAATGTTGTCTTTCCTTCTCCATTCCTGCCGATTAATCCAATCCGTTCGCCTTGCTTAAACTCAGTCGTTATGCCGCTAAATACCGTGTTCGCACCAATAGTCTGTGTCACATGTCGGATACTGCATACAATCATGATTCTCTTCCTTCCGTCAGAAGAGACACTGCTGCGGTCAACAAAAAAGACGGCAGAGATACAGCCTCCACCGCCTTATATAAAAATGCCGTCTGTGGTCAGATGTCTCTTACTGGTATTTTTTCCGTTCAGTTGTCTTAAAAAAGGACATACGTATCCGACATACGTATCCCTTGTAAAGAAACATCGGAAAAAAGCGCATAACAAATCCAAAGGTACTCTCTGAATTTAGATATGCCGCTACCAGTAACATTCATCTGATCCACCCCCTTTTAATAATAGTTTATGTAAAAAATGCCAGGAAGTCAACAGCAGTCAATTTCTAAATGTCTAAAAAACCCTTTTCATATCACATTGGTTAAATATAATCTTCCAGTTCATTCACAAGATAATCGATACAATCTTTTCTAAAACTCATCCTCCGCGAGAAAAACGGTGAACTCTCCCGCAGCCTCATTCATCATAGTCAGTTCAGATAGCAGCAACTATGAATTGGAAAGAACAATTCGACAACTAAAAAAGGCCATTTCCCCCAAACAGAAATAGCCTTGCCTATCCGTCATGCCATACAATTTCACCACATTGTGCCTCATGATCAATTGTCACATCAAAATAATGTTTGCTGTAGAAATGTTTCAGCCGTTTGACATGATCGAAGTCGCGTTTAACAATATCACCGGTAATAAATGGTACATTATCCTTGCGTGCCTCTTCCTTCAAATGCTTCATCAGTACTGATCCATAGCCCTTATTTTCTTCGCCCTTGATATCAGCAATATGCAAATTTTGATGACCTTTATACGCTGCCTGAATGGCCGAATGCCATTTGCCGCGATATGGTTTAGAACAATTGTGCAGCATAATTTGGCACGTTTTGGCATCTTTATGTTCATATATGATGACCCATTCTTCATGATCTGTCTGGTCGATACCTACTATGTCCGCATCTCTGGCGATGTTTTTCATGTTTTCCTGCATCCGGAAAAGTTGTATCTCCAGCGTATCAAGTTTGTCCCTTATTTCATCTTTACTTCTACTATCTTCCAAAAAAGCGCTCTGAACCATATTCGCCCTCCTTTCCAAAACGCACACAATGCCGTATTGTACTAGAAAGGCGGGACGGGTTCAAGGGGTTCCACATGCCCGCAAAAAACAATCCCTCGTATGATCATTAACCATCCCTGTCGCCTGCATAAACGCATAGCAAATGGTTGGCCCGACGAACTTGAAGCCGCGTTTTTTCAGATCTTTGCTCATTTGCTCGGATGCCTTGGTCCACGAAGGAACATCAGCATGCGCTGTCCAGTCATTCACGATCGGTTCACCACCGACAAATTGCCAAATATAGTCGTCAAAGCTGCCGTACGCCTGCTGAATTTCCAAAAAGGCTCTTGCATTGGTAATGACCGAATTGACTTTGCGCCTGTTTCGGATGATGCCTTCATTTTGTATGAGTTCTTCAACCTTATGATGATCATATTGACTGACTGTCATGGGGTCAAACTGATCAAATGCTTCCCGGTAGTTTTCCCGGCGTTTCAATATCGTAATCCAGCTCAGTCCAGCCTGCGCTCCTTCAAGGGAAAGCATTTCAAACAATATCTGATCATCATGGGTCGGTCTTCCCCACTCATAATCATGATAATCAATATAAACCTGATCATCTGTCACCCATTCACACCGTTTCACATCCATTGTCATTCATCCTTTATCTCTATCTTATTGTCATCATAGGAAATCCAGTCGCTGAAACTTCCAGGATACAGTTTCACATTTTCATACCCTGCTGATTTCAACGCCAGTATGTTTGGACATGCCGAAACACCGGAGCCACAGGACACGATAATCTCATCATTCTTTGAAAGTGCAGAGAAATGTTCCTCCAGATCCGTTTGTTTTTTCCATTTACCATTCTCATCCAAAACATGTTTCCAAAAGAAGTTTTTTGCTCCGGGGATGTGTCCCGCTTTCTTATAGAGTGGTTCCGTTTTGCCCAAATACCTGTCTTGTGAACGTGAATCAATTAACGTTGCGGATTGATGCTGCAATTTGTCTTTTACCTCATCGATATCCACTTCTTCATTGTCTCGTATCTCCGGATCAAAATCTTTTGGCTCAAGCGAAGGAATTTCTATTGTCACGTCATAACCCTGTTCCACCCAGCCATCAAAACCGCCATCAAGCACATAAACGTCTTCATGGCCCATATAATTCAACAGCCACCATAAACGGGATGCGAACATGTCATTCTGCTGGTCATAAATAACAACTGTCGTATCATGATCAATGCCAATGTTTCCGACCTTAGCCGCGAACATATCCATGTCGGGCAATGGATGAGTGCCGCCATGTTTGGTCTGTTTTCCGGATAAATCTTTGTTCAGATCCAAATAAACCGCTTGCGGGATATGTCCTTTTACATAAGCTTTTCTACCGGCGTCCGGGTCCGTTAACTTGAAACGTGTATCAACGACAACCGTATTTTCAGGGGTGTTTTCCAATCTGTTCATCAGCCAGTCAGGATCAACAATAACAGACATTTTAAACCCTCCCAGTTTCCTGTTTATCATCATTTAATGATTACAATCGTTTTCTTCCCTTCCTATTTTAACCGATGGAAAGTCCGATGAACAGATCCGAGCTCCCCCCTTCATCTTCTATTGTGAAAAATGGTAAAATAGACTGACAAAGGAGATGGATACATAATGAAAAATGAGTTGATTGAACGCTTCACACAGTATGTCAAGGTAGATACTCAATCAGATGAAGCCAGCGATACAACTCCGTCAACACCGGGACAGCTGGAATTGGCCAATCTGCTTGTGAATGAATTAAAAGAAATCGGCATGGACGATGTCTCAATTGATGATAATGGCTATGTGATGGCGACACTGCCTGCCAACACGAAAAAGGACATCCCGACCATTGGCTTCCTGGCTCATGTCGACACTGCTACTGACTTTACCGGCAAAAATGTACATCCGCAAATCGTGGAAAATTTTGATGGCAATGATTTAACGTTGAACGAAGACCTGAATGTCGTATTATCAGCTGTCGATTTTCCGGAATTGCCGGACTATAAGGAACATACACTGATCACGACAGACGGGACAACCTTGCTCGGGGCGGATAACAAAGCAGGCATTACAGAGATCATGACCGCAATGGCATACTTGATCAAACACCCCGAAATCAAACATGGGAAAATTCGCATAGCTTTCACCCCTGACGAAGAAATTGGGCGCGGACCGCATCAGTTTGATGTGGAACGATTCAATGCCGACTATGCCTACACCATGGATGGCGGACCGCTTGGGGAACTGCAGTATGAGAGCTTTAATGCAGCTGCTGCCAAAATCACGTTTCACGGCAATAGTGTCCATCCAGGCACGGCCAAAAATAAAATGGTCAACGCAGGCAAAATGGCCGCTGAATTTATGAACAAGCTGCCTGAACAGGAAGCACCCGAACATACAGAAAAATATGAAGGGTTTTATCATCTCCTATCGATCACCGGTGATGTAGAAAAAACCGTGGTATCCTATATTATTCGAGATTTCGACAAGGATAATTTTGAAGCACGAAAAGAAACAATGCGGAGCTTCACCAATGAAATCAACGCAAAATATGGGAAGGGATCTGCCGAAATTGCCATGAACGATCAGTATTACAACATGCGTGAAAAAATCGAGCCAGTCCAGGAGATCGTGGATATCGCTTACCAGGCTATGGAGAATTTGGACATCAAGCCACTCGTGAAGCCTGTACGGGGCGGAACTGACGGTTCACAACTTTCGTATAAAGGCTTGCCGACACCAAACATCTTTACCGGTGGCGAAAACTATCACGGAAAATTTGAATATATCTCAGTTGATAATATGGAAAAAGCAACGAATGTCATTATTGAAATGTGCCGATTATATGAGGCAAGATAACCATGATGAGATAGCCAGGTTCTTTCCATCGTGAACCTGGCATTTCACATGGCAAAAATCTGCTCCATGCTAAATTTAATCAAACATGTAATCAAAATAACTGTCATTCATTTTCTAAGTAATGCCATAGACCATTCCGAATAGAGCGTGTTATGATGAATCTTGGAAGTAAAATGAGAATGACAGAGGGGAATTGGATGTGCAAAAAAAGCTTCACGGTTGCATTAGCGCTATTTGCCATGCTGCTTCTGTTCACGGCCTGTAGTGATGAAGCATCAGAAGATCAACAGACCGCTGAGCCTGCACCAACAGATGAAACGGAAAGCAAAAATAAGGCAGAACCGGCTGTAAACCAAATACAGCTGCCTCAGGAGCACTTGCAAAAAAACGATACGGGTGACACCGTACAATCGCTGCAGAAAGCCTTGAATAAAGTCGGCTATTCCATTCGTCCAAATGGGACATATGATAACATAACGACATGGGCTGTCACAGACTATCAAATACAGCAGGAGTCATTGCCTGTCACTGGAATTTACGACGACACGACCAAGGATGCACTCAATCATTCACTCGAAAACAATTCAGACATCAAGCCTGGTGCGGGTCTTGAAGCGCCCGGGGATGAATCTGATCAGGTTGATAACCCGCATGAAATCCTGGTACTTGTAAACAAGGGCAATGCATTGCCGGATGGATTTGAACCTATAAATCTGGTTGTACCGGATGTTCACTTCCCATTTGAAGATTTTTTGCCTAAAAAACAAATGCGGCAAGTGGCAGCCACAGCCTTGGAGGATATGTTCGAATCAGCGGATAATGCAGGACTTGAATTATTTGCCCAATCCGGATACCGCTCCTACGAAAGGCAAGATGCCATTTTTGCTGCCAATGTTCAGGAGCACGGTGAGGAGGCCGCCAACAATTTCAGTGCACGGCCGGGAGAAAGTGAGCATCAGACCGGCCTGACAATGGATGTGACCAGTCCGGATATCAATTATCAATTAATCGAGGAATTCGGTGAAACTGATGAAGGAAAGTGGCTTCAGGAGCATGCTGCAGAATATGGGTTCATCATCCGATATCCGGAAGGCAAGGAAAATATCACTCAATATCAGTATGAACCATGGCATTTGCGTTATGTCGGTGAAAAAGCCGCTGCTGAAATCATGAAGAAAAATATGACACTTGAGGAGTATTTAGGGGAGTGACCGAGAATGAAGGCGCATCGTCGTCAGACACACGCGCCTTCTTTTTATGTATTTGCTTGCTCCTTCTCTGCCACTTGTTTGACGCGATTCAGAAATCGAGTGACAACCTTGTTGCTGGCAGCAAGCTTTACAAGAAGTTTCAGATACCATTTTAACGGCTGACTTGTTGTCTCGTAACGGAAATACGTTTTGTTCTCGCCTAATTTTTTCAGCTCATAGTAGGCTGTTATTTGAAACGTGTTGGCAAGTGTAAAACCGACCTTCATTTCTTTATAATCCGGTTCATTCTTGTAAAGGAATGTTTCGACATCGTATTCCTCGATGCGCTTTCCTTCCTGAAATTTTTGCCTGTAGATGCTGCCTGCACCCTCTTCGGTGACCTTAACCGGTTCATGTGCAACCACATTCGGCATGATTTTTTGCATATCCTCCAGCGAACCATCAAATAGCTTCCAGATATGTCCAATAGGTGCATCAATCTCGATATCATTTGACCATTTTTTCACTAAAACCACTCCTCTAGCTTCCATTATACCAATGGAGGCAACTCGAAAATAGGCCAAAAGAAAAAAGTTTTCCCTGGAAAAGAAAGGCATACTTTTCGTTTAAAATGCTTCAAAATCATTAGTGCAATAATAACAAAGAAAATGATGTTTTCGACCCGTTCATAGAAAAAAGTTGTTTGGATAATTCATAGTATTTTTCAGGTATATATCACCTCTGTGTTTGTTCAGCAATGCTTTGATCGGTCTCGATCTTGGTAATAACACCATCGGACCAAATGCAAGTGCGATCAGGAATAATAGGAGACTCAAAACATACCAGCCTTGACTGAATAAATACGGTTACAGTGTATCAGCAGCCCATCCAGCATACCGCTTCAAAATCACATCCGCTAATCAGCTTATGATCCACTAAATCTATTTGAACGAATTAGCCGATGCCCCCGTAAAAGCAAAATACTGAATGTTTGTATGATTGTATCTGTTCTTTATTTGCTGAGAATAATTCAATCAAATAAGACATAAACAAATAAAATTCAACTATTTATGCATTGTTATGGAAAAAATTGCTTATAGCGGAAATGGAAGATATAATGTACCAAAAATGATAAGGAGAGAAAAGCATGTTAACTGTTAAAGAGGTTGCAGAAAAACTGTCTATCGCACCATCTACAATCCGTTATTATGACGATCAGGGGTTGCTTCCTTTTATTCAGCGCGATAAAAATAGCTATCGTCTTTTTAAAGAAGATGAATTATTTTGGCTGGAGTTAATCGAATGTATGCGATCAACCGGAATGCCTATCAAAACCCTCCGCCATGTAGCGCATTTACATATGCAAGGGAAAGAAACATTAGCAGAGAGAAAACGAATTTTTAAAGAGCATCGTGAAAAACTGCATAAGCAAAAACAAGATATCGATGTAGCATTGGGAAAACTAGAAGTCAAAATGAAATTGCTGGATTCTCTATAATTTGGTGAAAACCCATTTATTTTTATTTCAGCTCCCTGCAATGCTTCTTAGTTTCTTGCTCACATATGATCCCTTTCACCAACACGATATTGATTGATATCTCATAACATTAAACGACATATTTTGTTTCGGCTAAAAATAATTTCACCACCTATCATTTTTCACATTCAAAGATCTTGCATTAAAGTGAACTTTAACGTTTATTCTGTATAAACAATGAGACAGTGGCAGACATAAATTTTAAAAGGTTTCAAAGCAGAAATAAAGCTAGGAAAGATGTCATCATTTACGACAATAATCTGCTAAAACAAAAGAACACGGTGCTTATCCCATTATTTATAATTAACAACTGAATCAACTACATGTAATGGGTACATCAAGCTGTCTGGAATAGTCAGAAGATATATGAGGGGGATTCGATTCAGCATGAATCAATTGAAATATTTAAATTTCGGACACATAGAGGGATTTAACAGCTTATCTGCTGAAAACAAAGATTTGTTTATTGATGTATATAAAAAGCATATTAGCAGTATTCATGTTGAAAAGAGAGGGGAGTACTCAGAAACCAATATAAAATCGGTATATCTTAATCAGGATGGTAACTTTTGGACAACCTTCAAAAATGGTACAACACTTACGTATAAAACGGACAGTTCATTTATTGGAGAACCCTTTGCCGATATCGGGATAACTAAAGATGAAATAGCAAATCTCAAGAATGTCATAACGGGTTTCAAAAACCTTGAGACTGTATCTCTCAATATCATGGAAATTCTCTTCCAGGTGATACAGAAATGTTCTGCATCACCAAATCATAGCAGTGTTGAGACAAAAATTATTAATGAATCCTCAGAAATTGGAAGTGGATTAACATTTATCAGCAGGCTATTACAGGATAAAGACACATCAAAATCATCACTTGATGAGGATATCATGTTACCTGTTATTGAAGATGCAATATTCTTTATGAATAGCAGTGTTTTGTCTTTTTTAAACGATAAGGCTAGTCATGAACCGGAAAGTCCAGATAAACATATACAAGAGGGAATTACTATATTTTATGATTATTTAATTAAGAATGGTCTCCTAGTCAAGACATTTAAAGATTAACATAAAATCTAATATCTGGCTGAATAGAATGTGTCTGAATCGTTATAAGATTTATTTTCACCATGTTACAGCACCATGATGACCCAATCTGATCATGTCACCCCCCTTCGTCTTTGAAGTTCCTGCTGTATTTCCTTAATTTCCTTAAGAATCTGTTCCTGCTCCTCTTCACTTTCCGCCTCCATACTCATCAGCCGGGTCAGTCTTAACTCAAGTTCTTGTATGTCATTTTCCGAATCGCCCGGTTTTCGTTGTTTATGTTCCAAATATTCATCGTAACTTCCCTCATAGTCAAGTACTTGGCCGCCTCCAAGATCAATCATCCGATTGGCGGTTTTTTCAATCAAGTAACGATCATGGGAAACGATCATCAATGCTCCCGGATAGGCTTGCAGGACATCCTCAATCACTTCTTTTGTGTCCACATCCAAAAAATTTGTCGGCTCATCCAGCACAAGAAAGTTGGCACTGCTGAAATATAAATGGATAAATGCCACTCTGCATTTTTCACCCATACTGAGCGCCGAAATGCTTTTGAAGACTTCTTCTTGTGAAAACAGAAAACAGCCAAGAATCGTCCGTGCTTCTGACTCGGTCATCCCGGGTAATTCAAGTAAACTGTCCAGTATCGTTTTTCGATCATCCAAGTTGTCGAGCTCTTGGGCAAAGTAGCCGATGTTTGTCTGCGGGTTCCTTATTATTTGGCCTTCATCAGGCATAAGGTTTCCGGCAATCAGTTTCAGCAAGGTGGATTTGCCAGAGCCATTTGGACCGATGACGCCAATACGATCACCCCGATAAATAGACGTATCCAGATTAGAAAACAGCCGCTTTTACCTACCGTAAGCAAATGATAATTGCTCAATACGCACAAGCCTTCGTGCCGAAAAATAAGCATCATCAAGACGGACATTCACTTTTTGATCTGCTTGCGGTTTTTTGACCTGATTTTTTTCGAGACGTTCCAATTCTTTTTCCTTTGCCTTGAAACGGGAAACGTTTTTCTTTGCTTTGGAGCGTGCGAAATCATTTTGTCCCGCTGCCTTATGTGCCTGCTGAAACCATTGCTGATAATTGCGGATAGTGTTTAATAATGCTTCTTTTCTTTTTTGCTGTTTTTGATAGAGCATTTCCTGTGTCCGCCGTTCGACTTCCTTCTGGTTTCGGTATGCTGTATATCCACCTTCATAGCGCTTACAGGAATCCGGACTGAGCTCTAATATCGCATCGGCCGTCCGATCCAGAAAATAACGGTCGTGTGAAACGAACAATACAGCTCCGGAATAATGCACCAGCCATTCCTCCAGCCATTCAATGGTTCCTTTATCTAGATGATTGGTCGGCTCATCCATGATAATACACTCAGGTTTCTGCAAAATAAGCCGCGCTAACTGTGCCCGAGTTTTTTGGCCTCCGCTCAACTGATCATAAGGTTGATCCCAAACGGACGACGGAAGCTTCACCTGATGCAAGGCATTTTCAGCTTCCGGCTCCAGCTGATAACCATCATGATCCAAAAATGCACTGTAAATGTCTGTATATTTTTCCATATCCATTTCAGATTGCATGTGTAACGCTTCCATCTGCCTTTTAAGTTCAAAAACTTTGCCGGCTGCACTTTGGACAAATGCCATGACAGTTATCGAGAGGCTATAATCCGGATCCTGCTCAAGAATCCCCCAATGATCGGCTGGCACAAACCGCTCGACAGTCCCAGCATCAAACGGCACTTTTCCGAGAAGACCATTTAAAAGGGTTGTTTTTCCCGCGCCATTCCGGCCAAATAGCGCCAAATGTTCACCTTTCCTAAATGCTATATCAATATTGCGGAACAGTGTTTTACCATTCCACTCTTTACTGAGCCCTTTTCCTTTCAAAATAAACATATCCATACCCCCATTTGTTGAGCCTGCCTGTGGGCAAACGAAATGGGGATATGGATATACTTGTTCCTGGAAATGCTATGCGTTTATTGTCCGAAAAAAGTACACACATATCCCATCCGTTCCTAAAGGCAGAAACGTTTTGCTTGATCATTCAAACATGCGGAAAATGTGTGTTTACTTCATTTCGGACGGGTTCCTCCTCGAATTCATTTCTTTCTACTATCTTAATGGGATTGATTCATCATGTCAATGTTGCTTATAAACGCGCTTGTTTATTCATACGCTATTTTCATATCGCCAGGTTTGATCCATCCTTTTCGCCTGAACCATTCAGCAATCAGCAGACTGATAATTGCAGGCCCGACAACATGCAGCGCAACCATTGACCAAAAAACGTCCCATGTGAAGCCCATTGATTCAAACGTCATGATCTGTCCAACCAAACCGCTCGTTCCCATGCCTGCACCAAGGTCATTATTCGTTAACCCGAGCCAGACGGTTGCAAATGGAGCGAGAACAGCGCCGGCAATGGTTGGCGGGAGGATGATAACCGGCTTTTTTAAGACATTGGCGACTTGTAGCATTGATGTGCCAATACCCTGTGCCAAAAAACCGCCAAATCCATTATCCCGGTAGCTAGCTGCTGCAAAACCGACCATCTGTGCAGCACATCCGATTGTAGCCGCTCCCGCTGCCACCCCGTCAATTGAGAGCATAATCGCAATCGCGAGACTGGATATAGGCGCCGTTAAAGCCCAGCCCATCAGAACGGCAACGAGTATGCCCATAATAAACGGCTGCTGTGCAGTCGACCAGTTGATGATTTCACCAAACCAGACCATGAATGTATTGATCGGAGGGCCAATGAACGTCCCGACTACAAATCCGATAAAAATGGTAACAAATGGTGTCACGATAATATCGACACACGTTGTTTTATAGACAATTTTTCCAAATTCCGTTGCAAACAATGCCGTCACATAACTTCCAGCCGGTCCGCCAAGTTCCGCACCAAACGCCCCGGCAAACAGCGCTGAAAAGAGTACAAGCGGTGGTGCCTTCAAACCATACGCAATCGCCACTCCAATGGCGCCGCCCATGATTTTAGTCTCCATGGCATATCCGCCCATCTCAACCATAAATTCAAAGCTTTCAAACCCAAGCGCAACTGCCTGCTCCCCTACCGTCTGAATAATAAGACCAATAATTAAAGATGAAAACAGCCCCAGTGCCATGTAGCTTAACGCCGTAATGACGTACGCTTTAATCGACAAGGAAACCCCTTTTTGATACAAAAACGTTTTCATTTTTCTCTCTCCCTATTTGTGAAATGATTCACATTTATCTGGATGGTAATCCTTAATTATTTAAACTTCCTTACTTATTATTACGTGATTTTCTTCACATATCAAGGGATTTTCAGAAACAATTTGACTTTCCACATCCCTTATGTTGAATGCCCTTATTTTTTAGTAGTCAACCATCATTCATTCCCGTACTTGGCAGCATTCCCCGCACGTCCGTAAAGGTTCGATTTTGCTCAGCAAACATTTAAAGTTCGTCATATCCTGTGCGGATATATCGGCTTGCTGAATCAGGTTTGGCTTTATAATTCCGGCGTTTAATATTGCGATTTTGTATTTTATCAGCTACAATTTAATTGAAAATGATTATCAATTGTCAACATATATCACATTAAAAACCATTCTGGGAGGTTCTCACATGAAACCAATAAGGCAGGCAACAGCGTTGCAAAAGGTAATCAGCGAGCGCAGAGCTGTCAAAAAGCATTATAATAATAAACCTGTAGCAGAGGAAACCGTCATGGATTTATTGGAAAATGCTGTCTGGGCACCTAATCATGGCATGCGGCAGCCTTGGCGTTTCATTTTTGTCGGACCTGAGCACGCAGACGCTTTTGCTGAAAAAATCGCAGCCACCTACCCGAATGAAAGAAAGCAAAATCGTTTAGAATACCTTAGGGAGCCGACTGCTTTTCTGATTATCGTGATGGACAAAGCCGACAGTCAAAAACAGTATGACGAAAATTTCGGTGCAACTGCATGCATGATTCAGAACTTTTGGCTGCTCGCCTGGGAACAGCAGCTTGGTGTTGTCTGGAAAACCAATTCACATATTTATGATCCGAAAGTCAAACGAATATTAAATGTAGAGGAACATGAAAAAATCGTTGGCTTTCTGCATCTTGGTTATTTTGATGAAAAACCTGCCAAACAAGATCGCATATCAGCTGTAGATAAATTCACCAGGTTCGAAGGTTAATGGCATGAAAAAGGCTGTACCATTAAGGAGCAGCCTCACTTTTGTGCTATTGTTTTCATCTGCTGATATTCCTGCTGTTCTGTTGATTTCTCCTATCTTCTGCAGATATTTCCACCCTTCTGCAGTTACTTCTGCTCTATAAGCATATTCCGGAACAGGTCACACCACTATTCCTCATCCCATACAGCACTCTTCAATTTGCTGTTCTGCTCATGACGTTCAATGGCCAGCTCGATCAAATGGTCAATCAGCTCCGGATAGGCAATACCGCTAAGTTCCCATAGTTTTGGATACATGCTGATTCGAGTAAAGCCAGGTAATGTATTCACTTCATTTACATAGACTTCCCCATCCTCAGTCAGGAAGAAATCCACACGAGCAAGGCCCTCACATTCAAGTGCCTTGAACGCTTCTACAGCTGTTTTTTGCAGTTTTTCAATTTCATCATCCGACAATTCAGCCGGTATTTCCAGGACTGCTCCGGTTTCATCGATATATTTGGATTCATATGAGTAAAATTCGGTTTGTGGTAAAATTTCACCTGGCAGCGACGATTTAGGTTCATCATTTCCTAATACAGCACACTCGATTTCCCGGCCCACCAACGTTTCTTCAATAACCACTTTTTGATCATACTGAAACGCCTCATCAACCGCTTGATCAAATTCCGCTTTTGTTGATACTTTGCTGACACCGACAGATGAACCTTGATTGGCCGGTTTGACGAACATCGGTACACCTACTTGCTCTTTCACCTCTGAAAAATCAATCTGATCTCTTTTGGCACGTGAAAATGCCAAGCCATCCGCCACCTTGATTCCAGCAGCCTTCAGTAATCGTTTGGCAATATCTTTATCCATGCAAATCGCCGAACCCAATACACTAGTCCCGACAAACGGCAGATTCGCAATCCGCATCATTCCCTGCAGACTGCCGTCCTCACCCAACGTGCCATGAACAATCGGAAACACCGCATCCAATTGATCAAGCATTCCTGCGTCTGCTGCCTTAACCAGCTGGTGATCTGTTTCACCAGGCACGATGGCGACTGCCTCATTGGATTTGTTCAACTGAATCAATTTTGGATTTTCCGCATTAATCAGGTAAGATGATTTGTCATTGATATGCCACTTCCCTTGTTTATCAATCCCAATCAAAACAACATCATATTGATCTTTATCAATCGCATCGACAATATTTTTAGCTGATTGCAGTGACACTTCATGCTCAGCAGATTTGCCGCCAAAAATAATTCCGATCTTTCTCTTTGGCATCCTCAGAACTCCCTTTTAAGAAAAGATGTATATATCTAAAATAGCATATTACAGCATGTTTGAAACAGCATATTTCATTATTTTTCAAAAACCTCTTGACACCAGCAGAAATCAGCCCTATTATAGTTAACAATAATTTTATTCGAATGAAGCTATGATGAAGAGTAGTAATCTGTCAATTGCACTTAAGAGAGTCGGTGGCTGGTGCGAACCGATGTGTATGATAGATGAATGGACTTCTGAGCTCCCAAACCGAACCAATTTTGCAGTAGGCTTTGGCGATCAGGTCTCATCGTTACACGAGACAACTATTAAGCTGATGCTTGATAGTGCCAGAGTGAGCTGTTTTTCAGCTAATAAAGGTGGTACCACGGGTTCCTCGTCCTTTTCGGATGGGGAGCCTTTTTGTATTTGGAGACGGTGAAGCATCCTGCCAGAGGTTAGCGGTCAGATTGATGGAAATCGTCGAGTCAGCCGATTCCAACAATAGTGCTTCATCCCCTTATGCTGGGAATTTTTTAAAACTGTATATACCAAATTGTCGAGCAAGAGAAGTAGGCTTTCGTGAAGCGTACAAGAGAGCCGGTGGTGGTGTGATACCGGTACGTGAATCATAGCTGAATGGACTTGCGAGAGGTTTCCTGAATGACAGTACGGAAACACGGCGCTCCGCCGTTACACGGATAGGATATAGGAAGATAGTACCGGCAGGCAGCTTGGATGAACAATGCTTGCCGGCCAGAGTTTCCCGTATCTGAACAAAGGTGGGGATCCACTTATGATCTCCAAAAGAGGTGGCACCGCGGTCACAATCGTCCTCTGCAACACATGTCATATGTGTTGCAGGGGATTTTTTTATTTTTTAAGACCATGAAAGGAGTTTGCGGAGATGAAAACACTGCCCTATAAGTATATAAAACAAAATGCTGACACATTGACCCCCATTGGCATTTACGAAAACCTCTATGGCAGGAAAAAATTTTTATTGGAAAGTTCATTTCAGCATGAAGAAAAAGGCAAGTATTCCTTTATCGGGGCGAACCCTTATAAAGAATTCAAAGGGAGTTACGATGCCACAACGATTCTGCATTGTGAAAAAGAAACCGCTGAGTACCGAAACGAACCTGTTCTATCTGTTTTACAGCACGAAATGCCCAAATGGAATATTGAACTGCCATTTCCGTTTTTAGGAGGTGCGGTCGGTTATATTGGATATGATACAATCCGAAACTTTGAAAACATTGGAGAGGATTTACGTGATGATATTGACATGCCGGATATTCATTTAATGCTTTATCAAAACATCATCATTTATGACCATCGCGATGAATCGGTACTTCTAATAGCGACAAACCTGGATCAGCAGCCGGAACACGTGCTGGATGAAAGGCTGACAACTTTAAAAAAAGCATTAATTCCGTTCCCGACGGCAGGTGTATCAGCTGATGACGATATTGTCTTCCAGCCCGAAATGGATCAACAACATTTCATGCGCAACGTGGAAATCGCAAAAGACCATATCAGGCAGGGAGATATATTTCAGGTTGTGTTATCACAACGGATGAAGGCGGAAATGCACAGTGACCCTTTTACATTTTACCGGAAACTGCGAAAGGCCAATCCATCTCCTTACATGTTTTATATCGATTTTGAAGATTATGTCGTGTTGGGGGCATCACCGGAAAGTCTGGTTGAAATAAATGGTCGGGACGTGATCACCAATCCGATCGCCGGAACGCGTCCGCGCGGGAACACTAAAGAAGAAGATGATGCTCTGACAAAGGAACTGCTGTCTGATGAAAAGGAAATATCGGAACACCGGATGCTTGTTGATTTAAGCCGGAATGACCTTGGCCGTGTTTGTGAAATTGACAGTGTCTCAGTACCAACGTATATGAACGTGGAAAATTATCAGCACGTTATGCACATCGTATCGAAAGTTCACGGGAAACTGGCTTCCCATTTCACAAGTATTGATGCTCTGGTCGCCTGTTTGCCTGCCGGTACGGTTTCAGGTGCACCCAAAATCCGCGCTATGCAAATCGTCAATGACCTGGAAGAGGCCAGACGCGGTGTTTATGCCGGTGGTGTCGGATATATCAGTTTCAATTACGACTTAAACATGGCGCTTGCGATTCGGTCACTCGTTGTAAAGGGCAATTTTGCCTATTTACAAACTGGTGCAGGCATTGTCTATGATTCAGATCCGGAAACCGAGTACAACGAAACTTTAAACAAAGCCAAATCTTTAATGGAGGTGACAAGCTATGATGTTACTCATTGATAATTATGATTCGTTCACTTTCAATATCTATCAATACGTTGCCAGTGAAGGTGCTGAAGTTAAAATCTTTCGAAATGATCAACTTACCATTGAAGGTATTTCGGAAATAAACCCGGAAGCCATCATCCTGTCGCCCGGACCCGGTACACCAGATCAGGCTGGTATCTGTCCGGACATTGTGAGAGCTTACTACGGGAAAATTCCAATCCTCGGAATCTGCCTGGGGCATCAAGTGATCGCTGCAGCGTTCGGAGGATCGGTTATCCAGGCAAACACGATTAAGCACGGAAAAACGTCCCTGATTACACATAATGGACACGGCCCTTTCAGTTATCTCACACAGCCGCTTGAAGTGATGCGCTATCATTCACTTGTCATTGACCGAAGCACACTGCCGGATGAGCTAAAAATTACCGCCACATCACTGGAAGATAATGAAATCATGGCCATTAAACACCGACAGTACCCTGTCTATGGTATACAATTTCACCCGGAATCGATAGGCACATCTACCGGGAGAAAAATGATTCGAAACTTTTTACAGGAAATCGGAAAGGAGCCTACTTATGAAAAACTATCTTGAAAAATTGCTGAATCAGGAAAATCTCACCTTACAGGAAATGAAGGATGCTGCCACCATATCATTTGATGATCACATAACCGAAAATGAACTCGCATCATTTCTGACTGCATTAAGCGCTAAAGGGGAAACACCTGAAGAAATCGCCGGTCTTGTGGAGGTTATCCGGAAACAATCCAGCCAAACAACCAGCAGGCTGGCTGATGTGATGGATAACTGTGGTACAGGGGGGGATGGCTCACACAGTTTTAACATCAGTACGACTGCAGCATTTGTGCTGGCCGGTGCAGGTGTAAAGGTTGCCAAGCACGGCAATCGCAGCATCTCAAGTAAGACCGGCAGTGCTGATGTACTGGAGCATCTGGGCATCTCGCTATCTTTTGCAAAAGAACATGTGGAGGAGATCCTAGAGGAAAATCATATTGTCTTCTTATATGCTCCCCACGTTCACCCTGGTATGAAGCGATTTATGACCGTCCGGAAGAATCTAGGTATCCCAACAATCTTTAATCTGATTGGGCCGCTGACAAATCCGGTAACGCTGGACACGCAGCTCTTAGGGACTTACCGGCGAGATATGCTGCCCTCGCTTGCAGAAGCATTAAACCAGCTGGGAAGAAAACGCGCACTTGTTATCAATGGTGCAGGGTACATGGATGAAGCATCACTGGCCGGCGAGAATCATATGACTTTGCTGGATAAAGGGAACATCACGTCATTCACCCTGCATCCGTCCGAGGTCAATTTGCCTGTCTGTCCTAACGAAGCAATCCGGGGCGGGGACGCTAAGGAAAATGCTGCCATTTTACTGGATGTTCTAAACGGAAAACCAGGACCTTATTACGATACAGTTCTCCTCAATGCCGGCCTTGGTTTATTTGCGCAAGGCACTGCAGCTTCGATTGAGGATGGCATAACGAAGGCAGATGAAAGCATTCAAAGCGGTGCAGCGATGGAAAAACTTCAGCGGCTGATTGACTACAGCAGCAAAATTTCAAGTGAGGTGATCTGATATGACAATTTTAGAAGACATTCTCCGACAAAAGAAGAAAGAAGTTGAACAGCTGAAAAAACAGCCGATTGTTGAAACACCATCAGCCAACAAACCAGTACAAACTGTTGTCCATACGTTTCATAACACAGATCGTATGAATATCATTGCCGAAATTAAACGGGCGTCGCCTTCCAAGGGATCAATTGACATGGAGGCTGACCCGGCCGAACAGGCAATCCTATATGAAGCATGTGGGGCCGGAGCTATATCTGTTTTGACCGACGAAGCATTTTTCAAAGGCTCACTGGATGATTTGCGAGCAGTTCGCAATGCAGTAGACATCCCTATCCTTTGCAAAGATTTTGTCATTGATAAAGTTCAAATCGATCACGCCAAATCTGCAGGAGCGTCCATCATTCTGTTAATCGTCGCAGCCATGAATCCGTCCAAGCTTAGTGAGCTTTACACGTACGCCACTCGACAGGGATTGGAAGTGCTTTGCGAAGTACACAACGAACCTGAGATGGAAACAGCCATTGATTTAGGTGCTGACATGATCGGCATCAACAACCGGAATTTAAAAACATTTGATGTAACACTGTCCACTACCGAACGTTTAGCATCAATGGTGGTCAATCCTGAGACAATTCTGATTAGTGAAAGCGGCATTAAAACACGTGACGACGTTATGGAAACAGCAAAAAGCGGCGCGAGTGGCATTCTGGTCGGTGAGACATTGATGCGCTCCAATAACTTGCAGGAATTGTTCAATGAGTTGAAGATCCCGTTATCAGAAGGAGGACGCTCACATGCTCGTTAAAATTTGCGGCATTACAACCATCGAAGCAGCACAAGAGGCTGTTCAATCGGGTGCTGATTTCATCGGATTTGTCTTTGCACCGAGCAAGCGGCGGCTGAAACCTGCAGAAGCTGCTGAAATCAGCGCTGCCCTGCCCGCTGCTATCAAAAAGGTCGGTGTTTTTGTAAATGAAACAAGAGAAGCGATCATACAAACTGCCGAACAAGTGGGATTAGATGTGATTCAGCTTCACGGGGATGAACCGCCGGCTTCTGCTGAACAGCTTCCATATCCTGTCATCAAAGCATTCGGGATCGGAAAACAGGACATGGCGGAGATAAAGGCTTATCCGTGTAACTATTATTTAATCGACAGTCCTAAAGGGCCCAATCGCGGCGGCAATGGAACCACATTTGATTGGACACAGCTGAAGCATCATGATCTGGACCCGCATAAAATCATTCTGGCTGGAGGCCTGACTCCCGAAAATGTGCAATCAGCCATTTCGATTGCCAAGCCAGCCGGGGTGGACGTATCAAGCGGGGTAGAAACAAACGGTACAAAAAACGTTGAAAAAATTAATCAATTTATCAAAAATGCCAAAACGAAAGGATGATAACCATGACAACATATACATTACCGGACTCAAAAGGAAGATACGGTCATTTCGGCGGACGATTTGTTCCCGAACTGTTAATGCCAGCCCTGCTTGAACTGGAAGAAGCTTACGAGGATGCGATGAACGATCCTGCTTTTATCGAGGAACTGGATGATTATTTAAAAAACTATGTCGGCCGGGAGACACCGCTTTATCACGCAGAGAATCTGTCACAGAAACTTGGCGGACCATCCATTTATTTGAAACGTGAAGACCTGAATCACACAGGTGCACACAAAATCAACAATACGATCGGCCAGGCTTTGCTGACACGGCGGATGGGCAAAAAGAAAGTTGTTGCCGAGACCGGTGCAGGCCAGCACGGTGTTGCAACCGCAACGGTCTGTGCACTGCTTGGACTTGAGTGTGTTGTTTTCATGGGTAAAGAGGATATTCGCAGGCAAAAACTGAATGTCTTTCGGATGGAACTGCTCGGCGCAAAGGTCGAAAGTGTACCACAAGGAAGCGGAACATTAAAAGATGCGGTAAACGAGGCATTACGCTACTGGGTAAGCCATGTCGAGGATACGCACTATATTATCGGCTCTGTCGTCGGACCGCATCCTTTTCCAAAAATGGTGCGGGATTTTCAGTCCGTCATTGGAGAGGAAACAAAACGGCAGTATCAGCAGAACACAGGCAAATTGCCCGATGTGATTGTAGCCTGTGTTGGCGGCGGCAGCAATGCGATGGGGATGTTTTATCCGTTCATTCAGGAAGAGAATGTCAGGATTTATGGCGTGGAAGCTGGCGGAAGTGGCATTGAAAAGAACAAGCACGCCGCAACATTAACGGCCGGCAATATTGGTGTTTTGCATGGAACGATGACGCATCTGCTACAGGATCAGCATGGTCAGATTGAAGAAGCGCACTCCATTTCTGCGGGGCTCGATTACCCCGGGGTAGGTCCTGAACACAGCCATCTTCATGATACCGGCCGGGTGCAATATACATCTGTCACGGATCAGGAAGCAGTCGATGCCTTTAAGCTTCTGTCCCAAACAGAAGGAATTATACCTGCTTTGGAAAGTGCTCATGCAGTAGCCTTCGCGATGAAACAGGCAAACGAAATGGATGGAACAGCGTCTCTCGTTATCTGTTTATCCGGCCGTGGCGATAAAGATGTTGAATCGGTTAAAGACATATTATTGGGAGGAAACGCTGATGTGTAATCATCAATTAGCAAAAGCATTGGAAGCAAAACGTTCGGCAGGTGAAAATATTGTTATCCCATATATTATGGCCGGCGATGGCGGTCTGGATATCCTGGAAGAGCGGATCGGATTTCTTGAAGAATGCGGGGCGGCAGCTGTCGAACTCGGTATTCCCTTCTCAGATCCGGTAGCAGATGGGCCGACGATCCAGGATGCTGGCCAACGGGCACTGCAAAATGGCACAACACTGCAAAGCGTTTTAGAAGCGTTGGAAAGCTTTAAAGAAAAACGTTCGATTCCGGTTATTCTGATGACATATATCAATCCAATCTATACTTATGGAATGGAGCGCTTCGCCAAAGACTGTACAAACACCGGTGTGAATGGTGTCATTATTCCTGATTTGCCAATGGAAGAGGAAACCATGATCACTGGCTCCCTAGAAAAACATGCGATTGCCAACATCCGACTGGCTGCTTTGACCAGCCCGGATGAACGGCTTTCCGAAATTGCCCAACGTACAGAAGGCTTCCTTTATGCCGTCTCTGTCACGGGAACGACCGGAGCCAGAAACACACACGGCAGTAACGTTAAAACATATTTGCAGAACCTAAAGAAAATGACAGATACACCAGTTCTCGCCGGATTCGGTGTGTCCACCCCGGAGCAGGCCCATGAACTGGGTTCCAACTGTGATGGCGTGGTTATAGGGAGCAGAATGGTAGATTTATTTCACAGCGGCAGGACGGATGACATCAAGCAGCTGCTTCAAAAAAGCATTTAAAAAATTGTCGCCTGCTGGTATTTTCGGCAGGCGGCAGCAGCATTTATTTCCCCTGCTTTTTCTTAGCCGCTTCGTATTCTTCCTTCGTGATCTCACCTTTTTCAAAACGTTCTTTCATCATTTCCAGCGAAGTTTGTCTTCTATTGCTGGTACGAGCATTAAACCGGTAGAGAATAATCGCTATCATAACCAAAATAATGATGCCCAAACCTAACCTGATATAACCTTCAGTCGTCATTAGATCACCTCCATTATTACTTTTCCCTGTCATAATCGATTTAAGCACTGAAAAATTTCCAAACAAAACCATTGAATCAACACACAAAATGTATTATTATTTTCAATGGACTTATTACATGTATTTTGCTGGTGTGGCGCAATGGCAGCGCGGCTCACTCGTAATGAGTAGGTTGGAGGTTCGAATCCTCTCACCAGCACCATTTTGGAGGAGTACCCAAGTCCGGCTGAAGGGGACGCACTCGAAATGCGTTAGGGCGTGTGAGCGCCGCGTGGGTTCGAATCCCACCTCCTCCGTTTCAAAATGTCACTCAAAGATTCAAGCAGGCGCAGTTATCAAAAACTACGCCTTTTTATTGTTTAACCCTCTTCACACAACCTCCACCCTTTTGACGTATAGGAATAGAGTCTATCTCCAATCCCCCATTTCCATCCAACATCATAGACAACAATACAATCAAAATTTACTGTGAGCCATAGTATAAACTAAAACTTACAGAAAGCAGGTGACATGAAAATGGACAGTAATTCATCCAATCACAATGCATTCCCCGACAAGGTTGTGAAAGTCATGATTGATGATATATTCCGACGAAACAATGTAAAACCTGAAGAAGTGAAAAACAATATATCGAATGAACAGAAACAAATGCTGCAAGAAATGGTTGAGGATTTAAGAGAACAGGTGGACCAATTTAATAAAGGGGAAAAAAATACGACAAAATCAGATGAATAAAGAGTCTATTAAAGAAAACACCCATTTCATAGGTGTTTTCTTTAATTTTGCCAAAAAACGAGAATCTAGTGAATGTGTACAATCTGATTAGTAGGACCATCCATAGAGTAATATTAACTAACGAAAGGAGTGTTAATATGACATCATATAAAAGACACGATACCACGAACCCCTTCGGAAACAAAAGCAAGTATTTTTACCTTAGGGATAAACGCAAACACGGTCATCAATGCTGTCAGGATTGTGGAACCACCAACTGTGCCCCTGGCTGCAACCAATGCGATAGATGCAGGGATGAACACAAGCACCATGATCGTCATGATCAGCATAACCAATTTGAAATGGTCGAAGTTGATCCCAATGCAACCGTTTCCCAAGAAGGCGGACAATACGCTTTTATGGACCAGGAATCCGCAGAAATAATCTGGGTGAAGGAGTCCTGTGATATTACGGTTGATTCAAGAGACACACAGATAGGTGTTTCCCTTCAGGCAAGTTTGCAGCTGGCAATCGCACTGGTACTGAATATTGCTATTGCAGACTCGGGAAGAAGTGAAGCCGTATCACAGGACCTTATGCAGTATTTTAATGCCGATCAAATCAATAAACAAAAAATCTTCATCTATAACACCAAAGACGCTACTGTCACAACGAGAGACACAGATCTTGCCATCAATATTCAAGTTCTGCTGCAATTACTCATCACCCTGGTCGTCATGGTTGATATTTTATAAAAATAATGGAAGGAGTTGTAAAACGATGAGTCATATGACCAAAACAAAATGGCGTGCACTGGATCATTGTGATGAAAGTGATCGAAATAATGCAACTGTAACGCAGGACGCGGATCAATCGGTATCCAATCAGCAAGTATCAGACGAGTGGATTATCATTAAGGACTCCCAGAATATCGATGTCACAACCACCGACAGACAAGTCGCTGCCTCCTTACAGCTTGGTATTGAGGCGGCCATTGCAGTCGTTATTAATATTGCCATCGCCGACGGAACTCAATCAGAAGGCATCACACAAGACTTCAGACAAATGATTAATACAAGACAGGGCAACCGCCAAAAAACAATTGTTGAACAATCAAGGGATATTCAAATCACCACAACGGATACGGATATTGCGATTAATATCCAATTGTTATTCCAGATTCTTGTTGCTATCGTTGCCAGCTTGGATATTCTTTAATGTCATAAAAACATTCCGGGGAAATTGGGAGATTGAGGCAGGGAAACTGCTTAAATAAACTATCAACAGCCAACCCCCTCCCCCGGAACTCATGATTTCTCTCAATATTTTGCAGAGATCACTTACAATTAATAACGAAAGGATGAGTGAAAAATGGCTAATCTGACAAATCGCCAGCGAAATCTATTGCAACTGGCTAATCAATTATCTCAAAATTTAGTTGATGTCAACAATACGAATACAAATACGAACACGAATAGCAGCCTGAATAATAATGTTTCCATTGATTTGCCAGGCTTCGATTTAAATGCCGGATTAAACTTGGGTCTTGGCAGAGGAAATGGAACAGATACCCCGACAACCCTCAGGGAAGTGCTGATGGAACTGGTAAACGAGCAAGTGGAGGTTACCACCCCGTTTGGCCCGGTATCCGGGACATTGATCGCTGTAAGGGATGACTATATTGTTTTAATTGAAACGAACGGCAATCAAGTACTGGTCCGTATTGAAAATATTGAACTGGTCAGTGAATTATAAAGGAGGGATTCAAATGTTTCAGGATACGTTTGCAAACGAATTGGCTACACGTGTCGGTTCAATGGTCGAAGTAGCTACCGATAACAATTTAATAGAAGGCATTCTCTCTACCGTTACGGCAGATTTGGTACTTGTTATTGAAGTTAATGGTGGTTATGGGGAAAATACGACACTATACCTGTCAGTAGATGCTATCAACTTCGTCCGTTTTCCTTCTGCTACAGCATAGCTCCAGGCACATGACCAAGCACCTAACATTGCCTCCCCCGGTTCAACACTGCCGGGGGATTTTCGTCTTAAAACCAGTGGTTAAAAAAATGGCCAGTATTCCTTCCATTATTCAAGTGATTTTAAAAATTTTTCCCAGCTGACGTGGTTTTGTTTGGTAATGCTTTCTTTGTGTTCCCGGACATTATATACGGTAAAATCCCGATATAGAAACCGGCCGTTGCTGATTAACCGGTTTAAAACACTGACATCTTCGTATAGCCTGCCATCTGCAAAATCAATAACCGGAAAGCCATCTGCCTTTTTGAGTGAAGAAGTACGATAGACGCGCGGTCCCAGCGGAAAACGGTATGACAAAAGGTCCTTTCTCCCCCTGATGAAGTTTCCTTTAGCAATACCTTTAAACAGCACGTCATCTTTCAACTGTTTCCATTTTCTGAGATTGCCGTATAAAACCGACACATCATTCGGAAGATCCGCGAGATGTTTGTTGATGACTGAAACCGCATCAGGATCAAGCCAGTCGTCAGCATCCAGTTCCAATATAAAATCAGTTGTAACATAAGGCAGTAACTCATTTAATGCCCGAGCCTTTCCCCCGTTCTTTTTACGAAATACCTTTACCCGCCGATCATCATGATAGTACAAAAGCCGCTGATGGGTACTGTCAATGGATCCGTCATCCATGATCAGTAACTGCTCTGGCTGTTCGTTTTGCAACAGACTGGAAACAACAGCCGTTTGGACATATGCTGCCATGTTGTAAGCTGACATGATAATTGAAAGGCTGGGGTGGTGCGTTTTGACTTTTTCAAGCTGGTATTTTTGGATGATTGTTTGTTTTTCGATCGTATTTCTGGCGTTACTTTTCCTGGCTTCCTTAATGAGACCTTCTTTAAAATGTTTCTTTGAATTTTCAACCCGAGAAAGCCAGACAGGAAAAAGCATCTCCTTGAAAGGCAGCTCTGAAGATGACATCAACGGATGCTCTTTTAGAAATGACGTCCGAACGAGTAAAGGGTGCTGAATAGCCATGTTCCGGTTATATTTAAAAGTGCCTAAAACAGACTTGTTCTGGGTAAGCTGCAGAGAATTAGACGTGTTGGCAGCGGAAAGATAATCAGTGCCGGTCAGCCACAACACATAGGTTGTATCGATCGTATGGATGAAATCTTGCAATATGTCTCCGGCGTCCTGATCTTCAATTGGCACAGAGCGAATTCGGTCGGACCAATCAATCTCAGGCACGAGCTTAAAAGCGCTCTCTCCTTGCTGAAAAACGATCACCGAGTTCAGTCTGGAACGAATGGGGGTTAGCGACATAAGTGCTTTAGACAATACTGCCTGATCAGCATAATGAACGAGGATGGCCGTTATATCGTTCAAACTGAATTCCTCCAATCATGTGACATACCTCTAAAAAACTTATAATACCCAAGTATAATTTGTATGAACCGGAACAAATGTATATACCACTTAATCTAATTCAACATTTTTCCAATATTTGTATCATTATCACCTTTCCTGAAGAAATATGTCATCTGTCCCGGTATACTAGAAGATGTGCCAATCTCTTGGTAGAAATGCCGATTCAATTTGGTATGCGATTCATAACATATAGTAATCGATACAAGGCCTTGTTGAGAGTCACATCCCATGAGTTTTACCCTTGGAAGCCGGCTGACCACCGGCTTTCCAAACTCACACTTTATTTAAAGTTTGATTCCAATGCCGAATACGAGTCGTTTTGGCAGTATGAATATCCCTTTTCACATAGAGTACAAATAACATAAGCGTTAACCGTAAAATGTGTATAAAAAACACTCAGAATTGTGAAGGGCCAATCGTTTTAAGCTTCCTTTTTCTACTTTTAACGGGGATTATTAATAAGCAGGAAATTTTGGCAAGGCTGGGACACAATTAAAACTTTCCACGCTAAAGACGAACGATTACAAGGCAGGAAGTGCAGCATTTTACTTTTTCAACAGTCACATCCAATTCATCGTTGATACCACTGCGAAAGCGTGACAATTTGTTCCTTCCATTCTGATGTTAGTTGCGTACGATCATTCGCTCCGGCAGCATACTGCGCTCATGTTGGGGTGCTGATTGTTGAAAGAAAAGAACTTATAGAACGATATTCATTGAACTTGCTGTCACCTGATGAGAACACGATTCTAAGCTGCGGAAAAATGCAACACGCCTGGGGGAACAGCGCGAGCCGAAGATCCACTTTGCCAAGTTTTCTTGGCAAAGTTAGCTGAGGCCGTGCCCCCAGAAAGGGCGTATTTTTCCGCAGCGACCATCATGCACTCACCAACAAAAGCATGGAAGAATGCAAATCTAAGACCAAGTGACTTCTCAGTTGATGGATCATGCGCAACAAATGTTCAAACATACCTCAAAAGATAAATCCGAACTGTTCCCATCATAGTGGAATCATCGTTCGAATTTATCTTTGGCTTATATCCTTTTATCCCTGCCTCGCCCATTTTACTCAACAGATAATTCATAAAAATGAAGCGAAGCATCCTGTCCAACAGGTTCGTCAAGCTTAATTTTTCCTTCAAACAGGGTATTACCGGATGTTAAATCAAGCACGAGCAGTCGTCGCGGAGCTTGCTGATTTCTTGTCAGCATATACGCCTTATCATTTTTGATGCGGGTGATACTTCCAAGCTTTTCAGTTTCTTCATAAGACGTCGGAACCTCTATTTCACTGGTGATTTGTTCTGTTTCCAAGTCATACTGTACAATCTGTTGCTGACTCCCGAAGTAAAGCGTCGTATTGTCGCGGTCCAAAATATCTTGATCCACTAATGATTCCGGGAGTTCCAACGATCTCGTTTCTTCTGTCTCCGGATCATAGATGATATAGTTGTTCGTTACGTCTTGAGCCGGCTGTTCTGCTCCCGAGTTCTGATCATCGTCCAGTCCACTCGTCCGTGTCGTTTTTTTAAAGATTACATCATCATGGGAGGCTGTCTCATCAGAGTCGGTTACCATGTTAAAATACGTTCGTTCACTCTCCTGTATATCACCAGATATCATCGTATCATCACCGGTAATATCCTGATCAGGAATATCAAACCGGTAAAGGTGTGCTTCTTCTCCTCCATCCCTTGGATAATTGCGCGTCATAACATGTAATTCATCATCCGTCATTTGCACATCTTGCACCTGTACTTGGGCATACATGGCTCTGTTCGGGACAGGAACTGTAAACGACGTTGTTTCGTCATTTTTTTTATCCAAAACCGCAATATCAAACTTGATTTCACCTCGTCCAGGCATCGTTTGATTGATCACGTTCGCATAAGCGAGTGTATCTGCTGTTTCCATGTAAGAAGAAATACTTCCGCCTTTACCACGCATAAAATTCCTGTGTGCTTGCTGCAACTGAAGAATCCTTTCATGGAAAAAACCGTTCCTGAAACGTTTGAAAAAGGATTGTTCGCTGCCGTATGTGGTTCCTTCTACATCGACCTGTACAGACTCATCCATGGCATTGCCAAGCATGTAGCTCCCGCTTATCGTAACTGGCTCCATTTCATCCTCGTTTCCGCTCACTTTTTCAACCGTTATATCCTGCAGACCATTTGCTGCGATAGCTGATTGGATATAAAACGTCCCAATCGTCAGCACAACTAGCAATATGACTGCGATTAATCGCCAATATCGTTTCATTCAATAACCCCTCTCATACTGTGATTTTTTTCGTCAGTAAGTAATGACCCATCCAAAGAGTCAAGGCTGTCAAGATCAGCCCCAATCCAACTTCAAGGCCGAATGTTTCCAACGGATACAAGTAATAATGATCCATAAAAGCAGTGGCCAAAAGCGGTGACAGCATGATGATAGCGGAAATAGCAGCATACCCGATCCCAAGAAATATCCCTTTCCACTTGAAACTGCGCTCGAACAATATAGCTGTGAACAAAACGGATACCGCCATAAACCCGGCACCATAATACAGGATAAATTCTGTAAAGGATTGCGGAACGAGTATAGATAAATAATCCCACTTAACAATCTGACCAACTGTCATATCCGTTCTGAAATCCGCCGGAACCATCCACTTCAGCACACTATTTTCCAGAGGCAGGATAATAAGCTGTACGGATACAAGCCCGAGCACCATCAACACAATTGAAGTCGCTTTGGCAAGGTAAACATTCAGCCGGGCTGTCGGCAGCATCAGCAATCGATAAATGAACGTGTTTTTTCCAAGCCAGTCACGATACCAGATCATAAAAATATAAAATAACAATGCTGCCGCACATACTGCAATCGGCCCCGTGAACCATAGACCCCGGGCAAAGTCCAAAAATGACATGGCACCATATTGTTCAATAAACTGTGCTGCCGATAGCATTTCTTCATTGATGGCCTGATTGGCTTTATCCATGTACGCATTGGCTGTCACGATCACGCCTGCAGCCTGAACAATGACCGTCAGCGCAATCAGCACCAGGTATATGTTCATAAAGCGATTTAATTCAAAGTTTACTAATTTCAGGAAACGATTCATTGCTGATACACCTCTCTCATCACATCAACGACTGATTTGCCTTCTGTTTCTCGTACTTCCTCACTGTTAAATTCCGTTAACACCTTCCCTTCATCCAAAAGCACTGCTTTATCAATCAAGTGCTCAATATCATTGATTTCATGCGTCGTAATAATGACGCCCCTATCTTCAACCAAGTGGCTCGTAAACACTTCAGCAATCTGCTCCCGGCTGAAAATGTCGATCCCTGAGAATGGCTCATCCATCAGTAAATAGTCAACATCGAGCGCCAGTCCAAGCAATAAGTTAACTTTAGCCCGATTCCCTTTCGACAGATTATTGATTTTCTCACTTTCCTGCAGCTTGAAAAAATCTAGCAATTCCGTTGCGCGCTCCTGATTCCAGCTGTCGTAAAAGTCCGTCATAAACTGCATCGATTCAGCAATCGTCATGTTCGGCTGCATAATAATAGCATCCGGAATAAAGGTGATTTGTTCATAGCTTTGTTTACCAATGGACTCACCATTCATAAGTATCTGACCGCCATTAAGCGGTGTCAGGTTCATGATCGCATTCATGATTGTCGTTTTGCCGACACCATTTATCCCGATGATACAAGTGATTTTACCTTTTTCAGCCGTAAAGGATACCCCATTCAGAACCTGTTTGCGTCCGAATTTTTTCTTAATATCGTTTACTTCAATCATATATAAACCTCCTATTTATCGTCCTCGTTTTCAAATGTCTCTTTAACCAAATCCAGCACTTCGTCAACCGGAACATTAATCGACCGGATCGAACTGACAAAATCATCCACCGCTTCCATAATCAGTTCCTGCCTGACAGATTTGAGGATCGCTTCATCTTTCGTAATCTTACTCGGCAAATTCCGTTCTGTGTAAATCAAACCCGCTTCCTCCATTTCTTTGTAAGCCCGCTGTGCGGTATTTGGATTGATTTTTAATCTGTTCGCCAGCTCCCGCCGTGACGGGATTTCCTGCCCCGATTCAAACATACCAGTCGCAATCTGCTCCTTGAAATACCGGATGACCTGCACATAAACCGGATCCCGTTTATTAAACATTACATTCATAATCACATCTCCCACTAAACTCAGATGGACGCCAGTGTATTAATAGATTAATACACTATGGTTAAAAAAATGTGTATTAAGTGTGTAATACATCCTTTGGTGTGTATTATATGGTTAATACACCAGGAAGTCAACAGCTCATTCAAAATTTTATCGCGTGCCAGTAAACAGCAGCCCGGACATATATGCTAAAATGTAGGTACATGAATGCGTTGAAAGGATGATCGAAATGACAAACGCCGTCAAACTCACATCTCTCTCTTCAAAAGGCGGATGCGGGTGCAAAATCGGACCAGCCGACCTGGAAAATGTACTGCGCTCACTTCCGCAGTCTCTACCGAATCCGAATTTACTTGTCGGATTGGACACAAGTGATGATGCAGGCGTTTATAAATTAACCGATGACCTCGCACTCGTTCAGACAGTTGATTTTTTTACACCGATTGTCGATGATCCATATGCTTTCGGTCAGATTGCGGCTGCCAATGCGATCAGTGATGTGTATGCAATGGGCGGAACCCCGATCACAGCACTGAATATCGTTGCCTATCCTATTTCTACACTGGACGAAAGCATCCTTGCCGGTATTTTGCGCGGTGCAGGTGATAAATTGGAGGAAGCTAATGTTTCCCTTGCCGGCGGTCATTCGATTGATGATCAGGAGCCAAAATTCGGACTTGCCGTCACAGGGACAGTGCATCCCGACAATTTGCGAACTAACTCTGGGGCCAAACCGGGGGACAAGCTGATTTTGACCAAACCAATCGGGGTCGGCATCAAGACCACTTCCCTGAAAAATGGACTGCTTGAGCAAGATGAAATTGATCGTGTGACTGACGTTATGACCACATTGAATAAAACGGCTGCCGAAACGATGAAAGATTTCAAAATAAATGCCAGTACTGACGTCACCGGTTTTGGACTGCTCGGCCATGCTTCTGAACTGGCGGCTGGCAGCGATGTTGAAATCCATATTGATTCAAAAGCGGTCCCTGTACTTTCACGCGTGAAAGAACTGGCCGAGGCAGGGTCCGTTCCCGGAGGCACGAAAAATAACTATGATCACATAAAGGATATCGTTACGTTTCCGGAAGATTTCGATCAGTTGGACAAATGGATTTTGTGTGATGCGGTCACATCAGGCGGACTGCTCCTGTCAGCAGATGGAAACGATGCTGATACACTTTTGACAGATTTGCAGCATAAAGGTGTTGAAGCTAAAAAAATCGGTGAAGTGACTGACGGCCATAATGGACGAATCACGGTTGAGTAATGAGGAAGTGATCATTTGTTTCAGGATATAACGTTACAAGCGTTAATGGAAAAACAGCATAACGAAAACCATACCGTTATTGATGTCCGCTCCCCTCAGGAATTTAACGAAGCGACAATCCCAGGCAGCATCAACATCCCCGTATTTACCGACGAGGAGCGGGCAGAAGTGGGTACCCTTTATAAACAAGTGAGTAGAGAGGCTGCCAAACAGCGCGGACTGGAAATCATGTCTGCCAAGCTTCCTAATTTCATTGGTGAATTCCGGCAGATCGACACACCAAAAACTGTTTTTTGCTGGCGGGGTGGCATGCGCAGCAAAACAGCCGCTACTGTTGTGGACTTGATGGGCATTGAGGTGAACCGGCTGCAAGGCGGAATCCGGTCCTATCGCCAATGGGTGATCGGTGAACTCGAGAAAGCGGAATGTTCACCAGATATCATTGTATTGAACGGCAATACAGGCACAGGTAAAACCAAACTGCTGCACCAATTGTCTGATAAAGGCTATCCGGCTATTGATCTGGAGGGAATGGCTGGACACAGGGGATCCATTTTCGGGCACATCGGACTTGAACCAAACAAACAGAAAAAATTTGAATCACAGCTTGTTCAGGCAATTCAAAAATACAACGATGCACCATTCGTTTTAATGGAAGGTGAAAGCAGACGTATTGGCAACGTAACCATGCCGGTATTTCTGCACACGAAGAAAGAACAGAGCACACAACTGTTTATTGATTTACCGATGGAACAAAGAGTACGGAACATTATGGATGATTATCAGCCCTGGAACCAGCCTGAAAAATTCATCGAAGCATACCAGTACATCAAAAAAAGGATCCATACCCCAATCGCCAAACAGATTGATGCAGATCTGAAAGAAGAAAATTATCAACAGGCTGTCCAAATGCTGCTCGAATTTTACTATGACCCGAGATATGAGCACATGGCTGAAAAATAATTGCATCGCAATATTAAAACCATTCAGGTATCCAATATGAATGATGCAGTCACCCGGATAGAGCGTACACTTCATGAGATGTATCCGCAAAAAGGCTGAGTGTATATGAACATCTTGGAACCGTTACAGGCAAATAGAACATAAGGGAGAGATCAGTGTGAACCAGTACAGTAAGATGTTACTCAGATTTTCCGCCATATTCGCCGTGATCGGTGCATTTATCGGCTCGCACATGGCAGGAGCAGGCAGCCCGGCATTCAAAACGGTACACGCCCACATTCTGGTCGTCGGCTGGCTGACATTATTCGCATGGGCTGTCTACTATAAAATTTTTACTCCTGTCAAAACGATCATCGCCACACTGCACGTCTTAACAGCCATTATCGGAGCAATCGGCCTCACGACAGGCATGTGGCTCTATTATTTGCGGCCATTTGACCTGGCTGACGGATTTGTGACCGTATTTTTTATTGTCGGCGGCTCCATAATGCTTTTGAGCTTTGTGCTATTTGTCGTGCTGACATTTATGAGGACGGATGAAGAAACATAACATGCAGCTTGATCGGTTAATGAAATAGCACATCAAATGACACAAAGTTTGGTGTGCTGCATTTTTTCGAAAGCAAATTCGCTTTTTAAACAGCTTTATATGGCTTTCTTTCTTAAATTAGTCGTTTAATAATCCAGAAATGCTTGCTAACCACAGTTGCCTATGACTAGCATAACGAATAATGACCTGAATAATCATCTTCCAAATGCGTCGTAAATTGTTATGCATCTTTACCTCATAAGATCAAGGACTGCCTAACTAATTTATCCCCTCATCCTCCAGAATCCTTGATAATTTTTTCACATCAACCACAAGGTTTTTGATGATTTCATGTGCTCTTGATCCGGGGTTCGCATTCCTGCACTTCAGAAAATAATAATCCAAACCTAAATACTGTCCAATTTTCAGGAATTCATCTGACGTTGAGGTGAATAACTGAATGACTTTCGTTCCAGGCTGACAGAACATAATATTTGCAAGCCCGGCACCATTCGGACTTATAATAACATTGGCTGAAGAAAAAATGTCGATTTGTTCCTGGACGGTTAAAGAACTCAAAACAATTTTTTTAAATCCTTTTTGGATTAAAAGTTTCATAAGCTTAGGTTCATTCGCAACCTTTCGCCACGAGGCATCTTCCCGGCTGATATAGATACGTTCATAGTTACTTGAGCTTGTATGGCGGTCCGCTTTCAGAAATGCGTCTCGAAGGAATTCAACGGTCCAATTCACACATGTTCCTGCGTTAAATGGGACAGATGGCAAAATCAAATTTTCTGCCTTCAAGTGCTTTCCCGACGTAAGCTGTAAGATTTTATCCTCAGGGATACCAAGCATGTTAACCGTTTCCCGCTGAAACGGCAATGTTAGAGGCGGCAAGACATATTTATCAATCTTAAAACCGCTGAGCTGCAGCAAATGATAACGTCCCAACGTATCGTGTAACCAATGCCAGTAATTAGCGTGCCCAGCCCAGGCCAAAACGCCCAATGTTCCATAATAAGGAGAGGCGGAAGGGATTTTATGCACTGCAGTCTTTTCAAAATATCGCCAATATAAATGAAAAACCATATCATGCAAACATGTTTGATCAGGTGTTAATGCATAAACCATGCCACCCCCTTTATCACACATCCATATACTGCCGTTTTCTATCTTTGAAACGTAAGACTTGCGAAACTTGTGATTCTCCCCAAATCGTGGTGGATATACCCAATCAACCCATTGCGGCTGGTCCCCTTTTGGAAGCGTATATTTTACTGTTTCATTTGTATAGAATTCTTTATAAAAATCTTGTATATCTGATTTTGGGGTCGTTTTTTCAATCCAATCTTTCGTATGAATATATAAACCCGACATACCTATACATCCCCCTTTTCCATTAACGACCTTGGCCCATGCCCTATTTTTGCACGTATCCTAGCGTACTCCATAATATGTAGAAAAGTCTTCAACAGTGTTGAACGACTGCCCCACTATACCAACTGGATCAATGCGTGGTGAACAGAAATGGGAGGATCATGCCATGATAAACGTACTCGTAACCGGTGCAGGCGGATTTATCGGTAAAAATCTTATCGAAAGATTACAAAGGGAAAAAGGAGTCTCTGTCAAACCGTTTTATCGCGGGGATGACCTGTCACTGCTGTATAAACATTTAGACAAGGTGGATATCATCTATCATCTGGCAGGGGTGAACAGACCACAAAATAACGAGGAATTTGCAAGCGTCAATAGAGGGCTTACTGAATCAATCGTCAGTTATTTAAGGGCGCATCAAAAGACACCGAAAATCGTTTTTTCATCTTCAACTCAAGCTGAACTTGATACACCCTATGGTTTAAGTAAAAAAGCTGCCGAAAAGGTACTGAAAAGCTATAGTATGGAGACCGGCGCAGACGTATATATTTACCAACTGCCGGGTGTCTTTGGCAAGTGGTGCAGACCGCATTATAACTCCGTTGTTGCGACTTTTTGTCATGAATTGGCACATGATCGGGATATCGACATTCACGATGCGAACAAAACGCTTGAACTCGTATATATTGACGATGTTGTGGATAGTTTCACGTATTGTCTTAACCGGAAAAAGACGGAAGAGACATTCTATGATCATATCCATCATACCTTCCATACAACGATAGGGGAACTGGCTCACAGACTTCACAAAATAAAGGACATGCGACAATCGCTAATCATCCCTGACCTATCCGACAAATTAACAAAGTACTTGTATACAACCTATTTATCTTATTTAGATGAGAATATGTTTTCATACAGTTTGCCGGCACATCAAGATGAAAGAGGAAGTTTGGTTGAATTAATCAAATCACACCAGGCCGGTCAAGTATTTATGTCAACATCACGAAAGGGCGTTATAAGAGGGAATCATTATCATCATACAAAAGTGGAAAAATTTTGCGTCATTAAGGGGTCGGCAAATATTAAATTAAGGAAGATCGATTCCGATGAACTGATCAACTATACGATCTCAGACGAAAACATCGCATTTGTCGATATCCCGCCTGGTTATACCCATTCGATTGAAAACGTAACAGACGGTGAGATCATTGTTTTGTTTTGGGCCAATGAACTGTTTGATCCGGATAACCCAGATACCATTCCATTAAATGTTCAGCCGAACGAAACTGATGAAAAGAAAGGATGATAACCGTGTCAACAGATCGGACATATACATGTCAGGAAGACGATATTTGCCTGGTTGCCTATCCTAAATCAGGGAACAATTTCTTATTGTTTCTCGTCGCCATGTTATTATATCGGAAAAAAATGGATTGGGCCACAAAAGGTAAAATGATCCAAAATGTATCAAGCGAACCAATCGAAAACTTGCCACCCCCTCATCTTGTATGGAGCCATGACAGTTATGATCCATCCTATCCCAAAGTCATTTACCTGGTAAGGGATCCCAGGGATGTCGTCATTTCCTATTTTCATCATTTTCAGAAGTATTATGGTGAAAGCCGTGATTTTGATGAGTTTTTCGAGGTGTTTATGGAAGGCGGTATTGGGCCCGGAATGTGGGATGCGAATATAGAAAGCTGGCTCGACAATCAGGAAAAGGTTAAAAATGGTTTCCTGCTTGTTAAATACGAAGATCTTCTTGAAAATCCTTCTAAAGAAGCAAAAAGGATTATACGCTTCTTAAACTTAGACAGGTCAGAACAAGAAATCAACGAAGCTGTCAGTTGGGCTTCTTTCGATAATATGAAAGCATTGGAACAGAAACAGCATTCCCATTTAAACCACAATTCACCGTTCGTCAATCAAAACATCCCTTTTGTAAGGGAAGGCAAGGCGAATAAATGGAAATCTGTTTTGAGCAAAGCGCAACAGCAACAAATCAATCAGACATTTGATAAGACTTTATCACGATTAGGGTATAAGTAAAACGCCATTTTAAGCGCCTTCTGATCATAGAGGGCGTTTTTTATTTCAGGAAAAAGGTGTGATTAACCGATGCTCAAATTATTGCTGATTGCAGCCAATACCTCTCGTTTTACCAATAATAATTATGACGATTTGGAGAAGGAATTAGCAAAGGTGACAACCTTGATGGTTTATCGAAAATCCGGTCATATCAACAAAATATTACGAAAAACCTCTGAAAAACCGGATTTCATTTTAATCATCAATGACGTAGGTAAAACATTTACGCCTGTTGTCACCGGTTTATCCGATATCAGTATACCTGTAGGACTGATGGTAAACGACGCTCACCGATTTGTGGAACAGCGAAGAAGGTATATAACAGCTAATCATATCAGGACATTCTTTGTCATATGCCAGCATAATTTTTACAATTATTATCCACGACAAAAGAATGATCAAGTGTTCTTTCTCCCGCAATTTGCCAATACATCAATATTTAAAGACTACGGTGCTGAAAAAACGGTCGATTTAATGATGCTGGGAGAAGTTTCTCTTCCGCAAATCTACCCATTAAGAGAAAAGATATTACAGCATTACAAAAATAACCCCAAATTTTTCAACCGTCCTCATCCGGGATGGCGAGATTTTACAAAGGAACAGACAGAAAAGGCATTAATCGGGGAAAACTATGCGAAGACCATTAATCAGGCTAAACTGTTTTTTGCATGCGGCTCCGTTCGTCAAGTTGTGACATTCAAATATTTTGAAGTGCCAGCGTGCAAAACCTTACTAATGGCTCCTGCCTTACCGGAACTTAAGGAGATTGGCTTAATACCAGGAAAGCATTTTGTGACTATAAATGCGAAAAACTTTTCAGAAAGGGCTGCGTACTATCTGAAAAATACCAAAGAGCGGGAAAGAATTACCGCAGAGGGCTGCCGCTTCGTTCATAACCATCATTCAACCGCTCATCGAGCAAGACAATTAGTCCGACAAATAAAGAAGATTTTATAATCGGGGTATTAGATCCGTTAAACAAAAATGAGGGTGGGACACAACTAAAACTTTCCACGCTAAAGACGAACGATTACAGGGCAGAGGAAGTGCAGCATTTTACTTTTTCAACAGTCACATTTGTCTTGGTGCAGCCTTCCTTCCATTCTGATTTTAGTGGCGTGAGATCATTCGCTCCAGCAGCATACTGCGCTTTCCATGGGCACGGCCTCAGCCTCCTCGGAAAGCAAAGACCTCTTTCCTGCGGGGGCTTTGGCTCGTGCGGTTCCCATAGGAGTCTCCGTATGCTGCCTCCGCTCATGTTGGGGTGTTGATGGTTGAAAGAAAAGAACTTATAGAACGATATTCATTGAACTTGCTGTCACCTTATGAGAACACGATTCTAAGCTGCAGAAAAATGCGACACGCCTGGGGGAACAGCGCGAGCAGAAGATCCACTTTGCCAAGTGTGTTTTTTGCAAAGTTAGCTGAGGCCCTGCCCCGGAAAGGGCGTATTTTTCCGCAGCGACCATCATGCATTCACCAACAAAAGCATGGAAAAAAGCGAATCTAAGGCCAAGTAACTTCTCAGTTGATCGATCATTCGCAACCAATTTTCAACAATACCCTCAAAAGATAAATCCGAACTGTTCCAATCATAGTGGAATCATCGTTCGGATGTATCTTTGGCTAATATCCTTTTGTCCCAGCCTCATTTTTTGCATATTTTGACTGACTTTTTTGTCACGCCACTCACCGTCATTTTAAAAAAGTTCCTGTGATGTGATAACATTAGCTTTCATAAGAATTTGTTCAATTTCGCTCGTTGACATTAGTTCGCTATTGGATTGATATCGTTTGAAGGCCACCTTTGGTAAATTCTCATATCTTTTCTTTACCTCCTCTGAAGCATTGACAGGTAAAATAACATAGTAATTATCATCAAATTTATAAGTGTTGCGAGATTCGGCATTTGATACTAACACCTCATGGAGTTTCTCGCCTGGACGTATTCCAATCTCATTGATGACAATGTCTTTTGTGGCAAAATGTCTTTCCAGAACGTCTATTAAGTCAACAATCCGGCATGCTTTCATTTTCATGACAAATATTTCTCCGCCAATCGCTTGTTCGGATGCATATAACAGCAAATCAATGGCTTGAGAAACCGTCAGGAAGAAGCGTGTCATTTCCCTGGATGTAAGCGGAACTGTATGATGGATTGTTATTTGTTCTTTAAAAAACGGGATGACACTGCCATTTGTACCAATAACATTGCCACCACGGATACAGACAAAACGTGTATGACTGCTTAATTGATTGGCCTGAATGATTAGTTTTTCACCGATCGCTTTCGTTAGTCCATAAAAATTTATTGGTTGAACCGCTTTATCTGTCGAAACATCAATAACTTTTTTTACCTTTTGATTTAAACTTGCTTTGATAATATTCTCCGTACCATATACATTGGTCTTTAACGCTTCTGAAGGCTGGTCTTCACATATCGGTACATGTTTGAGGGCCGAAAGATGGAATATATAGTCGACATTTTTTGCCGCTTCATTTACTGCTTCAAAATCTCTTACATCACCAATTACAAATGTTAAATAAGGATTATCCGAAAATGTCCTTTTCATTTTCACCTGAGCAAATTCATTACGTGAGAAGATCCTTATTTCCTTTGGCTGAAATGAAAGCAGTTTTTTTACGAGTTCATGTCCCCAGGAACCTGTCCCTCCTGTAATCAATATTGTCGTATTTTGAAACACATTTAAACAACTCCCTCCAGCGATAATGGCTACTGTTTATATCATTAGTAAAATAAGTCCATTCGAACAGGGCTGATGATTAGGATGACAGTGATTCTTCTAACAGTAGACTACTTGAATTGGTTTACTCAATCCCTGTTTGATAACCGCCTCATTGAATTTTAAAAAGGTTATACCTCAATTTATGAAGAAAATAGTAGACTGTACATGATATATGTTTAAATAAAGGCAAAAAAGGCTGCTGCGAATCCAGACGTGTTCTTTGTTCCAAAACGCATACATGTGTGTAATGCGATATCGTTTCGATATCCCGTGCTTCTGTTTAGAGTGGGTCATCGAGGATCACACCATGAAAAAACAGCTCTCAGTCAAATGTTGGGGTGAGCTGCTTGCTCACTCCTAATTATGCGACCCGAACTTTGAAATGCTTATATTGATGATGCAATAAAATTTTTAATCTGAATCGGTCAAATCGTTTAAAACCAAATGCATTCCGTTTAATGACTTTAGTTTGATTGTTAATACCTTCAACGAAACCATTATGTAAATCCAATCCAAAACTGTTCATAATCTCTTTCTGCCAATTTTGAAAGGTTTCGATCACCTTTTCGAATTCCTTTATCCCTGACGACTTCACAAGATCATAATACTGATAATGCCTCTCTTTGATCTCCTTTAGACCATTTGGAGCTAAACGCTTCGCGGTTTTAAACCACAAACGATAAGCTTCTTTTAATTGATAAGCATTCTTTAGCTTATCTGATTTTTCCAAGTAGTAATTTAAGTACCATAACTGCCTGTCCGTCAGGTTTTCATAATGCTTATAGAACACATGACGCATTCGTTTACACTTCTTACGGTCGTAATCATCAAAATCATTCTGTACTTTCCGCCTTACCCTCTCTAAAGCCCAATAGATATATCGACAAAAGTGAAAACGGTCAGCTACCACCACTGGTCCTCCTAAAGCCTGATCAACAGCTGCTTTAAAGGAATGGCTCATATCCATCACGACAACTTTTACGTTATCTCCATGTTGGCGTAAATATTCCTTTACGGTTTCTTTTTTGCGGTCTTTAAGAATATCTAAGGGCCTCCTTTCAATTGGATCTGCAATGACAGTCTGATACTTTTCGCCGCCTGTATCTCCCTTGTACTCATCAATCGCAATGACTTCTGGTAACTGTTTCGTCTCGCTTAACATCGAGAAACTAATCTGATCAAAACGACGCATAACGGTTGTCGGTGACGTGTCAAAGCGAGCAGCCACATCCTTAAAATTCTTCCCATTGATTAATTCAATCCCAATTGCCTGCTTAAACTCAATTGATTGCCTTTGATAGCGCTCAACAATTGAATTATCTTCATAGAATCGTTTCTTACAGTCGCCACAAACATATCGACGTTTTCGATAAATAAGTTTTGTCCTTCTACTGAAGATTTGCGTATGTTTAATCTTCTGTGGTCTATATTCATGAACTTGATCCGTCCATTGGCCACAACGTGGACAAGAATGGGGTTTCCGCTCCAATTTCACATGAAGTTGATAGTACCCCTCGCTATTAAACGACTCTGTAATGATACACGCTTCTAATCCTGGTAAAGAAATGTTAGAATTCAATTACACGCATCTCCTTTTTGTGGTTGGTTTATTGGGCTAAACTCAGTCTAACAAAACTAGGAGATTGCGTGTTTTCCCAAACGATACGTCCGAACACCCATGTTATGCAGTTCTTTTTCCAGTTCAACCGAAATAGTCGATTTACCTGAACCGGACAGACCTGTGAACCACACCACGGCACTCTTATGGTTATTCAATTGCTACCTGTGTTTTTTCGTTACTTTTGACTCATGCCATTTGATATTTTTTGATTCGGCCATAAGCGCTTCCTCCTAAAACCATACATGATATATGATCAATACAGACGTCATCATCACTAATAGACTAAGCGGGGTCCCCACTTTCACGTAATCTGTAAACTTGTAACCACCAGAGCCATACACGATCAAATTCGTCTGGTAACCAATTGGTGTGATGAAACTTGCAGAAGCGGCTATCGCAATGAGAACCGCAATTCCCATCGGCTCGACAGAAAGTGTCTCCGCCATTTCCATCCCGATCGGCAGCATCATGACGGCAGCTGCGCTGTTGGTGACAATCTCCGTAAATACATTTGTCAGGATATAGATCATAAACAGAATGACCACTAATCCCAATGGCTCACCAAAATCCAACAGACCGTCCGCAATCCATCCCGCCAGACCCGTTTTCCTCATGGCAACGCCAATCCCAAGCGAACTGGCAATCAATAATAAAACATTGAAGTGAACGTATTCCTTGGCTTCCTGAGGTGTGATAATTTTTGAAGCCAAAAATACCAAAACCGCCAATGCCATCGCCTTGAACATGTTTAACCATCCCAGTGTTACCGTCAAAATCATGACGAGCAGCACAGTAATCGAGAACCAGCCTTTCTTAGTGTTTAGATTCAGGTCAGCCAGTGTACCCAATGACGACACAACAAAAAAGTCATTCGACTGCTGATATTTTTCAACAAAATCGGTTCCTGCCAACAGTAACAGCGAGTCTCCGGGCTTCAATACGATATCCCCGACCTTGCTCTTAATCCGTTCATTATTCCGGTGTACCGCAATGACACCTGCATCATACCGTGAACGGAACTGCGACTGTTTAATTGACTTGAATAAAAGCGATGATTGATCCGACACGACGGCATCTACTAAATTGGTCGATCCATCCTTAAGATCATCAAAATCAATGTTCGTCCCAGTTTCCAGCTCCAGGCCTTTAATCTTCTGCAAGTCAACAATGGCTGAAATCAATCCGGTAAAAATCAGCCGATCACCCCTTTGAATCACCGTTGTTGACCTGACCGGTGAAATACGCTCATCACCACGGATAATCTCAATCAGATAAAGACCTTTCAAATCACGAAGCCCCGCTTGCTTGACACGCCTATCAAGATAACGGAAATCTTGTGTCACCTGCATTTCAGCAATATACTCTTTCGGGTCTCCCCTAATCTGCTGGCTGAAACCTTTGTTATCCGGCAATAATTTATATCCGATTGTAAAAAGATAAATGAGGCCAATCAACGCTGCCGGTACACCGACAACAGCCAATGTAAATAATGAAAAGCCCTCTAATCCAAAATCGAGCATCAAACCGTGAACGACGAGATTCGTGGATGTTCCCATCAATGTTACTGTACCGCCCAAAATCGTGGCATATGATAATGGGATCAAAAACTTGGAAGGTGCAATGCCGCGATCTTCGCACCATTTTTTAATAATTGGAGTAAACGTTACAACGATAGGCGTATTGTTCAAAAAAGCCGAAAACGCAGACATCGGCACAAAAAAGCGCAGCATCGAACCTGTATGAGTGCGGCTGTTCTGAAGCCAATTTTCCATCATTTGATCAATTAAACCACTTTTTTGTACGGATCCTGCCACGATGAACAATAACGCGACCGTCAGCATCCCTTCATTGGAAAAACCGCTCAATGCCTCATCAACCGTTAATATGCCTGATAACAGCAATATAACCAATACTGCAAAAATAACCATGTCCGGCCGGGCAACTTCAAAAATCAGCACGGCAAACATAGCCAGAAGTAAAATCAGAACAAACATCATCTCAAACGACATGGGATATCAGATCCCCTTTTTAATCTATGCTCAAAAGAAAAATAGAGCAATCTTTTTAAACAGCCTTTCTCAATTTTCGCGCATTCCTTTAATCAGCACATCAGCAACTTCCGGACGTGAAAATTCTTTTGGCGGACGTTTGCCGTTGCGGAGCAGTTCACGCACTTTTGTACCACTTAAGTGGACATGATTTCCCTTATCGTGCGGACATGTTTTCGCGGATGCCATGTTTTCACAGACTTTGCAGTAAAACGCATATTCAAATTTGAAAATCTGTATACCGAGTTCTTCTTCATATTGTGCTATCAACGGCATGATCACGTCCGACAATAAAATGTGTGCAGCCATAGTTTTTGCGCAAAATGGCATGCAGAATTGCTTCTTTCGGTCCCCGGACATCCGCCGGAATATCATCAGATTTCGTTTCACCGACAAGCGGGTTCAGCAAGCCATCCACCGCCTCGAGTGCGTTCTTTTGAATATGTTCATGCGCACGGTGAACCGGGTTCGTGTTTGGAAACCAACGATTGTTTTCCAGCCCAGGTCCTCAAACATCTTACGTGTATCAGCCGGATCCATGTCATGCGCTGCAAACTGACTGTGATCCGGACGATTAAGCAGCGTAATCGCCCCGCCAAGATAAATATATCCTTTCTCATAGACTTTTTTCACGCGGGATGTGCGGTATCAGCCGTGCCATAGATATTTTGCATTTCCTTCTTTTTATCATATGCATATTTCTCCCTCAGGGTAATGGTTCCATAGATGATGCCATCTTTTCCTTTAAGGGCAATTTGTTCACCAACATTAAAGTTTTTAGCTTGTTCTTCGGTTGCCGGCAGTGTAATCGGAATACTCCAGATTGTGCCATCCACAAGACGTGTATTTTTAACGACATTTTCATAATCATCCTGCCCCATAAATCCTGTCAGCGGACTGAAACCGCCTATCCCAATCAGTTCCATATCAGAAACCACCCAGGAATTGACAGTCATTGACTGAAGCTATTTAGCATTCTTAATCGCCTCTTTTCTTTTCTGTCCAGTTAATTCACAACTGATTAATCTTCCGTCATGTGGTTGATTGACCATACGATAACCCCCGAATTTCTAGTTTCCATACACTAACATATTGAATGAAGACATAAGTTGAAACCATCCATGGCCCAATTTCATTTCACTGATGGATAAAATGGTCATAAAACGTTTACCAGCATTACCAATATTAAAATTACAAAAAAGAATTTCTAAAAACATACCCAATCACTGGACGAAGCCTCTGAACAATAGAAAATGAGGGATTTAACCTGCAAAAAAATTTGCGATTGAGCATGCAAGCAGCAGTAATTACAATACCATGAAAAATCACCATCTGCTGAGATCTCATCATGGTGTTGTTTGACAAGGGGCAAAAACGCTAAAATGCACAAAACAACAGCAAAAGAAAAATCCTCTAATTGGCTAGAAGGCTTATGAAGCACGTTCTAACAAACGAGGATATAACCAATACGCTTTATAAAGTTAGTAACAAAAATAAGGATAAAGGATGTCATACATAAACAGATGTCTTATGATCCATCTGAGGGAAAGTGCTGAAAAAGGATCGACTTCACATTAAGTGCCTGCCATCAAACGATGGCAAGCACTTATGTCACTGCAGTTTATTAAAATAATCAATCATGCCAAGTGCACTGACCTGCATGTCCAGGTTAAGCAAAATATAGACCTCATGGTCGGTCCGCAGCCCTTTAATCGACAAATCTCCTTTGACTTGCTCGAGCATACGTGATGCCAGTACGTCATACCCTTTTCCTTCTGCTACAGCCACTTCACCTATCCCAACAAAAATATCAAGCCATTCCGACACTTGGTCAAGGGCTTGGTTAACATTCTCCGCCATACCGAAATGCCCATAATATATCCTATCCAGCTGCATATTGCGAATACGATCGATGGATGTGTGCATGGCTGTTGGGTCAAAATGGTTCGGGGACGTTGACGGCAAAAAGAAATCAATGCCCTCATCAATCAGCTGCTGATAACGGATACCAGCAGTATCACCCGTGAACAATCCATTGCTGACCGGGTCATAAATGCTGAAATGATGTCTCGCATGACCAGGGGTATTCAGAAATTCCAGTGTGCAGCCCCCACTAATTTTAAGCATTTCGCCTTCGTTCTTAACCATCAGACGTTCTTCTGGCACCGGAACAATCGGATCAAACAATTCACTGAAACTTTCGCCATATACACCTCTTGCCCCTGCAGCCAGTTTTTTCGGATCCATCAAATGCCTGGCCCCTTTTGGATGAACAACTACTTTGGCATGAGGACATTCTTTCAATAGCAGTCCAGCCCCACCGGCATGATCAAGGTGAACATGAGTAACGATGATGTATTTCACCTGTTCCAGGGAAAAACCCAGGTCATCCAGCCCCTTTTTAATATATTTCACCGACGGACTCGGCCCTGTTTCAATCAGCGTCAATTCATCCTCGTCAATGACATATGTACCGGTTCGCTCCGGTACACCTAAATCAAAACCATCAATTAAATGAATGCGTTCATCCAGTTGAATGGGTTGTTTATCCTCCACTACTGTTCTCCCCTTTGCCTTCAAAACTATTCCCGCTTCAGCTCTATCCGGTTAGCTTTTCCAGTCGTTCTAACTAAATAATCAATACATTCTTTAAACTGAGAATGGTTGCTTCTTACCTCAGATCTTTTACCTCCCCACCCTCTTCAAGTCCTCTTTAATAAAACTCCCAATCCATTGTATTAATACCTGTCTTGATCCCAACCTTATCTTTCTTTATTATATCTGAGGTGCATAGCGAAAACGAGTGGTGAAATGCAATTTTTAGTAAGTATCACGAATTAAATTTTAAAATTAACCCAGTAAAAACGCTATTTTGAAACACTTCATTATGATTAAAAAGGAATTTCCCACTTATTCCAAAAAACGATGTTCTTTCAGGAAGTTCACCATCCCTTCCATCAGATCATCGGCCAACGGAAGATCCGGATCGCTATACGTTTCCATATTCCCCTTTTCATCTTCCGGTGCTTCCTTTAATACGTGATTCATTTCTTCCAGAATCAACATATCAGCATTCGGACTGGCTTCATGCAGCAGTTCCGCTTCACTGGCAGAAACCTGCAAGTCACGTTCGCCGTTAACAATAAGCATCGGCATCTCTAATGCAGCCATTTCCTCACGGGGAGCATACTGCATCCATGACGCTAAAAAATCCTGAACAGATGGCCTGAAGACGCTTTGCAGTTCCTGGCTCACATCCTGAACCTGTTCACCCTTTTTGAGTTTATCAAGAATGTCCTCTGCTTCCGCCAGCGAATTCTCGGACAATTGAGTCTCCAATTGTTCATAAAGCACCTGATCGATCGAATGGCCGGCTCCGGCAAGGGAAATGAAGGCATCAGCATGACCAGCACGCGCAGCCAGCATTCCAACTAGTGAGCCTTGACTGTGACCGATAATACCGACCTTAGAATAGTCTTCCTCCTGTGCCAGCAGGTTCGTCCACGCCACAGCATCGTCAACAAATTGATCAAACCGGAGTTCATTTTCCGGGATAGCTGCTTCTAAATTTTCGCCGACCCCTCTCTTATCATAGCGCAGACTGGCGATCCCCTGCTCCGCCAATCTTTCCGCGAGTCGTTTCAAGCTGTTGTTTACCCCAATACCAGCTGAATTACCATTGCGATCAGTTGGTCCTGACCCGGGGATAATAAGCATTACCGGAAAAGGACCTTCTCCATCAGGCACCTCTAACTCGCCATACAGCATCCCTTCATCCGTTTCCACGCTTAAAAAATTCCCGTCATTTTCATCCACAGTCCCACCTTTTGTCAATTGAAATGGAAAGGTCTGACCGTGCTGGCTGAAATCACCCGTCATTTCGTCATCTTTAAACTCACCGTCAAAGGCGATTTGCTGTCCCTGTATATCTGCGAAAAAGGCGACGTCCGTTCCATTCACTGTAACCGACGACAGCGGATACGCTTCGATGCCTTGGACCGGAATACTGATGGTTCCAGTCCATTCGCCATCCTTAGTAAAGCTGACAATAATGTCGAGCGGCTGATTTGGAACCTCAATGGATCCCGTCCATTTGCCATCCACATTAGCATCCTCCTTATTTCCTTCGCCATTATCACTGCATCCTGCGGCAATCGTTAACATGACAATCAGCAAACATAAAATATATGCAGCTTTTTTCATGGGGAATCCTCCTTCTATCTGCCGGTACTACGGTGATTGTCAGCTAAAGGTTTCACAGTGCTGGCAGAAGCCGTTTTAAAATATCAATCCTACAAGCCATGGTGCTGCATACAATGTCATGAATTGGACACCATAATTGACACCTCTTCTATGCAGAAATCCAGCAACCAGACCGATTACCAATACTCCTGCAATATTCAGCACACCGGCATCCATATACGCCAGCATCAGCACAAGACCGAAGAAAAGGCCGAGCATAGCTTCATGAGGGATTCGCCTAAATACAAATGCACATATCGGCTGGGCATACTTAATCATAATGAAAAAAGTTATACTGATGGCAATCACAGCGCCAATCAATGTCGCTACCACAAACTCGTTCATCGATAAGATATGATGCAGATTATGTTCGTATGTGAATACAGGCGGTGCATTGAATAAAGCATGTCCAGGTCCCAGGGCCGTCGGGGAAAGCGGATAGCCAATTGCAATCAGCGGAACCAATGTACCAGCAAGATAGGCGGCATTCGTCAGTCCGTCCATGCTGGAAATCGCACGAGCTGCCCGTTTAACCGGATCTTTAATTTTGCTTGCGATCATTTCACCGAGAAAGATCGTCATACCAACGGGGCTCATGAAAAAGGTGAGCACCCCAAACACTGAACTGACAGCACTGGAGATCGTCTCGTTTTTATCCAAAATTTTGAATGGATTCGGAAAGCCTTTTTCTGGCTTCGATTTTCGCATGGCGATTTCTTTAGTACCGTAACGCGGCTGGTTTCTTCTGATTCTTCCATTCAGCAACTCAAACAATTTTAAAATGACAGGTCCAATTGTAATCCCAAGGAAAAATGATGTGAAAACGGTCGTATCTTCAGGTACAATGCCTAGTTCCCAGTATGCATGCCGCAGTCCCTGAATGATGAACGCAAATGGAACAATCGACAATACGGCAAACCAGCGATTTTTCGTCATCAATGCCAGAAAAATGGCACCGAAAAAAAATACCTGACTGGAATATTGCTCTATTACATCGGCCAGCGGTACCAACGCGGTTGCCAGCAATAGACTGAGCGGTATTGAAATGATCGTTCCAATGACTGAACCTGAAGCCATTTTTCGGATACTTACATCAGGTTTTCCATGTTTTTTCAAGACCATTGCATGATCGACCATTGGAGCGGACATCACACCGCCCGGAATACCTGCGACTGCAACCGGGATAGAGTCGGTCAATTTTTTGGCTACGATGGCAGCAATAAAAAATGTTAAGATAAGGATTGGCTCAAGGCCGGAAATCACCAGAACCAATGTGACTGGTGCAAGAACGGCCGTTTCATCCGTGCCCGGAGCAATACCAATGATCGTGTATAAACCTGCCCCAAGAATAGCCACAATAACCATTTGCACAATTAAAACGATATCCATAATGCCTACTCCTCATCTATATAAGTAAAATTTCGTTTGGGTTGAATCATGATGGTACTGATCATAAAACCTAAGACTGCACCGATCAGCCCGAATATAAGCGGCTGCTGACCCTCAGGTGCAACTAAATATCCGCCAAGCGACGTCACACTGCAAATGGCCAAACCTAATGCCAGATCCTTTATGTTGACCAGGTCTTCCCATACTTCAATGTTTTCTTTTTTATCTTGTTCAGACACCTTTTAACAACTCCTTATATCGCGTATAGACTCGTTCCATAGTGAGAGCTTTCAAATACAACATCCTTCATAACTTTAAATTATACCTATTCAACATTGTTTAAGAAAGCTGTTTTTTAATTTTTATACGGCTCCCGTTTCAGGAAAAATTTGCGTCATGAAGCACAGAATGGAAAAAGCGTAATGTCAGGTTAGCACAGCCTATTTTAACTACAATCGAAACAAATGCTGAAAAGGGGACATCAAAATAAAAATTTAATTTTTGCCCCCTTTTGCGGAAATATATCAATTGCAGCAGTGAAAGAATTCATTTGTATTGATCATGATATTGTACTCTTGGTAGTTGTTTTGACCGTGCTGCGCCAATGGTTGATTGAAGTATGAGTTCGAAAAGGATTCCATTACTGGTTTGTGTGGCACTGGGGTTTGTGCTCGCTCGAGTTCGAAGTGTTTTCACTCAACTTGATTCTGTCCTCGATCAAGTTTGGAGTGTTCTCGCTCGAGTTGGTGTTGCACTCGAATATATCCCCGTACGTAAAAAATGGCAATAAACCAAACGGCTATTCATACATAATGAATCGATTTTATCTCAAAATAACAATGAATACTTTGAGGAGGTTATGTTAATGCAAAACCAACAGCAAAATTTCACGGACACGACACAGCTTCCACCACAACAGCATTATGGCGGTCATGATATGTTTGATGCACATGAGGCCCTATCAGCTCTGACTGGCGCCATGGATCAATGTGTATTGTATGAACAGTACATTCAGGATCCGGAATTGCAAACCATGTCACAGAAACATCGGGCTTTTTGCAGCCAGCTTTACAATACCATTATTGATACGTTTCAATCCGGGCAGGATCCGGCCGTTGATACGAAATCCTACAAAATGGACCAGAGCAACGATGTCACATATGGTATGCAACCACCGTCACAGCCAAAAACACCGATGCAGTCGGTTAATGAATTAAATGACCAATCTATTTCAGGCTTTATGATGGGTTCGTTAAAGTCAGCAGCTTCAACTTTTACGATGGCAGCATCAGAAATGACCAACCCTGTTTTGCGTCGTGTGCTGGCAGATAGTGTCCCAAATTTGCTTGAAATGGCCTATGAAGTATTCCTTTATCAAAACAAAAACCAATATTACCAAGTGCCTCAGCTCAAGCAGCAGGATATGCAGGCATTCCAGCAAAGCTATGCACCTGCTCAGGGAACAATGCCGCATTAAACGGAAGACGGCAGGTAGAAGCGAGGATCGTTGGAATCGGCGAATAAGCCGATTCCTTCTTTTTTCAATTGTATTAGCGACAATCTGGTGCTTTAAATTACTGTCAACAAAATAAAACTGCCTGCTCGCTATCAACAAACAGACAGTTTTTTATGAAAGCCCCTGAGCTCCCTTTTCAGTCCAGCAGCCGGTTATTCATATCAACGGACATCACACGGGCTGGTCTGGAAATGTCATCAATGTCATATGTTCCATCTCCATCACACACGCTGCATTGATACTGCCATCCTTCATCATCTGAAAGCATACCTATTCCTTCACAGGCTTTGCAGGTCTTTTCACGGTCCACGACTTACCCTCCTTGCTGTTGCCGGTCTTTTGCCCAGTTGATAATCCCGCCCTTCAGCATAATATCAACTTGACGTTCAGAAAGACTGTGTTTTACATTAATTTGTTCATCCTTATCTTTTACATCAATGGAAAATTCATTCCCCTGCTGAATCTTGTTCCGCAAATCGGACAACACGAGTACATCACCAGCCGACAGTGAATCGTAATCTTCTTCATTGACAAACGTCAGCGGCAGCACACCAAAGTTGACCAGGTTTTGCCAGTGAATCCGGGCAAAATCCTTCACAAGGGCAGCACGCAGACCTAAATATCTTGGTGCAAGTGCCGCATGTTCACGGCTCGATCCCTGCCCATAGTTATATCCGCCGACAATGGCATGCCCGCCATCATCAACCGTTGCCTTTCCGCGCTTATAGTACGTATCATCAATGATTTCGAACGTAAACTTGCTGATTTCCGGCAGGTTGCTCCGATATGGAAGCACCCTGGCACCGCCAGCCAAAATCTCATCAGTCGATATGTTGTCCCCCATTTTCAGCAGTACCGGCAGTTCCAGGCGGTCAGGCATTTCATCCATTTTCGGGATGGAAGCAATATTCGGACCCTTGTGCAATTCAACGTCTTTCGCCTGCTCATCAGGAAGCGGTTCATCCAGCAAATCCATATTCGCTGTTTCATGTTTCGGTTCCTTAATTTTCGGATAATCCGCCTGAAGTGTGCGCGGATCGGTTATTTCTCCTGTCAAAGCTGATGCAGCAGCCGTTTCTGGGCTGCAGAGGAAAACACTATCCTCTCTCGTTCCGGAGCGGCCAGGGAAATTCCGGGGTGTTGTGCGCAGACTATTTCTGCCTGTCGCCGGTGCCTGCCCCATACCGATACATCCATTGCACCCTGCCTGATGCATCCTTGCTCCCGCCTGAAGCAGACTTGCAACATGGCTTTCCTTGACTAGGTTTGTCAGCATTTGTCTTGAAGTCGGATTAATATCAAAGGAAACCCCATCTGCTACGCGTTTTCCATTGACAATTTCTGCCGCAATGGCAAAATCACGGTAACCGGGATTAGCGGATGATCCGACATAGGACTGATATATTGGTGTCCCTGCCAGTTCCCTTACAGTTACCACATTTCCGGGGCTGGACGGCTTGGCAATTAATGGCTCCAATTCAGACAGATCAACTTCTTCCAAAATATCATACGTTGCGTCTTTATCTGCCGTCAACTCGATCCAATCATCTTCCCGCTCCTGTGCCTTTAAAAAGCGTTTAACCTCTTTATCGGATGGAAAGACCGTACCCGTTGCACCAAGCTCAGCACCCATATTCGCAATCACATGACGATCCATGGCACTCAAACTTTCAACACCAGGACCGAAATACTCCATCACAGTGCCAACTCCGCCCTTCACATCATGTCGGCGGAGCAGTTCAAGAATGACGTCCTTAGCGCTGACCCAGTCGGGCAATTTTCCGGTCAGCTTAATTCCCCAGACTTTCGGCATTTTAACGTAAAACGGTTCACCCGCAATCGCCATGGCCACATCGATTCCCCCTGCACCCATGGCAAGCATTCCCATACACCCATTGGCACACGTATGGCTGTCAGATCCGAGCAGTGTTTTTCCCGGCTTTGCCAATCGCTGCATATGTACAGGGTGACTCACACCATTTCCCGGTCTGGAATAATGCAGCCCGAACCGTCTTGTTGCACTTTGCAGAAACAGGTGATCATCTGGATTTTTACTATCTTCCTGTATCAAGTTGTGATCAACATATTGTGCTGATGCTTCCGTTTTCGCCCGCTCCAGTTCCATTGCCTCAAGCTCGAGCATAACCAGTGTGCCGGTAGCATCCTGTGTCAATGTCTGATCAATTTTCAGTCCGATCTCTTCTCCAGGGGTCATTTCACCGGCAGCAAGATGATCTTTTATCAACTTCTGGGTCATATTAAATGGCATCGAATTCCTCCTATTCACTCATTTCCAGTATGTTCAATACATAGGCATACGTTTGTAGTATATGAAAAAAGCCAGATAATTATTTGCGGGAATGGATGAATCTTTTTCAGGATTTTCCACGTATGAGAAATATCACATGCAAAGGGGCTGGAAAAATTGAATAACCACGAAATTGATTACAAACTCCACGGGGATGATATGCAGTTTGTCGAAGTTGAACTCGATCCGCAAGAAACGGTCATCGCAGAGGCGGGCAGTCTGATGATGATGGATGACGGAATCCAAATGGAAACGATCTTTGGTGACGGGTCTTCCAATCAGGGAAGTGGACTAATGGGGAAACTGCTTGGTGCGGGAAAACGTGTCATCACCGGTGAAAGTCTGTTTATGACGACATTCACAAATGAGGGTACGGGCAAGAAGCATGTATCATTTGCCTCGCCCTATCCCGGCAAAATCATGCCAATGGATTTAAGTGAACTGAATGGAAAAATCATTTGCCAGAAAGATGCTTTTCTTGCTGCTGCCAAAGGTGTATCGGTTGGTGTTGAATTTCAGAAAAAAGTAGGTACAGGATTTTTCGGCGGTGAAGGATTTATTATGCAAAAGCTTGAAGGTGATGGATTGGCGTTTGTTCATGCCGGAGGGACAATGTATAAAAAAGAACTTCCACCTGGTGAAACATTGCGGGTCGATACCGGCTGTCTTGTTGCGATGACGCGTGACATTAGTTATGATGTGTCGTTTGTCGGCGGTGTCAAAACTGCCCTGTTTGGAGGAGAAGGATTATTTTTTGCGACATTACGCGGACCCGGTACAGTATGGGTACAGTCACTGCCGTTCAGCCGTCTCGCAAGCCGTGTATTTGCTTCAGCTCCACAAGAAGGCGGTTCCGATAAAGGAGAAGGAAGTATCGCCGGGGGATTATATAACCTTTTTGGCGGTGACCGGCGCTGAAAGTACAGCTCAAGGAAAACTATTAAAAATTATATGTTCATGGGTCAGTAGCTTCATCAATAATACAAATGAAGATAATATGTACCGGAAAAAACACGATCAAGACAGATTCCATCGACCGGCCAGTATCCCATGGAGGTTTATGAGCTACATATAAGAATGGGATGATTAAAGTAAAAATGCCTCATGACAGAAAGAAAATTGATGTGAAATTTCATGGACCATAACCGTTAGGAAAACATATGGCATATCCAATAAAAAAACCGTTTCTGCACATACTATCTCTGAAAATGATTTTAAAGAGGTGGATTGTATGGGCAGAGATGAACACCGCACCAACCGCAGAGGGAGACCTCAGTTGAGACAGACACCTGAATATGCGAAAACAGATGGCAAGGATGTTGAGTTTTCCGAGGAATTTGCGGACCACGAGGATAAGGAAGCACAAGCCAGAAGCCGTGCAGCGGAAAATCGTGTCAAAAACAGAAAATCCTGATAAAAGTGCCCTGGCTCTTGGCCGGGGTATTTTTTTGAAGCTTTCTTGCACATCATATACAATTTAATTATGTATGACTGACAAGGAGGCAAATTTATGGGAAAAAAGAGTGTAGATGACTATTTGACGGAAGGAATATACGGTTCCCGGCAAACCAAAAGATCAGAGCGAAAACAATTCCTGGGAACAATCAGGGAGCGCATTGTCATCGCTCTTACAAAAGGCCAGGTCATGTCAGATAAAGGGCTTATAAAGCTGGAAGAAGCCATGCAGGCCAATAAAGATGCCAAATTGCTGATAAACGGCGATGTGTCACATAAATTTCTGAAAGAAGAGAAAGCACTTGCCAACAAATACAATATTCCCTATACCGAAGTCACCAACGAAGATGCTGATACAGACATTGGGGCAGTACTTGCGTATGATTATGCAATTGATCAAGCGCATATTTTTATTGATGACGATGCCGATGAAAAAATAGATAAAAACACGGAAACAAACAAATCCTTCTTTGGCAAAATCAAGCATTGGTTAACATAGGCTGCTCAATATGGTCTTCTCATCTAAATTGTTTCTGAAATTGTTCTTTAAACAGACATCACTCATTCTTTTAGGATTTGGTCTGGGCGGATTTATCGCACCGCCTTATATGGTTCTTAAATAGGCCCAAGGGATAGTGACACTGGGGTCTTGATGATGAAAGTGAACATCGACATTTGATCAACACACGGAACCATCCATCACGATTCAGATGAATGAATGGTCTGAGGAACTGGAAGAAATCATGGCCATTATTAAGCGAAGAAATCGGCAGCGATTATTTGATCAAGCCGTACTGCTTAACCCAAATAATATTGATTTTGTGTATGCCCAAAAGCGAAAAGTCTTCGAATGAGATCCGATAATTGCGGAATATTAAAGGGTGGAGGTGTCTGATATGAACCAGCAATACCTTTGCCCGAATTGCAAAACAAATCGTTCACGGTTTAATATGATTGAACAAGTGGCCAAACCAGTAAAGCTGGATCCACAGACCGGTGATATTTTAAATGACTACCGTGATGAGCAGCCGGAAGTTTTTCATATAACCTACAGCGGACCTGAATATCGAATACAATGTGGATCCTGCGGGCTGATTGAAGATGAACGCACTTTTGCGAGGTTTGCTGAGCATGACCGGAACAACCAATAACAGCAGTTCATCAATATGTGGTACGCTTCGGGAACTGTCAACCGAGGTGTTATATTGTGCAGATCACGAATTCAGTGTATCTAAGATAACATGACATTCGAAATCACTCTCACGCTTTTGATACAGTTTTTGCTGATAAGCTGGCAGAACAATAATACGACAATCCCCGCAGCGGCCACGGGGGATTTCATTCTCTTTCACATACCGCACACTAATTTACCTTAAAATCTAAATCTGCAATAGAAAATGTCCGGGCTTACTGAGTTAAAACGAGTCCAGCTAAAAACCAAAGCAGCTTTACACAGCGGAAACGGTTTCATATAATAGTTATAAGTGGAGATAAAAGGAGGGGCAGCATTTGAGTGAAATAAAAGAGGGTACCCTGCTATGGGAACCTGATGAAAAACGAAAACAGCAATCTAATATCTATGACTATATGAAATGGCTAAAAGAACATAAAAACCTGCATTTTGATGATTATCATTCGCTCTGGAAATGGTCCGTCAATGAACTGGAGGAGTTCTGGGCTTCCATCTGGGACTATTTTGATATCCAGGCAAAACACCCATACAAAACAGTACTGACATCGTATCAAATGCCCAGAGCCAAATGGTTTCCCGAAGCAACCATCAACTACACCGAGCATATTTTCAGAGACCGTGATGAACATCAACCGGCAATCATACACGCCTCAGAATTACGCCAAACACAAGAAGTAACTTGGAAAGAACTATACCGGGATACAGCCGCACTGCAACAGACCTTTCAAAACCTTGGCGTCACAAAAGGAGATCGTGTAGTTGCCTATGTGGCCAATATCTATGAGTCTATTGTGGCATTTCTGGCAAGTGCAAGCCTTGGCGCCATCTGGTCTAGTGCTTCACCGGATTTTGGTACACAAAGTGTCATTGACCGTTTCAAACAGATCGAGCCAAAAGTCATGGTGACCGTTGATGGGTACCGTTATGGCGGAAAAGATTTTGACCGCACTTCTGTCGTGGAAAATATTCAATCAGAACTGCCCACATTGGAAGCAACCATCGTCATTCCATATTTGAACAAAAATCCGGAAGTCAGCCGTTTGAAAAATGTCAGCTTATGGAATGATGCTTTGGCAAAACCAGGAATTTTAACATACGAACATGTCGCCTTCAACGATCCGCTCTGGGTATTATTTTCCTCTGGAACAACCGGCAAGCCGAAACCAATCGTCCAAAGTCAGGGCGGTATTTTGCTGGAGCACCTGAAAGCTTTAACCTTTCATGCAGATCTTCGAAAAGACAATCGCTTTTTCTGGTTTACCACAACCGGCTGGATGATGTGGAATTTCCTTGTCGGCGGCCTCCTGACCGGAAGCACGATTATTTTATACGACGGCAATCCAGGATATCCTGATAAACGAATGCTGTGGAAATTTGCCGAAGATACGAAAATGACAACATTCGGTACCAGCGCCAGTTTTATTACCGGCTGCATGAAAGATGACCTGAATCCCGGCGAGGAATTTGATCTGAGCCATCTTGAAAGCATCAGCTCAACCGGGTCACCGCTGCCGCCTGAGGGATTCCAATGGTGCTATGACCATGTGAAGGAAGATCTTTGGATTGCCTCAGCAAGCGGCGGGACTGATGTTTGTACAGCGTTTATTCTCGGATCGCCCATTTTGTCGGTATATGCAGGTGAGCTGCAATGCCGCGGACTGGGTGCCAAGATTGAAAGCTTTGACAATGATGCCAAACCGCAAATCGAGAAAGTCGGCGAGCTTGTGTTGACCGAGCCATTCCCGTCCATGCCGATTTATTTCTGGAATGACGAAGACGGCAGCCGCCTTCACGACAGTTATTTTGATGTTTTCCCGGGCATTTGGCGGCACGGTGACTACTTAAAAATCACTGAACGCCATACATGTGTCATTTACGGACGCTCAGATGCCACTATCAACCGCGGGGGAATCCGCATTGGCACAAGTGAAATCTATCGTGCGGTTGATCACGTGAGTGAAGTGCGTGATAGCTTAATAGTTGACATCCCTAAAGGTGACGGTGATTCATACACACCGCTCTTTGTCCTGATGAAGGACGGAGAAGAACTGACCGATGACGTCAAAAAAACGATCAAAAATCAGATCCGGATACACTGCTCACCAAGACATGTCCCAAGCGGCATTTACGAAGCGCCAGATCTGCCCAAAACCTTGAACGGCAAAAAACTGGAGATTCCAATCAAGAAAATCCTGATGGGCAAATCGGTTGATGAGGTTGTCAATAAAGGATCGTTGAGTAATCATGATTCACTGAATTATTTTGTGCGATTTGCGAATGAACAGGTTGAGTCGAAATGACTGGTTTACTGGGAAAGCAACTATTCTCCCCCACACCATCAAGGGATTTGTAATCAGTATGACCAGCATGTTATTTTGTTGGTCTTTTTTTTATTCAAGTGACCCTTGCAAACTAGGAGTGGATGTTTTGCTAATAACAGAAAAATGTCTTATTCATGACCGTCATGTATCTGATTATACTGATGTAAAAAAGCTTTATGAAAATCCAGAAGTAAGAAAGCACCTTACCATTTGTTAGGGGGAGTTAATGCTGCTCCGCTTCCCACTCCCGGCGCAAAATGCCAAACAGGAGCATATCCTCGGTCTTGCCATCACGCAACAGGTAATCCCTGTGCCCGCCTTCATGCTTGAAACCACTTTTTTCATAAGCTGCAATGGCTCGCTTATTGCTTTCAAACACAGTTAACTGGACGCGATTCAGATTCATCTCGTTAAACGCAAATGTAAGTGCCAATCTGAGCATTTCCTGACCATATCCCTTGTTCCAGTTCGCTTTGTCGCCAATTCCAAGCGCAAGCCAGGCATTCCGGTTTGACCAGTCAATGGAATCCAGTGCAACAAAACCAATCAGTTCATCCAGCTCCAACGTCCGTACTGCGAACTGATATTCATGATCTTTATGCTTTTTCAGGTATGATTCCTTTAACTCCTCCTCTGTTTTCGGAAAAGCAGGCGACGTGTCCATCAAACGCATGAACGCCTCATCATGATACCAATGTTCCAATATTTTTAAATCATTCTCTTTGAATCTGGTCAGTTTGATTTTATTTCCTGTCAGTAACTTCAAATTGCTCTCTCCCTGTCTTATTTCGTTGTCAAAATGCCACATAAAACGGCTGAAGTTCTTCCTTTAGACAATATTCAATTCGCTGGCTGAAATTTGACCACGTTACCATTTCCAATGCGGTTTCAACCGGAAAATACCCTGCCTCAAGTGCTTCTTCAGTTGTCGTTAGATTGCCTCCTACTGGTTTCGCCAAGAATAATGTATTGCATATGGATTTTTTTACATTTTGAAACACACCGCAAAATTTTATGATTTCAACATCCACGCCGCATTCTTCTTTCGTTTCCCGTATTGCGGCATCCTTCAGTGATTCCCCTTCTTCCACTTGTCCGCCCGGCATTTCCCATCCTCTTTTCGGTCCTTTTATCAGCAAAAGTTCGTTTTGTTCATTTAATATAATCGTGGCAGCTGAAACAATATGCTTCGGTGGTGCAGTCATGCAGTAACCCCCAAAATATAAATCTAGTACATTTTAAGTGAATCACCTTTTATCAAATGTTCTGTACAATTATATAAATGGCAGTCCCATCCATGCTCACACTTTACCAAAGAAGTGAGTGACGTATTCTTCAAGGATTCGTTCATATCCGAGCCTGGTATAAGCACATTAAGGAGATGTTTAATGAAACTGCCATGGCTCACAACCAAAACATTCTGATCATGATGTTTATCAATGATTTCTTCCATAAAGGAGATGCCTCTGGCAATAATGCTGTCCTGAGGTTCAAATAGCATATCCAGTTCACGCCAGTCAGGTCCCCATGTTTGCACCCGTTCTTCTTCAGTAGTTCCTTCAATCAGTCCGCCCCCCACTTCACGGAGCCGGGAATCCAGGTGCAGTTGTTTTCCAAGTTTTTCGTTCAGGACTTCCGCAGTCTGCTCAGCCCGCAGCAGATCACTGGCATACACCACATCCCAATCATCGATTTCCATCCATGCTGCAAGTGAACAGGCCTGCTCCAAGCCTTCTTCATCCAATGGAATATCAGAACTCCCCTGCGCTCTTCCTTCTTTATTCCACCGTGTAACACCATGACGGACAAATCCGACTTTAGTCATATAAGCAGTCCCCCAAATTATTCGCTACAGATACTAAAACCATATTAACATAATTTGTTTAGCAAAAATCTCAAGTTTTCAAAATAAGAAAAACGCATACAACGACATTAAATTATTACAGTCATACAATAGCCAAATAAGTAATTGAGCAATTATTGCTGCTATGAAGTTCCCGGTCAGGTCGTTGAAGTGTTATTCTAAGCACAGTCAGAAACGACCGTCTTTTGAAAAAGCGTTATTATGAAAAAGTTGGTGTGAAGGAATATTTGATTGCCGATCATCAAAACAGATTTATTGAAAAATTTGTTTAAAATCAGCATTCATTTATCCTGGAAAATGTATATGACCAAGAAAATCAATCCTTCCATTCAACCATCTTCCCTGATGTTGCCTTTTCCATAGATGACATATTTTGTTTTTGGATTGAATAAGCAATTTATCCTATATTATTGCTTCCCGTATATACACCAACCTTCCCCCATATCTGGGCAAGTTTTTCCGAGATGAAGGATCCAGCGCTTGAAAACCCTGTATAGACATACAATCAGGGGAAGCTCCAAGTATATAATGATATCCGCACGTTTCGCCCGAATAGAATAAGTGCTGCTATAGTTTCCTTCAATAATCCATTGCTTCTGGATAACCATTTCCTCTTGAGCGCCAGCAAATTCTTCCGGAGAAGCTTCTACCCATCCGGGCTTCCAGTAGAGCGCATCAAGGTGATGAGCTTCTATATCCAATATGCTTTCCAGCTTCCGGGCAAATGTGGACTTCCCCACACCTGCTTGACACGCCCATCACCATAATGCGGTTCATTGTGCCACCAACCCCCTCTCTCTATAAATATATGAATTTCGATCTATCCACTTATCTCGAAGCCTGATTCATCACTCTATCCTGCGTCCCCAAACTTACGAGCACATAAGCAAAGAATGAAACGGCTACCGGCAGTACAACCGAATGCAATCCGAATGGCTGCGGGAAAAACGTATCTGATAAAATATAGAATCCGACGCCAGTAACCATCGAAGCAAATGCACCATATTTGTTTCCTTTTTTCCAATACAGTCCCATGACAATCGGCCAAATAAAGGCTGCCTCAAGTCCCCCGAATGCGAACAAATTCAGCCAGATGATCAGATCAGGCGGATTGAGTGCCATCAGGAATACGATAATTCCAAGCACTGCAGTAATGCCGATGCTTAATCTCTTTACCCGCTGATGTGATGCTTTTGATTCAACATAATTCAAATAGACATCTTTAACAATCGCTGAACTCACCAGCAATAACAGTGAGTCCACCGTTGACATAATCGCTGCCATTGGCGCGGCCAGTACGATACCCGCCAGCCAGTTCGGCAAAACTTCCAGTGCTATCAGCGGCATAACCCTGTCGCCCACTTCAATGCCCGGTAAAATCGGTCTGGCGAACACACCAATCAAGTGCATATTCAGCATAATGACACCGACAACGATCGTGCCGATAATGATGGCACGATGCATCGAGCGGGAATCTTTATAGGACATCGCCCTGACCGTAATCTGCGGCAGTGCCACAACCCCAACACCAACAAGTATCCAGAATGAAGATACAAAGGCTGGTGTGAGTGTTCCCTCTGCCCCATAAGGCGTGATCAAATTCGGATTCTCAGCGGTAAGGTTAGACATGATATTGGAAAGACCACCCCCTGCGATAATCGTCGCAATCAGTAGTATGAGCGTTCCGACAAACATAATCGTTCCCTGAATAGCGTCAGTCAAAGCAACTGCCCGGAATCCGCCAATCGTCACATAAATCAGCACGAATAAGGCGAAAATGAATAGGGCTGTCGTGTATGGTATTCCGACCAATGACTCAATCAGCCTTGCTCCGCCAATCCACTGAGCTGCCATGGCGGAAAATAGAAAAATAATAATGCTGAATGCCGAAAACAAAACAACCCATTTAGATCGGTAGCGTTCTTTCAGAAAATCCACCATTGTCACTGCTTTATATTGGCGTGTCACAATCGCAAATTTTTTACCCAGCACCATCAGCACAAAGTACCCCGTTGAAACTTGTGTCATCGCCAGCAGCACCCAGCCAAGCCCCTCGGTATAGGCTGTACCCGGTCCGCCAATAAAACTACTGGCGCTGCCATATGTCGCCGTCATCGTCATCGCCAGGACAAACCCGCCGAGATTTCTTCCTCCAAGAAAATAATCCTGCATGAATGTATTGGACGACCTTATATGTTTCCCTGCCCACACGCCAGCACCAAATATAACCAACAACACACCAATTAATGGCACCAATGCCTGCCAATTCATTTTTCTTCCCCTTCTTCATCAAATGGAATTTCCACAAACCACTTTTTTACCACAATTGTCACCAATATGGCCATAACAACAAATCCCAGCACACAACTATAAAAAAACCATGCTGGTAACCCGAAGGCATATGTATATTCAGATGGATCCTTGCCGCCAAGGCCGTATGCAAATGCAAACCACCAGATAAAATTGAAAATGACCAACCCAACTCCGATTAAGGCTTCTCGATTGGCATCTTTATAATTTGAATCACTACTATGCGAATGCTGCTCTTCCATTGGGCTTAAACCTCCCACACAATAAATACTTGTTTATACTTTATAAATATAACGGAAAACACATTTATTGTAAATATTTTAAAAATTCATTACAACCTCTCGCAGAATCGACCATGCTTTATATTTCCTGACACTGCAAAAAAGAGGCTGGAACACAATGAAAACTTTCCACGCTAAAGACGAACGATTACAGGGCAGGAAGGGCAGCATTTGACTTTTTCAACAGTCACATCCTTATTCATCGTTGATAACGACTGCAAACGCCCATTCTGATGTTAGTTGCGTGCGATCATTCACTCCGGCAGCATAGTGCACTTTCCATGGGCACGGCCTCAGCCTCCTCAGAAAGCAAAGATTTCTTTCCTGCGGGGCTTCGGCTCGTGCTGTTCCTATAGGAGTCTCCGTATGCTACCTCTGATTGGTGAAAGAAAAGAACTTATAGAACGATATTCATTGAACTTGCTGTCACCTGATGAGAACACGATTCTAAGCTGCGGAAAAATGCGACACGCCTGGGGGAACAACACGAGCCAAAGATCCACTTTGCCAAATGGATTTCTTGGCAAAGTTAGCTGAGGCCGTGCCCCCGGAAAGGGCGTATTTTTCCACAGCGATCATCATGCACTCACCAACAAAAGCATGGAAGCAAGCAAATCTAAGAACAATTGACTTCTCAGTTGATGGATCATTCGCAATAAATGTTCAAACATACCTCAAAAGATACATCCGAACTGTTCCAATCATAGTGGAATCATCGTTCGGATGTATCTTTTGGACTAATATCCTTTTGTCCCAGCCTCTTTTCACCGCCTATTCCGTTGGTGTTGTCGCTTCCGGGGATGCTTTTCGTGCCAGACACATAATACCTGCGATTAAATAGAATACACCGCTGAATATCAGCGCTCCGAATGTTACAAGAGCCCCTAGAACTGACATTACAATCAACATTATCCCTGCAGCTTTCGGTTTTTTATCGCCTACCATGAACACGATGGAAACGATACCTAAAATAAGTCCAATTGCCGAAATAACGATCATAAGCCAGCCGCTTCCCTGAAACATCTGCAGTGCTGCTTCCATCTCCCCTGGTGCTATATCAGGCTGCTGCTGTCTGAGTTCTTCCGTTGCCTGATCCCATATGGCTTCATTATGAAAAAACCATACCATCAATGCACCTACTACGGCGAAAAAGCCATATATGAATCCACCAATGACAGTTAACACAATTTCGCCTGTTCTGCTCATTCATAGTCCCTCCCGTTTCATCTTCTTCATTCTAAGCATGCACGCTAATTCAATTATTCAACGCCAGCATTTTTCATCAATTGTACCATAAAGAGAAACATTCCATCAGTGGGGTTTTTTGTACAGTGAGTGCTAATAAAGGAAACTGACGAATGGCACCGCGTTCATAGTCTGACTTCATTCCCACTGATGGGTAATTGAACTGATCGGGGGTGTTAGCTTCCGTTAAATCCCACCTATACACTTTTGTTTCACCTTTTTACTGAGGCGGGGATTTCACGAACATTTACACCTGGATAAATGCATCCAGTCTTTTCTTGATTAAGGAATCTGTTAGCCCCGTCACACCAAAAGCTTCCCAGCCCGGGTAAACTTCTGGCGGGCCATCCAGAAAATCTATCAGGGCAATGACATCCCAATATGGATCGTAAGTGAAACGTTTCCCAGCATAACGCTTGTAAGCCAGCAAAAATCTATTAGCCCATTCAGGACCATACAGCATTGCCAGATTTAACCTGCAATGTCCGATATCTACCTCACGTGGCCCTTTGCATGCATTCACCCAATCCACCACACCGCTGACATTCCCATTCTTCCAAAGCACATTGGCAGGGTGGTAATCGCGATGGATAAAACATTCATGGGCATCTGGCCTTGAACCTTTCACCAGATCAAGTACCTTTTCCCATAATCCTGGAACGCCCGACCAATACGGTACATCAAACGAATCAGCATCATTATATGGAAAATACTCATAGGGAAAACCATCCGCATCCAATGAATGGATGTCGGCGAGTGCACCAGCCAAACCATCCAGCCACCGATCCTGATCGTCAGGTTTTAATTCGACAGTACCTTCCAGTTTTGTCATCAGCACTGCCGGCACCCCGCAATGATCTCCTAAGGCATCATTAGCAATCACTTCTAGAACAGCAACCTTGACACTGTCTGCCATTTGCAGACTTGCCGCTTCATGGACAGCTAAATCAGGTTCCTTCACCAGCCAATCTCTATTATCAAACTGCCTAAGAACATAATGCTTGACCGAATCCCCCACCCGTAACGCAATTCCATGCAGTAAGGATGAGGTACTGCCCTTCAGCTTATAGACTGATTCTACCTGAACACTTGGATCAACAGAATGGATGATCCACCGTAGCACATAATCCGGTAAACTGGTACCATACATGTTCATCATAACCTTTCCCGTTCATTTAAATATATTAAGTATAGTCATTCCGATTTAGTTCTGATTTCCCAGTCAATGTCGACGCGCCCCTTTGCATTGTCCCCATGAATAACAATATAATATTGACCCGCCGCAACGTCTCTTAAAGCCAATTTATCCCCGATTTCATGCATTGGAACACGATCGCCATCCTGGTCCTCCGCATGGTGGCCATAGCCGCCACTTTCAACCGAAAAATCAGCCTGAAACATCAACGTCTGATTTTCCTTAAGTTTAACGGGGATCTTATGCTCACCATTAAAATAGGTGAAAGATACCTCATAACTGGAAGTTTGACGCTGTACTTCCCATCCTTCTTTTTCCGTGAAATCCATGATTGACACCGCCAGAAATATGAGAGGCAACACAAGTGCAAAAAGGGATGAAATCCACTTCCGTTTCCTAAAATAGGACATGCCCGCATAAAAGAGCAGTGCAGCTGCAGTTCCAATTGTTCCAGCAATTAGTATGTAGGCAAAGTTGGCCATCAAAAATATAAAAATCACGAAACCGGAAGCAATATAAAGAGAAATTTTCCAGGGATGCAGCATCGGCCAAACGTTACAAATACCATCAATGATGATGGAGCAGTATATGCCATATCCATAAAAAGCTGCCCAAAGCATCGGCGACGATAAACTTTCGGATACCTCAAACAAATCAAAGGAACTGGATAATAGCATAATCAACCCATATATCGAAAAGGAAAAACCTGCTCCAATCAATTTTTCATACCCATACCACAGTATCTTCATGAACGATTTCCTTCCTCCCTTCATTCTACCAAATCTAATTTGAAATTTTAATAAAATCATGACAAATCCTTTCCGATCTGTTACACTTATGATGTATAAAATAATACTTTTTGAACTACTAGGGGTGCCCAATAGTCGCGGGCTGAGAGGAAAGCGCGTATTTAAGCTTTCCGACTCTTATGGACCTGATCTGGTTAATACCAGCGTAGGGAAGTAGTCTGACGGAATATTGCTATCAGCTATTTCAAATCAAGCCAGGTCCACTGTATGGACCTGGCTTTTTTGATTATTTTTTCCGCTGCCCCTAATGAGAGGAGGTTTTTCTTGAGCCGGACGCAATTACTGACAACGATGGCCGTTTTTGCAGCAATTGGAACAATAGGCGCACAATTGCTATGGTTCCCGGCAGGTGTCGCTAAAGCTTATCCGGTGCAGCACGCTGTCAACGTCATAGCGGCTGTCACACTTGGTCCCGGCCCGGCAGTCATCATAGCCTTTATGATTGGTCTGCTTCGTAACATGCTTGGTCTCGGGACATTGCTGGCATTTCCCGGTAGCATGATTGGCGCTTTTTTGGCAGGTTACCTCTATCAGAAAACTGACAAAAAAGAGATGGCTGCGTTCGGTGAAGCGATCGGTACGGGCATCGTTGGATCACTGTTTGCTGTTCCGTTCGCACGTATTCTGATGGGCAGTTCGGCCGGTGCTTTCTTCTTTATGCCATCGTTTCTTGTCAGCAGTGCTGCCGGTGCCTTGATCGGCTGGTTTGTTGTTTCCAAGGTCAAACGGAAGAACTTATTAAAACACATATAGGAAAAACTGCTAGGGGTGCCGAAATGGCTGAGAACTTGTCCCTTTGAACCTAATCCGGATAATACCGGCGAAGGAAAGCAGACAGAGGATCGCATTTATCCTCTATTACACTGCTTTTATCCCCTACAGATTCCTGTCAACTTTAGGAGGTTTAATCATGACATTCACACAGTTGCTGCGAAAAGAAAATGATGATATTTTCCAGGCCATATTTAACCATCCATTTGTTGATGGCATCGGAAAAGGAAACGTTCCCGATAAAGCAATCGCACATTATATAAAAGCTGACTTCGAATACTTAAATGCTTTTATGCGGATTTATGGGACGGCTATTTCCAAGTCAGCAAAACGCGAGGATATACAGTTTTTTAATGAACAAATTCGATTTGTGTTAAATAGTGAAATCCATCCGCACCATAACTTTTGTGACCATATCGGTGTCGGCTATGAGGAGCTTCAAGGTTATGCGCTTCCGCCAACTGCGGATCATTACATGAAGCATATGATGTATCACGCTCACATGGGTGGTTTGGGTGAAACCATCAGCGCCCTTCTCCCTTGTCCATGGACTTACTGGGAAATCGGTCAGGAATTAATGACCAAATACGAACCATCAGCTGATCATCCGTTTTATCAATGGATTAGCTTTTATGCAGATGAAAGCACAGGCGAAATAACTGAAGAAATGCGAAATCGATTGGACAACATCGCAGAGGAAGCTTCCGTTGAAGAACAAAAACATATAAAAGAAGCATTCCGCAAAAGCTGTCAATTGGAGCTATCCTTCTGGGAGATGGCTTACACTTGCGAAAAATGGCCTGGCAAAGAGAAGGTGAACAGTTAATGAAACCTATTCCCGCAGCATTAACAATTGCCGGTACCGACCCTAGCGGCGGTGCCGGCATCCAGGCTGATTTGAAGACATTTCAGGAATTAAAAACGTACGGTATGTCTGTTATCACATCAGTTGTCGCCCAAAATACAACAGGCGTACAGGATGTCCATCACATACCGGAGCATATGATTGAGCAGCAATTGAAATCGGTTATGTCTGATATACCGTTTCAGGCATTCAAAACTGGCATGCTCGCCAATCCCGGCATTATGGATGCTGTTGCGGAGAAAATTTCTGAATTGAATGTCCTCTATATCATGGATCCGGTTATGGTAACAACAAGTGGTGATACGTTAATTTCCGAGGATTCTCGTGATTATCTGCGTGACATCCTGCTGCCAATGTCGACACTGGTTACACCGAATATGCCGGAAGCAGAGGTGATTACCGGTGAAAAGATCGACACATCCGAAGACATGCAGCAGGCAGCTAAACAGATTGTCCATGAATTTGGTGCAGATGCCGCCCTTGTAAAAGGCGGTCATCTGCAAGACGAAGCAGTCGATTTTCTATATGACGGCAAAATGATGCACACGTTTTCTACAGAACGCATTAATACGAAAAACACACATGGAACTGGCTGCACCTATTCAGCAGCCATTACAGCCTATTTAAGTCAAGGCTGTACACTGTCGGATGCCGTTCAAAACGCCAAGGATTTTATAACTGCTGCCATCCGTGATTCGTTTCCCATCGGAAATGGCAGCGGTCCGACCAATCAATGGGCACACCGAGCAGAAAGGGTGAATTAAATGAATGAAGCCATTATGTATAAAGTACGCGAAACAACCCCCCTTATCCATCATTTGACCAATCAAGTCGTCATCAATTTTTCAGCAAACGGATTGTTATCGTTTGGTGCTGCACCGGTGATGGCAAAGGCCGAAGAGGAAGTGCATGACATGGCATCCAGTGCTGATGGCGTTTTGCTTAATATTGGCACACTCACTGCCGATGAACTGCCGGCCATGATTAAGGCAGGCAAAGCGGCAAATGAAATAGGAATCCCCGTCGTCCTTGATCCGGTTGGTGTTGCAGCAACCCCATTCCGGACAACAGCCGTGAAAAAAATCCTTGCTGAAGTACAGATGACAGTCATTAAAGGAAATGCCGGCGAACTTGCACATCTCGTCGAAATCCCATGGGAAACAAAAGGCGTCGAATCGGTTGGTAAAGGCAATACCGATGAGATAGCCTTCAAAGTGGCCGAATCCTATCAGACGACTGCTATGATAACCGGGAAAACGGATGTCATTTGTTATGATGGCGAGATGTCGTATAATCAGACCGGCCATCCAATTTTAAGGAAAATAACCGGAGCAGGCTGTCTGTTAGGTTCTATTTTATCAGCATGTCTGACAACAAAAGACACGATAACAGAACAGGCACAGACCGCCGCTGAATTTTACGGGCTCGCCGCGGAATATGCGGCCAAAAAGCCAAATGTTAATGGCCCGGGGACGTTTCTTCCCAATTTCATCGATACGCTATCTTTTGATCCTGTGGAGCTGAAAAGGTGATCATATATGAACCTGAGAAAATATTTTATTATGGGAAGTCAAAACTGTGACCACAGCCCTGAGGATATTCTTGAAGAAGCAGCAAAGGCTGGTATTACGGCATTTCAGTTCCGGGAAAAAGGGGGCGGATCTCTGACTGGGCAAGATAAACTGGCATTGGGCTACAGACTACGCAACATTTGCGCACGTCATCACGTCCTGTTTTTCGTGAACGATGATATTGATTTGGCTGAACCACTGGAAGCTGACGGTATCCATGTTGGACAGGATGACATGCGACCGGAAAAAGTGAAGGAGATGTATCCCAATAAAATCATCGGCCTGTCTGTGTCAAATCAGAAGGAAGTTGAAAACAGCCCCATTCAGCTGGCAGACTATCTTGGTGCCGGTCCAATTTTTACCACATCGACAAAGGAAGATGCCAAACAAGCAGTCGGAACCGAATGGATCAAAACATTAAAGCAGCAATATCCTGGCACTCCAATTGTCGGAATCGGCGGCATCACGGAACAAAACGCGGCCTTCGTCATGGAAGCTGGCGCTGACGGTGTTGCTGTTATTTCAGCTATTGCAGGTGCTGATAATATTGAAACAGTAATTAGGAGGCTCTAGTTGATTGAATGGTATAAATTTTATATTGAAATCGTAATCTATTCCCCATATAATATCGATAGAATAATATACTGAAAATAATTAAAACTCCAGTATATTTGCTTATTTATTTCATTCTGGATGATTAGTAATGAGAGCTTTCTTTTCTCTATTGAGTGTCTTTATTATAATATTAATGCTGGCAGCACTGCCCGATACCATGCACGATGAAAACGGTAAATTTTCATTTGAACCTGAAGCAGGATGGACTTCGTTCAAAGACTACGTTGGAGGTCTTGCAAATGGGGAGTCATTCCATTATCAACAGGGAACAGATCGAAATCCCAGCTTTTTTGATGATATGGGAAGGTATTTTACCATATCTTTTTTGTATTTATTTGTTTCATCGGTTATCGCCATTACGATCAGCTTAATAGTTGCCAGCTGGCAGGCGCAATCGGACAAAGAATGGATTAAGGATATCATTGGTTTTTTTGGTGTGCTGCCAGATTTTATATTGATTCTATTTCTACAAATGGGGGCGGTTTTCATCTTTCAATCAACAGGCGTGCATGTCGCCCGTGTGGCATCTAGTAGCATTGATAATCCTGCAATTTTACTTCCGATTATGACATTGCTGACTATACCGGCCATTTATTTGATCCGCACGCTGTCTGAACGCACTTATGAAGTGTTGACAGAGGATTATATCCTTATGGCAAAATCAAAAGGGATCAACAAACTGACGATTTTTTTTCAGCATGTTATCCGGAATGTTCTCCCCTATTTAAAAGCAGATTTACATAAAATGATGGCCATCATGATGGGCAATTTATTTATCGTTGAATATTTATTCAATATACCTGGTGTAACCAGACTAGTTTTCAATGATTCCGCTTATCAATTTAATTTAACCGTTAATGGGCTGCTGACATTTGTCGTATTGTATCTCATGCTTTATTGGAGTATTCGGGGGTTTGTTTACGGGCTGGAAAGAGTGTTTGCCTATGGGTAACTGGCGTCTTTGGAGTGGCTGTCTTATAACGGGGCTTTTATTGATTATTGCACTGGCCGGCCCCGCTTTTGCCCCTTATGATTCGGATTTTCAGGAGCCAGCCGGATATGTTGAAACAGATGACGGAAAAGAGATGATGGGTTCACCTTTCCCGCCATCGGAGGATCACTGGCTTGGCACGGATGAATGGGGATATGACATTCTCTCTATGCTGCTTTATGGTGCGAAATATACATTTTTCACAGCTGTTTTCACCGCCTCGGCACGGGTACTGATCGGTGGAAGTGCCGGATTAATCGCAGGTATGGGAAACAGAAAAGTGAGAACAGGTAATGGTTTTGGATTGCTTGGCAGTATTCCCGCCTTTTTGATATTTATTTTGTCATGGCTGGAATTATTGTCAATTCTTCACTTTCATCATGGAAGTTAGCATTATTGCAGGGAATTTTAATGGCACTCGTCGGGACTCCCGGTGTGTATGCAACCGTATTGAAAAAGACATCAGAAATAAACAAAAATTTATTCGTTACTGCTTCATCATCACTAGGCGGCAGTAAAGTCCATATCATAACAAAACATATCTTTCCATATGTAAAAGGAAACTTGTCCGTTTTATTTGTCAAGGAAATTATATTGGTGCTGGGGCTAATTGGTCAGCTCGGTATTTTCGACACCTTTTTAGGAGGGACCATCAAACGCGAGACACCGCCGTATATTCATATCTCCGAAACACATGAATGGGCTGGCATCGTGGGGCAATGGAGAGGATTCATTTACGGTTCACAATGGATCCTGTTCTTTCCCTTATGTGCATATATCGTGCTTCTACTCGGATTTTATCTTATATCAAGAGGGCTGGAACAGAAACAAAGGAAAACATTTTATAAGGTTCCTTACTTATAAAAAATTGACGCACGAAAGAAAAAGAGACTGGGACAAAAGAACGTTTATAAAATAAGAAACGAACAACAAACGCTGCGGAAAACTACTTGGTGCTCGTCGTGTTGAATGAGATTTCGGAGAAGCAGCACTCCTCGCAACTCGCAGTTTAATCGGCGGATGTTTTGCTCGTCGCTTTCCGCGGGCGGCTTGTGAGCCTCTGCGTCTTTCGCACTGCGCGGTCTGACCCAGACCATTCCTCCCGCTGGAATCTACGCATATTTCTTCAGCTAAAACGGCCGATTGGTCGTCTTTAAGACCCCTTACTTTAGTTTTTTCCCAGCCTCGTTTTGATGTGATACGATTGTATCAGTACAAACCTACTTTTTACTCCGGTCTGCATATACCGCCATGGCATCACGCATGAACACAGCCAAACCCTGACCATACTTATCGATATTATTTGTAAATCGCTTATCATCGACATACATTTGGCCGAGTCCCTTGAAAGCTTCCAATGAGTAGCTGCCAATTTTGTTCAAGTAATTATACCAGAGTTTAATGGCCTCTTGCGCTTCATCTGAATCTGGTGCTTTATGGCGAATCGCTGCAAGGTCTTTATAAATTTGGTCAAATGCTTCACCAACCGCATTCTGCTCATCCTGTGACATTTTGTTAATGATGGCATTTGATCCATCGACTGCTCTGTCACCCCAACGCTCGCGGGCTTCTTGTTCATACGGATTTTTACTGAAATCAAATCCAGCAAACTTCTCTTTATCACCCATGTGAATCTCTCCTTTCGTGTGCAAAATCGTCTTATCAATCGTCACAATCATATTATCCAGACGGGCACGTTCTTCAAGCAGCATCTTGCGCTGGACCTGAAGTGCCTCTTCCCGGTCAAACGACGGACTGTTGATAATATCCTTTATTTTTTTCAAAGGGAAGCCAAATTTTTTAAAAAACAGTATTTGCTGCAATGTTTCAAGATCTTTTTCCGAATAGATTCGATAGCCTGATTCCGTTGTCTGTTCAGGCTTTAACAATCCGATGTCATCATAATGATGCAGTGTGCGCACACTGATTCCGACTAATTCGGCAACTTCTTTTACTTTCATTGGTGAAGCCTCCCTTTAATGATTACAGTAAAGTATAACGTAACGTGAGAGTCAATAGGAAATCACCAAATAAAAAAAGTAACCGGATTTCTTTTGAAGCTGGCGATTCAATGTGAGAATTGGCCGGATTATATTGGAAAGTGACCGAAATCTCAAGTGAGACGACCGAATCAATCGGCACATCACAAAATGCGTATCAAATTGCCGGGACGTATAAAGAGACAGAATGCACCTGTTCATACGCCCATACAAAGTTAGACGAATCCCCATATAGTGAAGAGAAGGATTTTTTAGGGAGGAAAATAACATGTACCATTACCAGCCACCATATGGTGATACACGAATATTAAATTTCCCCTGGTTCCAGGGAGACGGGCCAGGAGCAGAGCCACCATTTGACGGGCCGCCCGGGCAGATGGGAGGAGGCCCGCCATTCAGTGAATTCCCGGGAGGACAAGGACAAATCAGTGCCCCCACTTCGCCGCCGCCATCGTTTATACCACAGCAGCCGCAAACGCAGCAGGCACAGGAAGAAATCGGCGTCTTTGCGGTTGACCCGGGTGCCATTCAGGGCTGTCTATTCCGATTTACGTATATCTGGCTAAGATGGGAATCTTTCTGGTTTTTCCCAGTCTTTATCGGCAGACGGTCGATCGCCGGATTCAGATGGCAGCGGAACAGATGGGTATACTACGGTGTTGATCTTGACAACATCCAATCATTCCAATGCTATTAACGTGTTTTCCGTAATCCTCTAACCGAAGTCCATCACGCAAAGGAGGGATACTATCTATCAATTAGCCTTACTGTATCTGGCATGTGTTTTGGCAGGATTCGCACTAGCCAATGTGCCGGATTCTTCCATCATTTCAACAGGGCTTGCAGCTTTTTTGGATGTGCTCAGTGGTATTGTGATCATTGTATTTTCCGCAGCCATTCTTTACCTTGGAATGAAGTCACTGTTGAACAAATGATTCGTTCATACAGTAAAAGAGACCGTACTGAGCGGTCTCTTATCTTTTCCTGTTTTTTTGATCGATAACCGGCACCAAAATAGCACAAAAAATGGCTGTAAAATAAGACAGGTACCTAAAGCCAATCGGTTCATTGAATAATATCATGCCAAGTATTCCGATGAGACTGGAAAGTGCAATCCCAAGGAAAAATCCCCCGATTAGTCCGACAATGACAGCTAAAAATGATCTCATATCATTCCTCCCCCTTCTTATTTGCAGAAATCAGCTTCCAAACTCGTAAAACAATCGAGCATGATAATATGAACAATACAACCGCTATAACTGGGTGCAAGGCACCTGCCCACGGTAATGCGCCCGTGATATTGGCTGTAAAATACATGAGAAATATCAGAACTAGCACTCCAAACAGCTGCCAGTACACCCAACGCGGAAAAACGCCAACAATTGCGAAGATCAGCATCAGAACCGGAATGTTAAACCCAAACAGGTGAACAAATATGATATGCTTCACCCAATTTTCAGGACTTACGAATATGGCCATCCCTGCCAAAAAGATTTGTACTGTCACACTTAATGTGAACATAATGGCTAAAACGAGAAAGGTCATTCTTCCAAAAAGGATTCTAGTTTGATTGTTTTTCAATTCGTATCCCCCCCTTTATGCAAACTCTGTGTACATCATACAAAAGATATCTAAACTGCCTCTTATGAAATCCTTAAATAAAGATTAAATATGACCTTCATTCCTAAAACAGTAAAAATCGCTGGAGTTTATATGTTGAACTCCCGCGGTCTTATTGTTTTAATCATTTATAAACCGGTATCCGACACCCCATATCGTTTCAATAAATGCCGGATTGGACGGGTCTGTTTCAATTTTTTCCCGGATTTTGCGTATGTGAACAGTAACTGTTGTAATATCCCCCATGGAGTTAATCCCCCAAATTCGTTCAAACAAATGATCTTTACTGAATACTCTGTTCGGATTGGCTGCCAAAAAGACCAGCAAATCAAATTCCTTTGCAGTAAACTTCTTTTCTTCCCCATTTACAAATACCCGACGTGAATCCTGGTCAATAACAAGGCCCTTAATTCGTATTTCATCGTGTTTATCACGGTTCACCAGCCGTTCATACCTTGATAAATGTGCCTTAACACGTGCAACCAGTTCATTCGGATTAAACGGTTTGACAATATAATCATCTGCACCTTGATGGAAGCCCCGTATCTTATCAATATCTTCTTTCCGTGCAGTCACCATCAAAATAGGAATATCCAATCGCTCTCTGATTCTATCACATAGTTTGAGTCCATCCACTTCCGGAAGCATCAAATCAAGCAAAATTAAATCATAACATCCAGCTTTTGCCTTTTGGAGTCCTTCTGCACCTGTACCGGCAATATCACTGGTAAATCCATTCACTTCCAGATAGTCCCGTTCCAGTTCGGCAATACTCTGCTCGTCCTCGATGATCAGAATATGTTTCATTTTGTCACCTTCTTCCTAAGGGTAAAGCAAATACGTGTTTCTTCCCCTAAACGACTATCTGCCCAAATTTCCCCGCCATGCGACGTGACAATCCGTTTCACAATCGCGAGACCAAGACCGCTGCCGCCGGTTTCGGCATTTCTCGATGCATCTGCCCGATAAAAACTGTCAAAGATAAGCGGCACATTTTCTTCTGATATGCCGTTGCCGTTATCTTGTATCTCAACGAGCACATAACCGTCACCAGCTGTCAAATGGAACGCCATTTTTTTGTGTTGTTTATCCATATGCTTCAAACTGTTTTGAACGATATTCGTTACAGCGCGTTTCAGTTGATCCCTGTCAGCCTCAACAAAATAATTATTCTGCCAGTCAGCCTGAAAGTTGACTGTTCCGCCATTCTGCTCAAGATCCAACCTCAACTCTTCAGCAAAATCAGAGAAAAACGCATATAAATCCAATTCTTCAAACGCAAATGGGATGCGCTCTAAATCCAGCTTTGAATATAAGGATAACTCATCGATTAATGCGTCCATTTCATTGGCCTTGCGATAAATTGTTTCCATATAGCGATCCAATTTCTCCGGTGTGTCTGCAACCCCGTCCTGAACACCTTTGACATACCCCTTTATCGACGTCATCGGCGTTTTCAGGTCATGGGATATACTGGCTATCAATTCTTTACGATTTTCCTCATACCGGTTTTGAAGCTTGTTTGCTTCCTTCAACTTCAAACGCATTGATTCAAACGTATCCGACAACAGACCTAATTCATCATTCCTGCTGGATACAATGCTATAATCAAGGTTTCCTTCACTAATTTCCGCCGCAGCCTTTGACAGACGTCGGACAGGTTTGATAATACTTCTCGAAACGAAGTATGTCAGCAGCCCATTCGTTACAACTAAAATAAGCAGCATTCCAATAAACCGTAAGCTGATAAACGCCTTTAATTGTGCTCCCTCTGGATTACCATCAAACGCAACAAAGAGAACATACCCTAACATTATTTCAATTAAGAAGAAGCCGATGATTGGTATAACAATCATCGCGATATTGGATAAAAGCAGCCTTTTTTGAATGGACAATCATTCCACCTGCCTTGTAGTATGACTATACAATTATTGTAACCAACAATTATTAACAATTTCTTAAATAACATAAAGTGAAACTTCATTCGGTGGGGTTTTTCCCCACTGAATGTTAGTTAAACAGAATCGGACATTTACGACGCACAGGACGTGCTAGTACAGGCGTTGTCATAGGATGTGACGAACTTAGCCTGCCAGGCAGTTAATCCACGAAATCAGCCATTGATCAAATTCTATTTCATGATTCACGATTTTACTGCCAGTTACATGTGGTAAATTATTATATTCCACAGTAAAAAGGAAGCCACTATTCTTATGGAACAGTGGCTTCTCTTCAGTCATTTTTAATATTCTCCACAATGGTTTCGACTTCTCTTCTTGATATCTTTTCGCGTCCTTCTTTCAGTGCTTTGACGGTTCTTTTGGCTAAAGCAAGCGGAATCCGGCAAAACAGCATAATCGTACGTGTGTGAATATCTTTCATATACTCGTCAGCCTGAGCAAGGTTTTGTTCAGTATAGCTGAACATATCATCCTTGGTCCATCCATCCGGTACAAAATTGACACCGCGTTCGCTGTCCTCATCCTGATTACGCAAAATATTAACTGCCTGCAGTCCCCGGCCATAGCCAATGGCAAGCTCCCGGTCTGTTTCCGTCCCGTCATACCATTTCCAAATGTCAGATAGCATGACACCTACAAGTCCCGCTACATAATATGTATAATCATCAAGATCGTCTTTATCCCTGATATTCCATCCCTTTTCCACCCAGTCACCCATTCCTGCGGCCATAATGCCAGTCGATTCTTTCACATTTTCCACAATACCCTCCGGACAAAGATTGATCCAGTCGCCTAACCTCAGCGTTACTTCTGGAAGCTGGGACTCATAGGGCCGAACCAATTCACGGTATGCCCGATTGTCAAATTTACGCTTCAACAAGTCGCTCGTTGACCGGAGCAGACGCTGTTTTGTCTGAGAATCCAGCTCTTCATGATCCTCTATCTCATCGACAGCACGCATGCATAAATAGGCTGATCCGACCGTTTGTTTCAATGGCGATTTCAGCATGGTTATCGGTATGTAAAATGTTCTGCTTGTCTGTTTCAGGATATGAATTGCATCTTTTTGCAACTTTTTCGCTTCACTCAACGGTGACGCCTCCCTTATTCTATATACATTATACCAAAAAACATCCATAAATAATATATGAATAGAACAAAAAAAGGGAGTACCTTAAAGTACCCCACTCTACTTTTTATGATCAATTTTAATGGGTCTTCCCTTTCTAGGGCGCTCCCACATCAGTCCTTGTTCAAGTGCCATTTTTTTGGCGATTTGCGGTGCATTCCACAGCGGTGGCAACAGCAGAAATGATACCGGCACAGCCGTGATGACAATTGAATTTTGAATAGCTGTGATACTGCCCTCGCCTATTGTGAGAATCATCATCGTCGTTCCACCGAAAATTAATGCCCAGAATACTCGCAGCCAGCGGGCAGGGTGATCATTTCCAGTCAGTGTCACCGATACAGTATATGACATCGTGTCTGTTGTCGTTGCCACGAAGACAATCGATATGAGAAGAAATGCTACGGCCATAACAGTCCCCATTGGTAATTGATCCATGATTGCCATAACCGCTGCGGGCATGCCCGCCTCATTCAATGCTCCGGAAACGGATCCTTCGTTTTCCATTTCAAAGAATACACCGGTCCCGCCCACAATAGAAAACCAGAAATTCGTAACAAGTGGTGCGACAATCGATACCGCGATGATCAATTCGCGAATGGTTCTGCCGCGGGAAATGCGGCTAATAAAGATAATCAGCATCGGACCATAGCCAATAAACCATCCCCAGAAAAAGATAGTCCAACCCCCAAGCCAGGCGCTGTCACCTCGGTAAAAATTCATCGCAAAGAAATTTTGCAAATGCATTCCCGTACCACCGATAAACGCATCAATGATAAACAATGTTGGACCGATCAGAAGCATAATAATTCCTAACAGGAAGGTCATACTGACATTGACACGGCTCAGCAGCAAAATTCCCCGGTCGACCCCAGTCGCAGCTGATATCGCTGCAATTGCAACCAAAACAACAACAATCAGGATACTTACGGTTACTGTGTTAGGAACACCAAACAAATGATTGAGTCCATATGAGATTTGCAAACCGAGAAACCCTAATGGTCCTAAAGTCCCGGCAGCTGTCGCGATAATTGAAAAGATATCTGCTGCGGAACCAAGAATACTTTTTTGAAAGATTTTTTCCCCGAATATCGGGTATAACAAAGCCCGTGGCCGCATCGGGTAGCCTTTGCTGTAATGCACATACATCATGACGATGGTTGCGAGTGTTCCCAGTATCGCCCAGGCTAAAAAGCCCCAATGCATGAAACCCTGGGCAAATGCAGCCCAAATGTTATTAAATTCTCCTCCGCCAAACAATGGTGGCGTTGTCATGTAGTGATACATCGGCTCAGAGGCTGCCCAGAAAACACCACCACTTGCGAGAAGGGTTACCAAAATCATAGCAACCCAGCGATAATAGCTGTATTTTGGTTTATCCATATTACCTAATCGAACCTTACCAAATCTAGAAAAGGCTAAAAATATACCAATGGCAAAATTACCGAACAGCAAAACCTGCCAATACGCTCCAAAAAGATCCGCAGCGTAATCAAATAATATCGTAATCCAATCCCCAACCATTTCACTGTTGATAAACGATAAAATAATAAATAAAATCAAAAGACCGCCACTTACTGCAAATACGGTCCAATCTGTTTTCACTTTCTTCGTGTTCTGCACGTTTTTCCTCCCATTTTTTAGGAACAAGTGTCTATAATTCGTGCTATCATTACAGACCGTTGGATGGAAAATGATTACACTTTGCTCGAACCATTTTTAATACCATCTCTCTCTCTAAAAACCATCGGCTTGCTCTTATTATTTTAAAACATAGTTTTATATTATAGTTTCGATTAAGCAAAACGTCAAACACAACAATATTTTTTTCGTGCAGGTGTAGTATTTCCGCATTGCAGGAAATTATTCTGAACCGCATTTTCCAAACAAAGCCATGGCTAAAAATCCAACGCCCATCCCGATCATCGTACCAGCTGCTGTATCCCCTGCCCACATGCCCATACCGATGCCAAGGAAAAAGCATCCTGTAAAGGCAATGCCGCCACGTTCATAATTCAATTAACTCACCCCACTAATAGTTATAAAGTTATTAACGTTAACCTTACCGTATCATTATTCGATAAGATTCGATGAATCCCTTTTTAAAACAAAAATTCCCGCATCAATATGTGTGTGATGCAGGATATTATATGCAGCACCTTATGATTTGTACGATTTATAGGTTTTTTGGCTTGACATAATGAAGATTTATACTATCTTGATAATCTAACTGGACTTCATCAGGGATTTTTAAGTATATGAGACGTTCACCGCCTGTATATGTTTTTTCATCCATTGTTCACCTTCCTCACCTGTGAACTGTGAAATCGGAAATTCCCGCTTGAACATGGAAAGTTCAATCACTGACGGCACAGGAGCATCAATCGTGACGATTCTTGAGGAAAGCTTGACGTTCAAAGGATTTAACTTAATCTTATCTGACATATCTCTTCCCTCTACAATCAATGGCGGCTGATAGTACAAAGCATCAATAGTGTTGTTTCGATCAGGATCTCTTTCCACAAATACAGGAATATCGGCGTGGGGGTCATGGCCGTTTACCATTTCCAAGCGAAGTTCCGCACTTTCTGTTGTCATCTTCCATGTGTCCTGCTGATAAACCTGGCAGTCGTTGTCGATATCACCTGCATCAGCTAGCGCCCATAGTGATGGGAGTTCTCCGGAACGTTCTCTACCTTAGCCGGAAGATCCGGATCTTCCGGGAGCAGGTACTGCTAGAAGCAGCACCGCCAGATAAATACCAAAAAGCCATTGTACCAGTTTACTATAACTATACTGTTTACGCCTTTTCGGTATGAGCTTAATCACAACGAATACCAAAAAACCGATGGCCAGCAACAGGATGATAGTCGGCACCAATTCATTTACGTCCGCACCTCCAATCGGCGGAAAATCAAAATTGAACCAGCCAACATAAGCCCCGTGGTTCCGATAATCTTAAAGGTGAGAAGCAAGAATAATCTCTCCTGAAAGTAAAACTCACCGATTGCCGGCAGGAAATGGGAACCGGTCATCTGGGGTCAGATAATGATCAGTCCAATGACTGCTGCAGGGAGGCTGTAAGCCAGGATTTTATGCAGGTGCGCTTTTTGGCGTTCTATCAGCGAATTTCAGTGTTCTATCAGCATATTTTCCAATTTTATCAGCGATTTCGGTTTTTCTTATTGAGTGGTTTCACAATCAAACATCTGCTAGAATGATACCTAGAGGACGGAGGAGATTTTAATGAAAGTTTATGTTGACGCAGATGCCTGTCCGGTTAAAAAAACGATTATTTCGGTAGCCAGGGAGTTTGATGTTCCGGTCGTGCTTGTGAAAAGTTTGTCCCACTTTTCACATGATGATGAACAGCCCAGTGTGGAGACCATATACGTGGACACAGGTGCTGAAGCTGCGGATTATCGGATTATGCAGCTGGCTCAAAAAGGCGATATAATCGTTACACAGGACTATGGGCTTGCTTCATTGGGGCTTTCCAAAGGGTGTACTGTACTGCACCATAAAGGCTTTACATATACAAATCAGAACATCGATCAACTGCTGCAAACCCGTTATGTGAACGCATTGGCACGTAAAAGCGGCAAACGGACAAAAGGGCCAAAGGCTTTTAACCCTGATGATGAGGCAAAATTTCGCGACCTTTTCAGAGAAACATTGCAAAAGTCGCACTAATCCACACCAATAATAGCACTTCTGCGTTCCAGAATTACCACATCCCGCCATACACCATTTAATTTACCGAGTCGGTGTCTGACCCCAACTTCGGTAAATCCGCACTTTTTATGTAATGAAATGCTGCTTTTGTTTTCAGGAAAAATATTTGCTTCCAGTGACCAAAAATCATGATCTTCACTGGCATTGACCATGACCTGCAGCAATTTGGTTCCGACACCATTACCCGTACTGCTGCCGCTAATATAAATGCTCACTTCGGCTGCACCAGCATGTGCCTCACGCTTGGAAATGGGAGTCAGAGCTGCCCAGCCGACGACATCTTCACCTTTACGTGCGACCAGCCGGCAAACAGAGAAATGCTCACGATCCCACTCTTCCCAGGTTGGGGCTCCCGTTTCAAATGTGGCATTTCCCGTATGAATCCCTTCTATGAAAATATTACGGACCTGATTCCAATCTGTTTTTTTCATACGGTCGATCACAATTTGGCTGTTCATGGTAGTCACCTGCTTACTCCAATGGTTGATTATTTGTCTTCGTCGAACGAAATATATTCGATTATTATATCATAAATACGATGTGTTTAAATAAGAAATCTTCAGTCAGCTATTGTCATGTTCATCTAATTAGATTATAATCTAATTAGATGTTGTTTTGGAGGGTAAGTATATGCAGCTTAACAAAATAGTTCACTTCCATAAAACGATTGGTGACAAGACACGCATTCAAATCATCGCCTTGTTAAAGGATGGGCCGCTGCACGGGCAGGCCATTGCGGGAAAACTGGGACTGACCCCGCCAACCATTTCGTATCACTTAACAAAGCTGAAAGAAATCGATGTCATTTATCAGCGCCGTGATAAAAATACCATCTATTTTCACCTGAATGAAAAACAGCTCACCTTTATGGCCGAGGCCATTATACGGATCGGAGGTGAAAGCGAAATGGACGAATACTATGTGGACGAAAAAGAAAAGTATAAAGTCATCCAAAACTTCTTTGCACAGGACGGTTCACTCAAAAGCATCCCGGCGCAGCGCAAGAAAAAACTCGTCGTGCTGGAGCATCTTATAAAAGGACTGCAAAAAGGCAAAATCTATCATGAAAAAGAAATTAACGATTATATTAAACAGTTCCATGAGGATTTTGCTACGATCAGACGTGAATTTGTCATGTACGGTTTTATGACACGACAAGGCGGAGAATATGAATTAAACCCCGAAGAATTATGGCTGATTTATTAATCAGCTTCTTTCTTCGTCAGATAATTAGATAAATATAAAATTAGATGAAATTGAAAATAGGTGACGATCATGTCGAATTGGACCGTATGGAAACAGGAAAAAAATTATCGAAAACTATTCTGGGCGGGTGCCATCAGCGGAATTGGGAGCCGTTTTACGCAAGTTGCCATTCTGACTTTACTATACCAAATAACCGATTCAGGACTGGCGATCGGGATATTTTTCACAGTAAGAATGGCGCCATTTTTATTAGTGGCACCACTCGGGGGTATGCTTGCGGATCGAATGCCAAAAAAGAATCTATTAATCATTACTGATATTTTACGAGTCCCGTTTGCCCTATCTCCCTTGCTTGTACAAGGACCCGACCATTTATGGATCATCTATACCAGTGCATTTTTTCTTGCTTCAGGAGATGCGTTATATTCACCGGTCAGAATGGCTTCCATACCTGCCCTGGTTAAACAGGACCGGCTGCTGTATGTAAATGCAATTGAACAGATCATGCTCGGTGCTGTCCTTGTGGTCGGTTCCAGTACAGGTGGTATTATCGCCTATTTATTTGGCTTGAGTGTACCATTTACTTTGGATGGGATATCGTTTATGATATCCGCGATGTTTTTGACTGGATTAACAATTCCCGTTACAGAAAAACCCATTAAACAAATGAAACCAATTCAACATGAACCATCAAACTGGAATTATATTCTCAGTTCAGCTGCACTTATTATATTCCTGGTTATTGAATTAACAATGCCATTGGCAAATGGAACCGATAATGTTTTGATGAGTGTGTATGCTCTGGATGTTTTTGAAATGGATGATCTTGGTGTCGGGTTTATTTATGGCGCACTGGGATTAGGGTTTATCATCAGCTCGTTCTTTTCCAATATGCTTAAACGTAAACTTGTTCCGCTCATTGTAATTTTTATTGCACTGGAGGGTACAGGACATTTGATTTTAAGTTCTGTTCCCACCTTCTATATTGCACTTCTGACTGTTTTATTCATCACGTTCGTCGGCGGGATCAGCAATATCTGTCTCAGTACACTCACGATGAAAGTCGTGCCAAGATCAAAGCAAGGAAGCTTTTTCGGGCTGACTGAAATGATCTCCAATACAACAATGGGCGTAGCAATGGGCGTGGCAGGCGTCCTGCTGAAAATATTTGAGCCGCGGACCTTGAGCTTTTTGGTCGGCATCACATATATTGTCTTTACAGTGGTATATGCCATCCTATTTTCCAAAATTGATCTTGTAAAAGCAAAACGGGAACTGAGAAGGGCGTAGACCGGTCATCAAGATTTGGTTGATATATCCTAATAAAACCCTTTGAAATAATAGCCTCTCTACCGTTTCAAAGGGTTTTCTATTACAACTTGCTGATCCTGAAATCATCCTGCAGCACAGCCCAGTTTTGCGGGAATGGACTGCCCAGCGCCCAATAACTCACGCCTCTCAGACCATATTCCTTCACGGTATCGTACTTGGCTTGAACACTGCGGGCATCCTCAAACCAGACTTCATGTTCCTGTCCGCTCTCATCGACATAATGAAAAAATGGTGCTTGATACGTTTCATGATATTGAATCTGCACACCATACCTTGCTGCCAACTGTACCGCTTCCTTTGGCCCTACAGTCTCCGCAAACGTCCCCTCGACCCACGGGATGTTCCAATCACGCCCATACAATGGGACGCCAATCATAATTTTGTTACGTGGAATCACAGTCACGGCATAATCGAGCACATCAATTACTTCATTAATTGGAGCGATCGCCCACGGTTCACCGCCAGCCCAGCCCCATTCGTATGTCATCAATATGACGAAGTCTGCAATTTCTCCGTGCGCCTGATAATCATGAGCCTCATACAACAGCCCCTGCTGATCAGCCGTTTCCTTTGGCGCCAATGCCGTCGTGACCAGAAACCCTTCCGGATGCAGCCGGTCAACGACACGTCTCAGGAACGCATTATAATTCTCACGATCTTCCGGATATACATATTCAAAATCAAAATTGACACCTGCATACCCCTTCGTTCGCATGACTTCCAGCAGATTCGTAATCAGACGCTCCTGGGTTTCAGGATTACGGAACACGGCTGCTGCCAAGTCTGAATTGAATTCACCCTGAGCGAAATTGGTCACAACCATCAACGGTGCAACATTAGTCGCTCCGGCAGCTTCCAAAACCGGCCTTTCCTGCATTTGCGTGAGCGTGCCGTCTTCACGGATACTATACCTAAACGGGGAAAGATAGGTTAAATATCTTCCTAAACGCAAGATTTCAACTCTTCCTTCCTCACTCAATTGTGTTGTATAAGCATTCACTTCGGTTACAGGTTTAGCAGCTATCGGAATCCGTAATGTCTGCCCCGGGAAAATCAGACCTGGCTGGGCAATGTCGTTAGCTGCCATAATTTGCTCAGCGCTTACACCATACTGCTGTGCAATTCCCCAAATGTATTCACCCGCCTGGACAATATGCGAAAAATAAGGATGCGTCAGCATTTGACCAACATATATCAAAGAAGGATCTGTAATATTATTGGCCGCTGCCAGTTCCTGAATGGTTACCCCAAACATCTGTGCAATTGCCCACAAATTATCTCCGGACTGGATAACATATTCACGGCCGGGCTCCGGAATAACCAGCGACTGTCCGGGGATGAGCACATCAGGCGTATCCAATTCATTCAGCAGAACAATCTGGTTTATATCCGTCCCATAATTTTGCGCAATCTGCCATAATGTATCACCACTTTGCACGACATGTATTTCCATATATACTCCCCCAATTTGATCTCTACATATCATCCTATTCATTGGATGATTGTCCCAGTAACAATTCTGAGGGAGAAAATAACCAAATTTGGATTACAAACAATCAATAGGTTTCTTTATTTCAATTGGATTGTTCAGCATAAAAAAAGTCCTCCCTTTTATAGGAGAACGTCAGATAACCATCCTTGTTTTTACTTTCTCACATCGCTTATCACAAATCTGCTTTTCGGTATAGACGGCATTCGTACCAGGCTATAACCCAAATCCTGTTTTGGCACCTTATAGTCCACCCGTTTCGCCAAAAAACCAAGACTCACTTTCAGAACCTCAATCGTCACCCACTCACCGGCACAGCGATGTCCCATATTGTAATCACCACCGCCCTGTGGGATAAAGTTAAACGGGCTTTCACTCCATTCCTCAAATCGTTCCGGTCTGAATTCATCCGGTGCGTTCCATAGATCCGGATCACGGTTCGTTCCATAAACATCAAGCAGAACAAGCGTTCCTTTTTTGAAGTGATATCCACCCCACTTGAAATCACTGCGAACCTTTGCACCTAAATACGGACCAAACGGATAGTAACGACGAACCTCCTGGACAAACATTCGGATATAAGCATCATCACCCGTCTTCAGCTTTTCTTTCGCTTCTGGAAAGTCATGCATTGCCAACGCACCGAACGTAACATAGCGGCCGATAGCTGTGATTGGTCTTATAATATTAATCAGTTCCACTGCCGCAATTTGCAAGTCCAGCAGTTCACCATTCAAACCACGATGCCAGGCCATTTTATATAAAGCAGTATCTTCACGCGAATTGCGCTTTCCACTTCTGACCTGATCGATCACGTTTCTGATCCATCTTTCCGTCCTATTACGCGCTGTCCTTCCACGCCAATATCTTGGCCCGACTGCTCCGAAAGCGTCGATCATCGACGAAAGATCACTCGTACGCCGGTTCAGTTCGCTGGCAAATAACGGAACACCAGCCCATTCACAGGCGATGCGGCACATGATTTTTTCCGCTTCATGAAACAGAACGATTTTTCGTTTACTGTGCCAATGATCCATAGCAATCTCCCATTGCTTTGCCGTTATGTCTGTCAGATCGCGGAGACGGTCGCGAGTCATAAGCGACATAAATAGTTGTTTTCGATGCTTATGAGCGGCACCATCCAATCCCTGTACAGCCTGTTTGCCAAATAATGATTCCTTGATCCGGTTAGGGACCGCACCTTTTCGTTTAAATTTTTCCTCGTCATAGAAAACTTCTGCCGCCTCTTCACCGCCTATACAAATTACCTTTTGGCCACCCAGCAGCCTGGTTTGGAAAATATCTGACTGAAATCGTCTGCGCCTGTTGAGGATGTATTGGTAGCCTTCCGATAACATAGTAAGTGTATGATCCAAACCCTTTTCACGCGGAATTGTCATCAATATTGACTCCTTCCTGGATTTATTCTGTTATCAATTCTTTTTCCCCCATCCACAAAATTTATTCCGTCAATAGATCCACGAATCCATTGATATAGTTCGCAACATGGAAGTTTATATGTGAACCTGTTACGATTGGATATATGAATTTCAAACCAAAAGAAGGTGACCATGTGCATCAGAAAATTATCATCAATGATATGGAAATTGACGCCTTAAATATTAAGCTGGGGTCAACTACAAAAAATGGAGAAGAGCGGACGAAGATAAGTTTTGACTTTAAAGTAACGCACGAGGCTTACCATGACATCACAACTTTATTATATAAAAATGACTTTATTGTCAAAGTTCCCGATCGACACCTTCAATTTCCGGCCGTCATCAGTAACTATTCAACATCAATCACCAATTTATATGAGGAAGGTGCCATTGGAGATTTTAAACTGGAACTGATCGAAAAATCATCGTGCCATTAATCGTCAAACCCACACAGCCGAAAAGAATGCTGTGTGGGTTACCTTTCATGTTTACTGCTTGCATCAACGGTCGCCCCGCCATGATCCAACTGCAACAATGTCACCTCATAATCAGACAGCAAGTTTATAAAATGGGTAATGATTGATTGTCCTTTTCCTTTTGGAGCAAACGAAATCATGGTAGGACCCGCCCCGCTGATCACTGTTCCGTAAGCACCATATTTTTTCGATTCATACCTGATATCATCATAATTCGGAATCAATTGTGCCCGATATGGTTCGTGGAACAAATCACGTTCCATCATCTTACCTGCCAGCTCGTAATTCCCCGAAGAAAGGGCTGCAATCAGTACATTGCTGACAGCACTCGCCGAAGCAGCCAGTTCTCTTGAATATGATTCCGGCAGAACTTTGCGGGCTGCTTCCGTCTTTAAGTCATAGCCGGGGATGTATACAATCACCTCAACATCAGGCGCGGGCAATTGAATCCATTCAATCGAATAATCATTTGCAGTTGATATGACAAAGCCTCCCATCACAGCAGGTGCAATATTGTCTGGATGCCCTTCAATCTCGGATCCAAGCTCGAGTTTTTGTTCGCGTGAAAGCGAGAGACTGCATAACTGATTGGCAAGTTCGATGCCGGCAACAATTGCTGATGCACTGCTGCCAAATCCCCGAGCCAGCGGAATCTCACTCTGGACAGCCATTCTGCACACCGGCAGTTCCCGGTTCCATCGTAATGCAATATTACGGGCAATCTGAAAAATATAATGATCTTCATCATCTGCCTGCACAGGCAGATGTCGAGAATGCTGTATGACCTCCCATTCAGCTGAAAGGGAAACATCCAATGTTAAATATAAATTCAGCGCGAGACCGACCGAATCAAATCCCGGCCCAATGTTAGCCGAGCTTGCCGGGACACGTATCCTGAACGGCTTCATATGTTCACCAAGTTTCCAATATAATTCATCACTGCCTGCTCATCATTCCGCAACGTTACCGGATCTTTATCAATTTGATCGATTGCTGTTTGCGGATCCTTCAACCCATTTCCGGTAAGAACCGCAACAACCTTTGATCCTTGTGAAATCGTTTGATCTTTGCACTGCCGGATAATGCCTGCAATCGAAGCACAGGATCCCGGTTCGGCAAACACACCTTCTTTGCTTCCCAAAAGTTTTTGTGCATATGCAATCTCAGCATCGGTCACATCATCAATATTCCCGTTTGATTCATTCCGCGCCTTGACAGCCAAGTCCCAGCTTGCCGGGTTTCCAATTCTAATAGCGGTTGCGATCGTTTCCGGGTTGGAAATGACGTCATCCCGGACAATGGCTGCTGCCCCCTCTGCCTCAAAACCAAACATGCGTGGAAGACCTGTCTGCTTTGTTTCGTTATACGCTTTAAAACCTTTCCAGTACGCGCTGATATTGCCTGCATTTCCAACAGGAATGGCCAGGATATCAGGAGCTGAACCCAGCACATGGCAAATCTCAAACGCGGCTGTTTTTTGTCCTTCCAGCCGGTATGGATTAACCGAATTAACAAGTGTTACAGGTGCATTCTCGCTTATTTTCCGGACGATTTTCAAGGCGTCGTCAAAATTGCCGTCAATCTCCACAATATCTGCCCCATACATTACCGCTTGAGCCAGTTTACCCAGAGCAATTTTTCCTTTTGGAATGACAATGATTGCCCTAATGCCAGCTCTTGCTGCATAAGCTGCTGCTGAAGCGGAAGTATTGCCAGTAGAGGCGCAGATGATCGCCTCACTTCCTTCTTCAATTGCTTTAGCAACAGCCAGGACCATTCCCCTATCTTTAAATGATCCGGTCGGGTTGACGCCTTCTACCTTTCCATATAATTCAATCCCCAGTTTCTCCGAAATTGCCGGAAAGTGAATAAGTGGTGTATTGCCCTCTTGCAGCGACAATTCAGGCGTTCTGTCCGTCACAGGCAAATACGAACGATAGTGTTTGATTAAGCCTTGCCACGTCATACTTCAGCATCTCCTTCTACTTTGTAAAAACTCCTTATGTTAAGCACTTCACCAAGGTTGTTAAGCGCCTCTAACGCCTGATGTATTTTGTCCAGTGATGCCTGGTGCGTAATCACGACAATTTCCGCAGTATCCGGATTTTTCGACGGATTTTGAAGAATTTGTTTAAAACTGATATGAAATTGATTGAATAATGACGATATGCGGGAAAACACACCTACTTCATCCTTTACGTGAAAACGAACGTAATATTGCCCAAAACGTTGGTCTTCAGTTTTTAACTCTTTTTTGAAGCGGGGTTCGACAACCTGGCTACCGGTCACGCCTCGATGCATATTCTTAATGACGGTAACCACATCCGATATGACAGCTGCAGCAGTTGGCATGCTTCCTGCACCAGCGCCGTAGAACATGGCTTCACCAACTGCCTCACCATAAACATAGACAGCGTTGTATTCATTTTTAACATCTGCGAGCGGATGCTGCTTGGAAATAAATGCCGGCTGAACATTCACTTCCACTTGCTTATCATCAAATTTCGCAAATCCAATCAGCTTCATAATGAATCCCAGATTATCGCCATACTGCAAGTCTGCTAAGTCAATTCCGTTAATGCCGGTTACTTCAACATCTTCCAAATCAATGTACGTTGAAAAGGCAAGACGGCAGAGAATTGCCATTTTTCTGGCAGCATCGAGGCCGTCCACATCAGCAGCCGGATCAGCTTCAGCAAACCCGAGTTCCTGGGCTTCCTTCAGCGCATCTTCATAGCTTACGCCTTCATTGTGCATTTTCGTCAATATGTAATTCGTCGTTCCGTTCACAATCCCCATTAACTGTTCAATATGATCAGAGGCGAATCCATCGGTAATCCCTCTTAAAATAGGGATTCCCCCGGCTACGCTTGCCTCATAATAAAAATCACATTTATTTCTTTCTGCAGCTTCATGCAATTCAGCACCATACAGGGCCACTAAGTCCTTATTTGCCGTCACCACATGTTTTTTGGAAGCAAATGCTTTTAAAATGGATTCACGTGCTTCTTCAATGCCGCCCATCACTTCAACAACGACCTCAATTTCCGGATCATTCAGGACATCGTCAGCGTTCGTTGTAAACACTGTTCCATCAAGGTCAGCCTCAACATGACGGGATTTATTCGGATCCCGGATTAGTGCACTTTTGACATGGACATGGCACCCAAGCTGATGAGCAATTTTTTCCTGATGTTTTTCAATCAGACTGATAACACCCGAACCGACTACGCCAACACCTAATAAACCAACCGATACCTTGTCTTCCAAACCATCACCTCATATTCAAATAAATGATATTTTATACATTTAAACATGAATATGAAAGTGTGGCAATAGCGAATTTTTAATCATTTTAGTTTTACCGGCAGAACCACCAAATAGAATTGATTTAGTTGACATGGCGTTAATAAACGTTTTACAATTAATTTTAATTAAAATTAAATTAATTTAAATTAAATATGATGGAGCGAGATTCATTATGGAAGAAAATCTATCATTAAAATCGTTTGTTGTACTGATGAAAGCATCAAAATCAGTAACGGAACGGGTGAAAAAAGATATCAGCCGCTATCACATGAAAACATCTGAATTCGCTGTATTAGAAGCCTTATATCATAAGGGAGATCTGACCGTGAAACAGATTTCTGAAGCAGTCCTGATTAATACTGGGTCAATGACATATGTGATTGACAAGCTGGAAGCCAGAGATTTGCTCGAACGCCGGCCATGTAAGAATGACCGCCGGGCTGTCTATATCCATATCACGGATGAAGGAAGGCAGCTGATGGACGACATTTTTCCAAAACACCAAAAGGCGATTGAGGAGATATTTCAGAACGTAACAGCTGAAGAAAAGAAAGCAGCTATTGATATCCTAAAAAGAATTGGACAAAAGTAGATATATTACAGAAACATGTATCATGAAAGGAGAAGCTTGATGCAGCATATTTTTCAAAAAGGGAATGAACAATCAAAAACAACGTTACTGCTGCTTCACGGAACAGGCGGAACGGAGCAGGATTTATTGCCCCTTGCTGGTGAAATCGACAAGGATGCCAACGTCCTGAGTATCCGCGGGAATGTATCTGAAAACGGTATGCCGCGCTTTTTCAAACGGCTGGCAGAGGGGGTTTTTGACAAGGAGGATCTGATTGCCCGTACCAAAGAGCTGAATGCATTCCTGAATGAAGCTGCAACAGAATATGACTTTGATCGCGATGATATCATCGCCATCGGTTATTCCAACGGTGCCAATATCGCGGGCAGTCTCTTATTCCATTACCGGAGTGCATTGAAAGGCGCGATCCTCCATCATCCGATGGTTCCAAGGCGAGATATTGGACTGCCTGACTTATCCGGGAAACAAATCTTCATCGGTGCCGGAACCAATGACCCTATCTGCCCCTCGCAGGAATCCGAGGATCTAAAGTCGCTACTGGAAAATGCCGGTGCGCAAGTCGAATTGCATTGGGAAAATATGGGTCACCAACTGTCGATGGAAGAAGTGAAAGCAGCCGGCGAATGGTATAAGAATCAATAGAAGCAAAATCGTTCGGGTTAAATACCGAACGTTTTTTGTTCGCCTGCCAGTAACAAATCATGCTAAGACGGCTCCTATGATTTGGTGTTTTTTAGCAAGATTCTATTTTAAACAATTGATCAGTTTTTGTATACTGACCATAAGAAGATACTGGAAGGTGGATCGCTGATGATAGTGCGGGAGCGCCAAAACGCATATATTATGATCGAACAAGATCATCATGCGCACATTTCTGCTAAAATGGCAGCCGGACTGAAAGATTCGTTTTTTTCAGGAAAAATGTTCAAGCCATCCGTTCTGTATGCGATTGAAAAGCACGATTACGCTTGGAAAATGATCGACAAACAACCTTTTTGGAATGATAGGAAACAGGAACCTTACATGTTCACTGATTTCCCTAATCCAGCTAAAACCGTTTTTTATCAACACGGCGTTGATGAAGTGGAAAAATATGATCCATACGCTGCCCTATTATGCAGTGAGCACTACACACGTTTTCTTCAGCATGATCCGGAAGAAGAGTCCCGGTTGTTTGTACAACGTGAAAGAAAACGTCAGGTACGGATCATGCAGCTTTTGGATGATTATGATGATAATATATTCGATATCCATTATGGTTTGCTTCAGTTCTTTGATGGCCTGTCATTGTATATATGCATGAACGAGCCTGGCGTGACGACGGAGAATGAGCATCCATTTTTCAAGGATGGAATTCCAGTTTCTCCATCACTCCCCTTTTTTCACAACAGTAAAATGCATGTTTTCTGGAAAGATGAACAGACAGTCGTCATGGACGAATTTCCGTTCAACAACCCAATCGACATAATCATTCAGCAAAAATCTGTTCCAAAAAAAGCAATAGCTGAAAAAGGGGTGATCAACAGTTACCTGAATGCAGAAGTACAACAAGTTTATATTTGTTTAGTGGGGGAGGCATAGTGTTACTTTAAAACTAAAAAATCATAAAAATGATGCAGTGTCGGAATTATATTTTCATGCTTCCTCGCGTGATTTATGCACTATCGCAAACTCAGTGCATTAATGCTTTAATACTCACGCGGCTGTGTGGTCAAAAGCCGCAGCCGATACGCGTTCATGGCTGTTTCACCTAACGTATCGAGCAAGTTATGATTGGCATATGCTCCGACAATAGCGCCAAAGCCCGGAACAAGCTGCAAAAGTTTAACCAAATCAATATAATCGCGGTACTCCTGCTGAAACGTGCGCCAATCCATATCAGCAAGCTTCTCCTTTTCATACTCCCAATTCTCCAGTGTATAGAATGTTTCCTTGCGTTTGGCATCGCTTGAGAAAGCAAGTTGAAACACGTGAAGAATAAACAAGCGCTCCTGGTATTGACGTGTATCAAACCCATAAATGGCTGCAGTTTCAAATAAAAACTTCATTTTAATAGATAAAAGCATCGGGAAATCAGCAAGGCCCAGAAAAAACCCGCCAGCACCTGTTCCGGCTCCTTCAATAACAGCTGATTTTCGGTAAGATATCAGTTTTTCCTTCAACAATTCATCTTTTTCATATAGCGTCTGACCTGTTGGCTGCTGTTTCTTTGTTGTCATATCAGATCCAACCAGGGTTGCTTTCACCATATTTTTAATACTTTCCGTTATAATGTTGTGGGCTTTTTCAGGAATCCATCCGTTTATTTTTGTCTGCGTCTTTTTTGACAGCTGCTTGAAGAGACCAGATTTTTTTAAGACGTTTCGCCGCCATACATTCAATTCCTCATACACTTTTTGTTCATAAGCATTCATGTTGATACCATCCTCTTTTATTCCATACTAAATGATACGATATTCCCGAAAAAAAGATTCAGGTACGATTGTAATCCTGAAAGTGAATCCTGATTATATTATCCCGATTCAGGAAATTATCTCACATTTTCGGAACCATTTGCTAAAGAATAAAGTATCTCGCCATACTTCATAATTTCATTTCTCAAATTTTCCGAGACATCTTCAAACGTTACCAAATCCAAGAAGTCATGCTGCTCAAGCCGAAGTGCCTCCTTGTCACTGGCAGTGCTTAATTTATTATAACGCAACTGTATGACCAGCTGCACGAATAAAAGGACAGAATCTGGACCGGTTTTTTCTCCCGCCTCGGGTCTTAATTTTCTAGACCGGAAAGCCTAATAATTTAGCCCATAAAATTCAGTCACGATACTAGCGAATTAAAATATTTTTCTAGCTATCATGAATATTGAAAGACACACTAATGAAGAGAGGCATTCACAATGATTCTTTTGCTAAAAGCACTGCTGAAGCCAAAATAAAGCACATTAAAGAAGGATATTCGGAAATGAAACCATTTTATTGCTCACATCCTGTAAAGCGGTTCCCCCTCCAAACAATGGTTCTCATGCCTTTTAAAAGCGACAGACGGAAGATGGATTAATGCAACTAAAGTTGGTCAAACTAAATAAAGTAAATACATTAGGAAAGACTCGACTGCCGCATCGGCTTTCTTCCACTGGCCAGGAGCTAGAAGGTCAGATTAGCGGAAGTCGGCGAACAGCCAATTTAGTATAAAATTTTATACTTTCTTATCAAAAAAATGGAGGATGGTATGGATGGCTGAAAACCAAAATGATAAAAATCAGACGAATATTGAACATGACGACACGATGACAACTAGACAGGGGCATCCGGTCACAAACAATCAAAACATCCGGACAGTCGGCAATCGAGGCCCCGCTACACTGGAAAACTATGATTTCATTGAGAAAATCAGTCACTTTGACCGGGAAAAAGTGCCTGAGCGAATTGTTCATGCCCGTGGAGCCGGTGCACATGGATATTTTGAAACGTATGGAACAGTAGGGGAAGAGCCTGTTTCCAAATACACACGGGCAAAAGTTTTTCAGGAAAAAGGTAAACAAACCCCTGTATTCGTACGTTTTTCAACAGTTGTACATGGCAAGCATTCACCAGAGACAGTAAGGGATCCGCGCGGGTTTGCGGTTAAATTTTACACCGAGGACGGGAATTGGGATCTTGTCGGGAACAACCTAAAAATCTTCTTTATTCGTGATGCGATGAAATTCCCGGATATGATCCATGCATTCCGGCCTGATCCGATCACAAACATTCAGGACAGTGAGCGTTTCCTCGACTTTTGTGCCAACTCGCCGGAATCATTTCATATGGTGACATTTGTCTATTCACCTTGGGGGATCCCAGCCAATTACCGAATGATGCAGGGATCCGGCGTCAACACGTATAAATGGGTTAACCATGACGGAGAAGCAGTACTTGTAAAATATCACTGGGAACCAAAACAAGGCATCAAAAACTTGACGGTTAAAGAAGCGGGAGAAATCCAGGGAGAAAACTTCAACCATGCCACACAGGATTTGTACGATGCCATTGAACAAGGCGATTATCCGGAATGGGAGCTATTCGTACAGATTATAAGTGATGATGAGCACCCTGAGCTGGATTTTGACCCGCTGGACGATACGAAGATTTGGCCGGAAGATCAATTTCCATGGCTGCCGGTCGGTCGAATGGTATTAAACCAAAACCCGGAAGACTTTTTTACAGAAGTTGAGCAATCCGCATTCGGAACCGGGGTGCTTGTGGATGGTCTTGATTTTTCAGATGACAAAATGCTTCAAGGGCGGACATTTTCCTACTCCGATACCCAACGTTACCGCGTCGGTGCCAATTATCTGCAAGTACCTGTTAATGCCGCCAAAAAACGGGTGGCGACGAACCAGGAAGGCGGGAACATGCGGTATGAGCCTGAACGGTCACCCAAAAAGAACCCGCACATCAATTATGAACCTTCATCCTTAGGTAATTATAAAGAAGCGGAACAAGTCGGCAAGGAATACACCCCAAAAGTAGAAGGAAATCTTGTCCGGGAATCGATTGACCGGGATGATAATACGAAACAGGCCGGCGAGACGTATCGCTGGTTTGAAGACTGGGAAAAGGACGAACTGATCTCGAACCTCGTCGGTGATCTTTCTGAATGCGCACAGGATATTCAGGATAAAATGATCGCCCTTGCCGAAGAAGCTGACGAAGAATATGGACGTCGTTTGCGTGAAGGACTGGAAAAGGCGTCCAAAATGATGATGAAAGACGACTCAAGTAAAAATCCGATCGGCAACAAGGATGCGGAAAAAGCACCAGATCAGGCAGTTGAAAAAGGACATGACGCTAATCCGTACTAACGGAAAAAAACTTAGCTTCCAGAAACTAATGATCAGTTCGGTGTTGAGGTAGTCAGCAGGTCAGCCCATTTCCAATTTTGCTTTCAAATTTTTTAACCCCCAGCCAATGAAAGCTGGGGGTTTTACGTTGTTCATTGCCCTTGAATATCCCGCCGTCTGTATCCGAGTATGCCGGCAATCGTTAATCCAATCACAATAACCGTAAGGACAACCACAGGCAGCCATTCCATCTCATCCACTGGCAATTCCGGGATATACCCAAACGGTGACAGTTTACCAACCCAATCCGGAAATTGAAACATGCCGCCAAAATACAAGACGAAAAATGAATAAAGCACATACAGCCAGATCAGACTGCTAACTTTTGGCACAAATCCAATAAGCAGTACAGTCAGGCCTATTATGACAAGCAACGCCGGATAATAAGCCAGTCCGGCACCATAGATCGTGCCAAATTCAAATGGTTCTTCCATTACACTGGCAGCGGCCATCCAAAGTCCAACAGCCGCAAGTGACAGCATGACAAATCCATTTATGACAGCAATCACCAAGTATCCTGCCAGAAGCCGTACGCGTGATACAGTCCTGCCCAATAAATGATCAAGCCGGTTCTTCTTTTCTTCTCCGTATAATTTAAGCATAGCCATCACAGGCGGAACCGTCCCGATTAATGCCATCACCACCATCAGCATGGAGACAAACTGCTCAGTAAATGAATAGCCCTCCTGTGAAACCAATAATTGCTGCATCATTTCATTACCTTCAAAAAATGAATCAAGATCACCCATGACCGAGCCATAAGAAACGCCTACCAGCAGCATCGCGACCGCCCATGAAATCATCCCGGTCCGCTGCAGTCTGAATGCTAAGCCAAGTGGACTGAGCAGCCTGGCAGATGCGTGTTTTTTGCCGGGTTTTGATCGAAGAAATCCCGCTTCCAGATCCCGAATAGTGTTCAAATATCCAGCTAGAGCAAACAGAACAATGGCACCGCTAAGCAGCAGCAACAGCACCCATCCATTGTTTTCACTGTAAACTTCGGCAGCCGAAACCCAACCTAACGGTGAAATCCAGGATAACGCTTCATTGCTGACATCGCCTATCGCACGGATAAGATATGAGACAAGCAGTAATGCCAACGAAATTCCAAAAACATTGCGTGCATTTTCCGTAATTTGTGCTACCAAAGCCGTGAGCCCAGCGAAGAATAAACCTGTCATCCCTAATACGAAGCCATATAAAAGAGAACCTGCCAAATTCATACTATCAATACCCAACGCATATAACCCAACACCGACTATAAGTGCCAGGAGCACATTTAACACGGTTAAAACGATACACGATCCACCCAAATTGGCAAGCTTTCCAACAGGGAGTGAACGGATCAATTCCAGCCGGCCATCTTCCTCATCTGACCGTGTATGCCGGTTCATCAGCAGGATATTCATCAAGCCGACAACAACTGCCGTCAAAAGCAGCATCTGATGTGCCGTCATTGCACCTACTGTATAATTTCCCAAATCCCCTGGCCCTACCATCGCAATCATTGCAGGGTTTTCCATTGTTTCAGCCATCGCATCGCGATCCTGCTGTGTCGGGTACAAATCAGAAAAGGCGATCGGAACCACTAGCGTAAAAAAAGAAATCGCAACCAGCCAGATCAGTATCCTAAAACGGTCAAGCCGCAGTATGAACCCCGACAGTTTTCCTGTATTGGAAAAAGACTGATTACGCATCAGGATTCACCCCCTGAAGCTCCTTCGTAATGACGCATAAACAAGTCCTCCAGCGTCGGCGGGGCGCTTTCCAGTTTAATCACACCAAATTGGCTGATATAGTGGACCACCTCATCCAGCTGCTCAGTGTCGACCTGAAATGACAGCGTTCCTTCCTTCTTTTCAATATGATGGACACCCTCCATATCGTCCAGTGAGGGAATCGCCTGCTTCGTCTCGACATTTAAATTGGTTCTCGTTAAATGGCGCAATTCATCAAGTGACCCCGACTCAATTATCCGACCTTCCCGGATAATGCCGACCCGGTCACAAAGTCGTTCTACTTCCGATAAAATATGACTGGAGAGCAAAATACTTTTACCATCATTACTGGCTTCCATCACACATTCCTGAAAAGTCCGTTCCATCAATGGATCAAGTCCCGATGTCGGTTCATCTAAAATATACAAATCGGCATCAGATGCAAACGCTGCAATTAGTGAAACTTTTTGCCGGTTCCCTTTTGAATACGTCCGGCACTTTTTTGAGGGGTCGAAGTTAAATTTCTGAATCAACTCTTCTCGTCTTTTTTGATTGGCCTTACCGCCGCGAAGTTTCATAAACAGGTCAATCACTTCCCCGCCAGTCAGATTCGGCCACAAATTCACATCTCCCGGGACATAGGCAATCCGCTTATGAATATCCACTGCATCCGCCCAGATATCCTTGCCAAAAATGGACGCACTGCCGCTTGTCGCTTTTAACATTCCCAGCAAAACACGAATGGTTGTCGATTTCCCCGCACCATTGGGTCCGATGAAACCATACACTTCCCCTTCCCTAACTTCAATATTAATGTGGTCCACGGCTTTGAAGCTCCCATACATTTTTGTGAGGTCTTCTGTTTTCAAAACAGCCATGCCATCCCCTCCTTATCGGTAAAACGTTTTTTTTAATATATCCAGATATTCAAAGAATTCATCCCAGTATGGATCAAAGTCGACAGATGCCAGATTTTGGCCTTTCAGACGATTGACGACCTCGTTCTGATAACCGTCCATCACCCATTTAATAAGATTGAATAGCTTATCAACATTGACATCATCTCTAAACAAAGATTTATCGATGTTGTGATACATGATTGAATACCCTTCTTCCAACAATTGATCATACAGCCTTCTTAAATGAGACGGTAATTCTGGTTCGTTTTCCAGAAAAAACATCCCCAGGAAATGGAACACATTGGGGTTCTCAGCCATGCTTTTCATTTTGACTGATAATATCTGTTTCATCCGTTCAATAAAATCCCTTTCGTTCGTATCGATTAAACCTAAATATTCCACAATTGTTGTATTCAGGGAACGTTCAATTAAATAATGATACAATTCCTTTTTACTTTGAAAGTAATAAAACAGCATTCCTTTCCCGATTCCGGCACTTTTAACAATGCGATTTGTTGAAGCACGTTCATAACCATTTTCCGCAAATTCCTGAAATGCCGCATCTAAAATCCGTTGCTGTTTATTTTCATCGAGGTTCTGAAATTTTTCCGTAATGTTTTTTCACCCCTTTTGTAACATAATTATGCATATAACCGTTCATCTAGACCATAATGGTCGATTTAATCCTAACATTTTAGACCATAGTGGTCAATGTATAAAATAAAACGTCAATCAGTGAAGGACAGAACCTTCCCACTGATTGACGTTTCAACTTATAGCGAGAGCCGAAGTTTTTGTTACAAAAATCAACCTTAACCTATTATCAAAATCCAGTACTGCCTCTTCAATTTTTATTCATTAAAATCGGGATAGCACTCATGGCGTATCCCGATTTAACGCTTTATTTAATCTTCCGTGTCATCCGCTGTTTCTGCATCATCGTCAGGTGGCTGGGAGCCCTCAGGATTTTCCGGATCATTGGACAATTCCATTTCCTCCAGCTGGCTTTCGAGCTCACTCATGATTTCTGCAGCCTCTTGCCAATTACCATCAGACAACGCTTGCTGATAGGACTCAAACAAATCGGAAAACTTCTGTAATCTTTCTTCAGCTTCCATAATCGGCTGTGAAGGATCCTGCTGCTCTTCTTGTTCGGTATCCTGCTTTTCGTTATCCTGACTATCCGGATCAACGATGTTCAGCATTGCATCCAGTGCCGCATCAAAGTTTGCTTCCATGACAATGTGATCACCGTATGCCATCACAACCCTTTTGACTTCCGGCAGTGATGTCTCATTGTTGGATTCGATATAGATTGGTTCAACGTAAATGATCGTATCCTCAATCGGTATTGCTAGTAAATTACCGCGGATAACGTCTGAACCGCCTTGTGCCCACAAATTCAATTCCTGGGAGATCTCGCTGTCCTGGTTAATCCGGTTTTCAATTTGTTGCGGACCATATATATTCCGCTGTTTAGGAAACTCATATACAAACATGTCACCATAATGCTCGCCATCGTTTCGTACACCTATCCAGGCAGTCATGTTTTGCCTGTTTTTCGGCGTATATGGTCTCATCAGGATAAATTCTTCTTCGTCCTGATCAGGCAATTTCATGGTCGTATAATACGGTTCCATTTCAATATCCTCACTAAAGTATCGCTCTGTCGGAACCTGCCAGGTATCCTCACGGTTGTAAAACATCTCTAAATCAGACATGTGATACGTTCCATACATAGAGGCCTGGATCGAGAACAGATCTGTTGGATACCGGAAATGAGCACGTATGTCCTCAGGCACTTCCTCTACTATTAATTCGGGAAATATATTCTGGAACGTTTGCAGTAACGGGTTATCCGGTTCTGCGGCATAAAAGTTTACTTCACCGGTATACGCATCAATCGTGACTTTTACAGCATTCCGAATATAGTTTGAATCACCCTGAAAGGCTTCGGAATACGGATAATTTTCTGCTGTCAGATAGGCGTCAATCATCCAAACGAGACTGCCATCATCACGCATCACTATATAAGGATCCTGATCATAGGTGAAAAACGGTGCGATTCGTTCGACCCGATCCATGATATTTCTGGTCGCAAGTAACTGACTGTCATCTGTCAGCTGGTCGGAAACAAGCATACGGAATGAACCTTCATTTATGGCAAATAGCAGCCGGTTCATGCCGCTTAGCTGAATACCGGTATCTGCCTCATACCGGTTATTCATATTTTCATCACCTGCTGGATAGTCAAATTCATCGACCTCACTATTGGTAATAACATTCGGATAGGATTGTTCACCGAAATAGACTTGTGGCCGTTCAACATCCATGACACCCTCAGGAGGCAGATCCTGCAGCATATATTCCGGCTGTCCCTGTGCTGTCACTTTGTTGACATGACTCATCGAAACCCCATATCCGTGTGTATACCGTAAATTCCGGTTGACCCATGTTTGAGCCTGATCAGGCAAGCTGGATGTATCCAGTTCCCTTGCACCCAAAAATACTTGTTCGTACTCTCCATCAACTTGATAACGATCAATATCAACATCATTGAATTCATAATACGTTCGGAACGTCTGTAATTGATTGTAAACATCAAGTAATGGCCGTACATCATTCATGCGCACATTATCAATTGTTCCGGCGTTGCGCTCCACCATTTCGGCATCAAGTGAATTGTTCCCGGGATGCTCTTGCTCATTAATACTGTCTAAATCATAGGCAGCTCTCGTATAATTTAAATTATCCTGCAAATACGGTTCTTCCATAGCAAATTCATTCGGGGAAACGGCAAAGTTCTGAACAGCAACAGATACCCCCTGGCCTGCAATGACTAATCCGATATAAACAGCAATTGGAGTCAGCATTGTCTTAACGTTTCCACGAACCAATTTTATAATCATCCAAACCGTCATAATAACAGCAACGGCAGCCAGAATATAGGCCTTGGGAATATTGACGACGTCATCCGTATAGCTTAAGCCTTCCACAACGCTTTTCTGAAATAAATTAACCTGATTCGTCGACAAAGCTCCAAACGGCTGCAGAAGATGATAACCGGCCAAAAGCAATCCAATGAAACCAAATGTCATACCCAGGTGCAACTGTGCTGAACGGCTCATTCGATACATATGGAATACAGAATATGCCCCGATTTCCACCAAAAGGAAAAAAATGCTTAGACCTAACAGGACAAACACAACTAAATTAAGAATCGGCAAAACATATACATAGAACGAAATATCCAAATTAAAATAAGGATCCGTTTGTCCGAATGATGCATGGTTGATCAGCTTCAACGACCGTTCCCAGCCGACTCCTTGGATGATACTGCTCCCGAACAGCCCGATAACAGCCGATATACCGAGCATCATCAGCATCATTATTTTCCGCTTTTCCAGAATCGGCGGCAACTGGCTCGAATCAAAATGCTTTATGTATGATCTTCGGATCCAAAAAAGTGTAAAAAATGTGCCTGCCGCAAACAAAACAAAGCCAGCAACCCCCAGCAGCACTTTACTTGTCAAAATGGTTGTGAAAACACCCGAAAAACCAAGTGAGTCCATCCATATATAATCGGTAATCCACTGCAGCGCAAATAAACCTGCTATCACGATTAGAATGATTGCAAGCACTACATAGCCAACCCAGTTTAACTTCTTATTCCATTTTATTTTCCGGTGTTGATTAGACCCATTTGAACCTCCGTCAAAAACATCCAATTTAAATCTCTCCCCCTACTATCAATTGAAAACATTGCATATCACCAATAGGAAACTTTCAAATAACCGATGGAAAATCTTCACTTCCCATCATACATGACTCGTTTCTAGAATGAAAATGATAGTTCGTTATTCTTACGTTTGATAAGGGGGAGAGGTTTCAAAAGATTATCGTTTACATTCTTCAGGCTCATTTATCGTGCTCATTGTCTTTATTATCTGTCACTTCCGATTCAAATTCCTCTGCAAATTCAGTCTGTAATTGACCAGTTCTCGGAGAATTTTCCCGTTCCTCAAATTTCTCCTTCTCCAGATTTTCAGTCAGATATGTATGGATAAATGGCTCACAGCACGTTATAAAAAATGCCGCCATCAAAGAAGTCGTAATAATGGGAATGCTTGCTTCTATAAACAAGCCGCACAGCAGCCATATTGAGAGGAATGCCAATGGAAAATCCACAATTGAAGCCGTAACATTCCCGAATCTGCGAAGTATGAATAAATCACCGATCAAATAAGATATTCCTGTCGTCAGCACACTAATCCAAAATAAATTCGTCAAATTCGCATTGTAGAAAATACCAAATAACGAAAAAACGGTAACACCGATCGCAATCGCTTTAATTCCCAATGTTTTTAAATGAATCATATAATAAGACCCATCCTTTCCTGTGTTCGTAACAGTTATAGTGTGGCTGAAAAGAATGGGAATATACATAGTGTCGGGACATCAGGAATTTTTGGGTACTGTTATAAAATTCAGTTTGCAGTTTGCGTTGGGATGGTGGCTACCGTTCTTCGACTGACGTTTTTTACCTGTCAGGTATTTCTTCTATTGTTTCCAGCCCTCTATTGATTGTTTAACGATGCATGTTCAGTAGTATCATTAACATTCAACCTCAAAAATTTCTCGGGCGTCTTTTGCCACGTAGTGAGTGACGTACATCTCCTCTGCCTGTATTTTTCAACCTTCCATGATCTTTACATGTACAGTCCTCGTTCTCGGTCCGTCAAATTCGCAAAAATAGACACTTTGCCAGGTGCCAAGAACCGGGCGCCCATCAGCAATAATCAATGTCTCACTGGCTCCGACAACAGACGATTTCATATGGCCATCTGAGTTGCCTTCCATATGGATATATTCCGGTTTGTTCGGAAACGTCTCATCCAATCCGTGTTTCAGATCGGTTTTGACATCGGGATCAGCATTTTCATTGATGGTGATCGCTCCTGTCGTGTGCGGGCAATAAACGACCATAATGCCATCCCGCACGCCGCCCTCAGACAGCGCCTCGTCCAAGTAGTGATCCAAATTCGTGAATGACTGTTTTTCATGAGTTGAAACCGTGAATGTATGCAATATGTTTCCCACTGTTATCAACTCCTTTTGCAAAAGTCCTGCCAAATAATCCATGGATATACTTTCGGCGGGAAAGATTCACTTTTCGTTGTGTCCTTCTTTGTTGGATGTTCAAAAGCTAATGTATGAGACCATAGAGCAATCTGCTGACCTGGTTGGTTCACCTTTTGGCCGTATTTCTGATCACCGTAGATGGGACAACCAATGGACGCTAATTGAACGCGAATCTGATGAGGTCTCCCTGTGTGGAGATTGATCGATAGTAAACTCAGGCCATCGCTGTCTCCAATCACCTCATAATCCAGCACTGCTTTTTTCGCCTTTTTGATTTTTTGTGACACAACGTAAACCTTGTTTTCCCGATGATCTTTCAGCAAGTAGTCCTCCAGCATGCCACGATCTTTTGAAGGACTCCCCCGGACCACAGCCAGATAACGTTTTTCAAATGCCTCCCTGCGTATCGCATCTGATAGACGTGATGCTGCTTTGGATGTTTTCGCAAACACCATCACACCGCCAACTGGCCGATCAAGCCGGTGGACAAGCGCCAAAAAGACATTACCAGGTTTCTGATAACGAACCTTTATATCGTCTTTCAGCATCGTCAGTAAATCTTTATCATTTGTACTATCTTCCTGTACCGGTATATTAACAGGTTTTTCAACCACAAGAAGATGGTTGTCTTCGTAAATAATCGGAATTTCCACCGGCTCATCACGTCTCCTTCACCAATGGTAGTTATAGCATAACATATAACTGCCTGCATGCTTAGGTTTACTGACTCTTTTTGCGGTCATTGCCTGTCAACAGCAGGCCTAACCATAATCCGATTCCCACAATGACGAATATCATGGATGACGAGATGGCAACATACATTTCACCTGTCGCAAGGCGTGCCGTCAAACCAGCATACAGACTAAAAAGAATGAGACCTGCTGATAAAGCGTACAGACCGGAACGAATTTTATTCATTCCAAATTTCTTCTTGGTTTCCCGAATTAGAATACTATACGTCAGTAATATGACGCCACAAATGATAAATATGGATGGCCCAGCTACGGCTATTCCCGGTATAGCCTTCATAAAATAAAGCATAGCGGATACGAACATTCCAAACAATACCAGGAGTACACCTGCAATGACGCCAGCTGCCGAAATACGCGCTGTCATGCTGCTGTAAACAGACTTTTTAGCGGCATCCCGGCCACGTTCACGCATATCATTGACTAGCCCGCTCAAGTCACCTATTGAGATAATCGCTTCCTTCAATGCTTCATCTTCCGTCATATCCCGTTTTTTAAAGTCCATTACTTTTTCTTTGATATTCGTTGTCAGTTCCTCTTTTAAATCAAATAATTCCTGACTCTCCCCGACATCGGAAAACAAACCATCAATATATTTCTGTATTTTCCGGTCCAAATCTTTTTTATGCCTTATCATGACCGAAACCTCCTTTGATCAGTTTTTCTAAAATTTCTTTAGCAAAGCCCCAATCTTCACGATTTTGCTGATACAGTTCTTCCCCTTCATCTGTAATGCGATAATATTTACGCCTTCCCCCCTGCGTTTCATCTCCCCAATAAGAAGTGATATAACCTTCTTTTTCCATCCGGCGGAAGGCAGTATATAATGTTGCTTCCTTCAGTTCATATTGCTGATCACTCAGCGCAATAATTTGCTTGTAAATATCATACCCGTAACTATCGCCATGGCGGAGTATATTTAAAATAATTGTCACCGTATGACCACGTATTAGGTCTGTTGAAATTTTCCCACCCACAATTCATCACCTCACAATGTATATAATAAAACACATTACTATTTATGTCAAAGTAATGTGTCAAAAATTATTGTCACTAAAAAAAGGGAGATGCACCAATTGTACATCTCCCCGTTTTATATCAGTATTATTTAGTTCGTCACTGATTCAGCATGTTCCCGTACTTGTTTTAATGCACCGCTCCAGGCAATTACCTGATCCAGCATTTTGTTGGCATTATCGGCATGATAATCAGCGGGTTTAAACTCGCTGAAGTTTTCAAAGTCTGTCATCAATGAGAATGTAACGGCTGTTTGCACATCTGCCACCTGAAGTTCACTAAAAATCAGACGCAGGTTTTCATGTGCGCGTGTACCACCAAGGCTGCCATAGCCTACAAACCCAGCTGCTTTATTCGCAACTTCCGGTTTCAGATGATCCAGTGCATTTTTAAGAGCGCCGCCTATCGCATGATTATACTCTGGTGCCACAATGACATAACCATCAAATGAAGCCATTTTTTCTGACCAGTCTCTGACGGCTGCTTCTGACTCCTTTTGCTGAGCTTCGGGAATTGATGCACCCAGCATTGGCAGCTGGTAGTCGGCAAGATCAACGATTTCATATGTCACATTGTCATTGCGTTTTACTGCAAAATCATGAATCCAATTAGCAACAGCTTCCCCATTACGACCTTCGCGGACACTACCCAAAATAATACCTATATTTAACACGTTGCTATTCCTCCTGTATTCTTGTGATGTTTTGAATCAATTTAACTGAATTCATTATTTCATGAAACAACGTTATATTACCATCCAATATACCCATGTTCAATTTATCTGTTTATAACACATAACCAACTTGTAACTAGTAAATAGAAGGATATCCGTACGCGGGGTCCAAATCATAAAGTGTAATGCCTGGTACATACTAACCTTGATTGAAATAATCGCAAAGGAGCTAAAGATGTATGGAAAATGAACCTAGAAATTCTACAGAAGCCGCCCTTCACCACTATAAACACGGATTAGGTTCCTTTACAGACAAGATGCCGGAATTAGCTGAACATTATAATGCATTCACACAGGAATGTTTTAAAGAAGGTGCTTTAACCAAAAAAGAAAAACAGCTGATTGCATTGGGAATCAGCCTCTACGCACAAGACGAATACTGTATTATCTATCATACAAAAGGCTGTCTGGATCAAGATTGCTCAGAGGAAGAGATCCTTGAATCAATCGGTGTGAGCGCAGCCTTCGGAGGCGGGGCAAGTATGAGCCAGGCTGTTACCCTTGTCCAGGAAAGTATTGAGGAACTAAATGAGCTAAAACATTAATATGATTCATAATAGTGGATGACACGAAGAAGCATATGGCTATTCTTTGTGCCATCCACTTTATTTCAAATATACCTAAGAAGTTGTTTTCGCCCCCTCCTGACTGCATATCCTATTGGCTAACGTCTGCAGATACGGGGCCATTTAACTCAGAACGGAAATGCTGAATCCTTTGCTTTTTGGATCTCGCGGAATACGTTCACACCATGCACAAGATCATCTGCAAGTCTGTTCAGCCTGAGTACTGCATCGTCATCCACAATTTCCTTCTGGTAATAACTTTTTTCTTCCACAAATACATATTTCTGGATGATAACAGCTTTCATATAGGAAAGAATCGGCTTCAGCTGGTGTTCCGGCACTAAATAATGTTTAGAAGACCCGGCCGTCGCAACAATACCGACAACTTTATTCTGGAAACCTTCATTTGGGAGCAGATCAAACAAGTTTTTCAACGTACCCGGGATGGATGCCTGAAAAATCGGTGTGCCAATAATGTAAGCATCTGCCGCCATTATTTTTTCCAATACGGTTTTTGTATCACCGGCGTAATCCCGGTAATCCCTTCCATCACTGAATACAAGTTCATAATCGCTTAGATCGATCAATTCTGTTTTAAATTCCTGATGCTCATCGTTTAGTTTATTTAAAATCTGTTCGACTGCAATCCGTGTTTTTGAGCCGATAACAGATCCGGATATGCCAATTACCTTCAACATTTATGCCTCCCCAAAAGTTCCAAGTATAAATAAATGGAATAATCTTATTTTCAGTTTCTTCTAATCTATTTTACACAAAAAAATTGATAAATACAGCTAATTGAACTGATACCTGTCAGAATACAGCCTACTATTTAAAGGCGGCTTGGACAGGCGTGATCAGTACGATTTTTTTTATGCGAAAAAGCACGTTTTCCGGATAAAACAACGTGCTTTTCTTCATGATATACATAAATTATAATGTTATCTGACTCGAGAAAAAGTAATCACACCGGTGAGCTATGAGCTTAATTTTGTGTTCTATCTTCCATTTGAGGCGGTTCTTCTGTCCATCCGTATTCGATCATAATATCGCCGCCATCATTGGCAAAGTTGAATACATCTTTAGCTGTTGTGATCATTTTCAGCGGTAGATCCTTTCTAAGGCTAAATGATGTTCCGATCATATTACTGCCTAAGCCAAAGCTGGTTAATAAAGAGGTGTTATACATCATAAGCTTATCAGAAAAAGGTGCTGTTCTTGAATTGGTTACCAACCCGGCTGCCGTCACCGGAACATTTACATCACTCTCTAATAGTATATCACCAAATTTCGATATGATTTTTTTGGACAATTCTTTGCCACGAAAGAAATATTTTTGAACCTGCTTTTCCTTAGCCACTTGTGAAAAACCAGTCATTAATTTCATACCTGTTACATTTGATTCAATCCCTTGGTAGAGATAAGACACCTCAACCGTGTTCAAGCTTCTCTTATGACCACTAAATCCTGAACGATAATCTTTTTGCTTAGCAAATACAGCCCGTTCTGGCAAATTTACAGCTGGTGACTTTTGAAGCACACCTTTATCCAGCAAAAACTGTGTCGTTTTTTCACAGTAATCCTCTGCGAATTCTGAGCACCGTCTATACAGATTAATTAAGTCCTGCCGGTAACTCATACCCAAATGGAGTGCGTGGATTCCCGATGCAATTTTCATCATCAACCGTAAGTACATCATACTGAACAGCTCATCAAATAATGGTGGCGTATCACGAATGATGTCATTTTCTGTATATCCAACCGGAACCGCCGCTCCCTCCTGCCTGAAAATACCAGCTATCTCAATAACAAAGTCAGCTTCCTTTTGATGAAACAACTGCAATATCTCAGTAACTTCCGGGTCCTGACTATGCTCCATAAAATGTTCAATAACCCTTAACATCATTGTTTTTTTCTGATAAACGATCCAAAGTGTCCCAAGCTCAGATGATGAGATTGGTATAGGGGTTGTCATCTAACCACTCCTTCATAAGTTAGTATACCGCTTTGATGCAATATTATAAGGAATAATTTAAATGTGAATTTATTATCCCTGCCATTTATAAATTGCATTTTAAGAACTTTTAACTTATGAGTTAGTGGATATAAAAATTCCTTGTACTCCGATGTGAGGAGAGGGCGAACAAATGACTAGGAGTATTTATTGTTTCAGATTATTCCGTTCGTAAAACGAGTGAACCGAGCAAAATTTTGGCAAAAAAATCCTATAAATAATGGTGTTCTCGAACCACTTGATTTTCACACAGCCCCAGATCCATCAGAAAACCTTCATAAACGAATGTCCCATTCCCGGCTTTAGTGGTAACATCAGAAAATACAACATGATTCCCGTCCGGCGACAATGCAGGTGATAAAATAATCGGCTCATTGGAGGCAAAATCTCCCGCCGGTAAAATCGTCTCCTCACTGCCGTCTTCAAGCGTATGGAAAACAGATGCAATATTGATAGCAAGCCAATGTAATCGTACCGCCCATAAAAAGCTGAACAGCAAGGGAAGTATAATAAATAAACAACAGCAAATGCTATCGCATGAGGTGAATAGCATGGGAAAACAAGAGAAAAAAACATTTAAAATGCGGACACAGGCAAATATGGATGGCGAATTAAACGTACAGGATGGACTTGAACCCAATAACCCGCTTAAAGAGGAAGATAACGATGCAGGGGATTCGGTTGATAAGCACAAGGAACTGGAGTCTGCCAATCAGGTTATTGCCGAGAAGGAAATAGAGCAGGTTAATCATAATTCGTGAATTTTAATATTGCAAAGCCGCATTTACCATTTATTCATGCGGCTTAAACAAAACGAAAACTGATTTGGAGCCTTTTTGCTTCGGTGCGCCATACTATTTTAAAGAAACTGGCGGCTGGTATGGTGCTAATCACAGCACAGGTACAGTAAAGGTCGCCTTCACACCGAAGCAAGTCATCATTGAATTCAGTTCTGCTCCAATTTTTAAATTGTAACTGCTGTACCATACACTAACAATTCGCTGCACCGCTTGCCACCTTAGACGTAACAAAGCGGACATTGACGACTGCGTCAGCCCTCTCTTACCATACGATTGAAAAGATGATACAGTTTCAGTAAACTAAGAACAGGAGGGATAATATGTACCTAATCGTTGAAGACAAAATCAAAGAATCCATTAAGAACGGTGATTTTGATGATTTGCCAGGAAAAGGAAAAAAACTTAACGTACGTGATGAGCTCCCTGGTCTGTCGCCGGAACTCAATCAAGCCTATAAGATTTTAAAGAACGCCGGCTTTGTTCCGGAAGCAAAAGAAGATCAAAAAAGCGGAAAAGATATGACCTCTGACGATTTATTGACGTATGCAGCAGGTGAAGAATACAAAGACAAGTCCCGCAAAAGCAAACAATTCGATCACCTAGTCAAAAAGCGAAAACTTCATCGCAATCCAAAGTTTCCATTTTACCGCAAAAAGATATTCGGAAAGTTGTCCTAAGAAGAACTGGGTAATGACTGCTATGAAATGTCAGGTACCAGTTCTTCTTTTTTTAGTAGTCGGATTAAACATACTACTTTGCCTTGACAGTTAATTCAATTGATACAGATTAATAATATATGTTGTCCCTTATGATTTTATTTGGAACATTAGCAATCATGGTGATGTCTCATAAAAAAATGAGACCTCCCGCTCTGAGTTAGCACGCTCCATTCGAGAGATCTCTCTTGGACATATTGAGGCACAACTTTTGACGGGGTTCGGTCGTTACACTGTTCCATGTGAACTCATGGAATAGTTTTTATATGCTATGCATTGTGAATTCTGTCTATTTATAGGATACTCCGGATATTGTGTTTGTACATGATGATAAAAAGACATAAACGGGAAAAACTAGGTGCTGTTAAACAAGAATGGTAAAGGAGCGAGTTATGATGAGTAAAAAGGTCGCCGTCGTGCTGACAGATATGTTTGAAGATGTGGAATATACCGACCCGGCGGATGCATTAAAGGATGCAGGTCATGAACTGACAGTGATTGAAAAGAAAAAAGGCGATACCGTTACAGGCAAGAATGGTGAAGCTGAGATTCCAGTCGATGCTCCCATCGATGAAGTGAAACCGGAAGACTTTGATGCATTGATGATTCCCGGCGGTTTCTCACCAGATATTTTACGTGCAGATGAACGTTTTGTTCAATTTTCCAAAGCCTTTATGGATGCCAAGAAGCCGGTGTTGGCAATCTGTCACGGACCTCAGCTGCTAATTACGGCGAAAACACTTGACGGACGCAAAGCAACAGGTTATAAGTCCATTCAGGTTGATCTTGTAAACGCCGGTGTTGACTTTATCGATGAAGAGGTCGTTGTCTGCGGCGATCAATTAGTCACCAGTCGTGAGCCGGACGACATTCCAGCATTTAATCGTGAAGCACTTAACATACTTGAGAATGCTTAACAATTCAGTTAGGGTGCTAAGGCTGAATAAATTGGTTCAAACATCAGATCAGCTATTACAATGAAAAACATAGTTCGTTAAAAAATCCGAATATCCTGCTCTGCCCGCTCAACGGTAATATCACGAGCACCATGAAAAGCGGCAAAAGCCTCCAAAGATGTCTTTAAATTGCCCCGGAGGCTTGGTGTGACTTCCACGTCTGGATCGATCTGAAGCAAGCGGACAGTCAATACTTGATTCTCTCTGTCCAGACCTGGGTCAACCCGGCCGATTAGGCGATCCCCGGCAAGAATTGGCATCGCGTAATAACCATATCGACGTTTTGCTTTTGGTGTATAAACCTCCCATTTGTAGGAGAAATCAAAAAGGTCAACAAGCCGCTCCCTGCGCCAGAGCAGGTTATCCAGCGGCGGCAGAAAAATGATAGGGTCATCATCCGATAACAGCTCCTGAAGGTGTTTATCATGACTTTTTAACCTATCCAAATCCTCAGCTAACATATAATACTGCCGGCGAACACCTTCTATTTCCAATGGGATAACCATGCCATCCTCAACCCGTTTCATAATCACTGCCTGACGTTCTGCAGCACTCATTTTTTGCCAGCCTAAACGGGCATCACCCGCATCAAAAACACGATAAGCACGCATATATTTTTCCAAAAGTGCTTTGTTCGATTCAGAAACATCCATATTTTCAGCTTCCTGCAGAAGTTTTCGCGGTATCGTACGCTCCGTCAGATCAAAGAACCGTTCACTGCCTTCTCTCCTGACAACCCTGATCATACCTGTATCAAGCAGTAGGTTCAGGGCATGAGATGTCGCCTTCGTCCGGGGATATTTATGATCCCATGCGCCATGTACACGATCTGCTGCCCGAAATGAGCGGGAAGGAAGCGGCCCCTCAAGCCGCAGCTTTTCCACAACATCATCAACGACAGCACCGAGTTTGTCCAATTCTTCGCGCATTTGGTTTCGGAAACGGATCCGGGTCGCTTCAAATAACGGATAATCATCCATCGGAATCGTACAAGCAGCATTCGCCCAATACTCGAAAAGGTACCCTTGTGACAATAGCTCGTTTAGCATGTCAGGCTGATAGCCGGGAACCCGTGCTGCCAACACAAGATGCTGGTTACGTGCAACAGACGCCACGGCATCCAACTGAACACATTCAAGCTGCCGGATCATCTGTGATGCCGACTTTATAGCAGATGGATCAGCCATCCCCTCATAATGGGAAAGCAGATGCTGGGTGTCCAGCAAGAAGCGGCGAACTGCTTGACGGTTTGTCTGGAATGATTTCATTTGTTCCCCATCCTTATTAGTAATCGAAGCCGTAATCATTAAGCGGTGAACCCTCAAGCAATATTTTACCACACAAACGATTCGTCTGAAGCAGTATTATTGTAGCCCGTCTGAATCGCCGCTTCCTGTATTACCTATATTAAAAAACACTCAATTCATGGCTAGTTTTGAATGAAATCGCTGTAGTTTGTCCTTCCAACCTATAAGGTCATCTTTGTTCACATATCTCTAATAACGGACAACCTTCACATATAGGCATTTTTTGACAATACACTTTCGCATGTTCTACCAGCAGTGCATGAAATTCATTAAACAGCTGCAATGACCCCGGTACTGCTTCTTCAACTTGTTCCCGAAAGTTATCATAGGCGGATGGCATATTGAAACCGAGACGATAAAAGATTCTTCTTGCATAAGCATCTACTACAAACATCGGTTGATCAAAGGCATACAACAGCATGACATCAGCGGTTTCACGTCCAATACCGTTAATGCTGAGCAGTTCATTTCTTCGTGTTTGCTTATCCAGTTTTTTTATGGTTGCAATATCATAATCATACGTTTTAAACCATTTCAAAAAAGCCTTGATCCGTTTGGCTTTTATGTTAAAAAAGCCACTGGAGCGAATCAGCTGTGCCAGTTCTTCAGTTGTTAGTTTTTCCATCCGTTCAGGGGTTAAATATGGCTTGACGTTCATTAATGCCTTTTCCACATTGCGCCAATTGGTATTTTGGACAAGAATGGCGCCAATCATCATTTCAAACGTCGTATCAGCTGGCCACCAGTTTTGCGGACCGTAAAAGTTAAACAATTTATGGTAGATCCGTTGATAATTGTTTGTCATGATGTGATACCTCAATTAATCAAATAGTATTATGTCAAAATTTGGTGAGACAGCATCAGTTGTAAAATCGTTGCAGATTATCCCCTTAACCAATAGACTCACCTTATATATTTTATGAAATCCGAAACATCCTTAAACAGTGCATCCGGTTTTGAGGTAAATTGTGCTGTCTGATAATTCGGGAGCCATTGAACACCGATGGTACGAACATTTGCCCTGTTACCCGCGTCAATATCCGCGTCACTATCTCCAACAAACATTGCCTCTGGACTTCCAGCATTTAAAACCGATAAAGCCCTGTTAATCCCCTCCGGATGCGGTTTCGGTTTTTTAACATCATCACCGGTTATCATCACCTCAAACGAATCATCCATATGAAGGGCTTTTAATGAGATATCCAGACTTCTTTTTGCTTTCCCGGTGACAATGCCTAATTTAAATCCTCTGCCACTTAAATATTTCAGCATATCGTTTATTTCATTATTTACTTGAACCAGCTGCTGATGATTTTCTTGATAGCTTTTATAAAACAGCTCAATAGCCTCTACGCTATTGCCGTTTGTTAAATTTTTTCTGATAATATCTGTCTCAGAAGGGCCAAACATTGCTCTTACGTTATCATCAGAAAGTTCCTTGCCGTCAAACGTTCTGAATACATCCTGAAAAGCCCGGTAACATATAGGCAATGTATCAGCTAACGTCCCATCAAAGTCAAATATAATCGCCTTCACAAATATCCCCCCCTGAAAATCTTCCTTTTATTCATATTATCAGACTACACTTTAAGTTTCACTGTAAAAAAGAATTGGTAAAACAACTTTTTCCCAGGGGAATACCGGAAACCTACTATCACCAGCATCACAAAAACCCCCTGTTTCTAATCACAGGGGGTAAAATTAATCATTCATCTTCATTTTCGTCTTCAGAAGACTTTCCATATTGGTAATCATTAGGATCAACAGGTTCCCATTGTTCATTAGGTTCATAGAATCGCAACAGATCCCCATTCAGCACTTCATCATTCAGACTCAGTTCGTAATGGACCTGATCACGCAGTTCCTTCATCTCGTCCGTCGGTTCTTCAATGACTTCTCCCGTATCATTATGATAAAAGACACCCTGTACATAGCTGTAGTCCTTTGTCATGAAGCTGCCATTACGGAACGGAACAAAGTCCTTATGCTCATCGGAAAACAAGTCAGTTCCAAACTGAATATAGTCTTTGTCCTCGATGCCCAGTAAATGCAGCAATGTTGGCATGACGTCTGCCTGGCCGGAAAATTCATGATTCGTTCCTTGGCCATCGACGCCCGGTACACGGATCATAAACGGAACCCGCTGCAAATTGGCGTTTTTCAATTGTGTGATTTCTTCCTCACCCAGAATTTCGCTCATTGCTTTGTTATGATTTTCCGAAATGCCATAATGGTCACCGTAAATCATAATGACAGAATCTTCATATAATCCTTTTTCCTTCAGATCCTCGAAGAACTGGCGCAACGACTCATCCAAATAACGCGCCGTCTGGAAGTAACGGTCAACAGTGCCATCTCCCGTTTCTGCCTTTTCAATTGTTTCATCACCTTCATCCAATATGAACGGATAATGGTGTGTCAATGTGATAAGATGGGCGTAAAACGGCTCATCCTTCTCAGCCAGATCTTCTAGCATCGGCATGGATTGCTCAAAGAATGGCTTATCCTTCAAACCATAGTTAATGACTTGTTCGTCACGCATATCATAAGAGCTGGAATCGTAAAACTTATCGATTCCAAACTGCTTGTAAATCTTGTCTCGATTCCAGAATGATCCCTCATCACCGTGGAGCACTGCACTTGTATAGTCGTGCTCCTGATCCATAATAGCGGGCAGAGACTGATACGTGTTCGTTCCTTTTGTCACAAACGCAGATCCCTGCGGAAGCCCATACAGCGAATTATCCATCAAAAATTCAGCGTCAGCTGTTTTTCCCTGTTCGGTCTGATGGAAGAAATTATCGAAATACGTGAAATTCTTGCTCTGATCATGGACTAGTGAATTCAGAAAAGGCGTCACTTCTTCACCGTGCAATTCGTAATCAATCAAAAATGACTGGAAGGACTCCAAGTGAATTTTGATAATATTCTTGCCTTCTGCTTTTCCGAAGTATTCCGCATTAGGCTCAGCGTATTTCTTGTTCGTATAATTTTCAACCTCGGTTATATCCTCGCTGGATGCCATCGAACGTTTGGCATTTGCTTTAACCGTCTGAGCTGTGTTGAGTACTGCGAAATTAGGTGCTCCAAGATATTTAACGATATAGTTATTGTCAAATACACGCTCGAGCAGCTGCGGACGATCTATTTCCGCCAAACCTAAATTAACGGCAAATACGAGCACGCCGGCAGCCATAACGGCAAATGGCTTTTTGACACTGAGTCGTGCCGGAGACCAATTTGTTTTCCGTTTAACAAACAGCAAGAGCAGTACAACCAGATCCAGAGCATACAAAACATCATGCCATTCAGCCAGTCCGAAGAAACTTTTTCCTATGCTCCCTGCATTGTCTGTCTGCATCAATGTTTGTATTGTTATAAAATCATCATAGAATCGGTAAAAAACAACATTGGCATACAGAAACAAGGTTAGCAGCGTATCAATGATCAGCAGCCAAATCCCGAAGCGTCTGCCTTTAAAAAACAACGCAAGACCCAGCAAAATCAGCCCTGTACTCAAAGGATTGATAAACAGTAAAAAATGCTGCAGTAAATTGCTGATTCCTAAATTAAATTCTGATACATATATAATATACGTTTTCATCCAAAATAGAACTAAGGCTAGTATGAAAAATCCCATTTTAGTAGATTTTAACGCTTTTAATTTTTTCACCTTAACTCACTCTCCAAATTGTTTTACTTGCAAAATATCATACCATGGGTGCGGTTTTATCCCGGTTAACTTCAGGTATGAACCTATGACACTTTCATGTCTGACACTTTCATGTCAATTCAACTGTTTATAGGGCTTCATAGAGCCATTCAGTTTTTAACCGAATTCTATTCTACACCCGTTTTCCTTTTTTGTTAAGCCCTAAATGAATGGTAATTTACACTAATCCTTTATTTCCTTTATACTAAAAGCTAAGCCATATTGGATTTGTACTGATGGATTGCTTGAAAACAGTTGAGTAAAGGGAGCGAGGAGATTTGCCGATGGATAAGCATGTCGTATTTTTTGATGCCGAATGCCCTTTGTGCCGTACAGTAAAAGCGGTGCTGAAGAAGCTGGACTGGAATGATGCCATTTTCTGGTATCCTGTCCAGGAAGTCAGTGAATCAACAAAAAAAAGGGTTCATCTTTACAAAAACATGTATGACGAAATCTATATGTATACGAAAGACAAACAGATGCTGACGGGCTTTTATACAGTACGCAAGATTCTTTCTTTACTGCCCGCCACCATGCCTTTAGCTGTATCGCTTTATCTTCCGTTTGCTGAAAACATTGGTGATCCGGCGTACCGTTTTATTTCGAAACGGCGGTACAAGTGGTTTGGGAGAGTGCCGTATAATAAGCCCTGACCCCACACGCCGCAGGTTAGTTAGGCGGTCGTGCAACCAGCCCCCCCCAATCGCTGTGCTGCTCAAGAATTTGCAGCGTATTTTCTCAAATGGACGGGGGAACATCTGTGATTACAATCGTGTCCCTGGCATCGTTCACCTTGTTGGTGCAGCATCTGATATATCCTATTCGATTCCTGAGAAAAACGTATTAATCGAATCATTGTAGAAGGGTTGTCACTCTGAAAACAGCAGCAAACAAGTGATCCAGTGAAAAGGCCGATCCTTCGAAAGTTGTCACCATCCTTAACCAATTATGACTTTTTCTTTAGGCTGATGATACAAGTCATTAGTTTCAGTTCCTCTCATAAGGAATAAGAATGAAAAAATCCCTATTCTTCCCACAAACATTAAGAAGATAATGATACATTTACCAAACATACTCAGTTCTGAAGTAATTCCCATAGAAAGCCCAGTCGTTCCAAATGCTGAACAGACTTCAAAAATAATCTCTATTAACGAAAACGGCTCTGTAGTGGCTAATAGGACCATAGCTGATCCACATAACATCGTAGCCGTCGTAATAACTATAAAAGACCGATAAATATCCTCAGGATCCACCTCTCGTCTAAATAGCTTAATACTGGAATTACCCTTGGCATAATTAAATATGGACAGCAGCATAATTGCAAAAGTTGTCGTTCTGATCCCGCCACCAACACTGCTAGGTGAAGCACCAATAAACATCAAAGCGCAGATCACCAACAATGTAGGTATTGTAAAATCACTGACATCCATCGTAGAGAGACCGCCATTTCTGGTGGTAACAGACTGAAACAGACTGTAAAATAGTTTCTCATGCCATGCTTTGTCCATTAAAAAAGCGTTTCGCTCAAAAAAATAAATTAATCCCCATCCGGCTGCTAACAGACTAAAAAAGGTCACAGATGTAAGTTTAGTAAACAAAGAAAAATGATGATTAGGATAAAGACTATCGCCTCTACTGCTGAGTAAAGCCTTTAGTTCTATCAGTACAGGGAACCCAATAGCTCCCAGAATCAACAAAATCATGTTAATAAACTGTACAAAGTAATCATGGGCAAAGGGCATCAGAGAAGACCCCGTGATATCAAACCCTGCATTTGTAGTAGCACTTACTGCTCCGAAAAAACCTTGTAAAAGCGCTTCCTGCCATGTGTCAAAATAGTGTAAGAAGTAAGTGCTTAAAATAATCGTGCCAAATAATTCAATGGTTAAAATAATTTTAAGGATGTTGATCATTAATTTAACTAATCCGGAAAATGTTGATCGGTTCTGGTCAATCCTGATTAATTGTCTTCCCCGAAGTCCAATCTTCCTCCCAAATATTAACCAAACAAACGTTCCTAAGGTCATAATCCCTATCCCGCCAAATTGTAGAATGACGGCAAGTACTATCTTGCCCGCGGCATTAAATGTTTCAGCTGTTGAAACAACCGTTAATCCTGTGACACTTACAGCACTGACTGCGGTAAATAATGTATCTATGAAAGAAACATCGACCCCTGACTGATGAAGGAAAGGCAACCCTAAAAGCACCCCTGAAATCAGCACAGCAGTTAAGTAAAATAATACAATCAGATGAATCGTAGATAGCTCTCTGATGAATGAATGAGTGCCTAGTTTCACTGTAAAAACCCCTCGCTGATCAAAATCATAACTATATCATAGAACGTCAAACAAAAAATAACAATCATCAATGACGAATTTTGAGGATTATTTTATATGAAACATTATTTTTTAGCTATTATGCAGCAAGATTGTACATAAAACAATTGTTAATATGCCAGCTTATATAAATGAAAAATAATGTGAATACTGCTAAAAACCCTAACTGAGAAAGGGAGTAGCAAATTGGGACAGGAAAAAACACGAAAAGAATTCGCCGTCATTGGGTTAGGGCGTTTTGGGGGGAATTTATGCAAAGAACTCGCTGATATTGGTGTCGATGTTCTGGCTCTTGATAAGAACATGGAACGCGTTCAAGAGTTTTCTTCAATAGTTAGTCATGCAGCTGAATTGGATGCCATTGATGAAGACTCTTTGGAACAAGTGGGAATCAGCAATTTTAATTATGTCATCATCAGCTTTGGGGAAAATCAGCAGTCAAGTATACTTGCTACGCTTATCTTAAAGGAAATGGGAATAGATCACGTATGGGTAAAGGCTCAAAATGAATATCACGAGAAAGTACTCAAGAAAATAGGTGCTGACAAAATCATTCATCCAGAACGGGATATGGCAGTCCGAATCGCTAATAATGTTGTATCAGATAAGGTAACAGACTATATTGAGTTATCTGATGAGTACAGCATTGTTGAGATTAAAGCAAGTAAAAAGATTAGCGGGAAAACATTATCTGAACTCGACATCCAAAACAATTATAATTGTAATGTGGTGGCAGTAAAACGGAGCTCAACTAATATCATTGTTTCACCTCCTCCAGAAACGGAAATTTTTCGAACAGATATACTTGTGACGATCGGCAGCAACAGTAATCTTAACCGTTTTGAGAACGAGGTGGTATAGCCATTGATTAATAGAAAATTCAATCCTGCTCAATTTTTGGTATTGATTTTTATAACGTTTATTGTTATCGGAACATTTTTATTGAAACTGCCTATTTCCACAACTGAGCCCGTCACCATACTGGATGCCATGTTTACAGCAACATCGGCATTGACGGTGACAGGGCTGATTGTCGTGGATACTGGTACAGCATTTACACTATTTGGCCATATCATCATATTGTTATTGATCCACCTTGGCGGCCTGGGAATTATGACATTCGCCGTTTTTATATTTTTAATGGCAGGAAGAAAGATTGGATTTAAAGAGCATGTGCTCATTACACAATCACTTAACCAGAACTCCATAGGTGGCGTGATCATTCTTGCCAAGAAAATCCTTTTATTTTCTTTATCCGTTGAGACTGTTGTATTCATTTTGTTAGTTATCCGATGGGTCCCGCTTCTGGGATGGGAAGAAGGTCTGTTCGCCAGTTTGTTTCATGCGATATCCGCTTTTAATAATGCAGGTTTTTCCATTTGGTCTGACAGCTTATCTGGTTTTGTCGGGGATCCGGTGGTCAATCTTATTATTACCTCAACGTTTATCCTTGGTGGTATTGGCTTTACAGTGATTTTTGACATATGGAAAAAGAAAAAGTTTAAAAAATTCAGCTTACATACAAAACTGATGGTTGTTGGTACAGTTGTCATTAATAGTATGGCGATGATATTAGTATTTCTGCTGGAATTCAGTAACCCTGGAACACTGGATAATCTGTCCCTCGTTGACAAAATACAGGCTGCTTTTTTTCAGGCTGTGACACCAAGAACGGCTGGATTTAATACAATTGGTACAGGAAGTTTAAATGACTCAACACTGTTTTTCACCATTTTATTGATGTTTATTGGTGCTGGCAGTGCGTCAACTGGCGGTGGCATAAAATTGACAACATTTCTTGCGTTGATGCTTTCTGTTACTGCTTTTCTGACCAGGAGGAGCGAAATCAGTGTTTTTCGAAAAACCATTACCGATGCAGCAGTGGTCCGCTCATTGGCCATTGCCGTTATAGGTTTTTCCTGGGTAGTGATGGATATTTTTATCCTGGATATAACCGAAGATGCTTCATTTATCACGATTGTTTTTGAAACAGTATCTGCATTTAGTACGGTAGGTCTATCTATGGGATTAACAGGGGACTTGACGGCGATTGGCAAGCTGATGATTATTGTTACGATGATGATCGGCAAACTCGGTCCTTTAACATTAGCTTTTTCGCTTGCAACGCAAAGGACTGCTCATGTCCGATATGCAAGCGAAGACATTTTGACAGGGTGAATTAAGTTTTTTAAACAGCATGGATCGGATGTTCCGTATTTAAGTGGATTGAGGGGGAGTTAATATGAAAAATCATTATATTATTGTCGGATGGAATCAACGGTCAAAACAGTTGATAAGCGCGATTACAAAGAGGGGGGAAGAGGTATTACTTATCGATAGCACACTTGATAAACCACCTCAGGATATACCTGACTCTATCATCATACATGGAGATGCATCAAATAAAGATACTTTATTAAAGGCAGATATTCAGCAGGCTAAATCAGTTGTAGTGACATCAGAATCAGCGATAGGAGAAAAAGAGTCAGATCATTATTCCATTTTGATTACAATTACAATAAAAGCAATTAACCCTGACATTCCAATTTTCACTGAGATTCTTACTAAAAATCAAATGGAAAATGCAAGACGTGCCGGGGCATATGTTATCCGGTTAAATGAGCTGATAGGTACATTATTTTTTCATGAGCTTCATAGTACCAAGGCAGAGTACACATCGCTGAAAAAGATGCTGGATCAGCGTTACAAATCTATTTCTGTTCCAGATGATTTAACCGGCAAAACGTTCAAAGAATGTCAGTATGCCTTACTGGATCAGAAAAATTTACTTGTATTAGGAATTGATCATGGTATCGACATATCCATTAATCCTACAGGTTCAACAACCCTAAACGAAGGTGACTTATTAATAACGCTTTAGAAGGAAGAATGTCCTTAGAAAAACGTTCTAACGAGTTACATAAGGATAAATTAGCAATCGCATATCATTAGACCGAACTTTCTTTATCGTTTGCCAAAACCGCCATAGCGTATGTTTGACCTTTTTTATATAGTTTATACGAATGACGGTTGATCATTATTCACCTTGTCTGCTTAATTCATGATTCAGCAAAAGCAATACAAAGCGTTATCATTTAGTATAGAAAAAACACATAATCAGTAGGTACGCCCCGTTCTCCTTGTTGATGCAGCATTGCTGTCACATTTCCGCGATGGTATGTTCCGTGATTCACTACATGGTGAATGAGGTCAGCAAGGGCGAACTCACTGCGACCATATCGAGGATGTTCAGTGAAAATAATGTGTTCTAAATCCTCCTGAGCGGCAAAAAAGTTATAATATTCCTTTGAAAGCCCGTCATATAGTCTTTCCAGCTCATTTATCGGTACCCCTGAGGCCTCTGACTGTCGACGCTCAACTTCATTGACAGTATCATTAAAGCTGCTTCCTTTCATCGTTTCCAGCCAGATAATGTCCCCTGCATAAAGATGGACCAGAACATCCGAGATTGAAGGGAATACACTTTTTACAGTTTTGTTATAAACCTCTTCAGGCAGCTGCTTCAAGTGCTGAAACAGTTGCTGGTTAGCCCATACGTGGTAATCGTACATTTTCTTTGCCCGGTTACTTTCCATTAGCTTGCTCCTCTCACATATATTTTCAACATGATAAATCCGAACACATCGTTTAATTCTATTTTCATGGATTTGTGCATCCTTTTTCTACCTTCCTGCAAACGTTGCTTTTGTATGATTAACGAAAAAACGGTACATGTTTCACACCAATCATACACGCACACACGAATATTTGCGCTTTGTGATGGATTTCATGATCATACATCATTTCCATGAATGTTTTTCCTGGTGCCCGAAAATCAGATAATGAAAAGACTTGTTCAGCTTCGAGGTCAGCATCCAGCAATGATGTGTACTCGGCTTTGGTTTTTCCCCAAATTCGCTTACATTGCGGCGAACTTCGGCCATAGTCGTGCATGCAACGACATCTGGCACTTCCAAACGTCCTTTCTTAACCAACTTAACGAAGGCGTCATTCCATTGGACAACATACATTGAAAGCTCGCCGAGTACTAAGCACCTTCCCAAGGCTTAAAATGAACATGCTCATCTTCAATCGGCTCCAACAGCTCACCAAGCACTTCACGATGTCTCACCCACTTGTTTACATATGTTCAACTTGTTTCATTTCCCGCCTCCTACTGCATTTTGAATTCGATCAGTGTTTAATCATTTACCGATCCTGCTGTCATCATAAAACAACTTGACTGACAAATACGGTCAGTCAAGTTCAATTTTTTGATAATGATTGTACAGCTTCGATATGACATCGGTCAGGCTTTCCCTTAAAAAAGACGGTTCCAACACTTGTATTGATGTACCATAGGGAAGAAGAAAATAAGGTACATACGTCGAAATCGCTTTCTCGCCTAATTTAAAATGAACCTGCTCATTTGACCGTTCCTGAAGAGCATGTCCGAATAACCAATGGTCACAAAGGTCATTTATTGCTTGTGGGCTTCCTTGAATACAAACGGAAATAAGCTGATCCTGATTTTGCAGATCAGGCAAAAGATTTTCAAGAAAGAAATAACGAGCTGAAAAATTCGATGGACGTTGGAATGCCCATTCAGTTCTGGACAGAGAGTTGATCCGGTCAACTCGAAAGTTTCGTATATCATGGCGGAGATGACAATAGGCGATCATATACCATTTATTCCTCCAATTGATAAGTCCATAAGGATCAACACGGCGTTTTCGGGAAGAGTCCCGATATCCTTTCTGATATTCCATTAAAAGGGTATACCCTTCTGCAGCCGCCACTTCCAGTTCCTGAAGCAAGGGTTCCAAGGAAGCGTCGGGCAATGGGCTGATCACATCAAACCCTACTGAGTGGCGGTCAATTGCATGCAATTGTTCTGGATTGGTATATCTTTTTAGCTTAGCGATTGCCTCGTGTAATGCATCACTAAAAGGATAGCCTGCCTCATCCGCAAATCTGGCCGCGTGTATAAGTGCTTTTTGTTCCTCCAGGTCAAAAAACAATGGAACTTCGGTGAATTCACGAAGTAAGCAATACCCTCCGTTATGCCCGGAGTCGGCGATAATCGGAACACCGCTGGCACACAAACCATCAATATAGCGGTAAACACTTCGTATATGTATCTCAAGTTCTTCAGCCAATTGGTTGGCAGTCATTCGTTTTTCAGTTTTCAGCAGCCAGAGAATAGCAAGCATATTATCGGCTTTAGACATTCTGGATTCATTCCCTTCTGAACTAAGAATACTGATTGCAAAATCCAGAGGTACGCTTCGGATACAATGTAAGGCCTAGAGGTACACAGTGGTTTTAATAACAGTATGTCAGTGAAACTGTTCCTGCCATAACGGCAGTGGCGACCCTAATACATTCGGTACATACCATGTGATCTGGGATAGGTATACTTGAATCCAAATTGTTCATAAATTTTGTTGGCGGCATCAGCTATCAGACTTACATAAAAACCAGAGTATGTATTTTTGTCCAGATAGTTCATAAGTTCCTTCATAACCAGCTTTCCAAGTCCCTGTCCTTGATAACCCGATTTCACGACAATATCAATCATCCACCGTATTCTCTTCTGTTTAATTTAATCTTAATATCGGATGAATTGGAGTGCGGATTAAATAGTTGGTAAACAATGAATAAGGGTGGATGCCCTTCAGCACTCACCCTTATTTCTAAAATACTATCTGACACCGCCTGGTCCCACACGGCGTGTTACAGTGGTGGAAGCATTTGTATCCGTTTCTGAACTTGCTTGAAATGTCAGCTCAGTCGGGGTCGGTTTCTGATTGCCTCTTCCGCCCGATGGAATCATGACATATACAGGAACAGTCACGGTTTCGCCTGCATCAGCTTCGATCACATTGTTTTCAATCATCGTCTCCCAGCCTGCTTCTGTATCGACATTCAGCCTGAATAAGTCCGTTTCTTCACCGGTGTTGGTAACAGTGAAGTTGTAAGTGGCCACACGTCCAGGAACTGCGCGATCAACGTCACCAACAGATGCATCCACACCGCTTTCAAAGCTGTTGGCAGCATCCATATGCCGTACAGCTACGCGATAGGAAAGGACTCCTTGATTATCATGATTTTTATCCAGAACATAGAAGTGAAGCCGGTTATGTTCATCCTGATATTCATTAACAACCCCTTCAGCAGTTCCGGCTTTAAAAAGGGCGTCGGACAATTGACGGTAGTCACCTTTCGAATACATCGCCTCCGACCCATCTGGTCTGGTGAAGTCTACCTGATCAATATCTTCAGGATGAGCGTCAATCGCCCAAATATATGGCGGTGCGTCCGTATTCTTCGTTTTAGCCATCAAAACACCTGAATCCGGCTGAAATGAATCAAATCCGACCCTGTCAACAACTTCAATCGTATAGTTGTCATACCACTTTTCACCGCGTTGCATATCGGCACGCCAATCATCCTCCAATGAATTCGGCGGAGTCAGATCCTCCATTTCAATGTTGATGCCATGAAGCCCGTCACGTCCGAATTCTTCGCCAATAGGAACTTCTCTTGCCGTAATATCAGCAACAACCGGCCCTGTTTCAGCAAGTTCATCACGATCCAAGTTCAAGTAATCATCTTCTTCCAAGAATCCTTGCTTCATTTTATTGCGCAACATATGATGCGCTGGGGCGGAACCTCCAAGTGTCGGCATTACCATCCAACGGGTGTGCGGACCGCCTGGACCATTGAAACTGCCACGGCTCATCAATTCCCAAGGCCCTGAATAGGTGCGTGATACCGGATCACCATAAGGGTTGTTGTAATTATCCCCCAGACTCATAATATGACCAAATTCGTGTGCAAAGGTCCCCATACCATCATTCTCACCCTGGATGGAAATGCCGTTACCTGCTCTTGACCAAAGACTTTTTGCAGCAACCCAAGAGGTCCAGTCAACATAACGGGTGTTGGCCCAATTTTGCATCGTATCAAATTCAGACGGCGGACCGAACGTATCCGAAACATCCTCTGGCCCTGCAAACATCATTTCGCCAAACTCCTGCCAGATGCCTGATTCATCATACCCTGCATGTAATACGAATGTGAAGTCGTACGTTTCACCAGATGCGTCAATATCGTCCTGGGCCTTTTCCAGGGCATCTTCCCTTAAATCATATGTGTCATCATATCCAGGTGGCAGATTTTCTTCCTGACCGAATTCGCCCATGCCATACTCGAATTCATTGTGATCCATTTGGTAAGTTCCAAATGCATCAATTTCAACTGCCCATTTTCCATATGAGTTTTCACGCCAAAATTCATCAATTGAACGGTAGTTATTCAACGGTTGCGGTTCAGTCAGAAAATTTTCCCAAAATTCCGGGACGTCTTCTCTCGGAATATTTCCGTTTATCGGGTTACCTGCCAGTTCAGATCCCTCTTCCTGACTCAAAATAAATTCGCGATCAGGAAAATCTACCACGACCAGAGCACCTTTAAGTACTCTATCCGGTTCCACATCGGTATTCCGCCAGTCAATTCCAGGAACCGATTTGTAATCATCCCATGTCATATCTTCCGGAAGAACCCATGATTGCGTGTCCTCTGGTTCCGGAAACGAAGGCAATCCCGGCTGAGCAGCAAATACCGATGTTGCCGACATGAAAGTGAGAAGGAATGCAATTAAAATAGTAAATGAAAATTTGACAAATCTCACTCTATTAACCTCCTTAGTAGATTTGTCAATAACTATATCACCACTCATTTTAATCTGACAATTTAAAACACTCGAAAATTTAAAAATAAGAAAAAAGATATATATACCCTAAAATTTTTGTCAAATGCTTGTTACTTTTGAACACCATCTATGAAACATTCATGTAATTCGACCTATTTCCATTATCACGTGCCGAAAAATCATCCCAGACTGAAAAAGCCTGAGATGATTTTTTTACCCTTCAAGCATGATAAGCAGTCTCGGACGATGCGTCAGCGCACAGGCAATGTTCAGTCTTCGTTTCATCCCACCGGAAAACTTTTTCGGAAGCTTCCATGCTTTGAGGAGAGCCCGACAAATTCTAATGCTTCCTGGACTCGCTTTTTGCGCTCCTCCCCTTTCAACCCATAAACACCTGCGAAGAATTCCAGATTTTCTTTGGCCGTCAGATCTTCAAATACGGTTAGCTCCTGGGTGACAAGACCTATCTTTTGTTTATTTTGTACCTGCTGAAGAGCTGGACGCTGCCTTCATCAAGCGGAATCATCCTGTCAGTGTATGAATAAGTGTCGTTTTACCGGCACCGTTTGGCCCGAGCAATCCAACAATCTCTCCTTTTTGAATATCAAGATCTACATAATCAAGAGCAAGCTCACTGCCATAGCGTTTTACAATACCTTTCATAGAAGCAATTGTCCAAAAATCAAGTCATAAATTGGATAAGGATGTTCACTTCCTTGGATATATAGTAAACATCATCCACTTATGGTTCTTAGTTCTTCCTTTAAATAATTCATTGTAACAACTCTTTCTTGTTCATTTAATGAATCAAATAAAAGCTGTTCCATAAACTCGCCTATATCTTCCAGCTTTCGTCTGCCTTGGTAAAAATGCAAGGCATCGGGATTGAGCTTAAAATTTTGGTGTGTTTTCTGATACATTTTTAAAAATGTATGAAAGTATGGCTTATCAACCAAAAACATTAAATCAGCTTCAACAGGCGCTAATTTCAATCCTTCCCAATCAATCAATACCAATTGTTCTTCAGATTCCATTAAATTCCAATAGTGCAAGTCCGTATGACAATAAAGCCATTTTTAAATCACTATTTTTCAAATATATCGCTAGTTTTTCAACGGTATTAACCAGATCATTTATTTGCTTTACGTAAGGACTGACTACTTTTCTTACACCACCTGCGATATGCTTATTTTCATCATTTAATATGTCCCTGAACAATTGCAAAAATGGGACTTGAAAGTCTTCCTTAATAGAATCTGTTTCTATGGGGATTTCTTCTCCATAGAAATGAAGACTGGCAATGATTTCCGAGAATTGCTGAATCTGGTCTTCTGTTAACTTACGGTTACCAATCGTCTCTCCATCAATGTAATCATAAAGCAAATAAATGCCAACATCATCTTCACACTTATATTCTCCATTCACGGTTAATAAAGGAACAGTGATGTTTCCCTTCAAATTGCTATTGTGCATCAACCAAACCATAATTGGCATATATTGATCAATAAGGGCCGTCAACTTCGGTGTGGATGCTCGGCTTTTTTCATATACCTTCAAGAAATAACGTTGATTCATGTCAGACACCTTATAAGCAAGTGTTGACCATCCACCTTGCTGAGGCACTATATCGGCAATGTCAACGTCATACTGATGTTTTAAAACACTTCTTATGTTATTCATATGGTCCCCCTGCCGACTTAATACTTTGAAAGATTATACCACAGCTTCCAAGGTAACGCTTTTTACAATGTTTATCTATTAAGGAAGGGAGTTAGCAAGCAAGTTTGTCTCTTCTTCCTAATTTAATCTTATTATATACGCCCGATTATCGTATAGTGCTAATCAGCTTTAAGGTAGGGTTGCTATTATAAGTCGAAGTGTACAGGTAAAAGTGGGGTACGACCTATACCCTCCATATTTTTCCATTAACCTGATTCAAGGTCATCTGAAAGAGTCTTTACTAGTTTGTCCTCAACTTCCTCGGGTAAAAACCCCCATGCTGACTGCGATAAACGTATTTCTATTTCCAAAAAAGCATCGGGCCGGCTATAAAATGTCTCCTGAAATCCGTCAACACAATCAAATGGAACAGGAATTTTTTAATATCACATTCCCCAAAGGACATCTATTGTTGTATAACGGGATCGCGATGTTATTTGTTATTTCACATCCCTTCATTATACAATCTCATAATATTTTAGTTATTTTCATTTCCCATTGTGTCAAAATACCTAAACTTGTATTTAAATAACTCATCATTTTAGATTGGTATTCTAAAAGCTCGCTGCACTTGTATATCCTTTGAATTACATGAGTCCAATCGTTTTAACAATCATTATCCGCTCCGATAAAAAGCACTATTTACATGCTTCGTAAAATGTCGCGATCCGTACATGGTCTGATCGACATTTTTGTAAATCCTTATCCATATTTTAAAATCCCTCCCAACAATGAATATTGAAAGCAAGAGAACATCGTCTATTCCTGACTACTCCCGATTATTTCAATCTTTACGACATTTTTCTTATGATAGTTTAGGAAGTGAGAAGCATGAGAAGTCACGATATAGATCGTCCCTGTCAATTAGATGCCAGTTTTCCCCTGCCATGAGTTAATAATTGCTTCTTCTGTTATTTTAGCCCCCTCAATCTTCAGCAATTGTTTTTTCATATCCGTCCCGCCTGCATAGCCGGTCAGTTTTTTATTAATGCCAACAACACGGTGACAAGGAAACAGGATAGGCAAAGGATTGACAGCATTCGTACGCCCTACTGCACGAGCAGCTTTCGGTCTTCCGATAGAAGCTGCTATGTCAGAATACGTTCGAATTTCCCCATAAGGAATCTTTCGCAAGGCCTGCCATATTCGCTTTTGAAACGGGGTCCCTTTCAGTGCAAAGGGCAAGCCGAATTGCTGGCGTTCCCCATGAAGATACTCCTTGAATTGTTGACAGACGGGTTTCCCAAGGTCATCGCTTCTTTTTACAGTTTGCTTGGCAGTAAAAACATGCCAGAGTTCATCTGTTAACACGATGTGTTCAAGTGTGCCCTCCTTTTTGAACATAAACCGCAGACAACCGATTTTTGTATGACACTCATCATAAATGATCATGTTCAGGGTTCCTCCCAGTACTGTTTTGATGAACTGCTTTAGATTCATAAATTGGTACAAAGTAGTAAGAGGTTCATCAAGTGCATATAAGTGACTTTCAAAGCCAGCCGCTTTCCCCCTCGCAGAATAATGCTAGTTTTAAGTCTTAACCAAGTCCTTAATAGGCTGGGGGTTCCATATGGTTGACCTTAAATTGACTTGGTGAAAGACCTGTGCTGCGTTTAAACGCATTGTAAAAACTCGAAATACTTTGATATCCTACGTGATAACCAATTTCCGTACTATTTAAAGTGGTTGTTAAAAGAAGCTCTTTCGCTTTCTTGACTCTGGTCTTTTCCAAATACATACGTGGCGTGTACCCGGTCCTGTTTTTAAAGATCCGATTTAAATGGAAACGGCTGACCCCCACCTTTACTGCCATATCATTCAGATGAATGTTTTGCCAGTAATGATGATCAATGATTTCTTTCGTATCTTCTATAATCAATTCAAATGGGTCATAATGCTTTGATTTCAATTCGGGTCGGCACCTCTTACAGGGACGATATCCTGCATTTTGGGCTTTGACAGCATTTGAAAAAAAGGATACATTTTGAGACTTCGGAGTTTTGGATCTGCAGGATGGCCGACAAAAAATCCCTGTTGTCTTTATCGCATAAAAAAACTTTCCATCATATTCAGGGTTACATGCAACTGTTGCCTCCCACATTGTATCTTCAGGAATATTACTTGACGCTTTCATCAGTTTCACCACCCTCTGCGGAGTAATTTCCATTATCAAACATTATGTACAAAACATACCCGCTGCTGCAAAACAGATAACAATAAAACCATTCTGCGTGGAATTCTAGTGGCTGAAAAAAAGAACCCCTAATCCCAACATGGTTGCGATATATAATGCCATTCCTTGATATAAATCAATCGATTTCATACCCATGATTTCACCCCTTATTCTACCTTTAGTGTACCTCCTAAGGGTAAGAAATTCTTTCTGTTTTTTGCGGTTTAATTTCTAAAAAAGATAGGTTGATCTTTTCTACCTATGGTCTTCAACAATTGCACGCGATTATTAAATAATTTTTTATTTTCATCCCTAGTGCACTGACGCTTATATTATCTCCCTAAAATCATTTGAAGAATCAAATTTTTGTGTTATGATTGTACTAACTTTAATGGATGGAGGTTTCATGATGATTGATATTCTAACTTTGAACCGTTAATTGAATACGTTCAAAGGCTCTGCTTATGCTCAGAGTAATAGATTGATCTTTCATTTATAAGGAAACCTTCAGTATACATATGTGTGTTATGAGAGAGGGGATTTATCTCCTCTCTTTTTGATTTCTAAAACTCGATATTTTGCTCCAATGGCACTTCCTGTGATTTTTTCAGTTGAAGGTATATCAGTACTATTGAGAGTGTAAAATAGTTCAACACATAAATGTTTTCGTGTTTGCATAACCATTTTGGGCTAAGCAGAGTACCTAACTTTCTGTTGATTGAAAAGAATACGAATTTACACCCAACCTCAAAAAGAAGTAGATAAGTTATGACAAACATAGAAAATAGACGAGTATGGTTCACTACAGGTGCAAGCAGTGGACTGGGATACGAATATGCAAAGGCGGCACTGGCGTCAGGTGATAAAGTAGCAGCTGCAGCAAGAACCATCGAAACGTGACATGAGTTAAAGAGTAAATACCGCGAAAGACTGTTACCGTTGAAACTCGATGTTACGAATAGAAGTAACTGTGTTATCTACAGTGAAGGCGGCAAAGGAACATTTCGAATACCTTGATATTGTTACCAATAATGCAGGTAACATGATCATGGGAATGATCGAAGAATTAAGTGAAGACGAGGCACGAAGCCAGATGGAAACAAATTTTTTGGTGCTCTCTGGGTCTATCAGGCAACTATGCCGTACTTTCGGGAGCAAGGTTCCGGGCATATCATACAAATATCATGCATCGGAGGTTTGGTTACCGGTCCAATGTCCGATAATTATAGTGCTAGTAAATTTGCACTTGAAGGAATGAGTGAAGCTTTAGCGCAAGAAGCTAAACATTTTGGTGTTAAGTTAACGATTGTAGAGCCGGGTGGCTATTGGACGAATCTTTATTTAAAAATGCAAAACAGTCATCCATTAGCACCCTATGAATCATTACGGGATGAATTGGCTCGCCAGTTTTCCGAAGGCTCAGTCGATAGTGATCCAAGCCTAGCAGCAGAAGCTATCTTAAAAATTGTGAACTGTGATAATCCGCCTTTAAGACTTGTCCTTGGCAGCATGCTTTTTGATGTAGCCATTGATAGCACAAAAGAGCGTATTGCTACATGGAAAGAATGGGAAACAGTAAGTCGTGCTGCAGAAAGGGACATCTCTGCGCCGGAAGGTTATGGGAAAACCGATTAAAAAACTTTTTTATCCAGTGAATTTAAGTAGAAGCTTTTCTTGGAAAAGTATCGTTCTTTATTTTGGCCTTAAGTCATACAACCCCCCCTAATTTTTAGGGGGATTAACATTTTCACTTCGAAGAGTATCGATGACTTCCTCTGTTGCCTGTGCAATAAGCTTATCCTTATATTCAGCATCCTTTTTATCGCGACTGGATAGGATGGCAAGAACAATAGGATCCCCTTCTGGTGGCCAAATGATCGCAATGTCATTTCGAGTGCCATATGATGCTGCTCCAGTTTTATCAGCTACTTCCCAACTCTCCGGCACGCCAGCACGGATTAATGTATCACCTGTCGTATTTCTTTTCATCCAATCGATTAACATCACACGTTTTTCTGTTGGGAGTACGTCTCCGACTGTGAATGCCTGGAGGCTGTCAGCAAGTGCTTTTGGTGTGCTAGTATCATGCGTTTCTCCTGGTTTAACCTCGTTTAACGCCGGCTCAATTCGCGCCGGCTCGGTAACATGATCGCCAATCTCTCTGAGGGATTTTTTTAGCCCGCTCGGACCTTCAAGCTGCTCAAGTATAAGATTTGCCGCAGTATTGTCACTGTATCTAAGAGCAGCATCACAAAGCTCCTTAAGCGTCATGCCTGTATCAACATGCTTCTTGGTGATCGGATTATAATTGACAAGGTCATCACGTGTATAGGTAATTCTTTGGTTTAGGTCTGCTATTGACTTTTGTTGTAATAGTGCGCCTACAGCTAGAACTTTAAAAGTAGATGCATATGCAAAACGTTCATCTGGTCGATAGGTTACTGTTTCGTTTGTACCCGTGTCCAGGGCGAAGACACCAAGTCTCGCATCAAACTCATCCTCAAGTTTGGCAAAATCATCTGTAATCGAAGTTTCTTCTTTTTGCTTCGATTGAACAGACTCGGCGTTATCCTCTGAACAACCGACAACCATAACACATACAAAAAGTAATACAGGTACAGTGTTTTTTAAATTAAAAATCGTGTTCCAACAAGTCATTAAAATCTAACCTCTTTCTAAACGTTTTTATCACCAATGCTCGAAATACATAGGCGAATTAGCAGGCAATGCCTATGTATTGAACTTTTTCAGTACTTCCCTTTTATCCATACGCCATCCCGGTTACAGCTTACCCAGCCAAATGACTACTGTAATGATTGAAAAACATTTTGTGCTTTCGGAACGACGTAACCGCTGCCACCGCGCTCTTTTACATCCTCAATCATCATTGCCAGCAGTAATTTGTTATCTTCTGTGTCGAAACCGATAAACCAGCCATTTTCCGTACCCTTTTTGTCTTCTTTATTATCTTTGATTTCGGCTGTACCAGATTTCCCTGCAATCGTCATGCCTGGAATATAAGCACCATGTGCCGTACCATTAGGATCGTCAACAACCTGGATTAAATCTTCTTTGATTAATTCAGCGATTTTCGGCTCAATCAGATTTTTCTTCCAGACAGTTCGTCCTTCTTCATCTTTCAACAAATAAGGGCTTAACAAATCACCTTCACTTAAAAAAGGCGTGTAAGCTAATGCAAGATGAAGAGGACTCATCATGACCTCACCCTGGCCATAGGCAGAATCAGCCAGCTGTGCTTCGCTATTGATCCCATTATTCGAAAGTATAGACGGATCAACCGAAAATGGAATAGGAAGTTCTTCGTCAAATCCAAATGCCTTTGCTTCGGTTAAAAAGGTGTCTTTCCCCATTTCGAGTGCTTCTTGAGCAAAATAAATGTTGTCGGAATATACAAAGGCATCTCGTAAAGTCACAGAACTTTTATCATGAACACGCGTCACGTAGTAATCACCCCATGACGCATCTTTTGTCCAGTGAAGTCCGTCAATCTGTCTGACTTTCTCCGGATCTGTTACACCTGATTTTAGCCCTGCAGCTGCTGTAATCGTCTTAAATACTGAACCTGGTGCATAGCGATTGATAAAGCGATTTAACAACGGTTTATCGGGATTGTCACGCCATTCCGCCCATTGCTCGCCGGAAAGACCTCTGATGAACGCATTGGGATTATAGGAAGGCGAACTGACAAGCGCCAGTACTGCTCCTTTTTTTGGGTCTATCGCTGCAGCAGTCCCTGCATCCCCTTTCAGCTGATCATAAATTTCCTGCTGAAGATTGGCATCAATCGTTAACTGAATATCCTTTCCTGAAACAGGATCGGCTTTAGCCAACGTTTCCTTAAAGCTGCCATCTGCGTGCTTAATATAAACATGACCGCCATCTTTCCCTCTTAACGCTTCTTCAAAAATCTCCTCAAGCCCGGTATTTCCAACGATATCACCCGAGGTATAACCCTTTTCTTGCAATTCGGTAATTTGTTCTGCCGTGATCTCCCGTACATAACCCGTTAAATGGGCTGTCGAAGCGCCGAAGGGATAAGTGCGGACTATTTTTTCTTGCGCTGCCACCCCGGGAATATCAAAATAGGGCCGAAGATTGTCTTCATCCTGCGGCAATGTGGCAAGCGGCACAAATGAATCAGGTTTTACCCATGAGGAACTTAACTTCTGGTTTATGTCATCCGGTGTTATACCCAATAAATCAGATAACGCTTCTTTAGAATCCTTCTTTTCATCGTCGAATTTGCCTGGTACGACTCCAATGACGTTAGTCTTAGCGTTAATCGCAAGACCAACGCCATTTTTATCGCTGATTTCTCCTCTCGATGCTACTAATGTTTCGGCCGCTACAGTTTCCCCTTCTTCCAGAGAAGGAAAAATAAGTGCCGGTTCCCATTCCACAAGCCATTCTTGGTCAGATTCATTTTTCTCCATAACTAAAGTCGCTTGATGGTCAAATTCAATAGGGCCAGCCAACGTTTCCATTTTCACGTGATACTTGAAGGTAACCGAATCGTCTTCCGCCTCCTCTTCGTTTTTGCCATCAAATATGCCATCTATCTTTATTTTTTTAGCTTCAATTCCCTGATAGATATCGTTATAACGTGCCACAAATTCCTCGTTCGTCATGTCCTCTTTAGATTGCTCGGACAGATGCTGATACATGTTTTCAAAATTCATGTCCTGCCAATTGGCAAGATATGCTTTAAAAGCATCCTCTGGCTTTTCCTTATCTGAGCAACCGTCTGCAAGAGCAAGAAACACAATCATGATGATGACCATCCAAAATCGTCTCAACCCTTCCAACCCCTTTACAAACGATCTTAATATGGTATACAGTATCCAATTCTATAAGTCTCAGCTGCAAATGTATGGTGCGCTGTTGTTACTTGATTCACGGCGACAGGTGAATACGCAATCTACAGCGTCATTAGTTTCACCCATTACCTTACCGTCATCTTGAAATTATGACTACAACTGTAATCTAATACTACATTTGTAGTCAGTTTGTGTCAAGTATTTATTAAACATATAAATGATTGCCAGCACCCCCGCTAATGTTGATTTAAAATAAAGTTCGATCAAAATCGGGGGATAAAGCCTGATTCAATGAAAAAAATCAGAGCCTGTTCATTTTTAAGACAACGTATACCAGATAAATTTTCAACTTAAAGAATATTTCTGATACAATACGATTAAACAATCGGGCCAGTTTGTGGAAGAAGGAGAGCAGGTTGTTTTATGATAACTCAGAATGTACTCCCTAATGAATAGGAATAAATAAAAAAACACTAATACATTTTCAATCACATCAACAGGATTAATTTGACGTAAACAGTTAGTTGTATGTCGCCTTTTGCTAGTTACAAAACAACATTGGATTGGTAATATATTAACTGTCCTACCAACAGGGTAGACACAATAAAAACTTGTCAAGTTATAGATAGCTAAGGGAGGGGTTTATAAATGACGTCTTATACTCGTATTAAATTCCCGGCAGGATTTTGGACGGGATTACGTCAATTAGGGATTGCCCCCCATGAAGTGGCCCGAAAAGCGGGACTTCCACTCACTATCATTAATGAACCAGTTGTCACCACCCCCCAATATTTCTCAATTTGGCAGGCGTATTCCGATATCATAGGTGACACAGCTAAAGGAATCATCAAGCTAACGACCGGCTTCGAAACAGTTCATTTTCCACCAACTGTTTTAGCAGCTTACCACGCTCGTGACTACCGCGACGCACTAACACGCATGGCTCGGTATAAACGACTGTGCCCCCCTGAAAGCTTACTTATCACAGAGGAAGGCGATGAATGTACTATCGAACTGGGATGGTTGTATACAGAGCAACCCGGTCCGTCGATGTTGATTGGTATCACGCTGGCATTTCTTTTGGAGTTAGGACGCCGGGGCACTGGTCAGCCATTGACGGCGAAGTCCGTGGAATTTTCGCATTTAATGGGCGATGTTCAGTCACTTGAAGCTTACTTCGGATGCCGTGTCCAAATCGGTGGAAGTCGTGACAAATTGACGCTCCATAGAAGTGACCTGGACCGCCCCTTTGTCTCGTACAACGCAGAGTTGCTGGAAATTCTGACCCCCGTATTGGGCCAATCGGCAGATGAGCAGCAACCTGGTAATTCAATTACCAAGATGGTCAAGTGGATCATGAAACGTAGCCTGCCAGGAGGGCGTTCCAACATCCAGACTGTCGCAGGCGAGTTAGGGATGAGTAATCGCACCTTGCAGCGCCGTCTTCATGACGAAGGGACGAGCTTCAAACATCTGTTAACACAAGTCCGACAAGAACAGGCACGGGAGTACTTAGCAGATCCCTCGCTCGATATTCGCGAAGTTGCCTTCCTGATTGGTTATGAGGATCAAAACTCGTTCTATCGGGCCTTTCGGCTTTGGGAGGGAGATACGCCCTCAAATTGGCGTACTGAACATTTAGGTACAACTCGATAAACTGACCTTGTTTTTAACTATAAACGAAAAGGAGAAATGTATTATGGACATGGGACTAACCAACAAAACAGCTTTAGTTACAGGCTCAACAAAAGGTATAGGTAAAGCAATTGCTATTGAGCTTGCAAAGGAAGGTGTTAATGTCCTTATTAATGGCCGAAATTATGAAGAGGTAGAGCGAATTGTAAATGAAATTAAATCAGATTTCCCTACAACCTCTCCTCAAAATGCTGCAGCCGATATTGTGGATGTTGAACAACGAAAAATTTTATTCGAAAAGTATCCCAATATTGATATTTTAGTTAACAATATGGGTATTTATGAAATCATGCAATATGAGGACGTTGACGATGAAGTATGGGAAAAATACTTCCGTACCAATGTTCTTGCTGCAAATGGTTTATCTAAATTTTATTTACCTAAAATGTTGAACAATGAGTTTGGCCGGATTATCTTTATTGCGAGTGAAGAAGCAGTGATGCCTTCAGGACAAATGCCTCAGTATTGTATGACAAAATCAATGCTATTATCATTGTCAAAAAGCTTATCTAAATTAACAATAGGAAAAAATGTTACAGTCAATACGATCATGCCAGGACCAACACTCTCTGAAAATGTGCATCAAATCATTGAGGGTATGTACGATAATAAAGATATGACTTTTTCAGAGAAAGAGAAGGAATTTATGACTGCAAACCTACCTCAATCTGAGATACAAAGATTTATTAGACCTACTGAAATAGGAAGGCTAACTACATTTGTCTGTAGCCCTTATGCATCCGCATTTAAAGGGTCCCCAATCCGTATGGATGGTGGGCTGGTACCGACTATCTTTTAACGCTCTTCAAGTATAGAAATGTGAAATAATATCATGCTAAGGCGTTGTCCTTGTTCTAGAATATCAGCAAAAATTAGAAAGAGACTATTCAATCATCAGGCGCACTTCCCGAATAAAAATATACCAGAATCGGACAATTTAAAGGAATAAATTCTTGCAAAAAGGAAGCAATAAGGGTGGTAGAATGAATAAATATCCCAATATACCTAACCTATTTGAAAAGGTTGCTGAGCATCAAAGAAGAATGGAAAAAATCACGCAGAGTCCTCTCGTTGAAATAATGAAAAAGCAAAAAAGATTTAGTGAATCCCTAAGTTCAATCGGTCGTGCAGCTTCAGAATTCCAAAAACAAATGGCCGTAGTTGCTAATCGATGGAAAGAACTATTACAGGAACGGGAATTGACTCTGGAAGAGTTATCGGAGCTTTTATCCGAGTTAAATTATCCGCCAATATCTACTGACATATCTATAGATTCTCTCCAAGATTTGAACAATCAATTAAGGGAATTAGAAAACTTTAATGACCAAGTCAATGTTTTAGATCAATTTATAGTTCGTGTTTTTCATAAAGAGTACATTGATGAGAAATTGGAAACATGGAATGAAATGGATTGTTTGAAAGACAGAATTCACATTATGGAGGAAATAGTTAATGCTCATAAACTAGAATTGTTTTCTTTGTCTACACTTGCAGTGTTTCCTCAAATTGAAGGTGTGCTAGCAGAAACGTTTCCTAAATTAAGGAATGATAAAGGAAATTTCACTGGTGATTATCAAAAGAAAGCATTAGAAGAAGTATTAGATACTGAATCGAATAAATTTGATGGTGTTTGGAATTCTTATTACAAAAAAAATACACTAAAAGGTTTTCTGCATTTAGAACCAATAGATTATTTAAGTAGACATGCTTTGGCTCATGGAGCGGATAAAGACTACGGAACTGTAGTTAATTCTACAAAAAGCTTGATGATATTTGATTACATTGTTACTAAGGTGGAATATTACAGAATTGAAATAGAAGAAAAGGAAGAAACTCTTCCAGAATAGGGCGCGAAAACGGAATAAGATGAGGAGGATATTTAATGAAAAAATATATTGTGTTTTCCATTAGTTTTATAATTTTATTTGCAGTATTCCAAATCCTTTCTGGGTATTTGTTGACTATTTTTTATACTCCAGATATAACAAGTGCTTGGAACCAAGCTGCTAATTTATCTAATAACACTGTTATTAAGGGTGGTTCTTCTTATGCATCATTGCTTATTGCATTTCTTGCAGCAATATTTGCGTATTTCACTCCAAAACTATTTTTAAAAGACAGCATACAATAAAAATTCAGTGGACAGTTACAGCAATGCAATCGCGCGCTAATCAAGAATATGATTTAGCGTCCGTTCCATACTTAAGAATCAGTTAACGGAATAATACAAGGAAGTGATGTACGATGTTCTTTTCACGCTGGACACTATTCCAAGGTTTTATAATTACTTTATTAGTAGTCCTTGCATTTATGGCAGATATATTCAAGAAAGATATCGGAATACCATTTTCCTCAACTAACGCAATAAATACATCGATGTTAATGACGTGTTTATTTTTAGTAGTGACAATTGGTTTACTTAGCTTATTGATGTACTTTCAAACGAAGAAAAGCGGCACGTTCCTAAAGCACCGGTTATGGGATAAAATGTATATTATTATACCCGTAGTATTTGCTATATCCTTGGTTGTCGTTTTTATCTTTTTTCTGGCAGGTCCTCTAAGTGAAGTAACACAAAGCAATCGTTGGATTGTGTATGTATTAATTTACTATATTTTATTTTTAATAAACGCGACTGTTTTAGCAATTATACATAAGGCAAAGCAAAATACTATCTCCAATGAAAATAAAGTCACCTATTCGTTTATTTGGACATCATTAGGTCTTGTAGTCGTTATTTTTATGCTGTGATAGTCTTAAACAAACGGGTGCGTTTTTGGAACAAGCAGGAACGCTTATTTTACCATTTGGAGAAGTTTTGTTTAAGAATGAAGAATGAGGGGAGAAAATGAAAAAGGCAATAAAGGTCATTTTTAGTATTAGTTTTATATTATATTTATTTGTATTGGCAATGTTATTATTCTTAAATAGGGTTGGTGGTACCTGGTCTACGGACCTTTCACTGTTAGAAACTATAAGGTTGAATTCCAATTTCGTTCCATTTAAAACAATAAGTACATATATTCAAGCAATTTTTGATGGTAGTATGAATGCTGATATACCTATAAAAAACCTATTCGGTAATTTATTTATGTTTTTACCAATGGGCATATATTTACCATTTTTCATAAACAAAGCAAATAAATTGCGGATGTTCACTGTTCTAATGATTTTAGTTTTATTATTTATTGAAACAATACAATTAGTTACAAGAAAGGGAAGTTTTGATATTGATGATTTCATCCTTAATATAATTGGTGCGTTAATAGGTTTTGGAATTTGGAGAACAAAAATTGTTCAGAGGATACTTAAGTAATTCTTCAACAATCGGGCGCTTTTCTTGAGAATAATTATGTTTATTATAGAGTCGAAGGTGGGAATTAATATGAGTTTTGTAACATTATTATTAGGAGTAGGTGTGGTATTATTTATATTTTTAATAATCGCTGTTGTTTCATCGAAGAAATGACTTACATAGCTCTGGCAAATCGTCTTGCTTATTATAGAAACGGGCGCCATTCCGGAATAAAACTTGACGACCATATTATAATCAAAGCCTACTCTGTGAAAAAAGGGCGGTGTATAAAATAATTTATGGAATTTAATCTATATCACGTACACATTCTCAGGAATTTGATTAAATTTTGTAAGAAAATAGGTGTTGCCTTAATATCTTCTATTATATTTAGTTTCATATTGCCTTTTGTATCTTATATTCAAGCTCCTGAATCCAATGAACCATTTCTAGGTATAGTAATTATAGGTTTATTTTATACATTGCCTGCATATTTAATATTTGGCATTCCAAGTTCATTCCTTATCAATAAAATAGTTCAAAAACTATCCGTGATTTCAAAATCTAAGCGATACTTATTAAATTTATTCCTCTATGGTATTTTTGGGTTTCTGACAGGATTTATACCAGTAATGCTATCCGGAGAAATGATATTAGATTTTAAGTTTTTTTCTTTAATGGGTGTCATTGCTGCTTTAATTTTTTATCATATATCACTTATACTTGAAAATTCCGATCTTCATTAAACGGGCGCAAATCCGGAATAAAGGACGGCGCCCAGTTTGCCATTTTCAGGCCATTATCTTGAATAATGTATCTTGAAGAGGAGGTAATGTAGTGGAAGTCGATTTTGTCTATATATCTTCAATCATTGTGGCGATTATGTTTGTGTTCCTGGCAATTTTTCAAGTGTTGCTTACACTCGGTTATCCTTTTGGTGAATTTACATTAGGGGGGTATTATAAGATTTTACCTAAAAAATTGCGTATTGTGAGTGCTGTTAGTGCTTTGATTCTCTTATTTATGGGTCTTGTTCTCCTGAAACATTCTAATGTTTTAAATGGTTTAGACTTTTTACCTACAAATATATTAGTATGGATTATTATAATTTCCCTCGGTTTAATGACTTTAGCAAACTTAATATCTCAGAGTAAGAAGGAAAGACATACTATGACACCATTGTCAGGTGTTGCTTTCATATTATGTTTATTTATTGCTTTATCATAGAGAATTTTATTTAATTCTCCTTCAACAATTGGGCGCGAATCTCTAATAAGACTTGCGCCAATTTTGCATCATGGGGCTAGATGTGCAATAAAGGAAAGATCATTCGGTAAAAATGTTGTTGATGGATGCTAAACTAAAGGGGAGTTTAGTTGAAGAAGACATTATTGAGGAAAAACCATTTTTCAGGGAGAGGATTTCATTGAAGAGAAAATCTATGCTATTTATGTTTTTAAGTTTGTTATTTTTTGTTGTTGGATGCACCTCAGATGAAACCGTTGAAAACAAATCAGATCTGCCTGAAGATATTCCTAATTTCGTTCAGGCAAGTGATTTTGAGACGATTGATTGGGAAAGAAAAGCAGTGGCATTTGGTGAAAGTGGGATTATCGGAAATGAAAACAAGTCTGGTGTTATTGGTGTTGATATGCCTAGCTTAAACGGCCAGAAATGGATGTGGCATCTATGGGGTGTAGAAAATGTTGATTTAACTGTTGTCGGATATCATAAAGAAACCGAGACCGTTCATCAAATTCTAAAAAGCGGTTGGACAAAAAGCGTTGCTGGAGCGAATAACGGAGCAGATTCCCATATGCCTTCCAGTGCAAAAGTGCCAAAGAAAGGAAAATGGGCAATGTTGCTTTATACTGAAGAAGAATTATTTGATATTTTGATTTATGAAATAAATGAATAAAGAGGGGTTACTATTAACTGCTTTTTTCACTAATGGGTGGCAAGAGTTGAATATCCCCACCACCGACATAATATATAGCAATCTTCCGTAAACGGCCGCTAATCAGGAATAAGTATTAGCGCCTAAACTGGATATAAGGGCCAGTTAACGGAATAAGTCTTTATCGAAATTTAAAAATTGCACTGGTTTAAAAAGACTGTGAATGAGATAATTTGTTTTGAGGTGACTTTCAATGTTGGGTGCTTTTGAAACAGATAGATTAATTCTACGTGAACGAACTTTTAAGGATTTTGAATGTTGTGTTAAAATGGATTGTGAACCAGAAGTTGTGAATTATATTCCAGAGCTAAAAAAGATTATAAATGGCACATCAGCTAGTGAAAAAAGCCATAGGGAATTTGTTAAGAAAAGGTTTGAGACTGATTATCCAGAAGGTATGGGATACTGGACTATAGTGGCAAAAGAGGAACCTCAACAATTTGTGGGATGGGTGTTGCTAATTCCTCTTGATACGGTTGGGCCAGAAATTGAAATTGGGTGGAGGTTGAGACCAAAATATTGGGGTAAGGGTTATGCTACAGAAGCAGCAAGAGTAATCATACAATATGCCGTTGAAAGCCTTAATTTACAAGAGGTAATTGCTGAAATTCATAAAATGAATACAGGCTCAATAAGAGTTGCTGAAAAAATAGGGATGGAGTACGCAGGAACAGAAGACACTAATGATTATATTAGATATGCTCTTAATCGGAGTTATTAATTGGTTTAAACAATCGGGCGCTAATCAGGAATAAGTATTAGCGCTCAAACCGCATATAAGGGCCATTATCTTTAATAACCGCTTTTATTTAAAGTATGAGCTAACCAAAAATTTCGATTTCGTTCTATTTTAATATTGTTCTGTTGTATGGATAAAAATTAAATGTAGGGTATTGCAATTAATCATCAAGAGGGTTTATCAGGAATGATATCAAGTAACTTCTTTATCTCATCTTTACATCGTTATGATATTCTTTCATAGGCACTAACCTTGGCATTGCGAGGGAGAAAAATGCAAAAAACAATATTAATTGTAGAAGATGAAGACATTTTACGTGAAATCGTTAAAGATTATTTGCTGAATGCAGGATATAACGTTTTAGAAGCTGCAGATGGAAATGAAGCGTTAACTATTTTTGAAGAACATGACGTACATTTAATTATTCTGGATATTATGCTGCCGGAGTTGGATGGGTGGTCTGTTTGCAGGAAAATCCGCAAAACTTCCAATGTGGCGATTATTATGTTGACAGCACGTGCGGATGAAGATGATACACTACTTGGTTTTGAATTAGGTGCTGATGATTATGTCACAAAGCCATACAGCCCGCCAATTCTGCTGGCCAGAGTAAAACGATTAATTGACAGCCGATTTTCTCAGGCGAATCAGCTGCCTGATGAAAATACTTTAATTAGTAATGGTATCCGTGCCCATTTCCCTACACGTACAGTAACATTAGATGGAGAAAATATAAATTTGACATACACAGAGTTTGAAATATTAACATATTTAATGCAAAATCAAGGGATTATTATTACGAGAGAACAACTAATCACTAAAATTTGGGGTTATGAATTTGCTGGTGATGATCGTACAATTAACAGCCATATCCGTAATTTACGACATAAATTAGGTAATAAAGCAAATTGTATTGTCACGGTTATTCGGGCAGGCTACAAATTTGAGGAAAAATCATGAAAAAAGGCATTGTATTAAAATTATTTTTGATGACAATATTATTGTGCATGCTCATTTTAGCAATGATTTATATTGGACAAACTGTATTTTTTAAGCAATATTATGCAACCCAAAAGGTAAATGACATTAAAACGAGTATTGAGTCTTTTAAGAAGGAATACCTGAAGGCCGGGGAAAATGTACAGGCAATTAAAAGGCTGGAGCAGGATTTCTATCAGGAACATTCGACGTGGATTACAACGTTGAATAGTGCAGGAAATATTAAATACACAAATGATTTTTCTGTGAAAATTCATTCAGATGCTTCTCTGAATAAGGACCTCGCTAATCGTGATATTACCATCCCTTTGTACAGTTTTATCGGTTTAGAAGACTTAGAAAGGGTGAAGTTTAATTTAGAACAGGGAAAGCGTATTATGATTGATGGGGTAATGAAAGATGATACAGTAGTTCCTGCCATTTTAACCAGACGGAACAGGAATTTTTTATTAGAGAATAAGCTGCTTTCGGGAGAGTTATATGGAAACAGAACTGAAACAAAACCTTTACCAGCAGGAGGCTTGCAGATATATTTAACGGGAAAAATTAAGAAATTACAATTACCTGCAGGGTCCGTACGTTCAACTATTTACACAAATCGTGTGTTTATCGAACAAATCAAACAATTTCAGGCAAATCTGCTATTTAATGATAATTATAATGGCCATGCGAAAACAATCAACTATGAGCAAAATGATGTTAAGTACAAAATATTAATCAGACCGATAAAAGATGTGAATGGTGAAACTTCTTACATTTTTGCTATGACATCATTACAGCCAATTGATGAAGCTCTACAAATGCTGGAAGATTATTATGTTTACTTAATTATATTTGTACTGCTCCTGATTATTCTGGCATCCTTTTATTATTCGAAAAAAATCGCCAAACCATTGCTGCAAATAAACGATACGACAAGCAAGATTGCCAACTTGGACTTTTCCGAGACAATACCTGTCAGGTCAAAAGATGAAATCGGTGCGTTATCACACAATATTAATAGCCTCTCTACCACGCTGCATTCGCATATTAATCAATTGCAGGAGGATATCGAGAAGGAAAAACAACTGGAACATACACGTAAAGAATTTATTTCCGGTGTGTCACATGAATTAAAGACACCTTTAAGTATATTGAAGAGCTGTATCTCCATTTTAGAAGATGGTGTCGCTAAGGATAAAAAAGATTATTATTTTAACGCAATGGCAAAAGAAGTCGATAGAATGGATATGCTCATTGTCGATATGCTTGAATTAGCAAAATTCGAATCCGGCACGTACAAAATGGAAATGGATGTCTTCTATATTGATCAGGTCATCGAGCATATTTGCGAACAATTAGCTTTAGACATCGCTGACAAGCAATTACATGTGCATAAACACCTATCCGGGACAAAGGTCGTTGCAAATCAGCATCGGATTGAACAAGTGATTACGAACTTTATTACCAATGCGATTCGTTACACACCGAAAAATAAAAACATTAGGATTTCCACGATAGAAGAGCAGGATCGTGTAAAAGTAAGTGTGGAAAATAACGGGACTCATATTGCAGAGGAACATTTAGAGAAAATATGGGATCGTTTTTATCGCAGAGATACGTCTCGCGGACGTTCGGAAGGAAGTACGGGCTTAGGGCTTGCTATTTCAAAAAATATTTTAGAACTTCATGGTATGGCGTATGGTGTAACGAATACGGAATATGGCGTGCTGTTTTACTTCTATTTGAATAAAAAAGAGTAGATATTTTTATTAAGAATGTAAGCCATCCGTTCAATGGGTTTGAACGGATGGCTTTTTTGTGCGGAATGTCCGCAAAGCCGATTTTATCCAGTCGCGAAATTTTTATACGGTATTGACCTTATCTGCACTTAATCTTTACATCTGTCTATTAATCTTTAAAACGTACAAAGACGCTTTGAAAAAGAAAGGATAGATGAAAGATGGTATTTCAACGGAAAAATTGGAGAAATCACAGGACACGGAATATGTTGGTTGTGACATTGCTCATATTTCCAATCCTGATTTTATCGGCTTGCTCCGGCAATTCCAACAATAATGCTAAGGACAGCAGTAATAACAGTAAAAACAAAAACACAGCTTTTAAGGTGGTAATCGATCCGGGACATGGCGGTGAAGATAACGGGGCAACAGGCGCCAGCGGCCAATATGAAAAGAGTTTTACGTTAAGTTTGTCAAAAAAAGTGAAAAAGCTGTTGGAGCAGGAATCGGAAATGGAAGTTTTCATGACGAGAACAGATGACAGCTTTATTTCGCAGGAAAGCCGCTACAGACCAAAATATGCCAATAAACTGAATGCGGATGTATTTGTATCTATTCACGGCAACACGTTTTCCAATCCGAGTGTTTCAGGCACCGAAACATTTTACTACCACAATAATTCCCGCCAGTTTGCTCAGATTTTACAGAAACATGTGGTTGAATCTACCGGATTCAGGGATAGAGGAATCAAGAAGAAAGATCTGTTCGTCGTAAGGGATACGGAAATGCCGGCAGCTTTGATTGAAGTAGGTTACCTGACGAATCCCGCGGACGAGTCCGAAATGCGTACGGACGATCTTCAATCACGTGTCGCAGCTTCAATTGTTGAAGGCATTAAAGAGTACAAAGAACAGTCGGATGAACAAGGCTTTTTAAATGGGGTGTTTTAAGGTCAGGACTAAAAATCAATACAGCAATATATAGCGCAGCATGCCATCCAATTTTCTGACGTTATAAGTCACTAAATTGGATGGCTTTTTACATTTCATCCAATCTTTAGCTCAAATCCATTTCATCTTCATTTTGTCTTTATCTCACTTTATTAATCTATCTACAAGATTAAAAAATGGAATAGAGGTCTTTACATGAAAAAGCTTATACTATTTATTTTCCTTGGCTGTTTGGTTGTTTTTTATGCCTGTAGTAAAGATTTAGAACCTAATGACAAAACAGCTGAGTTATATTTGGAATATAAAGATTCACCAGGCGCTGAGTTTCATCCGGAATATAAAGATTTACCAGATTCCCGAAAAACAAAATCAGATAAGTCAGAGGCGAATAATGGATCCGTTTCTCCAAATGCAGAAAAGACTGTTTATTTAACCTTTGATGACGGTCCTACTTCAGCAACAACAGATATTTTAGATACTTTACACCAATTCAATGCTAAAGCAACATTTTTCATGCTGGAACCTTCTATGAGGGAATCACCAGAAGTTGTAGACAAAATCGTAGAGCAGGGTCATGCTGTGGGTTTACATGGTGTGACCCACGACATAAACCACTTTTACAAATCTGAACAATCTGCTCTTAAAGAAATAACTACGGCACAGGAGACACTTCAACAAATTACAGGAGTCAGGTCCAATCTGATTCGGACACCTTATGGCAGTGTTCCGTATTTAACTAAATCATATCGGGAGGTTTTAGACAGCAATGGTTTTAAATTGTGGGATTGGAATGTTGACAGCAGGGATTGGTCCTTATCCAGTGACCAATATTTAGATACGGTCATTGGACAAATAGAAGAATTAGTAAATGCAGGAGTGATACCAATTATTCTTATGCATGATAAACAAAATACAGCTGATCATTTGTCTATTCTATTAACCTATCTATCAGAACATGGATTTCAAACAAAAAAAATTGAAGAAAATATACAACCATATAACTTCAATTGTTATCAACGTTGTTATCGACTATCCACACAGGAATAAGAAAAGCAAGATTTGGAGAACAGGCAATACAAAATAAGCATACGGAGAAAATGGATGTTTTCTCTGTATGTTGAAGTTGCCTAAAATCACTTGTAGTTTCGTAGATTCGCTTGTTATACGGGATCGTGTCCCAACCAGCCTCAAACATGTTTCTACAAGTAGGGGGGAACAGTATTACGGACGAGATCGTTGTCCTACGGGCGCGAACGTTCTACCTCGGCTACATCAATCATAGAATCTATGAAAAATAGGTCAACCAGAATAACTGGCTGATCTCGTAATACGAAGGGTGCGATTGTATAAAAATTAGCCTAATTTCTCGTTAGGCTTTATATATTATGCTACAATGCAAAATAGTACCCAAAAAAAGTGCAAAATAGCGCTGAAAGTGACAAAGTAGAGATTCCATAATTATGTTGAAATGCATTATTTATTTCTAATATTTATCATAAGTAATGTGATGAGCTGTTAAGGTGAAGTGCTGCTATTTTTGTGTTAGGTTTGATAAGGCATATTGAATCTTTGAAACAAAATGTGAACGATTTGGGAATGGAGACGAATGCTATGTTTGTTACTCACTTTGTCGTCAGTTTTACCGTATCGTCTTTTACGGTTGGCATGATTATGCTATTTCGGAAATTGTTCAAAAAACAATTATCAGCGAAATGGCAATATAATCTCTGGTTTTTATGGCTGATGGCATTGACGCTTCCTTTGATACCCAATCATTTGTTTGATTTTGGTCATCACTTTTCGTGGGATCGTCATCAACATAATGCATCAGGTCATTCAATTGCTCCTGAGGGGAACCAAACATTAAATGACACCAACTGGATGCAAGACTTTGCGATATCGGTTAATCGCTTCGACATGACCTTCCTGAATGAAATGTTAGCCTTTATATGGATAACAGGGATGTTCATCATGATTGGTCTGACCGTACGCAGCTGGTTAAATCTTAAACGCATTAAAAGCACCACATCCAGCTTAAAAAATAAAGAAGTCACAGCCCTATTTGAACAGTGCAAGCGAGATTTAAATATATCGAGACATTTGATTGTTGGGGAGTCACCGCTTGTTAAGTCCCCTTTGACGTTTGGCCTTTTTAAGACCTTCGTTGTACTTCCGAATCATTTTGAAAAATGGTTGTCTATGGACGATATCAAACACATCTTCCTGCATGAATTGAACCATTATAAATATAAAGATATGGCAACGAATTACATGATCATCTTTTTTCAAATTTTATACTGGTTTAATCCTTTCGTCTGGATTGCGTTCAGGGAAATGAGACTGGATCGTGAAATTGCCTGTGATATTGGTGTCTTAAATACTTTGGATAAGCAGGACCATGTCAAATATGGCAATACGATCATTGATTTTGTTGACAGATTCTCACGGCCAAGATATTTCACGTTCGTCAATCAGCTCAATGGTTCCAAGAAACAAATCAAAAAACGTATTGAACATATCGCATCATTTACGACTGAATCAAAACGTCTAAAACTGAAAAGCATCATCATCTTTCTGATTTTGGCGGTACTTATTGCAAGTCAACTCCCAATCGTTTCGGTACTGGCATATGAGGATAATCGTCATGACTTTGCAGGGGAACAAACGGTGTATGAGGATCTAAGCACGTATTTTGCCGGATTTGAAGGGAGCTTTGTATTATATAATTTGCAAGCTGATCAATATCATATCTATAATGAAAATAAAAGCACATTAAGGGTTTCGCCGAATTCCACTTACAAGATCTATAGCGCGTTATTTGCATTGGAGTCCAATGTAATAACAAGAGAAAGTTCAACCATTAAATGGAATGGTGAGCAGTATCCTTATGACGCTTGGAATAGGGATCAAAATTTAGCTTCCGCCATGGAAAATTCCGTGAACTGGTATTTTCAGGAGTTGGATACGAGCGTCCATCAGGATACCATCCAATCCTATCTAAAACAGATAGGCTATGGTAATTACGACCTTTCCGGTGGAATAACCCAATATTGGCTCGAATCTTCGTTAAAGATTTCTCCAATAGAACAAGTACAATTACTCAAAGCTTTTTATACAAACAACTTTGGATTTGAGAATGAGAATATTCAAACCGTTAAAGAGACCATACAATTAGAGGAAAAGGACGGCGCCACGCTATCAGGGAAAACAGGCACAGGGAATATCAACGATAAAAATATTCGCGGCTGGTTTATTGGATATGTCGAGACCAGAAAGAATACCTATTTCTTTGCGACGAATATACAAAATAGGAATAATGCCACTGGAAGCGGAGCAGCGGAGATAACACAATCCATCTTACAGGATAAAGGCATATATTAAAGATTTAATAAAATAAAAGAAATGCCTTTTTCTGTACCTATTCAATATAAGAAGGAAAACGTTGCTTGCAGTCGAGCTGAAAAAAGCTGACATACTTAAAATATATCAATGCTGTACTAGTTATAATCATAAAAAGTAGGAGGAGGATTCGTGTGTCAGATAAAGTACCGAGCATATCGGAAGCCGAATGGGAAGTCATGAAAGTACTTTGGAAAAAGGCACCGCAAACAGCCAACGAGGTCATTTCCTCCTTGCAGGAGCAAACGGACTGGAAGCCGAAAACAGTACGCACACTTTTGGATCGACTCGCCCAGAAAAAGGTTATTGATGTAAATAAGGATCAGAAAGTCTATACTTTTTTTCCGCTTTATTCCCAGAAGGATTGTCAGCACGCCGAGACACAATCCTTTATTAAGCGAATTTATGACGGAACATTAAAGTCGATGCTCGTTCAGTTCATCCAGGAGGATTCTTTATCAGAGGAAGATATTAAAGAACTACGCTCCATTTTGGATAAAAAGTCTAAAAAAGCGAATAAATAAAGTAAGCGAGCCTTCAAAGTGTTCGGCTATTATTTTTTTACTTTGCGAAAATACTGATGATAACCTTGATCGCGTATAACTATTCCAAGCTCACTTAAATCTTTTCTCAAATGTTCGGCCTCCTTTTTTTCTCCTTCTCTCAGTGCCACCCTCCGAGAATATAGAAGGGAATTGATCTCTTTACTAAGGCTTATGTTCTAAATTCCACTTTTGATATTCGTGGATAAAAGAGTCTTTATCACGCCAAGGATAATGATGATAGAGGAAAGCGTCCTGCGCTGTATCCGAATTTCTGTCGAATGTTCCACGATATAACTCTTCGCCCGCCAGCCCTAGAATAACAAGTGTTTTATCTTCTATATAAACAGATGAAATATCTTGTTTATCAATGACTATGTTTGTATTGTCTCCTTTGATTAGACTCATGTTAGAATCGGTTATGACGACTTTTAGATTTTCGCTAAAAATAATAGCTGTTAGTATTAATCCGATTATGATACCAACAAACGTTGCTGCGATTGATCCCCAAAAATTTAATGAAGCAATGAACACAATCAATTTTTCCAATGGTACAATTGGCAATTTTAATATTATTTCCGTGCCGATGAGCTCAATGTTTTTCATGACTTTATCAAAGGGCACGCCACCAAAATCGATTTGGGCGATATAGCGCTGATGGCCAAAAAGTTCATGCTGATAGAGGATTTTTTCAATGATTTCTTGAGGGCTCCCGATATTCAAAACATTATGCGGATCTGGCCCCTGGGCAAAGAGTTGCTTTGAAAAACCTTGTCCGTTCGTCCGTTTCATTCCTATATTGACGTGAGGGTACATATCTCTTAAAGCCTGTTGTGATGTTTCAGCTGCATAGAAAAGACCGGAAGTGGCAACGGGCAGTTCTGATGTATCAAAGCCACTCTGTTGTGCAGCCTCACGATACGCATCAATCGAGCGACATTTTATTATCACTTCATGGATAAATATGACTTAATGGAAAAAGTGTTAATAGAAGATTTGATGCTCAATGTAAACAATGAAAGCGCTGAGCATGATGAACTTAACCAAGAGACAATTGTAAGTATTTTCTTATCTGTCACGAACTTTCAAAAATCCTTGTCAACGAAATACCGAAGAAGCTTCGAGGCTTTTAGAACAACCATTGAAGCCATTATACTGAAAGAACTCCAAAATATTTTTTATCAATTGTTGTTAAAGCGACAGTCACCAGTTAGTGACCACTCTCAAAGAATTGTAGCTGTCATGTTAAGCTGGGGGATTTACGGGGCTTCCGTGGATTGGCAAGACAATAGTACGATACCGCCAGAAGAATATATAACATTAGCTCTACCTTATATTACTCATGGGATAAAATTCCTTGATTCAGATAAGTGATGATCCGTAAACCAGTATCTGGTTAATCTAATTGATCGGCTAACCAACAACCTCTGTCGTATTGTTAAGAATCTCCGCAGATAAGGTAATGGTGTTTGTTCAACCGTTAAATAATGAAGACGTTGGAAGGTCAGTATAATATTAATTACAATTTAAAACACATAAGAAGAATCCTAAAAAAGTACAACATTATTTGACCTATTAGAAAAGACGGAAAGAGAGTACTTCGCAGGGAAAAGACTAATTTTGGGTGACATGATGGCAGGTACAATTTATCCTTGTTTAAAACCATGCTAATTTATCAGAATAAAAAACAACCCCTTACGAATATTTATCGCAAGGGATTGTTTTAATCGAACTTTATTTCAAAGCCACTAAAATTAATTTCTATTAAATACTCTCCTACTCCACTGTCACACTCTTTGCCAGATTTCTTGGCTTATCAACGTCACAGTCACGGTGCAGTGCTGCATAGTAAGCAAGCAGTTGCATGGGTACGACACTAACAAGCGGTGTCAGCAGTTCATGCACATGCCGGACGACAAATGCGTCAGTATCCTGCTCGAGACCTTTCATGCTGAAGACCATATCATTTGCACCACGGGCAACGACTTCCTGTACGTTACTGCGAATTGCATAGTTAACATTTTCCTGTGTTGCCAGTGCAATCACTGGGGTTCCATCTTCAATCAACGCAATCGTTCCATGCTTCAATTCACCGCCAGCAAAGCCTTCTGCCTGAATATAGGAGATTTCTTTCAATTTCAGTGCGCCTTCAAGGCAGACAAAGTAATCTGTTCCCCGGCCGATGAAAAAGGCGTTGCGGGTTGTTCCAAGGTTTTCCCTGACAAGCGTCTCAATTGCTTCTTTCTGATCTGTCAGGACTTCCATGGCATTCGCGACAATGGCAAGTTCCTGCATTGGATCAAAGTCCAATTCCAAATCTTTCGCCTGTGCTGTATCAACGGCTAATATTGCCAGAACCGCGATTTGCGCTGTATAGGCTTTTGTTGAGGCAACGGCAATTTCCGGTCCTGCATGCAGATGCAGTGTATAATCTGCTTCACGAGAAAGGGTGGATCCCGGCACATTCGTCATCGTTAGTGCTGGATGTCCCATTTCTTTAATTTTGACTAAAACGGAACGGCTGTCCGCTGTTTCGCCGCTTTGTGATATGAACACAAATAACGGTTTCTCCGACAACAGTGGCATATTATAGGAAAATTCACTTGCCACATGGACTTCAACCGGTATTCCGGCCATTTTCTCCAGGAACTGTTTGCCGACAAGGCCTGCATGGTAGCTGGTTCCTGCCGCAATAATATAGATGCGGTCACACGCTTTCATCGCGCCACGTATATCCTGATCGAGTTTTAGCTGATCATGTTCATCCTGATACTCCTGGATGATTCGACGCATCACAAATGGCTGTTCATCGATTTCTTTCAGCATGAAGTGCGAATAAGTTCCTTTTTCCGTATCGCTGACATCGATTTGTGCTGTGAATGGTCTGCGGTTCACGACAGCTCCATTCAATTTCTGAACTTCGACAAAATGGCGGTTGACCAGCACAACTTCCTGATCATAGATTTCCAGATATTGATCTGTCTCTTTTAGCGTTGCCATGGCATCACTGGCAACGACATTAAATCCGTCACCCAAGCCGACGAGCAGCGGACTTTTATTTTTGGCAACATAAATCGTGTCCTGATCTTCCTTATCGATTAAACCGATCGCATAGGAACCTTTCAAGAGGCTTACCGTCTGACGGAACGCTTCGGCTGTATCCTGATATTGTTCATAGTTTTTCTCAACTAGCTGAACAATGACTTCCGTATCCGTTTCACTGCCAAAAGCCACTCCATTGAGATAATCTCTTTTCAATTCCTGATAATTTTCAATGACCCCATTATGAACAAGCACAAATCTACCCGTAGCACTTTGATGCGGGTGTGCATTTTCCGCACTTGGCTCACCATGTGTTGCCCAGCGTGTATGCCCAATTCCCATGGTTGACAATGCTGTATCGTTAACACGCTTGCGCAATGCGGCAATCCGTCCTTTTACTTTATACAAATCGATGTCTTCATCATTCAATACTGCAATGCCTGCCGAATCATAACCACGGTACTCCAGTTTTTCCAGTCCGTTCAATAAGATTTCCTTCGTATCATGCTGTCCGATATAGCCTACAATTCCACACATCGTTGTTTCCTCCTTGAAATCAAGGGACAACAAACGACCGTATTGCAGAAAAACGCAGGCAAAGCTCTCGTTTTTCCAGGAGCCAGAAGTCGGACGTCAGATTTGAAACAACCGACGATTTAGCGGATTGCATGGTTCACCATTCATACAGAATTTATGTTTTCATACACTTAGACTTCCGACCTCTTAACTCTGTTATGGGGCGTCTTGTTGCCCCTTTCTCGTGATTGTTAATCGCATCTTTTACTTTATCCTTTGTGCAGTAAGTCGCCTCACTGTTTTCGGAAAAAGCATCACGACTGAGATGTGCAGCCGAGAGGTACCCGCCGATCAAGTTCGATAACCTCCACCTCGTCAACTATTTTCATTACCGGTCAAAAATAGTCCAGGCGCTTTTCTTTATGATAAAGTCATCTATCCACCTTTCTATATTTGAATCAAACCACCCTTGTTGAAAACAAACTTTGTAACAGGGCTTTCTACATTTTACCTGAGACAAGACACATCGGTCAATCACTTTTTTGAAGGAGTGGTGTTATTATGTGTATGCTGCCATAATAATTTTCGTTCATTTTACAGACAACTTGTGTATGATTTTGTTTATCAACATCACGGCTAGAACCTGTTTGACCAGGGCACTTATCAGGGGGCTCTCCATTTTTTTCATAAAGCTTTTAAATATCAGAAGGGACAATCCCATTCATGAAATGGTTAAATCGACCGAAACAGCGTTTGAAGCATGCAAGAAAAAAATGGCTGAATAGCTCCTTCTGCTATTACAATCGAAAGCGAAAAAGTGCATTCTGAAAAAATCTTTTAGAGTGCCACTTTTTTCATTCTGATTTCGATTGTAGGCGTGAAAGAATTATGCGTTCCATGTCTTTCAACGTCTATGAATTTTTCAGGACAAAAGCCCTCGGCTGATAGTATTATAAAACTTGTGTACAACTTCCAGCTAGTTTTTTGTAACCAAAAATCAGAAAATAAGAAATAGTGCGATATCCTCATGCTATTAGGAATCTATTAACTTATACTGGATTCTAACAAATCTATTAGGAGGGATTATACTTGAAGAAAAAGTATCTTGCCAGTGCTGTTCTGTCAACGGCATTCCTGATGGGATCCATTACAGTCAGTGATGCAGCTGTGATTGGTCCGTCATCAAACAGTTCAAGTGTCGCATCCGGAACAGAATGGAACGAAAATGCCAATGTTCCCATCTTTGTCAAAGAGAGATTTGCCAAAAAGCAACATGAAAGCAGCGCCGCTAACGCTCAGGATTATTTAGAGAAACATAGCAGTCAAACCGGGATTCAAAATGCAAGGGAAAATCTAAAAGTCAAAGACGTGCAGGAAGACGATTTGGGCATGACACATGTCCGCTTCGATCAAGTTAAAAATGGCGTAAAAGTGGAAGGCGCCGAAATAATCGTTCACTACAACGAAGATCGTGAACCGGTTTCCGTAAATGGTTACCATAACCCCCAAGCAGCAAAGGAAACAATTGATACAGCCCCTGAACTGACCAGCAAAAAAGCTGTCGATGCTGCCAAATCATCCGTGAATGCTCCCGAAGACATGAAATACGATCCAGAAACAGAACTTGTCATTTATCCACACGATGACCAACATTATCTCGCTTATAAAGTCAACATAACCTATCTCGGTGATCAGCCAGCTAACTGGTTCGTTATGGTAGACGCCAAAAATGGACAAGTGATTGATCAATACAATACGATAGCTGCAGTCGACGGTGACTTTCACAAAGGAGTCGGAACAGGCTATTGGGGTGACCAGCGTGAATTGCATACAACAAGGGTTACCCAGCCACGGGAAAGCACTTTATTTGTGCTCCAGGATGAGTCCCACGATGAGCTTGAAGGCATATACACCTATGATGCCGATACGGATGAACTAGTTACAAATCAGAGTTCATCTTGGAAGGCGGAAGACCTTCGTCCGGCAGTAGATGCCCATTACAATTCCGAAAAAGTCTATGATTATTATGTTGAGGAACACGACAGAAATTCACTCGATGATGAAGGAATGCCGATTATTTCCTATGTCAATTATGGCACTGATTTTAACAATGCCTTCTGGAATGGCCGCCACATGACATATGGCAATGGTGACGGTTCCTACATGGTTCCTTTATCCGCAGGGCTTGATGTGGCCGCACACGAAATGACGCACGGGGTAATCACACACTCAGCTAACCTCGTCTATCGCAACCAGCCAGGAGCCTTGAATGAATCTTTTGCTGATATATTTGGTGCACTCGTTGATGAGGAGGACTGGGAAATTGGTGAAAATATTATGGGACCGGGTGCTGAAGCCGACGGACGTGTTTCATTGCGCAGTTTAAGCGACCCAAGCAAGTATGATGTAAATGACGAATATGTCTCTTACGGCAATGGTGAAGGAAAATATCCATCTCATATGGACGAGTACTATGATCTGCCAGAAAACCTGGATAATGGCGGTGTTCATGTTAACTCATCGATTATTAACCATGCTGCTTACAAGACCGGCGAGCAGATCGGCAAAGATAAACTTGGACAAATCTATTACCGCGCTCTGACAACCTATCTGACACCGACATCAGACTTCAGTCATGCCCGTGAGGTAATCATCCAGTCAGCCACTGACATTTATGGTGAAGGTAGCGAAGAGGAACAAGCAGTAGCTGACGGATTTGATCAGGTTGGAATCTATTAAAATATGAATGTCCTCCATAATTGGATTCAGCCGAAAACAGTACAGCTCATCATGAGTTGTACTGTTTTTGCATATTGATTCTTATTGCAGCAAGTATAAAAAGAGGGCAACGATGACTCATCTCATATTGCTATCCCTGATGCTGTTCCAAAAAGTCCAGCATTCGCTTGTAAACGTTGATTTCATTTTCTTTTTTCGAAAAGCCGTGTCCTTCATCTTCCAGGACGAGATATTCGACATCGCGCCCTTTTTCCTGGAGTTTGGCGACGATGTTATCAGATTCTTCTTTAACAACACGTGGATCCTTTGCTCCCTGGATGACGAGCATCGGTTTCGTCATGCCATCCAGATAAGTGACCGGTGAATCTTTTACAAATCGCTCCCTGTCACGTTCAGGATCACCAAGCCAACGATCCATAATTGGTTTCCAATGCGGTGGAACAGAATTGACGAATGTGAATAAATCAGATGGACCGAAAATATCGACACATGCCCTGAAGTATTCCGGATGGCGTCCATGCAGCAATAAGGTCATGTAACCGCCATAGCTGCCACCAACGAGGAATAGTTTGTCGCGATCCGTTATGCCATTGTCAAACAGCCATTCAATCCCTGCCACACAATCAAAACGTGGCCCTTCTCCCCAATCCTGTTCGACCAGCTTAACAAAGGAGGAACCGTAGCCTGTACTGCCGCGGAAGTTCGGGGCAAAAATCGTATAGCCCCAATTCAGGAAGCACTGAAACATTGAACGGAATGACTTGCGCTCGGCAGCCTGTGGTCCACCATGCGGCCAGAAAATCGTATAGCCGTTATCATATTCCGGTTTTGCCTTGAACAATAGCGCTTCCATTTCCATGCCATCGAACGACTTGTAGGAAATGACGTCCGGTTCGACCATATCATCGCTCGTTACACCAAGTACCCGATTATTGGTCAGCTGCTTCCATTGCTCATCGTCTTGCGATTGGAAAATATTGTGTGGAATCGTGGCACTTCTCCCCATCACATACAGATTACCTGCTTTGGTCACTTTGATTTGTTCGATGACATCGACCGGTGATGCCAATTTTGTCAGGCTGCCCGTCTCCATGTCATAACGGTACAGAACATCAGTGACGCCATTTTCTGTGACAAGATATAATGCGTTGTTTTCTTTATTGAGCTTCAGTTGCTTAACACTTTCATGTTCAAGCGCCAATACTTCCGAAAATTCCTGTTTCGCCAGATCAAATTTTGCAACATATTGATATTCACTATCAAAATCCGTACTGAAATAAATGGTGTTATCATCAACAAAAACCGGGTCAAACGTGACATGAACTTTTTCGGGATCAGGTGTCAGATGAAACGTCTCATCTCCCATTTTGACAAATCCGGTGACAAATGTATTCGCAAATGCGCGCAAGTAGACAAATGCATGTTCATTTTCCGATACGGCTGCCAGCTCTGTTGGTGATATTTCCCCAATATTAAGCAGTGTATCCGAGTCATTTTTCAGATTGCGGACACGTGTATTCAAGAATGACGGGTTGTCTTCAGATGTCATGTAATAAACCCGTTCGCCATCATCACTCAAGTCAGTGAAAAAATACTTGTCTTGCGGATCTCCTGTTACGAGCGGCTTTGGAATTCCGCCGTCATATGGGATCGCGTAAATATGATGGTTCTCATCACCGTCCTGATCAAATCCAGCTAATATATAACGGTTTTCCGGGTCAAATTTGATAAAGCTACACGATTCATCCTGATGGGCAAACAAGTATGGATATGTATCCGGCAGATTCATGGCCCATAAGTTCATTTTGCCGTCGAGATTGGAACTGAAAACGAGCCGCTGTTCATCGGCGCTGACATCAAACCCTGTCATAACATACGTACGGAAAAATTGCTCAACAGTCGGCTTTGGAAATGTAATCATTGTATTCCCCCTTGTTTAAAGTGTTCCAATAATTTTATTTAACAAAATAATTATACCGTAAATTGAAGCCAAAAAATAGATTATACATAAAGGTTCTAATGCAAATATTATGAGGATTCTCAAATCAACAAAATATCTTTTTAATAAAACGGATAATTCATATACGACCAAAAATGATTAGATTAGAACACCATGATAAATTATTGCTTTTTCACTGGAAGCAGTGAATGCAGAAATACTGCAGAAGAGGGAGGGGAGATATCTGCAGAAGAGGGAAAATATCGCCAGAAGAGAGAAGGAATCTTGGTAATCGCAAAACTCTTTTATTTTATCGGGCAGATCATTTCAGCAGCAAAATTGGAAATTACAGTGTAGAAAAAGATCGTATCATTAAATGGAATTGCCGAATGTGTGCATGAAAAAATACTGCCCCCTTCCCGGTGAGCAGTTCGGTCAAATATCTATTCTTTCATGCCTAGCAAGTCATCAATCACGGTTGCGACTTGATCAGCGTATTTTTCACAATCCTTCTTGGTCGGTGCTTCCACCATAACCCGGACCAGTGGTTCAGTTCCGGATGGGCGTACCAGCACACGGCCTTCTCCGCCCATTTCATCCTCTACACGGTCTATCGCTTCGTTAATTTTTGGATTCGTTACAGCATTATGCTTGTCAATGACTTTCACATTTTTCAATACTTGCGGATAAATCTCCATCTCGCCGGCAAGCTCTGATAATGGTTTTTCCGTTTCTTTGATGACATTGACCAGCTGGAGAGCTGTCAGCATGCCATCACCTGTCGTATTATGATCAAGGAAAATGACGTGGCCAGATTGTTCGCCACCAAGGTTGTAGCCGCCTTTACGCATTTCTTCCATGACATAGCGGTCCCCGACTGCCGTCTTATCACTGCGCATACCGTTGTCCTCCAAGGCTTTATAAAAACCGAGGTTGCTCATGACGGTTGAAACAACCGTATTATGGCGCAGTACCCCCTTTTGGTTCATATACTTTCCGCAAATATACATGATCTGGTCGCCATCTACAATGTTGCCTTTCTCATCAACTGCTATCAGGCGATCACCGTCTCCATCAAAGGCAAGACCCAGATCAGCTTCCTTTTCCTTCACAAATTCCTGTAAAGCCTCGGGATGGGTTGATCCAACACCATCATTGATATTCAAGCCATCCGGTGAAGAACCGATGGAAACAATGTCTGCTTCCAAATCAGCAAATAGGTGTGTTGCCAGGCTTGATGTTGAGCCATGTGCACAATCCAATGCAATTCTCAGGTCTTCAAAGTCGTTATCAATCGAGTCCTTCAGGAAGGAAAGGTATTTTTGGCCACCTTCAAAATAGTCATTCACCACGCCTATATCCGCACCAGTCGGCCGAGGCAAATGATCATCGCCGTCCATCAGCTGTTCGATTTCATTTTCCTCATCATCCGACAGTTTAAATCCATCCGGGCCAAAAAATTTAATACCATTATCCTCGACTGGGTTATGCGATGCAGAAATCATGATACCCGCTTCTGCTTTTGTTGCCCGTGTCAAATAAGCAACGCCCGGTGTGGAAATGACCCCCAGCCGCATGACCTCGGCACCAATCGAAAGCAGTCCGGCTACAAGCGCTCCCTCCAGCATATATCCGGAGACACGTGTATCGCGGCCAATCAGTATCTTGGGCTTTTTTTCAGTGTCTTTTGTTAATGCATAACCGCCAAATCGGCCTAATTTGTATGCTAACTCTGATGTCAATTCCGTGTTTGCTATTCCTCGGACACCATCTGTTCCAAAATATTTTCCCATTTTGATACCTCTCCTTTTTATCCGTTTAACCATATTAATAGAGGTTGCTCAAAGTCCTTTAAATCCTTGAATACACATGAGTAAGAGCAATCATTCCGAATCTATTATCCTGATATCTCCACGGTAACTTGTTCAAATTCTCCATCTGCGTCCACATCTTCCGGAGCTTCAATCGTAATTGGAATATTATGTTCACCATCTTCCAGACCTGCTGCATCCACCAACACATTAAAATCTTCAGCTGTCAGCTCACTTACATCCTCCTGGTTTCCTGTCACCGTCATATCCATCTCCTGGCTTTCGGGCTGGACAAAAGATATGTCCTGCCCGGTATCTAGGTTTTCAACGTCAATTGGTACAGCCTCAAACGTTCTGGTTTGTTCCAGCTCAAGTGTGACTTCAATCGTATCTGTATCGGGTATACTTGCGCCGTCAGGGAGCGCCAGCCCGACATCAATTGTTCCTGACTCCGTTATGTCCGCTAATTCAATCTCCTCCGTTGAAACTTCTTCTATATCCTGTAAAACATCATTTGTTGCAAAAACTTCTACCTCATCCAAATTGGCAGATATGGAGGATAGTGAATAGCCGTCCGAAAGTTCACCCGTAGTCTGTACATTTACCGGTACGCTTTTGCTTGGATTGTCAATATCAACCGAAACATTGACACTTTCCGGTTCAACCCGGACATTCAGCTCATTCCCACTGGCATCATAAGCATTTACCGGTACCTCCCTGTTGTCGATAGGCTCTGTTATACCTGCCACATCGACAAACACTTTGACGATCGCAATTTGCTCAATCACTTCTGTTGAACTGGTAATCGTAACTTGTCCAGGATCTGTCTCTGTCTGGCCAATTTCATAACCTTCCGGAAGCTGGTCGGTATTGATAAAGTCAACGGCAACATCAAACTGTTCTGATGAACGTTCTTCAATTGTCACCTCAATTGTTTTAGGTTCAATGTACACATTCAGCTCCTCAGGAACACCAGTATGCTGAAGTGTTACAGAATGTGTCCCTTCCTCCAACCCCTCAAGGTCAACAAATATGTCAAAATTTTGCTGACGGGCTGTTGCTGTCACCGTACCTGTTGTGCCCTCAAGCGTCACACTGGCAACTTCAGGCACACCACTTACCACATAATTTTCTTCATCTATCCGAATGTTGACAGGTACATTATCGACTGTCTGAACGTCAGCACCTGTGTTTGGCAAAAGCCGTGAATCATTCTGGTACTGATCGATCTCGACCTGAACAAACACATATAAGGCAATAGCAAAAGCTAACGAAATAGCACGGACAAACCATGGACTCTTAAACCAATTATCCATTATTTTTCCCCCTCTGATTTCGTGACTTGGATTCAGAGGCTCTCATGGATGGAGACAGTGTTTCACGCAAATATTTGCGTAATCCCTCCTGATCGAGATCCCGTTTTAATTCCCCGTTTTTCGTAGCAGAAATACTTCCGGTTTCCTCGGATACGACGATTGTAATGGCATCGGTAACCTCGCTTATTCCCATTGCCGCCCGATGCCTTGTACCCAGTTCTTTTGAAATGAATGGACTTTCGGATAACGGCAAATAACAGGCAGCTGCAGAAATTTCTTCATCTTTTATGATAACTGCACCATCATGCAGTGGTGTATTCGGGGTAAATATATTCGTCAGCAATTGGTGTGTGAGCCGTCCATTAATGGGGATGCCAGTCTCGGCATAATCACCAATGCCCGTTTCTCGTTCAATGGAGATCAGTGCACCAATGCGGCGCTTAGCCATGTACTGACAGGATTGGGCAATTGCTTCGATTTTTTGTTGCAGTATTTCCTCTTCGGATCTCGACCCTCTTGCAAAAAGATTTCCGCGGCCAAGTTGTTCCAATGCTCTTCTTAATTCAGGCTGGAATAAGATAATAATGACAACGAAACCCCAGTTAATCACCTGATTGGTCAAATATTGAATCGTATGTAATTCAAACACAATGCTGAATGCCCAAACGAGCAGTACAACAACAATTCCCTTTAACAGCTGAATGGCCTTCGTACCCCTGATCAGCATCATTAATTTATATAAAACATACCAGACGAGAGCGATATCTACGCCGATTCTTAACAATTCCAAAAGGTCAAATCCCCCATCAAGCATGTTCACACTTCCTTCCGTACATGGGCTCATCTGCTTAATATGTAATATCGTTCTCATTATACCATATTATTGATGGTATCAACTATATTTATAACGTCTTAAACCATCATTTATGGAAGACCTTATCAGTAATTCCCGCATAAACAAAAAAACCCAGATAAACTCCAGGTTTTTTGTTTATCATATGCCGATCAGTTTTTTAACTGGATCTGTCCAAGGGTAAAGATGCTTTCGGCCAGATCTTTCAAATGGAACCAAATCCACTCAAACACCTGATCCACCTGATACAGTTCCCCGTTTATTTCACCGGTTGAGGCCATGAGTTCTGACCCTTCCATTGTCTCATCACCAATCAGTTCACCATTGATGAGCCTGACATTTCCGTCGACTGTTCCATCTATTCGTAAATTGCCATTTTTGACGACCAGATCCCCCGACACGGTCACACCTTCCGGAACAATAACAGTATCCCCGCGGATTTCCAGGTTCTCCTGTTTCGAAACAACCAGTTCACTATTTTGATTCCACGTTGAAAACACCCCGCCGAACATAAAAATAAAGAAAATCGCGGCTGATACTAGAAGCGGATGTGCCTTAAACCAGCGCATATATTTAACACTTTTCTTTTCGGCAGGCAGATTTTGCATGACGTTTTGCGTGAAATTATCGGGCGCACTGATTTGACCGGTGCTTTGAACGAGTGTAATCGTACGCTTCAATTCATGGAAATGTTTTTGACATGCCTCACATTCCTCCAGATGAACACGTAATTTAGTCTCCTCTTCCTTTAAGAGTTCACCATCTAAATATTTATGCATAAGCTGTATGGCTTCTTTGTTGCAATTCATGAGATCACACTCCTTTACACGTGACGAAGCTTTTTGCGTAAAGCCTCGCGCCCCCGGTGGATTCGGGTTTTTACCGTACCAAGCGGGATATCCAGAATCTCACTTATTTCCTGCAGTGAAAACTCCTCTAAATATCTTAAAATGATAACACTTCGATATTTTGGCGGAAGTCCGGAAATCTCCTGTGAAATATATTCTTGAAGTTCCAGGCCTTGTACCTCTTCCTCGGGCAGCCGATTATCAGCAGCGAGCTGTGAATACATATCCAGGCCATCCGTACCTTTAATTTCGGCATCAAGATAGTAGTCCGGTTTTCGCTTCCGTATCCGATCAATCGTCAAGTTGGTTGCAATCCGATACAGCCACGTCGAGAATTTACGTTTATCATCAAATGAATGAATGTTGACATATGCGCGAATGAACGTTTCCTGGCCAATGTCCTCTGCTTCATGCGCATTGCCTAGCATCCGGTAGCAATGCTGATAAATTTTATGCTGATAAAAGGATACAACATCTTCATAAGCTGTCTGATCCCCGCGTTTAACCTGTTTGATTTTCTCCTTGATCATCGAGTCCATCGTTTTACCTCCGCTTACCATGCGGTATTAACCTTACGAACTCATCCCATGTAAGGTTTCAAAATTTTATATCTAAAATGAAATGCTGTCCCATTATGATCCAATTGGGTATTTTCATAATACAATTATACTAGAATAGGGGAAGTTTTTGGGGGTAATTATTCATATGGTTAGAAAAAATGTTAGTCCCATCGTGACATGCTTGCATATCGTGATGAAGCATTAAAAAGACATCCAAAAAAATAAAGTGGATGTCTTTTTTGGCAACTTAGGGGCACGGCCAGGTCTGGCGACAGTTTTACTGCCTGCTATTTCAACTTTTCGCCGAATAATGATCCGATCAACCCGACGGCCATTGTTGCTGTTTTATTTTTATCATCAAGAATTGGATTCACTTCAACAAATTCAGCTGACGTTAAAATATCTGCTTCTGACAGCATTTCCATGGCCAGATGACTTTCACGGTAAGAAAGTCCACCAATGACTGGCGTGCCAACACCAGGGGCTTCTTCAGGATCCAAGCCATCCAAATCAAGACTTAAATGAACGCCATCTGTCTGTTCTTTCAGGTAATCAATTGTTTCTGCCATCACTCGTGACATCCCCAGCCGGTCGATTTCATGCATGGAGTACACGGTGATCCCCTTTTCCCGGATCAGTTCCTTTTCTCCCGGGTCAAGTGATCGGGCTCCAACAATGACAATATTTTCAGGTTTGATTTTGGGTGTATAGTCCAATATATTGGCAAGTCTTTCGTGACCAATACCAAGGTTTACTGCAAGCGGCATCCCATGTATATTGCCAGATGGTGATGTCTCCCCGGAATTCAGATCGCCATGCGCATCATACCAGATAACTCCCAGGTTATCGTAATGTTTCGCGATGCCTGCCAGGCTGCCGATTGCTATACTGTGATCACCGCCCAAAACTAGCGGGAAACGATCTTTGCCTATTTGCTCATCTACCCATTCTGCAAGCTGTCGATTGCTGTCTGATACTTGCTGCAGGTTGCGCAAATTCCCATCCTGCACATGATCTTTTTCGTCCGGACGCGAAACCGGCACATCCCCCAAATCATTAATGTTATATTTCAGATTTTCCAACCTTTCTGTCACACCTGCATAACGAATGGCACTTGGACCCATGTCAACCCCGCGGCGGTTTTGACCCAGATCCATGGGTACGCCAATAATAGACATATTTTTTTGCATAGAATAGCCTCCTCTGTCTTCTATTGTAGTCAAAAAGTGAACGATGACTCAACTCGACATGAAGATGCATATATATACATATTTCAGAGATTGACAGACATTAATGGAGCATTATCAGGTGAATTGACTCCCCATTTCGATTTCCATTGTTCATTAAAAGCAATATTGCCGAACAGTATGACGGTGTTCATTTCGCCACCCCCATTAAATCAAATAATTTGATTAATATGAGAGGTGAATAAACATGTGTTCAGCAACAGCTGACTTACAAGATACTTTTAAACATTACGAAAAGACCTTTAAAGCGTTAGCAGATGAAAAAAGATTGCAATTACTTAATCTGTTAGCTAGTTCTCCTAACAATTGTGTCTGTGATTTGGCAGAAGAAATGGGAATGGCTCAATCCAAGCTTTCCTATCATCTGAAAATACTGTTACAGGCAAATTTGATTATTCAAGATAAAAGGGGAACCTGGAGTTATTATTCCTTAAATCATCAAGAAATAATATAGTGTTTTGTCGGAGGAGCTTTGCTGCTTATTTCGCAAAGGCAATGAACAAACAACAGATGAAAGTTATTCTTGCCCCAAATAAGTTTCAAATACTGAGAACCTTTATCAAATCTTCCACAAATCAAGGCAAATGTAATTTACAATGCGGAAGTATTAGACATAACTAAGAAGAATATCGATAAAATGAAATCTCTTTCACGTAATCAACTACCCTTCGTACTATATGTGCGCGTAAACGGGTCCGTTGAAAAAATAAAATCTAAAGCAATTATTGATGCTTCTGGTACTTGGAACAATCCGAACCCTCCATTTGCAGAGGCATTTGGAAATCTGAGAAACTAATGAGCGTAAACATAGCCTTTACTTTACTGAACGAAATAAAAAGCAGGGCATGTTTCCATTCTGTGACATGACCTGTTTATATTACTATTGCTCCAGCTTCATTTGACATGATATCCAATGTTTGAATACCTGCTTCTTTCCAGGCTTCCATCAGATGTTCAGCTTGCTCTTTTGATGGCAAAAAGGCAATCCCGCAGTCGCCGCCGCCAGCACCTGATGGTTTTCCGGCTCCGCCATGCTCTTCGGCAAGATCACACAATGTTTTCAGAAGAGGGGTTTCAATTTCCGCACCAGCGTTTTTCCCTACTTCGGCCAACGCGTGCCGATTTTTCCTTATCCCTTCAAAAATCAGTGAAGAATTTTCATACCTCATCCCATTTAAAAACGTGTGTACCGCTTCTTCGCTGTTAGTCAGAAACTGCTGATACAAAGTAGAATCAGTCTTATTCAACGCGGAAATTTTTTCAACTAATTTAGGTGTAGAAGCAGGTGAGCCGGTCCACCCGATACACATGTATATATGATCCGGGAGTTTTAGTGGATCGGCAGAAAAATAACGCCAGTCTGTATTTACAAGCTCCGTGATACTGTCAGCTGTCAAATATGCTTCTTTCAGCCAGTCCGCCTGAAATGATGCATACTCGAGCCATCCGCCATAGGAAGAAGCAGCAACATCAGCACCTGACCCGCTCCCTTGTGTCTTCACATGGGCGATAGCGGCCAGTTTGAAAATCAACGAATCAGACGGTTTTTCTGGAAGAAATTGATGCAGCATAGCCGCTACTACAGACGTAACAACCGCAGCACTTGAACCCAAACCATATTTCCTGCCTGACACATCATCCAGTTCACTGCGGATAGCAAGGTGAAAAGGGGACGGTGTCAGATGATTTTCGCCTAAATATCGATAGACAGTGGTCATCGCTTCTTCCACAAACTGCACGCGTTTGTCATTCGTTTTGATATGGACAGTATTTGATTCATATTGCCATTCCATATCATTCAGATCAAACGATTCCAGTGAAAGACGATTTTCCCTGCCTTCACAGATGGTTGCAAAAACAAATCGGTTAACCGCCGTCACAACTAATTTCTGATATTTTTCAAGTACCGCAAACTCACCTGCAATCATTAATTTGCCAGGGACTTGTACTGTTAATGATGAATCAGGCAATATATTCAACTCCTAAATGTAGGATACGCCTTGACCGGGACGGCTTACCGTAACATCATGAACACCGGGTATTCCAAGAAGTGTGCTCCGGATCGTCTCCTCTTGTTCAGGCAAATATAGAACTTTCACATTTGGTCCGGCGTCGATCGTAAAAAAGACTGGTACACCAGCTTCCCGTAAATCCTGAACAGCTTCCATGATCGAAAAAGTGGTGCTTTGCCAGTAGCTAAATGGCGGGCTTGCTGCCAATGTTGTCGCATGCATTCTGAGACAGTTTGCTTCAGCTATTACGCCTACTTTTTCAAAATCTTTATGGGCAATGCCATCTTTTATGGCCGCCAGATCATCCGGAATACTATCCACCCAGGCGGGATAATAAGAAGATGTTTCAACCGTTCGCCTCATGCCTTCCCTGCTTAATACTTTCTTCTCGGCCGAGGATAAAATAACGGCTGCAACCCTGATATCCCAATGATCTGCAGGTGCGATCGGAACAGCATATGAGTCTGAACCATCAGCCTTTATGCCCTTCTCCCATTCGACAAAACCGCCATAAATCGACCGGCAGGCAGATCCGGACCCATGCCTTGTCATGATGGACAGTTGCTGTTCATTGACTGGTAAATCGATCGCCTTAGCCGTAGCCGCAGCCAAAGCAGCGAACCCAGACGCCGATGATGCGAATCCGGCTGCTGTCGGGACATGGTTGGTTGAATGAATTTCGGCAAAAGCATCCGGTCTCCCTGCCGCCTGTCGAATACGATCAAGAAATGCGGTAACCCGCCTATATTCTGCTCCTTCAACCAAACGGTCATTCAAGTAAAAACGATCCGCTGTCAAGTTTTCCTGAAATTCGACGGCCGTTGTTGTGTAAAAGCCATCCAATGTTAAGGACAGGCTGTTGTTCATTGGAAGGATTAACGATTCATCACGTTTTCCCCAATATTTAATAAGGGCAATATTTGTATGGGCTTTTGCTGCAGCTTTCATATGACACCCCTTGACTTCGCGGAAGTTATTTAGAAAACCTCGAAGCTCGTATCGCCTTAAAGTGAGTACGAACTTTTTCTTGTAAGCCACCCATCAATTATAAGCTCGGCATCGCCTTCCCTTATAGCAGGTGCACTTATAAAGTCAACCATACGTTACATTCCAGACGTTACAAAAAATGAGGTAAAATGACATTTAAGTCTGCGAGTCATTTTACCTTTATTATATACACATTTCGTTAGTCTGTTTTCCTTTTCAATGAGAAGGACCATACAGCGTGTGCACCAATTCTTCGTAACTTTTCACACAGCTGTTTGGAATGCATCTCATTTTGGGCGAGCGCGATGACACAGCCACCGTTACCCCCGCCAGTCAGTTTAGCACCCAAGGCACCTTCCTGCCGGGCAAAATAAATTAGCCTGTTCAACCCTGCATCACTGACACCAAGTGCTTCCAATTCCTTTTGTGCCTCATTCAGCAGTTGACCCAGCAAATGTTTACTCGCCGTTTCCAGTGCATTTCTGGCACGATGCGTTATTTCGCCAAGCCGGTCCAATTTGGACTGTATTCTTTTTGGCGCAGATCTTATCAATTTCGTCACCGATTCAACAGCCAAACGTGTATCACCCATTCTGCCGGAATCTGCAACAATAAAATGAAAGTCACCTTCAGGCTCAATCAGGTCAATTGGTTCTTCTTTCTTATACCAAATCGGAAGCTCGGACGTGATGGTCAGTGTATCGATTCCGCTTGGTTCCCCGTGGGCATGCTTTTCTGAAATGTCCGCAAGCTTCAATATATCTTCCATTTTATAATTCTCTTCAGCATATGAAAAAAGCGCACGAATGACCGCAATAGCAACTGAGGCACTTGATCCCAGTCCTTTTCCCGGTGGTATGGATGATTTAATCCGGATCAACAGATCTTCACATGGCATATCAAGGTGTTCCAATGTAGCCTCAATACAAGAGGTCAGTCCGTTTAACGATTCAGGTGCTGCGTCAATTGGTCCATGATAAAACGTGCTGTCAATCTTCACGGAACCTGGAACATAATCGATAACCGCCTCCACCCCTACTAACGGAAAAGGGAGTGAAATGGCAGGCTGTCCGTGTACAACGGCATGTTCTCCGATTAGAATCAACTTGCTATGAGCTACACCGATAGCTGTTTGTACTGACGTTGTTGCCTTTTCTACATTCATTTTTTATATTCTTCCACCAATTCTTTTGCTTTTCCGACACGGATTTCTTTTTCTTCAATTAACCGTTGTGAAATCATATCAATCATCTCCCCTGTAGCTCCTGCTGCAATGGCAACAGAACGAGAATGTAATGCCATGTGTCCCTTCTGGATTCCATCTGTTGCTAACGCTTTTAAAGCACCAAGATTTTGCGCAAGCCCAACAGCTACAATGACTTGACCAAGCTCCTGTGCAGAGTTTACATTTAACATTTTGTGGGCAAGTTTCGCGATCGGATGAACATTGATGGAACCACCTACCGTCCCGACCGACATCGGCAATTCCAATTCACCGATCAAGTTTCCCTGCTCGTCCCTGGACCAGGTTGTCATGGATGTGTACATGCCTTCACGTGCAGCATGAGCATGAGCACCAGCCTCTACCGCACGCCAGTCATTTCCAGTCGCAATCACAACCGGGTCGATACCATTCATAATCCCCTTATTATGGGTCACAGCACGGTACGGATCAGATGCCGCAAATTCGTAAGCATGGATCACCCCGTCACGCACTTGTTCACCGGAAAAATCACCTGTCTGCAGCAAATCCGGTGGAATAACACATCGCGCACGTGCCAGACAACGATCAGGATAATTGGAAAGAATGCGCAAATATACTTTTCCGCCAGTCAATTCCTCGATGACAGGAGCCAGTGATTCCGCCATTGTATTGATAATGTTGGCACCCATGGCATCACATGTATCGACGTAAAGATGAATGATAAGCATTTGTCCGTATTTGGCGTCCGATGCTTCATTTAAGATCCTGACTTCCAGATCCTCAGCTCCGCCACCTCTGTTCACTAAACTGGGGTATGCATTATTTGCGGCGTCAATCAACGTATCTTTTTCCTGTAAAACTGCTTCTTTTACTGCGTAAAAATCAGAGCAGCCGACAACCTGTATTTGACCAGTCATGACACGACCAGTTGTTTCAGTTGTGAATCCGCCAGCATTCCTGACAATTTTTGCAATATGACTTGCTGAAGCCACGACAGACGGCTCCTCGATTGCCATTGGTATACAATAGTCCTTCCCGTTTATCTGGAAATTCAATCCCAACCCTAAAGGGAGCGGAAACGTTCCAATCACATTTTCTATCATGTTATCAGCTGTATCTGTTGGCAGCGGTTCTTTTGAAAATAAATATTCCGTATCGTCATCGGTAAACATGTCCATTGTGGTAAGCAATTGCCTGCGTTCTTCAACCGTCATATTATAAAAGCCAGGAATTCTGGAAGTTTCCATACCAATTCATCCTTTTATAATCATTATGAATATGTGAATGTCACTGTAATTGATAATAAATTTACTGTTTCTATTATGTAAAAAAACAGGATAAAATGCAAATAAACAAGGCTGTCAACATCATAACAACCTTGTTTATACACTGATTATTGTCTGTTATGTAATTATGCTAACATACTATGGTCTGATGAGCCATGGAGGATTCGAACCTCCGACCCTCTGATTAAAAGTCAGATGCTCTGCCAACTGAGCTAATGGCTCACATTATATTATGACAAGTTTTTGATTTATTGTAGTGCTATCCTATAGTAACGTTTAGGGCTCGTCGTGTTGCAAGTTTGTTCGGTGGAGCTGCACTCCTCGCAAGCCTGCACATGGCAGCTTACTCGGAGATGGGAGCGGCTAGCTAATGGCTCACATTATATTATGACAAGTTTTTGATCTATTGTGGTGCTATCCTATAGTAACGTTTAGGGCTCGTCGTGTTGCAAGTGTTTCGGTGGAGCTGCACTCCTCGCAAGCCTGCACATGGCAGCTTACTCGGAGATGGGAGCGGCTAGCTAATGGCTCACATTATATTATGACAAGTTTTTGATCTATTGTGGTGCTATCCTATAGTAACGTTTAGGGCTCGTCGTGTTGCAAGTGTTTCGGTGCAGCCTGCACATGGTAGTTTTTTTGCATAAAATAAAAAAAGACTGGGCTAGCTGGATTCGAACCAGCGCATCACGGGATCAAAACCCGATGCCTTACCGCTTGGCTATAGCCCAATAAAAGATATGGTGGAGGGGGAGAGATTCGAACTCCCGAACCCTGAGGGAGCGGATTTACAGTCCGCCGCGTTTAGCCACTTCGCTACCCCTCCGTAAGTATTGTAACTAACCACGTCTGGTTTTATACATAAAAAATAAATGGTGCCGGCCAGAGGACTTGAACCCCCAACCTACTGATTACAAGTCAGTTGCTCTGCCAATTGAGCTAGACCGGCAAATGGTGGAGGATGCAGGGCTCGAACCTGCGACCCCTTGCTTGTAAGGCAAGTGCTCTCCCAGCTGAGCTAATCCTCCATAGGTGACCCGTACGGGATTCGAACCCGTGTTACCGCCGTGAAAGGGCGGTGTCTTAACCACTTGACCAACGGGCCATAAAGCGCGTGTGCCATGCTTTGAGATATGTATTGCCAAAACCGACAAACTTTATTATATACAGGTTGTCCTTCTTTGTAAAGGGGATAAATGAATTTTTTCATTTTCAAATTCAGCTTTTACCTTTATAATAAATTTATCCAATGAAATAGAGAAAATTCAAATTTTAAGTGCGCGGGGGAAGAACATGTCAGATATTTTTCTGGAAGTGAATGGCTCACCATTCACAGCATTTGGTGTAAGTCATTTAATCGCATTATTCATTTATTTCGCCGGGATGACAGTTTTTCTTTTATTTTCTAAAAAAATCCTGAACCACTTCCGCGTTTACGACACAATTCGCTGGGGATTATTCAGCATCTTAATTTTATCTGAGGTAAGTTACCAGACCTACACGGCATTAAATGGTATTTGGAGTTTAAATGAGCATATGTTTCTTCATCTTTGTGGTATAGCCGGTATAACTGGAGCAATCGCCCTGATTAATCATAACAAACGGTTAATCCAGATCACATTCTTTATTGGACTTATGCCATCATTTTTGGCACTCGTTACCCCTGAATTGCCTTATGATTTTCCGCATTATCGTTATTTGAAATTTTTTATTCACCACATCACGATTTCGTGGACTAGTATATTTTTAGTCGTTTCAAATCATACAACAATTACCTTTCAATCATTTTTTAAAACGTATGGCTATTTGTTAAGCTATGCTGCCATCATCGGTTTTCTGATCAATCCGCTTTTAAGTTCCAACTATTTATACTTGGCTCATACCCCAACCGCCAGCACACCACTTGATCTGCTCGGGAACGGCATCTTGTATTATGTGAATCTGTGTACCCTGGCATTTGTCGTTTTCCTTATTCAGTATTTGGTATACAGATTGGTCACACGTCAATAAAATAGTCAAGAATACATAATTGCTACAATCCAGACAATCACAACTACCGGTAAAGATGTGTACAGCGACTGCCAAGGTTTCATACCATGTTTTCTAATTAAAAAAACTGTCACGAAAACTTCCATAATGGTGACAATAATGGCAAGTAGGATCAGAATCGGGAAAGCTTTCAATTTTTATTCATTCCTCTCATTAATTATAGATATCTATTTCTTCTCTAAGCTACTTTTTACTTCTTTAAATTTGTTGGTATGTGGGTTTGGATAAGTCCATAGTAGCGATTTTTAATTGCAGTGTAAAGGATGTTTGTTTAAATGAAAAGGCGATTAAAAAGCTACTTTTATAGTTTGATGTAGAAAGACTACAAAGAGAAAGATCATGGTTCAGAAGATAATGCAAAAACGATGAAAGTAGAAGGCTTACATCAATACAGAATATTTATTTCACTAAAACTCACTTTTATATACATCTCCTGTAATAAATTACATTATGTATACTAATTAATGTATTTCATTATGGAACTAAAATAGAGCGTGTCAATAATTTTGTGTAAATGACCCTATTCTTGTAGAAAAAGCTTAGCTGTTGTTTTTTCTGGGTAAAGCGTTATTATTAATAGATTGCTCTAAGCCACAGCGGCAGCTGCCCGTCCTTGACCTTTTGCCTCTTCTTCGTGAATCGCTGGGTTGGGTTCAGGGACCAATAAGCTGAGAGAGTTAAGGAAGATAGGGTTGCTCTAAACTTTTAATTTTTATTCACTCAAGTCTAGCATTCAAATGATTTAGTATAAATTAAAAGTCATTAATCGCATTTTCCATATCCATCTTCCTTTAAAATTTTCTCTATTTCTTTATTATAATTCAAATATTACTTATTTTTAGCCATCTTTATTAAATCAATTATAGGTCCTTTTACTTCTTTAAACCCCTCATACTTCAATCTAATTTCTTCCAATGAATAGCGATATTCATTATTTTCAATTTCTAATTGTTTATTAGAATAATTCTGCTCTTTTTCAAATAAGTCTCCTATTACATCCAGCATACCAAGGTGTTTAGAAGCATGCTTTTCACCCATTTCAATGTGTCGATAAATCATAACCAAAATACTTGTAAAAGTTTGTTTTAATAACGACAAGTTATCGCTTTTGTTCAAATCATCATTTACTCTATTCTCGAATTTATTTTTCTTTTTCGTTATTTCACCTTTAAGGTGATAATATCCCTTTTTTTCAAACCTCTTTTCCAAATCATTAATTATCTTCATAATTTCATTCTTCAACGTGCAACAACCTCTTTTCATAACTTACAAAACCCCCGGTAAGAAAATCCGGGGGTTCAGTCATTCCACATATTATTGCAGCAACTGCAATACACCTTGTGGTTGTTGGTTGGCTTGCTTTGCCGCTATGTCTTTCGATCATAGAATAGACTATATCTTCACCCTTTTTCTCCAAAGGGGCTGGGCACTTCGAATGATACGATTATCACTCTACGAATCTCATTGCCTTAGTTTTCACTTTAGGCAGTGCATTCTAGTCGTTGAACCTTCGCCAAGTTTTCACCACAGGCGCTTGGCTGCTGATTATCCATTGTTTCATTGTTTTGTTTTTTGAACCGTCACGTCTGCTGTTTCCAGCTGCGTTTTGGTACAAAACACTTTAGGAAGTTCCAGCAATTCACCCAGTTATCCTCTAATCCGTTACCAGATTAGACGCCCTTCTCATCAGATCACTGAAGAAGTTGTAAAACTCCTTGAGGTCTTTGTTGGGATTGAGCTAACATGCTTTGTGATGCTTGTGAAAGGATATTGTTCTTGGTGAACTCCATCATTTCCTCGGCCATATCAACATCCCTGATACGTGATTCCGCTGCTGTCAAGTTTTCAGATGACGCACTAAGGTTATTAATGGTATGGTCTAGGCGATTTTGAACTGCTCCCAATTCGGAACGTTGCTCTGAGACTGTATTAATTGCATCGTCAATTGATCCAATAATACTATTAATATCTGTTTCTGTCCCATTCACTTCAATCTCATTAACTCCAAGACCCTGTGCCGACATATCGTCAATTTCAACTTCCAATTGTTGGCCTTCATTTGCTCCAATCTGGAATACAATTGGACCGTCTTCACTTTCAGTTAAGGAGCCGTCTAACAAGGTCTTCCCATTAAATTCTGTGCGATCTGAAATTCCCTCGCTATCTTCACCACCTAATTCTTCAACTAAAGCATCAATTTCAGATTGAATAGCATTCAAATCTTCCTGTTCTTGCGTACCTTCGTTCCCTGCTTGTACAGTTAATTCACGCATACGCTGCAGAATGGCGTGTGATTCATTCAGCGCACCCTCAGCAGTCTGAATCAGAGAAATACCATCTTGTGCATTCTTTTCAGCCATTTCCAAACCACGAATCTGTCCGCGCATCTTTTCAGAGATCGCTAAACCTGCTGCGTCATCCCCGGCTTTATTGATGCGAAGACCTGAAGATAGCTTTTCCAAAGAACCTTGTGTAGCCTTATTATTCTGAGTTAGTTGATTCTGCGTATTTAACGCTGCAATGTTGTGATTAATTTGCATAATTAATCTACCTCCGTGTTTTTTATTTTACTAGCAAGACCTATCCTTTTGAAATGCTAGTTTTATAATAGCTCCTGAATCAGGAGTTATTACCGTTGTAAATCTCTCCACGAACAATGTTAAATTCCTGTGGAGCCGTGATACGAAGCTTGAGGGCATGTTTGACATTTCTCTCTGCTCTGATCACTTCTACTTCAATGTTCCTGCCGTGTTCATCCTCGATAAACACTTTTTCACCAGATTTCCTTCCTAACGTCAATGCCATGGCTTATCATCCTCCTTGATGATACATTACTTATATCGACAGGATCATCAATTGTTTAAATGTTTTTTAGCAAAATTTATAGGTGTTTTTACTTAGGTGCCAACATGGCGATGATCAGCTCATTAAATTTCAAGGGTTTTGTCCGAATCACTTGTTGACATACAAATCTGAACATTCTCGCCTTCTGAGGTATAATTCTATTCGTTCAATATCCCATATGAAGGAGGCTTCTTTTTAGCCCCCTTCCACACTATTTTTCGACCACCTCAAAAAATTACCCGTTCACCATAGGCAGACCAATCAGACAACTCCTAGCAATGATATACCTATTCAAATATTACTTAAATACGCTACTCCGATATTTATACACAAATAATTTTCACAATAGCTATGTTCGTCCTTGTTTTCAATACATTTTTCCATAAATATATATGGGATTTTAAAAATAATATTTGTTCATTTACAATAGTGTGCGTAATACAGTATAATGACTTTGGGAGTTGATAAACATGAACGATGAAAATGAACATATAGACAAATTGATGCACGAGCTGAGACGGGGAACCATTACAATTGGAGCTCTGAGCCAACTTTATGAACCTCAATATGGGTACTCTCTTGTCACAAGATTAAAAGAAAAGGGGATTCAGGTGGAACCAGGGACATTATATCCGTTGCTTAGAAGGCTGGAAAAACAAGGACTTTTGGAAAGCAAATGGGATACGAATGAAACAAGACCCAGAAAATATTATTTATTGAGTGATACCGGAAAAGACGCCTTGGATTTATTACGTGTGGAGTGGCAAAGCATTGTTACAAGTATGCAAAATGTGTTGAAAGAAAGTGGGGATGAAAATGGAGATGATTGAACGATATGTTTATGCAGTGACCAAGAGGCTGCCGGAAGCACAAAGACAGGATGTGGCTGACGAACTTCGCGGTTTGATAGAAGATATGCTGAATGAGCGTGTTCAGGGCAGAGATATCACGGAGGAAGATGTAGAGGAAGTATTATTAGAACTTGGCAATCCAAGGAATTTGGCAAGGCAATACCGGGATACAAAAAAGTATGTAATTGGCCCAGAACTGTATGATTTGTATATACTGGTATTGAAGATAGCTTTAATTTCGGTTGTGACAGTATCTACCGCTGTATTCATCATCCAGATCATCTTAAATCCAATTAATACGCTTGATTACTTTATCAACTACATTGTTTCTTTTATTACAACTACGATTCCAATTGTCTTCGGCTGGACCACATTAGCCTTTGCTCTGGCAGAATATTTTGGTGAAGACAATCTAAAGAAACTGAATATAGATAAAGAAAAACTAAACTTAGATAAGGAATGGAAACCTGAAAATTTAGCACCGATTCCCGATCCGAAACGGCAGATTAAACGAAGTGAGCCGATTATAGGGATTATATTTTATGTGTTGATTATTATGATACTGGCATTTTCAAATGACTATTTTGGCATCTGGATCTTCCAGGATGGTGAATTTTCCACGGTTGTTCCATTTTTAAACGAAGAAACATACGGTTCATTCCTGATATTGATTTTAATTGTATTTGGATTTGGGATTGTGAAGGAATGTCTAAAGTTTCGTTATGAAAAGTGGACGTATACATTGGTTATTTTTACCGCCATTGTGAATTTGATTTCCATTGCCATGATCATGTTCATGATAACAGGAGCACAATTCTGGAACCCGAATTTCATGAACGAGCTTATACAGTATGGATTTGTCACAGAGGCAAGCCAAAGCTATGAGTCAATTCGCCTAATCTGGGAACAACTTACACTTTGGACGCTAATCCTCCTCATATTTGGGTTACTTTTGGATATTGCTATTGGATGGTTCAAGGTTCGTAAAGCTAAGTAAAACGTATCTTCAAGTAAGTACCACGCTATTGGTCATGATGGAATGCCCGATAGCGTATTTAACGAATAAATGCACCATGAAGTTCATATGGCTTAACCCTGTTCCGTATTACACTTTCAGAAGTTACCTAGTGACTTGCCAATTGAAATATAACTTTCAGCCTCTTCTAAATAGCGTGGTACTGCGGTTAACTTTTCATCAATCGTATGTTTAGCTACAGAAAAACTGTACCCAATTGTTAAATAGTGTCCAACAATTGGGTGCAGGACATTTTTATACTCGTTCTGCTACTCTCCGTACCTTATCATGAATGTTTTGCTTTTAACTTTATACGATGTATCTTCTTCAATAATTTTTTACCTTTTAAAAAAGGACAACTGCCTCAACCACGAAGCAGTCATCCTTTTTTTATTATTTCTTTGTATTACCAACAGTTGTCAGTGATTCATCACTGATATTTCCAAATGCATCAATTGCTTTGATATTTATTTCATATTCGTTGCCGGGCTTCAATCCGCTTATTGGCAATTCAAGTTTTTCTGGAACAGAGTCCTTATAATATTCTGAGAAAGCCGTATATTCTTTAGCGGTTTCCCCAGTCATCTTATTTACAGCTGTCACTTGATAGGAATGAACAAGTATATTATCTGACGCCTGCTGAAATTCTGCATACAGTTCAGTTGAAGTTGTTTTATCCTGATTAATCGATACAGAGGATCCTTTTTTGAAATACGGCTTTTTATTATCACGATCTGATGTATATTTGAATTTATTTGTTTTAGCAGGTGTTTTGATAACCCATGGGTCGCCTAGCCAATCATTGCTGTGGAAACCGCGACGTTTTATGATCACTCTGTTATTGTACACTTCCACAAGTAAACCATTACTGACCTCATCATGTCCTGGAGGCAGGTGTCCTTGTAAGTAGCCATTTTCCGTCCACATATAATTGACGCTGCCTGTATTTACTGATGTGAAATCCTTTTGATAGATTGACTTGGGATCACTTACAGGATAATGCGTATGCCCTGAGAAAAAAACCACTTGCGGATATTTTTCCAACGTTTCATAAAGTAATTCTCCATTTGGCTCAACATGCCATTCGCTTCCATAAGTTGTGTCCTCTATCGGCCAATGCATGAATACAAAAATCGGCTTTTTTGAATCTCTCTGTTCCGCTTTGCTCAACTGCTCATCCAGCCAATTTATTTGCTGCTTTGAGAAATACCCTTCATCTTCCTCTCCCATTACTACAAAGTCATAATCCTTAATGACCTTATGATAATAAAGTGAATCCATTCCAGTCTTTTCAAGAAACCGTTCCTGTGATTCGAGTGCATTTGCATCATTATAATACTCATGATTACCAATAGCAAATAGCGACTGAGTTCCATCCTGTCTGTTTTCTTCATATACCTCCATCGCATTATCGTATTGCTCGGTGTAACCATTATCTGTCAAATCACCTAAAAACACAAATGCATCCTGATTAGGAGACAGCTCATTCAGTTGATTTAGCGCATTATTGAACTTTTCCAGGTCACTGTCATTGGAAATTTGAGTGTCACTTATAACAGGGAAGACAAGTTCAGGATTATTTCCGGGAACCCCTGGGGAGCTTGCTTCCGCATTATGGGGATATGTAAGGATTGTCAAACCCAATAGGATAGCTATTAAACTAACAGGAAGTTTAAAAGATTTTTTCGCTATTTTTCTCATAAATAAATGTCCTCCTTAACAAAATTATAAGCAATCGATTGACATGACAATAAAGTCAGCCCACCCCCTTTTTATTCAAAACATTAAATAAGTATTGAACGTTTTGAATAATATTTACACCACTTACTATACCGAAATAAAATAGAAAGTCAAATTTGAAAAACATCTCCCGACTGAAATTTCTGCCATAGGCTATACACCTTGCTCCCTCTCCCAAATTCCTTGTATTTCAAGGGTTTTGACTCTTTTACTGCCCTTATCAAAACGCGACCAACTTGACATTTAATTTTAAACCTATATCCTAATAAACAGCCCCATTGTTAAATACTTTCTTAACATACTTAACGTTTTGAACAAAATTAATTAGATTTTGAATCCCTTACCGATTTTTTCACCTATAGAAAGGAGGTATTTTAATGCCTGAACTAATGGTTAATGAAAAAAAATACGACGTTGAAGGGATTCTTTTTGACAAAGACGGCACATTGCTGAATTTCAATGAACTCTGGATGAAATGGGGGACAAATCTAATTAATGAAATAGTCAGTATGGCCGACAGTCAAATAATGTGTGATGAGGAAGACATAGGCAGATATATTGGGGTATCTTTTAAAAATGGTACATGGGATCCCAAAGGGCCGCTTGCTATCGGAAGTATGGGTGATCTGATAACAGTCCTCTCATTCTATCTTTATCAGCAGGGCATGCCTTGGAATGAAGCAGTCACGATGGTTTTCAATGTCCGTGAGAACGTGGACAAGTCCACACAATGGACCAACCGTTTGAAACCGATTAAGGGAATAAGAAATTTCCTGGAAAGGGCTTATTCTGCCCAAATCAAACTGGGAGTAGTCACATCCGATGATACGGCACAGGCAGAAAACCACTTAGAAATTCTTGGGATACGGGATTATTTTCATTGTGTTATCGGGCATGACGCCGTCCAGAGGGGAAAACCTTTTCCTGATATGCCTGAACTTGCCTGCCAGAGACTAGAACTGGATCACAAGAAAACGGTCATAATCGGTGACTCCAATGGAGATATGATACTGGGTGAAAAAGCCGGACTACTGACAGGCATCGGAATCGTCCCGAAAGAAATTCATACAACATCATACTTAGAAAATGCTAATCAGATTATTCGGGACTATAACCAATTAAGAATAAAAAACAGCAGTGATTAGAAAGGAGAATTGCTTTGAAGAAATCAATTTCATTCATTTTAATACTTATGACTTCGCTTTTCTTAGCCGCCTGCGGAAATGAAAGCGGTGGCGAGAGCAGTGATGAACCGTTAAAAGTTTATACACATAACGACTCTGAAGAGATGGACGCCTTCGTCAAACAAATTGAAGAAGGGACTGGTGTAGAACTTGATGTTCTGCGTTTGTCCAGTGGTGAAGGCTGGAGCCGTATGAAATCTGAGGCTCCAAATATCGGGGCAGACATGCAAATCGGGATGTTACACGGATTCGCGTTAAAGGCTGATGAAGAGGGGTATTTGGACCCCTATAAGTCTGAAGAATGGAAAGATGTTCCGGACAAATTCAAAGACCCTGAGGGCAAGTGGTATGGCACCTCCTTCTGGTACAACATGCTAGGAATAAACAAAGATATTATGGAGGACAAAGGGTTAGATATGCCAAAATCATGGGAAGATTTATTGGATCCGCAATACAAAGGTGAAATTGTATTGCCAGACCCGGGCACATCTGGTACAGCCTTCCTGTTTACTTCCACAATTTTGCAGATGTTTGGCGAAGAAGAAGGTTGGGATTATCTCGAAAAATTAGATGAAAATGTTGCACAGTATACAAAATCTGGTTCTGCACCAGCTCAAATGGTTGCGCAGGGGGAATATGCAATTGGCATCACCTGGGATAAAGCCGTGGAAGATTTTAAAGATCAAGGCTATCCGATTGAAGGAACGCTTCCATCAGAAGGTGTTGGCTACAGTCTTGATGTAGCTTGGATATTTAAAAACACAGACCAACCGGAAAAAGCTGAAAAAGTCATGGATTATTTAGGCTCTAAAGAATTTATGGAAAAAACAGCTGAATACCGCTCTATGGTCACGAAACCAGACATTACAGAAAACGAAGAGTTAGAGAAACATTTCATCGATTATGATGCTAAATGGGCTTCCGAAAATAGAGAACGTGTTATGGAAAAATGGCGTGAAGACTTCTCCAATTAACAGAGATAGCAGTGGCAGCCAACTCTCTGCTGCTGTTATTTCCAAATTCCCATTAAGTTAAAAGGAAGAGGTGTTGTGGAATGGATACGGAAATATCAAGTCCACGTCAACGGGGACATCCCTGGTTTATAAACCTCAAAAAGTTCTGGTCTGAACCCGGGTTTGCTATTCTGACGGTGATTCTTGCCGTTTTTATTTTGCTGTTTATCGTTTCGCCTGTTTTTGCGGTCTTGCTGAAAAGCTTTGGAATGGGGACAGGTGCTTTAACAATGGATTACTATTCAGAGTTTTTCTCTACCTCATTCTACTTGAAGTCACTCTTAAACAGCATAAGTGCAGCACTGATTTCAACTGGGATTGTCACTTTCCTGAGTATTGCAGTTTCTCTTTATGTCACCCGTTCACAAAGTTTCGTTGCGAAATCGTATCGCGGTGCAGCATTGCTCCCACTTGTAGCACCACCATTCATTTTCTCCCTGTCATTAATTATCTTATTCGGGCGAAATGGCATTATCACACAATGGCTTGATGGTATGTTCGGGCTGGAATTCAGCATCTATGGCTTCTGGGGCGTTGTCATTTCTCAGGTGCTCGGTTACTTCCCAATTGGCTACATGTTGGTCGAAAGTGCATTGCGTAACATGAATCCAAGCCTTGAACACGCCTCAGGGGATTTAGGGGCCAATCAATGGAAAACACTGGGCAAAATCACTATCCCTCTGGCAAAGTCAGGTATCATCAAAGCCTCTTTATTAGTATTTGTGATGGCTTTGGCTGATTTTTCAAACCCGCTTATTATCGGCGGTGGCAAACCATTTTTGGCTTCAGAGGCTTATCTGCTCGTTGTCGGCCAGCAAAATATGGAGCAAGCCGCAGTATTAGGCGTTTTTCTGATCATTCCAAGTTTAATTATATTTATCTTTCAAACGTACTTCTTGAAAGATACGAATACTGAGATGATCAGCGGTGAATCAGGTGCTGCCAACGCACCATTAACAAAATCAGTAAAAGCTGTAGTGGTGGGAATCAGTACATTATTTACAGCTTTCATTATACTTTTGTTTGCAATGGTCGTTTTAGGTGCATTTGTCAAAATCATAGGTATCAACAATACATTTACACTTGAACATTTTTCAAACCGCAATGGCTGGGATTCTTTATATACGAGTGTTATTGTTTCTTTTATATCAGCAATATTGGCAGCAGGCATTGGTATTTTACAAGGATACTTATTTGCACGGAAAACAATTCCGGGGAAGAAAGTACTGGAATTTCTGACCTTATTCGGTTTGGCTGTGCCTGGGACAGTCATGGGTATTGGTTATATACTCATATTCAACGGCCCGCCTTTATTTTTGACAGGTACTGTATTGCTGATTGTCCTTAACATGACATTCCGGAAAATCGGTGTGGGGCTTGAGGCAAGCATCAGCAAAATGCACCAGATTGATACATCTATGGAAGAAGCTTCCAATGATTTAGGGGGCGGACCTTACAAGACATTCGGAAAAATAATTGTCCCGCTTTTAAATCCTGCTTTCATTGCTGGGTTTGTTTACACCTTTATGACGGCGATGGTTTCCATCAGCTCTGTCATTTTCCTGATTGCACCCGGGACCAATCTTGCAGCAGTATATATCCTTAATCTTGCCGAACAGGCGAAAATCGGAATGGCTTCTGCGATGTCATTCATTCTAATTGTCATTGTCATCAGTTGTATGGGGATTTTGAAATGGATTGAAAAAAGAACTGGTGTCAGAATCTGACGCTATTTTTTAAGAAAGGAGAGACAGTTTACATGTCGCAACATGATGGTTTTTTATCATTAAAAAATCTGCAGAAGCAATTTGGGGATGTGAAAGCAGTAAACAATATTTCCGTCGATATTGATAAAGGAGAACTTATCTCTTTTATAGGACCAAGCGGTTGCGGAAAAACAACTTTGCTCAGAATCATTGGCGGATTTCAGGAACATGACTCAGGCAGTATCACTCTCGACAATGAGAAAATTGATCATTTATCACCGGAAAATCGCTCGACCGGAATGGTGTTCCAAAACTACGCCCTCTTCCCGCATATGACTGTCTATCAAAATATAGAGTACGGGCTGAAAATCCAAAAATTGCAGAAAAGTGAACGCAAAAAACGGATAGAAGAAGTTCTCAGCCAAGTACAGCTAGAAGGCTACGGTGACCGCAAGCCGAGTGAATTGAGCGGGGGCCAGCAGCAGCGTGTTGCCATTGCACGCTGCCTTGTACTCCATCCGAAAGTTCTTTTACTTGACGAACCATTATCCAATCTGGATGCAAAGCTCAGGATGACGATGCGTGAAGAAATCCGCAGACTTAAGGAAGAATTGGATTTGACTATTATTTTTGTCACTCATGATCAGGAAGAAGCCTTAAGCATTTCTGACCGCATGATTGTACTGAATGACGGTAACATCCAGCAGCTCGACAAACCGGACTTGGTTTATACAAAACCGCAAAATGAATTTGTTGCTAATTTTGTCGGACAAGCCAATATAATCACTGGTTCAGTTAACACATCAGACGGGTCAACTTATTTTCATGCCGGAGAGATTACGTTTAATGTTCAGGATGCAGATCCATCCGAAGACGCAATGGCAGTGATACGTCCGGAACAAATCGCTTTGAATACTGACGGCCCCATCAGAGGCGAGATTACAAAAATCGTTTATAATGGAAGTTTCACCCGCTATTTCGTCAAGATTGACGAATTCGAAGTAATGGTCGATACAGTGAATACGGCTTATTCCCTGCGTTATCAAAAAGGAGATAGGGTCGGCATTGAATTCCCTGATACCCCGCATTTTATCAAGAAATCGAAAAAAGAACCTGAAAAGTTATCAGTCTGACTTATATACATGACTGAGGAAGATGGTTCATGCGCAGATATTAATATATTGACATTGTTTCTTGGGCTATTGCTACTGTCAAATGCGATGATTCATTTAAGGCAGCAGTAATCACCCTGATGACCATTTACTAAGTGGTAAGGCGGCCGGTTATTCATTTTATATCAAACGGTTTTAACCTAACCATAAAACTGCCATTTAGAGATAGTTATAGAAAAACACTTGAACTCATTGGGGAAGCAAGCGCTTGGAACCCTTATCTTTAAAGTGCTTGCTTATCCCTCACTTTACCATTTATAGGCGTGTCATTTTAGTTTCAATTGATCGCTAATATAACGGTAGAAACTCGGAATAACCGATTAAATTTTCATCAAAATTAACGAATTATAATCCTTTCTTTAGAAAGCTGTCAGAAAAAATATCAGGCAAAGATAAGGATCAATCAACCGTAACTTCCATAACGTCATTAAGACTGATCGGTGTATACTTGTAATCGTCAAACCACAACACCCGGGCCAAATTATCAACCATGATTAGCTTACCTTTTAATTCTCGAAAATGATGGGATTGCTAAGACTGTTAAACTGCCAATAATAAATATGACAGTTACCTTTTGTCTATTCAAAGTATATCCCCCGCTCGATATTCATATTTATTGAACTATTCTTACCGTTAGTTTAAATACATTTCTTCACATTACATAAACTCTATGTCAGCAATTACAACTTCTTCAGCAGTAGTTTTTATTGTTTTTATTTCCCATACCCATTTCTCCTATTGCTTGTTTCTTTTCTTCTATGTCATTTGATTCATAACCTAAATGATGATTCATTTCACCTTGTAATCGATTCTGATATCATATATTACTTGACAGTTATATAACTAAAAAGTAATATAAGGTTATGAAACCAACCACAAGTATTTTTGATATCATTTCAGAACCTAATCGTCGTTTGATACTGGATTTGTTAAGAAACAACAATTATTCAGTGAATGAGCTTGTAAGCTTAACTGGAATGAGTCAACCAAGAGTTTCCAAACACCTTCGCATCCTAAAAGAGGCAGAACTAGTAAAGGTGCAGAGGAAAGCTCAACAACATGTATATTATTTGTGCCCTTATCCGCTCTCAGAGGTAGATAAATGGTTAGATCCCTATCGGAAATTTTGGCAGGATAATCTTGAATCACTGGATGAATTTTTGAAAAAGGGGGACAAGGAATAATTTCACCTTTAGCAGTTAGCAGTATGTAAATTAGAATAAAAATGATAGGAGTTGATGATTTTGGCAGAGACAAAAGCTGTTGTTACATATCATTTTAATGCATCACCAGAAAAGGTTTATGATGCATGGATAAATCCTGAAAAAATAAAAAAGTGGATGTTCCCGAATGGGAATATGGTAAAGTGTGAAAATAATCCTAAGGTAGGAGGCTATTTCATTTTTGTAGATCGACGTGAAGGCGAAGATATTGAGCATATTGGACAGTACCTGCAATTGGATAAGCCAAATCTTATTGCATTCACATGGGCTACAGTAGACGACCTTCCTGATATAGATACTGTTACTGTTGAGATTCAACCTTCAGAAAACGGTTCAGATGTGACGTTAACACATGAGGTAGATCCGAAATGGGCACAGTATATCCCTCAAACAGAAAACGCTTGGAATGAAATGCTTAAAGCAATGTCTCATGTATTGAGCTAATAAGACATTACAAGTTTATATTGACTAAGCGTTTGCACCCTAAGAATCCGACTTTATTAGACGAACAATTTTGTCAAACAAGACGAATTGTTTCGCAATGCAGCCTTCAACGAATTCACCTATGTAATACTTGCATAGGTGATTTTTTATATTTATGGAAAAAATGGTGCTTAAAATTTTACTTCTAAAATTGAATTGAGTCTATATTGATCTCCATAATGGTGACATAACCTAAGAAGTTTATCGAGGTGGTAATTTTGGAAATGGTACTAAATTTGGAATTAGCTAAAAAACTCATAGAATCAGCTGAGATAATGACTAATGGAAGACAGTTAAAAATGACTTTTGCTGTTGTAGACCTGGGTGGACATTTAATTGCCCTCCATAGAATGGATAATGTTGAGTTTATTAGTGTTGATATTGCGATTGGCAAAGCTTATACCTCTGCTGCATTTAAGACAACAAGTGATGAAGTAGCAAAAAGGGGAGAAAAGTTACCTTTCTTTGTTAATGCTATAACAACTTTCACACAAGGAAGGTATATACCGCAAAAAGGTGGACTGCCTATTACTTATAAATGGAAAAGTAGTGGACGCTATTGGTGCTAGCGGAGGTACTGGAGAAGAAGATGTCGAGGTTCTTAGAGCTGCCCTTGAAAAGGTATGTTATTAAACAATTCGGTACGATTCCTAAGCAAGGATAATTTTGCTGCCTCTACGGTGCCCTGCTACCGTATGTAATCAAGCCATATAAACAATGGTAAGGTAAAAGTAAAGAACCTTCCACTTATTTGAGCAATTGATCTTACGCACATAGCTTTATCCGTAATCTGGCTATGCTTCAAGACCTGGAAGACAAAAACATAAAGGTACATTCGGAAAATAACGTATGTTAGAAGAAATAAAAACGGGCAAGCACCTAAATCCAGGTGAAGCCCGTCACATCAAGAGCTTCCAAGCGGACTCGAACCGCTGACCCCCACCTTACCATGGTGGTGCTCTACCGACTGAGCTATGGAAGCAAAAAAATGGCTCCACAGGCAGGAATCGAACCTGCGACTAATCGGTTAACAGCCGATCGCTCTACCGCTGAGCTACTGTGGAATTATATAAAGTATTTGTTAAGATAGTATAACCAAAAAAGTATAGTAAAATGCCTGGCGGCGTCCTACTCTCGCAGGGGTTAAACCCCAACTACCATCGGCGCTGGAGAGCTTAACTGCTGTGTTCGGCATGGAAACAGGTGTGT
>NZ_FOJW01000027.1 GCF_900112045.1 Lentibacillus halodurans
TCTAAAAACGCCGGCTAACTGCCCGTAAAGGTCCGATGCTGTTCAACTAGCATTCAGCGTAGAAGCCCGTTCCGCTGAATGCAGTTTCACTTTATTTAATCATTATGTTTGGTTAAACTTTAGGTGGGGAGGGGAATGGTCATGGATGTGTTGAATGTGAATGAACTTTTTTAAGATAATATGCCATCGGAATATAAAGAAGAGCTTGAGGAGCTTGTAGAAGAATTCGAACGAGTCACTTACCCGAATGTACTGCATAAATCAGCGTTGCTGCGCTCAGAAAGTGATCTGTGCTGGAGATCACTGACAAGCCAAAAATGTAAAAGCCATCTGTTATTTAGAAATGGCGAAGTTAAACAAGCAGCTTCCATCATTTCCAGTAGCCGCCAATCATTATGAAGAGGCCATCGAACAACTTGAACTGGCAAAAGACCAGGAATTATTGGAAAATGCTCTTGCCGATGTCATTGCTTTTTTTTATCATATTGTTATCAAAGGAAAAAGCGGGCATATAAAAATTAATTTGTTCAATTAACGAGTGATTAAAAATTATCTTGACAGTGATTGTTACCCCAAGTAATATAATAATTGATAATGAGAATCTTTATCAATTATTATTTATTCGCTACATAAATGAAAAATCTTATGTCGATCACACGAAGGAGAGAAGTGAAGTCATGAAAAAACTAACAATTGTGCTCTTATTCATGTTATTATCATTTTTAGCAGCATGCGGGGGCAATGATCAGGATGATCAAGAAATTGATGAAAATGTAGAGGGCGCTGAAAACAATCAACGTACGGTAACGGTGGAAGATGCAATGGGAGAACAAACGATTGAAGGCACACCGGAAAATATTGTGTCATTGGAATGGTCCTATGCAGAGGATCTGCTTGCGCTTGGTGTTCAGCCGGCTGGGGTTGCTGATCTTGATGGATTTCATCAATGGGTGAATATTGATCAGGAATTTGATGAAAGTGTTGAAGATGTCGGTACTCGGCAGGAACCAAATCTTGAGGCCATAAGAAGGCAGAATCCAGATTTGATTATCGCTGTTCAATTCCGTCATGAACAGTATTTGAATCAATTAAAAGAAATTGCGCCCGTTGTTATGTTTGCGCCTTATGGAGAGGAAGCTATTCAGGATCATTATGGGAATATGATAAACGAATTGGAAACAGTTGCCAAAATTGTGGATAAGCAGGAGGAAGCTGAACAGGTTATCGCTGATTTGAATACATTTATTGAAGAACAAAAGGAGCGTATTGCGGACGCTGGGCTGGAAGGATCAGAATTTATTGCTACACAGGCATTCACGTCACAAAACACACCAACATTGAGGTTGTTTACGGATAATTCAATGGTTGGGAAAGTCATGAATAAACTCGGGTTTGAGAATGTATATCAGACAGATGAACCAGAAGTGTACGGATACAGTGAAGTAACGCTGGAAGCACTGCAGCATTTCCAGGATAAAGAAGATTTGCAATTTCTGTATATTGTTCAGGAAGATGACAATATAATTGAGTCAGATTTCAAAGGCAACCCAGCCTGGGAGAATTTGAGCTATGTAGAAAATGGCAACACTCACCGATTACCTGATGATACTTGGACATTCGGTGGTGTCCTGTCAAATCAGGTGTTAGCAAAACAGTTGACCGATGCTATGTTAAAAGAGTGATTGGATGACGAGCGGTTTACGAAATATAATAATTGCGGTTCTCACCTTTGGAGGTGGAACCGCCCTTTTGTGCATCTTAACATTAATACATATTAATCAGGGAAATGTGTCCATTTCCGTTGGTACGGTAATTGATGCAATACTTTCCCCTGAAAATAATCTAGAACATCATACGGTTCGCATTTTAAGAATGCCCAGGGCTATGATGGGGATTATGGCCGGTGGTGCACTGGCTGTTGCCGGAGTTGTCCTGCAGACAGTCACAAAAAATCCACTGTCATCGGCAAGTACACTGGGAATTCACTCCGGTACATATTTTGCTGTTGTTTTCAGTACAGTGTTCTTTCCGGCAGCGTTAATTGGAAATGGCATTATCGCTGCGTTTGTCGGCGGCATCTTGACATTTCTGATTGTGTTTGTGTTGTCAGGCGGAAACAGGACATCACCAGTCCGTATGGTATTGGCCGGAATGATTGTAACGTTTTTATTTTCATCTTTGACGAGCGTCCTGCAGATTTTTTATGAGAATGAAACAGCAGGATTGTTTTTATGGGGTTCAGGTACACTTGTGCAAAATGACTGGAGCGGTGTCCGATTTTCATTGCCGGTCGTGGCATTCGGACTAATCGTTATTTTAGTCATGTCTTTTAGAATGGACACGCTTACGTTGGGAGACGATGTAGCAACTGCGCTGGGACAGAATGTGCATCTTGTTAAGTTTGTATCGATTACAGCAGCTGTACTGCTGACGTCTGTTACGGTTAGTGTCGTTGGTCCGATCGGATTTGTCGGGCTTGTGGCACCACATATTATCAAGCTGATCGGTTATCGCAGGCACCTGCCGCTTATTATTGCGTCATTTATCTGGGGCGGCAATGTGCTATTATTTGCGGATGTGTTGGCACGTGTGATTGATCCGTCATTTTCCGAGCTGCCTGTAGGTGCGGTTACTGCGCTTATCGGTGCACCTTGGCTTATTTACCTGGTACTGCGGATGAAACGGTTTAAATACGGCGATGAAAATACATCTGTCATTGCCGGGAAATCATCTGCAAGTTTGTCAATAAAAGTCGTTATTCCTGTATTGTTCATCATTATCTTACTGACGATGTTTATCAGTCTGGCATCCGGGAATTATGGTTTTGAACCTGTTTTGTTTTGGCATGCACTATTTGGACAGTCAGATGACTTTATGCTTGGTCTAGTGATGGATTTACGATTGCCGCGGGCATTGGTTGCTTTGATCAGTGGTATGGTTCTTGCAGTCAGCGGACTTGTTTTCCAAGGTGTACTACGCAATCCATTGGCTGATCCGTCTGTTATCGGTATTACTTCAGGAGCCGGCGTTGGTGCTCTGCTGACCATGTATGTGTTCGGTGTAGCAGCTGTTTGGATTCCATTCGGGGCTATGATTGGATCTATTCTATTTTTCGTGTTTGTCATGCTGATGGCCACCCGCGCGCAATTTCAGCCAACAATTTTGGCATTGCTCGGAATTGCCGTATCTGCATTTGGACAGGCGATTATTCAAATATTGGTCGTTCAGGCGGATATGAATGTGGCATCCGCATTAACGTGGCTGTCTGGAACAACATATGCCAGAGGCTGGTCGGAGTTATTGAATTACTTAATTTGGCCTGTTGTCATTTTGCTTCCATTGTTAATGGTGCGGATTCGTGATCTCGATACATTATCATTGGGAGATGATACGGCTAAAGGTCTAGGGCTGAAAGTGATGCCTGTCCGGTTTCAACTGGCATTATTGGCAACATTGCTGGCAGCATTCAGTGTAGCTGCAGTGGGTACAATCGGATTTATCGGCTTGATCGCGCCGCATCTGTCCCGATTGCTCGTCGGACCTTCCAACCAGCGTCTGCTGCCGGTTACGATGCTGGTAGGTGGTGCGTTGCTAGTTATGGCTGACATGTTGAGCCGTACGCTGCTTGCGCCAAATGAAATCCCATCCGGAATACTCGTCGCCATTATCGGGGCACCATATTTTCTCTGGCTGATGCGTAGACGGGCGTAGGAATGCCATGTTAATGTGTGCGTAATCCAGGCGTGAACATTAGAAAAAAACCCGTCTGTCCTACTTAAAAGAACGGACGGGTTTTAATTTATTGTTTTTCAGTTTAAACCGTCTTGTCTCGCTTTTATCCAATTAATCAGTCCGCCGCTCAGGATAACATCGCGCTGGCGTTCGGACAGATGATGTTCGGCCGTTATAGTATCACCTTGATCGGCCAGTTTCAGCTTGATGTAATCGCTATTTTTCACTTGATTGCGTAAATCTCTGAATTGAAGCACTTCCCCTTTTTCAAGTTTTTCGTAATCCTCTTCGTTGGTGAACTTAAGTGGAAGAACACCAAAGTTGACAAGGTTTTGCCAATGGATGCGGGCAAAATCTTTCACAAGTACAACACGCAGCCCAAGGTAACGGGGGGCAAGGGCGGCGTGCTCACGGCTTGATCCCTGGCCATAGTTAAATCCGCCGACAATCGTATGGCCGGTTTTTTCTTTCGTATCCACTGCCCGGTCAACATATGTCGGGTCTACATCCTCATAGGTGAACTTGCTGATTTCAGGCAGATTGCTGCGGTAGGGCAGTACACGTGCCCCACCAGCAAGAATTTCATCAGTGGATATGTTGTCACCAACTTTTAATAAAACTGGTACTTCCAGTATATCCGGCAAAGAATCCATCTCCGGAATCGAAGCGATGTTCGGACCTTTTACAAGCTTAGTTTTTTGTGCTTCATCCTTTGGCAACGGTTGTTCCAGCAGGCGGTCATCCACATTAGGTTCACTTGGATCACAGATTTCCGGATAAGAAAAGCTAACTGTCCGGGGATCAGTAATTTCACCGGTCAATGCGGATACTGCTGCTGTTTCCGGACTGGATAAAAAGACACTGTCTTCTTTTGTACCAGATCTGCCTGGGAAGTTTCGCGGTGTTGTCCGCAAGCTGTTTCGTCCTGATGCCGGTGCCTGCCCCATGCCAATACAGCCGTTGCATCCTGCCTGATGAAGTCTTGCACCTGATTGCAGCAGGCTTGCAATATGCATCTCTTTTACCAGATTAGTGAGCATTTGCCTGGATGTCGGATTGATATCAAACGATACGCCATTTGCGATATTGCGATTATTAACAATTTCGGCTGCTATAGCAAAATCACGGTGTCCCGGATTTGCAGATGACCCAATGTAAGATTGATAGATAGGGGTACCAGCAAGTTCTCTGGCTGGAACGACGTTACCCGGACTGGAAGGTTTGGCAACTAACGGTTCCAATTCTGAAAGATGGATTGCTTCATGTATATCATATGTTGCTCCATCATCTGCTGTCAGTTCAACCCAATCGTTCTCACGATTTTGAGCGGCTAAAAACCGTTTGATTTCGTTGTCTGACGGAAAAACGGTTGCTGTTGCGCCAAGTTCAGCTCCCATATTGGCAATCACATGGCGATCCATAGCTGATAAGTTATCAAGTCCTGGTCCATAATACTCGATAATTTTTCCAACACCGCCTTTTACATCATGTCGCCTGAGCATTTCTAAGATAACATCTTTTGCACTTACCCAGTCAGGCAGTTTTCCAGTCAATTTCACACCCATCACCTGGGGCATTTTAATGTAAATTGGTTCACCGGCAATGGCCATCGCAACGTCAATACCACCTGCGCCCATTGCAAGCATTCCCATACATCCATTGGCACAGGTGTGACTGTCAGAACCCAGCAGTGTTTTTCCTGGTACAGCCAAGCGCTGCATGTGAACAGGGTGACTCACGCCATGTCCGGGTCTGGAAAAATAAAGCCCGAACCGCTGTGCTGCACTTTCCAGAAATAGATGATCATCAGGGTTCTTACTGTCCTCCTGGATGAGATTATGGTCAACATATTGGGCAGATGCTTCTGTTTTGGCATAGTCAAGCCCCATTGCTTCAAGCTCAAGCATGACCATTGTTCCTGTTGCATCCTGTGTTAAAGTCTGATCAATTCGGAGGCCAATTTCCGCGCCGGGCTCCATTTCTCCTGATACAAGATGATCTTTGATCAGTTTTTCAGTTACATTTAATGCCAATGTTGATCCTCCTTTGAAAATATAAGTCTATAAGATTACATTCCTCAAAAATGGAGAAATCAAACAAAGAGGGGGAGATAATATTTGTTTACTTCCTGAAATCCCGATTGTGATAGTTACTGAGGCTAGGAGGCTAATTCCCATACACCTCCAAAAACACAAATAGATGCCACCCGTCATGGGTGACATCTATTATTCTCGATAGGCATTATTCAGCTTTATGGGCTTCGATCTCGAAGTTGATTTTCACTTCATCTCCAACCAGTACGCCGCCTGTTTCAACAGCAGCATTCCAGGTCAGACCGAAGTCCTTACGGTTGATGGTTGTTTCACCACTGAATCCGGCAACCATGTTACCGCTCATCGGATCTTTGCTTTGTCCTTCAAATACAACATTAAATGTAACCGGCTTTGTTGTGCCAACAAGTGTTAAGTCACCTGTCACATCATAGTTGTTATCAGATTTTTTCTCAATATCTGTTGCAGTAAATGTCGCTTTTGGATGGTTCTCGACATCAAAGAAATCTGCTGAACGTAAATGATCATCACGGTCTTTATTTCGGGTGTCAATACTGGATACATCAATAGTTGCTTCGACTTTTGAATCTGTCAGATCATCCGGATCAGCTTCAATGACAGCATCAAATTCATTGAACGTTCCTTTTGCTTTCGAAATCATCATATGTTTGACGCTAAATCCTACTTCACTGTGTACTGTGTCAACATTCCAGGCTGTTTTTGCCATGTAAATCCCTCCAATAGTTACTTTGTGTAACTAAGTATAAAATTATAAATAAATGATGTCAAGTAATTTTATATTACTTATTTTGAATTAAAGATATTTACCCGGATGTGTCTTTTCCTAAACATTAGAAAATGCTATACTAATACTGGATTTGGAGTGAAAGATATGCGTGAGTTAAGCATTATCCCATGCGGCAGGAAAAAAATCTGGGATAAGTATCCTGAACTGGGGGCGGTACCGGCAAAAGACGCATACATTGGCACATTGCACCAACGCTCTCGGCAGTATGCGGAATTGTTTACGGACAAGTGGGTGATCTTGTCTGCCAAACATGGTTTTTTGTTTGCGGACGATATTGTTGACGGGCAGTATGATGTCACGTTTAACCAAAAAAGTGATGAAATCATAACGTTTGATACATTAATCAGGCAAGTAAAGGAAAAGCAGCTGGACCAGTTTGACAATCTTGTTGTGCTCACAGGGAAAAAATATAAGCCCATTATTAACGGGACTTTCACAAGTGACATCGACAGAACATTTCCATTATTGCAGTATCGTGGTATCGGCTACATACTGCAGGCACTGAAGCAAGCAGTGGAAACAAAGACACCCATTCATCAATAAAGTGAAACTTCATTCAGCGGAACGTATTTTTCCACTGAATGTTAGTTGAACCGAATCGGACCTTTACAGGCAGTTAATTCCTGTAGAACGC
>NZ_FOJW01000005.1 GCF_900112045.1 Lentibacillus halodurans
GCAATAGAAGAAGCACTAAAAGATGATCCGCAATATCAAGAAGGAGAAAGCGGTGACCATATCGTGGACTTAAAAGAAGACTTGACACGTTTAGGTTTTGCGAATTGGTCATCCCCAACACCATATTATGGTTCTATAACGGCTGGAGTGGTGAAGGATTTCCAGGAATATTATGACCTGGAGGTCACAGGTATAGCCGATGAAATGACCCGGAGTAGAATTTCAGAAGTTCTGGCCCCGCCTTATCGAACAGGGGATAGAGGAGCCCCAGTAGTAGAACTTAAAGAAAAACTAACGGAATTAGGTTTTGCGAACTGGTCGAATCCAAGTCCATTTTATGGCAATGTGACCGCTGGTGTTGTAGAAGATTTTCAAGCAGCTCATGGTCTGATAGTAGATGGGATAGCAGGTAAAAATACTTTAGCAGTACTGGATCAAGCAATACAGCAAATGAGTACAGAAAAATATGATCTGACATTATACGAAGCACTAGATATCCAAATGAAAGCAAATCCGCAAACGGATCAAAATTATGCCTATGTCTCTAAGGATTATGTAGAAAATGGTAAGGTCACTGCTAATACTTTAAACGTGCGCACTGGACCTGGTATAAATTATGATAAAATTGGAACTTTACCTAATGGTAGGAATGTGAACATACTTGACGAAGTAGATGAATGGTATGTTATCGCGCATAATAATGATAATCGGCAATGGGTTACTGCTATCCCGAATGATTTAACGCATTACTTAGACCCATCCAACTTCAAAGATGATTATAATCAAAGATTTCAATTTTTAGATTTGAGGTACTTTACTGGAATCTCTTCTTCAGAGTTAAGCGTATTATTAGAAGGTAAAGGAAAGCTAGATGGTACCGAAATTATTTTTAGAGATGCAGCAAAAAAAGCTCAAATAAATGAAATATACCTCATTTCTCATGCAATACTAGAAACAGGTCATGGAGGATCAGCTTTATCTAAAGGTGTTCAATACAATGATAAAACTGTTTATAATTTCTTTGGAATAGGTGCAACAGATGATTGTCCTGTAGAATGTGGTGCTAAAAAAGCTTATGATGAAGGTTGGTTTTCTGTTAAAGATGCCATAATTGGCGGTGCTGAATATGCTAAAAACAAGTATATTTATGCAGGCCAAAATACCTTATATGCAATGCGTTGGAACCCATTATCAATGGACGTGAATGGTTATGCTTCACACCAGTATGCCACTGATATAGGATGGGCAAGTAAACAAGTATCTAATTATACTCAATTTTATTCCAAAGGAAACTATGATTTGCGATTTTTAATTCCTGAATATAAATAGAAATGTATATTGCTGACTCATACGTCATTTTTGATGTATGGGTCAACTTTTATTTGGCTCTATAATATTTGTTGGGGTTTCGCAAAAATTTGGCCATAAGAAAACACGCAACCCCCTTTATCCTTGAGTTGACTAGAAACAAAACAAAGGGCGAGGGGGTTGCGTGTATATGCATCATAACATGAATTTACCTGGTTTAGAAGGCTTAATTGTCACAAAAAAGAGATGGTGGGAGATCATTTGAAAGAGAACCTTTTATTTATCCAAGCTGAGTTTAAATATCCAGCTCTATTTCAACAGATGTTTGTTTAATTTCCCATGTATATATACATATCCTGAATAAAGCGGGTGTGTAATGCAAAAAAGTTCAGAGTTATGAAATAAAAAAAACATAACCTTTCACTTTATTAAAAACGGCTTTGCCAGCCTTCCAAATTTTCTCTACTGTTATTAGGTGTCCAATCCAAATAGTGGAGGTTGAAAGGGATGCTAGCAATGCCTGAAATTAATTGTATCAAAGTTTTACGCAATCAGAATCACTTTCTATCAATGAAATTCTACTACATTAGGGAATTGGCGAATTGCTAAGAAGTATGCGGATCATGATCAAATCCCGCATCAAATTAATTATCAAAAGGTAAGCATTCCTATGATGAAAAAATTTGAAGGGAAATCAGAGAAAACGACAAGTGCATAAAAAAATCCCCTTGGTACCATTGAGAGTGTCATGCATGACTTCGAATTTATTACCGAAGGAGGACTTCTACCATGGATTTTACACAAAAATAATCGCTTAGCGCAAATTACCGAACAAACACTATTATCGGGGTTGATATAGCGAAAAGCCAACACGCGGCTTGAGCGATAGATGATCGAGGGCGGGACCTTGTCAAACGGATGGTGTTCACCAATTCACTGCAGTGGTTTTCAGATCTTATCGAATGGGGCTGGGAATCTATCTGAAGCTTATAATCGTTCCAACTTCATGATTGGGATGAAACGACTGGTCATTACTGGCTCAATTTAGCTTATCACTTGAAAGCTCAAGGCATTCAAGTGGTTGTCGTTAATCCGATGAAGGTAAAACGATCCAAAAAACTGGATGACGATTCACCAATGAAAAACGATACGAATAATGCCAAAGTCATCGCCGAGGTCATACGTGACGGTCGTTATCATGAGCCTACATTACCTGTGGATGTGTATGATTCAGGAGAATATATATCGATCAAAGCCCAAATACATAATGCGCTTGATCGATACTTCCCGGAGTTTCTCAATCTCTTTAAAGATTGGACCGGAAAGGCTGCCCTCCATCTATTGGAAAGTGGCTATTTGCCGAAAGATATTCGTAAAACGTCGGAAGACGATTTACTTTCAGACGTCAAACAGGTGGCCAAACGTGGTGTGGGAATCAAGCGCATTCAGGCATTGAAACAGGCGCTGAAGACAGTGTCGGCCTTACAGTGGGATTACGTATGGCACGTCAGGAAATTCGTTATTTGATTGATCAGTATAAGGCTCTTGAAGAACGTCTTATCGCTCTTGAAACACAATAGGAAGAACTTGTCCTTCATATCCCCGGAGCTGATCAGATGATAGCGTTTAAAGGCGTCAGTACCATAACAGTGGCCGGCTTCTTCGCCGAATTTGGTGTTTATCGAATTACCGGGATCCACGCTAAATCATTAAATTAGCGGGACTCAATCTTAAGATGAATCAGTCAGGCCTGTTCAAAGGCCAAACAACCATCACTAAACGAGGACGAAGGCGATTGCGAAGCATACTGTATCAAGTCGAGCGCCCATTACCCCTGCACAATGAAGGTTTTAAGCAGCTGGATCATTATTATCGTCATCGATCCGATAATCCGCTGACAGGAAAACAGTCGTTTATCGCATTAAGCATCAAGATCTTTTATGTATTAGGTACAAGGAAGTGTACGTCAGTGAAGAGCGCATGATTCGTGACATCCCAATGATTTCGACATTACAGAAAGTCGTTTAGGCAAGACTTACAGTTATCGTTTTGAATCATCTTTTGACAATTGAAGCATGGATTAGCCGGTCGATATTATCTCCATTAGGGCATTGAGGCTCACTAAGAAAGCAGTTCCGGCATCCACCATGGTCAGGTCGAAAGAAGGAATTTGCGCAGATAGACGCCGAGAGACATGGGAGGGTCCACCGCCATGTTAAAGTGGATATCCAAGGTGCGATCATAAGTTTAATCATCCATTTAATGGAAATTATCCGTTAAAGCGTATACTGTTTAATCCGCTAATTTCATATATATCCTTTATTGTCATTAAATGGATTAAAAACAGATACTATGGGCTTCAATAAATTAAAAGAAATTGGGAGAAAAACGAAGTAATTCTAAGAAAACCTTAATTTATTGAGGGAGGATATGGAGAGAGGGAAAGTTCCAACAGTTCCGCAACAGGTTTAAAAAAGTTGATCTGATCATTTTAGATGAAATGGGTTATATACCATTTAGTAAAGAAAGAGCTGAGTATTATTTCAATTGATATTTGACTGGTAGGAATAGAAGAGTATCATATCACTTAAAACCTGGGTTTAGCCAGTGGAACCGTATTTTTGTTGATTCCAGATTAACAGCAGCATTAGTAGACCGAGTAATTCATCACGCACATATAATTAGTTTTACAGGTGACAGTTACCGAGTAACTCATGCGCTTTCACGCTAAAACTTTTAATTCTAAGAGAAGGCTGGCAAGATTCTGCAGTTTTTATTGCATTCTTTTATATTTTTTACTTGCAAAATAAAACGGGTAAAGTAAAGAATAATTATTTGACAATTTAAATGCCATGTAATATAGAAACTCGGAACAATAAATGAGGTAAATAATAACTATTAGATTCTATTAGAATTTCCAAATAAAATAGTAAATTAGCTTATTAAACTGTCATGTTGTGTAAGTGCCATGGTTTGAACTTATCTATATTTAGCCCTCAAATGTATTACCTTCTTGCTCTTGCTCTAAGAAAGATAAAAGTAATTCCTGGAAAATAAATAAATACTTATTCACTGGTACGAACATTCCTACCTCATTGAATCCATATTTCTCTACTACTTATACTGTGGAGAGGATTCATTTCTGCAGAGGAGGAATTTTTTATGCAACAATTAATGTGCAAAGGAAAACTGCACAGAGTAAGAGTCACAGAAGCAGAGCTTGATTATGTGGGCAGTGTGACAATAGATTCAAAATTTATGAAAGAAGCGGATATTAAACCATATGAAATGGTACAAATAACAAGTCTGAAAAATGCAACAAGGTGGAAAACATATGCTATACCCGCGCCGGAGGGTTCGAAACGCATTTGCTTGAATGGTCCGCCTGCTCATTTATTTTCACCGGGGGACATTGTCATTATTTTAAGCATGGCACAAATGACAGAAGAAGAAATAGAAAATTTAAAGCCAAAAGTTGTGTTTTTTGATGAAAATAATGAAATAACAAGTATAGAGGAACACGATCTGCATTGGCCTGAAGGTGTTAATGTTTAAAAAAAGAGCTAAACCCAACAGTTTCGAATGGTTTTTAAAGTCATTTAAATGATCAGGTTCTATGAATCTAAATTGTGGAGGTAAAGCATGAAAAGAAAGTTTCTCATATTGTTTAGTACGGCTTGTGTATTATTTATATTGCCCGCATGCGGAGCGAATGCTGATGGGTCGGAGAGTACAGAAAATTATCCATCAGAGTCTATTACATATAGCATACCATTTGATCCGGGTGGCCAATCGGATGTAGAAGCCAGAAGACAGCAACCTTATTTGGAAGAGTCCTTGGATCAAGATGTTGTCATGCAGTACAAACCTGGGGGAGGCGGCTCGGTGGGATGGAGTGAGCTGATTAATAAAGATCCGGATGGGCATTTCATCTCAGGTATCAATATTCCACATATCATCCTTCAGCCACTTGCGAATGATGATACAGGCTATCAGACGGAGGACATCGTGCCTGTAGCTATTTTTCAGGCTACTCCAATTGGTATAGCGGTTTCAAAAGATAGTGATATTGAATCACTTGAAGATCTTGTGAAGAAAGCAAAAGAATCGCCGGGATCCATAACTGCAGCTGGTTCCGGTACGTATTCCGGCCATCACATTGCATTGCTGCAGCTTCAGGATTTGGCTGGTATCGAAATGCAATACGTTCCATTTGATGGGGCTGCGCCTTCTATTCAGGCATTTCTTGGTGGAAACGCAGAAGTTATTTTTGGAAACTCCAGTGACCTGATTAAATATCAGGATGATATGAAAATACTGGCTATTGGTTCAGAGGAGACATTTAAACCATTACCGGATGTTCCAACATTCAAGGAATTAGGATACGATATGACAGCAGGTATTGACCGTGGTGTAGCGGTGCCTCCCGAAACAAGCCAGGAAATAATTGAAACGCTGGAAAAGGCATTTTTGGATATCCTGGATGAAGATGGAGTCGAGGATGACATGTATGATGAAGGATTCGAACCTAAACGAATGGGGCATGAGGAGTCGCTGGAATATATTGAACAAAAACAATCGGAATATAGCAAAATTCTCGAAAATGTAGAGGAGAATTGATGCAAATGTTCTTGCTCTATGACAGAGTCTATTGGCTTAGGTTTATAGCACGAAAGTACTGCAGAATAGAAACACCAAAAGACAAAGGATGACTTCTTTTTGGGATTTCAAAAAGGGCTTCTTACCTGGAGGGTAGGGGAATGCTTGAGTTTTTACCGGACGTCCTGAGTTCATTAACACAACCATTGAACATGTTGCTGCTGTGCGTCGGTGTGTTAATTGGAATCGTTGTGGGTGCCCTGCCTGGGTTAACGGCGACAATGGCGCTTGCTTTATTGCTGCCATTTACATTCACAATGGATTCGGATACATCACTAATTACGATGGGTGGATTATATATCGGTGGTATTTACGGTGGATGTATATCAGCCATTCTTATCAATACGCCCGGTACACCATCAGCCATCGCGACAACGTTTGACGGCTATCCCATGACTAAAAAAGGAAAAGCTTCACAGGCACTGGCTGCGGCAGCCATCAGTTCTGGAATTGGCGGAATAATTGGCGGCCTCGCGCTTTTGTTTCTTACACCAGTTCTGGCGGATTGGGCGTTGAATTTCGGGCCGCCGGAATATTTCTGGGTTGCCATATTGGGATTGACGATGATTGCAACGTTATCATCCGGTTCTATGTTGAAGGGATTGATTGGCGGATGTATCGGTTTGCTGCTGGGGACTGTTGGCATATCACCGGTCGGTGGCGAATCGCGGTATACATTCGGTTTTTCCCAGTTGCAATCTGGGCTGGAATTAATTGTTATTTTAATTGCCTTCTTTTGTATTCCGGAAGTAATTTCTATGATTGAGAACAATGTTAAGTCACAAGAAGGTGTGAAAAGAGAGAAGGGGATCGTGAAAACGCTCTTTTTCTATATCATTAAAAAACCATTTTTCATCATTCGTTCATCTGTGATTGGTATTATAACGGGCATTATTCCCGGAGCAGGGGGGAATGTCGCGTCACTATTGTCATATGATGCTGCTGTCCGTTTTTCAAACGATAAAAAGTCATTTGGACAAGGAAAAGTTGATGGTGTCGTAGCTTCGGAAACATCAAATAATGCAGAAGTTGGTGGTTCTCTCGTTCCCCTTTTGTCTCTCGGGATCCCTGGGGCACCGCCAGCCGCCATTATTCTTGGGGCATTAATGATGCAGGGGATCACACCTGGGCCAGATCTCATGAGTCAGCAGCCTGGGCTGGTCTACACGTTTTTAATTGCATTTGTTATTGCGAATGTCGTTATGATTATGTTTGGGCTCATGGGCTCCAAATATATCGGAAAGGTTCTTTCCATACCGGTATCCTATCTGGCACCTTCGATTGTCTTTTTAACGATTATCGGGTCTTATGCGATTCGGAATAATTTCTTGGATGTAGCACTGCTGATTGGTTTTGGCCTGCTGGCATATGTGATGAAAAATGCCGGGTTCAATCCTGCGCCGATCGTGCTGGGGCTCATTCTCGGACCAATTGCAGAAAGGGGGCTTGCTCAATCCATGCTTTTGGGGGAAGCATCTGGAAACGTATTAGCCTTATTCTTTTCTCGTCCGATTTCGATCGTATTAATGCTGCTGTGTGTCCTGTCGATATTTTTGCCGCTTTTAAGTAAACTTTTAGGATCTAAATATGATGACAGTCAAGAGAAGTTGGGGGCATAATCATGCAGAAAGTCAACTATAATACAATATCTTCGGTTATATTAATCATTGTTGCATGCTTGGCGATATGGGAAACGAAGGGGTTATCAGAAATGAGTTATGTTTTTCCCCGTACAATCGGTTTAATCCTTTTGATCCTGAGCATAGCATATTATATTAAAAGTATGATTAAATCTTCATCCAGCAAATTATTTGAAGGTATCAATAAGCGAAAAGTCGTTATCATGAGCCTGTCGATGATAGGCTATGTCATCCTGATTAGTCTGTTTGGATTTTTAATGGCGAGTATGCTGTTTATCGGTTGGATGACGTGGTATTTACAGCAGCATAATACAGATAAAAGCAACAAAGCGAAAATAGTACATGCTAGTATAAGTTCCATCAGTATCAGTATCTTTTTCTTCGTGTTATTCCGATATGTCTTTGTTGTTCCTCTTCCGTCAGGTCTCTTGTTTGGCTGATTTCATTGAAGACTTCAGGGTTTGCGCGTAATAGTAATGAAGTGATTATGCACGTCGTGGAAAATCAGGATTCATGTATATTAGCAATTTAACCACTGGTATAGGGAGGGAAAGCTTATGAAGGTGCTCGTGACTGAATTAATGTGGGAAGACGGGATTGAAGAACTCAAGCAGACAGGACATACGGTTGATTATGATATGGAATTGTGTCGAAAAAGAGATGATCTGCTTAAATTGGCTCCTAAGTATGATGCACTTATTGTCCGGAATGAAACACGGGTTGATCCTGAGTTGCTTGATGTTGCTAAAAATGTCAAAGTTATCGGCCGACTCGGCGTTGGGCTGGATAATATCGATCTGGAAGCGACAAAAGCACGGAATATACCAGTCATTGCTGCTAAACATGCCAATGCCACATCTGTTGTAGAATATGTAATGGCGGCGATGCTGGATGCCTATCGTCCACTGGCTGATGCTGATGCCGATGTTCGCTTGGGAAATTGGGATCGCAAATTTTTTACAGGATATGAGTTGAATCAGAAAACACTAGGACTTGTCGGGCTAGGTGAAATTGCTCATCGTGTTGCCAGAAGAGCAAGTGCTTTTGGTATACGAGTCATCGGCTATGATCCCTTTGTCACATCGTATGATCATGTATTGGCAGAAACAGGGGTTTATCCGGTGACAACCCTTGATGAACTTTTTCCTGAGTCGGATTTTATATCTGTACACGTTCCGTTGACGAAAGCAACGAAACACATGATCAATAAAGAGAGTTTTTCACGAATGAAGTCACATGCTTATGTCATTAATACGGCCCGGGGTGGTATCGTACATGAACTGGATCTGGTTGAAGCAGTTCAATCAGAAAAAATTGCAGGTGCATACCTTGATGTACTTGAAAACGAGCCTGTTCAACAAGGTTCACCACTTTTACAAGTTGAATCCATTCGTCTTTCCCCGCATATTGCTGGATTGACTGATGAATCGCAATCTCGGACGGCCATGTTAATTGCCCGTGAGGTGACCAAGGTTCTCAATGGCGGGGAGTCACTTTGTGCGGTCCTATGAGAAGATAATCTTCTTTAAACAGTATTAATAAAGGTTTTTAAAGTAACTATGCAGGAAAGGAGAGAAAAATGACAACTTATATAAATAGAACAAATCTCGAAAACTATGTTACAGCCATTTTTCAAAAGGCAGGAATACGGGATGATCACAGTGCAACAATCGCAAGACATCTTGTTCTGGCCAATTTAAGAGGCGTGGACTCACATGGTGTAACCCGTGTAAAAAGCTATATCGATCGATTGGAAAGAGGGGTCGTTAATCGTGAACATAATATGAAGATCACGAAAGAAACGCCTGCATCCATTTTGATCGATGGCGCGAATGAATTGGGTATTATACCTGCTACAGAAGGGATAAGGCTGGCTGTTGAGAAGGCAAAAGATATGGGGGTCGCTATCGCGGGTATCAATCATTCCAATCATTGCGGTATGCTGGCCGATTACACAGGATATGCAGCCGAACATGATTGTGTTTGTTTAGCCACAACGAATGCACCATCCTATATGGCTCCCTGGGGAGGAAAAGAAAGATACTTTGGAACAAATCCCATCTCCTATGGCATACCCGGCGGAGAAGAAGGCAACATCGTGTTTGATATGGCAACGAGTATTGTTGCAAGAGGAAAAATAAAATTAGCCATTCAAAATCATGAGGATATTCCTGTAGGCTGGGCAATTACGAAGGAGGGGGAACCAACAACAGATGCTCAGGAAGCGATGGATGGACTGGTTTTGCCGGTTGGCGGACCAAAAGGTTACGGGCTTGCATTATTGGCGGATGTTTTATCAGGACTGCTTACAGGTGCAGCATTCGGGCCTGGTATTGGCAGGCCGGAGGATTTAAACGAAGTTCAGGAAGTTGGACAATTTTTCTTTGTGATCCGTGCCGACATATTTGAGGAGTTGAATACTTTTAAAAATCGGATGGACAGCATGGCAAGTGAAATTAAACAAATACCTGCAGCCAAAGGATACGATAAAATTTACCTCCCGGGTGAAATCGAGAATGAAACGGCCAACGAACGAAACAGGAGTGGAATTCCCCTAACAGAACAAGTAATTGATGAACTGCATGCTATCGGTCGGTCATATGGTATTTCGATTCACTTGAAGGAAGCAGTGTTTCAATAAAAACGTGTTGACCCATCAGGTTATTGCTAAATAACCTGATCCAACAACAATTTTGTCATACCTCAAACGGTACAGGAATACTTATTTTTTCCGGGAAAGTTTAATCTTAAATGAATACATATCTGATCGGTATGATGCAAGTTCATATTCTACAAAGTCGTTATTTACATCCACTAGCTTTCTTTCAGCTATGAGCATACTTGTGACAGTTGGAACGTTCAATAGTCTGGCATCTTCCCTGGTAATGCGTTCTGACTTGATAACCTGATCTGCCTCTATTGAGCGTACTCCTAATTCCTTCTCAAGCAAGTCATATAATGAAACTTCATCCAGGTCATATGCTTTAATCTTTTTTCCCAGTTCAGTGGGATAAAAGTTATTTTCCACTCCCATTGGTATGTTGTCTGCGAATCGGATCCGTTTAATATGAACAGCTTCTGTCAAGCCGGTTAATTTTTTCATGTGATCGGACAATTGAATAAGTTCTGCTTTGATTAGTTTTGCTCCGGGCTGCATTCCCATTCGCTGGATACTTTCTGAGGTGCTGCTTAAGCTGCCAAGCCAATCATTAATAGGCTTCAGCGTAACAAATGTTCCTTTTCCAGGTTTTTTCTCAAGTGTTCCTTCTCTTGTCAGTGCATCGATCGCTTGTCTGACAGTACTGCGACTGACATAATATTCATCGATAAGCTCACGTTCGCTCGGGATTTTACCGGTATAATCTCCTTCCAATATTTTCTGTTCAATTTTTGTTTTTAACTGAATGTACAGCGGGATGGAATTTGTGTAGTCCAATGCCATTATCATCACCTAGTATTCTTGGATTAACGTATGTCACGATTCGTATGTTCATAGTTTAACATAAAAAAAGTCGGACGTTACAAAATTAACAGTGCCTAAATGCTTGAAATATGATAGAATCAATAAAGAAAGAAGTCTAACCAATTAGAAATGAAGCAGGTGTTTCCATGTTTGATACAGCCGATTTAGTCATCGCATTTGTTATTTCAGCTTTGACGGCATTCTTCGTAACACCATTGATTAAAAGACTTGCTTTAAAACTGAATGTGGCTGATAAACCGGATAACAACCGAAAAAATCATAATGGCATCAAGGCGAGTTTGGGCGGACTAGCTATCTTTAGCGGTACAGTTGCTGGTTTTCTCTATTTACAGCCGGTACACCCGCAAATGACAGCTATAATCATTGGTGCCTGTATCATGATACTGACGGGCGTTTTGGATGATGTTTTTGATCTGAAACCATACTATAAACTGACTGGACAGCTGGCGACGGCTCTGGCAGTCGTTTCTTCCGGTTTGGTCATTGAAAAGCTTACTATCCCGTTTTTGGGTACTGTCTATTTGGATGGTTTAGCATACATTATTACAATTATTTGGATCCTTGCAGCTTCTAACGCTATCAATTTGATAGATGGATTGGACGGACTTGCGGCAGGTGTTTCAGCGATTGGGTTATCCAGCATTCTCGTGATGGCAATGATGGACTATCGAATCGTTGTGGCTTATTTGTGTGTGATATTGATAGGAGGCTGTATCGGGTTTCTTTATCATAATTTTCACCCGGCAAAAATATTTATGGGGGATACCGGAGCTTTATTTCTTGGGTATTCCATTGCAGTTGTATCAATGCTCGGGCTCTTTAAAAATGTTGCCTTGTTCAGTTTTATCATTCCGATCATTGTCATTGCCATCCCTGTATTTGACACGATTCTGGCGATTATACGACGAACAATTAATAAGCAGGGAATTGCTACTGCGGATAAAAAGCATATTCATTATCAATTAATGAAAATGGGCTATAGCCATCGTACTGCGGTATTAATCATTTATGGATTCAGTGCTTTTTTCGGCGGAATGGCGATCGTGTTTAACAGTGGAACGATGCTGACGTCCTTCATCATATTTGGAATAATTATTGTTGGCATGCAGGTGATTGCTGAATTGGCAGGTATTGTCATGCATGGTCAGCAGCCTTTATTAAATCGGATCAAAAGAATTTTTGGGACAGAGAGAGTGAAATAGCATACGATGTAAAAAAAACCACTTTTAGGCCATTTAAATAGCCTAAAAGTGGTTTTTATGGTTGATCGGTTGTATTATACGTTTCGGCTTGGCTATCCGAAGTTTCCAGTTCGAGATGCTGTTTTAATGTTGCTTTTACCTCAGCAAGCGATTGTTCATCCGGGATTTCATAATCTATTCTGTCAATTGTTTGCGTATATGTTTCATATGCAAGTTTGTCAATGTTACTGGTGCTAAAATCGGAATATTCACGGTAAAATCCGAGGCCTTCACTAATTTTCATATTGGTTTTGACGTTGGCACCTACCTCGTTAGCTAAGTCATCAACTTTTGTAACAGTACTGAGTGAAGTTGCTTTGTCAATAATCGCCTCTATAACCTGCTGTTGCCGTTCATTTCTGCCAATGTCCCCACGTGGATCCTGTTTCCGCATTCTGGCAAATGCCAAGGCTTTTTCACCATCGAGTTCCATCGGTCCTTCTTTGAATTGCAGATCTTCATTGCCAGATTCCCTGATCGTTCTTTGTTCAAAATCAAATGGTACATCAACTTGGACACCGTTAAGGATATCAACTATGTTTATGAACGCATCAAAGTTTACAGCGGCAAAGTAATCGATCGGTATATCCAGGAATTGTTCAACTGTTTTAATAGCCATTTCCTTACCACCATATGCATGAGCATGCGCTATTTTTTCCTTTGTACCGCGACCAGCTATATCAACCAGCGTATCACGTGGTAAACTTAATAATTTTAACTTTTCATCTTCCGGATTGAATGTTGCAACTATCATTGTGTCCGTTCTGCCGTTATCACCATTTGTTGAGTAATCCTCAACTCCTAGCAGCAGAATGGATATCGGGTCATCACTTATCGATACCTCTTCTTCACGTAATTCAGATTTTTCACGGTCCAGATCATCATATGATTCACTTGCTGCTGTGTAAGTCTGGACGAGCATATATCCAACACCACACGCCAGCAATAAAAAGAAGGCTAATATGGGATAAAGAATCCGGCGTCGGCGTTTTTTCTTTTTTTGCTTTCGCATATCTATACGTTGCTGCATAATTTTAATTCTCCTTCAAATCTTCAATTCTATAAATCTATGATATCAACCTGTTAATTATAATCGGCATTGTCGAAAAATGCAATGCGATTTTCAGAATACCACATATTATAGACGATTCCGATTAAGAAAATGTTACATTTTAATGATGTTAATCTAATAATCTGTCTTTTTTGATTTTCGATGAAGAGATACCTTTTGTCCGGGGGAGGTAAATAACGTCACAATAACGTTTTAAAAAATCAAATTCACCATCCCAATCATTACCCATTACAAATAAATCAATGTCATATTGTATAATGTCATCGATTTTTTGATCCCAATTTGTTTCCGGGATGACTTTGTCCACATACCGAATCGCTTCCACAATTACTTTACGATTATCAAAATGGTGATATGCTTCCTTGTTTTTTTTGCGGTTAAATTCATCGGTTGATACACCGACAATTAAATAGTCACCCATTTCTTTTGCACGGCGTAAAAGAGTGATATGGCCGGGGTGCAGCAAATCAAAAGTCCCGTACGTAATGATTTTTTTCATAATATCTCCCTATATCGCGAACTCTTTTTTATTGTACTATTAATGTTGCCTATCGTAAATAAAATATCAGGGATTGATCGGATATATGAAAAAATTAAGAGACTGTTCGTGACAGTCTCGGGATCAATACGTGTTATTGTTTTCTTCATCGTTGGCGAAGTCACTTGTTTCAACATTTTCCTCTAAATCCAAATGATTGCGCAATTCAGCACGAATATCATGTTTGCTTTCTTCATTAACATGAAAGTACCAAAGACCGTCTTCCATGTAGCCGCCGTCTCCACTGAGATTCATGGTTTCAATGGTAATGTTTTCGTCAAGCCCATAAGATAAGAAGTTCTTCATATTCTCAAATGACAGGTTGGTCGTCATATTATTACCAATGGCGTCTATTGTTTCCCCCACCTTAAAGACAGAAGAAGCAGATATAGCTTTATTGGCAATCGTCTTAAGAATTTCCTGCTGCCGTTTTCCACGTTCTACGTCATTGTCATATTTTCGAGTTCTGGCCAGTGCCAGGGCTTCTTCGCCATTTAATTGCTGTTCACCGGGCGTTAAATGGATGCTATTTTTGTCATCGTTCGAGTCGGATTCCCATATTTCGTAAGGGACATCATAGGTGATGCCGCCAAGCGAATCAACAACTTCAATAAAACCCTCGAAATTCATTTTGGCGTAATAATCCACGGGGACATGGAGAAAGTTCTCAACTGTTTCAATCGTTGCTCTGGGTCCACCGAAAAAGTGTGCATGATTAATTTTTGTATACCGGTCCACTTCTGGAACGTAAACATACGAGTCTCTTGGAATACTTAAAAGCTTGACAGAACTGTCTTGTTTGTTGAATGATGCCAATATGAGCGCATCGGAACGGCTTTCTTCCTCGTCACGGAACTCGCTGTTATCAACACCTATGAACAGAACAGAGACATTATCTTCAACAGGATCTACGGATTTACTCCTGAGTTCAGATGTTTCATTTTCGCGACCGACTTTTTCCTGCGAATCAGTTACCATGTTTTCTGTTTTGTTATATAAGTAGTTAACGTAAATTGCGCCAATAATGATCATTAACAATAACGGTATGGCAATAATTAGTGTCCATTTTTTCCTTTTCGACATGGGATTTTCTCCTTAGTAGTTTCGTAGCATCTATTTTACAGAATTCTGCATAAAATAACAATGAAGCGATGGAAGAAAATTGTGGACATCGGATTAAAATACTATACAAATACAAGATATAGCTGTATAGTTTGGTTATATGGTAAAGTATAAATAAGTATAAATTTGATTTTATAAAGGAAGGCATCAATCATGAATCTGTTCGAACAATTGAAATCCAAAGAAGAGAAAATTGCTGTTATTGGTTTAGGGTATGTCGGGCTTCCATTGGCGATTGAGCTTGCCAAAAAGTATGATGTAGTCGGTTTTGATGTAAATAAAAATAAATTGGACAAATACTTAACCGGCGTGGATGTGACACAAGAAGTCGGTGATGAAGCAGTCCAAAATACCACTATGACATTTACGAATGATGAGGAAGATTTAAAGACATGTAAATTTCATATCGTTGCCGTTCCAACTCCAATTAATACGGACAAGACCCCGAATCTGAACCCGGTTATCGATGCAAGTGAAACAGTCGGACGTAATTTAACAAAAGGTTCGATTGTTGTATACGAATCAACTGTATATCCGGGTACAACTGAAGAAGTCTGCATCCCAATTCTGGAAGAGAAATCTGGCCTGGTAATTGGTACTGAATTTAAGGTTGGCTATTCCCCTGAACGGATTAACCCGGGTGACAATGTGAACCGGCTGACGAGCATCATTAAAATTGTATCAGGTTCAGATAATGAAGCGCTGAGCGAAATTTCAGACGTATACGATTCCATTATTGAAGCCGGTGTCCATGAAGCAGAGTCCATTAAAGTAGCTGAAGCTGCCAAAGTAATCGAGAATTCCCAGCGGGATATCAATATTGCATTTATGAACGAGCTTTCTATGGTTTTCAATAAAATGGACATCAATACAAATGCTGTATTGGAAGCGGCCGGTACGAAATGGAACTTCCTGAATTTCACCCCCGGTTTGGTTGGCGGGCACTGTATTGGTGTCGATCCTTATTATTTTACCTATAAAGCAGAACAACTTGGACACCATTCGCAAATTATCTTGTCCGGACGCAAAATTAATGATGATATGGGTAAATATATAGGCTCTAATATTATTAAAAAGATGATCCATGCCAGACAGGAAATGAGTGGTGCCAGAGTTGGTATTCTGGGCATTACGTTCAAAGAAGATTGTCCAGACGTACGTAATACAAAAGTCATCGATATCATTCATGAATTAAAAGACTATGGCGTTGAAGTTGTTGTCCATGACCCAATTGCTGATCAAGCTGCCGTTTATGATGAGTTTGGGATAGATTTAGTCGGAAAAGGTCAATTGAATGATTTGGATTGTGTTGTGCTTGCTGTAGGTCACCATGAATTTAAAGAGCAATATGACCTGGATATGCTTGATCGTCTGTATAAAAACGATCATAAGGTATTAATTGATGTGAAAAGTATTTTAGACCGAAAAGAATGTGAAGCTCAAGGTTATCATTACTGGAGTTTGTAATGGAATAATGCTATTCGTTGACCCCCTGTAATAAGAAGGAGTACAGAGTGCTTCCTTCTGTTATGGGGGCTTTTTTGTTTGTTGGACTGTGCTTTACAGGATCTGTTCGATTGGCATATCCAGCGGTTCCCGTCCTACCAAACCTGAATACCTCCCATTTCCTGGCCCTATTTTACCTTTTTGGTATGAATGCCTGTTTTATTTAACTTTTCATGATTTCTTGTCATTCTTTATCAAATAAATCCTGACTTTTGTTGATATTTGTATCCACCTTGTATGTTTTAACTCGATTTTACTATTTTAGCCTAAATTAAAAAAATCCACCTCTTTCCCCTACAATCGTATCCAACGCAGAAAAAGTGGCATGTAAAATCCAAAAAAATTTAGTTTTTCATGCCCCTTTTGTGTCTCTTGTTTCGATTGTAGGGGTGAAAGGAGGTGAGCGGAATGGCAGAACAACAAATGGTTGATTCACGGCTGCGCCTTATCCTGGATGATGGCGTTAATGAGGAGACTGGGGAGCAGCTTTATAGAACGAAAGGCTTCAACAATGTGAAGACGACAGCGACAGCCGATCAGCTATATTCGATTGCGACAGCTGTAACAGCATTGCAGGAGCGCCCGCTGGTGAACGTCGAACGAAATGATAGTTCCGAAATCAGCGAGGAGGAAGCATAAGCTTTCATTTCAACGGGCAACGGCTAGCTAATCCGGTGATCTGCATCTGTTTAAGACGTTCCAATTACCAAGGCAGCCGTTGTCCGCATTAAAAAGGGAGGAGGTGATAAAATGAAAAAGCTTGAATTAAAATTTTTAAATGAAGAGGGGAAGACGGTCACTTACTCATTGGAAAAACCGGTTGAGCCAGCAGATCCGGCAGCCATTAAAGCTGCGATGGATGAAATTATCTCCCAAAATGCATTCACATCATCAGGCGGTGATGTCGTATCCATTAAAGAAGCACGGATCGTCGAGCGAACTGTTGAGGAAATTGAATTGGATTAATGAGGTAACAGGCCAGCGTGGGGGGCGCTGGTCTGTCTGTTTATCCCGCTCAAATACTGAATGCCCCTGACATCGCAATAAATTCACGCACCGCATATGGCAAGTATTTATCCTTGTTCCAGATCATGCCGAGTTCCAGATTGACCACAGGCTTTGTGAACGGGATGGCTTTCAGCTGTTCATTGTCAATTTGACTGCAGATCCGGCCTGGCAATAACGCAACACCCAGTTTGGCTTCCACCATTTCAATCATGAAATCTTTTTGTGAGCTTTCACAGACGACTTTCGGTTCAAAACCGTAATGTGTGCATGCTTCCATAATCTTGTCGTGAAGCGAAAAGTCATGCCGGTATAAAATAAGTGGTTCGTATTCAATCTGGGAAAAGTCAATGGCTGTTTTGCCGGCTAATGGGTTATTTTTGTTCACCATAAGCTTTAAGGGGTCTTTTAATAGTTGAATGGTTTCAAGGTTTTCCTTTTGTGCCGGGAGATTGCAGATCAATCCAATATCAAGCTCGCCCTCACTGACGCCTTGACTGATTTTGTTGCTGCCGACTTCATTTAACAAAAGATCGATCGATGGATAGGTTTCTTTGTAGCGACTGATTAAGGTTGAAAAAAACGCGGCACCAATTATGGGGGGGATGCCGATTTTGATTTCTCCTTTTTTTAAATCAATGACATCATTGAGTTCGGACGTCAGATTGTCAAATGCATCAAGGACTTTTTTGGCATTGACCAGAAATGCCTGCCCTGCATCGGTCAGTTCCAGCTGATGTGCTCCCCGGTAAAAAAGCGGTGCATCAAGCTCATGTTCAAGGTTTTTGATCGTTTTGCTCAATGACGGCTGGGATATATGAAGCGTTTCAGCTGCCCTTGTAACATTCAGCTGCCGTGCTACTTCTGCAAAACATGTGATTTGCCTAATGTCCATTAAATAGGCACCCCTTCAATATCATAATATGTATGGTTATGCTTATTATACGTCAAGGTATAGCCAAAAGGAATAGTGTTTATGCAAAACATGTATTTTAGTTTTTGATGCGCTTACATTAGAATGATAGATGAATAATACAAAAGCGTAAGGGAACTTGCGTGATGACCTCGAAAAAAAGACAGTACTTTTTCTTCGTCAGCTGCATCGTTTTCGTAATTTTCTTGGTTCTGCTGCAGCATTTGCAGTAGTGCGTCCTGTAAGCGAAACTGGGCGTGGCTGTGATATTATAGGATACTTATTTTTATGTTTACCCAAAGAAGATCAAAGGGGAGGAATACGAATGAGAGAATATATCAAAACGGGCAATCTTCAAGTGGCCAAAGAACTTTATGATTTTGTCAATTCGGAGGCGCTTCCGGGGGCAGGGTTAGACCGAAAAATGTTTTGGAAGGATTTAGGAGAACTAGTGGCTGAATTGACGCCGAAAAATAAAGCATTGCTGGCTGAACGTGGTACGATGCAAAAGCAGATAGATCAATGGTACAAGGAAAACGATGTGATAGACTTTAATACGTACAAAGCTTTTCTGGAAGACATTGGTTATTTGGAGCCTGAGGTGGATGATTTTCAAATAACGACCGAAGATGTTGATGAGGTCATTACAAAACAAGCGGGGCCACAGCTTGTTGTACCGATTGATAACGCACGCTATGCCCTCAATGCCGCCAACGCACGCTGGGGATCCCTTTATGATGCGCTATACGGAACAGATGTGATCAGTGAGGATGGTGGTGCTGAGAAGACTGGTTCTTATAATCCTGTCCGCGGAGAAAAGGTCATCACATTCGCCAAACAGTTCCTTGATGAACATATACCACTTCATACAGCCTCTCATAAAGATGCCATCAGCTACACGATCAATGACGGAAAACTCGATGTTACACTTCAAAATGGCCAGACAACCAGACTTAAAGATGAAGACCAATTTACCGGATATCAAGGTCCTGCCAATAATCCCGAGACAATTTTGCTCAGGAATAATGGACTGCACGTCGAGATTCAAATCGATCCTGATCATCCGATTGGCAAAACGGACCAGGCAGGAGTTAAAGACATTTGTCTGGAGTCAGCAACAACAAGCATTATGGACTGCGAAGATTCGGTGACAGCAGTCGATGCCGAGGATAAAACGCTTGTGTACCGTAATTGGCTCGGTTTGAACAAAGGAGATTTGTCGGCCACGTTCATGAAAAATGGAAAGGAAGTGACCCGCGAATTAAATCCTGACCGTATTTATACAGGTCCGGACGGTGAGGAGGTAAAGCTGAGCGGCCGCGTGCTCATGTTTGTCCGCAATGTCGGTCATTTGATGACGAACAATGCAATTCTCGATGAAAATGGGAAAGAAATTTATGAGGGGATTATGGACGGTGTGTTCACGAGCTTAATGGCAAAGCACAGTCTATTGGGCAATGGCTCTCATCAGAATTCGCGGGCAGGCTCCGTTTATATTGTCAAACCGAAAATGCACGGCTCAAAAGAAGCGGCTTTTGCCAATGAATTATTTGATCGGATTGAAGATATGCTTGATATGCAGCGCAACACGCTGAAAATCGGCTTGATGGATGAAGAACGCCGCACAAGTCTGAACCTGAAAAATTGCATTCATGAAGTGCGCGAGCGTGTTGTTTTCATTAACACCGGTTTTCTGGATCGGACCGGTGATGAAATCCATACATCCATGGAAGCTGGTCCCATGATCCGGAAAGGTGAGATGAAAGCATCCATCTGGCTGAATGGTTATGAAAAGAATAATGTCAGCGTCGGCCTTGATGCCGGATTGAAAGGGAGAGCACAAATCGGCAAGGGCATGTGGGCGATGCCGGATTTAATGGCCGACATGCTCGAGCAAAAGAGCGGTCACCTGAAAGCAGGCGGCAATACTGCCTGGGTTCCGTCACCAACGGCCGCGACATTACATGCCCTTCATTATCATCAAATTGATGTGCGGAAGGTTCAGGGTGGGATTGAACAGCAAAGTGAAACATACCGGGATAATATTTTGCAGATTCCGGTTGCATGTGATGGGGACTGGTCTGATGATGAGGTTCAGGAGGAGCTTGATAACAGTGCTCAGACGTTGCTGGGCTATGTTGTGCGCTGGGTTGAGCAAGGAATCGGCTGTTCGAAAGTCCCTGATATTAACGATATTGCGCTTATGGAGGATCGTGCAACATTGCGCATTTCCAGTCAAATGCTCGCAAACTGGGTTTACCATGGTGTTTGTACCGAAGAACAGATGATGAACACGTTGAAGCGGATGGCAAAAGTTGTTGACAGACAAAATGCTGGTGATTCGGCATACCGACCAATGGCGCCCGATTATGATGACTCGGTCGCGTTCCAGGCAGCATGTGACCTTGTATTTAAGGGAAAAGAGCAGCCAAGCGGCTATACCGAACCGATTTTGCATCAGCGCCGTCTTGAGGCAAAAGAAAAGGATACACTCAACACGGTTAAACAAGGTGGCAGCTGACAATTTATGTGAGAGGGAGTTCCGCTGTAAGAAGCGGATTTCCCTCTTTTTCCTGTTGCTTCTATTTATTCAGCGAGGATCGATCGAATCGTGCCCAATCGATCGGGACCACCTTAGGTCGATCGAGCTGACCTTAAAAACGATCAAAAGGCACACGAATTCGATCGAATAATACCTAAGCTGATCGAGCATGGATTAAAGTCGATTGAGAATCTTCATAAGCCGATCAAACAATGGATTTAAGTGCATGTCATACGATTGGCAAATTCCAGACAGGAACAACAGTAGCGATTATTGTCGAACGTTATAGATGATCATCAAATCACAAAAATTTTTGGATTATTTAAAAAAATAACATTGACTTTGTTATATGACACTGGTTTACTAGAGACAAACCTGGTGGATGTGATATGTAAGTGGTCACATCTCACATAAGACGATAGCAGGGGAGAAAATGCATTACAGTTTTGTTATATAACAAGTCTTCAGTCGTACTTAAGGGAAAGGGGGATTCCCAATGATCACGCCGGCTATTGAATCGGTTGTGCCCAGAGAGCAAATTAAACAAAATAATGAAACGCATCATCCTTTGGGTAATAGCGGAATGCATATCATAGAAGCTTGTTCCGAGGAAGATATTTCAAATGTGCTTGCTTATGCGAACGACCATGATAAAACTGTCAATGTTATATCGGGCGGAACGAAGCAGGGTTATGGCGGCACAATGAAGCAAGCAGATATTTTGCTGTCGCTTGCCGGTTATAAAGGCATTGTGGAGCATTCGGTCGGTGATTTGACATTAACCGTAAGACCTGGAACGACATTAAAGGAAATTTCAGATCAACTGGCGGAAAAAGGTCAGTGTATCGCCCTTGATCCATCCTGGCCGGAACTCGCAACGATTGGCGGGATTGTCGCTGCAAATGACAGTGGTGCCAAACGGCTGCTTTACGGATCTGCCAGAGATCTGGTCATCGGAACAAGGATTGTCTACCCGGATGGACGTGTGATTCGTATGGGTGGCAAAGTCGTTAAAAACGTAGCTGGTTATGACATGAATAAACTGTTCATCGGGGCAATGGGTACACTTGGAGTCATGAGTGAAATTACGCTGAAGCTGCGACCGTTGCCGAAATATGAGGCGCTGTCACTGCTGCATTTTCCTGAAGGCGATGAAAAGAAGATTCATGATGTTGCAAAACGTATGCTGGACTCGATGATGGAGCCCGTATCACTTGAAGTATTGACGCCATCAACGGCTGAGAAATTAACCGGAAAAAAACTTCATACATTGGCGATCGCATTTGAAGACCAGGAAAATGCCGTCCGTGTACAGGAAAAATGGGTGACGGAACATTTGCCAGCAGGTGCCCGACAGACCGTGCTGTTTGAGGACGAAGCAAGAAAGTGGTGGGGTCAATTTCGCCAATTAGGTCCGAATGGTTACAACGATAGCGTACACAGCTTGGGTTTAAATGGCTATAAGGGAGGCATGTACGACACGGACCCCAACGCCAGCACGGAAAACTTGAGCCTCAACGATTCCAACAATACTACGGACGATTTGTACCCGGACGGCTACAACAATGAATCCACTGCAGCCAGCATACAAGCTACTGTGAAAATTGGCAGCCAGCCTTCCGATGTGCTCGGCATTCTGCAAAAAGCCGAACAACTTGCTGTCGTCCATCATATTTCAATTGATGCACATGGCGGCGCCGGACATGGGATTTCGCGTGTTTATGTTTATGGTCGGGCCGATGACGTCATCGCTTATATGAAAGCGCTTCGTTCAGAGGCAGAAAATAGACACGGGTATGCTGTTGGCACCCATTTGCCTTTCAACCTGAGAAAGATATTTGATGTATGGGGTGATAAGCCTGCTTACTTCGCATTATTGGAAGGGATTAAACAAACGAACGATCCGAAGAAAATATTGAACCGTCATCGGTTTGTAGGAGGTATTTAATATGGGTATAGGTCTAGCGGATATGCTGAACAAAGAAAAGACCGACCCGCCTTGCCAGACGAACACGTTGGGAAACTATCTTTGGGATGATGTTCCTGATGCAACGAAATGGGCTGATTGCGTTCACTGCGGCTTGTGCCTGGAAGCCTGTCCGACCTATCAGGAAACCGGTGAAGAACAGAACTCGCCACGGGGCCGTGTTTACTTAATTAAGTCTGTGGCAGAAGGCAAAATCAGTGTTGATGAAGCGTTTGCCGATCCGATTTTTAGCTGCCTTGACTGTCGAGCTTGTGAAACAGCTTGTCCGGCAAACGTTCAGGTCGGCGGGCTGATTGAAGAAGCACGCGGGCAAATCAATCAGGCGATGCCGGCATCAGGTGTTACCGGTACGTTTAAAAAGACGGTTCTGAACAAGTTTTTCCCACATCAGAAGCGGATGAATAAGCTCGGCGGCTTGATGCGATTTTACCAGAAAAGCGGTCTGCAGAAAGTGGCCCGAAAAACAGGAGTTCTCAACGTAATGCCGGATCATGTAAAGGACATGGAAGCCATTCTGCCGGAAACTGGAAAACCGGTCCTGGGCAGGTACCCGGATATCGTTCCGGCAGAAGGGGAGACAAAAGGACGTGTTGCTATCCTGACGGGCTGTATCATGGATGAAATGTTTAATGACGTCAACGAAGCAACCATCCGCGTTCTTACCCATAATAGCTATGAAGTCGCGCTTCCGCCGGATCAGGGCTGCTGCGGCGCACTTCACGTTCACGCCGGTGAGCGGAATACCGGAAAACAATTAGCTAAGCAGAACATTGAAGCGTTCAAAGACTACGATAAAATTCTGGTGAATGCGGCGGGATGCGGATGTGCGCTCCGGGAGTATGATGAGCTGTTCAGGAATGATCCGGAGATGATGCCGCTGGCGAAGGAATTTTCCGGGAAGGTTGAAGATATTACCAAATTTCTGTATGACATCGATTTCAAGCGTCCCCAATCTGAAGTCAACACAACCGTTACCTATCATGATGCCTGTCATTTGGCGCATGGGCAGGGCGTGCTCTCGGAACCAAGACAGATTTTGAATGACATCCCGGGTGTGGAGATGGTGGATCTGCCTGATGCGGACAGATGCTGCGGCAGTGCGGGTATTTATAACCTGACACACCCTGAAATGGCCGGCAAATTGCTTGACCGCAAAATTGAGGACGTGCCGGACAATATCGACATGATTTCCATGGGTAACCCCGGCTGTATGCTACAGATTGCGATGGGTGTGCAAAAATATGGGCGAAGTGCGCAAGTCGTCCATACCGTCCAGCTTCTTGACTGGGCGTATGAAAAAGATAAACAGAAAGCACATGAATACGAGTTGTAATCATCAAATGGAAAGCGGGTGAACAGGATGTTTCGAAAAAAACAAACCAAGCAAAGGCCGGATGCCGCTGCACAGCTGTTAATGGACATTGTCGGGGAAGAAAACGTCCTTTATTTGAAGGAGGATCTCATTTCCTACGAGTGTGATGGCTATACAATGGAGAGAGGTATGCCGCGGGCGGTTGTGTTTGTGCGGAATACACAGCACGTGTCAGATGTTGTGAAGCGATTAAATGAACTCGGAGTCCCTTACATTGCACGTGGAGCGGGAACGGGTTTAAGTGGCGGTGCGACACCATTGGGCGGTGAGGTGATCATCAGTCTTGTCCGCATGAAACGGCTGCTCCACCTAGATCTGGAAAATCGCAAGGCCGTTGTCGAACCGGGCTATATTAACCTGAAACTGACCCAGTCGATTTCCGATAAAGGCTACTATTACGCACCCGATCCGTCAAGTCAGAATGCGTGCACGATTGGCGGCAATGTCGCCGAAAACTCCGGCGGCGCCCATTGTCTGAAATATGGTGTTACGACCAATCATATTTTGGGGCTTGAAGTCGTACTGCCGAATGGGGAGATAATTGAAATCGGAAAAGAAGGTATTCCGGATCAGCCCGGGTACGATTTGCTTGGCCTCCTCACCGGATCTGAAGGGACACTTGGCATTGTGACCCAAATTACCGTGAACATATTGAAAAATCCTGAAGGAAAGAAAACGGTCCTTGCTTATTTTGACGACATTGATGATGCGAGTCAGGCAGTGTCGGATATTATTGCGGGAGGTATCATCCCGGCAGCACTGGAAATGATGGATGAGATCGCGATTGAAGGAGTCGAATCAGCCGCCTATCCGGTCGGGCATCCACGCGATATTGCGGCATTTTTACTGATTGAAGTCGATGGGATCGCAGCCGGGATTGATGCCCAGATTGACGATATTTTGACCGTGTGCAAAAGCAATCATGTCCGTAAAGTGAAAGTGGCCAAAGATGAGGCAGAGCGGAGCCTCTGGTGGGCGAACCGCAAAATGGGTTTTGGGGCGATGGGGGCGATTTCACCCGACTACCTTGTTCAGGATGGGGTTATTCCAAGAACACGCCTGCCAGAAGTGCTTGCACGAATTAATGCCATCAGCCGGAAGTACGAACTGCGGATTGCGAATATTTTTCATGCGGGCGATGGCAATCTACATCCGCTTATATTGTTTGATGCCAATATTCCCGGCGAAAGTGAGCGAGCTGCAAAAGCGGGATCGGAGTGTTTGCAGGTATGTGCAGATGTTGGCGGCTCGATTACCGGTGAACATGGTGTTGGCATTGAAAAATCAGCTGAAATGCATTTTATTTTCAGTGACGAGGAAATGGCAGCACAAACGGCCATCCGGCATGTTTTCAATCCACATGACATGCTGAATCCCGGGAAACTGTTCCCTGAGCCCGGCCGTTGCGCTGAAGTAAAACAGGATATGAAAACAGCGAGTGTTTAATGACTGACTGAGATGGGGCTTTACCCATCTCAATATTTCGAAACAGGGAGTGAATGCATTGAAGTTTATCAGATTCAAACATAAGAATGAACCAACCATTATACAGGGGATTATAACAGATATCGGCATTAAGCCAATTGAAGGTGATATGTATGCTGATTGGAAAATAGCAGGTGAGCTCTATAATCCGGAAGAGATTGAAATTTTGGAACCGCTTACGCCGAGACATGTGATTGGCATCGGGGCAAACTATGTCGGTAAATGGGAGGATTTACCCACTGATGTGCCTGAACTGCCGGTGTTTTTCTATAAACCGGTTTCGTCTGTTATTGGAAGTGGAACGTCAATTGTCATACCACAAGGAATAGACGAGGTGAAATTCGAATCGGAACTGGCAGCTGTTATTGGGAAAACGGCTAGTCAAATTACAGAGATAGAAGCAGCTGATTATATTTTTGGCTATACGGTGGCCAATGATGTGACGGCGCCGCAATTTTTCCATGAAGATGGGCACTGGATGATCGGCAAGTCATTTGATACGTTCACCCCACTTGGTCCCTGTATCGAAACAGAAATTGACCCGGATAGTATCAGGGTTGAAGCGTATTTGAATGGTGATAAAAAGCAGGAAAGTCCAACAACGCATATGATTGTTCCGATGCGAAAAATGATCGCTTACTTATCTAGTGTGATGACACTGGAACCTGGTGATGTTATCTTGACTGGAAGTCCGCTTGGTGCAGAAATGATGCGGGCCGGGGATGAAATCGTCTGTCAAATTGACGGCATCGGAGAACTTCCTAACCCTGTCGAACAAAAAGCGAATGTGCGTTTACGGTAGGCTGACTGTCTGTCCACGATGATCTCGTACAGACGTTATCTTGCCGTTAGCGATAGATTCAATATGAAAAAGGGAGGAATTTACATTGGGGAATGGAATCTTAGCTTTTCTCGCTTTGCTTCCGATTATCGTTGTTGCTGTGTTTCTTGTCGGTTTAAAATGGCCGGCAAGTAAAGCTATGCCGATTTCCTTCATTGTGGCAGTTCTGTTGGCTCTCTTTGTCTGGGACGTCGCATTTCCGCAGGTCGCCGCTGCTTCTGTCAACGGTCTGATCGTTGCTGTCACGCTTTTATTTATTATTTTTGGTGCGATACTGCTATTGAATACCCTGCAGGAAAGCGGCGGACTCCATACCATTCGGCGCGGCTTTACAGATATTACACCGGATCGCCGCATTCAAGTCATTATTATTGCATGGCTGTTCGGTTCTTTTATTGAAGGATCAGCAGGATTTGGAACACCGGCCGCTGTTGCTGTGCCATTAATGGTAGGGCTCGGTTTTCCGGCTATGGCGGCCGTTGTCTCCGGTATGGTGATTCAGAGCACGCCCGTATCATTCGGGGCAGTTGGAACGCCAATCATCGTAGGGGTAGGTTCAGGTGTTGAGCCGCTGACCCAGATCTCGGATGTTTCAGGTTTTGTCTTTGGGGTTGCCGGAAAGATTGCGTTGGTTCATGCCATTGCGGGTATCTTAATTCCGCTATTTTTAGTAGGAATCCTGACACGGTTTTTCGGGAAAAATAAATCGTTCAGTGAAGGGCTGCAGGTGTGGAAGTTCGCCATTTTTGCATCATTGGCCATGACGTTACCGTATGTTTTGGTGGCTTATTTGCTGGGTCCTGAATTTCCGGCATTGATCGGCGGCTTAATCGGGTTACTCATTGTCGTTCCGGCTGCGAAAAAAGGTTTCCTGATGCCAAAAAAGGATCAGTATTGGGATTTCGAGCCTAAAGACCGCTGGGACCCGCTTTGGAATGGCAAGGTGGAATTGAAACAAAGTGATATTAATGCAGGAAAAATCAGCATGTGGCGGGCATGGACACCATATGTGCTGATTGCCGTCCTTTTGCTTGTTTCAAGGTTGACAGTCGTGGGGGACTGGCTCCAGTCTGTTAATCTGACACTGCCGCATATTTTTGGAACGGATATCACAGCTGAATGGGAAATCCTGTTTTCGCCGGGCTTTATTTTCATCGTTGTTGCCGTATTGACATACTTCATGCATGGCATGAAAGGTTATGAATTTGCCAGCGCCTGGAAAGACTCCGGGAAAACAATGATTTCGGCCAGTACAGCACTTGTCTTTACGGTTCCAATGGTGCAAGTCTTTTTGAACACTGACGGCGGTGCAGCTGGATTTCAGGAAATGCCGCTTGTACTCGCCGAAGCTGTTGCTGATTTGGCAGGCTCCGTATATCCAATCTTTGCAACCTTTATTGGAGGACTCGGAGCATTTGTGGCCGGCAGCAACACGATTAGCAATATGATGTTTTCCCTCTTTCAATTCGGTGTCGGTGAACGGATTGGCGGTGACCCGACGTGGATGGTTGCCCTGCAGGCGGTTGGCGGTGCAGCCGGGAATATGATTTGCGTGCACAATGTGGTTGCCGCATCAGCTGTTGTCGGCCTTGTCGGAAAAGAAGGACACGTCATACGCAAAACGTTGATTCCGTTTGTTTATTATGCACTGCTGGCAGGCTCAATCGGCTATTCGATTATGTGGACGGCGGATAAAGGTATTTTCAACATCGGATCGATTTTGGCAATCATTATTTGGGGAATTGCGATTTACTTCATTGCAACGAATAATAAGCGTTTGGCAGCGCTTGATAAGAAGAATATTGCTTAGGGAAGGTAAACAATCATTGTCAGCTGCGAGCATTTCTCGCGGGTAAACGATACCGTATGACTTAATTAGCATGGACACGTGGATCAACCGGATTCACGTGTTTTTTTGGTCAAGGATAACCTGATGTTATTTTATGTTCAAAAACATCACCGAATTGACGGAAAAACTTTTAATTATCATAACGTCATCGACATGTAACCTAGTCTTGTATCGACAAGATCGGGTATTTTTTAGATAAAAAAATCGTTATTTCGATAAAAAACGAAAAAAGTACTAGTACAAAGGTTAGGTAAAATATAGAAAATTAAGAATAATGAAACCAAAGTTGTATAGACGACTATATTTTAAATTGGTAGTCTTAGTTTAACAATATTATTAGTTTAATCCCTCTCTTTTATCCAAGCTGTTTTTGATGCCGTTTCTATCATCCAATCATCCATTTTAATCTATTAACGCGTCTATGAATCTGGTTAATGACGGTCCATTTATCGTATCACATTACTTGTGGGAAGGTGTTAATAGCATGAAAATCCACCGTTCAGCAAAACAGAACCAAAGCATGAAAAAAAGCTATTCCAACATAATCTTTAAAATGTTCGCCCTGATATACTTATTATTTTGCATCGCTTTGCTGCTTACTTCACCAACTACTGCCTATTTTAATAGTTTTGAAAACGCTTCCTATACCATTTCGGCTGCTGATAACTTTCGTGAAAGCACGAAAGAAACTGAATCCTCTGATGGCGATTCAGACAGTATTCAAACATCTGTACAACAGGAAGAACAGCCAAAAGATATAAGCGCCGAGCAAAAAAAGAAGGAAGATCATCATAACGATGCCAAATCCGCTGAACAATCTGAGCAGGACACAACAAAAGAAACTGAGGAGACAGAAGAGTCAGATCCTTCTTCAAAAGCTGACCGTGAGGAATCAGAGGAAATGGCAAATAGCGAGGAACAATCGAAAACTTCCGAAACCAATGTCGAAAAAACGTCGGCATCAAAACAGGATCGGAGTGATGTCAATGAGCAGGCAGAAAATCCTGAAAGTAATTAGCCGCATCACCACGTATCTATTATTTGTTTTGTTCATAGTAACCGTGTTTATGGTGATTTCGTTCAGAGCGTCGGGAGGAGAAGCAGACCTTTTTGGTTATCAGTTCAAATCGGTCTTGTCAGGCTCGATGGAACCTGAGATACAAACAGGTTCCATTATATCCATCGAATTGGGCGGTGATATGACACGTTTTGAAGAAGGGGATGTGATTACTTATAGAACCCAGGATCATATGCTCATTACGCATAGAGTCGTTCAAGAGATGGAAGACGGTCAGCAATATATGACCAAAGGGGACAATAACGAAGAAGCTGATTCAGAGCCGGTGCTTGCTCAAAATGTTGTCGGAAAATATACAGGATTCACTGTACCGTATGTCGGTTATGTGATGAATTTTGCAAATACACCACAAGGTGCAGCACTGCTACTCATCTTACCCGGCCTTTTTCTGGTAGGTTATTCGGTCGTTACCATCTGGCGCGTGTTGGGGCAAGTCGAAGGTTCAAAAAACAAAGGAGCAGCGGAAAAGCACTAAAAACAGGTTGCAATGCCCATAGATACCCATTCTATGAGGCGTTCAAATAAACATCCCTGTATCATGGGGAAAAATATGAAGGAGGTATACAAATGGGTATTAAAAAACAATTAGGCATGGGCGTGATGTCAGCAGCGCTCGGATTATCATTAATCGGGGGAGGGACATATGCGTATTTCAGCGACAGTGAGACAACAAACAACACATTTGCAGCCGGAACCCTTGATCTGGCTGTAGAACCGACGCAAGTGATTGACGTCGACAATATACAACCTGGTGAGTCCATGACCCGCGATTTTGAACTGCAAAATAACGGTTCACTGGCGATCGACAAGGTATTGTTGGAAACGGATTATTCGGTAATAGATGCGGAAGGTGACAACACAGATGACTTTGGAAATCATATTGAGGTCGAGTTTTTATACAACGCTGATAAACTGGATGAAGTGATTTATCAAACAACGTTAGCTGAGCTGAAAGACTTGACACCCGAAGCAGTCAATGAGCATGTTTTCGATCCATTGCTTGGCGAGGATGGACTTGAGCCTGATACGCTCGATGACCTCGTCGTCAAGTTTAATTTTATCGATAACGGAGAAGATCAAAACCAATTCCAGGGCGATTCTCTAAATCTGGAGTGGACATTTAATGCACAACAAGCAGCAGAAGATGAAAGCTGACATCTGACTTGGACAAGAGGAGACAGGACAAACCTGTCTCTTTCTTGTAAAGGATAAAAATACGGACGGTTATCCAGTGGAAACGATATCGTAATCCTGACAAATGCCGTCTCCTTTTCGTATTCATTTGTAGGGATGAGCACTTGTTTGCGGACGATTATTTTTTGCCACTTATGCTCATTATTTGATTGAAAAATGGCCGTTAGATTGATAGACCTTGACCTTGTAGTGAAGCGTGTTACAGGGATACTGCTCATTTCACATGATCGTCAAAAATCTTTTCGTCCTTACGTTCAATTGATCATAAACGATCGTTAGTATTTTGCAGAAATTTACATTTTAAGACGCGTGGCATAAAAAAATCATAATGAGAGGAGAGCGTAAAAAATGAAGAGATTGGTTCCGATTCTAAGTTGCTTGCTGATGCTTGTTCTGCTTCTTACAGCACCGGTCTCGGCCTTTGGACAGTCATCATTGGCCCAACAAGGTATGAAACCTTCTGATGATCAGGATGGCAATGTTGATCAGGAGATGGTTCAGCAAATGGTTACCCAAATGGATCCTGAAGAAAAAATTGGACAGCTCGTGATGCCATCCACTCACGATAACGACCAGAACATGCCGAATGAAGACACAAGAGAGCTGATTCAAGAATATAAAGCAGGATCTGTGATTATTTACGGAAACCGCGACGCCAGTACTACGGCTCAATATAATAACCAACTCCAGGAATGGGCGTCGGAAACACGTATGAATATCCCGTTATTTTCAACGGCTGATCTTGAATACGGTGTCAATCAGCATGTCACAGATGCTACCGCATTTCCACGCCAAATGGGGATCGCTGCGACAAGAGATTTAGAAGCGGCCGAGGAGATGGCAAGCGTCACGGCGCAGGAAATGAAAGCGACAGGATTTAACTGGAATTACTCCCCGCTTGCTGATGTGAATACCAATCCTAACAATCCGGTTATAGGCGTAAGATCATTTGGAGAAAACACAGAACTTGTTTCGAACATGACCGTTGCGCAAGTGGAAGGGTATCAGGAAAACGGTGTACTTTCCACACCAAAGCATTTTCCGGGACATGGCGATACGAGTGAAGACTCGCATCATGATCTTCCTGCCGTTACGTATGACCGGCAAACATTGGAAGAAGTCCATCTTCCGCCCTTTCAAGCTGCTATCGATGCTGGCGCTGACTCGATTATGACCTCTCATGTCATCATTGAAGCCATTGATCCAGAGCTTCCGGCAACATTGTCAGAAGATGTTTTGACCGGCTTGCTTCGAAATGAGATGGGTTTTGACGGGATCATCGTAACGGATGCTATGTCCATGGATGCCATTGATGAGCAGTGGGGCGCAGGAGAAGCTGCTGTAATGGCTGTTCAGGCAGGAGCCGATATCATCATGGCGACAGGGTCGATTAATGATCAAAAAGAAACGTTTGAAGCCCTGTTAGCAGCCTATGAATCCGGCGAACTTTCACAGGAGCGCGTTGACGAATCCATTGAGCGGATTTTAGCCAAAAAAGTCATGTATGGGCTATTTAATCATCGCTATGTTGATCCTCAGGAAGCAACAGATGTCGTGAATACGGAATCCCACAAAGAACTGGCAGAAAGCATGGCGCAGGACTCGATGACACTTGTGAAAAATGACAATACGCTGCCTTTTGATGCTGAATCCAATGAATCGACTTTTGTCGTTGGTCCTGAAATATACAACCAAAGTTATTACATTGAAGATATAGCTGATGCCGTTCAGGAGAAAACAAACGGGGCAGTCGAACGTTTCGTCACGTCTGAAAATCCATCCGACAGTGAAATTGATGAAGCTGTCCAGCAAGCCGAACAGGCAGATCGCGTCATCGTACCAACATTTTCTGCCAGCGAACTCGCTGAAGGTCAAAGCCAATTGGTTAATGCCCTTGAGGGAATAGATACTCCAATTGCATCCATATCTTTAGGCCTTCCATATGACATTAAAGAATACCCTGATGTGGATGCCCACATCGCGACTTATGCGATTGAAAGATGGGGCTCGGCAGTTCCGGTTTCCTGGAAAGCCGCGGTTGATGTCATCTACGGCGCAAACCCGGGCGGCAAACTTCCGGTAACCATTGAAGGCCACTATGAATTTGGCCACGGGGAACATTACGAGCCTGCGTCGCCTGAAAGTGCAGAAGATATCAAATCGGTTGTTGAACAGTTGGAGGATGAAGGTGCATTTGCAAGCGATACGGCTCCGCGTGCGTTAAAGCGTCATTTGACAGCTGTAAGCCATTATGAAGATCAAGAAGCAGCTGAAAAAGTAATCAAACACATGCAAGGTTTTAAAGAATTGCTGGACCATCAGCAAAACAATGATCTGATTTCAGATGAAGCTTTCAATCTTCTTCAGTCTCAAACTGATGCATTAATTGAAAAATGGGAAACAGCTAACTTTGATTCAGAAAGGGCAATGGCCCATCTCCAGCATTTAAGTGAAGACATTGGAGCACGGGTTGCCGGCACCGAGGAAGAAAAGGCAGCTTCTGAGTATATAAAAGAGGAATTTGAAAAGCTTGGATACAATGTTTCCACCCAAACGTTTGATATTCGCGACAATGAGCAATCTCAGAACGTCATGGCAGTTAAAGAAGCTCAGGACATTGAGAATCCTGAAATTGTGTATGTCACCGCCCACTATGACAGTTTGTCAGGTTCTCCAGGAGCAAACGATAATGGATCGGGAACGGCGGCCCTCCTTGAATTAGCCAGCGTGATGAAGGACAAGCCGGCAGATAAAGAGATTCGTTTTGTTGCCTTTGGTGCAGAAGAAGCCGGTTTGGTAGGTTCTCAACACTATGTCAATCAGTTGTCCGAGGAAGAGATTAATAGAAGTGCTGCCAACTTTAACTTGGATATGGTTGGAACGAATTGGGAACAGGCATCCCAGCTTCATGTCAGTACCGTTGACGGCGAATCAAACATGGTATGGGAATCTGCAGATTTAGCCGCCGAAAGATTGGAATTGGATGATGATAGATTGACGCTTCATCAATTAGGCAGATCTGATCATGTTTGGTTCCATCAGGCGGGTATTGATTCAGCCCTCTTCATCTGGATGGAACCGGGAACAGAACCGGGTCAAGCAGGTGTTGAACCTTGGTACCATTCTCCTGAAGATACTATTGATCGCGTCAGTCCTGAAAAAATTCAAATGGTTGGCGATTTAATAGATTCCGCCATTTCTGATTTGAATGTTAATCATGAGCAGGAGACAGAGGCTTTAGCCAGCTGATAAAAAACGGCAGCCGTTTTTTTCATCTCCCTAGAGCGGCTGCTTTTTAACCATCATGATGGGAAGCTGAGAGCTATTTTTCATCAAACTCGCAGATTAAGATTCTATCAAGCTATAATGCTCTTTCCCCGGTTATGGCAATCGATCTTACCGGGCGTCCGATTGCTTCATTTTTAAAGAGAAAGGAGAAAGAAAATGTATCCAATGAAAAAGCCATTTTTATATACGCTGTTCTTTGTACTCATGATGGCTATAATTGCTTTTATGCCTTTGTCCGGAACGGTTCAGGCGGATGAAACACCATACAATCCGGTTCCGTATGATGAAATCTATCCTATTCTTGAACAGCATGAAGCGGAGAGTGACCGTGTGTCGATTGAAGTAATCGGCCAGTCCTCGATGGGTCATGATCTGTACAGTGTGGTTATTTCTGAGCCTGATGACGATCTGGAGCAAATTAAAGCGATGCGGCAAGAAATGATTGATAACCCTGAGGAGGCTGCAGATTTTATCGAAGACAATCCTGATTTTAAAGTCCCGTTTATGATTAACGGATCAATACATGGTAATGAATATCCCGGTACTGATGCTGTGCTGCAGCTCATTGACCGGTTTGCCCACGAACATGACGATACGACAGAGCACATTCTTGACCATAACATTCTTGTTTTCAATGTCGTTGTCAATCCGGATGGCCGTATTTTAGGGACAAGGCAAAATGGGGAAGGATTTGATCTAAACCGTGACCACGTGACGCTATCACAACCGGAAGCGGCGGCAAATATCGAGCTAATTACAGAATGGAATCCGATGGTTCAGCTTGATTTGCACGGTTTCGTGAATCGATCAGATGACTATCCAGGCCTTATCGAACCGACGACTGGACCACACAATCCCAACTATGAACACGACTTATATCTGGAATACGCTTTGGATCAGGCTAAAGCGATGGAAGCAGAACTCGTCGAAAATAAACAAGATTATGAAACCGACCTGTATCAAAATATGAAAGGCACCCATATTCCATATCGGGATGCCGAGGACGGATGGGATGATTACCCGCCGATTTTCACACCTATGTATGCAATGCTTCACGGTGTATATGGTCATACGCTCGAAACACCGACGAACAGTGTGGATGGTGCCAAGTGGCATTATGATGCGGTGATGGGTGCGCTGGAATTTGCATCTGACAACAAAATCGACATGACTAAAAATCAGCTGGAAATTTTTAGACGAGGGATCCAATTTGACCATCCTGAGCATGAGGATGGATTTTTCCCGAAAGCATATGTGCTGCCTGTTGACGAAACAGATCCTACCACAACAGAAAAGGCTGTAAACAACCTTCTCATGCACGATGTTGAGGTTATGAAAGCCGACGAGACATTTATGGCTGACGGCGAACAATATGATGAAGGGACGTATATTGTTCCATTGGACCAGGCAAAGGCAAGCCTAGCCAATACACTTCTTTGGGACGGTGAAGATATTAGTGATCAGGCAAGTGCCATGTACGATATTTCAGCTTGGAATTTACCGGAATTGTGGGGATTTGATGCGATCCCGACAGATTCATCTATTGATGTGCCGGCTGAAGGCGCAGAGGAGCTTGATATAGAAGGTGAATTAATTGGCGAAGGACCATATGAGGTGACAAACAGTTCAGTTGCAGCTATGGCACTGGTCAATGAGCTGATCCAGGACAATTTTTCGGTTTATAAAGGGAAAAATGGACATTTTTATATAGATAGCGGTCATGAGAACACACTGCATCAGGTTGTAGAAGAATCCGGCATCACTGTGAAAACAGCATCAATACCTGAAGATGCAAAAGAGCTGGATAATGTTAATGTTGCCGTGTTAAAAGATGGCGGTCAGCATGGCATCAGGACGGCACTTGAACAACTCGGATTTGAAGTGGAGGAGATGGAGCCTCCACAGATCTCAGAAAACGGGTTAGGTGGTTACGACGTGCTGGTGGTGAACGGATCCGGTGTGGGTGACAGCGAAGCGTATAAGCAAAACATCCAGGCGTTTTTAGCTGACGGCGGAAAATATATTGCTATTGGTGCGAGTGCTTCCAGCAGGGCCGCTGAACTCGGATTAACAGATGCTGGTATTCATACCGGCCAGTGGAATAGTAACGGCGTTGTCAACGTGGATTACAAGGATACATCGTTAACCGCTGGATACAATGAACAGGATATCGGTTTTGTTTACAATCCCGTCTGGTATAGGAATGTAGCAGATGATCGCGTGATAGCATCTTTTGCAGATCAAGACTTTTTTAAAGCCGGATTTTGGAAGAATTCAGAAGCTGCACAAGGCCAGTCTGTCATGATAAAAGGGAATCATCAAGGCGTCACGTTGCTGGGACTGGAGATTGGATTCAGAGCTCATCCGGAATATTTGTACAGAATGCTTTCCAATGCGATTTATCCGGGAGAAGAGACGATTCTGACAACTGCATCAGGCATGAAGGAACGGGTTGAACGGTATGAAAATGACGGAGAGTTTGAGAATAGTGGCGCTGCTCGCGCATTAAATGCTCATTTGACTGCTGTCAGCCATTTTGAAGAACAGGAAGCAGCGGAAAAGGTCATCAAACATGTCGAAGGGTTCCAAGATTTACTCGATCATCAGCAGACGAACAATTTGATTTCTGAAAAGGCTTATAATGTCCTCAAACATGATGCTGATGCGCTAATTGAGAAGTGGCAATAGCTTCAAAGCTTTGAAGGATCAAAAGTTCTCCCTTTGATAGGACAACAGCCTGTCACAGGGGACCTTATACACAGATTTGATAAATTGTGCAGGGTAGACAAAATTTTCACAGTTCTATGATTGTGAAAGGAGGATTATTGTGAAGCATAAAACATTCACAAGGTTATCGATCTTCATGTCGCTGTTACTTTTACTCCATATCTTTATGCCAACTGGATTCGTTGCCAATGCACAGGGGATACAAGATGACCAAACGGCAGAGGGCGATTACGGTATGGTTGTGACCGCACACCCATTAGCCTCTGAGGTTGGAGCGGATGTGTTAAAAAAGGGCGGCAATGCGATTGATGCCGCTGTAGCGATTCAATTTGCTCTGAATGTTAATGAACCCATGATGTCTGGTATCGGCGGCGGTGGTTTTTTAATGTACTATGATGCCGAGACAGAAGAAGTTTCAGTCATTAACAGCAGGGAGCGGGCACCGGCAGGCGCAACACCTGACATGTTTCTTGACGAAGACGGTAATGTTATACCTTTTCAGGAAAGGGTCCGCAGCGGTAAGTCAGTAGGCGTGCCCGGAACCTTGAAAGGCCTCGAAACTGCCCTTGACCAATGGGGCACCCGTTCAATGGAAGAACTGCTTGAATCTTCGATCGAAATGGCTGAAGAGGGGGTGGAAGTAAATTGGGTGCTTGCCAACGCCATTGCCAGCAATGAGGAAAAACTGTCAAATACAGCAGCAAAAGAGGTTTTCCTTCCTGATGGTGAACCGCTGGAAGAAGGCGATTTGCTCGTACAGGAAGACTTGGCTGAAACGTTCAGATTAATCGCCGAGCAGGGCACAGATGTGTTCTATGGTGGTGAAATTGGCGAAGCACTTGCTGAGGAAGTCCAAAAGCGTGACAGCAGTATGACATCGGAAGATCTCAGCCGCTATGATGTGACCCATGAGGAACCGGTATGGGGCGATTATAGGGGATATGATATTGCATCAATGGCACCACCAAGTTCAGGTGGGCTGACGATGCTGCAAATGCTGGAAATGTTTGAAGAGATGGATCTGACACAATATGGTATCAGATCAGCTGAAAAGTATCACCATATGGCCGAAGTGATGCACCTTGCCTATGCAGACAGGGGCGCTTATATGGGTGATCCGGAATTTGTGGATGTACCTGCTGAAGGATTGCTCCACCCGGACTATATTGATGAAAGGGTTGGATTAATCGATCCGGACCAGGCAAATGATAACGTTCAGCCAGGGAACCCATGGGATTATCAGGAAGGTGAGCCTTCTGAATTAAGTGAAAAGGCCGGTGACAAAACAAATGGTGAAACGACACACTTTACCGTTGCCGATCGTGAAGGCAACCTTGTCTCATATACGACAACGATTGAGCAAGTATTCGGATCGGGGATCATGGTGCCGGGTTACGGCATTATGCTGAACAATGAACTGACGGACTTTGATGCTGTACCAGGCGGGGCGAATGAAGTTGAGCCAAATAAGCGGCCGTTAAGCAGCATGACACCAACGATTGTATTACAGGACGGAGAACCGTTCATGACAGTCGGTTCACCGGGCGGTACAACCATTATTACGTCAGTCATGCAGACAATTGTCAATGTGATCGGGTATGATATGGCACTGAAGGATGCCATTGAAGAGCCGAGAATCTTTAGCAGTTCCTATCCAAGTATTCGCTGGGAGTCCGGCATCCCGTCAGATGTACGGGAGCAGCTGGCATTAATGGGGCATGAATGGCGGTCGTCGCCAGGTGAAATTGGTAATGTCAACAGTTTATTGATCGACTCTGAAACTGGTCTGTACTTTGGTGCTGCAGATTCAACACGGGAAGGCAAAGCAATCGGCATTTCGGCTGATGAATTACCGCCGGATGAGTCAACGGTTGCATATTTGCAATATCTTTCTGATGAATTGGCAGATGAAGGTGAGTTCAATGATGGAAATGCCATTCGTCAAGTTAACACCCATTTATCAGCTGTTGCTCACTATGAAAACAGCGAAGATATGGAAAAAGCGATTAAACATCTGAATGGATTTAAGACACTGCTTGCGTATCAGTTGAATAATGATTTGATTTCGGAGGCGGCTTATGAGGAATTGATGTCAGCATCCGATAATCTGCTGGATGAATGGGAGTAGATTTTAAGATTGATAGAAATCAATTGAAAGGGCTTTTTTCAAGGCGGGGCAGGTGAATCACCGCCCTGCCCTGCTCGTTAAAAAACAAAACACTGATTCAGACTCATTAACAAGGAGGGATGAACATGTTTAAGTTGCGTCGAATATCGATGATGGCAGTGATTTTCGTGCTGCTGATCGGAACATTTTTACAAACGTCAGTTGGAAATGCTGCACAAACACAGGATGAACCGGCTTATGACACCATCATCAGGAATGGAACAATCATCGACGGATCCGGTCTGCCGCAATATGATGCAGATATTGGAATACGAGATGGAGTTATCGCCCGTATCGGCAATTTGGAAAATGATACGGCAGAAAAGGAAGTGGATGCGAGGGGACAGTTTGTAACACCAGGGTTTATTGAAATTCACAGCCACGCATCAACGTCAGCACTTCAGGAAGCAAGAAGTTCCCTTACACAAGGTGTTACGACAGAAATTTTAAATGTTGATGGCGGCGGCCCAACAGACCTTCAGGAGCGTTTTGCCCTTGAAGAAGAAGGTTTAGGCATAAACATCGGTGCCCATATTGGATTCAATTCCGTCTGGGAAGAAGTTGTCGGTGAAGAAGACCGGCAGGCAACAGCGGAAGAAATCAATGAGATGCAAGAACTGATAACAAAAGGTATGGAAGATGGTGCTTTTGGTGTTTCCGCCGGATTGTTCTATCGACCGGCTTATTATGCAACGACAGAGGAAGTTATTGACGTTGTCAGTGCAGCAGATGAATGGCGGACATATTTTCAGCATCATATCCGCAATGAGAACAATAACGTGATAGATGCAACCGCTGAAACAATTGAAATCGGTGAAGAAGCAGGTCTTGTACCTCATATCACGCATATGAAGGTGATGGGGCCGGATAACTGGGGTAAATCTGAAGATACGGTTGGTCTGATCGAAGAAGCAAATGCCCGTGGGACCTATGCTACAGCGGACGTTTATCCATATCTCCGCAGTCAGACAGGTCTGACAGCAATTGTGCCGCCATGGGTAGAGGACGGCGGATGGGATGAGATGCTCGAACGTTTCGCTGACCCAGAGCTTCGTCCACAAATAGCCGAAGAAATTGAAGACATTATGCATAGCCGGGTGGAAGGACCGGGAGATGTCTATTTTCCTACAAAACGAATGACCCTTGCCGATTATATGGAACAGGGTTTCAACTATACCAGAGATGGACAGGCACTTTTAGGGTTTCTCAATTTTGACTATGACAGTGACATTACCTTTGATATTGATGAAATAAATGTCCGGGATTTGGATGGAAACACTGCGTTTGAATATGATTTCACTGAGAGTGATGAATGGGAATCTGAATCATTCCAGCAGTTATTTTCCTATCCATCTGACGCGGTAAACTACCTTGTAGAAGACAATATCGGGAAGGTTGAAATCGATGAACGCATGCAAGGAAACGCCAGTGCTTATGGCAAAACAACGCCTGTCATGGATGAGCTGGAGAGCAATAGTGAAGCGTACATGCGTTTTAAAGTCAGTGACGTCGGAAACAACCAGCGAATTCGATTCTGGCTGCAGGCTGATGACTTTAGCTCCGGAAGTTCATTTCCTGTAAATGGTTATGGCATTGAGTTACATCTTGGAAATGACGAACTCGTCTTATATGGCAGAGAAGACGGAAGCTCAACGAATTACGGCAGTGTGGATGCTGATATGACAACCGAGTGGCATTCATTGAGAGTACGTGTCGAAGACGATCAGCTCATGGTCCGTCTCTGGAACGACGTAAACGAAGAGCCGGAAGAGTGGAGTATGACAGCGGAAATCCCAGCACCACAAGATAATGAGGAGGAAGAACTGACACCGGGTGAAACAACCATGCGAATTTTGGAAACAGAAGGCAGCTTAAGATCCATTTATAACTTTGGCCATGAAGATGATTTCGAACGGATACTTGACAACCCGACGACGGCCATTGCATCTGATGGCGGTGCGACGACATCAAACAGTACGCATCCAAGGAGATACGGAACACAGCCCCGAGCACTTGGCATGTATATAAGAGAAGAAGGGCTTGCGGATTGGGAAACAATGGTTCAAAAAATGACAGGATTGCCGGCAACCATTATTGGCATGACAGATCGCGGGTTTATTGCTGAAGGCATGACCGCGGATATCACGATTTTTGACCCGAATACCGTCATTGATAATGCGACATTTGACCAGCCGAAACAGTATGCAGATGGCATCGAGCATGTTTTGGTCAATGGCGAATTTGCGCTTGAAAATGGCGAATTAACCGGTATCCAAGCCGGTAAGGCACTGCAGCGTGATGCCAACATGCCAACCCGTCCGATGACAACGGAAGCTGTTGACTTAGAGAATGAAGGAGAATTATATGACATTGATGAACCGAATGCAGTATCAGGAGCAGGAATAGACTTTTCTCTTCAACAGGGTGAAACGGATGTACAGGCCGATGGGTCATTCGTTGTTCAGGATGATCGTTCAGGAATAGACTTTGAAGCAACCGGATTTGGAAAAATTCAAGTGACAGATGGCTGGACGAGCTTTACCGGCCGCGGTCTTCTGAATGGCGATATTGAACGCACTTTCTCGGTCATCATCGACAAAAACGAGACTGGGATAACAGATGATCGTCCAACCGTTACGATTCAGATTGAGGGAGAAGATGAAATTAGAGGATTTCTGGGTGATGCAGAACCTTCCAGTATTGAAGCGATGAAAGAATTGGTTGATCGTTTCACAGATGAAGGTGAAGTAGAAAATGAGGATACGGCACGATTGCTGCACACCCATTTGACTACTGTGGGACATTACGAGGAATCAGGAAATATGGACAAGGCTGTGAAGCACATGAACAGCTTTAAACAATTGCTTGATTATCAGGAAGCTGAAGGCGGGATTTCTGAGGAAGCGTCCAATGCGCTTATAACACACGCAGATAACCTGCTGGAAGCGTGGGAGTAGATAGGTAAAGGTTATCACTTACCAAGTTAATAGCAGAATACAACTCAGATGCAAGGGTAACTCCCTGTGACAGAAACGATTTGTCACAGGGAGATTTTTTTAAAAAAAGGGGGTATTTCATGTCAAACAAATGGTTGAGACAATTAACGTCTGTGTTTCTAATCATGCTTCTGGTCATAACCGCTCCCGTAACCGTGTCTGCAGGAGATCCAGGAGATCCCAGACAAAACCCGACCGCTGTTGGTGACGGCGGAGCAGTTGCAACTGAGCATGTAGAAGCCTCAAAGGCAGCGATAGAAATTTTGAAAAAAGGCGGTAATGCGATTGATGCAGCTGTGGCAGCGGCGGCAGCACAAGGCGTAACACGTCCCTTTTCAGGCGGTATTGGCGGCGGGGGTTTTATGAATATTTACCTGGCTGAAGAAGACCGTTCCCTGGTTCTGGACCATGTAACCGAAACGAGCGAGAATTTTGGGCCTGACGCTTTTATTGATCCGGAGACAGGAGAGCTCTATCCTGCTGCTGTCCGCAGTTCAAGCGGAATGGCAACAGGTATCCCCGGCATGGTAAAAGCTTGGGAGCAGGCATTGGAAGAACATGGGTCAATGTCTTTAAGTGAAGTGCTGGAGCCAGCAATAGAAGTTGCCGAAGAGGGATTCGCTGCTGACCCTAACTTCATTCGGGAAACAAGGGAAAACGCTGATAAATTCAGGCTTTTCGAAAGCACTTCAGAGCTTTACCTTGAGGAAAATGGAGAGGTCCCGGAGCCAGGTACAATTATGAAAAATCCGGATCTTGCTGACACATATCGTCTAATTGCTGAACATGGGAGTGAAATTTTTTATGAAGGTGAAATCGCGGAGGCCATTATAGATACGATCCATAACCCCCCAGTAGTCGATAATCCGCACAGGGAAGTTTTGGAAGGAAATATGTCGATGGATGATCTCAGAAACTATGAAGTGATTCATAAGGATCCGACCCTTACGAACTATCGCGATTACAATATTTACAGTGTCCCGCCTTCATCCAGCGGTGTAACGATCAGTGAAATAATGAATATTTTAGAGGGTTATGGCCTTGAAAATATGTCCAAAACACAGGCATATCATTACTTTCTTGAAGCTTCCAGGTATGCATTTGCTGACCGCAGCATGTATATGGGCGATCCGGCACATACAATGGTTCCGGTAAAAGGTTTAATGTCAAAAGGCTATGCAGCTGAGCGCAGGCAAAGAATATCGGATGACTTCGCTACGATTGGACAGGTTGCTCCAGGGAATCCATGGCCATATGAAGAAGATCCGGATAAAGAACCTGAGCCACCGGAAGATGATGGGGTTGCTTTCCATCATAATTTTGAAGGAAATGACGGGGAACAATGGGACCCGCTCATCTTTGCGGATCTCCACTCATGGCCTGGCACACCAGCTGGCGCTACTTTCACCATACAGGAAAATACCGGGCATGTTGATATTGATGAACGGCTCCAAGGCAACGGAAGTGCTTATGGACTGATTACGCCGGACATGGGTTCCTTGAATGAGAGTGAATTGTTAGTGAAGTTCAGATTTAATGAGCTGGGGAATAACCAGCGTTTACGATTGTGGATTCAGGCGGACCGATTCAGCTCCGGAAGTTCCATGGCGGAAAATGGTTATGGGATTGAATTGAGAGCTGATGATCAAAGGTTAATTTTACGAGGAAGAGAAGATGGCAGTTCAACAACTTATGGCAGTATGGATACGGATTTATCCACCGAGTGGCATTCGTTGCGGCTGAGAACTGAAGGCAACCAGCTTAGCGTCCGTCTTTGGAATGACGAGATGGATGAACCTGATGACTGGGATCTCGTTCATGAACTGTCAAAAGAAGAAAAAGCAAATAATGCTTTAGGCAGAGCACTTCTGAGCATTATCAATTTTGATTACAATAGCGGAAATACGGTTGAATTTGATGAGATAACAGTAAATGATCTGTCTGATGACACCCAAATGACGACACTGGAACAAAATGCAGCAAATTCACAGGAAGCCGAAGAAGAAATACCTACAGAGACCATTCATTTATCCGTAAGTGACAGTGAAGGCAATATTGTCAGCTATACGAAGACAATCAACAGTATTGCAGGAAATGGGATGGTCGTTCCGGGATATGGGTTTATCCTAAACAACGGATTTTCAGGCCGGACACCAATGCAGGACCCGGATCACCCAAATGCACCGCGTCCCGGACTCCGGATGCTGAGCGCGATGTCTCCTGCCATTGTGACAAAAGATGGGGAGCCTGTGATGACAGTCGGGGCACCATCGAGTAACCGGATTATAACAACCATTGTGCAAATCATCATTGGCCAGCTTGATTTTAGCATGACATTGCCGGAAGCCATAAATGAACCACGTTTATCTCAGCGAAATCTAAGCCATGCAAGCACGCAATACGAAGAAATTTATCTTGATGAATATGGGTCACTTTTAGATGAACTGAAAGAAATGGGTCATACATTCACCGCGGATACAGCTATACAGGGAATAAGCGCTGCAACTGGTTTGGAATTTTTGGATGATGGGAATGTCCGGGCCGCTGCTGAACCAGAGAGAAGAGGCGGCGGAAGTGCGATGGCAATAGATAGGGATGAAATAGAAGATCCGCCTCCTGAAGAATCCAGTGTGGAATTCATGATAGAACTGGTTGAAGATTATGAAAGAAGCGGAGAGATTGAAAATCATAAAGTAGCCCGATTTCTCAGTACCCACTTGATTTCTATTGAGCATTATGAACAAGAGGAAAAAATAGGTAAGGCTATCAAGCATATGGAGGGTTTTCAATCGATGCTGAATCATCAGGAAGAAAATAACCTCATTTCCGAACGGGCTGGTGATGAATTGAAAGGACATGCCGATAATTTGCTTGAGCAGTGGCAATAGATGGTTAGATTTGCACCGTAGTGGCAAGCAATAGTTTGCCACCACGGGGATTTTATACAAGGAGGAATGCTAATGCAAAAGCACAATTGGAAAAGGATTATTCCTTTCCTGTTGATTTTATCACTGTTTGCGCCTATGAATCTGTTAACCGGAATGGCCGCATCGAATGATGAAAGGGAGGGATATGTATCTGAAATTGCAAGCGGTCCATTAGCTGGTAAATCTTTTGACTATTTTTGGTCAGAACACTCAACACGCATCACTGATGCCGGTCCAATTGACGGTGAAGTTATTTACGTCGGTAAAGCGTGTGATGACAGCGATCAGGTACCTGAAGCGATGGATGAGGACGATGTAGCTTTAGTAGAACGTGGTGACTGCCTTTTTGTTGAGAAAATAGACAATATAGAAGGAAACGGTTACTCAGCGGTACTGCTATTTAATGATCAGCGTACGGATGACGATGGTTGTGATGCTTTTCCGTCATCCATGTCCACCTCTGCATCAATTCCGATGTTAGCGATTTCTCGTACAGTCGGGTTGCAGTTGCTGGGTGAAACCGGATCAGAACCAGTGCCATGCCCGGATGGCCCCGAGACGGAATCAGCGGTTGGAACTGTTGGTGAGAAAGTATTCATCCTAAACGAGTTTGACCCAAATTCAACTGAAACAGGTTTTGAACAACGTAATGGAAATGGCTGGACAGTACCTTCCGAGGAAGCGGCATTTCTGGAGACAGTTGCGGAAGAATCGGAAAGGGTCACTTACACTGAAGCTGGGACTTCGGTGGAGGGGCGTCCCATACACTTAGTACGTGTAGGATACCCTGTGCCGCCATCGGATGAAGAAATTGCAAATGGACGAAATATATTGATACAAGGCACACCACACGGTAATGAACCTGCAGGGCAGGAAATGGCATTGCAATTACTGCGGGATTTGGCTTTTACTGATGATTCGGAGTTGCTGGAACAGTTGAGCGAAACAACAATCCTGTTTATGCCAACACCAAATCCAGATGGAAGGGAAGCCAATCAAAGAGGAAACAGCTGGGGTGTCGATAACAATCGTGACCATCTTAACCTGGATACACCTGAAATACAGACATTAGCTAAAGTCATGAATAAATTTAGTCCAGAGATTACGATTGATGCGCATGAGCGGCCAAGTGGTGCCAGTCCGGAAATGGAGATGGTATGGCCGCGCAACCTTAATATTGATGGACCATTACGGGAACTTAGTAAAGAAATGGTGCAGGATTACTTGATGCCTGATGTTGAGGAAGCAGGTTTTACGACAGGTATATATGGATCCCCAAATTCGAGCACGAACGGCAACGAGCGCGTACTGTCAAATATGCTCGGTTTACGGCACGGGATAGGCTTGATTACGGAATCAGCAGGCAGAGCAAAACCTGAAGACCGAGTAGAGATGCAGATGGAAACAGCATTATCAGTCATGCGGTTTTATCGCGAGCGTTTCGATGATGTAGTACAAGCTGTGACGGAAGCTCCAGAGCGGAAGGCAGCTGATGGCGCAAATCGGGAACCATTCTATCTCGATGGGGCAGATAACCGGGAGCCACCAGAGTGGGCAGTATTAGACCCTGCTTCATGCGGCTACCTCATAAACAGTTCGCAGGAGGAGGAGATAAGCCGGCATATTGACTTATTCTCTTTACGGACGGAAGAGGTAAGTGGGAATGGGGTATTCGTTACGATGAACCAGTCTATGATGACGGTCATTCCATTATTGCTTGATGAACAGGCAAGATATAACGAGCTCAGCGGCCTGGCACTGGAAGACTGTTCAAACCCAGGAGAACTGGAACCGCCGCTAGGAGCGCCAAGTTTAGCGAATTTGAGGATACTGGCTGACCGTTTTGCATCAGATGGGGAATTTGCCAATGATGAAGCCGCTCGAGCTGTGACCCTTCATTTGACTGCAGTGAGCCAATTTGAGGAACAGGGCGAGACAGAAAAGGTCGTCAAACACCTGGATGGCTTATTGGAATTGCTTCAGCACCAAAGAGAAAATGAATTGATTACTGAGGAGGCTTATCACCTGATTGAACCACAGGCAGATAGTTATATGAAAGAGCTGCAATATGCTTTTTATCAAGGGTTCGTTGGCGACGACGGCAACAGCTGGGATTCATCAGATTTTGTGAATCTTGATTCCTGGCCGACAAATCCGGACGGTGCAGTATATACGATCCAGGACAACACCGGTCAGATTGATCTTGATAACCGTCAGCAGGGCAATGGCAGTGCTTATGGACGTGTAACGCCGTACATGGAAGATACGGAAAACAGCGAGCTGCTGGTACGTTTCAAGGCTAATGAGATAGGTAATAATCAGCGGATGAGATTGTGGCTGCAATCGGATGCCTTTTCACCGGGTAGTTCAATGCCTGTTAACGGCTATGGTGTTGAGCTGAATCTCAACACAAATGAACTGATTCTTCGGGGCAGATATGACAGCAGTTCCACTAATTTTGACCGGATTGATGCGAATATGTCAGATGAATGGCATTGGGTACGTTTGCGTAAACAGGATGACGAGCTGATGGTGCGCCTCTGGCATGATGATAGTGATGAGCCCGCAGAATGGGATATGGTTCATACACTCTCTGCAGATGAACAATTGCCAAATCAATCTGGCAAAACGCTTTTAAGCGTCATTAACTTTGATTACGACAGCAGCAATAGATTCAACTTCGACGAGATTATTGTGAGCGATTTGGATCAGTAACTAGGGTAGGGAGCAAGTTCCTGGTAATGCCTCTTTTTGATAGAGGGGCTCTCCCAATCTATCATGTCATCAATATAATCTTATTTGAGCAAAGGAGGGCATATGGTGGCAAAGTTGATGAAGCAAATGGCAATGGCAGGGGCAGTTATTGCGTGTGTAATGCTGTTGGGTTTTTCGGGGCAATGGTTAAATGGTCAAACGGAAGGTTCACGATTTGAAACGTTAGAAGAAGAAGTTCTAAGCATAGTAGAAGAGGTCTCTGAAGAAGGCGATGTTTCCATCTTTATTGATACAAGTGAGGGTGAAATTGGAGTTAATGAAACGGAAGTTTATTCTGCTGCAAGCACGATAAAGGTGCCTATTCTTGTTGAAGCGATCAGACAAGCAGAACAAGGTAACCTGAATTTGGATGAAAAAATTGAGATTGATTCATCAGATATTGTTGGCGGCGGAGGGATTTTAAATGACCTATCGGAAAATCAGTCTATGACCCTGAGAGATCTATTGACGTTAATGATTATTGTTTCTGATAACTCAGCAACAAACATGGTGATAGACAGGATAGGGATGGACTCAGTAAATGAGACTTGTATGGAAATGGGCTGCGAGCAAACAAAACTGCAAAGATATATGATGGATTTCAGTTCACCAGTTGACAATTTAACAAATGCAAAGGATATGGCGAGGATATTAAAAGCAATAGACGAAGCAAATATCGTTTCTCAGGAAGGGCGGAACGAAATTTTAAGAATAATGAGGGAGCAAAAATTGACGGCGGGACTGCCTGGTCATGCAACTGAAGTAACTTTCGCCAGTAAAGGCGGATCATTGTCAGGACCACCTCAGATAAGGCATGATGTGGCACACGTTACAGATGGGAATGAAACAGCATATGTAGCTGTATTGACTAGCGGGTTATCTAAACCGACTGCCAGAAAAGCTATGAACAAGATTGGTGAAAAAATGGCAGATTATTTAGTCGCACCGCCACCGCCGTCGGAATCGGCACAATATGCGACTGATTTTACTGAATATGAAGCTGGTGAGCAGCCGGACGATTGGTCAATTCTATGGAGGGACAGCAGCTGGACAGTTTTGGATGATCCGCGTCGGCTGGAGCATTTGCCTGATGGCGGGCGCCGGGCATTGACGTGGGATAAGGTTGGCGAAGTTCGTGGCGATGTTGAAGTGGCCAGTGTAGCTCGTGCAAGTGGTGTCAATAACACGATGTTCCAACTCGGGTTCCACATGGGAGGTACAGCGGGCAATGAGGTTGGCTACTATCTTGATGTGCGAAGTCCAGATGCGAGTTCGTCTGCAAACCATGTACGAATCAATAGCTGGGATTCCGGCAAATTTGAACTGCTAGACAGTGCGAATTTGCCATTCACGGTAACCGAGAACACCTGGTACCAGATTGTGATGCAGCGTGAGGATGACACGATACGAGCTAAAGTGTGGCCTTATGGTGAGTACGAGCCCAGTGATTGGCAGGTGGAAGTTACTGACGAGTCCTTCTATTGGGGTCGTGTTGGAGTTGGTCATTTCAACTCAGGTACAATTAATGACTGGGCGTATGTCAGTGTAGGTACCGGTGGTGAGTCCGCACCGCGCGCACCAGAGGATCTGTTAGACCCGGAAGATCCAGAAGTTGACAAAACAGCACTGCAGAACCGAGTGGATGAGATCATTGATGAGAATTTGAATGAAGCAAACTATACAGAAGCTAGCTGGCAAACCCTGCAAGATGCGTTGGAAGCGGCTGAAAATGTACTGAACGATTCTGATGTAACACAATCAGATGTCGATGAGGCATTGGCAGTATTGAATGAAGTGCGTGATGCGCTGGAAGAAGCAGAGCCGTCCAACACGAGCAGTATGATTACTAGTGTTGAGAGCTTCGCAGAGGAGGGTTCATTTGAGGATAACAGTACTGCGAGGTCATTAATAACGCATTTGACAACAGTGAGTCGCTACGAAGAAAACGAGCAAGTAGAAAAAGTTATTAAACACATGGAAGGATTTAAGCAGCTGCTAAACTATCAAAAAGAAAATGAAATAGTTTCTGAGGAAGCATATAATACGCTTTATTCAGATGCGGAATCGTTAATTGAGAACTGGCAAAAAAATCTGGACCAGTAACTAGAAATGCTACTAAGCCATTAAGGGATGTCCCCTTTATAGGAGATATTCCTAAAGATTCGTTATTTAAGCGCATACAATTGAAGAAATTTCATTTTCATAAAACTTGAAAGGGGGGCTTTTTATGAATTGAATACTTTCATGATGAATCTATCATTATATGAATGGAAGTATGTATCAGTAGAATTCCAAGTAATAAGGAGGAGGACGAGGTTATGATGGAAAAAAATTTATTGAGAAAAGTTCTGCCTTTTCTGGCGACGTTATTAATGTTGTTGATCATAAGTCCGCATACTGTCCTGGCAGGTCAAGATGGAGCTGCCACGGATGATCGTTTTATGACCTATGAGGAACTGGTTGAAAACCTAAACCAAATTGAGGCTGAAAGTTCAGGTGAAGTTGAAGTTGACGTCATAGGACAATCACGCCAGGACCGTGAAGTCTATTCTGCCCGTGTAGGCTCGGGAGATGAAGTGTTGTTGATTAATGGAAATATACACGGTAACGAGAAGAGCGGTCCCGAGGCATTGCTGCAGATGCTCAATACGCTAGGAACTAGCGATAGCACTTTAGCTCAACAAGTTCGAGAAGGAGTTACAATAGTTGCGATCCCGCGACTTAACGTTGACGGTGCAGAGATAACACAACGGCAAAATATCTTCCCGTGGGACGACGTTATTTCAACTTACCCAAATCTCGAAGGTTCTGATTCGGCTTGGTACTATAGTGAGCGAAACGATGGCTTTGACATCAACCGAGACTTTAATCCCGATTTAAGCTACGAACCAGTACTGGAAGATCTGCCTGGAACAGGGGCTGACCCAGGATTTTTCTTGACAAACGAGTCACGCATGCTCAGGGACTTGTACCTGGATTTGAAGAACGAGTTTGGTAACGTGGAAGCCTTTGTGGATCTTCACCACATGGGCACCCCTAATCTCAATGAAACTGGTGAAGATGTTACGATAGCGATTGACTACCCTCCGTTAGGACCTGAAGACAGCACGAAGTATGATGAATGGCCAAATCTGGACCAAGAAGAGTCCCGGCGTTATGCATTGGCTGCTGCCCTTGGTGTGAAAGAATTCTCGGATAATGAAGAACCTGGTGTAGCTCGCTATTTACACCCAGAGGAGCGTGATTTACCTGGCCAGGCTAGGTCTTCATTTGCTTTAAATGGAACCGCGACAGTCCTGTTTGAAATGCCTGGGCAACAACCTGAATATGGTTATGATCAAGAATTGATAGATCGTGTAGAGAATGGCCTCTGGGGTATTGCTTCCCGTATGGCGGATAATTCTATTGATAACCTTAACGGCGATGATTTCTTAAAATTGCCTAAATATTGGACTTCAAACATATCTGATGTGGAAACACTTGTTGAACGTTTTGCAAATGAGGGTGAGTTTGAGAGTGATGATGCCGTTCAGTCCTTAACAATGCAATTGACCGCTATAAGTCATTACGCAGAAAAAGAAGAAGCTAACAAAGTAGTTAAACACACGAAGAGTCTTAAATCTCTGCTTGATCATCAGAAAGAAGAAGAATTGATTTCTGAAAAGGCGTATGACAGACTCGCGGATGATGCTGACTATCTAATTGGTAAATGGCAGGAATCCTAAATAGTATAAGCTCCTCTGATGCGGGCTGATAACCTATCCCAGGAGCTTAGAATATGAAACTATCAAGATGGTACCTAACCATTATTAAAGAAGCGGTTACTGTGCTTACGACACATACTGATGACCTGCTGAAATGGCGGGACGCTAATAAATTTGTCCTCCCCTTTTAGTAGAATCATGCACTTACTAGAAGGGGAGTGAATCTTATCCTTAAGAAAGTTTATAACTTCTATCGCCTAAAAATTAATAGGAGGGACGATTACTCATGACCATTATAAAAAAGGGTTTGATACCTTTTATTATGGTAATGTCATTTCTCTTAGCTTTAAGTCCATTAAGTGTGTCTGCTGAGATCGGCAGTAAAACCTTAGATATGCCTGAAGAAACATTGACGACAGGGTTTGAGGACCGGGATGGTGACGGATGGACGACGCTTGAGGAGGAAGCAGCATTTTTGGAAGAACTGGCAGAGATGTCCGATCGGGTTTCTTACACCCAAGTCGGAACATCGGTCGAGGGACGCCCAATCCGCTTAGTGCGGGTAGGATTCCCGGAACCGCCCTCTGATGAAGACATTGCGGCAGGAAACAACATTTTGATTATGGGAACGCCGCATGGAAATGAGCCTGCAGGACGTGAGATGACACTGGAGCTGATGAGGGATTTGGCATTCACAGAAAATGATGAACTGATAGGGCAGCTGCGTGAGGCGACCATATTGTTTGTTCCAACACCAAACCCGGACGGCAGAGGTGCGAACACACGCGGAAATGCTTGGGGTGTTGACAATAACCGTGACCACCTCAATTTGGATACGCCGGAAATGGAGACGGTTGCAGATATTTTGAATGAATTTCAGCCGGATATTACGGTAGATGCCCATGAGCGGCCCAGTGCAACAGGAAATCCGGATATTGAAATGCTCTGGCCGCGCAATCTGAATGTGGATGAGGAATTGCGCGAGCTGAATAAAGAGCTGGTTCAGGACTATATGCGTCCGGATGTTGAGGAAGCTGGATTCTCAACGGGGTTGTATGGTTCCCCTGGAGGAGCTGGCGGCGGCGATGAACGGATTTTGCGGAACATGCTGGGCCTTCGGAATGGCCTTGGAATTTTAACGGAAAGCGCCGGCAGTCAAGAACCACTGGACAGGGTGGATATGCAAAGGGAAGCCGCTGATTCGATACTACGATTCTACCGTGAGCGGTTTGATGATGTAACCGAACTCGTCGACGAAGCACCAGAGCGTCAGGCAGAAGTAGGATCAGATCCATCAGAGCCATTCTATCTCGATGGTGCAGATAACTGGGATCCGACAATTGTACTCGATCCAAAAGCTTGCGGCTACCTCATCAACAGTTCCCAAGCTAAGGAGATAAACCGTCATATCGACTTGTTCTCACTGCAGACGGAACAGGTCAGTGAAAACGGCGTATTTGTTGCGATGAATCAGCCAATGATGACGGTGGTGCCGTTCTTGCTTGATGAACAGGCGAACTATAACGAAGTGAATGGTTTGCCGCTGGGTAATTGCTTGAATCCGGGTGAAGTGGAGCCGCCGCTTGGAGTACCAAGTTTGGCGAATTTGAAGATTCTCGCCGATCGTTTTGAAGCAGATGGGGAATTTGCGAATGATGAAGCTGCTCGTGCCGTAAACCTTCATTTGACGGCAGTAAGCCAATTTGAAGAACAGGGTGAGACAGAAAAGGTCGTCAAACACCTGGATGGCTTATTGGATTTGCTGGAGCATCAAAGGGAAAATGAACTGCTTTCTGAGGAGGCTTATAACCTAATTGAGCCACAGGCCGACAGTTACATGAAAGATCTGCAGTATGCGTTTTATCAGGGTTTCGTTGAAGAAGATGGCAATAGCTGGGATTCATCAGATTTTGTGAATCTTCATTCCTGGCCGACAAACCCGGATGGTGCGACATACACGATCCAGGACAACACAGGGCAGGTTGACCTTGATAATCGTCAACAGGGCAACGGCAGTGCTTTTGGTCGTATAACACCTGATATGGAAGAAACGGAAAACAGTGAGTTGCTGGTCCGTTTCAAGGCAGATGAAACAGGTAATAATCAACGTTTGCGGTTGTGGCTTCAGTCTGATGCGTTTTCGTCCGGCAGTTCAATGCCAGTGAATGGCTATGGTATTGAAATGAATCTCAACACGGATGAGCTGATTCTCAGAGGTAGATATGACAGCAGCTCCACTAATTTTGATCGAATTGATGCAAATATGTCGGACGAATGGCATTGGGTACGGTTGCGTAAACAGGATGATGAGCTGAAGGTTCGCCTATGGAAAGACGATATGGAAGAACCTGATGATTGGGATATGGTTCACACGCTTTCGCCTGATGAATACTTGCCAAATCATTCTGGCAGAGCGCTTTTAAGTGTCATTAACTTTGATTACGATAGCAGCAATATTTTCAACTTCGACGAGATTATTGTTGATGATCTGGATCAATCGATTAATAATTAGGGATCTCTCAATCTATCATTGGTTTAATGTTTTGAAATCATGATAACGTAAGTAATCCCGTACCACTCTTTATGGTGATACGGGATTTTTTGGGCTCTATAATTGGAGACATCCAATGGGTTCAGGCCCTATAGCAACTGCTTTAAAAAGGCGAAAATCTAATCATGTCTTCAAGATTGCTCATCATATCTGAGAGTATAATACCTGTTACAAAAAAAGTTAAAACTGACATGATCAGGGATGTGGCAAGGCTGACATAAACTTTATGGCCTGTTTCGCTGATCAGGTTTGCCTTTTCATATACGAATAACACAGGAATAAAATATAAAAACAATCCGTATGACGCAGCCAGTAACACCATCGTTAAAAATGGAGATCCGGCAAGTCCTGCTACGATAGCAACAACATTAATGGCTGCAAATGGAACCCCCAAGCTGCCGTATTGCGTGAGGAGTGTCTTGGCTGAATCCTGATTCTTTGCTGCTTTTGTCATCAGTAAAATACTGGAAAATGCTAATGCCAAAAAGACAATAGCAACAAACAAAAGCTGGAACGTCAATGAAAAGAATGGTAATGACACCCAGCTTACGACCGTAGAATTAGCTAAAAAGTATAAACTGAGTGAAGATGCTAAGGCGAAAATCAGAAGCGTGATGACCGCGTTCAGCAGTTGCTTTCCAGTTGTATGGAATGCTGTCGTCGGATTTTTTAATAAGTTTAAGAAATAATTCCAATAATTTATTAATCCATTTTTGATATTTTCTACTGTTTGGTTTGCCTTTTGCTGTGATTGTTCGGTTGTTTCAGCAGCTGCCGTTTGCTGATAGCCGTCAGTGTTGACCGGGTTTTCCTGGGCAGTGCTTGTGTCGGTATTGTTATCGCCGTCTACGGATTCAAGTGCGGCTCCGCAGACACTGCAAAAATTTCCCGATTCCTGTTCATTGTTACATTCTGGACATACTAACATCTCAATATTCCCCCTTATGATTTGATGGCACATCCCGAGTGATTTCGTCATATTCGATTAAGCTGATTTTATAATTGCCATCTTCCAATGTCATGGTATAGATTTTTACCCTGTCATAGTCCGTTTGTTCATCACGGTGATTCATAAAAGGTAAACCGTTCATTGGTTATCTCTTAACCGTTTCTTCGTCAGCTTCCTCCACATTCAATACTCCATGTGATGTAAAATCATAATGATAATCCGTATCCGGATTTCCGCATTCTGTACAGTATCTCATTTTTCTCCTTTCTCCGTTTAAGTTAAAGAATAGGTCAACAGACTAATGCCTTAATATTGTAGCAAATTTTACTAAAATTTGAAGGGATTTCAGGTGAACTGTTCTATTCTAGGAAATATACCTTGTAACAGAATGGTTTAGGACGGGATGTTTCGTACCATTCATTGGCTGGTTATTTATATCGGTAAGCCGTTTTAAATGTTAAACGGTTCTTCACAAAAACCTTTTGGTAAGAAAATGATGGGGATATGTATCGTGGAATACAGATAAAAACCGGACAGCGAGACTGCCCGGTTTTTATCCTTACCATCCCAATGCCTGTTCAAAGGCCTTTTTGCCTCCAACAATCGGTAGTTTCACATTGCTTTGGCCCAGGGAGACATCAAAGGTTGCCTGATTATCATCCGGCATAAGCCATCTGTCGTCACTTCCCGCAAGCACGATGCCAATGCGATGACCTTTTTGGAAAACATAGTCTTCAGGCAGTGTATCCCATTGGAAACGATAGCTTTTGCCTGGTTTTAAAATGTCAGTGCGGTCCAATGCTTTCCAGTTTTGGGCATCGAGCCATCCGTGTGTAACGATTTCGTATGGTGCTGTATGCGTTGTCTTTTCCGTTTCTTTATAGCAGGCGTCGTCCACATCAGTGCTTTCGCCCCAGCAGGATTCAATATCCAACGTACGGACACCTTCACCTCTGTCACGATGGTTCACGCGCTCATCCGTGCCATAATCAACAATCATGGCTGTCAGATTTGTATTTTCCTGATCGACCGCTGCCCGAATATCAAACGCAGGGACACCGCTTAATGTAACATCCTCTTTTAATTCAGGAGACAAAAACATTAATCTGTTCTCTTTTGCTGTCAATTCATCTTCAACCATTTCCTGTTCTGTCTGATCAGGATCGTCGGTGAACGTCTGGCTGAAGTTGCCCTTGATAGCTCGAGTTGTTAATGTTCCAGGCAATTCGTCCGTTGCGGGCCCAAGTTTTACTTTGATTGATTCAGATTCCTCAAGTGGCCATGAGGAATAGGTTTCCCATTCATTTGCTGAGCGCTCGATATCAACCATTGGCTCGTCCATAATCCCGTTGTCGATATCAAGCAACCAATAGTCAAACCATTTATGAAGGGTGTTGACCCATTCTGCCCGTCTAAAATCAAATGGGTCAACGTGTCCGGTCTGTGTCAGCCACAGTTTTCGCGGAACATCGTTTTTGTCCAGTTTCGTCCACCAATTAGAAAAGTGATTGGCCTTGACATTATAGTCGTTTAATCCATGAATAACGAATACACTGGCCTTGACATTATTGGCATCTTTCACAAAATTGCGCTCGTCCCAAAATTGGTTGTAATCACCAGTCTCATCATCAGCTTCTGCTTTGATTTCTTCTCTGACAAATGTACACGCATCAATGCTGTCACTGCTTGTTACAGTGCGGGACAATCCACTCGGTCCATTTGGATAAAATGGTATGCCGCCATAACGATAATAGTCATACCAGCTGCTAATGGCGCCGATTGGGACGATTGTTTCCAGACCCTCTACCCCTGTGGCGGCAACACCATTGGCGATCGTGCCGTCATATGATTTTCCAATCATGCCTGTTTTACCTGTCGTCCAGTCAGCTTCAATCTCTTCACCGTTTTCGTTCCAGGCTGTTCCTTTACCGTTCAGCCATTCGATAACAGTTTTGGCACTTTCCGTTTCTTCGTAGCCACCGGTTGTTGGGCATCCGTCGGAGTTGTTAGTACCAACCATCTCGACTAGTACAACGGCATAGCCCCTTGGTACAAAATAGTTATCGTAGAATAGCGGGAATTTTTCATTGATGCCATCACCATCGGGGTCTTTTAACTCAGATTCGTTGCCCCGTCCAATACTTTCATAATAGGGGCTTGCATCCATGATGACAGGAACCTGGAGATCGCCTTCTGTTTCCTCGGGGCGAATGATGTCAGCTGCAATGCGATCAGGTTCACCATCATTATCGCTGTCCAGTGAAGATTCAACATAAATCGTTTCTTTAATCGCATCTTCATAGGAATAGATTGGCTCTGTCACACCGCTGTCCAGCTGATAGCCAGTGTTCAATACAGAAGAGTCTGCTGCTGAATTGGCTTCGGCCAGCGACGGTCCGGCAAATATCATTGACAGCAAAAGCATCACCATAATCGGCAATATTCTGTATGTGCCTTTTTTAAACAAATAATCCCTCCTAATCTATCAATCTAGGTTTATCGTAACGTGTACTAGAGAAAATAGAAAGAGATTTTTGCACTAATTTTCTGAATAAAAAGAAGTTATATTAGTAAAAAAGTAATAAGTTTGAACTTTGAAAGGGATGATATGAGAAGTGTCCTTGGCGACGCTTTTTTGGATAGGTTGGATAGGTCTGGGGAATATAGTGTAAAAGCATATGTTTCTATATTTTCTATAAGGTCTGCCATCATATAAATACTTAACATTATAAGAATGGAGAAATTCCTCTTGATAAAAACTGTTTACAATATTAATATATAATTGTAAACAGTTATCAAAAAACAAGAGAGGTGAAATCAAATGAAGAAAAAAGCTCTTTTTGAGCAGGCGCAAAGATTTGGTAAATCATTTATGTTACCGATTGCAGTTTTGCCTGCAGCAGGGTTATTGTTGGGTATTGGCGGCGCTTTCAGCAATCAGGCCACGATAGAAGCATACCCTATTCTTGATGTAGCCTGGCTTCAAGCTATTTTTACCATTATGAGTTCGGCAGGGGATATTGTTTTTGCCAACTTGCCGGTCATTTTTGCCGTTGGGATAGCGATTGGTCTGGCCAGGTCGGATAAGGGTACTGCCGGCCTTGCAGCAGTATTGGGTTTTCTGGTGATGCATGCGACGATTAACGCCATGCTGACAATAACCGGAAAACTTGTGGATGAAAATATCGCTGAAGCCGGACAAGGTATGACATTAGGTATCCAATCACTGGAAACAGGTGTATTTGGCGGTGTCATTTTAGGGCTGGTAGCCTATTGGATGCATCAGCGCTATAACAAAATTGAACTGCCGAGATTTTTAGGATTTTTTGGCGGATCACGCTTTATACCCATTGTGACTTCTTTTGCAGCAATTATACTAGGTATCGTACTATTTTACGTGTGGCCAATCATTCAGGAAGGGATTTTTTCCTTAGGTGGCCTTGTCGAAGCAACCGGTTATGTTGGCACGTTAATTTATGGATTTATTTTGCGGTTGCTTGGACCATTTGGATTGCACCACATTTTTTATTTGCCGTTTTGGACAACCAGTCTTGGCGGATCCATGATTATAGACGGATCACTGATAGAAGGTACACAGCGGATTTTCTTTGCGCAATTGGCAAATGCGGGTTCCGTTGACCAATTTTTTATTGGGACAGCTCGTTTCATGTCCGGACGTCATATCACGATGATGTTTGGTCTGCTTGGTGCAGCCTTGGCCATTTATCATACAGCTAAACCTAAGAATAAGAAGAAAGTGTTCGGTCTGATGCTGTCGGCCGGTTTAACGTCATTTTTAACAGGTATTACCGAACCGCTTGAATTCTCATTCTTGTTTATTGCACCCATACTGTATGTGATTCATGCGTTTTATGATGGTTTGGCGTTTATGCTGGCCCATATTTTTGAAATAACGATCGGTCAGACATTTTCCGGAGGTTTTATTGACTTTATGCTGTTCGGTGTCCTGCAGGGAGCCGATAAAACGAACTGGTTTATGGTGCCGATTATCGGTGTGCCATGGTTCTTCCTGTACTACTTCACATTCCGGTTTATGATTAAGAAATTCAATTATAATACACCCGGACGTGAAGATGATGATATGGAAGAAGTTACGTTAACGAAAACAGAACGAGCCAATACGATTATAGCCGGTTTAGGCGGCGAAGAGAATATTAAAGATGTGGATGCGTGTGCAACGCGTTTGCGGGTTAGTGTTCATCAGTCAGATCTTGTCAACAAAGATGATTTAACAAAAACAGGCGCTAAAGGTGTCGTCGCAAGCGGAAATGGTGTACAAGTTATCTACGGACCGGAAGTTACCGGAATAAAAAATGAGGTTGAAGAAGCGTTAGGGGATAGTTAGACTATGAAGATATTCAAACAGCTAGAAAAACAGCTTGTCGTATCGTGTCAGGCTTTGGAAGATGAGCCATTGCATTCCCCGTTTATTATGGGGCGGATGGCGCTTGCCGCTTTTCAGGGAGGAGCGGCTGGCATTCGGGCCAACACGGGGACTGATATCAATGAAATTAAACAGCAGGTGGATTTGCCGGTTATCGGGATCATTAAACAGGATTATAACGATAGCAGCATCTATATAACACCAACGCTGCAGGAAGTGAAGGAATTGCTGGATGCAAATATTGATATGCTGGCAATTGATGCGACGAATCGAAAGCGTCCGGACAATGAACAGTTGGATGAACTAGTCAACTATGTAAAAGCGCATTCACCGGATGTTGCTCTGATGGCCGATGTTTCAACGGTTGAAGAAGCGATCAGCGCGGAGCAATTAGGATTTGACTGTGTGTCGACAACGCTGATAGGTTATACTGAAGAAACAGCAGGAACCAATCTGGCCGATCATGATTTTGCCATTTTGAAAAAGCTGGTGGAAGAAGTTTCTGTTCCGGTTGTGGCGGAAGGGAAATTGAACACACCAGCAAAAGCAGCCAGGGCGCTTGAGCTTGGAGCGCATTTTGTCGTTGTAGGCAGTGCCATCACGCGTCCGCAGATTATTACGGAAACATTTGCAGATGCAGTCAATACAGTTGATTGAGTTCGTGTTATGAATAATGGAGGCAGGGACAATAGGATATTAGCCAAAGATACATCCGAACGATGATTCCACTATGATGGGAACAGTTCGGATTTATCTTTGGAGGGATGTTTGAAAATTTATTGCGAATGATCGATAAACGGAGAAGTAACTTGGTCTTAGATTTGCTTTTTTCCATGCTTTTGTTGGTGAGTGCATGTGGGTCGCTGCGAAAAATACGCCCTTTCCGGGGCACAGGCTCAGCTAACTTTGGCAAGAAAACCACTTTGCAAAGTGGGTCTTCGGCTTGCGCTGTTCCCCCAGGCGTGTCGCATTTTTCTACAGCTTAGAATCGTGTTCTCATAAGGTGACAGAAAGCTCAATGAATATCGTTCTTTTCTTCCAACAATCAGCACCCCAACATGAGCGGAGGCTGCACCAAGACAAATTGTCACGCGTTCGCAATCGGTATCAACGATCAATAAGGATGTGACTGTTGAAAAAGTAAAATGCTGCAATTCCTGCCCTGTAATCGTTTGCCTTTATAGTGAAACGTTTTAATGGTGTCCCTTCCTCTAAATTTTTTTATATTCATTTAATGCACGAAGGGTTTGTGCGTGTTTATTCTTCAGGTTTCTATTGTGCAGCAGCAGCATACTGAGAACATCCACAGAATATAAAATTGATAGTTGACTATTCAAGAATCCTTTTACCTGGTGCGGTTTTATACTCGATGTGTATAACATGAGATCAGAATTCTGAGCCAGGGGCGTTTCTGAATAGCTCGTGATGGATATAATGCTTGCACTTTTTCGTTTGGCCATTTCAATGCCATCGATGATTTCTTTTGTTTGACCAGAACTGGAAATCGCGATGACAATATCTTCCGATGAGAGAATGGAGGAAGCAATAATCATGGCATGTGAATCTGTGTGCGTATCGACCGGGAAGCCCATTCTCGATAATCGTGATTTCAACTCTTCAGCGGATAAACCTGAGCTGCCTATGCCGAAAATATGGACCCGATTGGCATTTAAAATCCAGTAACAGGCTGTTTCATATTGCTCGATATGGGTAAGTGAGTTGGTTGATTTAATGACGGACTCATAAATCTGATTGACGGTATTAATCGCATCATGTGTTTCATCATTTTGTTCGACAGCATCACGCAAAAGAATTTTAAACTCAACAAAACTGGCCGCACCAATTTTTTTGCAGAAACGGGTAATGGCAGCTACCGAAACATCGATTTGATCCGCGAGTTCCTGAATATGGATATTTAATAAATCCTTACTATGTTTAACGATATAGTCAGCAACTTTTCTTTCCGTTTTGCTCAGTGTTTGGTATTTCAGTTGTATTTGATCCAGGATTGAGTACATTAGGGGACCCTCCATTGGTATCGTTATGGTTTATTATATAGGAGAACAACCTTCCTGACGAATGATAATGAAACAGATAAATCTTAAATGAATTTATCTTTAACTTTCGCAAAATTTGCATTTCATGTGTCGATTCTATCTGCAGTATTTGACTGTCAAGATAAGTATCTTTTCATGGGTGCTACGTTATTGTAAAGGACCTGACTGTTTAATGAAAGGTCCAAAGATGAATGTTCTCATTCGGTTGAGAGTCCAATTTTGCATTTTATTATGTGATCCATTTGGTCTTAATAAATGCTATTTTAATAGAGTATAGTAAAGATAGGGGAGACAGATAATAAACTTTTACTTGAAAGGACAACGGCGGTGAAATCTGATGGATCAACGAAGTATGGCTGTACTAAACAAATTGACAAAAGCAGATTCATACATTTCTGTTGAAAAGCTAGCTGAGCTATTTAATGTGTCAAGGCGAACAATTTACAATGACCTTGATAAAATCAATGATTGGTTGAAAGAACAGCACTTATCCCAGCCGAAACAGGTAAGGGGGAAGGGATTGTATCTTGAACCGTCTGTAAAGAGAGAGCTATTGCAAACAATGGATACTTCCGATCTGCCCTATTATGCGTTTTCAAAAACAGAGAGAAAAGCATGGATATATATTTATTTGGTTGGAACGCATCAGTTTTATTTTCTGGATAACTTTCAGGATCTTTTTGGGGTCAGCCGAAACACCGTCATTGAAGATATCAAAAAACTAAAGAAAGAGCTAGAGACCAATCAGCTTCGCCTGGTGTCGGAAAGAAAGAAAGGCTATAACATCCACGGTACTGAAACCGTTATCAGAAGTCTGTTGATTCAGTATTTAACAGAGGTTGTTCCGAAAGATACCTGGTTCAGTTTCGTCAAGGATTTAGAAGAAAAGAACCACAAGAACGAAAATGAAGATTTTCGGAATGACATTATATTTAGTACAGCGGACTTATACCAAGTCAAAGCATTTCTAAATGATTATGAGAGACAGGTTGAGATTGAAATTACGGATGATGTGCGAAATGACCTTATCTTATGGTTTTATCTTTTTATCCAGCGGGTTAAACAAGGAAAATATGTTGAAGTTGATCCTGCGGAAAAAGAAGTCATTCACACAACAGATGAATTTCAAGGTGCCAAGGAATTGTGTCGCCGTTTATCAAATTATTTTCATTCAACGATCTCACTCGATGAAATATATTACTTCACGAAATATTTACTGAGCGCAAAAGTGAACTATAGCCTGAATTTACAACTGGAAAATCAAGAGATGAAAAAACTCACATCGGTTGTGGAAAAGATGGTATATGATTTCCAGACGTATGCAGCTGTTGCCTTTCCAGATCAACAGCGGATGATCCATAATCTCCTATTGCACCTGAAGCCAACATATTACCGGATAAAGTATGGCCTCCATATTGAAAATGTTCTGAAAGATTCGGTGAAAAACAATTATCCGGAGATTTTTCATTTAACAAAAAAAGTGATTCACCATGTTGAAGATTTAATGGGGCAGAAGGTAGATGATAATGAAATCGCTTTTATTACGATGCATTTTGGCGGATGGTTAAGAAAAGAAGGCGTCGTTCTGGAGCAAAGGCATAAAAAACTATTAATCGTATGTACAAATGGTTTAGGAACATCGCGTCTGCTGGAAAGCCAATTGGAAGGATTGTTTTCGGATGTAGATATTACCGGTGTTACCTCATTGCGAGAATATGAGGAAATAGAAGATTTAGCTGCATCCGCCGATTTTATCGTATCAACGATCGTTCTCCCTGACAGAGGTGTCCCCGTCTTTGTCGTAGATCCCGTACTGAATAATGAAGATAAAGAACAATTACTGAAGAAGGTAAACAGCTTGTTTGATAATGGTTCATACCAAAATATGATATCGATTGATACGGTTATGGATATGATCAGGCGTTATGCAGCCATACAGGATGAAGCGACATTGCAGCATGAGTTAAAGACTTACTTCCAATCGCCAATTTCAATGGACAGCGAAAATCAAAAGCCAGATTTACCTGAACTTTTGCCGAAAAACAGAATGAAGGTGAAAAAGCGGGTGGAAACCTGGAAAGAAGCTATTTCCGAAGCGGCTTACCCACTATTAAATCAGGGACTTATTACAAGTGATTATGTTAAAAAGATGATTCAAATGGTTGAAGCCACAGGGCCGTACATTGTTATTTCCGATCAAGTTGCACTGCCACATGCAAATCCCAAAGATGGGGTTATCAGAACTGGGATGAGTATGCTGCTTTTGGAAAATGACGTTAATTTGCGAGGAAAGTCTGTCCGATTGTTTATTGTTTTGGCGTCAATTGATAATGAACAGCATTTAAAAGCATTGTCTCAACTGACACAGCTGTTTTCCAAAAAATCAGCAAAAGAGAAAATCATGCAATCAGGTGATCAAACTGAACTGATTGAATTGATTCAAACACATTTCAAAGCGTAGGGTGAAAAGGCAGGTGTGTGAGGATTCTATGAAGTTTTTGGATAGAAATATGATAAAAATCGGGGCTGAGGCACAAACAGCCGAGGATGCTATCGAAGAAGCTGGCAAAGTTCTTTTTCAGGAAGGAGCTATTGAAGCAACATATGTTGACGCGATGATTGATGCTTATAAAGAGAATGGTCCATATTTTGTATTAGCTCCCTATATTGCCATCCCGCATGCAAGACCTGAAGATGGCGTGAAGGAGGCTTCTGTCTCACTTGTACAGCTAAAGCATCCGGTTAAATTCGGTCATCAAACAAATGACCCGGTACAGCTAGTTTTTGGTTTAGGTGCAGCATCAAGCGATGAGCATTTAACCTTACTGAAAAAGTTAACAGGCCTTTTGAATGATAAGAATAATGTGGAAGCTTTAATAAACATTGATAATTTGGCAGATATACAAAAAATTATTGAAATGGAGCGATGAGCTATGATGAAAGTTTTGACAGTTTGCGGTTTGGGACAAGGAACAAGTCTGATTTTGAAAATGAATGTGGAACAAGCGCTTAATGACAAAGGTATTCAGGCAGATGTAGAACATACAGATGTTTCAGCAGCTTCAAGTATGCAGGCAGATTATATCATTACAAGCAATGAACTGGCAGAAAGCTTAGTCGCGCATGATGCAAAAGTGGTTATTGTGAATAACTATTTTGATATGGATGAGATTAATCAGGCGATTGACGGCCATATGGAAACTTGATCATTAAATGCCAATTAAAAAATAGGGGGAATTAAAAATGGATGCGATCATGGAAGTCGTTATGTGGCTTGCCACTAACGTATTTGGTCCGGCCATCTTAATTGGTTCCATTGTACTGATTGGTCTCCTGGTGCAAAAGAAAAGTGCCAGTCAGACGATCAGCGGAACGTTTAAAGCTATTATTGGTTTTCTGATTATTACCGCTGGTTCCGATATCATTTCGGCTGCATTGACTGTATTTGAACCATTATGGGCCGAAGTTTTCAACTTGGAATCTGAATCATTCAGCGAATATATGGGGCAAGAAGCATTTACCGGCGAGTATGGCAGTGCAGTTGCACTGGCCATGACAATTGGCTTCATTCTTAATGTGCTAATTGCCAGATTTACGAGATTCAAGTATATCTATTTAACCGGTCATATGATGTTCTGGACAACAACCATATTCGCAGGCGTTATTGTTCAGACGGCAGCCGATGTGTCATTTTGGCAACTAGTTATCTTCCTGGCTGTCATTATGGGGATATACTGGACAATCCAGCCGGCCATAGTACAGCCATATATGCGTAAGATAACTGGCAATGACAATATCGCACTGGGTCATACCTCTGCTTCGGTTTCACTGCTTTCTGCCTGGGCAGGTAAATGGCTGGGCAATAAAGAAAACGATTCTGAAAAAATTAAGGTGCCAAACGGCTTGGAATTTCTGCGTGATTCAAACGTCATCACAGCATTGACAATGGGTCTCCTGTTTATGACGGGGGCGATTGTCGTGTCCTTCAGGGATACGCCTGGTGCACAGGAACTTATTGCCTCAGCTGGAGATCAGAACTTCATTGTGTATGCCCTGATTCAATCATTCACCTTTACAGCAGGTATTGCTGTTGTACTAACAGGTGTGCGCATGTTCATTGGTGAAATGGTTCCTGCTTTTAAAGGGATTGCAACGAAAATTGTACCGGGAGCCAAACCAGCTTTGGACTCGCCTATCGTGTTTCCGTATGCACCTAACGCAGTCATTTTAGGCTTTTTGGGAGCCTTCATTGGTGGGTTAATCTGGTTAGTTGTTTTAGGTAATGCAGTTGGTTATGTATTTGTGCCGACAATGATTGTGTTGTTTTTCCATGGTGCGACAGCAGGTGTGTTTGGTAATGCAACAGGTGGTGCACGAGGTGCTGTTATCGGTGGCTTCATCACAGCAACCGTTGTCGCTTGGGGTCAATATATCATGGTCAGAATGCTGCTTCCTGATACGATCCCTGATACAGCTATGTGGGCTGCGGACTCGGATATGTTTATTCTAGGTCCGATTATTCGTTTCTTGTCACAGCTCTTGTTTGGCTGAGTGCGTCCATGTTAAAGGGGAAGGGTTTCCGGCTTTTCTCCTTTTCCATTTAACTGTAATGAAAAGGAGTGACAGTCATGCGTTTTATCCGAACGTTTCATGGTGATATAAGCCCGGATGAGCTGGGACTCACATATTCGCATGAACATATTGTGTGTAGACCGCCATATTGGGAGGAACAGCAGGCAAATGACCTGCTTTTGGATGATAAAGAGAAATCAAAGCGGGATGTGCTGGATTTTAAAAATCTGGGCGGACAAGCCATTGTTGATGCAACCGCCATTGATTATGGCCGTGATGTACAAGCAGTTAAGGAAATTGCCGAGGAAACAGGGGTTACGTTTATCGGTACAGCTGGATTTAATAAAAGCTTTTTATGGGATGCTGCGATTCCTGACAGACTGAAACAAGTTACCGGGGATTATCAAACGTACTATGAATGGATCAGTGAAAAATCAGTTAACGAGTTGGCAGATTTTGTCGTTAAGGAAGTTGAAGAGGGCTTGGAAGGTACAGGCATCCCGGGTGGACAGGTGAAATTTGGCACCGGTTATAACCGTATAACTTCATTGGAAGAAAAGACATTGCGTGCAGTAGCAAGAGCACATCATGAAACGAAGGCGCCCATTCATTCACATACCGAGGCTGGCACAATGGGGCTGGAACAAATGGAACTTCTGAAAAGTGAAGGCATAACCCTGGAATATATGAGTTTCGGTCACATGGATCGCAATCCAGATCCTTTCTATCATGAAAAAATAGCAAAAACAGGGGCATTCCTTTCATTTGACGGCATTTCCAAAATAAAATATGCCCCAGAAAGCACTCGTATTCATTGTATTTTGGAACTCGTCAGGAAAGGTTATGAAGACCAGATATTGGTGAGTGGTGATACAGCCAGAAAAAGCTACTACAAACATTATGATTACGGTCTCGGCCTGGAAAACATTCTTGTAAAATGGGTACCGCGTTTTATTGAAGAGGCTGATCAAAAAGGGTTTAACGGAGAAAAATTGGTTGACAAGTTTTTTGTGCAGAACCCGGCACGTTGCTTTACGTTTAAAAAATAATGGTACGGGCGGTGGCACTAGTATGCAATTTCAAAACGAAAATTCATTTGATATAAAAGAAAAAATCGATCATTCCAAAATAGCTATTTTACCGATTGGTGCAGTGGAAGCGCATGGTCCGCATTTGCCCCTTGGAACGGATAATCTGCTGGCGGAGCGATTATCCGAGAAACTGGCAGAACGCGTCAATGGCTTTGTGCTTCCGACTCTTCCTTATGGACAGGTATGGAGCCTGAGAAACTTTCCCGGAAGTATTCATATCCGCAATGATTCATTGATACGTTTCCTGGTTGATATAGGTAAGAGTTTGTATCACCAGGGATTTACAACATTTGCAATGGTCAATGGTCATTTGGGAAATGGTACGGCTTTAAAGGAGTCAGCACGTGCGTTATATGAAACGTGTCCTGATATGCGGGTACTATATTTTTTCTACCCCGGTATGAATAAGGCAGCGGCGGAAGTTCGGGAAACACAATCATCACATAATACCTACTTTCATGCGTGTGAAATTGAAACATCTTATATGCTTTATTTAGCCCCCGAATATGTGGATATGGATAAAGCTATAACAGATATCCCGGATATCCCGGCTGATGCTGATGTGACACCAACGCCGTGGGAGGAATTTACAGCATCAGCTGTTCTGGGTGATGCCAAGTTGGCTACAGAAGAGAAAGGGAAATATATTGTCAATATTGCATTGGAAAATATGGTGCATTTTTTTAACAGTAACAGTGAACAGGAGTGAGGTTAGGGGATGAAGGAAAAATGGCATGATAAGTTTTTATTTAATTTTCTCGCACATGATGCAGACAACGCCGCAGCTATTTTGGAGGCAGGTTCAGGATATGTCGTTCCAGGCATTGTATCCGATCATTTCACGTCTGTCGACGATGCAGTTGATAAAGTAAACGAGCTTAAAAAAGTTTCAAATGTCGTAAGCATCGGTCTTGGGGGCGGCGGTAATGCAGACAACTGGAGGAAAGTATTGCGTATTGCGGTAGCTTCTGAACCTGGTCATCTGAACCAGCCATTCGAGACGGCCTCTTATTCACAGGGTTATCTGGATAGGGGGAATCTTGATAAACAGGTGGTAAATGCACTTGTAAAGCCAACAGGTGAAGTAGGGAAAATCCAGTTGGCGAATGCCGGAAGTACGATGGATGTTGAAGCATTTATGGACATTGCTGCCAGTTTAGGCATCGAAAGTATTAAAATGATGCCAGTCCATGGAACTGAGCATGTAGAAGAACTTGTCTATTTAACCAGAATAGCACAGGCAAAGGGGATTCGTGGGGTCGAGCCAGCCGGTGGAATTAACGTTACTAATATTGGCGAGATCATGGCGGGTGTAAAAGATATCGATATTGAATTTTTTATGCCGCATATTTTTGGTTCGGCCGTTGATCATGAAACAGGCAAAACGATTCCAGAAAAAGTAAGGGCAATTTTTAAAACAGTGGAGGGTTTATTATGATTCATGATTATTTTAGCCATATAACCGATTTATTGGGCGTCGTTGAAAAAGAAGAACATAATGTGATGAAGCAGGCAGCAGAAAAAGTATCAGATGCTATTCAAAACGATGGTGTCATTCATTTGTTCGGCTGCGGCCATTCACATATTTTAACGGAAGAAGTTTATTATCGGGCAGGCGGCCTAGTTCCTATACATCCTATTTTACATGAACCGTTAATGCTCCATGAAGGAGCTGTCCGTTCGTCCTCACTGGAACGAAAAAATGATTATGCATCGGATTTTATGGAAAAACAGGATATTCGAGAAGAAGATGTCATGTTTGTCATATCGACATCGGGAAGAAATCCAGTTCCTGTTGATTCTGCTATAATGGCCAAACAGAACGGTGCATACGTCATAGGTATCACATCGATTGAATATTCATCCAGTCAACCATCGCGACATACAAGCGGTGAACATTTATATGATGCAGTTGACCTGGTTATCAATAATCATGCACCAGTTGGGGACGCACTTTTATCACATAATAAAGTTGATGTAAATTTTGCTCCAAGCTCAACGGTTATTGGTGCGGCCATTTTAAATGCCATTTTGGCTGAATCAATCAAACAAATGGCAGATGTCGGGTATGATCCACCAGTTTTCCTCAGTGGTAATATTGAAGGAGCGGATGAACATAATCAGAAATTGATCGAAACATATCAGGAACGGGTTAAGCTGTAGTAAAAAGTGATGACCAAATCACTTCATGAAATAGAGCGCACCAGTAAAAATATGGTCTAGTTACATTTAGGTCCGTAGACGATGATGGAGAATATGTTAGTTTAACAATGAAATGATGCAGACCAGCAGGGATGGGTCTTTGTTGCTTTCAGATGGTTACATCAAGCGGATGAATCGTACGGATTTTTTGTACGCGGGACAGCTATCAATGCAGGTAGTGTCATCAAACATGCAAATCATCCCCCTGAACCTGAAGATATTGCAAAAACGTTATGTTGATTTTTGGCTCCTCTAAAAACGCCACTTTAAAACTATGACGATAGTACTCCAGGAATCTTTCAGTCTGATAATGAAACCGTTTACATTTATAGAGATTAGGTATATAATAATAGACAAACGGATATAAAGAGGAAATGAGTAATGGGCAAATTGGATGGGAAAGTTGCTGTCATTACTGGTGGCTCACGTGGACAGGGTGCTTCACACGTCCGCAATTTTGTAGAGGAAGGTGCGAGAGTTGTGTTCTCCGATATTCTTATAGAAGAAGGAGAGGGCTTGGCAAATGAACTTGGTGAAAATGTAAAATTCGTTAAACACGATGTCACGAATGCAGATGAATGGAAACAGGTAACTGATGAAACAGAAAAAACTTTTGGCCCCGTGAATATACTTGTAAACAATGCCGGCATCGTTGTAACAAAAAATTTTGAGGATCTTTCTGAAGAAATGTATCGCAAAGTAGTTGACATCAACCAGGTCGGTGTATTTCTCGGAATAAAAACAGCCCTTTCGTCTATGAGAAAGACAGGAAATGGTTCAATTATCAATGTATCTTCCATTAATGGACTTCGGGGTTCGGCGGGTAATGCAGCCTATGATTCTTCCAAGTTTGCAGTTCGCGGGATAACCAAAAGTGCCGCAATGGAATTTGCCGAATATGGAATCCGTGTCAACTCGGTTCATCCGGGAATTATCCAGACACCGATGATTGAAAAGGAAGGTTCAGAAGAGCTCGTTGAGGAAATGAAGAAAACGATTCCAATAAAAAGAACTGCACACCCCGAAGAAGTCTCTAAACTGATCGTATACTTACCATCAGACGATTCCAGTTATTCAACAGGTTCCGAATTTATTGCAGATGGCGGTATAACAGCGTCGAATTAAATACATTCGCATAATGTTAAAAATGTATATTGAAAACCATCCTTACTTCGAGGGTGGTTTTTTGTTGTCTGTAACACATTGATACAGTTCAGTAAATACCAAATACCTTAAATGGAATGATATGTCAATATGCTGGAATGATATTTGTAAATCACAATGTTGCACATTAAATGTTCAATCACTTGTGCTGAAAACGTATTCAGCAAGTTCTTATATGGTGATAAAATAAAAATACGGAAGGAGGGAAAACAAGGTGCCGCTAAGTGAACGGGATAATAAGATTCTTGATGAATTGATTCGCAACCCTGGCATCACAAGTATGCTGTTGGAACAAAAACACAGCTTAACACGCAGGCAGCTTGGTTACAGCATTAACAAAATTAATGACTGGCTGATGAGTAAAAACCTTCCGAGTATTGAAAGAACAAGAAAAGGACATTTTATGATCGATCAGGCCGTTTTTACAAAGCTTGGTGCTGAAGACGAAACCGCTCCAATGGAAACTGCGGTTCTGACAAGCGACCAGCGAATGCGGTTTATGATCATTATGCTATTGAGCAGTGAAGATGAACTGTCGCTTCATCATTTCACAAGTGAACTGGATGTAAGCAAGAATACGGCTTTGAAAGATTTAAAAGAAGCCCAGAAATTTCTGGATGATTATACGTTGAGCATCCGGTATTCGCGGAAATACGGCTATTTACTGGAAGGCAGGGAATTCCAGATTCGCAAACTGCTCATGACGATCACCTATCAGATCATGTTTATGCATGATGGGGAAAAAAGATTGAAGGAGTTAGCGTCAATCGATGACCGTGAAGTGGCTGAATACCATGACCGTATCGAAAATGTCGAGAACAAGCTGAATCTGAAATTTACGGATGAGAAGCTTGAAACCATGCCTTATGTCCTGATATTGATTCTCAGAAGGATTGAAAAAGGCCATGCCATTAATCTTTTTTCAATTGAATATGAAGAGCTTTCACATACGAAGGAATATCAGGCGACAGAAGAAATATTCTGCAATGCGGAAGCAATCCCAATGGAAGAGCGGTTATTCATTACACTTCATTTGCTGACGACAAATGTTTATTCGACCGAGTTCCAGGCGGAAGAGGATGTCATTCCCAATCTGATGCCTGCCATCGATAATATGCTGCGACTGTTTGAAAAAAGTGCCTGTATTTATTTGCAGGATCGTAATCAGCTCTTGGATAAATTACTGCAGCACGTTAAACCAGCGTATTACCGTATTAAATATCAGCTGTCGGATACGATTTCGCCCCAGGATTTGTTAAGTCATGAATTTAAGGAATTGCATCATTTGGTTAAACGTTCAATAAAGCCGCTTGCAGATTTGATTGGAAGCCGTATTCCTGACAATGAAATCACTTATATTACCATGCTGATTGGCGGCTGGATGAAACGGCATGGCGAAAGTATTGAGAAGAAGATAAAAGCGATTGTTGTCTGTCCACAGGGCGTATCGGTGTCCAGACTGATGTTTAACGAATTAAGCGAATTGTTTCCTGAGATTGTCTTTCTTGATTCACTGTCTGTTCGCGAATTCCTAAAATACGAACTGAATTACGACATCGTATTCGCACCGACTTTTTTGGAAACGGATAAAAAATTGTTTATAGCCAAAGCATTTCTTGGATATGAAGAAAGACAGCGTCTCAGAAAACAAGTCATGCTGGAGCTGCATGGGTATTTACCTCATGACTTGAATGTCGAAGAGCTGATGGCGATTATTCGCAGCCATGCTTCAATTGAAAATGAAAGCGGATTAGCAGAAGACTTGCAATGGTATGTGAATCGGGATGATGATTTATCCATTCACCAGACGCCTGACAGGAAAACCGTCAATTTAGATCAGCTGATTACACCCGGGACGATTAGTTTGCAAAATAATGCTGATTCATGGGAAGAAGCAGTCCGGGTGAGTGCACAGCCGCTGATTGAAAGCAGTGTTATCACACCAGCTTATGTGGAGGCAATGCTTTACTATTCACGAGAAGATCCGTATATCGTTATTGGCCCGAATATGGCGATCCCGCATGCTTCCCCGGAGGATGGGGTCAATGAGATTGGGATGAGCCTATTGAGATTAAGGAAGGGTGTTAAGTTTTCAACAGACTACAACATTCATCTGATTATCGTTATTGCTGCGGCAGATAAGCACCAGCATTTACATGCACTAATGCAATTAATGAAACTTGCCGGTTCGGAAAAGGATCGGAATCGTATGATATATGCCACCTCTGCTGAAGAGATTCATGACATCATACAATCATATTCGACTGATTAACCAGGTGGCATTTTACAGCTTAGATAAAGGGGTGCCGGGAATGAGTGAATTATACTTTGACGAATCTGTCATTCTATTAAACGTAGAAGGTGACTCAAAAGAAGAGATTTTAACCCAAATGGGCCAAAATCTGGCAGACAAAAACCTTGTGAAGGAAAGCTTCATCCATGCAATTATTACTAGAGAAAGTGAATTTGCAACCGGCCTGCCAACGGGAGATGTTTCGGTTGCCATCCCGCATACAGATGTGGAACATGTCATTCAGAAAACAATAAGTGTAGGTGTTTTAAAAAATACGGTTCATTTCGGCGTGATGGGAGATGAGAATGAGACGACTCCAGTAAAAATTGTATTTCTGCTGGCGATGGATGAAACCCATTCACAACTGTCACTGCTGCAGAAGCTAATGCAAGTTTTTCAGGATCAGCATACATTACATCGTTTGACGAATGCTGCTGATGAAACAGAAATCAGACATGTGATGGAAGATAAATTGGACATGGCAGCACTTAAAGGAGGTGAGTAACATGAAAAAGAAACAAGTATTGGTAGCGTGCGGCGCAGGTATTGCAACGTCAACTGTCGTAAATGGTGCGATTGAGGATATGGCAAAAGAACATGGTCTTGATGTTGATTTAAAACAAATCAAAATATCTGAAGTGGGCAGTTACGAAGACACTGCTGACTTATTGGTTACGACAGCAATGACTAAGAAAGAGTTTCCATTCCCGGTCATCAATGCGCGCTCATTCCTGACAGGTATCGGGACAGAAGAAACCAAAAAGCAAATCTTAGAAGAACTTCAAAAGTAAAAACGATGAATTTCTAAAGGATGAAAGAGAGTGGAAAACTTCGGCAATCCCATGAGTAGAGGCGGATGCCGGGTTTTCCAAACAGGATAAATCAGATTTCGGTTGGAATGAAGAAGGGGGAAGAAAAAATGGAAGGTTTTGTTGATGCAATTCAAGCCTTTTTGGATTTAGGAGCAACCGTCATTTTACCAGTTGTTATATTTTTGCTGGGCTTATTATTTGGTCAAAAACCGGGTAAAGCATTCCGTTCCGGTTTAACAATTGGGGTAGCATTCGTCGGTATTTTTCTTGTTGTCGACTTGCTTGTCAATAATTTGGGTCCTGCAGCACAAGGAATGGTCGATCGATTAGGCGTCGAATTGAATGTCATTGATGTCGGCTGGCCGGCAACATCATCCATTGCCTGGGCATCTGCCGTAGCTGCATTCATTATTCCGCTTGGATTGGTTGTAAACGTTGCCATGCTCCTGACAAAAACCACGAAAACAATGAATGTGGATATTTGGAACTTCTGGCACTACACATTTATGGCAGCGGTTATTTATACGATTTCAGGAAGTATCGTTCAGGGATTAATTGCTGCGGTCATTTTCCAAATCATCACACTGAAAATCGCCGACTGGACAGCGCCGATGGTTAATGACTTCTATGAGCTGCCGGGTGTTTCGATTGCAACTGGAAGTACTGTTTCCTACGCACCAGGTATTTGGTTAGTAAAATTACTTCAAAAAATACCTGGGTTAAAAAATTTGAATGCTGATCCGGAAACGATCCAAAAACGTTTTGGCGTATTTGGCGAATCAATCTTTATCGGCTTATTTTTAGGTGCTGCTATCGGTGCACTGGCAGGCTATAGTGTTGGAGATATTATCGATATCGGGATGTCAATGGCTGCCGTTATGGTGTTAATGCCACGCATGGTTAAAATCCTGATGGAAGGATTAATGCCTGTTTCCGAGTCTGCTCGTGAGTGGCTTAACAAGCACTTTGGCGACAAAGAGATTCATATCGGACTTGACGCAGCTGTTTTGCTTGGTCATCCATCCGTTATTGCAACAGCCTTGATTCTCGTCCCCATTACCGTTTTATTGGCGGTTATTTTGCCGGGCAATGCATTATTGCCATTCGGTGATTTGGCAACGATTCCGTTTGTTGTTGCCTTCATTGTAGGTGCGGCAAGAGGTAATATTGTCCATTCAGTCATTGTGGGTACGATCATGATTGCTTTATCCCTTTACATGGCAACCGATATTGCAACAGTGTTTACGCAAATGGCTGAAAATGCTGAATTTGATATGCCAGAAGGATCAGCAATGATTTCAAGTATTGACCAGGGTGGCAACTTGATTAACTGGATCATATGGAGGTTCTTTGAATTGTTTAACTAATCGTCCTCTCATTTAAGTAAACATGAACTGCTAGCTAGAATATGGTAGGAGGCGTTATCGATGAAGGCTTTAGTTAAAACTGATCTGGGATTTGGTCATTTGGCGATTCAGGAAAAAGAAGTATGGCAGCCTGGCAAAGATCAAGTGAAGATAGAAGTAAAATATGCAGGGATTTGCGGTTCCGATATTCACACGTATGAGGGGCATTACAAAGTTGCTGCACCGGTAACCTTAGGACATGAATTTGCCGGTGAAGTGGTTGAAGTCGGTGAAGGTGTCACTGACTTCAAACCAGGTGATCGTGTAACATCCGAAACAACATTTTACATTTGTGGAAAATGTAAATATTGCCAGTCCGGAGACTATAATCTCTGTAATCATCGGAAAGGGCTGGGGACACAGCAGGACGGCGGTTTTGCCAAATATTTAATTGCTCGTCATAATAGCTTGCATCATCTCCCGGAAAATGTCAGTTATAAGGAAGCAGCGATGACTGAGCCGCTGGCATGTACGCACCATGCTGTTTCCAAAACAACTATCAATGATGGGGATGTTGCCGTTGTTATTGGGCCGGGACCGATTGGACTATTCACAGCACAAGTGGCAAAAAGCCGTGGCGCTGAAGTTATTGTCACCGGTTTATCAAATGATAAAGTGCGTCTGGATAAAGCAGAAGAACTGGGTCTTGATCATGTCGTCAATATTCAGGAACAGGATGTCAAAGAACTGGTTCATCGTTTGACAGAAGGATATGGCGCAGATCTTGTATTTGAATGCTCAGGTGCTGTTCCTGCGGCAAAACAAGGCCTTGATCTATTACGCAAAAAAGGACAATATGCCCAAGTTGGTATTTTCCCGGAGTCAGATATCCAATTTGATATGGAAAAAGTGATCCAAAAAGAAATCCGGGTAGTCGGCAGCAGAAGTCAAAAGCCGGCTGACTGGGAGCCATCATTGAAACTGATGAACAATGGATCTGTCAACGCAAAAGATATGGTGACACATGAATTTGATATTACCCAATGGGATGAAGCGTACAGCGCCATCAAAGACGGTGAAGCGATCAAGGTATTATTGACGCCTGTTGACTAAACCACAGGAAGTGAGCTGATTGCAAGTGAAAAAGCACGATTTGATTCATATCATTGACTATACACTGTTGAAACCAACTGTAAGCAAGACAGATATAAAGGGTTTTTGCCAGGAAACGATCGAATATGGATTTAAAACAGTTTTCGTCAATCCGTATTATGTATCATATGCTTATGAGCTGTTATCGCCCCACAATATTAAAGTTGGCGTGCCGATTGGATTCTCACTGGGTGGTGCCACGACTCAAACAAAGGTGACGGAAACAAAAGAGGCGATGAAGAATGGTGCCGAAGAAATTGATATGCTGATTAATCTGGGCGCCTTGAAGTCACATGAATTCGATGTTGTCAAATATGATATAGCTGAAGTAGTTAAAGCATCTGAAGGACTGACAACAAAGGTTATTATTGAAAATGGTTTGCTGACAGACGAGGAAAAAGTTACGGCTGCCAAGCTGATTGTAGAATCGGGTGCGGATTTTGTCAAGACAGCCACGGGATTTAACGGCGGCGGCGCGACCGTTGAAGATGTGAAACGCTTGCGCTCGGCTGTAGGCGATGATTTTGGTGTTAAAGCAGCCGGCGGTATCCGCACGTATGAAGATGCTGAGGCTATTGTCGAAGCAGGCGCAGACCGGATTGGTGCCAGTGATGCAGTGGCGATTGTTTCCGGCGGTACATCAAATGCTGCCTATTAAATAGTGTTTATAATACAGGGACGATTGGGTATTATGATAGCTCAATCGCTCCCATCACTTTCATGATAGAAAAGAGGGTTAACATGGTTGATGCAATGCTGGAGTTTATGCTGGGACCCTTACGAGGAATAAGTGATTTTTATCTCGACTATCAACTCTATTTTAATACCATCATTGTAGGATTTGCTTTATATAAAATCTTGTTCAGTCAAAAGAAGACGCAGGAATCAGCAAACTAACCAGAATCTGAAAGGGTGATAGAGATGAGATCCCTTAATCTTTATGATAAACAGGATATACGATTTGAAGAATCAGCTGAACCTGTGATCGAACATGCAGATGACGTGTTGATTAAGGTAAAAGCTGTCGGGATTTGCGGTTCTGACATTTCACGCTACAAAAAATTGGGACCATATGTAAAAGGGATGACATTCGGACACGAGTTTTCAGGTGAAGTGGCAGCGGTTGGCAATGGTGTAGAAAGCGTTAAAGCAGGTACCCGTGTTGCCGGTTGTCCGACATTTTGCTGCGGTGAATGTGAAAGCTGTCAAAAAGGCGAACTATCCCGTTGTGAAAACCTGCATGTTACGGGCGCATGGCTTCCAGGTGCCTATGCGGAGTATGTAAAACTGCCTGCTAAAAATATTATCCCGCTTCCGGATAATGTCGATTACGACACCGCTGCACTTGTCGAACCTTCTGCGGTAGTGGCACATGGCTTTTACCGCACGAGCATCCAGCCTGGTGCTGAGGTGGCCATTATGGGATGCGGCAGTATTGGCTTGCTTGCTGTGCAATGGGCCAAAATCTTTGGTGCCAAAACGGTGTATGCGATTGATATTGACGACACTAAATTGGAAGTCGCCAAGCAAGTTGGAGCAGATGTGCTGATTAATTCATTAGAAAAACCGGCACATGAACAAATTAAGCTGCATACCAACGGCAAGGGTGTCGATTTAGCTGTTGAATCAGCGGGATCCCCCGTTACATCTGCGCAAGTATTTGCACTGCCGAAAAAAGGCGGCGAAGTCGTCTTCATGGGCATTCCATATGCAGACATTCAAATGGAGCGTTTCTATTTTGAACGAATTGTCCGCAATGAACTGCGTGTGCTTGGATCCTGGAACGCCATTTCCTCACCATTCCCTGGAAAAGAATGGAGTTCTACCGTCCACTATATGAGCACAGGCCAAATCAATGTGAATCCAATGATCTCCCATCGACTGAATTTGCAGGAGGGGCCGGAAACGTTTGATCATTTAATTAATGGGAAGGGCTCCTATGTGAAAGTTTTGTTTTATCCTGAAGTAGGATAGGGAAAAATAAAGTGAGCGCCCTAAGAGGGCGCTTTTTTTGTTTTAAAGGACTGTTGACGCAGGCTGAAACTCGCTTTATGATAGGTTACAAAGGTAAGTTTAAATAACAAATGTAACCTTACCGTAGCAAACTAAGGAAAAGAGCGATCGTATGTTAAGCTGGGAAGAACGTCGGTTAATGGTGAAAGTGGCCAAACTATATTATTTTGAAGGGTGGACACAGGCGCAAATTGCTGAGAAAAATAATGTGTCACGCCCTGTGATCTCAAAACTACTGAACAATGCAAAAAAAGAAGGATTAGTTGAGATTTACATTAAAGATGAAACAGTGCATACAGTTGATCTTGAGCAAAAACTCGAGAAGATGTATGAGCTTGACGGTGTGATGGTTGTCTCAACTGCCGGTTATGAACCGGTAATGGCAAAACGGCAGTTGGGTAAAACAGCTGCGGCGTATGTAAGTAAAAATATACAGGATGTAAGTAACTTGGGCATTTCCTGGGGAACGACGCTGTTATCGCTGATTGAGGAATATCCGTATGAACGCAGGGATAATATTCATATTGTTCCGATCGTCGGGGGAATGGGGACGAAGGATGTACATCTTCATTCCAATCAGCTTGCCTTTCATCTGGCACAAAAGATGAATACATCCTGTTCATATCTTTACGCCCCTGCAATGGTAGAGACGGATGATCTGAAGGAACGACTTGTAAACTCCAAAGATATTTCACATGTTCTGGAAAAAGGCCGTAATGTCGATATAGCGCTTGTTAGTGTCGGGAATCCATATAAAAGCTCAACAATGGAGAAAATTGGCTATTTACAGGAGAGTGATCTCACATCACTAAGTAAAGCAGGTGCGGTTGGCGATATCAGTTCACGTTTCTTTGACGCAGCCGGTGAGGAGATCGACCACCCATTAAACAATCAGGTTATTGGTCTTAATCTGGAGGAAATAAAAAACATCCCGCAAGTTGTAGGAATTGTGGAAGGTTCCTATAAACTTGATAGTATAGAAGCAGCGCTACGGGGTGGTTATCTGGATGTACTGATTATTGACGATCAAACTGCCCAAGCGTTAGTTCAGGAATACTAACAAGAGGTGATCATCCGGATTTTGGATGATCACCTCTTTTCTGCATCAATTGTTGATAATGGACGATCACACTTGAGAGGGTTTTACAACACATTTCAGTCCTTCCTTGGCAAGAGCTGTTTGAAATGCTTTGTCTGTCTTCTCCAGTGGGAATGTGTGCGTGATAAAGGCTGAAAAATCGAGCAATCCATTGTCAATCCACTTAACGGCTTCCATATGGAGCTGACGCGGTGCACCGTGTGTTCCGACGAGTTTCAATTGCTTATAAATAATATGGTTCGTATTGATTGGATTTTCTGTCACCGGTTTGATCCCTGCAAAATAAAGGACCTTTCCGGTTGTTTTTGCAATTTCAAGTGATTCCCGCTGTACTAGGGCAGAAGGTGCTGTGACAATGACTGTATCGGCTCCTAGGCCGTTTGTTTCGTCGCTGATTCTTTCTGCAGTATCCGTTAGAGATGGATCAATCACCACATCGGCACCGCATTCCTTTGCTTTATGCTGTCGTGCTGCGGATCGCTGGACGGCAATCACATTGGCAGCCCCCATTCTTTTTAATGCGGCAATATACATACACCCGATAGCACCTGCCCCATAGACAACAGCCGTTTCCCCCGGCTTGGCATCCACTTCCTCAAGTCCGCTCAGCACACATGAAAATGGTTCTGATAAACTGGCAAGCTCGTAGGATGTTGTATCGGCGATTTTTTGGATAGATCCATTTTGCACAAATTGTTTTGGCAGGACAACATATTCGGCAAAGCCGCCATCAACCTGATATCCCATTGAATGTCCTTTTACGCAATGGTGTCCCATGTTTTGCTGGCAATAAATGCATTCACCGCATGGGATATGGGCTCCAAGGGTTACCCGATCGCCAGGTTTGAACCGGTTCACATGATCACCTGTGTCAACTACTTCACCGGCAATTTCATGACCGATCACACGCGGATAATGAATACGATCGTCACCATGGTTATAAATCCGGAGATCTGATCCGCATACACCGATTGCGTGAACCTTTAGTAATATTTCGTCCAGATTAATGGCCGGATAGGAACGTTCCTGTAATTCCAGTTGCTGTTTTCCTGTAAGAACAGCTGCATGCATAAATTTCCCCCCTTAAAGTCTATTCACCTTCAGCAAATGTTAATGCTTTTTCTGTAAGATATTGGATATGTGCGGTTTGTTTTTTCGTCGTTTGCTCATCCCATTGAAGGGCTGCTTTCATTTCGTTGGTTGCCGTATTCATTGTCCGTTTCACTTTATCAAGATCGAATAGCAGATAACTTGTTCGGCGATCATAAAAATCAGCAAGCGTTGCAGCCATTTCATGCTCAACCGTATATCGTATCTCAGCAGCAATATTGCGTAGTTCATCGTCGTCAAACCGGTCATCATAATCCATGATCTGTTTTAAAAGTTCTTCGGTATTTGTACCATATCGCAAAACAAATTCATTGATGACATTTTTAGTTAATTGTAAGTGACTGTATTGCTCATGCAACTGGTTGACAAGTGCTGCCAGATCTTGTTCTGAAGCGAAATGACCGCCAGATAGTTTAACGTGATCAGTATTTGAGGAAGTTGGTTTCTGATTATCCCGCTTTTCAATATACTGGAGCACGCGTTCCGCCATTTTCCGGTAGCCGGTCAATTTTCCCCCTGCAATGGTTATGAGCCCGCTGTCCGATTCAAAAATTTCATCATGACGTGAAAGTTCGGACGGGGCATCGTCATCTTTTCCGATAAGTGGCCGGATACCTGCCCAGCTGGATGTGACATCATCAATGCTTAAATCAAGTGACGGAAAGATATCATGCAGACAGCCAAGCAAATAGTTGACTTCAGATTTATGAACATGAATATCGTCCATATTTTCGTTGTAAATCGTTTCCGTTGATCCGACATATGTTTTGTCATCTTTAGGAATGACCGCAATCATACGCCCTTTGTGCTGGAAGTAAATAGATGATGCAACAGGTAATGATTGATAGCTAAAGACAATATGAATTCCTTTGGCATGTACCATATATTTTCCGTTGATCGGGCGGTCTTTCTGCCGGACTTTATCCACCCACGGCCCAGCCGCATTGACAATATGCGCGGCCTTGATGGTAAATGTTCGTTCGTCAACATGATCTCTTGCCACGACACCTTTCACCTGGTTATGCTCATCCTGAAGAAAATCGGTCATTTCGGCATAATTGAGGATAGAAGCTCCTTTTTCGGCGGCTGTTTTGGCTGCTTCCAGTGTCAACCGGCTGTCATCTGTACGATATTCTACATATATGCCGCTCCCCTTAATGGTTTTCGGATTAAATAATGGCTCATGCTTCAAGGTTTTTCGTTTACTATAGATTTTATGGCGTTCTTCTTTTCGCACGCCGGCAAGGCGGTCATATAAGGTAAGCCCGGCTTTTAATGTGGCTAAGTTGTATGATTCTTTTTTGATAATCGGAAAGTTCATGTTAATTGGATACACGAGATGGCGTGCATTATTATAAACAATCGCCCGTTCGCGACCTGTTTCTTTTACAACCGGGAAATCAAATTTTTGCAGATACTTCAGTCCCCCATGAATTAATTTTCCGGAGCGGCTGCTTGTTCCGGATGCAAAATCCTTTCGTTCAATCAGTGCAATCTTCAGACCCCGAGTGGCGGCATCCAATGCAATTCCGTTTCCGGTGATGCCTCCCCCAATAACCAATACATCAAAATAGTCATTTTCCAGTTCGTTTACGATAGAGGCACGATTTAAAGAAGAAAATATTCTGCTGCCCATACTTCATCCTCCATTTGAGTGTTTATGTTTACAAAAGTAACATAATAAATCATTTGTAAAACTTGTAATTTTAGTATATTCCTTTTAAAATATTAAGTCAATAAAGGGCTTACAATTATTAGTTTAATAGTGTAATCGCTTTCTCTGTTGATTTTATGGTGATAATATAGTGTATGTTCTTTGACAGAAGTTAGGGGGATTAAACATTGACAATAACCATGAAAGATCGAAATCTGATGGAGAAGGTTTCCAAACTCTATTATCTTGAGGGATGGACGCAAACCCAGATTTGTAAAAAAGTAGGCTTGTCAAGGCCGATCATATCAAAGTTACTGAAGCAGGCGAAAGAGAAAAATATCGTTGAAATCTATATTAAAGATGAATCCGTCCATACAGTAGAACTGGAGCGTCTTCTGGAAAAACAGTATAACCTTCAGGAAGCTGTAGTTGTTTCCGGAGCAAATAAAGGAACGGAAATGGTACGGCGAAATATGGGGCGGGCAGCATCGGGTTATTTGTCAAAAAGATTGAGCCAGATTCAAACATTGGGAATCTCATGGGGCAAATCTATCTACACATTAGTCGAGGAATTTCAGAGTATTGAATATCCGCACATTCATTTGGTGCCATTAGTTGGCGGTATGGGCCAGGAATTTGTGGAATATCATTCAAATCAATTATCTTTTCAGCTTGCGCAACAGCTGAATGCCAGTTCTTCTTACCTGTATGCACCTGCAATAGCTGATAATGCTGATTTGAAACAAAAAATTGTTCAATCCAAGGATGTGGCGTCCGTACTGGAAGAAGGCAAACAAGTTGATCTTGCAATTGTGGGTGTTGGTGGTATGACCCGACAGACAACAGCAATTGAAATGGGCTACCTGCGTGATAAGGATATTGATTCGTTAAAAGAAGCCGGAGCTGAAGGGGATCTTAATTCATCATTTTTTGATGTCAACGGTCGGGAGGTTAACCATCCGATCAATGATCGAATCATTGGTACCAGTCTTGACGAAATTAAAGAAATCCCAGAGGTAATGGCAATTGCTGAAGGGAAGCATAAAGTGAACAGTCTGCATATCGCATTGAAGACGGGAATTGTTAACGTGCTGGTTACGGATGATCAAACGGCAGAGGGTTTATTAAGAAATTGTTCGAGATATGAACAAATTTAAAAAAGTAAATAAATTATATTGACAATCTATTGGAAGCGTTTTATTATGAATTTACAAAAATAATGAATAATAACATTTGTAAAGGGAGGGACAAAGAATGTGGGGGACATTTATATTCATATTTACTTCGATATGGGCACTTCAGTTTTTATTGACGCATTTTCAGGTGAAACACTATCAATCTGAAATTAAGAAGCTCAGCAACAGGGACAACGGCTTTTTAGGAACTGGTTACTATAAAAAACGTTTCGGTACAGGAGCAATTATTGTGCTTGTATGTGATGAACATTCTCGTATTACAGATGCCAAGATTATGAAGGGGATTACCGTTTTTGCCAGATTCAGAAATATGAAACAACTGGTTGGCATGAAACTGGAAGAAAGCAAATTTGTGGATTTCCTGCCGAAAAAAGAACACCTCGCTCTCACTGGTGCGATTGATATGATAAAGAAAGAAATGAATAAACGAAAGGGGAATGAAGCATGGATTTCTTGATTAAACTGGCAGAAGGTTTTATCGGCATGTTTCAAGAAGGCGGAGATACATTTATGGGCCTGGTAACCGATATTATTCCTTTGCTGATTGCTTTGATCACTGCTGTAAACGCTTTAATTAAATTCGTTGGTGAAGAAAGGGTTTTCAGCTTTGCCCAAAAATGTACAAAATATTTTTTCTTAAGATATACGATTTTCCCATTTTTGGCCGTTTTCTTTTTGACAAATCCGATGTGTTATACGTTCGGCCGTTTCTTGCCTGAAAGTAAAAAACCAGCATTTTACGATTCGACCGTATCATTTGTTCATCCGGTTACAGGACTTTTTCCGCACGCGAACCCGGCTGAATTATTCGTCTATACAGGTGTAGCAGCAGGAATTACGGAGCTTGGATTGTCTACTGGGCCATTGGCATTGCGCTTCCTGCTTGTAGGTATTGTGGTTATGCTGTTAAGGGGCGTTGTGACAGAATTTATTACAGCGCGAATGATTAAAAATAAACAGCAGGCTGAAGATATTGCGGCATAAGACTAAGCTGGTAAGGAGGATTTTACATGAGTGACTATCGTGCAGTAAAGGTAACAAAGGGTTCCTCAGGTTGGGGAGGACCGCTTATAATTCATCCAAATGACGAAAAAAAATATATTGTTTCAGTAACCGGCGGCGGCATTCATCCGGTTGCACAGGAAATAGCAGACAAGAGTGGCGGTATTGCGATTGACGGATTTGAGAAATCAGTTGAAAAAGAAAAAATGGCCTGCGCTGTCATTAATTGCGGTGGTACGGCCAGGAGTGGTGTCTATCCGAAAATGGGCATACTGACGGTAAATGTATTCAGCAATTCGCCATCAGGCCCCCTTGCGAAATTTATCAAGGAAACGAATTTTGTATCAGGTGTTGCAGCAGAAAACGTTGAACAAGCCGACAGTTCTTCAGAGGAAAGTCATCCGGAAGTAAAGTCTAATGAACAGGAAAATCATACGTCATTACTGGATAAAGATGTTGCCAAACAGAAAAAAGAACAGGCAAAAGAGTCGGTAGCTGCACAGGAAGCAGGAAATGGCAGGAAAAAGAATCCGGTTAACCGAGTCATTGAAGTGCTTGGTGATAAGGTTGGGAATGTGGTCAGCACCTTTTTCCAGGCTGGCAGGGATACCATTGAAACCGTTATCAAGAACATTTTGCCGTTTATGGCGTTTGTCAGTGTATTAATGGGCATTATCAATTATACGGGAATCGGTGATTGGATTGCGAACACAGTAACACCATTGGCGACATCCCTGATTGGGATGCTGATTCTGTCTTTAATTTGTTCAATACCGGTTATTTCACCATTGCTTGCGCCGGGAGCTGTTATCGCTCAAGTTGTTGGTGTATTGATCGGGGTTGAAGTCGGAAAAGGAAATATCCCGCCACAAATGACATTGCCGGCATTATTTGCTATTAACCCGCAAGTAGGGACAGATTTTGTTCCGGTTGGGCTGACACTTGGGGAAGCAAAACCGGAAACAATTGAAGTAGGTGTTCCGGCTGTTCTTTTCTCAAGGTTAGTGACAGGTCCTGCAGCAGTTGTCATTGCTTACTTCGCGAGTTTTGGTCTTTATAGTTAATATTGCGATGCCCTCTTTTGCAAGAGAGGGTATCAAATTGCAAATCTTTTTACTTATGTTACAATAAAGAACAAATGTAAAAAATAAATCGCAATGGAGGAAAACAACATGACAAATACCTATTATAACGTTAATGTCGTCGAGATTGGTTCTGACGCTTCGTTAATGCTCGAAGAAAAGATGGTTATCTTGTTTAATAATACCGTCCCTGAAGATCTGAGGAGCATTGCCTTTGTACATGATGGCGGTGAATTGACTGATGAAATAAAAGCAGGCGATCAGTTGGTCATTGATGGGGACACTTTTGACATTTTATTTGTTGGAGATAAAGTGAATGAAACAATGAGAGATCTGGGCCACGCTACGTTCCATTTTAACGGGGAAACCATTTCTGATTTGCCTGGCACGGTATGTCTTGAAGACAAGTCAATTCCGCAGATCAGTGAAAACTCAACCATTTCATTTAACAGACCAAGATAAAAACAATAAGGAGTGAGTCATCATGTTAGGAATTAACAGAAAACTAGCGAACCTGGAGGATAAAGGATCATATATTAAGGTCGGGCTTGTCGGTGCGGGGCAAATGGGAAGAGGAATGATTTCCCAGATTGAAAGCATGAAAGGCATGCGTGTTGTAATCACAGCTGATCTGGCGATTAATAATGTGGACAATGCTTATAAAAATGCCGGGATAAACGAATCAGATATCAACGTTACGGATGATTTGAAAGCGGCTCGTGAAGCGGTCTTGCAGGATCAGGTAGTAGCCACCAAAGACAGCAAACTGGTGACAGCATTGCCGGAAGTGGATGTTGTTGTGGATGCGACGGGAGTTCCGGATATTGGTGCTCAAATTGCCTGGGACAGTATTCTGAACAACAAACATATTGTCATGCTCAATGTGGAGGCCGATGTTACGGTTGGGCCGCTATTGAAAAAAATGGCTGATTCCAGTGGTGTTGTTTACACAGGTTCTGCCGGTGATGAGCCAGGTGCGATTATGGAATTATATGATTTTGCCGATGCCATGGGTTTTGAAGTTGTTGCATTAGGTAAAGGGAAAAATAATCCATTGAATCTTGAATCAAATCCGGATGTTACTGCTGAAGAAGCAAAGGCGAAAGGATCCAGTCCAAAAATGCTTGCATCATTCCAGGACGGAACGAAAACAATGGTTGAAATGAACGCTGTAGCCAATGCAACCGGATTTGCGCCAGACCAGCCAGGCATGCACGGTTTTGAGGGCAAAGTGGCGGATCTCCCTGGTATTTTCATAGAAAAAGAAAAAGGCGGAAAGCTGAATCACCGAAAAGTGGTCGATTTTGTCAACGGGGTAGCGCCGGGTGTATTCGCGATCATTGCGTCGGATAAAGATGAAGTAAATGCAGAAATGAAGTATTTGAAAATGGGTGATGGACCTAATTATGTACTGTATCGGCCATACCACCTGACAAGTCTGGAAACACCGCTGTCGATTGCAAAAGCGTACTTTGACGAAGAACCGACAATTGCGCCTCATTATGGCTTGCGGGGTGAAACGGTGGCTATTGCGAAAAAAGACTTGTATGAGGGGGATTATTTGGACGGAATCGGTGGCTATTCGGTTTATGGCAAGTTACTGAAAGCTGATGAAGCAAAGGCAGATAAAGCTTTGCCGATCGGACTGGTTGATCGCAATATCAAATTAACCAAAGCAGTCAAGCAAGGTGACGTTATCACCTATGACGCTGTCGAACAAACAAAAGAATCGACTATCTGGAAATTAAGGGCATTGCAGGATAAGAGTTAAAGTGGAATCGACCGGCTAGCCATGTACGGAATAGACTGCACTGAAGGAGATAAAGGAACCAAGACGACCGTTGGAAGTCGATGTTGACTTATCGTATAGGTGAGGAAGTTTTGCTAGTCGCTGGATATGGTTTTAAAAGAGAGTGAAATTTAACAAGGTAATTTATAGAAGTCTCTGGTTAATATCAGGGGCTTTTTCTAAAGCTTGATTAATAGATTGATTTAACTTGACCCGATCAAGAAAACGGTTTACAATAATTACAAACGTAACAATTAAGAACAAATGTAAAAAGGAGTGATCATAATGGAATTGACAAAAGATGTGAAGCTCGTGCCTGATGTCAGTCAGGAAAAATTAGTAGATTTATATAAACAAATGTGGACGATACGGTTTTTTGATGAAAAAGTCGATGAATTTTTTGCGAAAGGGATGATCCACGGTACAACCCATTTGGCAGTCGGGCAGGAGGCAAGTGCTGCCGGGGCATGTGCGCTGCTTAACATAGAAGACAAGATAACCAGTACACACCGCGGGCACGGTCATTGCATTGCCAAAGGTGCAACCGCTGACAAAATGATGGCGGAATTATTCGGCAGAACAACCGGTTACTGCAAAGGAAAAGGTGGTTCGATGCATATTGCTGACATTGACATCGGTAACTTGGGTGCAAACGGCATCGTTGCAGGCGGTATCCCGCTTGCTGTCGGATCGGCATTGACGGCACATATGAAAAAACAAAGCTATGTGACAGTCTGCTTTTTCGGGGATGGTGCTACAAACGAAGGAAGTTTCCATGAGGCGGTCAATCTGGCATCCATATGGAAGCTGCCGGTTATTTTTGTTTGTGAAAATAATCAATATGGTATGTCCGGATCCGTGAAAGAAATGGTGAATGTTGAACATATCGCTGAACGTGCAGATGCATACGGTATCCCCGGTGAAGTGGCGGACGGAAACGATATTGTGGATATGATGAACAAAACACACGATGCGATTGAACGTGCACGCAGCGGTGAAGGCCCGACACTGATTGAAGCAAAAACGTATCGCTGGAAAGGCCATTCAAAAAGTGACGCGAAGAAATACCGCACACGTGAAGAGGAGCAGGAATGGAAGGCAAAGGACCCGATCAAACGGTTCAAAAATGTGCTTGTAGAGGCTGGTATTTTAACGGAAGAAAAGGCTGAGGAAATCCGAAAAGATGCCAAACAGGAAATTGAAAATGCGGTTGAATTTGCAGAAAACAGCCCAATGCCGACCGAAGACGACTTGCTGACAGATGTTTATGCATAGGAGGGAACCACGTTGAGAGAGATAACTTATATGGAAGCAGTGCGTGAAGCGATGAGTCAGGAAATGCGCAAAAATGAAGACGTCTTTATTTTGGGAGAAGACATTGGCGTATATGGTGGTGCTTTTGGTGTTACACGAGGCATGATCGAGGAATTCGGCCCGGAGCGTGTCCGCAATACACCCATCAGTGAATCCGGAATTGCCGGGGCATCGGTTGGTTCAGCACTGACGGGAATGCGCCCAATAGTTGAACTGCAATTTTCCGATTTCATTACGATTGCGATGGACCAAATGGCTAATCAGGCGGCCAAAATCCGTTACATGTACGGCGGTAAGGGCAAGGTGCCGATGGTATTGCGTACGCCGAGCGGATCAGGTACAGGGGCTGCTGCACAGCATTCACAAAGCCTGGAAGCATGGGTGACGCACGTGCCGGGGCTGAAGGTGGTCCAGCCATCGACAGGCTATGATGCAAAAGGATTATTGAAAGCAGCGATCGATGATGATAATCCGGTAATTTTTTACGAACATAAAACCTTGTACAAAACGAAATCCGATGTACCGGAAGAGCCATACAGCATTCCACTAGGCAAAGCTGATGTGAAACGCGAAGGAACAGATGTCACGATTGTCGCAACAGCTGTCATGGTACAGCGTGCACTCGATGCGGCGGCGGAACTGGAAAATGAGGGCATCAGTGCTGAAGTAATTGATCCGCGCACACTGGTACCGCTTGATGAGGAAACAATCGTAAACTCCGTTGCCAAAACCGGACGTGCAGTTGTTGTTCACGAGGCAGTAAAACGCGGCGGATACGGCAGTGAAATTGCAAGCATGATTGCGGAAAGTGATGCGTTTGATTTTCTCGATGCGCCCATCAAACGCTTAGGCGGTGCGCCTTCTCCGGTACCATACAATCCGGAACTAGAAAAAGCTCACGTACCGCAAGTGCCGGTGATCATTCAAGCCGCAAAAGAAACGTTAATCAAGGCATAAGGGGGTTGGTTCATAATGGCTAAGGAAGTATTTATGCCGAAGCTCAGCAGTACGATGGAAGTCGGTACACTCCTGCAATGGTTCAAAGCGGAAGGCGATCCGGTTGAAGTTGGGGAACCGTTATTCGAAATTATGACGGATAAAATTAATATTGAAGTGGAGTCGTATGAAGAAGGTGTATTGTTAAAGCGTTATTATGATGTTGATGAAGAAATCCCGGTAAATGCTGTGATCGGCTATGTCGGCGAAGAAAATGAAGAAGTGCCTGAGGAGCCACCTGCCGCTGATGGAGAGGCTGACGACGGTGCGATCTCGCAGGCTGAAGGTGGGCGCAAGTATACACCGTCGGATGTGCCGACAGCAGTGGCCCCCGGTACAGACGGAACGCCGGCTGCTGCAGTTTCAGGGGCAGAAAAAGCGCCGGCTGATGCTGACGGCAAAGTACGCGCAACACCTGCGGCTAGACGCGTCGCCCGTGAACAAAACGTCGAATTGGGATCTGTTAAAGGATCCGGGCCAAAAGGACGTGTTCACGAGCAAGACGTGAAAGACGCACTTGACAGTACGAAAGCCACCCCGCTTGCCGGAAAAATTGCCGGGGATCAGGACGTTGATTTGTCACAAGTTGAAGGATCGGGCCCTCATGGAAAAGTGCGCAAAGCAGATGTGATGCAGCATACCGCTGCATCGGCACAGGTACAGTTGTCTGAAGATACTGAGCGCATCAAGCTAAAAGGCTTGCGCAAAGCAGTAGCGGACAAAATGGTTCAGAGCACCAGCACGATTCCGCATGTCACGCTCACAAGCGAAGTTGATATGACGCATGTAATCGACGTCCGGAAGTCCTTGCTGCCGATTATTGAAAAACAAACCGGCTACAGACTGTCCTATACCGAAATTTTAATGAAAGCAACGTCCCAGGTTCTGGAAGCACATCCGCGTGTCAACGCATCACTGATCGATCACGAAATTGTCCTCAATAAATCGGTGAATATCGGATTGGCTGTAGACGTGGAAGATGGATTGATTGTGCCATCTGTTAAGGAAGTGAACCATAAAGGTTTGGCAGAATTGACTGAAGTCAGCAAAACAGTGGGCAAAAAAGCACGAGACAATCAATTGACGCCAGCTGAAATGACCGGGAGCACGTTCTCGATCAGCAACTTGGGCATGTATGCAGTTGATGGATTCACGCCGATCATCAATCCGCCGGAAACAGCGATTCTAGGTGTCGGACGTATTGTCGAAAAACCAGTCGTTGTCGATGGCGAGGTTGAAGTGCGGCCAATGATGGTACTCAGTCTGTCATTCGACCACCGGGCAATAGATGGAGCACCAGCTGCAGCATTCCTGACTGATTTGAAAGAGCGGCTGGAAAATCCATACGGCCTGTTGATATAAGGGGTGAACATGATGAAAACGTATAATCTCGCAATTATCGGCGCAGGCCCAGGCGGTTATGTCGCAGCCATCCGGGCAGCAAAAGAAGGCTTGAGTGTCGCCCTTGTGACTGGAGGAGACCTCGGTGGGACTTGCCTCAACAGGGGCTGTATCCCATCCAAAACAATGCTGAAACATGCTGAAGTAATTGAGCATATTAAAGACGCAAAGACATATGGCATTACCGTAAACGATTTTTCCTTTTCCATCAAGGATATGGTTGACCGGAAACATAAAGTTGTCAACACATTGAAGAATGGCATCAAAAGCCTGATGAAACAAAACAAGGTTGATGTCTATCAAGGCTATGGGCATATAGCAGAAGATAAAACCGTGACGATCGAAAATGGTGGCAGTTTGGACGGTTTGGAGACAATTCAAGCTGACAATGTGATACTGGCAAACGGGTCCAAACCGTTTGTACCGGAGCTGCCGGGTATTGAAGATGTTGATTATTATACGAGTGATACGATTTTTAATATCGATGACGTGCCAGAGCATCTCGTCATTATGGGCGGTGGTGTCATCGGACTTGAGATTGCCTGTATTTTCAACAGTTTGAATACGAAAGTCGAAATTGTCGAAATGGCTGACCGGATTTTGCCTGGCGAGGATCCGGATGCGTCGGATTTTTTACGGCGTGAGCTTGGTAAAAAAGGCATTGGAATTCATACAAATGCTAAAATTACTGGTATCCGCAAAGACGATCAGCAAAAAGCCGTCGAGTTTGAGGCCGGGGATGGCAGCAAGAGCATGATTGAAACGGATAGTGTGCTCGTTGCCGTCGGGCGGACACCTAATTTGACCGGCATTGAAAACTTAGGAGTCCATTTTGACGGCAGATTCGTAAAAGTCGATCAGAGATTCGAGACATCCATTGCCGGTATCTATGCGGTTGGTGATTTGATTGGTGGATATCAGCTGGCACATGCGGCAAGTGATGAAGGAATTCGGGCGGTTAACCATATTTTAGGTGAAGCTAATCCTCAGGCGGAATCCATTATTCCACGCTGTGTCTATACTTTCCCGGAAATAGCCAGCGTTGGCATTACAGAAGTCCAGGCAAAAGAAAAAGGCTACAACGTCAAAACGAAAAAAGTGGACATCGCGGCCAATGGAAAAGCCATTGCAGCAGGAGAAACAAGCGGTTTTATGAAATTGATTGCTGATGACAAATACGGCGAAGTGCTCGGTGTCGTCATGGTCGGCTCCCATGTCACCGAAATGATCAGCCAGGCAACATCCTACATGCATCTTGAAGGAACAGTTGACGAGATTGACAGTATGGTATTCCCTCACCCAACCGTTTCCGAATCACTGGGTGAAGCGGGGAGTGCGTGGCTTGAGAAAGGGATACATTATAGTTGATATATTTGATGAGGGGCATTTTCGACTGAGGCCGAAAATCTTCCCTTTTTAAAGAGGCCATCGCAGTGCTGTGGTGGTCTTTTCTTGTTTGGAAGTACGGGGCTGTTTTAGATATTCGAGAGGATTACCGGTTGGTGGAATAATAAACATAGCTCGTGCAGCTGCGCTCAAAACTCGTGCAGGTAGGTCCCAAACTTGTACGAGAATCCATCCACACGTGCGAAATACTCACAACTAATAGCGGTATTTTTAAAGGATCAGTTTAACGATCTCGATCTCTTCTATTTTACGTTTCTCAAAATCATATCGTTTGCAGCTTTTCCTTCATAAGAACGACCGGCGTTCTTACGTCGTTAATATTATAAAATCCTACAAATTAATTTATTACGTAATGTATTTAGTCAAAAGTCACGATTCCTAAAATAGCTCTTTAGACACAAGGAATCATCTTTTGAAAAATAGAAAGTATTAAGACAAGTCTACACTCTATACGTCTAAATATCGTCCCAGGAGGTGAATCAGAACTAAATATATTCAGTTATAGACGATAGGCGTGTATGGTGAAGAGATATTCTTTTGATTCTGATCCACCCTAGCAATTTGCAGAGGCAATTTATTATGAAAAATTGCGCCACGACCAATAATTCCATGAATAACTTTAAGGAGGGCTTAAATATTCAAAAGGGAAAACTCTTAGCAATTCTTACTACTATTGTCATGTTTACGGCGTTGTTTTTTGGTACAGAGCAGGTAAATGTAGTTTCGTCAGGATCAGCTAGTTCAGGCTTCACGCCGTATTTTGGCCAAAGTTATGAACAGCCTGAACAAGTCAAGGAACTTTATCCTGCGCCTGATGTTGAATTTGATACGCCAGGATTTATAGCGGGAAAAGAGAATTTCACGACGCAAAGTGAAATGATGTTATTTTTGCAAGACCTAGAACAATCCAGTGATTTTATGACTATGGAAACTGCAGGACAATCACTTGAAGGACGCGATCTGCCGTTGCTCATTTTTTCAACAAGCAATGATGTCGATTCTTCTGATTTTAAAAGTAAAACAACAATTATGCTGGAAGGTCAGATCCACGGTAACGAGCCGGCTGGCGGTGAATCTATGCTGGTAATAGCTAGTAGACTGGCAAAAGGTGACTTAGGGGAGGAAGTACTTAGTGATATTAATGTTATGATGATTCCCCGAATAAACCCGGATGGTTCTTACTATTTTCAGCGCGGGACAGCTAACGACTTAGATGCAAACCGTGATCATATTAAGCTTGAACTTCCAGAGGTCCGTACGCTTCATGAAGTGTTTAATCGATTTGAACCAGAAGTGGTTATCAGTGCGCATGAGTATGGAGCTTCGCCGAGGTTCCCAGACATAGGTGAAGAGGGAGCATTACCTTACCATGACATTCTGTTGGCTCCGGGATTTAACCTGAATATCCCAAAGCAAATTCGTAACAAGTCGTCAAATTGGTTTGTCAAACAGGCGCACAAAGATCTTAATAAAGAAGGGTTTTCTTCTGGTCCCTATTACCTAGTTGATCGATCAGTAGAGACAACAACAATTACTGAAGGGGGTTTGGAGTCACGTTTAGACACCAATGCCTATGGTCTTCAGCCAAGTTTTACTATTTTGGTGGAAAGTCGTGGAATTGGAATAGGACGTGAAAATTTCGAACGGCGTGTTGCTGCTACTGTGGCTGCACATACGAGTTTGCTGAAGTCGAGTGCTCAACGTGCAAATGCTATCAAAAGAATTGTAGACAATACAAAAGATAAGATTGTGCGTGATGGCAGCAAGATTGGAAGCAACGATAAAATTGTACTAGATAGTGAGAGGCAAGAACTGCCTGGTCCACAGCAATTGAAGGTAGTAGATATTGCTGATGGTGAAATAGAGCAAATACCAGTAAACTATTACAGCTCAAAAGAAGCGGTGCCTACAATGAAGCGAATTCGCCCAACGGCTTATATAATGCCGCCAGAATATCATGATATCGCAGAAAAACTGAAAGCACAGGGTGTAGAAGTTAAAAGGCTCAAAGAAACAAAAGAATTAACCGTTGAAAGTTATAAAGTTACTGATAAAGAGGTGGAAGATCAACCTTATCAAGGTCATCAGATAAATCATGTTACTACCGATATAGAGGAAAAAACACAGCAATTCCCGAGAGGAAGCTATGTATTCAGTTCCGCTCAACCATCTGCTAACCTGATTGCTGTTGCACTCGAACCGGAATTTGTGGATAGTTACGTGACGTTTAACTATCTGCCTGTCGATGTTGGAGATACTATTCCAATTTACCGGTACATGAAAGAAGAGAAACTGGTAGAAAACTAGAGACAGATTCGAATCAGGAGATAATTGTTTTATATGATATCCCCGGAAATTTCTAAGTAGTTTCGGGGAATTCAAGTTTATCCTCGCTTTTTTATGGTGTAGCATCTCCGGGTAACCACGGTCAGGCAGTTGCTTATATTGCCGAAAAACTTAATTAAAAATGCATTGCTATTTGTGTTGGAGCGGATGAAACGGCTCATTGAATCATCTGCTGCTTCCAGCATCGCAGCAGTCATGACCAACAAGGCCAGCTTGCATGGAAAAAACGTGTGTTGTGTGATCTTAGGCGGTAATATTGCACTGGATAAGCTGGGTGAGATAATTGGGGTAGAACGGGTATGAGCCTATGTCCTACCTACAAAAGAGGGAGTTGAAATTTATGCGGTTAGCAACTATTAAGCATGAAGGAAAAGAACAGGCAGCAGTTGTCATGAAGAATGGTATTTTTCCAATTCAGGATTTGAATGATGCCTACCTCAAACAATGGCCGACTGATGTGATGACATTGCTGGAATCGGGTCAGCTGGAAAAACTCGATCAATGGCTGGAGGATCTCGGAGAATCGGGTAAAGCAAAAATTAATGTCTCTCCGCTTAAAGATGTTAATTATGCCATGCTCTATCGCCATCCACGGAAAATTTGGGGGATTGGGCTTAATTATGTGGAACATGCCTCAGACTTAAGTGAAACGGCCCCGAATACTGAACCGGCCAGTTTTATGAAGCCGGATACGACGATTATTGGACCAAAAGATACCATTCAAATACCGCTTCAATCCAAACGGACGACAGCTGAAGCGGAACTCGGGATCATTATCGGCAAAACCTGTAAGGACGTCCCCCTGAAAAATGCACCAGATGTCATTGCTGGTTATACAACAGTCATTGACATGACAGCTGAAGACATTTTACAAAAGAATCCGCGTTATTTAACGCGGTCGAAAAGCTTTAATACATTTTTCAGTTTCGGACCGCATCTTGTCACGCCCGACGAGGTTGGAGATGTCCACAACTTGGAAGTTTCTACGATGATCAATGGCAATCTGCATCGCAAAAATGTCGTCTCGAACATGACATTTAAACCTTGGGATCTTGTGTCGTTCCATTCCCAGGTGATGACACTTTTGCCAGGCGACATTATATCAACTGGGACACCGGGTGCAGCCGTCATCCGTGATGGCGATATTGTTTCCTGCCAGGTTGATGGATTTGAACCACTCGAAAATCCTGTAGAGGACTTGAAACTGGGACAAAGGGTCTGATCCTTTGTCCCAAATACTCGCTTTTCTTGCAAAAAAGTCTGCTATTCTGTAATTAATTTAATACCCTCATAAATTCATCAACGCGACCTCAAGTAAGATTGACATTCTACAAAAGGATGTGATCAAATCATGGAAAAAAGCCACACCTAAACCCCCCGTACCTTGATTAGGATGGCCTTTGGAAGGAGGTGATCACAGAATTTTTTGAACCATTTGTCCTTTCTTTGCTCCAGATCTCTATCAGAAATTGAATTGGCTTAAACACTCCGTCACTGGAACAGGAATTTCATCGTGTTTTCCCGGTACCAAAAGGCAAAAAGTATACGATAAACTGATGAAGGTGCACTTAAAAAACGGGGAAGAACGCTGGACACTCATACACATTATTATCTTCATGAAAATGGTAAATTAAAGGAAAGGGAATAATAATGCGCAATTATTTCTCGTTTACCCAGTTATAAGGAATGGGGAGTTGACACTAGATTGTAGCGTAAGAGTAGTATGTCTTATCACTTATGCAGCAACAGTTACTCCCCAAAAATATCCTAGACCGCACATCTTTTCACGTTGATATACGGTCTTTTCAAGCCCTATTATTCCTCAACCTGCTTTCTAAACGCCTGATAAACATGACTAACTTCAGGCCCGATAACAATCTGTACGTGTTCATGATCAACTTTTACAATACCATGTGCTCCAGTTTGTTTGATCTTTTCTTCGTCTACCTTTGAGGCATCCTTGACGACCAAGCGCAGGCGGGTCATGCAATTTTCATAGTCTACCAAATTTTCTTTGCCACCGACATTCTGCAAGATTTTCTTCGCCATGTATTCGTATTTACCGTGGCTTAGTTCGAGGTCTTTTTCATGTTCTTCTCTTTCTTCACTGAATGCTGTATCATCTTCTCTGCCTACCACTTTAATGTTTTTCTTTACAATGATGGTGTAGAAAGTAAAGTAGTAGAGTACCCCGAATGCCAGACCTACTGGGATGATCATCCATCCGCTATCGGCAATTCCGAGGTTCAATGTGTAATCAATCGCACTTCCGCCCCAGGAAAACCCATGCCGGACATTTAGTAAATACAGTGTAGCCCCGGCTAGTCCTGTATAGACGGAATGGATAAAGTACAGCAATGGTGACGTGAATAGGAATGTGAATTCAATCGGTTCAGTCAAACCGGCAACGACAGACGTTAAACTTCCTGAACTCATCAAGGCTTTTGTTTCTTCTTTTTTCTTCTTGTACGCAGCCCTGGTTATGGCCAGCGCAATAGCCGGAATACCAAATATCATGACTACAAAGAACCCGCCTAAAAAGTAACCGGCAGTTGGGTCACCATTCAGGAACCGGGTGATTTCACCTGTTACCACTTCACCGCCAGCAGTTTCATAGCTTCCGAGACCAAAATAAATATACGTGTTCAGTACGTGGTGCAGTCCGAACGGCAGCAGGAAACGGTTCAAAAAACCGAAAATAAATATACCTGCAGCACCTAATCCGACCAGACCCTGCGCAAGTGAATCGATAGCTGATTGTGCATATGGCCATAATAACACCGAAATGCCTGTAACAGGTATCATGGTTACGATAATCATAGTGATCGGAAATTTCTCACCGCCAAAAAAAGAAAAGATATTCGGCAGCCTTGTGTCCTTAAAGCGGTTATAGATAAAGGCGGCGATTAATCCCGATAACACACCACCGAACACACTCATATCCAGGTCAGGGTTTATAGTGGCCAATCCTTCGTTCAAAATGGCGATTGCCAGAAATCCGGTTAATGCAGGGATACCCCTATCTTTGGTTTTAGCAAGCCCCATTGCAATACCAATCGAAATCAGAATATCCATATTATTGAAAATGGCCCCGGCTCCCTGTACTAGTGGCCAGTCAAGCAGGTCTTCAGCACTAATGCGGAACAGAATACCTGCAGCGGGAAGTGCTACGATCGGGATGAGCATTGATTTCCCCAGATTTTGCATGAAACGTCTCATTGATTATTCACCTCTCCATAAATCGTTGTACGTTATTAACTTAAAATGTTCCTTATCCCCCAATTTAACTTTTGTTTCCGGATGCGTAATGGCCGCTAACTCTTCCAGGCGCGGCATGGCATATGTTGAATTCTCCATGGTAAATTTGTCCAAGTATGCCGGATGACACATGATTTCAACCGTCTCAGCATGTTTATAATGATTTAAAATCGTTTGTGTATCCGCTAGCATAATTTCCGGATTATATTCGAACACGTCAGTTGTCAATAGCTTTGCCTTGGCAGCTTCCTGATCGAAATTATTTCTCACCGGCAGATTATATTCCCTCGCCAGCCGGATGAAAACAGGAAGCATTGGTTCCAGGTTATTAATGTGATGATGACTGTCCAAATGGGTAGGGACAAGCCCGGAATCGAGAAAAGCCTCAATTTGGGCTTTCCATTCCTGATATAACTCATTCTGATCAATATGAAATTTCTCCCGATAATGGTGCAGCTTTTTAAAATTCCCATCTGCATCGACCAATGTCTGGTGATTATTCAGTAACGGTCTGCCGCACGTTAAGGTGAGATGAACCCCGATTCCCAAACTTCTGTGTTGTTTGCCGAGTTCATAAGCATGGTTCGCGCCAGGCATGTTGGTCATGCATGTCGTTGACGTGAGCACCCCTTGTGTATGTGCATCAATAATTCCATAGTTGATTGCCCTTGAATAGCCGAAGTCATCGGCATTTATGATGAGTTTTAACATGATCGCTCCCTCTCTCCGAAAATTAATTTAGTTTCGTGTCCGTACCACGACAGTAGTCAAACCGGCCTTTTTGAAAAATTCAGTCTGTTTTCGGTCGGATTGATTTCTGTTAAAAAATTAATTCAGCTCGGGCCAGTAATCTTTATTCGTATCAATTAGATCGTCAAGTATTCCTTTTGCTTTTGGCGCATGAACAATCGTTCTGTTTAGAGTCAGGGCCTGAAGTAATTTGTTATAACTGTTTTCGTAATACGCTTCGACGACCAGTTTTTCGTATGCATGCTGACTTTCAATTAAGCCTTTATAAAAAGTCGGGATTTCGCCAACTGAAAAGGCTTTTGGACCGTGGCTGGTCAAAAGGGCCGGAACCTCGACTAACGCATCATCTGGCAGGTTGGAAATAATCCCATTGTTCTCAACCATGACAACGAACGTTTCCTTCCAATTAAATACGAGTGACGCGGCGGCCCGAATCATATATACGCCATGAATGTCAGCCTCGATGTTTATATCATGTGTTGTCTGCTGTGAAATAATATGGTCACACAGTTCGTGCACACGTTTCTCTCTTCCATTTATAACTTGTCTTGCTCTTGTATTATCCGGGGATTCCTTTTTAGCCAAATCGTCCGGATACAGGTAGTATTGCAGATACGTGTTCGGCAGAAATTCCGGGAAATCGACCAGCATTTGTCTGGCTTTTCTGAACGTTTGTATCCATGACTCATCATGAGCAATTTCCTTATCTGTCGGAAGAAAGTCACCATTAATAATTTTATTTTTAATATCATCAGTCAGGTCATGGCCTTGTTTATCAAGAATTTTGCTAAACCAGCCAAAATGGTTTAATCCGAAGTATTCCGGTACAAGTTCCCATACATCTTTTTCGAGCAAATCGGCATAACTTTTCATAATCGCAATCGGCATGTCACAAATGTTCAAAATTCGCTTGTCTTCGGGAAATTCTCTTTTTAATGCCAGACCGACAATGGCTGCGGGATTTGTATAATTCAGGATCCAGGCATCTCTGGAATATTGCCGGATGTCATGGACCAGTTCAATCATGTCTTTAATTGAGCGCAGACCGTATGCCATCCCACCGGCACCGCAAGTTTCCTGACCAATAACACCATGTTGGATTGGTATTTGCTCATCAAGTTCACGCATAGCAAGCCCACCGGTTCTGATCTGGACAAATGCTGCATCCATGTCGCTGAATGCAGTTGCTTTATCTGTTGTATAGCTGAAAGATTCCAGTTCGGGATAATGTTCTTTTAATAAAACTTTTGCCGCTTTCGCTATTATCTCCTGGCGTGTCGCATTAATATCGTAAAATGTGATTTTTTTGAGCGGGAAATGTTCTTTTTCCTCAATCAGGCTCATGATCATTCCAAGTGTATATGTGCTCCCGCCGCCAACGATAACCAGATTTTTTCTTTGCATAGGATGAAACCCCTTTCATGTTGTTGTTAATATGATTTTAACTCAATTTTATAGCGATATCAATACCAATTTAATACAAATATTAAATTGGTATGAAAAGTGATCGGAGCATGGTACACTTAATACAGTAAATAGAAAGGTTGATCGAGGAAATGTGGAATGATTCTATGCCGCTATACAAACAAATTGCGAACAACATTAAAGATGATATTGCAAATGCAAAATTAACGCATGGAGATGCCATTCCTTCTGAGACAAAATTGGCCAAAACTTATGGAGTCAGCAGAGTAACGATAAGAGAGGCTATCAAACAGCTTGTTGAGGAAGACATCCTGTATCGTGTTCAAGGAAGTGGTACGTACATCAGTCATGAAAAAATAGAGCATGATATACTGAAATTGCAGGGGTTTACCGAGGAAATGAGCATTCTGGATAATAATCCGTCCAACGAGATATTGGAATTTCAGCTCATGGCACCACCTGAAGAGGCCAGGGAGCAATTGAAAATAGGAGCAAACGAAAAAGTTTATTACGTCAAACGGTTGCGGCTAGCGAATTCTGAACCACTTATTTTGGAAGCATCCTATTTACCTGTTGATCTCTTTCCGGACCTATCTATTGATGTGATGAAGCGATCAAAATACGAATATGTCAGCAGCAAAGGCTATAACATTGACAGGCGCCATGGTGAGCTTATACCAATGATGCCCAATGAAGAAATGATGAAACACTTGCATATTGCTGAAAGTGATCCATTATTATTCATGCAGGCATTCTCCACGTTCAAGGATGGAACGGTTTTTGAGTACTCGAAAGTATATTTCCACCCGCATAAGTACTCATTTAAAGTTGTGTCATCAAGGAATGGGGAGTAGCGGGGTGCCTATTTTCCGGAAAGATAAGAAATTATAAATGAGATGGAATGGGGAAAACACATGACACAAAAACTCATCTTCTTTGATATAGACGGTACACTGCTTGATGACGAGAAGCAGCTGCCGGATTCGACAAGAAAGGCGATTGCAGAATTACAGCAAGCCGGTCACTATGTGGCAATTGCGACAGGAAGGGCACCATTCGCGTTTAAACCGTTACTCGAAGAATTAAATATCGGTACGTATGTCAGTATCAATGGGCAGTATGTCGTGCACAACAACGAAGCGATTTATAAAAATCCGCTGAATCCGGCTGCTCTCGCCAGGCTGGAAAAATACGCTTTAGAGCGGAATCATCCGCTCGTTTATCTCAATCATGAGGACTGGTATACCAATACAAGGCATCATCCACATGTTAAGACAGCCATTGAATCGCTGAAGCTTGATCAGGACGTCACGTATAATCCTGAATTTTATAAGGATGGGGAGGTTTATCAGACACTGTTGTTTTGCACGGGTGAAGGTGAAGTAGAATACGATCAGGCTTTTCACGAGCTTGACTTTGTCCGTTGGCATGATTTTTCCGTTGATGTTATGCCGTCCGGCGGTTCCAAAGCAGCAGGTATTGGGCAGCTGATTCGGCAGTTACAGATTCCTGCGCATGATGTTTATGCATTCGGTGACGGGCTGAATGATATTGAAATGCTCAAGTCCGTCCAAACCAGTGTTGCGATGGGAAACGCATCTGATATCGTCAAGGAAGCAGCGAGTGCTGTGACGAAAGATGTGAATGAGGATGGTATCCGACATGGGTTGAAGATGGTTGGATTGTTGGGGTGAGGGTGGTTTTCGGCCAATGCCGAAAATCATCCTTTTGATTGTTCTATTGAGTTGATGTTTGGCCCTTGCCAAAAATCCTCCATAGTAAAATCATTTGAAATGTGCGAGGGAGGGCGTTTCTAACTTGTGGGTGAAGTTGCCTTAAACTCGTGCGAACACACCTCAAACGTGTACGAGCGTAACGTCAACTCGTGCAGGAGTGTCGTGAACTTGTGCAAGCGCAGCTCTAACTCGGGCGGGAGCAAGTAAAACTTGTGCGAGCGGAGCACCAACTCGAGCGGGAGAAACACGAAATCAATAGAGCAGATAAAAGAGGAATGATTCAACAGGCAGCACCATTTAGATGGTTATTGGATCATTCCTCTTTAATTTGCATTTACCTGTCAGTATTCTCTCGATAAGTAAAGTAATCAAAATCAGCATGTAAATTTTTACCGGAAGTATCCTGACATTGCATGCCCACGAATGCCCCGGTAAAAAACCCGCCGCCATCGATGTAATCGTCAGATAGCTTAAACGAATATAAAGTTACCGGAACTTCAGCCCATTCCTGACCGTCAAGTGAATAAGCATAATGATAAGTGTTTGTTTTAACGTTAACGCGCAAGTATACATACTCAACGTCATCCGGAATCGAAATTTTATCCTGGAGCGGCTGCTCAAATGAGAAATGATCACATATGGTTAAGTCCAGGATTCTGCCTTTTTCCTCATCCCAAGTCACTTGGAAAGCTGTCCAGTTTTGCGTGTTATAATAATTGACTAATCCAGCAGCTTGCTGAAAGGATTCAGGGTTAAAGGAAACTTTTGTTTCAGCGGTAAAATTAAAATGCTGCCAGCGACGGGCGATATAAGCCTGCGTAAATTTTGACGTCAGCGATTCACGGCCATAAAGCCGTAAATGACCAGGGTTGTCTTTTAACGATGCAATATTTTCACCTAATGGGATCCGCAGTGACTGGAAATGATGATTCAATGTGCTGGAATTGAAATCGTCTTTTTCATCAAAATCCTTATCCCATTGGACTTCATGGATTTCTGGTCCTTCGATTTCGACAGAAGGGCTGTTTCCGCCAACAACATATGGCCAGTCACCTTTCCATTCCAATCGTTGTATGGCAGTTTCTCTTCCTAATGGACAATACCCTCTCGACTGGTCCAGCAATGGCTGATCTTCTTTAGGCAACGGCCGTCCTGTCAAATGTACCAGGAACCACTCATTTGTATGTGTCTTAACGATGGAAGCGTGGCCTGCTTTTTGAAGTGGGATTCTTGGATGTGGCCATGATGTAATCAACGGGTTTTCAGGGTGAATTTCGTATGGTCCCCATAAATTGTCAGAACGTGCTATGGTCGCCTGATGTTCATACCTTGTTCCGCCCTCAGCAGTCAATAAATAATAATAGTGATTGAATTTGTATAAGTGTGGGGCTTCCGTCAACTTTATATCTGTCCCTTTAAAGATGACTTTCTCTTTATTGATCAGTTTTTTCTGTTCATGACTGTATTCCTGAAGCACAATACCATAAAAATCATGATGGCCGGCACGACTATCCCAAAGCATGTTAATCAAATACTTTCTCCCGTCGTCATCATGGAATAACGAAGGATCGAATCCGGAGCTGTTCAAGTAAACGGGATCAGACCAATCGCCGTCAATTGTGTCACTTGTTACAAGATAGTTATGACAATCTTTCCAGGCACCATCAACGACTTTGACATCCGTATAAATCAGCCAGAACATTCCGTCACTGTAGGAAAGAGCAGGTGCCCAGACGCCGCCGGAATCGGGATTTCCTTTCATGTTTAACTGGCTGACCCGGTTCAGTGGTCTTGAAATCAGCCGCCAGTTTTTTAAATCCTTAGAATGATAGATACCAACCCCGGGGAACCATTCAAACGTAGAAACAGCAATATAATAGTCTTCCCCGGCACGGCAAATACTTGGGTCAGGATTAAACCCTGTCAAAATTGGGTTTTGTATAGTTGCCATATGATCACCTCTTTTTAAAATTTAAATCATACTTTTAAGCAAAAGAATGACTATGGATTTTAAAGAAATATTCAATTGAAAAAGCAGCTACACCTAAAGCTGTCGAATGAGCAGACAACTCGGAAAAGCTGATTTGCAAATGATTTTGCTGAAACCAGAGTACATGTTTATTCACCCTTTTAAGTAATGGCTGTTCGATCCATTTTTTTGCATCTGCCATGCGGTTGCCTATGATGACCTGTTGCGGATTAAAAGAATTGATAATGTTAATGATGCCAATTCCTAAATAATCTCCTATTGTTTCAAATAGCTTCATAGCTTCTTTATCTCCTTCTACCGCCAGGTTCACCATCTTTTCTAAAATGTTATCCTCATTAGCATACTCAATGCCAAAATGGCCGGAATTGTTCATTAAAGCTTGTTCAGATGCGTAAAGTTCCCAGCAGCCGTTATTGCCGCACCTGCACTTTGTTCCATTTGTTTCAATGGTCATATGCCCCATTTCGCCTGAAAAGCCGTTATTGCCCCGGTACAACTCTCCGTTCAATATAAGGCCGACACCAATCCCCACGCCTACACTTACGTAGATAATATCGTCAGCACCAGCTCCAAATTTCTTTTCGCCATAAGCTCCGGCGTTTGCTTCGTTTTCAATGATGACAGGGCAGTCATATTTTTCTTCCATAATTGATTTTAAATCAACATTTTCCCAGCCAAGATTGGGGGCCAGTAAAACTTGTCCATTCTTATCGGTTGCGCCGGGGACGCCGATGCCAATTCCGACAATGCCATATCTGTTTGAAGGGGCAGAGGAGGCAAGGAAATCAACTATTTCAAATAATTTTTGTTTGATTTCTTCAAACGTCAGCTCTTTAAATACCAGTGAGCTTTCTTTACAAACGTTTCCTTTAAGGTCGGTCAGAATACCGAGTATATAATTAACTCCGATATCAATACCGATTGAATAACCAGCAACCTCATTAAACAGAAGCATAACGGGTTTTCTTCCGCCACTTGACTTGCCGGGGCCTTTTTCATAAATCAAATCTTCGTCCAATAACTCATTGACCTGGGATGATACTGTTCCCTTGTTTAATCCGGTTTTCTCTGCAATATCCGCTCTGGAAATGGGGGAATGATTCATAATCGTTTCCAGAACAAGGGATTTGTTGCCATTTTTAATAGTGTTTTGATTCCAAGTTTTGTTTTGTAGCATATTTGCTTCATCACTTTCTCTTTTTTAAGTATTATATCACGGAAAACTTTGTTTATCCACTAGACAAACAAAGTTCGTTTTGTTAATATTTAAAATAAGCATTCGGATCGAATGTAAAAATGATAATCAGGGGGTAATTTAGTGTGAAAAAGAAAGCGATTACAATTGTTTTGTTTGTGACGGTATTGGCTTTGTTCATGGCAGGCTGCAATGATTCCGACAGCAGTGCAGATTCTGAAAGTGATAAAACGATTAAGTTTATGCACTTGTGGCCTGAAGGCAGTTCGGCGGAACATAATAGAATTGTAGACGAGATTATAGAAGAATACGAAAGTGAAAATGAAGGCGTTACCATTGATCTTGAAGTACTAAGCAATGAGCAGTATAAGGATAAAATTCAAGTGTTATCTACATCTGACGAATTACCTGATGTTGGCATGACATGGGCTGCAGGGTATATGGAGCCATTTGTGGAAGGTAACAAATTTGCTTCCCTGGATGATGTTGCAGAAAGTGATGAATTACAGGATGCCTTTGTATCCGGAACGACAGAAGCATTTTCGGTGGATGGGACAACATATGGGCTGCCGCTTGAATTAAATATAGCAACCGTATTCTATAATAAATCTATTTTTGATGAGCATGGTCTTGAGGCACCCGAAACCTACGAAGAGTTTAAGAACGTTGTGCAAACATTGGACGAAAATGGTGTGCCACCAATCGCTTTAGGTAATGCTGATCGCTGGACCGGATCACTATGGTATATGTATTTCGCTGACAGGATTGGCGGTTCAGATGTTTTGACCAGCGCCATCAACCGGGAAGGGACGTTTGAGGATCCAGCTTTGGTCCAGGCAGCGGAGGAAGTTCAGAATCTAGTAGATATGAATGCTTTTAATGATGGCTTTAACGGGCTTTCTGACCAGGAAGCTAAAAGTATGTTTATGAATGCACAAACAGCTATGTATTTGATTGCGACGTGGGATTTGCCAAACTACACAACAAATGAGGAAGTACCGCAAGAATTCAGAGACTCAGTAGGATACTTTGATTTCCCGACTGTTGAAGGAAATGGTGATAAGGACAGCTATGTAGGCGGTCCGGGTGTAGGGTTATTTGTTTCTGAGAACTCAGACGTCAAAGAAGAAGCAAAAGATTTTGCATCATTCTTTGCGCAGCAATGGGGTGAAAAATCCGTTTCAGAAGCGGGTGTTATCCCGGCTACTAAAGTAGATGCTGAATCCCTGGATCTGCCTCAAATGTATGTGGATGTATTGGATGATTTAAATAATGCAAGCAATATAACATTGTTTGCAGATGTGCAAATGAGTCCTGATACGGCAGAAGTTCATTTAAACCAGATTCAGGCATTGTTTGGAGGGGAAGTGTCACCGGAGGATTTTGCAAAAGCACATGAAGAGGCCCTTTCGCAAGAAGAATAATTTAAATAGATTATCTTAAGAAACGTATACAATTACAGAAAAGGGCATTTGATGGCATGCCCTTTTCTCAGTTAGACAGATGGGAAAGTATCATCATTTTCTGTCTGTAAAAATGCCACAAAGGCTTAACGATAAATCAAAGCTTTCTAAAAAGATTTGGGGTTGAATGCAATGAATAAAGTAATGTCCAATAAATGGATCATAGCTATGTACGTTCTTCCTGCTTTATTGCTGATTGGTGTATTAATTTTTATTCCTTTAATCCTGACAGGTTATTATGGCCTGATGGATTGGGATGGTATAGGAGAAATGGAGTTTATTGGGCTGGAAAACTACATCAATGCAGTACAGGATTTGAAATTTTGGGATAGTGCATTACATTCCTTTTTACTGGCATTATTCTCGACTCTAAGCTTGATTGTTTATCTTGGTATATCGATGATTCTAGCTTCCAAAATAAAGGGGGCAGATCTTTTAAGGAAAATCTATCTCATTCCGATGTTATTATCCTCCGTGGCAATAGCTCAGCTGTGGATCAAAGTATTTAATCCTGCTAACGGAATGCTGAACCGAATTTTAATGTCAATTGGATTTGAAAATCCGCCTGCGTGGCTGGCGGATACGGATATCGTATTATATGCGATTTTTATCCCCATTTTATGGCAATATGCAGGTTTTTATATTTTAATCTATTATGCTGCGCTGAAAAATATTCCCGAAACAATTATTGAAGCGGCACGAATAGATGGCGCATCTCCTTTGCAGATCGCATATAGAATTAAGCTTCCGTTAATTAAGAGTGTCGTCAAGGTTACCATTGTGCTGGCTATTGTCGGGTCATTGAAATACTTTGATCTAATTTATGTCATGACAGGCGGCGGGCCAAATGGTGCTAGCGAGGTAATGGCCTCCTATATGTATAAACTGGCTTTTAATACGAACGAATTCGGTTATGGAAGTGCCATTGGTTTTCTTCTGTTGATTATCACGCTGATTGTCACGGTCATTGTTCGGAAATTAACAGCTGAAAAAGACGAGATACAATACTAGAGAGGAGGTTGTGCCATGAATCGAGTCGGATATGTTTTTCTATACATATGCTTAGGGATTGTAGCTGTATTTCAAATTTTCCCGATCATCTGGCTGTTGCTCTTTTCATTAAAAAGCAATCGGGAAATTTTTGCAGGGTCGCCATTTGCTTTACCGACGGAGTGGCGATGGGAAAATTATCTAAAGGTATGGGAAGGTGGCATTGGTCTTTATTTCTGGAACAGTGTCTGGATAACAGCAGTGGCGATTATATTTACCGCCATTTTGGCGAGTATGGCAACTTTTGCGATTACAAGAATGCATTGGAAGCTGAATAAACTGGTACTTGGATTGTTCATGGTCGGTCTGATGATTCCGATCCATTCCGCTATTATCCCGTTGTTCAGCATGTTTTTGAATGTGAACCTGATTGATAATCCATTGTCAATTGTCATCACGTATACGGCCTATAACCTGCCGATTACGATGATGATTTTGCTTGGCTTTTACTATACATTGCCGCGTGAAATAGAAGAGGCAGCGATCATAGATGGCTGTTCCATTCACCGGATGTTTTTCCGGATTATTCTCCCAATGACTGCGCCTGTTTTGTCAACGATCGTCATTATCAACATGATTTATAACTGGAACGAGTTTGTATTTGTGAATACATTTATCAGTTCAGATGAATTCAAAACATTGACGGTCGGCATCCAAAACTTTATCGGTCAGTATATGACGGATTGGGGTGCAATCGGGGCAACATTGATCATCAGCTTATTGCCCATTTTGGTAGCCTTTATCTTCTTTAGCAATAAAGTGGTGGAAGGGATCTCATCGAGTGCTGTTAAAGGTTGATTCGGCAGTGAAAATTCAAAGCTTTTATTATACGGATCCCTTTTTCCGTTCGATGCTGCGAAAGGCATGCATGCTTAGCCACATCGTGATAAATGCATATATACTGCCCCCGAATATAAATGCTAAAGCCGGGATGGATTTCATCAACCAAAAGAGGGAAACGAGGCTGATTACAATGAGTAAACTATGAATTGGGCTAATAAGCATGATTAAAAATGTGTTTTTAATCACTTTGAATATCTTCAGGTCGTAGTGCACAAATACCGGGAATAAATAAAACAGTAATAAAGTAAATAAAAACATAAAAGCGAATAATGGGATATAAGTCCAGGTCAAATGTTCACTTATATCAATTTGAATATAATAAACATTGATACCGATTAATAGAGTGATAGAGATAATTGGGATTCCAAAAAGATTCGCTTTGAAAAAATCAGTTTTAAAATAGTTCCAGTATGTTTTAAAAATGCGAATATCCGTTTTTCCTCGTATCCAATCACGTACAACGGCAAACATAGCAGCCGTTGAGGGAAAGAATCCAAGGATGACAAACCCGAAAAATGTAAAACAGATCCATAATAATTGGACATAAGCGAAACGGGTAATCCATTCCATTATTCGATAAAGTGTACTGGCGAACATATTCATTAAGATACCCTCCATCGGGGGATTCAGAAAACTCATTGGCGTCAGTTTCATACTATAACACGATTATACATCATCATGAAGTGTTTGACATGAAGGATTGTTATAGTGAGTGAATTCGTTTTAAATATCAAGAAAAATTTCAGGAGGAATGAACCATGACCTATTTCAGCAACATCAGCAACATTAAATATGAGGGATCTAATTCCACAAATCCTTATGCATTTAAATTTTACAATCCAGAAGAAAAAGTAGGCGGCAAAACAATGGAGGATTATTTGAGATTCTCTGTTGCATACTGGCACACGTTTACTGAGGATTTATCTGATCCATTCGGTGCAGGAACCGCTGTCCGCCCATGGGACCATTATGATGGAATGGACCGGGCTAAAGCTCGGGTTGACGCGGCATTTGAGCTGTTCGAAAAATTGGATGTGCCGTATTTCTGTTTCCACGATGTCGACATTGCCCCGGAAGGCAGTCATTTGCGGGAATCCAATCAAAATATCGATACGATTGTCGCCATGATGAAGGATTATATGAAAGACAGCAAGACCAAGCTGCTGTGGAATACGGTAAATAACTTTACCCATCCACGGTTTGTACACGGTGCGGGGTCATCCAATAATGCAGATGTCTTCGCTTATGCGGCGGCGAAAGTCAAAAAAGGGTTGGAAATCGGCAAGGAACTGGGCGCTGAAAATTATGTGTTCTGGGGCGGTCGTGAAGGCTATGAGACGCTTCTGAACACCGACATGAAACGGGAATTGGACCACTTGAGCAAGTTTTACCATATGGCAGTTGCCTATGCGAAAGAAATCGGATTTGATGCGCAATTTTTGATTGAGCCGAAACCAAAAGAGCCGACAACACACCAATATGATTTTGACGTTGCCAGCGGTTACGCCTTTTTACAGCGTTACGGGCTGCAGAATCATTTCAAATTCAATATTGAAGCAAACCATGCTACGTTGGCGGGGCACACTTTTGAGCATGAGCTCCGTTATGCCCGTGTTAATAATATTTTGGGCTCTGTCGATGCCAACCAGGGGCATCAGCTGCTGGGATGGGATACGGATGAGTTTCCGACAGATTTGTATGCAACGACACTGGCGATGTATGAAATCATCAAAAACGGCGGTCTCGGCCGCGGCGGCTTGAATTTTGACGCGAAAGTCCGCCGGGGATCCTTTGAACCGGAAGATTTGGTCCATGCGCATATTGCCGGAATGGACAGTTTTGCAGTCGGATTAAAAGTGGCACAGAAATTAATTGATGACCAAGTGCTCGATAATGTGATCGAGGAACGGTACAGCAGTTTTGACGAGGGAATCGGCAAAGAGATTGAAGATGGCACGACAGACTTTCATAAACTGGAAGAACACGCCTTGAACCTGGATGGTATTCAAAATCAATCCGGACGTCTTGAGTACATCAAAGCAACGATTAACCAATACTTGCTGAAAGCATATGCAGGAGCGTAATAACTATGACGTATGTGATTGGTGCTGATTTAGGGACAAGTGCAGTCAAATTGCTGCTTGTGGATCAAAATGGAGAAATCGCTCAGGAAGTTTCCAGATCTTATCCATTAATCCAGCCACAAACCGGGTACAGTGAACAGGATCCGGAGGTGTGGGTGGAGCAGACGATAGCAGCCCTGAGGGAAATGCTCGATCAATTTGAGGGCGATCCTGGCGAGATTGAGGGCATCAGTTTTTCTGGCCAAATGCATGGACTGGTGCTGCTGGATGAACAGTATAACGTGCTTCGTCATGCCATTCTTTGGAATGACACCCGCACAACCCGGCAGTGTCAGGAGATTCACGATACGGTTGGCAAAGAACGTTTGCTGAGGATTACGAAAAATCCAGCGCTGGAGGGCTTCACGCTGCCAAAAATACTTTGGGTGAAGGAGCATGAGCCTGATATTTTTGCGAAAGCGACGAAGTTTGTACTGCCGAAAGATTACGTGCGCTATAGGCTGACAGGAAAACTTCATATGGAATATTCGGATGCTGCCGGGACGCTATTACTGGATGTTGGCCGGAATGAATGGAGCCATGAAATATGCAGCCTGCTAGACATTGATGATGATTTTTGCCCACCATTGGTTACTTCCCATGATCAAGTGGGGACAGTCGATGCACGTGTGGCTGATGAGACGGGGTTATCGGAAGCAACGCGTGTGTTTGCTGGTGGAGCGGATAATGCATGCGGCGCCATCGGATCCGGCATTCTGGAAGAGGGAAAGACGCTTTGCAGTATCGGTACATCTGGTGTGGTGTTATCGTATGAGGGCCTGAGTGATAAGGATTTTCACGGTAAAGTGCATTATTTCAATCATGGAGCACCGGAAGCTTATTATACCATGGGGGTTACGCTTGCAGCAGGCTATAGTCTCAGCTGGTTTAAAGATGTATTTGCCAAGAATGAATCTTTTGATGATTTGGCAGCTGAAGTTGGTTCTGTTCCGATAGGGTCCAATGGCTTATTGTTTACACCATATGTAGCAGGCGAAAGAACGCCTCACGCAGATGCATCCATACGCGCCAGTTTTATCGGTATGGATAGCTCGCACGCAAGACGGAATTTTGTTCGGGCCGTCATGGAAGGCATTACGTTTTCGCTGAATGAATCGATCGATATTTTTCGAAAAAGTGGCAAGACCATTGACACGGTTGTATCAACCGGCGGTGGAGCGAAAAATGATGACTGGCTGCAGATGCAGGCTGATATCTTTGATGCTAAAATCGTGAAACTCTCAAGTGAACAAGGAGCTGGTATGGGAGCGGCAATGCTGGCTGCTTATGGCTGCGGATGGTTTGATTCATTACAGGATTGTGCGAACGCATATCTGAAGGAAGATAAGTCATTTATACCAAATAGAGACAGTGTGGATAAATATAAAAAATTGTTTGGTTTATATCAGGACGTTTATGGTCAGACAAAAGAATTGAATGAGAGATTAGCAGTATACCGCAACTAGATTATGACAGGAAAAACGATTTCTTCATAATAGGTTCAATTACGCCATGGGTTGAACCTATTTGTTTATCAGATATAATGTAAGCTCTTTCATATGGGGAGAGAGCTGGTTGGTTTGACGCATATGAAAGGTCTCTCTTAATCAGCTGCGGACCGCTTCCAAAGAGTTAAAAATAAAAAAGGAGGATTTGGGATGGAGAACATTTTTCGAAAATCTATTGTGGCAGGATTCTCTTTATTGTTATTATCAGCAGCCGGAGCTAATGTCATCTATGCTGAGCCGGAAATTGAGCCGATTAGTGCATTAGAGGTGCCGGCAATGAAAGACAGGTATGAAGATTCCTTTCCAATTGGGGCTGCAGTTGAACCATATCAACTGGAAGGAATTCATGGAGAGATTTTAAAACGTCACTATAGCAGCATTGTGGCAGAGAATGTCATGAAGCCTGTCAATATTCAGCCGGAAGAGGGTGTATTCAATTTTGAAGAGGCGGATAAAATCGTCCAGTTTGCTGAAGAAAATGATATGGCTTTGCGCTTTCACACGCTGGTTTGGCATAGCCAGGTGCCAGAATGGTTTTTCTTAGATGAGGAAGGAAACGAAATGATTGACGAAACAGATCCTGAACAGCGAGAAGAAAATAAACAACTTTTACTTGAACGTTTGGAGAACCATATTAAGACTATTGTGAAGCGTTATCGTGATGAAGTAGATGCGTGGGATGTTGTTAATGAAACAATTGACCCGAATGCATCCAATGCTCGAGGTTTACGTGAATCAAAGTGGTACCAATTGACAGGTACAGACTATATTAAAACGGCATTCGAAACAGCAAGGAAATATGCTGGCGAAAATGCCAAATTATATATAAACGATTACAATACCGAAGTAGAACCAAAACGCACTCACCTATATAATCTAGTAAAAGACCTGCTCGACCAAGGCGTTCCAATTGATGGTGTTGGTCACCAGGCACATATTCAAATAGGATGGCCTTCTATTGAAGAAACAAGGGATTCTATCAATCTATTTGCCAGTTTGGGATTAGATAATCAAATTACAGAGCTGGACGTCAGTCTGTATGGATGGCCTCCAACACCAGCGTTCGCATCTTATGACGAAATCCTGGAGAGTGGTCGTCTGTTTGATCAGGCAGCACGTTATAGTCAGTTATTTGAACTATATGGCGAACTGGAAGATAAAATCAGTCATGTGACGTTCTGGGGAATTGCAGATGACCATACATGGCTGGATGATCGTGCGGAAGCGTATAATCATGGCGTTGGAAAAGATGCACCATTTGTCTTCGATCCAGATTTTAATGTCAAACCTGCCTATTGGGAAATGATGGGTTACAACATAGATGGAATGAAGGGATTGATTGAAGACTTCGAACAGGAAGGCAAGTTTGCAAACCATGGCATTGCTCAATCTTTACAGGCACAGCTGAAAACGGTGGATTATTTTGAAGAGAAGGAAGAACCGGAGAAGGCCATTAAACATATGGAAAAATTCATAGAAAAATTGGATCAGAAGAAAGAAAAAGCGTTCATATCCGATTACGCTTATCAAATTTTTGATCAAAATGCTGCGTATTTAATGTCCAAGTGGGAATAGAAAAACTTTCTATCGTGCTTGACATTGCAAGAATCGTCATCCCAGTATAGTTACTTTGTTTATTTGCTGTACGAACAAAGTCCAAGTTGAATGAAATTTGAATGAAAGGGGTAATTTTTAATGAGTAAGGTATTTAAATCCGGCGTTTTGGCAGTCATATCAGCTTTCTTACTGCTTTTAGCTGCGGCATGCGGACAGGACGCCTCCAATGGTAATGATAACGATGATGCATCATCAGACAACGATATTACGATCGGACTTTCGGTAGCAGATTTAACGTTGGAAAGGTGGCAGCATGATCGTGATATTTTCGTGGATAAGGCAGAGGAACTGGGTGCGGAGGTGCTGGTTCAGTCAGCTGACGGGGAAGATGAAAAACAATTGTCTCAAATTCAAAATATGCTCTCACAAGGTATTGATGTATTAGTGATCATTGCGAATAACTCTGATGCGTTAAGTCCTGTTGTTAATCAGGCAAAGGAAGAAAATATACCAGTTGTAGCATATGATCGATTGATAAACAATGCAGAAATTGATGCTTATGTGTCTTTTGATAATGAACGTGTTGGGGAGATGCAAGCTGAATATTTAGTTGAACAGGTACCAGCAGGTAAGTATTTTCTTTTGGGTGGTGCACCGACAGATAATAATGCACAAATGTTCAGGGATGGCCAGATGAATATTTTAGCCCCATTGATTGAAAACGGTGACATCGAAGTGGTTGGAGACCAATGGGTAGAAGGATGGTCTGCCGAAACTGCTATGAGTATCGTGGAAAATGCATTGACTGCAAATGAAAATGATATTGATGTGATTGTAGCAACAAATGATAGCACGGCTGGTGGTGCAGTGCAGGCACTAGCTGCACAAAACCTTGCAGGTGAAGTAGCTATATCCGGACAGGATGCCGATTTAGCAGCGGTTCAAAGAATTGCAGAAGGTAAACAGTCCATGACAGTATATAAGCCTATTCAGGACATCGCAGCCAAAAACGCTGAAGTAGCCGTGCAACTTGCTAATGGCGAGGATACCGAAGCAGAAGACACAGTTAATAATGGTACGGTGGATGTACCATTTATTAAACTTGAACCAATCAAAGTAAGCCAGGATAACTTAGTCGATACCGTTATTGCGGATGGATTTCATTCTTTCGAGGATGTGTATGAAAATGTACCGGAAGATGAACGACCGGAAAAACCGGAATAACTTATGAACATTGGCTGCCATCAGCCTTTGGGGAGGAGGGGGAACTCTCTTCTTTTCTTAGTGAGTTGATGAAAGAGGTGAATCTTGTATGGGTGCGTATGCACTGCAAATGGAAGGTATCACAAAAGAATTTCCCGGGATGAAGGCATTGGATCATGTCACATTGTCCGTTGAAAAAGGGGAAATTCATGCCCTGTGTGGCGAGAATGGTGCCGGTAAGTCCACGCTTATGAAGATCTTAAGCGGTGTATATCCTGCTGGCAGTTTTGATGGAAGAATAATGATTGAAGGCAGGGAAGTGAGCTTTCGCAATATTAAGGCGTCACAGGAAGCCGGAATAGCCATTATCTATCAGGAACTGGCTTTGGTACCTGAAATGACTATTGGAGAAAACATTTTCTTAAGCAGTGATTTAATGCGGGAAAAAGTACTGAATTGGAACAGGATTTATGCAGAAACAAAGAGATGGTTAGATTACATTGGGCTAGATATAGATCCACAAAGAAAATTGGGGGATCTGACAGTTGGCAAACAACAATTAATCGAAATTGTTAAGGCACTTACAAAACATGCGGAGATTTTAATTTTGGATGAACCAACAGCAGCTCTTACAGAAAGTGAAGTAGAGGTATTAGCTGCGATTTTGAAGGATCTCCAAGCAAAAGGTGTTACCTGTATTTATATCTCCCACAAGCTCGGCGAAGTGATGAGGCTGGCTGATTCGGTAACGATTTTAAGAGATGGTCAGACAGTCGATACATTTAATGTCGACGAAATAACAGAGGATACGATTGTTACCAAAATGGTAGGCAGACCATTAACCGACTATTTTCCTTATGAAGAACACGAGATCGGAGAAGAAATATTACGTGTTCAAAACTATTCATTCTATCATAAATCAACTGACGAAAAGATTGCAGATAATGTTTCGTTCAAGCTGAGAAAAGGAGAAATTTTGGGTGTATCAGGTTTAATGGGGGCAGGCAGATCAGAGCTTTTTATAAGTCTCTTCGGTGGATATCCTGGCAAGTCATATGGATCAGTGACAATCGATGGACAATCAGCAAATATTCAAAAACCGTCTGATGCAATCAAGGCTGGATTAGCTTATGTATCTGAAGACCGTAAACGGTATGGTCTGGTATTGGGGATGGAAATTACCAAAAACGCGACGCTTGCCGCTTTACGAAATGTGATGCCCAAAGGGTTGATTGACGCCTCGTTAGAGTTAAAAAGCTCAGAGGAAATGACAAATAAGTTGAATGTCAAAACCCATAGTTTGGAAGCGAAAGTTGACCAATTAAGTGGCGGAAATCAGCAAAAAGTCGTTTTGAGCAAGTGGCTGTTTACCAACCCAAAAGTCCTTATTTTGGACGAACCGACTAGAGGTATAGATGTCGGTGCAAAAAGTGAAATCTATAAAATTATCAATGAATTATCGCAGCAAGGGGTAGGGATTGTCATGATATCTTCTGAACTGCCAGAAATTCTGGGGATGTCGGACCGCATCCTTGTGATGGCAGATGGTACCATTTCAGGAGAACTCTCAAGGGAAGAAGCAACGCAGGAAAGTGTCATGAAATTGGCGACAACAAGGAGGGATAATCATGACCCAGTCATCAACTGAAAAACCGGCTGAAAAGAAATTAAGCTTTAAATTTAATGCGCAGTCCTACGCCTTGATCATTGCATTAATGATGATCGTTTTAATCTTTGGTATTTTGACAGGTGGTGAATTTCTGTCATCACGAAATTTATCAAACCTGTTTGCACAGATGACGGTCATAGCTGTCTTGGCAATTGGTATGACACTTGTGATTGTCGCCGGCCATATTGACCTTTCAGTTGGATCACTGGCCGGATTAACCGGCGGTATTGCGGCTATTCTACAAGTTTGGTTTGGATGGGATACTGTCTGGGTCGTATTAGCTGCAATATCTGCAGGTGCCTTGCTTGGTTTATGGCAAGGGTGGTGGGTAGCTTATCGTGCTGTTCCTGCTTTTATCGTCACGCTGGGCGGCATGTTAATTTTTAGAGGTATATTGATTGGAATTAGTAATGGACAAACAGTAGCACCGCTCAATGAAGGCTTCAAAATTATTTCGAATAGCTATTTACCATACAGCGTTGGTTACCTATTAGCACTTGTGGGGGTTGTTCTATTATTCTTTTCGGCTTGGAGAAATCAGCATAAACGACAGCAATTAGGTTTAATAATAGAAAAGCCGATTAAAATCTATGGAACATTAATCGTATATACTATATTAATCCTTCTGCTGACATATATGCTGAATCGTTACAATGGTATCCCTGTTCCTTTGCTTATCGTGATTTTCTTTGGCGGTCTATTCATTTTCATTTCAAATAAAACTTCCTTTGGCCGATACATCTATGCGATTGGCGGCAACGAAGAAGCTGCTGCCTTATCAGGAATCAATATTAAGCGAAATACATTATCTGTTTTCGTCCTGATGGGAGCGCTTGCTGGAGTAGCGGGTGTTATTTTAACGAGTAGGCTTAACGCAGCAAGTGTGAGTGCAGGTGAAATGTATGAACTCGACGCCATTGCCGCGTGTGTGATCGGCGGAACCAGTTTGATGGGTGGCCGGGGCAATATTGTAGGTGCAATTATTGGTGCACTTATAATGGCTAGTATTGATAACGGTATGAGTATGATGAACATCGAGACGTTTTGGCAGTCGATTGTAAAAGGATTAATTTTAATTGTTGCCGTGTGGATTGATATCTCAAGCAAAAAACAGTCATCAGTTTCATCATGAAATGTTAGCCGAATTCAATGAGGACTGGAAGCATGGCGTAACGAATAACTAGAAGGGATGAGCGTAATGGGGTTTGTGAAATGGGGAATTTTAAGTACAGCTAATATTGCACAGACAGAACTAATTCCAGCCATTAAGCGGTCCAAAAATGCCCAAGTAACGGCGATTGCAAGTGCCAGTGGCAAAGCTTCAAAGGCTGCCAATACATTCAAAATCCCCAAGTCATTCAATCGTTATGAAGAACTTCTTGATGATCCGGAAATAGAGGTGGTGTATATACCGCTCCCGAATCACTTGCACAAGGAGTGGGTGATTAAAGCGGCGAAAAATGGTAAGCATATTCTCTGTGAAAAGCCCGCAGTATTAACATCTGATGATATGGCAGACATTAAGAGCGTATGTGAAGAAAACCGTGTCCTCTTTATGGAAGGATTTATGTACTATTTTCATCCACAGCATGACAGGGTGAAGGACATTATTGCCAGCGGTGAAATAGGTGACGTAAACTTTGTGAGATCCAGTTTTTCCTTTTTATTGACGAACACAGAAAATAATATTCGAATGGACTCAGAAAAGGGTGGCGGAAGCTTTTATGATATTGGATGCTATAGTGTACACGCAATTCGACATATACTAAACAGCGAACCAGTTTCGGTTCATGTACATGCAAAGTGTGACGCAAACGATGGTGTTGATACAGATGCAGTCACTTATATGCAATTCCCTGATGGCATAATGACCGTATTTGATAACAGTTTTAGAATGGCATCACGAAATGAATATGAAGTTGTTGGGACAAAAGGCCGTATTTTTTTACCACGTGCATACAGACCTGATTGGAACGGTGGGGACGGTTTAATAATCGTTGAAACAGATGGTATACGGCGCGAAGAAACGATAAATGAGGATCAATATAAAGCTGAAGTCGAACACTTTTCGGATGTCATTCTGAATGGAACAAAGGTAGCGCACACAATGCAAAACAGTGCCAGCAATCTTAAAGTCATTGAAGCATGCTTGAAATCAATTGATAAAGGTGAACAAGTATTTTTGAATTAGGCTATCGAATCTGCTGCAGGCAGACGCTTACCACGGGCACACTTCAGCCTCCTCACGAGTATTCCGTGTTCTCTGTGGAGGTGGCCTTCAGCTGTTGCTTCGAGGAACAGGACGTTCTAGTGTCGGCGTTGCTCACAGGACGTGAACGTTTTAGCTGACGAGGGGGGAGGAGTCACCGCTTTCCTCTTTCGATTTTTGACTAAAACATTACTTCAACAACAGCTTTGGATTAACAGTTGGAAGCCCGGCTTATGATGTTTGCAGCCCGGGCTTTCATATTATTCTGCTCCAAACGTGAATGATGTTTGTTTGGAATACAATGTATTGGCTTTCAATACGATGGATGGAAAATTTTCATGATGCAATGATGCAGGAGAACCCTGCGTTTCAAAGCATACACCCGCGTATTTTTGGGACAGTCCTTCCTTTAATGTCAATCCCTTTTCGAGATTACTAGCTGTATACATGATCATTCCCGGCTGGTTCGTTTCAATTTCCATTACCCGTCCACTGGAACTTTCTTTTACAATAATATTTCCTTGATTCTGATCAAAAAGAAAATAATGATCATATCCATTCCCGGCGATGGTGTTTTGTTCTAAGCCGGATTCTATTCCAGTACTAAGTTCTTGTCCATATCGAAAATCAAATGGTGTATTACTGACGTCCAGTATATTACCAGTTGGGATCAGATTTTGATGAAGCTCAGCAAAATAGCTGCTGTTGATTTTCACGAGGTGCTGTTTGATCGTGTCTTTTAAATTACCGCTTAAGTTGAAATATGAATGATTGGTTAGTGTAAAAGCAGTCGTTTTGTCACTGATTGCCTCGTAGTTTATCATCAGTTTATTGTCGTTATTCAGTGAATAGGTAACGGCTATATCAACATTGCCAGGAAAACCACCTTTATTATCCGGGCTTGTGTATGTCAGCTTAACCCCAGCTTTGTCTGCCGCTTTAAAAGGATCGGCATTCCAAATGACGCTGTGGAGTCCACCAGATCCGCTATGTAAACAGTTTTCACCATCATTTGTATCCAGAAAATAAGTATTGCCATTCAGTTTGAACGATGCATCTTGAATTCGGCCAGCCACCCTGCCTATGATAGCTCCTAAAAAATGAGAATTTCTTTGATAATCTTCTATGTTTTGATACCCTAGTACAACATTTTCTAATTTTCCCCATTTATCAGGGACGAGCATTTCCTTAATGATTCCGCCATAATTTAAAATGCTCACCCTCATGCCATGATCATTGGTAATATGGAAGCATTTCCAACCGTTGTGAATCTGTTCTGTTTTTATATTCACGCTATCAGCTCCTGGAACGCATTCGAATTAACTTTATTGTACCATACAGCCGAATCTATGTGGTTATCTGGCCTGGAATAAGAAACCTTTTATCTATCAATAAATGTTTTTAGCATGAGCTGAGAGCAGACCATTTCGCTTAAATACATCTATGGCAAAGTTCCTTTGGTCATAAGGTTACTTTAAGAGACATTTTATCTCTTATTTAACAAAATGGAACGTGTGCGCGACCATGAACTCGTATAGGTGCAACTGTAAAGCCACAACGATCATCGTGTGACCATAATTATGAAAGAGCTCATAATCTCATTTCTTTTCCATTATTATTAATTTATGTCAACAACTCCGATGACAAATTAATATTAAGATTAAATTGATAATCGCGCTAGTGCGCTGTAGGCTGTAGATGGAAACAGGATTTATATCTTATCGAAACAGGGGGAGGAGAACTTCATGGCTGAAAAAGGCTTACGCACAAAGGTACAGCGCTTTGGCGGTTTTTTAGGCGGTATGATCATGCCGAATATAGGCGCATTTATTGCTTGGGGAATTATTACCGCTTTATTTATGGCTGATGGCTGGCTGCCGAATGAGCAGCTGGCAACATTGATCGATCCGATGATTAACTACCTTCTGCCGCTTTTAATTGGTTATACTGGCGGACAGCTCGTATATGATAAGCGAGGAGGTGTTGTTGGTGCAATTGCCACGATCGGTGTAATTGCAGGTGCTGATATACCGATGTTCCTTGGTGCCATGGTCATGGGGCCATTAGCCGGTTATCTTATGAAAAAAGTGGATAACCTATTCCAGGATAAGGTTCGTTCCGGGTTTGAGATGCTTTATAATAATTTTTCAGCAGGTATACTTGGTGCCATTATAGCCGGTATTGCTGTTACATTGATCGGACCAATTGTTGAAACCCTCAACAACATATTGGCAGCCGGCGTTGAAACAATCATTAATGCTGGATTGCTGCCACTCGCCAATATTATCATTGAGCCAGGGAAAATTTTATTCCTGAACAATGCCATTAATCATGGTATTTTAAGCCCAATCGGTGTGGAACAATCAACAGAGGCCGGAAAATCCATTTTATTCTTATTGGAAGCAAACCCTGGACCAGGATTAGGTGTCCTGCTGGCTTTTGCTATATTTGGCAAAGGGACGTCCAAAAGTTCTGCGCCGGGTGCAGCGATCATCCAGTTTTTGGGTGGTATTCACGAAATTTACTTCCCGTACATTCTCATGAAGCCTGCACTGCTGTTGGCCGTGATTGGCGGTGGCGTAAGTGGTGTGTTCACCCTGTCAATCTTTAATGCAGGACTGGTTGCACCAGCATCTCCGGGCAGTATTTTTGCTGTAGTCGCCATGACACCGCAGGGCAGCTATTTTGGTGTACTGGCCGGGGTCATCGCTGCGGCACTTGTTTCATTCCTGATTGCCGGACTTATTTTGAAAACAAGCAAGTCGGATGATAACGACCTGTCCGATGCTACTGACAAAATGGAAGCAATGAAAGGCAAGAAAAGCTCCGTATCAGATGCTTTGCAGCAGAATGAATCAGAGGAAGAGACTGTTGAAAACGGCGGAACTGTGAAATCTGCAGGAGATGTCAGCAAAATCATTTTCGCTTGCGACGCCGGCATGGGTTCCAGTGCGATGGGTGCATCGCTTTTGAAAAATAAATTCAAAAAAGCGGAAATTGCTGTTGATGTCAGCAATACAGCGATCAAGGAAATACCAGATGATGCGGATATTGTTATCACGCATAAAGATCTAACGGATCAGGCAAAAGAGAAACTTCCAAATGCTGAGCATATTTCGGTGGAGAACTTCCTGAATAGCCCGAAATATGATGAACTGACCGATCGTCTTAAACAATAATATCCGTATGCTGCTGTAAAGGAGGTGAGCGGTTTGTATATGTCCAGCCGTGAGCGTCAAGTGCTTGACTATTTATTGCATGCCCGGCAAGCGATCACGATCAAAACAATTGCTGAGAAACTTGATGTGAGTGAGCGAACGATTCACAGGGACATGAATCATATTGAACCCATTTTGTTTGATTACAACTTAGAGCTGCAAAAGCAAACGGGTGTCGGTCTGCGCATTATAGGGGCGGAATCCGATAAGGAGCAGCTTTCCTCGGCGATTGCTGGGTCATTTTCATCCGAACTGACACCTGAAGAACGGCAGACAATGATTTTGTCAACACTTCTTGAAGCGGATGAACCGATCAAACTGTTCACCCTTGCAGCCAATTTGGACGTGACCACCGCAACGGTTAGTCATGATTTGGATCAATTAGAGGATGATCTCACAACATATCAGCTCGAATTGATTAGAAAAAGAGGCTATGGTGTTCGGATTAAGGGAGACGAAAAAAATAAACGAGCGGCAATGCGTTATTTAATTGCCAAGCATGTCAATCCATTTGAACTTGTATCATTTTTAAGGAATAATAAGGAGCCGCAAATCTCGCGCCAGACAGATGCGATTTCTGGCCGACTGTTAGGTTTAGTGAACCCTGAAAAGTTAAGCATCATTGAACAAAAGGTGGCACAGGCCCAGGATGAGCTGCGCTATGAACTGGCCGACAGTGCTTATATCGGACTGGTCGTTCATCTTGCTTTGGCGATCGAACGGCTGCAAAACGGGGATACAATTGAATTTGACAAGAACTATATGGAGCAAATCAATCAAACAATTGAGTACAACATCGCGAAAAGGCTAATACAGGATTTGGAAGAGGCCTTTGACATGATCATTCCGAATGACGAAATTGGCTATATTACAATGCATTTGATGGGTGCCAAAATTAGAGCTGATCAGCATTATCTTATAGAAGATTCCAGTCTTGATGTGGCATATCAGGCGAAAGCCATTATTCGGCATGTCAGCCGTAGCCTGGGCAAGGACTTGACCCACAACATTCCGTTATTAAATGATCTTGTAGCCCACTTAAAGCCTTCCATTTACAGGCTTAAACAAGGGCTGACCATTAGCAATCCAATGCTCGATGAGATCAGACAGGATTATTATAACCTGTTTGAGATTGTTCAAGATGCTGCAAATGCCGTTTTTCCGGCAATTGATTTCCCTGAAGATGAAATTGCTTATCTTGTGCTGCATTTTGCTTCTATTCTTTTACAAGATGAGAACCACCCGGGCATGCGAGCACTTGTTATTTGCTCGAGCGGTATCGGAACAGCCAAAATGCTTGCCACAAAACTAAAGCAACAGATTCCAGAGATTAAGCAAGTCGAAAACAAATCCATGTTTGATCTGGAACAAACCCAGGTAAATGATTATGATGTGGTTATCTCAACCATTCCCTTGAATAATGAGGAATATGATTATTTTCTCACGTCACCGATGCTGACAAAAGCCGAAGCTAATGACATTAAGCAGGCTGTACGCAGTAAGAAGACTGTGTTCGCTAAAACTGCCGAACAGCATGAGCCGGAACCAGATGCCGAACATTCCAGCTTCAGACAGCAGCTGGAAAAAACGCAAACCTATACAGCTGCCATCCTCGATGTACTGAAGTCACTTGATGTCAGGCAATTGTCGGGGGGAGCATCATTGTCCGCTGTTATGCAAAAAGCGTGTGATCAACTGGCAACAAGAGGTATTATCCGCGATCCGGAAAATGTAAAGCAAGCGTTGGTTGACAGACAAGCCAAAAGTGGGCTCGGCATTCCCGGGACCCATCTTGCACTTTACCATACACGATCACATATTGTGGCGCAGCCCAGTTTCACTGTTTATTCGTTAGACCAGCCTTTGACGATAACAAGTATGGATGGCACGGATATGAGCATGCGTACATTGCTGCTGATGCTTGCACCAAAAGATGCGGAACAGCATGTGCTAGAAACGCTCAGTTTTCTCAGCAGTTTGATGATTGAAGACAAAAGCATACAGGTGCTTGAATCCGGTGATGCAGACCAGATTGACCAGTATCTGTCAAAACAATTTTATAAATGGCTGCATGGCAAAATGTAATAAACAATAAGGAGTGCATCAAGACGATGGCAAAAGAAGTTTTAACAAAAGCGAATATTCATTTGAATCAATCGTTAAACAGCAAGGAGGAAGCAATTCGCTATACGGGCGGAATCCTCGCTCAAAACGGCTACGTACAGGATGTTTATATCGATAAAATGCTGGAACGGGAGGATGTCACGTCTACATTTATGGGAAACTATGTTGCCATCCCGCATGGAACAGAGGATGCGAAAACATCTGTACTGGAAACAGGGATTTCAGTTGTGACCGTACCAGAAGGCGTTGATTTTGACGGCAATACCGTTAAAGTACTGATTGGCATTGCGGGAAAAGGGGATGAGCATTTAGACGTGCTCTCAAAAATTGCGATTGTATGTGCTGAGGAAGAAAACATCCAAAAGATCGTCAATGCTTCATCAGAAGACGAGATCATCAATCTGTTTGAAGAGGTGAACTAACATGCATGCTGTACATTTTGGTGCGGGCAATATTGGCCGGGGTTTCATCGGGGCCTTGTTATACCAGGCGGGTTATCACACAACGTTTGTCGATGTAAATGATAGCATTATTCGTGCCTTGAATTCGGAAGAGCAATATGATGTGGTGTTAGCCGCTGAAGAGAGTGAAACATTAACCGTCAAAAATGTGTCAGGCATCAACAGTATCAGCAATCCGGATGCCGTTATGCAAGCCATCGTCCAGGCTGATATCGTTACAACAGCAGTGGGTCCGAATATTTTACCAGTCATTTCAGAGCTGATTGCCAAAGGCTTACGTGAACGCTTGAAATCCAATAAACAGTCTCTTAATCTCATCGCCTGTGAAAACATGGTTGGCAGCAGTACAACGTTGAAGGAGAATGTCTATAAGTATCTAGCTGACGATGAACAGGCTGCCTGTGCTGATATGTTTGGATTCCCTGATGCGGCAGTCGACCGGATTGTCCCGAACCAAACGGACGAGGACATACTGCAAGTGTCAGTTGAACCTTACTATGAATGGGTCGTCGAGCAGACAGCCATTAAAGGCGACAGGCCGCCAATCAGTGGGATAACGTATGTCAATGACTTAAAACCTTATATCGAGCGAAAACTGTTTACTGTTAACACAGGTCATGCTGCTGCAGCGTATGTTGGCCGTGATATGGGGTATACGGCCATTCATGAAGCTGTGCGGGATGACAACGTGCAGGCCATCATGCAAGGCGCACTGCAGGAATCCGGTGAAGTGTTGATCCAGACGTATGGCTTTGATCGGGAAGAACATCAGCAATACATCGACAAAATCATCGAGCGGTTTATGAATCCGTATATTTCGGATGAGGTGACACGCGTCGGCCGGGGACCGATTCGCAAACTGGGACCGAATGACCGTCTGATTCGTCCGGCAACCCTTTACATGGATCTGACTGGCGAAGCACCCAAATATCTTGCCAAAACAATAGCTGCTGCACTGAACTATCACACGAACGGTGATGAAGAAGCAGTCAAACTGCAGGCAATGATTGCGGAACAAGGCTATATTAGAACACTTCAAATTGTTGCGGATCTTGAAGCAGATGATCCGTTGATTGATATAATTATGCAGGAGTTGGAATAGTGCTTGGCTGATTTAATGAAAGGATTGGGGATTTTTGGCGGCAGCCGAAGATCTCCATTATAAGTGTTTTGAGAAAATGAAGTATTGGACGGCAACACGCTGTACGCTGTAGTTTCATGATGCTAAAATTAAAGACACGCCACCGCCAATATGCTATAGTTAGGACATCCTCTCAAAAATTAAATAAAGGATTTATGCGATGAAACTTAGACACCGTCCTAATCCCCTTCCATTGCAGGAGCTTGATGCTGCCATCCCGCGTCTGTCTCCGATGTTTCCGGGCTTCTCTAAATTGAAAAATGATGCTGCGATCCGCCAGCAAGGTTACACCGGAGAAATAAAGGGTGATATCATCTCGATAACCTCGCCAGCATGTACACCATTCTGCACGATGTTTACCTTCGTATTAACGGCAAAAAATTTCAAATTGATTCACTCATTATTGCAATCATTCCATTTCGATTGTTGATGCCAAAAAATATAAAGACACGATCACCTTTAACACAACCTCAAACAGCTCACCCGCAGCAATGGCCAAATTGAATCTGGATTCGAATACCCGATCACCCAAGTCGAAATTCAAAATTCCACCTGCAAAGATGCTCGCCCAGCATAATTTAGCATATATCCAGTTGACTGTTATGTCGCAATAGCTGACCCTTCAACGATCATCAAGGTGGAGGGCGATGAGCAGGAAATTGCCAAGATTGTCGCACACGGTAGCTATACCTAAAATGATCATGGACAAGGATTGGCAGCGTGGCAAAAAGGCACAAAAAGCTTCAGAATTACCAAATTGGCAGCGTCATATTGCGTGAGTACGGCGAGTTTCATATCGATATGTTTAAGCATTACGGTATGCACCCCAAAAGAAGTTTTGCTGGGTGTTATCTGCCCTGCGTGCGGGATGCGCGGGATGAAAACGAGAGTATGGCAGGTGGCCTTGCAGGAAATGTCACTGTTATTCAAAAGATGTGCACTTGAATGCACTTACTGATTATTTGCTTTTGGTTAATGAAATGATTACAAATACTGAATGCATGCAATTTTTAGGCTTAAATCCGCGGCATGCCAAAATCCTATTAATGTTATATGGCACATGATATCAAAAACCGCAAGAGTGCGATCGAGCGGATTGGGAAGCCGATTGAGCAGGAGAGAAAAGCGATCGAGTTTGCCCAAAAGTCGATTGAGAAGGAGGGAAAAACGATCGAGTATATGGCAAGGTCGCCCGTTTTATTTCGACATTTGCATAAATCCTTTTATGCTGTTGATTTTTCGGCAGCTGCCGAAAAATCTCCCACTTAAAAAAGCTCCCGGTAACAACCGGAAGCCGTGGCAGGTATAGCATGCCATCACCCCCCTCCATCCTTAGACCAAAAAGAAAACCCCCGGCACGAGCCGGGAGCTAACCATATTAATAAAACCGCTTGTATCCATCAAAATACTTGCTCCAGTAAGAGCTGTTCACATTCGATATTTTCACACCACTTGAGCTAGCGTGGATGAATTCACCGCCGCCGAGATAGATTCCCATATGTGAAATGCCATTTGCACCCGCATATGTGTTTTCAAAGAATACGAGATCACCGACTTTAGGCTTGTTCACATATTGAGCACGATTATAGTAGCTTGCGCTTGACAGGCGGTTTATGTCCTTGCCGGCTTTATTGTACGTATAATAAATGAAGCCGCTGCAGTCGAATCCGCTTGGTGAGGATCCTCCCCATTGATAACCGGTACCTTGCTGGTCCTTGGCCACGCTGATCAGCTTGTTGACATCATAATCAACGTCAGCAGATGGGGTACTGCTTCCAGAATCAGCATCTGAGTTGTCAGATCCCGATGATGCCTTCGAACCTATATTAAGCTTTTGCCCAATTAAAATTAAATCGGATGATAAGTCGTTCCAGCTTTTCAGCTGGTTGACGGACACGCCTTGGCGGCTGGCAATTCCTGATAGTGTATCACCGGATTTGACAGTATAGACCTTTGATGATCCAACATCTGATCCGTTGCTTGAACTGCCGCTACCAGATCCAGAACCGCTGCCTGAGCTATCAGAGCCGCTTTTCGATACAACAAATTCATTTCCGGGATAAATCAGTGTTGAATCAAGGTTGTTCCATTCCATTAAATCAGACAGTGAAATATTATGTTTTGCAGCGATTCCACTTAACGTATCGCCGCTCTTCACGGTGTATGTAGATGCCTGTCCGCCGGAATTACCGGATCCGCCTGAACTCCCACTTGAATCAGATGAACGATTTGATTCCGATGTTTCCAATAATTGATTTGGGAAAATAAGATCACTTGATAAGTCGTTCAAACTTTTCAATTGCCCGACACTGGTATCAAACTGTTGTGCGATCGTCCACAATGAGTCACCGCTTTGCACCTTGTATGAAGCGGCTTCTGCGTCCTCGGCGGCGACCAATGCCGAAGCAATGACAGCACTTGCAGTTACCGACATGAAAATTTTCTTATTGGCCAATGATAAATCCCCTCCATATCCGTGATGAAATATTTACCATTATACCATGAAAAATGTCAAGATTAATAGATTTTTCGGGTTTGTAATGTATTTGTAATATATTTGTAATGTTGAAATTCGCCGTTCATAGCCATCCCAATATGACACGACAGGACAGGTTAACCAGGCTAATTGCTCAACCCACCTGGTCCATCCTCTCCAACATTACATGAAGGGAACGAGTTCAGCCCGCATGCAATCAACCATTCTGTGCATCCTAGGTGCCCCAACCGCAGCCCGGCCTCATCGCAATAATACTAAAAAACAATCTCCGTGACACCTTCCAATCTCAAAATAAATTCACAAAAAAATCCTCAACAATATCTAATTTATGTTATAATTCCGATTATAGTGTCGAATTCTAAAGGCTATCAACTGCAGAAACACTTTATTTTGGAGGTACTAGAATGGAAGAAACAATATCCCTCAAAGAGATATTTGGGGTACTGAAAAAGCGTATACTGCTCATTATATCATTCGTTGTGGGGGCAGCCTTAATCAGTGCAATCGTTACATTTTTTATGTTAACACCAGAATATGAATCAAGTTCAGAATTCATTGTCAACCAGAGCCAGCAGGAATCAGAGATGGCATACAATGATGTGAACGATATACGTACAAATGTGGAGCTGATCAGTACATATAATATCATTATCAAAAGTCCTGCCATTTTGGAAGACGTGGCCGGTGAACTAAACCTGGACCTAAGCACAACGCAGCTGTCGGAAAAAATCAACGTAGAAAATGCAGAGAATTCACAGGTCGTAACGGTAACGGCGACAGATCCTGATCCGAGCCTGGCACGGGATATTGCGAACACGACCGTGACAACATTCCAGTCAAAAATTCCGGATATCATGAATGTTGATAATGTCAGTGTGCTGTCCGAAGCTGAAGTGAAAGCCGAACCTACTCCCGTTAGTCCGAAACCGCTTTTGAACATCGCGATAGCGGTTGTGCTTGGCGGCATGATTGGTGTCGGTCTGGCATTTCTGCTTGAATATCTGGACAATACGATCAAAACGGAATCAGACATTGAAGATAAACTTGGTATACCAGTACTGGGCGTGATCAGCCATATTGATGATTCCGACATCAAATCAAACGAATTTCAGCCATCCATAAACAGAGTGAATCGAGGTGGATACAGTGGCACGCAGACGCAAAAAAAATCAATCTAAAAACAGTAAGATCAGACATCTGGTCGCGAAAGTGAATCCGAAATCCCCCATTGCTGAACAATATCGGACTGTCCGTACCAATCTGGAGTTCTCATCGGCTGACAGTGAGCTTAAAAGTCTGCTGCTGACGTCATCCGGACCAGCGGAAGGGAAGTCGTCCAGTATTGCCAACCTTGCCGTTACCTATGGACAGCAGGGGAAAAAAGTACTGCTCGTCGATGCCGATATGCGGAAACCAACGGTACATTACACATTCCGCTTGGATAATCTGTCCGGGCTGAGCAATATTCTTGTCGGGGACACGTCGCTTCAGGATACAGCTGCTAACACAGATGTTGAAAATCTGGATGTGGTTGCTTGCGGGCCCATTCCGCCCAATCCATCCGAATTATTAGGCTCCAAAAAGATGGAACAATTCATTCAGGAAGCCAAAATGTCATATGATGTTATTCTGTTTGACACGCCACCGGTCCTCGCTGTGACCGATGCACAGATACTGTCCAATATGGTTGACGGATCAATGCTTGTTATTCGAAGCAAGCAGACAGAATATGAAACAGCGGGAAAAGCAATTGACGTTTTACAATCATCAACAGCTAAATTCCTCGGGACCGTGCTGAACGATGTCGAGAAAAAGAAAATGAACTATTATTACTATTATGGCGTGTAACATAAACTCCAGGACTTCTTGCCAAAGGGTGAGGAGTTCTTTTACAATCTCAGAAATTGATAGAAGTGGTCGACCTTATAAGAATATAGGCTTTCACTATTGAATGCTGTGAAAGCCAAGTTTTTCAAATAATCAGGACATCAGATCCACACCGTGATCATACACTCCTGGAAGATATCAGTAACTATCGCGTAAGGAGTGATGTAATTGATTGATATGCACTGTCACATTTTGCCTGGGTTGGATGATGGCCCTAAATTACTGAAAGAAACGATTGCAATGGCCAAAACGGCAGCAAGTCAAGGGATCGTAACCATTATCGCCACGCCGCACCATAACAATGGCCGCTATATCAATGAAAAGGTGCATTTAGTCGGTGCGACAGATTTCATGAATGCAGAACTGGAGCAGCTAAGGATTCCGGTTGAGATTCTCCCTGGACAGGAAATCCATATGTATGAAGAGATGGTGAATGATCTGGAGCACGGAATATTGCTGCCGCTGAATCAATCAACCAAATATGTATTGATTGATCTGCAGGATCGTTTTTTGCCACCGTTCACACTCCGGCTTTTATTTGATCTGCAGATTGCCGGATATATTCCGGTTATTGCACATCCGGAAAGGAATAATGGGGTTATAAGCAATCCGGATATCTTGTATGACATGGTGAAAAATGGTGCGCTTGTACAAGCTGATGCATCCAGTATCGTTGGTGGCAATGGAAAAAAAGCGAGAAAGCTTACTCGGGAAATGCTTGATGCGAATCTGGTGCACTTCATTGCGTCGAATGCACATCAAGCGAAAAACGATCAGTTGGGCCGGGCTTATCGATCACTGGATTCCGGAACAGCAGATCTTCTCCAAGAAAATAGTGAACTTCTGATCAATAACCGGCCGATTGCCAAACATGTACCATCACGATTAGCGAAAAAACGTTTTCGGAAGTTTTTGAATTAATTGTCATGAAATCTTGAAATCTGTTATACTATTGTCAATTGACAAATAGCTTCATACAGGATGTGACGAACTTGATCGATATACATTGTCATATTTTGCCCGGAATCGATGATGGCGCACAAACCATCACAGATAGTCTTGCGATGGCACAAGCCGCCGCAGAGCAGGGAATCCACACCATTATAGCCACACCGCATCACCGCAATGAAAAATATCATAACGTAAAAAACGACATCATTCGCTATACCGATGATCTGAACGGGCGCCTGAAGGAAGAAGATATACCCGTGACCATCCTGTCCGGGCAGGAAACACGGATCAACGGAGACATGATTGATGACATCGAAAACGGCGAACTGGCATCATTGAATGACACCAAATACCTGTTTGTCGAGTTTGCGTCTAATCATGTGCCACGGTATGCCAAGCAAATGCTGTTTGATATCCAAGTTGCCGGATACATGCCCGTCATTGTGCACCCTGAACGGAATTCAGCGATTATCCAGCACCCATCCATCCTTCATGAACTTGTGCAGAAGGGTGCGCTCACTCAGGTGACAGCCGCAAGCCTTGCTGGTAAATTCGGGAGTAAAATTCAGAAATTTTCCCACCAGCTCGTTGAGGCCAACCTGACCCATTTCCTTGCCTCTGATGCGCACAATACGAAAACACGCGGATTTGTAATGGATGAGGCATTTCAGGAACTCAGCGGAGAGCACGGAAACGAGATGACCTACCTGTTTATGGAAAATGCACAGTTATTGATCAATGGTCAAAATGTAAACAAAGACGAACCGCAATTGATCAAAAAGAAAAAGTTCCTCGGGTTATTTTAGCTCGAAGTACCGGATGTAGACAGTGAGCTGTATCCGGTTTTTCATTTCCGTCAAATGGATGTACGTCAAAATGCAAAAGGGGTTTTGCGAGTTGATGAAGCTTTTACTGGTGGAGGATCAGCGCTTATTCCTGGAAGGTATTAAGAAATTGATGGAAACACAGGACGATATGGAGATTATTGGCACCGCCTCAAATGGCGAGCAGGCACTGCAACTGGTCAGTGAACGCCAGCCTGACATTGTGCTGATGGACATTCATATGCTTGAATTGGATGGGATCAGCGCAACAGCCCGGATTAAGGAAACGCATCCCTCGGTCAAAGTCATCATGCTCACAACCAATATCGATGAAGAACTGGCTATCAGAGGGATCAGTGTTGGGGCAGACGGGTTCCTGATCAAAGAGCTTTATCCGGATACATTGTATCAGGCAGTGCGGGATGCTTATCGCGGTCTGGTTGTACTTTCAGGGGACGTTGCTTCGATTCTGGCAAGGCGCATCCGTGAACTGTCAATGGATAAAAGCGCCATTCTCGGCATACGGCTTGAGGACCGGGGAATTCACTTGACGAAACGAGAAGAGGACATTGCCTATCTGTTCATGGAACGCTATACGAATAAACAAATCGCCGACAATCTCTACCTCAGTGAAGGAACCATCAAAAATTACATCAGCCAAAATTATCAAAAACTAAGCATTCACAACCGGAAGCAACAGATCTCTCCAAAAAGTTTACAAGATATAGGAAAATGTGACTTTTTTCTTACATTATCACTAAAAAAGTGACTGGAACTTTTGTATCATTTTTCTTGTGATGTCGAATATTACAACAATTTTAATATTATAGTAATATTCAGCTAATAGTTTTATGTTACATTTTATAAAAGATGCTGCAGAAGGGAGTGACACCGTTGACCTACCGAACAAGATTCACATTGCTTGTCCTGCTCGACTCGATCATCGTCAGCACGGCCATTTTTATTGCCTCGTGGGTTGTGTACCCGTTTACGGAAGTCTTGCAGCTTGATGCCATCATTATTAGCGCGATTGCACTGCTCGTTTTTCATCATCTATTTGCGGCGGTCTACAAGCTGTACAACAAAGTCTGGGCATATGCGAGTGTCGGCGAATTGCTCGCGATTGTCAAAGCTATCACATTATCGATTATATCGGCAGGAATCGTGCAATATTTAACAAATGACTTCTTGTTATACAGCCGAGCGCTGGTTGTCACGTGGTTATTACATATTATCCTGATCGGCGGATCACGCTTCGTATGGCGTATCTACCGAGATCGCTATATATCTGCTTCAGGCAAGAAAAAACGCACAATGATTGTCGGCGCGGGTGCAGCCGGTGCGATGATTGCCCGCCAGCTGAAAAACGAACAGAATCAGACAGAACTGCAGCCGGTCGCTTTTGTCGATGATGATTTAACCAAGCAAAAAATGCAGATTTATGACATACCGGTGCTGGGCAAAGTGAGGGATATTCCGAAAATTGCCGAACGAAAAAACATCGACCATATTGTGATTGCGATCCCATCACTGGCCAATGGCGAACTGAACAAGATTATCGACGAGTGCAATCAGACTGCGGCCAAAGTTCAGATGATCCCGAAAATCGAGGATCTGATGACCGGTAAAGTCTCCGTCAGCCATCTGAAAAATGTCGAAGTTGAGGACTTGCTCGGACGCGATGCGGTTGAATTGGATATTGATTCAATTTCAGAGTACGTCACAGGCCATACGGTCATGGTCACCGGTGCCGGTGGATCGATCGGATCGGAATTGTGTCGCCAGCTAATGACATTCACACCCGGCAAAATTCTGCTTGTCGGTCACGGTGAATTCAGCGTTTATCAAATTGATATGGAACTGAAGGAAAAATACGATGATACCGATATCGAAATCATGCCGATTATCGGCGACGTGCAGGATCGTTACCGTATGTTTGAAATCGTGGATGCTTATCAGCCGAACATCATCTATCATGCTGCCGCGCACAAACACGTGCCGCTTATGGAATACAACCCGCACGAGGCGGTCAAAAACAATGTGATTGGTACGAAAAATGTCGCCGAAGCAGCCGATACGTATGGGGTTGATAAATTCGTACTCGTATCATCTGATAAAGCCGTGAAACCGACAAACATTATGGGTACTACCAAGCGACTGGCAGAAATGGTCATCCAGGACTTGAATCAGCAAAGCCGGACAAAATTTGTCGCTGTCCGGTTTGGTAATGTGCTCGGCAGCCGCGGCAGTGTCATTCCGTTGTTCAAAAAACAGATCGAGCGTGGCGGCCCAGTTACCGTAACTGATCCTGAAATGACACGCTACTTCATGACGATACCGGAAGCTTCACGATTGGTGATTCAGGCCGGTACACTTGCCAAAGGCGGGGAAATATTCGTTCTCGATATGGGAGAGCCGGTCAAAATTGTCGATCTCGCCCGAAATCTTATTAAACTATCAGGCCACACCGAAGAAGAGATTGGTATCGAATTCAGCGGTATTCGCCCAGGTGAGAAGATGTATGAGGAATTACTCAGTGATGATGAGGTTCATCCAGGTGAAGTTTATGAGAAGATTTATGTCGGACGGACGGTTGAAGTAGATGTATCACTTATCAATCGTTTGATAGATGATTTACATAACGTTGATGCTGAACGTTTGAAAGATAACATGATGCATATCGTTTATACTGAACAAACATTATTAACTGCTAAGGGTTCATAGAACTAATTAATGGAGGAGGATGAGAATGGCTAAAGTCAAAAAAGCAATCATTCCAGCTGCGGGTCTGGGCACTCGCTTCCTGCCAGCCACTAAAGCCATGCCGAAAGAAATGCTTCCGATCGTTGATAAACCGACAATTCAGTACATCGTCGAGGAAGCGATTCAATCGGGCATTGAAGATATTATTATTGTCACAGGTAAACATAAGCGTGCCATTGAAGACCATTTCGATAACAACTTTGAACTGGAAGACAACTTGATAAAAAAAGAAAAGTTAGATCTTCTGGAAAAGGTGAATCAAACATCAAATGTCGATATTCACTATATCCGTCAAAAAGATCCACAGGGACTTGGTCATGCCGTCTGGTGTGCACGAAAATTCATCGGAAACGATCCATTTGCCGTGTTGCTCGGGGATGATATTGTTGAGTCCGAAACACCCGGCTTAAAACAATTGGTCGAGCAGTATGAACAAACGGAGCGTTCGGTTGTCGGCGTACAGCAAGTGCCACATGACGAAACGCATCGTTACGGCATCGTTGATCCAAGTACTATTGAAGGCAGACGTTATAAAGTCGATCACTTTGTCGAAAAGCCTGCACAAGGCGAGGCACCGTCAAACTTGGCAATCATGGGCCGCTATGTGCTGACACCAGAAATCTTCAAACATCTTGATAAACATGAAATCGGTGCAGGCGGTGAAATCCAGTTGACTGACGCCATTCAAATGCTGAATCAGGAACAGGACGTCTATGCGTATGACTTTGAAGGGACACGGTTTGACGTTGGTGAGAAGTACGGTTTTATCAAAACAACGTTGGAGTACGCGCTGAAAGATCAGGATATTGGGGAAGATGTGGCAAAGCTGGTTGATGTGCTGGCTGCTAAGCAAGGTGTGAAAAATTAAAGAGAATGAGCAACTATGAATATATGACGGTGTCGGCTTTTTGAGTTTTGGCACCTTGCCTTCCGATACTAATCTGTTAGTGATTTAGCAGTTGATTGGATGAACATTTGTAATCCAATTAAATTCTAAACAACTAAGCATCTGGGAGCGTTATGATATGTATTTAAAAGTGAAACGCCTTGTCGATGTTTTACTGTCATTAATCGGGTTGATAATCTTATCGCCTGTGTTCCTGATACTTGTGATTGGCATTAAGCTCGATTCCAGGGGTCCGGTCTTATTTAAACAAAAACGGGTTGGCATCAACAAAATGTACTTTAATCTACTAAAATTTCGTACGATGCGAATCGATACACCAAAAGATACACCGACTCATCTATTAAAAGATCCTGAGCAATACATAACTAGAATGGGCAAATTCTTGAGAAAGACGTCACTTGATGAACTGCCACAGATTCTGAATATCCTTGGTGGCAGCATGAGTATTATCGGTCCCAGACCAGCATTATGGAATCAATACGATTTAATTGCTGAAAGAGAAAAGTACGGTGCTAATGATGTTTTTCCTGGCTTGACTGGATGGGCGCAAATTAAGGGCCGCGATGAGCTTCCGATTGATGTCAAAGCTCGTCTCGATGGTGAATACGTGCAAAACATCAGTTTCGGCTTTGATGCGAAATGCTTCTTCGGAACTTTCATCAGCGTTATTAAAGGTGATGGAGTTGTAGAAGGCGGGACAGGAGACGAAAAAGAAGCGGCAAGTGAGAAGGAGACTGTATCAAAGTGAAGCGTATATTGATAACAGGCGTTAATAGTTATGTCGGTAACAGTTTAGCGGAGTGGCTTAATAAAAAACCTGATCACTATACAGTTGATAAGATTAGTTTGAAAGATGGCTCCTGGCGAGATAAGGATTTTTCGAGATATGATGTGGTGGTGCATGTTGCGGGGATTGCTCATAAAAAAGAAACCAAGCAGAACGAGCACCTTTATTACAAAATAAACCGGGATTTGACGTTTCAAATTGCTCACAAGGCCAGGGGTGAAAACGTTGGTCAGTTTATATTCCTAAGCTCAATGAGTGTATATGGGTTAAATGAGGGAGTTATTGACGAAAATACGCCTTTAACTCCAACGAGTCATTATGGGAAATCAAAACTCCAGGCTGAAAAAGATATTGAGGCATTAACAACTGATAGCTTTAAAGTAGCTATTGTCCGTCCTCCGATGATTTACGGAAAAGGGTGCAAAGGTAATTATCAAAGATTAAGAAGTTTAGCTCTAAAAACGCCTGTTTTTCCGGATATAAATAATAAGCGTAGTATGATATATATTGATAATTTATGTGAGTTTATAAGAAATTTAATTGATAAGACTAAAAGTAACATATTTTGCCCCCAAAATCAGGAATACGTCAGAACGAGTGAAATGGTAAAACTGATTTCTAAAGAGCACGGTAAACGTCTGAAGTTAACAAGTTTATTTAATCGTAAAATTAACGCAATGAATATTGGTACAGTACAGAAGGTTTTCGGAGATTTGGTATACGCAGAACCACTTCAGGACTATAAAGAGATAGAAGCTTTGAATTTTATTGATTTCCAAAGATCAATAAAATTGACGGAGGAATAATATGAAACGAGTTATTATACTATCAAATCATCATGCGTATACTTATAACTTTCGTAAAGAGATAATCCAGAGGTTGATAAATGAAAACTATAAAGTATATGTAGTTCTGCCCTATGGTGAGAAAGTAGAATTTTTAAAAGAGATGGGCTGTGAATTTATAGATTTACCTCTTGATAGACGTGGTATGAACCCTGTTACAGATTCTAAATTAATTTTTAATTATTATAGGATTATAAAAAGGATTCAACCTGATGTCGTTTTATCCTATACTATAAAACCAAACGTTTATGGTGGAATAATTAGCCGAATACTCAAAGTACCCTTTTTTCCAAACATTACAGGACTGGGTAAAGCTGTAGAAAAGGAAAGTATGCTCCAAAAGATGTTGATTAAGCTTTATCGAGTAGCTTATAAAAAAGCCGGGTGTATTTTCTTTCAAAATGAAGAGAACTATAAATTCTTTAAAACAAAAAATATAAAAATAGGAAATCATCGTATTATACCAGGTTCTGGTGTGAATACAAATTTCTACCAATTATTGGATTATCCTTCAAATGATTTAATTGAATTTGTTTTTATATCCAGAATTATGAAGGAAAAAGGGATAGACCAATACCTTGAAGCAGCAAAATACATAAGGGAAAAATATCCAAACACAAGATTCCATGTGTTAGGATTCTGTGAAGATGATTATGAAGATGCACTTAATAGATTACAGGATGAGGGAATTATTCAGTATCACGGTATGCAAAATGATGTGGGGGAGTTTCACAAAATTTCTCATTGCACAATTCACCCCACATATTATCCAGAGGGGATGTCCAATGTCTTATTGGAAAGCGCCGCAAGCGGTCGTCCGATTATTACAACTAACCGCAGCGGGTGTAGGGAAATAGTTGATGATGGTGTCAATGGATATATTGTTGAACAGGAAAACACTCAAGATCTTATAGACAAAATTGAAATGTTTTTAAACCTTTCTCATGAAAAAAAAGAACAAATGGGTCGGGTTGGACGCAAAAAGGTAGAAAAAGAATTTGATCGTCAAATGGTTGTTGATGCTTATATGAAGGAAATACAGAAAAAAGTGTGAAAAATCGATATAAAAGTAATTTACAAGTAAAGGATAGAGATTGTCATGAAAGTCTTGCATGTAATAAATGCATTTACTGGTGGTGGAGCGGAAAAAATGTTACATGATACGCTCATTAATCAAAAAGCTCAAGGAATAGACGTAGATGTATTTCTTTTAAGTCAACAAAATAACCATTACCTAGATAATGTGAAATCTGCAGGGGTTCAAGTATATATTTCAACATATAAATCCCTCTATTTTCCCGGTCACATCAAAGAATTAAGAGAAATCATGTCTGGTGGCTATGATATTGTTCATGTCCATTTATTTCCTGCTTTATATTGGGTAGCCTTTGCAAGCTTATTTATTAAAAGTAATTTAAAGCTAGTGTATACTGAGCACAGTACTCATAATCGCCGTCGTAATAAATTTTATCTTAAATTTATTGAAACTTTTATTTACAGACAATATAAACGTATATTTTGTATCAGTGAAGCTACTGAGCAGAACCTTCACCAATGGGTTTCGGTTTCATCCAGGAAAACGGTAGTAGTTCCTAATGGTATTAATTTACAGGATTACACCGATGCTAAGCCATATAGTAAATCAGATTTGTTCTCTGATGTAAAAGAAAACGATAAATTTATCGTTATGGTAGCAAGATTTAGCCACCAGAAAGATCATGAAACGTTGATTAAGAGCTTAAATTATTTAGACAGTTCTTATAAAGTTTTGTTAGTTGGTGATGGGGAAAAAATTGAGGATGCTAGAACTTTAGCAAGTCTAGAGGGCGTGAACAAAAGTGTAGTATTTTTGGGTTTTAGAGAAGATATTCCTCAAATTTTAAAAACCGCAGATATTTTCGTGCTTTCATCACATTGGGAAGGATTTGGATTAGTTGCAGCGGAGGCAATGGCTTCTAGTTTACCGGTTTTAGTAAGTGATTTAACAGGATTACGTGATGTAGTAGGACGACAAGATATGACTTTTCCACCAGGTGATTCAGAAAAGTTAGCTAAGAAAATAAAAACTATTCTATTGGACGATGATAAATACAATGAACATATTAATTATGGTTTGCGACGTTCTAGAAAGTTTTCAATTGAATCAATGGTGAGTCAATTGAAAAAAGAGTATATTCACATTCAAATGTAAAAACGTAGGTATTACCCAAGGGGAATTATTAAATCAGTTATTTAACTATGGGCGTTATTTGTTTTATATTTTGTTGTTTAAACTTCTATACAAAGATAGTCTTGGGCAACTTATCAACTTACTTATTTTTTATACAAATAGATATGTGTTGAAATACTATTTTATCCAACAATTAAAGCTTTATTCAAAATATGGGGGATGATAGGAATGCTTACTTTATTAATTTTATTCTTTTATTAAAGAGGTTTAATTTTGTAAGTTAGTAAGTTTATAATTCTATGTTTTATCGATGCGTCTAATCAAACAGCAAGTGATTTAGAAAGAAGTGATAATTGTGTCCCCAAATTTTTTAGTAATAGGAGCTGAAAAATCAGCTACTACCTGGATATATAATCGTTTAAGTGAACACCCAAACGTATATTTACCTGCAACAAAAGAGATACATTTTTTTAACCAATTTGATTCAAACCTAAAAGAAGTTAATAATTATGAAAAGTTAGGTTTGAATTGGTATAAAAACTTTTTTCATCATTATAAAGGTGAAAAGGCAATTGGTGAAGTAACACCGATGTACTTATGTGATCCAAAGGCTCCATACAGAATTAAAAAATTACTTCCTGATGTTAAAATTATAGCTATATTAAGAAACCCAATTGATAGAGCATATTCACATTATTGGATGGCGAAACATAAAACACACACACAACTTACTTTCAAAGAAGCAATAGAAACAAACGACCCTAGGTTTGTACAAAGAGGTTTATATTATGACCAGTTACGTATTTTTTATAGCCTATTTCCAAAAGAGAACATTAAAGTAATTTTGTTTGAGGATATCCATGAAAATAATCAAGAAGTGCTTAGTAATTTGTATAACTTTTTAGGTGTTAGAAGCAGTTATGTTCCTGAAGGCCTTACTAACAAAGAAAATAGTTCTCAAAAACCTAAGAGTGTTGTGTTACATAGGTTAATAGCACTTTCTACAGTATTTTTTCGCACTAAACTGAAAATGGGATGGATGGTTGATGTATTTAAATCAACTGGTGTAGCCGACAAAATAAAAACATTAAACACCAAACAGGTAAAAAATGAAACAATGGATAGTGCTGATAGAAAGAGTTTAGAAGCGTATTATAAAGAATCAAATAAGAAATTAGAAAGATTATTACAAAGAAATTTAAATTGGTGAATAATAAAGAGGTGGCTGAATATGGTTTTACCTAATTTTTTAGGGTTAGGTGCTCAGCGAGCTGGAAGTACCTGGCTTTATAACCATCTGATTAATCATCCAGATATCTATATGCCATGTAAGCGAAAGGAGATACATTTTTTTGATCGATATTATGAAAAAGGTGTTAATTGGTATGAAGGGTTTTTCTATGATGGTTATAAAAACATTGGGGAAATTACCCCTAATTATTTATACGAACCAGAAATACCACTTAAAATTTATAATCTTATCCCCGAATGCAAGTTTATAGTTATTTTGAGAAATCCAGTAGATAGAGCATTTTCTCAATATCTATTAGCAGTTAGAGATAAGAATGAGAAAAGAGATTTCAAGATGTTTTTAAATAACAGATCAGATGTTTTTAAAAGAGGGCTTTATTTTGAGCAACTTGAAAGATATTTTTCCTACTTTGATAAAGAACAGTTTCTCATTTTAATATTTGAAGAGGTCATGGACGATCCTGATGAGGCATTAGGCAGAATTGGTGAATTTCTGAAAATAGACGGACGTGAATTTGATACATCACAAGTCGGAGAAAGAGTTAATGAATCATACAATGTAAAGTTCTCTAAACCGTATTCTATCGCTAAAAAATTGGGATCCAAACTAAGGGATAATGATATGGATTTAGTAGTGAATATAGCGAAGAATTTAAATATAAAAAAACTTTTTGGGAAAGAAAATAGTAAAATGACTTTAAGTGTAAAAGAAAAAAAGGAACTCTATTATCATTATAAGGTTGATATAGAGAAATTGGAACTATTATTAGACAAAAATTTAGCACTATGGAAAATGGAGTAAACTAATATTAAATCAATTTTGGATGGTGAGGTTATGCAACCTATTTTTATAATTGGAACACAACGCTCTGGAACATCTTGGCTTGCTAATACTATTTCAAACCATAGTCAAGTAGCTGCGGTTATAAACCATAAAGAAACTTATGAAGGTATTCATGAAAGTGCTTTTTTTTCCCATGTAAAATACCATTTTGGTGATCTGAACGATTTTAATAACTATGTAGAGTTTGTAGAATCATTTAAAAATAGTGATTACTTCAAGTTGCTGGGGTTAGATGATTCATTGTTATACAGCAGACATTTTCAAAGTTACGAAGAAATTTTTAATATGCTAATGAGTAATTATTGTGAGAAGGAAAAAAAAGATTTTTGGTTAGAAAAAACCCCTGCACATTCATTACATTTACAAGAAATATCCTCTTATTTTACAAACTGTAAATTTATAGCAGTGACACGTGATACATGTGATGTTCTAAGTTCATATTATAAATTAAAAGGCAATGGCAAAAATAAATTTTTTTTTATATTAAAAGAACTCTTTCGTATTACCGGCTATTACAAACATATAAACAAATTTGTTAAACACAAAAAGAATATTTACTGTATTACTTATAATGATTTGTTAAATAAACAAGATAAAACATTAAAAGAAATATGCGATTTTGTTTGTTTACCCTATGAAGTTAATATGAAAAACATTAAATTCAAAAAAAATAGTAGTTTTAAAAATAACTTAGAATCTAATAAGCTCTTTACCAAATTCGATATAGCGACGATATACCTTTTAAACAAAGTTTTTAGTGCGATACCATATGTTATCTTCAAAAAATTAAATACACTTCACATGAAATTGTTTCGAAGGAAGTTGCCATATTGGTTTTTTGATAAAAAAAGAAAAGAGATTCAAAATATTACAAAAGGGATTGGATTAAACAAGAATGAATATAATAGCAATTTTTAGCTCGAATAAAATAACTAATGGTGCTTCTAAAAGGTATATAGAATTATTAAGACAGCTTTCTGATAAAGGACATCAGATTACATTTATAGCTGAATCTGATATGGGATTAAAAAATATTGATCACATAAAAATTAGGACGCCGAAGGGGATTCTTCCAAAAAGGTTTGAATTGATAAAACAGGTATTATTTAATATCAAAAGAATAAAAACTGATACTAAAAATTCAGATTTTATTATGGTATTTGGTGAAACTAACATCTTAGCATCGATAATATTAAAAAAGCTTTTGAAAATACCCCTATATATTGGTATTAGATCAAATATTTATATTTCAAAAAAAATTAAAGTATATAAATCAGGGCTAGGCATTGGAAAAATTAAAAGTAAAAATAGTTTTTTATTAAAAGTATATATGAGCTTAGTTTTAAAATATGAACGATTCCTTTATAACAGAGCGAACGGAATAATTGTTCAAAATATGGATGATTATAATCATATATATGATTTAGTCAAACATGATAACATTAATATTATACCAAACAATTTAAATGTGAGCTGGATTGATAACAGTTATGCTAATTCAAACGATAGTACTGAATTAAAAAAAATAATATTTGTAGGTAGTTTAAACGAACGAAAAGGAATTCTATTTTTAGTTGAAGCTATTAATAAATTAATAATGGAAGGAAAAAAACTGGAATTGATTGTATTGGGAGATGGGCCACAACAAAAAGAGATTGAAACCTATATTGAAAAGCATAAATTAAAAAGCTTCGTAAAAATGTATGGCCATGTTAATGATCCAGCTTTTTATATAAGAAATTCTGATTTACTCGTAGTACCATCAATTTTTGATTCCTTTCCTAACGTGATACTAGAATCTTTGAATATTGGTACTCCTGTTATAGGAAGTGATATAGGTGGGATAAAAGTACAACTTGAATATAAAGAATTATTATTTCGTCCAGCAAGTGAAGAATCAATATATAATAAGTTAAAGTGGTTATTAGATAAGGAGAATTATATTATATGTAAAGGATTGTGTGAAGAAAGAAAAGAAATGTTTGTGTTTGATTGGGCCCAAGAATTTGAAAAGGTTTTTGACCTTTAATATAATTATCCGATATAAATATGTATCTTGAATGTACGTCTATATTACATAATCATAATAGTCAATTTTTGATCTGCTTTTTATACTATATATTGCGGTGGAGTTTATTATTAAGAATTTAGATATAATATACAAAGACAGAGGAAGTGAAGATATGATAAAGAATTATTTAACAATGCCATGACAATGTAAATCAAATATTGTAAATGTTATAAAAAATCTGAGGTGTAATTAGTTGTGCATATTTTGTTTGTTATTATAGCAGTCTGTGGATTATTATACATGTTACTTGCTAAACGATCTTTTGATTTTTTTTCAGTAGCCTATATAAGTGCATGTATATATTTTTTACCTGGATTTTTCGATTATACTTTAACACCTAGAACTTATAATACAAGTTTAAGGTACCAAGTTGATATACATAATGAAGTATACTTAATTATGATAATCTTACTTTCAACTATATGGATTGGTGCATTTTTTTTTGATAGAAGTTTAAGGAATAAAGCCAGAAATAGGATTTATAAAATTGAAGGAAGCCAATATTCTGCAGTTATAGCTACAGTTATTGCTGTATTGGGTTTTTTTCTTACGCTGTCAACAACAGGTGGTGCACTATTTTCGCCAGACAAACATGCAATGATGGAAGAGATTAATAGATTTTATAAAGTGTGGTATGTTGGCGCATCTGTAGGATCAGTCTTATCATTCACACAAAAAAAGTGGAAGCTTTTTGTGATATGTATTTTCTTGATTGGTTTTGACGTATTTATCGGACAAAGAGAATCTTTAGCAACAGTTATGATTAGTATAATTACTATTACTTTATTTAGTAAAGGTAAAGTTAGATTATTATTAAAACATTGGAAAGTCAGTTTAATTGGTTTGTTTTGTGGAACTTTTGTGTTTGTATATAAATATTTGTATAAAGCAATAAAACGTTTTGATTTGGAATATGTGATGGATAGTTTGACAAGTTGGGATTTTTATGTGAGAACAATATCAGAATCTGAGCCTTTTACAACACAACATATTTTGAATGAAGTAGTAAGACAAGATTTCACAGTTGAGATGAGTCATCTGGCTGATGTAATATACCAATTTATCATTTTTAGCTCACAATTAGGTGCTGAAACAACAACCTTTAATGATTTATTTCAGCCAGCTTTATTTCCAGATGCTCGTGCCGGTATGGCTCATAACTTTTGGGCACAAATGTGGAGTAGTGGCGGATGGTTACTACTAATTACTTCATTATTAATTTTTATTCTAATTATATCTATTGGGTCGTATTTTATTTATATTGCTGATCCAACATTAAAAGCTGGCCTCACTCTTTTCATGGCTTATTTATCATTTTATATCCATAGAACAGATTTAATGTGGTTTACTACAGTATCAAAGCGTGTTATTTTGCTTTTTTTATTCTGTCTCTTAGTGTCTATTGTTTTTTATGAGTTGGTTGTTAAATCCAAAAAACCAAATATTTAGTTTGATATCTAAGTTAGACCCCTGAAATTAAAATAAACATAATTCTGAAAACTAATCGAAATATTGTTTTATATAACTGAAATGGATGATAGAAAATTATAATAAGTGTAAGCAATAATACTTAAGATTAATGTGAAGGGCAGTAATTGTTGTGAATAGTAAAAGTTTTTTGAAAATAAGTGTCCAAGGTTTTAATTGGATGTTTTTGGGTAAGATAATACAATTTATTATGCAATTTATTGTTACTGTTGTATTAGCTAGACTTCTAACACCTACTGATTTTGGAATAATAGGGGCTGCAATAATTGTAATTACACTCGTTGAAGTTTTATCAATGGCAGGGGTAGGTCCAGCGATAGTTCAGAGAAGTCAGATTAAAACTGAACATCTCGGAACAGGCTTTACCATTGCTGTATTATTCAATTTTGTATTTTCAATAATTATATACTTTTGTTCGCCAATAATTGCTTCTTTCTTTAATATGGTTGATTTGAACCAAGTAATGAAAGTTATTTCAGTAATTTTCATAATTAGAGGTTTTGGTGTAGTTGCAGAATTTTTATTACAAAGAAATCTCAACTTTAAGACCTTAGCTCTAATAAATATGGGATCTTATTTTACATATAGTTTTATTGGTATTATTCTTGCAAGTTTTGGTTTTGGTGTTTGGTCATTGGTTTTTGCACAATTGTCGCAAAAACTTACCAGTACTGTCTTATTTATTTTTTGTCAACCACATAATAAACATTTCAAGATATATATAAAGGAAGCTAAGGAACTATTGTACTTTGGTGGAGGGATGATATTAGCAAAGGGGTTTAATCAACTGGCTTTACAAGGTGATAATTTGGTGATTGGTAGAACTTTAGGTTCAGAAGCATTAGGATTTTATTCAAGAGCTTACCAACTGATGGTAATGCCTGCAAATTTATTTGGTCAAGTAATGGATAAAGTATTATTCCCTGTGATGTCTAAATTTCAGGATGATAACGAAAGGTTAACAAAGTGGTTTTTGTCTGCATTATCATTATTAACTGTGTTCATCTCTCCTATAATGATACTATTTTTGATCTATACGGAAAACATTGTTGTAACTTTATTAGGAGTTCAATGGCTAGAAATTATTTTACCATTGAAAATTCTTTCTATAGGCTTATTATTTCGTATAAGTTACAAAATTAGTGACTCATTAGTAAGAGCTAAAGGAGCAGTTTATAAAAGGGCTAATATTCAGTTTGTTTATGCCTTTTTAGTTATTTTTGGAGCATACTTAGGTCATTTTTGGGGAGTAACTGGAGTCGCTGTTACTGTAACTATCGCATTAAGTATTAATTATTTTCTAATGACATATCTAGCTATGAAATTGCTGAATTCTAAATGGTTTTGGCTTCTCAAGCAATATTATAAACCGTTTATATTATTTATAGTTGTACTATGTTTATTCAAATTCATAAAAGAGAGCAATGTTTTGTTAACTAATAATACATCTTTAGAATTAGTCATAGCAGGAATAATAATATTTTTATTTTATTTATTGTTAGTTGCATTTACTCCTCAGTTATTATTAGACAGTAATTCAACAAAATTATTAAATAGAATTAAATATAAGACAAGTGTTTTTAAATAAAGATAGATAACCATAAATTTTTAATATTAACTTTATAAGGAGCATGTTAATATGCAACAGCAGGTATTTATAGGTGGTTGTGATAGAAGTGGCACAACATTTTCAGGGTCATTATTAGGCGGACATTCAAGTTGCTTGTGCACTCCTGAGTCTCAATTTAAAACTGATGTTCTCAGAAGAGGCTTAGAAGATGGAGATAAACAACTAGAGTATATTATTAAACACTGGAGATTCAAAATTTGGGGGGTAAAACTCAAAAATAGTCAAGCGCTTAATTATGATGAGGTTATAAATGATATTGTAAGTGAGTATGCAAGTTTAGTTGATAAGAAGAATTTCAATATATGGGTCGATCACACGCCGAATAACATACAGAACTTATGTCTGTTGAACCAAAAATTCCCAAATTCTAAATTTATTCATATTATTCGGGATGGAAGGGCTGTTGCAGCCTCTGTAATTCCTTTAGATTGGGGACCAAATACAATTGAAGAAGCGGCTCATTTTTGGAATGAAAAAGTCTCATTTGGTTTAGCTGCTGAAAAATTTTTTGGGTCTGACAAGCTTTTAACAGTTCACTATGAAAATATAGTGGCAAATCCTGAAAAAGTGTTAAAGAAAATATGTAATTTTTTGAATATAGATTTTCAATACAATATGCTGTCCGGAAATGGGTTTAAATTACCTTCTTACACTAATACTCAACACAGATTAATAGGAAGTAAGCCTTCTACAAAACGGATTAACTCATGGGAGCAAAATCTTTCGAAAGATGAAATTGCAATGTTTGAAAATATATCAAAAGACCTTTTATCCTACTTGGGTTATAGACAAAAAAAATATTATTACATACCTTCAAGAAAAGATCGGTTATTCTCATACTGTAAAAAAGTTTCAAGATCTTTTCTTAATCGATATAGAAGAAAGAAAAGAATTAATAATTCTTTAAAGGGAGCTGAATCACATAGTGAAAACAATAACTAAGGAGAACTTTTATCTGAAAATTGAGGAACATAAAAAGTAGTAAAAATGGATCTAAGGTTAGATGGTGAGAATAATGTACAATGTTTATTATGCAAGTGTCCAAATAATATATATCTTAGTCGACCAGTAAGAGAACTTTAGGAAGTAAATATCCTGTTGGGAGGAAAAAATGCTTAATAAAATTTTTTACAACTATCTATTCTTTATTAGCATAGCTATTCTTGAAGTTCTTTACATTAATTCCATTTATATTGTGGTTTTAACAATTCCGCAATTACATATTTATAATTCGATATCCAAAAATCAATTAAAAATTATATAGTTTTATTGTGATTGAATAATTACATTTTTTTAAAATAATAGCTTTTATGATAATCCGATCTAGTTATTTTGTGGATCGTTAGGATATCTATCGTAACTTACTTAAAGGTTGGTTATACTTGCGTAAGTTATTAAAATAAGTTAAATCTAAAATAAATTAGAGGAGAAAGTTGCATGAGCAAAAATATATTAAACACAAATAACAACCTCCTTGTTACTGGCACTGCCGGTTTCATAGGCTACTACCTATCCAAAAAACTACTAGACCAAGGCTACACAGTAATCGGGATGGACAATCTCAATGATTATTATGACGTCTATCTGAAACAAACACGCCTGGATCAGCTGCAGTTATATGATTCATTCACCTTTATAAAAGGCGATATCTCAGACAAAATGATTGTCAATGAGCTGTTTGCTGAGTATAAGCCGGATATTGTTGTGAATATGGCCGCACAGGCCGGTGTCCGATATTCAATTGATAACCCGGATGTCTATATCCAAAGCAATCTTATTGGTTTCTACAATATCCTGGAAGCGTGCCGCCACTATCCAGTTGAACATTTAATCTATGCGTCGTCCAGTTCGGTGTATGGCGCGAACAAGAAAGTGCCTTTTGAGGAGAAGGATTTTGTCGATAATCCCGTATCCCTGTATGCATCAACCAAGAAGTCGAATGAACTGATGGCGCATACCTACAGTCATTTGTACAACATTCCGGCAACCGGCCTGCGTTTCTTTACCGTTTATGGGCCAATGGGACGTCCGGATATGGCGTATTTTGGTTTCACGGATAAATATTTCGCCGGCGAGCCGATCAAGATCTTCAATGACGGCGATTTTGAGAATGATTTGTATCGTGATTTCACCTACATAGATGACATTGCCATCGGTCTGGAACGACTTCTGAGAAATCCACCTGAGGCAGCAGACGGCGCACCGCATCGTATCTTTAACATTGGCAACAACAGGCCCGAGAAACTGATGAGCTTCATCGGAGCGCTGGAAAGAGCGTTAAGTAATGCATTGGGTCGTGGCGTGGAATTCAATAAAATCTATGAACCAATCAAACCTGGTGATGTCCCGGCAACCTATGCATCAACCGATTTACTCTATCAGGCCGTCGGATTTAAACCGGAGACTTCCATTGAAGACGGACTCCAGAAATTCGCCGATTGGTATGTTGATTATTATCAAGTGAAATAACCGATTTTTGGACAATAGTGTTAAAAATGTAAATTAGTTTCTTATCTACAGAGTTGCTTGTTTATGGAATTAAAAGCTTGTAAAGGAGGATTTTGAATGTACAAAATTGCAGTAGCTGGAACAGGATATGTCGGCTTGGTTGCTGGTGTTACATTTGCTGAAGTGGGGCATCATGTTACGTGTGTTGATATAGACGAAGAAAAAGTAAAGCTGATGAAGTCCGGTGTATCACCAATCTATGAAGTGGGATTGGACGAGTTGATGCAGAAAAATTATGCTGCGGGAAGATTAGATTATACTACCGATTACGAATCAGCCTATAAAGATGCAGATGCCATTTTTCTTGGAGTAGGCACTCCCGAACAAGCTGATGGATCCGCCAATCTTTCCTATATTGCCACCGTTGCAAGACAGGTTGCAGAAACGATTGAAAAGGACTGCTTAGTTGTCGTGAAGTCAACTGTACCAGTGGGCACAAATGATAAAGTACAGCAGTTTATTCAAGACTTTTTAATTCATGATGTGAAGGTTGAAGTAGCTTCCAACCCTGAATTCCTTTCACAAGGATCCGCAGTTCATGACACCATGCATGCAGCAAGAATTATTATCGGTACCGAAAGTAAATGGGCAGAAGATCGTTTAATGGAAATCTATGAACCTTTCCAATTGCCTATTGTATCAGTTAATAGACGATCAGCCGAAATGATTAAGTACGCATCAAATGACTTCCTGGCACTGAAAATTTCTTATATGAATGATATCGCCAATTTGTGCGAATTAGTTGGAGCAGACGTGCAGGATGTCGCCCGAGGTATGAGTTTTGATGAACGCATTGGCAGTAAATTCCTGAACGCCGGTATCGGATTTGGTGGTTCATGTTTCCCTAAGGATACTAAAGCTCTGGATTACATTGCCCGGCAAAACGGATACGAACTAAAAACGATCAAAGCAGCTATTGATGTGAATAAAGATCAAAAAACAGCCCTATATAAAAAGGCAAGCAAACGGCTTATTACATTTAGCGGTCTGAAGGTGGCCGTATTAGGCCTGACATTCAAACCCGGAACAGATGATTTACGGGAAGCACCATCACTTGATAATGTACCTCTATTACTGGAACAAGGTGCAGACATCTATGCTTACGATCCAGTAGGGGCAGAGCACTTTGCTAAATTCTATCCAGAAGGAAGAAACGGCAACGGAAGTATTACGTATGTATCTAATGTAGAACAGGCACTAAAAGATGGAAATGTTTGCTTCGTTTTTACTGAATGGGGTGAAGTGAAGGCTGTAACTCCTGAAATGTACAAAAACCTAATGCGAACACCATTAATATATGATGGAAGAAATATTTATAGTGTAGATGATATGAAAGAAGTAGGTGTGGAATATTATTCGATCGGAAGGCAAGCTGTGAGCAGGTCACATGTTAATGAGTCGGAGATGATAAAATTGCAAACTAGTCGATACTAAATTCGTTACCAAAAATCTGTGGATTCTCAGATCTGTCTTAAGCACATTTTAAACTGAAAAACTTAGAGTCTCGTTTTTGTATGGTTTTATCCGAATTTTGCAATAATTGTTAAACGTTAGTACCCGAAGTAAGTCCATTTTGAAACTCCATTCACTTTTGGTTATTGTTTTTTAAAGGTGAAGTAATGATTAATATCGATATTACAAATCACACTACCAAATGTGCTGATAGGATTTTGACAATTATTTTTATTCTGATGAAAAGTGTTAGAAGAGGTCGAACCTTGTGATATAATAGGCTATCAGAATAGTATTTAGGAGGTTATAGGTATGGTAAATCAACCACACGGCCGAAGATTAATCAGCCGAGAGTTAACTGGACAGGAACGTGAACAGGCCATCAGGAATGCCGAGAAGCTGCAATCATTAACGGTGAATTCCTGGGTGGTTTCTGATATAGAATTGATTGGTATTGGCGGTTTCAGTCCGCTGACAGGGTTTATGGGGCAGGCTGATTATGACAGTGTTGTCACCAATACCCGGCTTGCTGACGGCACAATCTGGAGCATTCCGATTACACTGCCGGTAACCGAAGAACAGGCTAAAACCTTTAATATTGGTGAACAAATTGCCCTTAAAGGGGAAGATGGCATCATTTATGGAACAATCACATTAGAAGAAAAGTATACATATGACAAAGAGAAGGAAGCGCAAAATGTTTATGGCACGACAGAAGAGGCCCATCCCGGCGTGAAGAAAATTTATGAAAAAGGGAATGTCTATCTGGGTGGATCGATTGCGCTGCTCAATCGTCCGGATCACAGTCAGTTTGAAGCGTATTACATGGATCCGGCTGAAACACGTCAAATGTTCGATGATCTGGGCTGGAATACAATTGTTGGCTTTCAGACCCGCAACCCGGTCCATCGTGCGCATGAACATATCCAAAAGACGGCGCTGGAGGCGGTTGATGGTTTGCTGCTGAACCCGCTTGTCGGCCAAACGAAATCTGATGATATTCCGGCGGATGTCCGAATGGAAAGCTATGAAACGATTCTAAAAAACTACTATGTGCATGATCGTGTCCGTCTGGTTATTTATCCGGCTGCGATGCGTTATGCGGGACCGAAAGAAGCCATTCTGCATGCGATTGTCCGTAAAAACTATGGCTGCACACATTTCATTGTAGGGCGTGACCATGCCGGTGTTGGTGATTACTATGGAACGTATGATGCACAGAAGCTGATTGCACAGTATGAAGAGGAATTGGGCATCCAAATTTTCAAATTTGAACATGCCTTCTACTGCACGGTTTGTGAAAATATGGCTTCCGCCAAAACATGTCCGCATGATCAAGAAAATCATGTGCACCTGAGCGGTACAAAGGTACGTGAACTGCTCCGCAATGGTGAGCGTCCGCCAAAAGAATTTTCACGTCCGGAAGTTGCTGATGTGCTCATCAAGGGAATGAAACAAAACTAACAGAGGATGTTCAAAAAGATCGATTTAACCGCTTTTTGAACACGCACTAAAAGGGGATCTGATATCCCATGACGTTTGAGATGTTGTTTGTCCTGATACTAATTGTGGCCATGCTTGCCGGGCTGATTTTGGAAGTGGCCCGGCCTGACATGGTTATTTTTTCAGCATTGGTTCTATTGCTGCTGTCCGGTATCCTGACGGTTGACGAGGCATTAAGCGGTTTTTCCAATGAGGGAATGCTTACGGTTGCTTTATTGTTCATCGTGGCAGGGGCCGTTCAGAAAAGCGGTCTGATTGATCGGATGATGCAAACATGGCTTCAGAACAGTAAAACACAAACTGATTCGATGCTTCGCTTTTTTGTACCGACGTCGATGTTTTCCGCTTTTTTAAATAATACGCCCATCGTCGTGACGTTTACGCCGATCATTAAAAATTGGTGTGAAGAACGGGGAATTGCCCCTTCCAAATTTTTAATCCCATTGTCCTATGTCACGATTTTGGGCGGAACCATCACGTTAATGGGAACGTCTACAAATCTTGTCGTTCACGGCATGATGCTGGACTTTGGTTTAGAGGGCTTCTCCTTATTTACACCGGCTGTTGTTGGTATACCGGCTGTCCTGATCGGATTGATTTATTTATTTACGATCGGGACGAAACTTTTGCCGGACAACAAAGGCTTCAGCCAGCGCATTAAAGAAGACTCCAAAGAATATATCGCTGAAATGCAGGTAATGCCCCATTTCCCGCATATTGATGAAAGTGTTAAACGTGCCGGATTACGTGATTTAAAAGGTCTTTATTTAATTGAGATCATGCGTGGTGATGAGCGTATTTCACCCGTCAAATCAACAACGCTCATTCATGCGGGCGACCGCTTGATCTTTACCGGTCTGATTTCCACCATTGCGGATTTGCAAAAAATAAAGGGATTGCAGCTGGAAACAGGCACGAACATCGACCTGGATGATTTGAAAAACGGGACGACCAACTTGGTGGAAGCCGTCGTCTCGGATCAATCCTTACTACTGTCAAAGTCAATAAAACAATCTCAGTTCCGCTCTCGGTACGATGCAGGTGTCATTGCGGTGCACCGGAACAATGAACGTATTAATAGTAAAGTTGGGGATATTGTTTTGAAACCCGGGGATTCGTTATTACTGTTGGCGGGGACGGATTTTGTTGAAAAATATCAGCAGTCGAATGACTTTTTTGTCGTCTCATCGTTGGACACACCAGCATCACTGAATCAGAGTCCCGCGAAAGGATGGTTTTCCATTGCCGTCCTGCTGGTGATGATTATGATGGTTACACTAGGATGGCTGAGCATGTTCAAGGCCATGGCGGTGGCTGTATTGATTTTCCTGATTACAAAAATGATGACCCCGGAAGAAGCCAAGAAATATGTTCACTTTAATGTATTATTGCTGATTGCCAGTGCGCTGGGGATAGGTGTCGCCATGCGAAAGACAGGTCTTGCGGAATGGGTTGCAGGAGGCTTGCTGGATGTTGGCGAGCCTTTGGGATTAATGGCCATGCTGTTTATCATGTATATCCTGACCAATGTGTTCACCGAATTGATTACCAACAGTGCAGCAGCTGTTATCATGCTGCCGATTGGCATTGAAATGGCACAGACACTTTCGCTTAATCCAACAGGGTTTGCGGTGTTGATTGCGATGGCCGCCTCGGCAAGCTTCATGACGCCAATTGGTTATCAGACCAATTTGATTGTTTATGGCCCCGGCGGGTACCAGTTTACCGATTACGTCAAAGTAGGGCTTCCGCTTAGTCTATTCGTGATGATCACATCTGTTTTGATTATTTATTATGTATGGTTTTAGGAGGAATCGTTGATGGCTAAATCAGAAAACATCGTATGGCATGAATCGAAAGTAACGAAAAAACACAGGCAGCAATTAAATAACCATAAGAGTGCTGTTATTTGGTTCACCGGCTTGTCGGGATCTGGTAAATCCACGATATCGGTTGAATTGGAAAAAGAGCTGCATAGCATGGGCGTGTGCACGTATCGTCTGGATGGTGACAATATCCGACATGGGTTGAATAAAAATTTGGGATTCAGTCCGGAAGACCGCCAAGAAAATATTCGCCGTATCGGGGAAGTGTCCAAACTGATGGTGGATGCGGGATTATTTACATTATCCGCTTTTATTTCACCGTATCGCGAAGACCGTGATGAAGTGCGTAAATTAGTGGAAGACGGCGAATTCATTGAGGTATTTGTCGATGCCAGTGTGGAAACGTGTGAGTCACGCGATCCAAAAGGGCTTTATAAGAAAGCACGTGCCGGTGAGATCAAAGGCTTTACGGGAATTGATGCCCCGTATGAAGCACCTGTCAATCCGGAGATCACTGTGGATACGGATAACCTGAGTCTCGAGGAGTCGGTTGAAGCCATTGTGACATATTTGAAAAAGAAAGGATATTTGGAATAATGGCTGACGTGAGTTTGAAGACGCTGCTCGATATTTCAATGGAAGCCGGTCGTGAGATTTTGGATGTTTATCAGCAGGATATTTCAGTTGAGACAAAGTCGGATGATTCACCGCTGACGGAAGCTGATCAGCGTTCACATCAGACAATTATGCGTGGGCTTCAGGATGCTTATGAGTCGATTCCTGTTTTGAGTGAAGAAGGGCGTGACATCCCATATGCGAATCGAAAAGATTGGACGGTATTTTTCCTGGTAGATCCATTGGACGGTACGAAAGAGTTTATTAAGAAAAATGGTGAATTCACGGTCAATATTGCGTTGATCGAGGACGGCTATCCGGTCATGGGTGTCATTTATTCCCCGGCATTGGATACGTTTTATTTTGGTCGCGACGGGCTTGGAGCGTTTAAACTGGAAAACGCATCACGAATAAAGGTGACTGAAGAAGGTGCGTTGATCAAGCAAAGCGTTCGGTTACCGATTGTTGAATCGGGGGATGTTGTCCATGTGGTTGCGAGTCGCTCCCACATGTCAGAAGAGACTGAGGCATTTATTAACGATATACGTAAGAACCAAGAGGTTGATGTTGTATCTGCCGGCAGTTCACTGAAATTTTGTCTGGTGGCAGAAGGAAAGGCCGACTATTACCCGCGCTTTGCCCCGACCATGGAATGGGATACCGGAGCCGGACAGGCGATTGTTGAAGCAGCGGGTGGAAAAGTGCTGAGGTATGAGGATAATGAGCGGTTTTATTATAACCGTGAGGATTTGAAGAATGGGTGGTTTTTGGTGAAGCGGTTAGAGTAATGCGTCTATACTTACGTAGAGACTCATCATAACGAAATTGTCGCATTCTACATTATGCAGAAAAAAGTCGATATGATCAATCATGAGAAGTCACCAATTGTCGACAATGAAATAGAAGACTTCCTCGCCAATAGGAACTTGAATCAGATCGCTACTTCAGATCATAAGGAAGCCTTTGCCGATTCGGTTTATGTCATCATTTCCATACCGACCAACAGTGATCCGGATTAAAACTACTTGACACATCAACAGTGGAATTAAGGTGAAGGGCATTGAGGTGGTTGTATACGAACCAGCACTAAAAAAAGAGGAAACATTTTATAACTCTCGTGTGGTGAATGACTTTGATGAGTTTAAGAACTTGTCAGATGTCATCGTGGCCAACTGCATGACGGATGATTTGAAAGATGTTGAGGAGAACGTTTAGATACGATTTATTTAGTCGGGATTGATTTACTAGCGTTGCATTAAATTTTCAAGTAGAAATTAAGCAATATATATTATACCTTGAAATGTAAGCGTATTTATTATAAACCGCTCTAAACTTAGGATTGTAGGTATCAAAAATTCACCAAAATAATCATAATATTAATAATTGATATAAATTTCTGTTATATTTTGTGTAGGCTATAATTAAGGTGTTCGAATTTTTCCCCGATATTTGATGAAAGGAGAAATTTTATGTTAAAAACCATCACGATGCAGCATGTTGCAACGTTTGGCGATAAACCAGAGCATTTAAACGAATTAAAAGAAATAAATTATATTTATGGTAGTAATGGTTCTGGTAAAACTACTATTTCAGAGTTTTTGAGAAATTCAGATGATCCAGGAGACTGTAGAGTTACTTGGAAGGCAGCATCTCAGGGCGTATTAGTTTATAATCGAAATTTTGTTGAGGAAAACTTTTCCTATACTGACGAATTAAATGGTATTTTCACTTTGGGAGAAGAAAGTACTGAATTACATAAAAGAAAATTGGAATGTGAAAAGAAGCTTGATGATTGTTCTTCTGTATCTACAGTTGCAATTTTGAAATTTTTGAAGCCATATAAATTCAACGTATCATTTATTCGTTGTTCCGTGAAGCGGATCTGCCATATCTGATATAGTAGTCTTTAGATGTCAGATTTCTGATTCCAATAACAAACGGGCAGCATTTATAGATTAACCAAAATACAAACGCACTCCCATAACAATTAATAAAATGGAAAGCATTTGGATGATAACTTTACCTGAGATTTTTTTGGATATACTTACACCTAAATAAGCACCTATTATAATACCCAATCCACCCCATAACACTGTCAGCCAATTTACATGACCATAGAAGATTTGCATTAAAACCCCTGTTGATGTATAAAGACATAATGAAAAAATCGATGTGGCGGTAGCGCTATGTGCCGGAAAGCGGAAAATGTAAATTAAAATTGGCACAAGCAACCAGCCGCCGCCGATTCCTAAATAGCTTGAAAGTATTCCTAAGAAGAATCCAATTGGCAGGAACCACTTGGTATTTAAAAGTGAAAGGTCAACATTTTGTTCATAAGTTGCCGCCATTTCGTTTTTATTCTCAGATATAAAATTTTTTATGAACAAAAATATTCCTAATGATACAAGTGCAGTAGCAAAAACCCAAAAGAATGCTGTGGATTCAGATGATTGAAATTTGAGTACCCATACCCCGGCTAAAGATCCGGGGATAGCCCCCATTCCAATTTGTATTCCTGCTTTATAATTTATTCTGTTTTGTTTGGCATATCCTATTACCGCTGATAAAGCGTTAATAAGTACAATAACCAACCCTGATCCTGCGGCAATGGCAGGTTTCATGTTAAAAAATATTAAAAGGGCGGGGACAAATATAAACCCTCCGCCTGCTCCAACCACTGTTCCATAAGATCCCGCCAAAATACCTGTAATCAGTAAAGCAATTGATGTCGTTACGGTCATTTATCTCTCTCCATGTTTTGTTTTTCTATCTTAATTTAACAAAACAGATGAAAAGTGTATATTTAAATAAAGTCATAGGTTATAACGAATAGGAATATCTAATGACGGATAAAGTTAACAAATGAAACCACATTATTTTTGTAAAACCGCTGATTTTTACGCACTAGCCATAAATCGCGTTTTAAGTTTGTATGACGTATAGAAACTTCTTTAAGTATTCCTTGTTTAAGTTCCTGAGCTACCGTTAATCTTGAAACAATACTTACCCCAAGGCCCGCCTCAACAGCACTTTTAATTGCTTGTGTGGTTCCCAGCTCCATGTAGTTGTCAATTTTATCAAGTACGTTATGGTCTTTTAGAATTTTTTCGATCATTGATCTTGTGCCGGAAGTTGTTTCTCTCCAGAGCATTCTTTCGTAAGTAATCTCTTCAATGGCAATCTCCTCAAGGTTACGCCAGGGATGATCAGGTGGATGAATTAAAACTAATTCATCGTCTGCAAAACTTTCTGCCAATAAATCTTCGTTCTGAATAACGCCCTCAACTAATGCAAGGTCCAAAAGATGATTTGCTAATTCATCTAATATTTTGGGGGTGTTGTTAATGCTTAAAGATAATTTAAGCTCGGGGTTTTTCTTTTTAAATTTTCCCAATAGACTTGGCAGCAAATATTCTCCAATCGTATAACTAGCTCCTACAGTAAGTGTTGTATTGGCATGGTCAAGTTTTTCTTGAATAGACTCCTGCGATCTGTTGTACTCACTAACAATCGATTTTGCGTAAGGATAAAGAATTTCTCCGTTTTCAGTAAGTGACAACCTGCCGTCCTGTCGCTCAAATAACAGAGCGCCATATGCGGTTTCCAAATGCTGAATTTGTTTGGTAACAGCCGGCTGCGAAACAAATGACAACTTTGCTGCTTGACTGACACTGCCCATATCAACAACTAAGCAAAACATTTTAAAGGTCTCTATATTCACGTGAAGTCCCCCATTGTAAACGTTTAGTCAATTCAATTAAATAGTTTTTTATAATTTGCACAGTATTTAGCTTATCATATGGAAAAAGAAAGTAAATAGATCCAGATCTCCGGTTCCGGGGAAATGATGTACATCTGTAAATCTTTTAATCTTAACTGTCCAAATTTAATAGGAAAAGCAATTTTCATTATTTTTACATGCAATTTTGGAGTTATTTGCTCACTGAACGTCACTGAAGCGCACTGAGCTTCACTGAGGTCACTCAGTTCATGAAATCGGATTTGTCAGTAATCAGAAGCTTTTATAGACTATATTTAGTTCATGCGCATGGATATAACAATTCGTTTAATTATTCTTAAGAACAATAAAGGAGTGATTTTAAATGTCTCGAAAATCTGCTAAAAAAGGACAGAAACAACGTCGTATCATCGACACCGATATACACGAAAGGGCGACTTATGCGCAACTTGTCCCTTATTTAGATAATCCGTGGAGGCGATATATAACAGATAACTACTGGATACAGGAAAAACATATGCCATACACGCAGCCAACTGTTGCTGGTGTCGATCGGGCAGATGCTGTAACCCCGGACGGTGGGGCTGCAGGAACGGATCTGGGTTTTATGCAACAACAATTACTCGATGCGGAGGGGCATGAATACGGTATTTTAACTGGAGCATTGGATCCATCTCCTTCCTCAATGCACGGTTGGTATGAAATGGGAGCTGCTTTAGCAACCGCTTATAACAATTGGCAAATTGAAAATTGGCTTGAAAAGGATGACCGTTTATATGGTTCCGTACATATTGCGGCACAGGATCCACAGAAAGCTGTTCGTGAGATTGAACGGGTTGGGTCTCATCCTAAAATGGTGCAAATACTACTTCCGATTGATACAAAAACGTGGGGAGATCCGTATTATCATCCTATTTTTGAAGCAGCCGAGCGTCATAATTTATCAATTGGTATGCACCACAATGAGCCGCCTACACATTTCGGGGGCTGGCCGCGTTATTTCATCGAGTGGCATACGATGTTGCCAACGGCGCATATGATTGAAGTCTCCAACATGGTGTTTAACGGTGTGTTTGATAAATTCCCTGGCTTGCACCTTGTCATGATTGAGGGTGGGTTTACGCATGCCCCACATTTGATGAAAAAGATGGATCAGCAGTATAAGGAACTTCGTCACGAAATTCCTTGGGTAAAACGAATGCCTAGTCGCATCATGCAGGAACATGTCCGTTTTACAACACAACCCGTTGAAGAATTAAGCCGAAAAGAATTTATGCAGTATGTGGATCAAATGGGATCGGAGGATATGGTCTGTTTTGCAACGGATTATCCACATTGGGATTATGATTCACCACTTCAGGCACTTCCTAAACTTGATGAAACGCTGGAGGAAAAAATTTATTCAGAAAATGCGAGGGCTTCCTACCCTAAATTGCCACAAATGAAAGGGAGTGTTGTAACATGAGGAAAGTTGTGTGTGAAAAGGAAGATATCCATCCCGGCAAAATGAAGAGTGATTCACTGGGGATGATCCCGATTGTTGTTTGTCGCACAAAAGACGGTGAATTTTACGCATTTGCTAATAGATGTCTGCACCAGGGTGCACCACTTTCAGAAGGTGCCTTATGCGGTGATACAAAACGTACGGATGTTCACGGGAAATATGAATATATTAAAGACGGCGAAATCCTTCGTTGTCCGTGGCATGGAATTGAGTATGACATCAAAAATGACGGTTGCATGCTTGCCGATCCGCAACAACAATTACGCAGTTTCAAAGTCACGATTGAGGATGACCATGTGGTTGTATACAAATGAATCTGCCTGAGGATGTATGAGGTGAACGTATGAAAAAGATGTTTATTAACGGCGAATGGGTTGAAGCCTGTTCAGGAGAAACACGAGAAATTCTAAATCCTTATAATCAAGAAGTCATTGCAACGGCTGCGGAAGGCAACGAGAAGGATGCGAAATTTGCAATTGCAGCCGCTCGAAAGGCTTTTGACCATGACGAATGGTCTCATTGGCCGGCTCATGAACGTGGTAAAAAGGTTCATGATATTGCGATATTGATTGAGCGTGACCGTGAAGAATTGGCTGAGCTCGAATCACTCGACACCGGTAAAACAGTTGAAGAAAGCCGCGGGGATATGGATGATATCGCAGGCGTTTTCCGTTACTTCGCTGAAATGGCTGACAAAGACGGCGGCGAGATTATCGAATCCCCTATTCCAAATTCAACCAGCAAGGTGGTTCATGAACCTGTGGGCGTCTGCGGCCAGATCACGCCGTGGAACTATCCATTGCTGCAGGCTTCATGGAAATTGGCGCCGGCACTGGCAGCAGGCAACACACTTGTGATGAAACCAAGCGAGATCACACCGCTTACGTCGATTAAAGTGTTTGAACTTATGGAAGAAGCCGGTGTTCCAGCAGGAGTTGTTAATCTGGTGCTCGGACCCGGCGATTCCGTTGGTGCAGAGCTTTCGACTAATGACGATGTCGATCTGATTTCATTTACTGGTGGGATAGAAACCGGCAAGAAAATCATGCAGGCAGCCAGTTCCAATGTGAAAAATCTGGCACTCGAACTTGGCGGTAAAAATCCGAATATTGTTTTTGCCGATGCTGAATTCGAAACAGCTGTTGACCAGGCGATGAACGCGGTATTCTTCCATGCCGGACAAATCTGTTCTGCAGGAGCCCGCCTGATCGTGGAAGAAAGCATCCACGATGATTTTGTCATTGCGCTTGTCGACCGCGTAAAGAACATCGAACTTGGCAGCGGTTTTGACGAATCTACCCAAATGGGACCGCTCATTTCAAAAGAACATTTAAATAAAGTGGTCAACTATGTCGAAAACGGCAAGCAGGAAGGTGCAACTGTCGCTGTCGGCGGTGAAAAGCCCGGCAATCCGGAACTGCAAAACGGATTTTTCTACCTGCCGACTGTATTGACTGATTGCACGACTGATATGAATGTTGTGCAGGAAGAAGGCTTCGGCCCGGTTATTACCGTGGAAAAATTCTCGACCGAAGAGGAAGCGGTCCGTCTGGCTAACGATTCCATTTACGGGCTTTCCGGCGGCGTCTTTACCAATGATATTGCTAAAGCTGAGCGCTGTGTTGCGAAAATGCGGATGGGCACTGTCTGGATCAACGACGTGAACCTGTACTTTCCGCAAGCACCATGGGGCGGCTATAAGCAATCCGGAATCGGGCGTGAGCTCGGCAAAACAGGGTTGGAGGAATATCAGGAAACCAAGCACGTTTATCGTAATCTAAAACCAATTCCCATTCATTGGTTTTAGAGATGTTCATTTAATAAAGAATAAAACACAAGGGTGATGACCATGCAACATACAGAGGGATCGAACCCCGTTTCGGACAACGCTTATATTTATGCGTGTTCAAGTTCAGAGCTTGAAGAAGGTGACCTCATTGAATGTGAAGCAGGGAAAGACATAATCGTTGTTGGCCGGGGAGAAGGGAAAGTTTATGCGATTGACGGAATTTGCACGCATGAGCATTCTGAGTTAGTTGGTGGAGAACTGGATGGAAATTGTTTAACGTGTCCGCTGCATTTTGCCTGTTTCGATATTCGTGACGGTTCTGTGCTGGAAGGACCGGCAGATACCCCGTTGCAAGTCTATGAGGCTATCGAAGCTGACGGGGCCGTATGGGTTAGGTATGAAAGGGGGGGATGAGGTGTCTGATGTAGAGACCACAGTCATTACTGGAGCAGGGATTGCAGGCGTTCATGCTGCTGAAAGCCTGCGAAAAGAAGGCTATCAAGGCCGGATTGTGCTGATGGATCGCGATCAGCAAATACCTTATGATCGCCCGCCTCTGTCAAAAGATTGGATGACCGGGGAGAAAGATGATGAACGTATTTTATTACGAGATCCTAGTATCTATGAACAATTGGATATAGACTTGAATCTCGGTGTTGAGGTGACAGGCATCGATCCCGTCCATAAGACCATCGATACGAAAGATGGTTCTTCCTATGAATGGGATAAACTCATGCTCACGACCGGTTCCAAATTACGCACCTTGTCAATAAACGGAGATGATCTTAAAGGCATTTTTTACTTACGACGAATGGCAGATGCCATAGCCATGAAACAACATATGAACAATGTGGAGGATGCCGTGATCATCGGTGCCGGTTTCATCGGGGCTGAACTGGCTTCTTCTTTGAAACATTTAGGAATCAACGTGACGATTGTGGAAAGGTCCTCCTACCCAATGGAAAATATCTTCGGCCGGCAAATATCGGAATACTTTCTGGATTTGCATCGCCGTCACGGTGTCGACGTGATTACAGACGATTCTATCGGTCAGTTTAACGGGGAGACAAGCGTGGAAGAAGCGGTGACCGTCGAGGGACGACGAATTCCATGCCAAGCGGTCATGATAGGCGTGGGGGTGACGCCAAATACGGAGGTTTCGCACCCCCAATTACAGATAGAAAGGGGCTATGTCGTTAATGAATACGGCGAGACATCGGTCCCTGACATTTATGCGGCAGGGGACTGTACGTCATGGCCATACAACGGAATGCCCATTCATATAGAACATTGGGATCATGCTGTCAGCCATGCCAAGACGGTTGCCCAAAACATGATTCATCCCAAATAGGCCCCCTATAAGTACACACCGTACTTTTGGTCGAATCAATACGGCAACCGTTTCCAATATTTCGGGCATGCCAAAGTATGGTCCAACACTGTTATACGGGGATCGATACACTCGAATGCGTTTACGTATTTTTTTCTGGATGATCAGAATATCGTCCAAGCCGCGTTTATTTCCAATCAACCGAAAAATGCTCTGTCCGTAAGACGAATGATTCAGCAGCAAAAAGCCATAGATCCAGAGGCTTTGGCAAATGAAAGTGTAGCATTGAAAAAAATGCCACGTATGTTGGAATGAATAAACAAGTGGTTATTGTAAAAAGCTTTATGGTTGCCCTTATTTCCAATGTGAGCTGATTACATCCAGGCTAAATCTATTCTTTGCTTCCAAGCCTGTTCAGCCGTCACCGGAAGAGGTTGCCATTAAACATCGGATTGATGAGATCTATACCAAATTTCCATTTTGGGGTTCACGCAGGATTGCCAAAAGATTAAACATGAATCGCAATAGGGTACAGCGCCACATACGTGAAATGGGCATACAAGCCATTTATTCAGGCCCTAATCTAAATAAACGCAACCTGGAGCACCGATCCTGGCAAAAAATTTAATACAAAGAAATTTAGAAAATATAAGTTATGGAAAGGATGATAACAAACACCATGATATCATTATCAAAGAAATGGGTTACGCTCATAAGTATTGGTATTGTATTAATGTTGGTGGGTTGTCAAGAAGAAGCCAGCGTAGAAGAAAGTAATGACGCAACCGAAATTGAAGAAATTGTGGGAATTGAGCCGGGATCGGGAACAATGGATATCGCCCAAAAAGCAGTTGAGGGCTACGACTTGGGTGTTGATCTAACGTCAAGTTCAGAAGCAGCAATGTTATCGGACTTAAAACGTGCGATTGAAGATAAAGAACCGATCGTCGTTACCCTTTGGCAGCCACACTGGGCGTTTAAAGAATATGACTTGAAATTTTTAAATGATCCAAAAGAAACACTGGGTGAATCTGAAAACATACATACGATGGTCAGAAAAGGTCTTAAGGATGAACATGCTTCTGCTTACCAATTATTGGATAACTTTCACTGGGAAATAGAAGACATGAATGAGGTTATGTCAAAAGCTAGAGAAGACGATGTGGATCCCCGCGAAGCAGCTGCGGAATGGATTGAAAACAATCGGGATGATGTTGACTCTTGGATTGAAGATATCGAACCAGTTGAAGATGAGACAATCGAGCTGGCTTATGTTAATTGGGAAACAGAAACCGCATCAACGAATGTCGTTGCGCTTGTTCTTGAAGAATTGGGCTACGACGTCGAATTGGCGATGGTTGATATGGGTATCGCATTTCAAGCACTTTCCGATGGTGAAGTTGATGGTATGTTAATTGCCTGGCTCCCTGTGGGTGCAGCTTCCTATTATGAAGAATATAAAGACGAGATCGTCGACCTCGGTCCGAATTTGGAAGGCGCTCAACAAGGTTTTGTTGTACCAGAATATATGGATATTGATAGCATCGAAGATTTACCAACTAAATGAGTTGTCAAAAAGACTACCTACACCATTTAAGTGGGTAGTCTTTTTTGGCGTTGTTTTATCGTTTGATTCTTAATATTTGAACAAAACTCGGAAATGCCTGCGTTAGATGATTCACTACGCAAAAACTCTAAGATTTTGCCGAAAATAGAGTGGTGAAGGGCAAGTTAGTTATTAAAAGATACATTCCGATGACATTCCCAGCTCAACTTCATTCCTATACCCCCATCAACATGTTAATATGGTGGTAACACGAAGCAAACGAAAGGGTCGGCTTTATGGCGACGGCGATGGATTATAATTGCCCTTACGAACTTATATGGATTGGTCCACAAGGATAAAGTTGTTGAGATATACAATATGCAAAACGATGAAAAGGTTGAAGCAGCGGATGTAGACGACAAAGCAAACAATCATGTGGCTGAACTTTGTTGAATTACATGGAGATTATTTTGTACAAGAAGCGATTATGGAATTTGATGAATTCGAACAGGAATTGGAAAACGCCAGGGCAAGCCATTCTACATCCCGAACCAAAAAGAGCTGTTGAAATACAAAGATGAGATGTATTTTGAACGGACGAAGGAATATCGGGCATTGAAAAAATATGTACAACGGCATTTTTTTAATGGGAATATGTCCAAAGCGGAGATGTTGTGTGACGATATTCATGATGAATGTGAACTTGGTTTTCCTTGGATGATATCTTCCAGCCATTTGAAAGGCAGGGCATTGTATTTGAAAGTGAGAACCAGGTACAGGAAGTGATGGAACTTGTGATGGATCTGTCCAATAACGTCCGATTGTGGGAGAATAACGGGTTGACTCCCCATGAATTGCACAATCGAATCGAACGGCCGATGATGACCCTGCTGCCTGATGAGCCTTATCACGTGATGGTCGATCCGGGAATGAGCCAGAACACCAGCGCTGCACCAAGACAAGACGGAAAAGCTCGGGAAATTAGAAAAAACCGTGGGACAAATTTATAAAACCAGTTATACATTTGATGACATTATCGGGGGCGATAACGGTTTAAAAGAGTCTGTTAAACTTAGTAAGAAAGCAGCACATTCAAATTTAAACATCCTTATTCAAGGAGAGAGCGGGACAGGAAAAGAGTTATTTGCTTATGCTATCCATCATGAAAGTCCCCGATCTGACTATCCGTTTGTTCCTGTTAATTGCGCCGCTATTCCAATTTCATTACTTGAAACAAAGTCGGCAGTTTAGCCGAACAGGAATTAGATGTTCAAGTAATTACAGCAACAAATAAAGACCTGGGAAACATGGTGAAAAAGAAAAAATTTAGAGAGGATTTATACTATCGCTTAAACGGAGTACAAATAACTCTTAGGCTTCGAGGAAGGAACTTTTACTGATTCAAAGAAAGTGGCAAAATTGGATTATTTGAATTAGCCAATATATCGGTACTCTTTTTTTAGACTTTCGTATGGTGGGCAGCTTTGGATTGTACAGTAGAAGATTCCATCGTAAAGCCCAACAAATCTTAAGTTTACATTCATTCATGAGAATGAGAACCAAATAAATTTCATTGCTTCTTGAGAAGAAGCGAAAAAAGAAAACGTACCGTCAACGGATGATAGAAGCATTTGAAAAAGATCCATTTGAATGTCCCTGTTGCCATATAGAGATGGAACTTGTAGGCATATGGCATGCTGACTATGGATGGATCTATCATTACATGGAAGAAATCGAAAGGGAAAGAAGGAGGAGATATGGAATTGGCAAACCAAAGAAAGCAGGATAAATCCTCAATAGAAATAGATAAGCGGTTGGAAGAGGAGGATCCATTTGGATTGGATGAAGATATGGAAATCGTCTTATTCAAATGTTTAGACTGTAATGGAACCGATGAAGTCCCGGAGTATATCATCGGTGAATTTAGTGTGGATAAAAGTAAAGGGGGAGAAGTGGAACTTCATTGCCCCCACTGCAATGGCACTATGATTAGAGCGAGAAATATCCCAAGTGATTAATTCTTACTTGGGACGTGATTTAGTCGAGTTAGCGATTTTGTTCTTTCTGTTCCAACTTCATCAATTCTGGATTTTAAATCGCTTAGGCAATAAATGTGGGGCGTCAATTTTAGTCATGCCTCTTTATCCACTGAATATCTCTCCTCAATAAAATCAATAAAGGTTTTGACCACAGATAATTTTGTATCTTCTTCTCTATAAAAAGTCCAAAGCTTCCTCAATATAGGCTCTCCATTAGACATGGTTAAAGGGTATATATATAAGTCATCTTTGAGGTCATATTCTTCTAGGCAATACATCGGTAAAATCCCATATCCTAAACCTTTTATAACCAATTTCTTACATGTTTCTAAATTGCCGACTTCCATACTAATATTCGGAGGTTCTTTAAAACGATCATTCCACCACTTTTCTACTATTAATTTGGTATCAGGCCCAGATAAATGTCTGATGCTTGGAAGTTCAGGTAATTCATCTATAACGATTGGGTTTGCCGAAACAATACATACTTCGTCCTCGCTCATTAAGATTTTTGATCCTTCCCAGGGATAGTTTCCTCTAACAATACCGATATGATCTTCTTCCTCCCGAAAGCTCTTATATACATTTGTACTCCACGCCGTATGCACTTTTAATTGAACATTTGGATATAGATCATGGAAATCTTTCAAAAGGTCAGGAAGTTCAAAATCCGCAAAATTACTTGAAACACCAATTCTTAATTCCCCACTGATTTTATCTTTGGTATCCTTCAATACATCTACTAATTTTTGGTATTCAATTTTCATTTTTTGTGCGTACTCCACTAAAAGCCTGCTTTCTTTTGTAAAGCTTATGTGCTTTTTTCCTTTTACGTACATCTTTATACCTAGCTGCTTTTCTATGAGTTTTAAACGGTAGGTTAGGGCTGGCTGTGTAATAAATAGTTTCTGAGCTGCACGGCTAATACTGCTCTCTTCGTAAACGGCTAATAATATATCCCAATCTTTTTCGTTCATTTTTTGGACGCCCCCATCATTTAGTGCGTGTATGTTATAAATAAATTTTTATTAACTTAAAAAAATATGAAATTTACTTAATGAATTACATCATTTAATCTGGAAATCAATAAAGTAAGCGTAATCAATTTTTGTTAATTTGATAGTGCATTTAAAAGTCTATATTATTATTATACATGAAATAGGAGAGATTTAATTGAATAATGAATATATCATTAGCCACACGGATTACATTGAGATGGGAACATCAATACTTGAAAAAGCCGGGGTGCCTAATAAACACGCTTTTATCTTGATGAATAATTTTTTGGATTGTGATGAAAAAGGAATTTTTACTCACGGGTTTATTAGATTACCAACGTATCTAAAACAAATGGAAAGAGGAAATATAAACCCCCGGCCGGAAATTAACTTTTTAACCAATGATCCAATCGTAAATTTACTGGATGGGGAACATGGCTTAGGGGCTGTGGTAAGTTATTATGCAATGCAAAAAGCAATAGAAACAAGTGAGGAATATGGGATTGGTGTTGTGGGCGTAAGGAATAGTTCCCACTTTGGAGCTGCGGCCTATTACACGGAGATGGCATCAAACGCTAATCAAATTGGGATAAGTTTTACAAATGCTTCTCCAGGAATTGCTCCCACTGGAAGTGTGAAACCATTACTCGGTAATAATCCCTGGTCTATATCTGTTCCCACTCATAACGCTTACCCAATTACAATGGATATTGCAAACAGTGTTGTTGCCAGGGGGAAAATTCGAGTTGCCAATGCAAGAGGTGAAAGTATTCCTATCGAGTGGGCATTAAATAAATTCGGCCAGCAGACAACGGATCCAAAAGAAGCATTAGATGGAGGGGCTATATTACCGATTGGCGGTTACAAAGGATATGGGATAACCTTAATGATAGAGATGTTGACGGGAGTTCTCACTGGTTCCGGATTTGGTTACCAAAACGCTGCGGTTGAAGCAGATGGCAAAAGAAGAAACGGTCACTTGTTTATCTCATTAAAAATTGAAAAGTTTATGGAGGTTGCGGAGTTTAAAGGTAGAGTAGATGTTTTACTTGATATGATAAAGTCTTTGCCGAAAATCGATGAGGATAAAGAAATATTTCTTCCGGGGGAAATCGAGTGGAACCGAAAATCCCGATTAGAAAAAGGCACCGTTAAAATTAGTGAAGAGATATATGCAGTGATGAAGGAATTATCTATTCAATATACAGTTAACATGCCAACTATCAAAACGGAAATAAGCAATCCAAACATATGATCAGGGGAGAGAGTAAATGGATACTTTAAATTTTATACCAACAACCTGTATTTCAGATAGCATGAACGGTTTAAATAACTTGGATTCAGCTATTAAGCCATTAAAAGAGGATCATTTGTTATTTGGCCCCGCCTTTACAGTAAAAATGCCTGTTGGTGACAATCGTGTTGTATTAAAAGCTATTAAAGAAGCTAACCCAGGAGATGTGCTTGTAATAGATGCCAAAGGAGATGAGTATAGAGCGATTGCAGGTGATTTTATTATAGGTATGGCCAAAACACTGGGAATAGCCGGGATTGTGACCGATGGCGTGATTAGGGATATTAGAGGCACTAAAGAATTGGATTATCCGGTTTTTTGTAAAGGAACGACGGTAGCCGCCAGTGGGAAATCCGGCTGGGGAGAAATGAATACACCTATCTCCTGTGGAGGGGTTTCCATTCATCCAGGTGATTGGGTTGCAGGGGATACAGATGGAGTAGTCGTAATCCCGAAAAATAATAAAGCTTCAATTATGAAATCAGCTTTAGAAAAGCTCACCAACGACCAAGAAAGGGAGAAAACTGTTTCCGGTGACATTGAAGCTATTAGAAAATACTTGGAAAAATTTTAATGTTTGTTATAAGAATTGCTGCTTGTAAGTTAGCCTGAAAATGAAAGCGCATAACAAAATCAGATAAAGGGAGCGAGCAATGGACAGAATTATTGCCAAGACCAAGAGTAGGGATTTACGAAATTACCTTTTTAAAGAGGAAAATTATTAAATGGAGGGGTTTAGAAAATGAAGAGAAAAACGTTGCTGTTGCTGATTGGTATCATATTTGCGAGTATTTTGGCAGCATGCGGGAATTCGGATGAGGCTGCGGGAGGAGGAGCGGATACATTTTATGAAGGTGAAACGCTGGAAATTCTAATTCCATTCAGTGCTGGCGGCGGAACGGATAGTCTATTCAGATACTTCCAGGATTATTTAAATGAATATGTTGACGGGAACCCCAGCATTCAGGTGGAGAATGTTCCAGGAGGCGGAAGTGTCATTGGAGCAAACGAATATGTTGATTTAAGAGAACCGGATGGACTGACAGCCCTGGCAACCAGTGCTTCCACTAAAATTCCCTTTTTGATTGGGCAGACAGAGGTAACTTATGATTTGAGAGAGCTTCAGCCTATAGTTGGGATGCCAAATGGGGTTGTGTTATACACATCTCCCGATAGTGGGGTAACTAATGGTGCAGAACTGCTTGATCCACCTCAAGAAATGGTACTTGGAGCCACAAGTCCTACTGGGATAGATGTCATGACGTTATTGGCATTTGAAGTGTTAGGTATCGACGACCAAGTCGAAATTATTTTTGGATATGAGGGAGCAGGAGCATCCAGACAAGCTTTTGAACAAGGAGAAACGAATTTGGACTATCAAAGTGGCACTTCCTACCAAAGTAATGTTCAGCCATTGGTAGATGATGGAGAAGCTGTGCCACTATTCACATACGGATTTATAAATGCAGAGGGAGAAATTGTTGCAGACCCTGCTTTTCCTGATATTCCAACCGTGAAAGATGTGTATGTGGAAGTATATGGTGAAGAACCTTCCGGGGAAGCATGGGAAGCTTATAAAGCATTTGTTGGAGTGGCGAATGGGATGCACAAAACCCTCTGGCTTCACGGTGATGCCCCAGAATCAGCAGTACAGGCATTGAGAGAAGGGGTAGAAAGTGCAGTAGCAGACGAAGACTTTAAGAAAGGCGCTGATGAAGTATTAGGTAATTACGATCCATTGGTTGGTGAAGACCTTGAAGCAAGTGTAGATGCTTTAGCTAGTATTGAAGATGAAACACTGCAGTGGGTTAGTGACTTTTTGCGAGAAGAATATAATGTCGAGGGTTTAAGAGAATAATAGAAGTTCAGACGGGTTTAGTTTCTATAGGGAAACTTATAGAAACTAAACCGTTTTGAGGGAGTTGATCAAACGTGGCAGCGACCGCAATCGAAGCATTAGTAACTGTGCTGGATCCCCTTAGAATCATGTATATGTTTTTCGGGATTTCAGTTGGTATTATCATCGGTTTTCTTCCTGGCCTTGGTGGACCTGTAGGGATGTCGATCTTGCTACCATTTATATTTGGAATGGATCCCTATACTGGGATGGCTTTGTTAATTGGGATGACGGCTATTGTCCATACAGGAGATACATTCCCATCTGTGTTGTTGGGAGTTCCAGGGTCTTCAGGTTCACAGGCTACCATTATGGATGGGTACCCGCTTGCTAAAAAAGGAGAAGCGGCCAGAGCTTTAGGTGCTGCCTTTTTCTCTTCTATAATCGGTGGAGTTATTGGAGCGATCGTACTTTTTCTTGCAATTCCGATTGGCCGCCCGCTCATGCAGGCTTTTGGCTCCCCTGAATTGTTTATGTTATCTATTTTAGGTTTGAGTATGGTAGGGACACTTGCTGGAAATTCACCTGTACGCGGTATTTTGGCTGGCGCTATCGGTATGCTTCTTGGGACGATAGGAGGGGCTCCTGGAGTTGCCGAATATCGATATACATTTGACTGGCTTTATCTAACGAATGGTCTTCCCCTTGCTGTTTTTGCGCTCGGCTTATTTGCCCTTCCTGAAATGATTGATCTTTTAGTGAAAAAACAAAGCATCTCAAGTACAGGGAAATTAGGAGGAAGTCAATTACAGGGTGTGAAGGATGCTATAAAAAACAAATGGCTGATCTTCCGAAGCGGTGTTATGGGGGCAGTAATAGGTTTTATTCCCGGGCTGGGAGGAAGTGTCGTTGACTGGATCAGTTATGGTACTGCTAAACAGACACTAAAGAACACGGAAAACTTCGGGAAAGGAGATATTCGCGGTGTTATCGCCCCGGAAGGTGCAAACAACGCCAAAGAAGGTGGAGCTTTGATCCCTACATTGCTATTTGGAATTCCCGGAAGCGGTACCACAGCAATTTTGTTAGGCGGTTTGATACTTCTGGGTGTACAAGCCGGACCGAATATGTTGGAGGGGGACCTTCCTGTCACAGTATCCATCGTTTGGACGCTGGCATTAGCTAACATATTTGGCGGTATTGTTTGTATCCTGCTTGCTAAGCAAATATCTAAAATTAGTATGATTCAAGCTGATAAACTTGTTCCTTTTCTTATTATTATCATGATGATGGGAGCATACCAAAGCACCCGCCACTGGGGGGACTTAATCTTCTTTATTGTTTTAGGACTGTTTGGCTGGGCAATGAAGCATCTTGACTGGCCGCGGGCACCTTTGCTTGTTGGTTTTGTCCTAGCGTTGCCCTCTGAAAGATATCTGCACCTTTCTATGTCGAGGTACGGTTTCGAATGGCTTTTTCATCCATCGGTTTTAGCTATAGGAGCCGTTATTATTCTCTTGTTAGCCGCAGGGGTTTATATGAGAAGGATAAGTAATCGCGAAATGCAAAAGGGGGAAAAGTCCTGATGACTAAATCCGCATTATCCATTGCTTTTTCAGCAGGATTGTTTTTGGTATTGATTTGGATGGCGTGGGAAGCAGCAAACTTTCAGGAATTAGCGAGTTATTTCCCCTTTTATATCTCCCTGATTGCCATCGTTCTAATTGTTGTTGACTTGATTACTCAACTGAGGAAAGTAAGAAAGAAAGAAGTTGATGATAAAGACGAGATAAGTAAAAAAGAGACTGGTGCTGTAATTAAGTATATTCTTTGGTTTGTCGGCTATCTGTTAATGATGCTTTTAATAGGTTTTCTTATTGGGACATCTGTCTTTTTGCTGCTGTTTTTACTATTGGAAACCAAACTAAAGCTAATAAAGGCAGTGCCTATTACAGCGCTTACTATTGCAGTGATTTTACTTCTGGGCCGTATAATGAGTTTGGAATGGCCTAGTGGGATGATCGGTATATAATAAGCGGTTCAAGGAGGGCAATTGTGAAAAATATTCATGTTTTAGCTGCTACGGGGATGCTGGGAACAGGCTTTTCAGAAGCGAGCTTTGATAGGGCATTAAAAAATAATCCCAGTGTTATAGGGTGCGACGCAGGTTCTACCGATCCCGGACCACATTATTTAGGGCATGGAACCCCGATGGTATCAAGGGAAGCGACCAAACGAGACCTTACAATCATGATAAAAGGTGCATTGAAAAATAATATCCCTCTCTTGATCGGCTCTGCCGGGACAGCAGGAAGCAATGTTCATGTTGATTGGACAGTCGACATTGTGAAAGAAATCGCGAAAGAGGAGAATCTTTCATTTTCACTGGCTGCCATTTATTCTGAAATAAGTCAGCCGAAATTGATCAATGCTTTTCGGAAAGGAAAGATAAAGCCTTTAAATAATGCGCATGATCTTTCAGAGGAAAGTATATTACACTTATCGAAAGTTGTAGGGCAAATGGGGCCGGAACCATATATAAATGCGTTAAATCAAGGGGCGCAAGTTGTTGTGGCTGGCCGTTCAAGTGATACTTCCATATTTGCTGCTGTGCCAATCAAAGAAGGGATAAATCATGGCATTGCTTTGCATGCTTCCAAAATTTTGGAATGCGGCGCCGGATGTGCAGAGACAAGAATACATCCCGATTGCATGAGCGCCTGGATGTATGATGACCATTTTATTGTAGAACCGCCAAATCCAAAAATGAAATGTACACCAGTTAGTGTTCTGTCTCACTTGTTATATGAGAATTATGATCCTTACCATTTATATGAACCAGGTGGCATGTTAAACACCTCTGATGCACACTATGAAAGTTTTAACGAGCGTGGTGTAAAAGTAACAAACAGCGAGTTTGAGCCGGTATCAATGTATACAGTACGTTTAGAAGGCGTAGAACATATAGGGTATCGAAGAATTGCAATAGCTGGAATAAGGGATCCATTCATATTAAGGCAGCTACCAAACTTCCTTGAGGAATGTAAAAATGTGATTAGCAAAAAAGTCAAAGAAAGCCTGAATATAGAAAAAGAAAATTTTAAGATTTTATTTCGTATTTACGGCGATTCAGGCGTAATGGGTGAATTGGAACCCTTTCAAGGAAAGATGAACCATGAAGTTGGATTGTTGACAGAAGTTATTGCCGATTCCGCAGTTAACAGCCAATCGATTATGTCCATTGCGTGGCACACGATGCTGCACCATCCAATTAAAGAGTGGTCAGGACTCGTTAGCCAATTGGCATTTCCTTTTTCACCCCCTGATTCTGATATGGGTCCGGTTTATCGATTTGGACTAAACCATATAATGGAAGTGGAAGACCCTCTGGAGCTTTTCGAAATGAACATTTCCAGGTTATGAGCTTTTGCTGAAATGATTGGAGGATAACATGCAAATTGGAGAAATGGCAAAATTAATTCGTTCGAAAAATGCTGGTCCATTTTCAATGACAATTGATATTTTATTTGAACATGAATCTTATTATGATAGAGTTAAGAATTCGCCTGATTTTAATGTTGATACAATTGCAAACGTTTATAAATTAAATAGTGCCGATATCGACATTTATACTTGTGATCCTATTCTTGCTATCAAAATATCATTTAATAGACCAGTTATCTCCGGGGACATTGGAGATACCGATGTCTTTGGCGGTCAGCAGCACGGTCCTATAGTTGATATGGAAATCCCTGACCGAAACAATGCCAGCTATTAAACGAGGTGATTTTAGTGGCGCAATTTTCTGTTCCATGTGCAGTCTACCGTGGGGGTACAAGCAGAGGGTTATTTTTTAATGAGAAGGATCTTCCAAAAGATGATGAGCTTCAAAAACAAATTTTTATGCAGGGTATTGATGCGTATAATCCATCGCAAATTGATGGGATGGGGAATGGCACATCTCACACAAGTAAGGTTTGTGTTATTTCCAAATCCAGTTTGGAGGAGGCGGATATAGATTATACCTTCTACCAAATTGGAATAGGAAAGGAATCCGCAGATAGTGAAGGAACTTGCGGGAACCTGATGGCTGCGGTTGGAGCCTTCGCAGTGGACGAAGGTCTTGTTAATTATGATCCAACTGAACGGGATGTAAAGGTTTCTGTTTATAATACGAACATAAATAAGTTATTGCATATATCCGTTCCTGTCGTAAATGGTAAAGCAAAAGTAACGGGAGATTTTATTATGCCTGGCGTGGTCCAAAGCGGAGCAAAGTATTCTGTCAGTATCCTGAAACCAGGAGGCGGACAAACAGGCAAAACTTTACCATTGGGGAATAATTATCTTATTAAAACCAAGCTAAAAGAATACAATATTTCATTTGTTGATGTTATTAACCCATTTATTTTTATTTCTTCTGATGAATTAGGAATTAGCGGAATAGAATCCAATGCTGATTTATCAAAAAATGAGCACTTTCTTAATGAGTTAGAAGAAATCCGTGTACGTGCTGCTTTGGCGGCAGGCATGTCTGAGACTCTTGAGGAAGCAAGACAAGTCGGTTCGATACCCAAAGTGGCTATTGTAAGCTCTCCACAAGAATACCTCACGTCAGAAGGTGAAGTAATCAAAGAGGAGAAAGTAGATATTGTTTCCAGGATGGTTTCCATGGGGAAGTTTCATCGTACATTTGCTGCCAGTGGTTTATATTGCTTAGCAGCTGCTACCCTTCTCTCTAATACAATTCCAAATAAACATTCAAAGATAAATGACAGAGGAGAAGCGCAGTCTTTGCGAATTGGACATCCAGAAGGGGTAGTTGAAGTGAAAGCAGCTTTAACTGAAGATGGCCGAGATGTTTCAGTAGTAGGTTTAGATAGAACGGCAAGAAGGATAATGAAGGGTGAATTGTTTATACGAGAAACTGTGTAGTCCTCAGTAAATGCAGTTTGGTGTTTTACCTTTTCTTGGGAGATATGTATTTTACTACAGAGATATACCATAAGAAAAACTGAATTACTAACGGTCATGTATTCATAATTACATTAAAAGGCGGGTGAAAAAATGAAAACAGTTATCCTGGATGATTGGGAAGAATATATGAAAAACCATCCATCATTAGGACGATTACAGGACTTTTCTGATGTCACTGTTTATACGGATAAGCCATCCTTTAATGAATTAGCCGACAGATTACAGGGTGTCGACACGGTAATTCCGATACGTGAGCGAACCCGATTTACCAAGGAATTGATTGAAAAGCTTCCGGATTTCAAACTAATCGCTCAGACAGGAACCGGCGTCGCTCATTTGGATATGGAAGCCTTGAAACAAGCGAGAATCCCAGTTGCTACAACACCCGGGGGATCGACAGGAGCGGTAACCGAATTGACCTTTGCCTATTTGCTTAACCTTATAAAAAAAGTTACTGCGACAGATCGGGCGATGCAAAACAATGCATGGCCGGAAATCATCGGGACAAACCTTAAGGGAAAATCCCTTGGTATCATTGGACTGGGAAAGATCGGCCGTTCTGTAGCCAATATGGCCAAGGCTTTTGGAATGAATGTGATGGCGTGGGGACCCACATTAATGGAAGAACGAGCGAATACAGAGGGGGTACAATATACAACCTTACCTAATTTGTTAAGATTATCAGATGCTGTTAGTTTGCATGTGCGCTTGGTACCTGAAACCACCCATTTGCTGCAAGAAGAGCATTTTGCAATGATGAAACCTAGTGCTGTTTTGATCAATACATCTCGTGGCAGGGTAATAAAGGAACAGGCACTCATTCAAGCCCTGCAAAACAAAGAAATAGCAGGGGCAGGATTAGACGTCTTTGAAAAAGAACCGCTGCCATCAGGCCACTCTTTTCGAAACTTTGAAAATGTCCTTATTACACCCCATATTGGGTGGAAGACAGAAGAAACATTTACTAATTTCCTGAATGGATCGATTGATAACATTCATCAGTTTTTTGTAAATAATGAGCCTCAAAATATTTTTAATCAAGAAGTTCTTGAAAAATGAATGGCCACTCAAGATTTTTGAATCCATGCATGTTAGGAATGATTAATTCTTTTGGGGCAAGTATGCTAAAGAAAGCTTTTGAAAAATGGAAGACTTTTGGATTCAAAAATGCGGACGATTATATTTTACGTTTACAGCATGTATTTAGAGATGAGTCAAGTTTAGGTGGGAAATACAGGAAAATCCGGGGATACTCATTGGCATTATTGGCCCTCAATCATTTCACTAACTGATGAGGTTAATAATATCGAAAAAAGTTACTAAAAGGACCCGTCAATCCCGATAAACTGTTGTGCGTGAGATGTCAAGAGTCCTGGCACTCCTTCTAATTTTAAATCCTTGTTGTTTCATTTTATAGAGTTCTACATATTCTACTTCTCCAACTTGTTCTCCAAGTTATATTTGTCACGTTTAATACTTTCATATTGATAGAAGTATTTCCTTAGTATGGTAGCTGATTACAATTCTATCTCTTTATACTTCATTAATATTTCATCGAATCGGTCTCCTTTGTATTGATCACAATTATTGGAATACATTTAGTTTTGCGTTAAAGTCAGAAAGATCATGGGTAGATCCTACATGTCTTGTTATGCATGTCCTCAATTTATTTTATGTTTAATTTAAAAAATTTTTAATGATTATTGACAAAATCGAACAAAAATATCATAATTAAACATGATAAATGTTAAAAGTAAACATAGGGCAGGGAATAAAATGTTACCACTAGAACGAAGAAACTGGTTAGAACAACAAATTTTGACGCATGGAAAAATTGATATTGAAGACTTATCAAAGCAATTAAATGTTTCGTCTATGACAATAAGAAGGGATTTAAAAGAACTTGAGAATGAAAATAAAGTCATTCGTACACATGGAGGAGCAATTTCGCCTGACTCTTTAATAACAGAAGTTCCGTATTCTTCTAAAAAGGGGAAAAACATTAATGAAAAAAGATCAATAGCCTTGCGAGCATCTTCAATCATCAAGCAGGGGTCTACGATTATATTAGATTCGGGAACTACTACTTTAGAACTTGCTAAGTTATTAAAAAGTCGAGATGACTTAACTATTGTAACAAATGATATAAAAATAGCGGGAGAGCTAGTAAGTAGTCTGAATAAAGTCATTGTAACCGGCGGTGAGATGCAAAAAGAATTAGGTACATTATTCGGTGCTGTTACACAGCAAATTTTAAAAGTTATTCACGCAGATTTATTTTTCTTGGGGGCACATGCGGTAGATATTAATCATGGTGTTACTGCACCGACATTTGATAAGTCACTAATTAAACAAATGATGATTGATGCTTCCCAAGAGACTTGGCTTTTAGCAGATTATAGTAAATTTAGCAAAAGGGCATTTTCAAGTGTTTGTTCTTTTAGTGATTTAGAAGGCTTAATAACCGATTTGAATATAGACTCATCCTTAAGTTACCAACTTGAAACCAAAATCCCCGTATTATATGGAGGTGAGTCATGAATGAGAGTTGGCGTGGTTGCCGATGATTTAACTGGCGCAAATGCAACAGGTGTAAAGTTATCAAAACAAGGTCTATTCTCAGCTACCTTTTTAGGAAATGAAACAATACCGGATAAAGATGAAGAAATGGCCGCTTGTATTGATACCGATACCCGTTATGTTTCTTATGCTATTTCTAAGAAGCGTGTGCAAGAGGCACTTATAAAGTTCCGAAATTGGAACGCAGATTTAATTTGCAAAAGAATAGACAGTACTTTACGTGGAAATATTGGGTGCGAGTTAAACAAAATGCTTGAAACATTAGGGAATGATGCAGTAACCATTGTTTCTCCTTCATATCCAGAGTCTGGGAGGGTTACGATAGGTGGTTTTTTATTAGTGGATAACATGTTGGTACAGGATACAGATGTTGCAAATGATCCCGTTCAACCACTAAAAAGTTCTTATGTTCCACATTTATTGGAAGATCAAAGTAATCAAGAGGCGGCATTAATAACCCTTCAACATATTACACAGGGTAGTGAAGTTATTCAATCAGAGTTAGAAAGGTTCATCTCAAAAGGCTTTCGCGTCATTGTTTGTGATGCTATATCAGAAAAACATATTGATGATGTTGCTTATGCAATGTCAAAAATTAAAAGTAATAAATTAATTCCTGTGGATCCAGGACCATTAACTAGCTGTTATATCAACTACGAACGAAATAAAGAGGGACATAAAAAAACTAAAAATCTTATCACAATTGGAAGTGTTACATCTGTTACAACTGAACAAATCAAATATCTATTAAAAGAACTGAAAATCCACCCGATTATAGTTCACCCTGATAAATTAGCAACTTTCTCAAACTTGTGGGAGAAAGAAGTTAACCGTGCTGTACAAGAAGGAGAAAAATTACTGGGGACTCAATCATTCCTCTTAGTCACTACGAATACACCGGACCATAATAATATCGTTGATTTAGCTAAGACTTCAGCGGTGGAAGGTGTTTCTAAAGACCTATTAGCAAAACGTATTACAGAGGGATTAGCGGAGATATCAAGAAAACTTATTGTTAAATCTAATAATAAAATTAATAAGTGCTTATTTAGTGGGGGAGATGTTACAGCCTCTTTTTGTGAAATTGTCGGCGCAAACGGCATAGACTTAAAAGATGAAGTTATGCCATTAGTAGCATATGGTCAACTACTTGGAGGTGAATTTGATAGCCTTTCTGTTGTGACAAAAGGGGGGATGGTCGGCGATCACACTGCACTTTTCGATAGTATTAAATTTTTGCAATCATTAGCTTAATAAAGATAAGGAGTGTTTCAATTGATGAATAATATAATTGCTATTCCAATGGGCGATCCGGCAGGCATTGGACCAGAAATTACTGTTAAGGCATTGAATTACAGAGAAATTTATGAACAGTGTGCCCCTCTGGTTGTAGGTAATATAGAGGTTTTAGAAAATGCAATGAAATTCACCGGTATAACCTTGAAAATTAACGAAGTCTCTAACCCCAACGAGGGTAAATATGAGTTTGGAACGATTGATATCATTTCTTTTAGTAACTTGGACACATATGATTTGAAGATGGGCGAGGTTCAAGCACAAGCAGGAGCGGCAGCGTTTGAATTTATCCAAACTTCCATCAAACTAGCTTTGGATGGAGAAGTAGCTGCATTAGCAACTACTCCAATTAATAAAGAATCACTTCAAGCTGCAAAAGTGCCTTATATTGGTCATACCGAGATGTTGGAAGGGTTAACCAACTCAAAAGACCCATTAACGATGTTTGAAGTTCTAAATATGAGAATCTTCTTTCTGACTCGTCATTTATCATTAAAAGATGCTATAAGTCAGATGACACAAGATCGTGTTTATGATTACTTAAAACGTTGTGACGAAGCACTTATACGTCTAGGGGTGGATGATCGTACTATCGCAGTGGCCGGACTAAATCCTCACTCCGGGGAAAATGGATTATTTGGCACAGAAGAAATTGATGAAATAACTCCTGGTATTAAAAAAGCTGTGAAGGAGGGAATAAAAGTTGAGGGACCAGTACCTGCTGATTCAGTTTTCTATCATGCTCTAAAAGGGAAATATGCAGCTGTTCTTTCACTCTACCATGATCAAGGTCATATTGCTGCTAAGATGACTGATTTCGAAAGAACAATATCAATCACTAATGGATTACCTTTCTTAAGGACATCCGTAGACCACGGAACAGCATTTGATATTGCAGGTACCGGCAAAGCAAGCAGTGTGAGCATGGAGGAATGCATTAAATTAGCAGCAAAATATAGTAAAACATTTTATAAAGTTTAAACAGACAGGAGGTTTCTTTCTGTGGAAAAACAAAAGCCAACTATTGGAGTAACACTTGGTGATGCAACGGGTATTGGACCTGAATTAATAGTAAAGGCATTTCAAAAAAAGGAAGTCCGTAAACAAGCTACATGGATACTTGTAGGAGATAAAAGAGTTCTCCTACAAGGGCAGAATATTGCAGGGTTAGAATTAGATGTTACAGAAATATTTGATATTAATCAAATTAAAAACAAAGCGGGAACTTTATACTTTTTTGACTTAGCAAACATTAACCCCAAGGATTATAAACTCGGCAAGCTATCTGTATCATCCGGAAAAATCACGGGTGAAACACTTAAATACGTATTAGACCTTTCTAAGAAAAATATAGTAGACGGGGTAATTTATGGACCTTTAAATAAAGAAGCCCTTCACCGTGGGGGACATCACTTCCAGGACGAACTTCATTTCTTTGCAGACCTATTAGATTGTAATGAGGGTTTCAGTGAAATTAATGTTATGGATGATCTTTGGGTAACAAGAGTGACATCGCATATTCCACTAAAAAATGTAAGCGGAAACATATCAAAAGAAAAAGTAGAAGAACGTATTCTATTTGCACATCAAGCCTTAAAATCTGCAGGTATTGAAGAACCAAAAATAGTTGTATCGGCCTTGAACCCACACGCTGGTGATGGCGGTATGTTAGGTGATGAGGAAATTCAATTTATAACACCCGCAATAGAATCAGCAAGCGAAAGAGGTATAGATGTTAGCGGACCATACCCTGCAGACACTTTATTTTTACGATTAGATAAAGACCCATTTGATTGTTTACTTGCAATGTATCATGACCAAGCACAAACAGGGATGAAGTTATTAGGTTTCAATCGTGGTGTAACTATGAGTGGGGGCTTACCCATCACCTTAACAACGCCAGCACATGGCACAGCGTTTGATATTGCTGGAAAGGGAATTGCAGATCCTGGTGCTACAATAGCCGCAATTAATATGGTTGTAACAATGGCTTCTGCTTAAACAAATCACGAAAAAAGTAAAACAAATGAGGGAGGAGTTTCAAATGAGGAGAAATTTTTTAGCTAGCAAAAGTTACTTAGTGTTGAGTACTATGTTGTTAACATTGATATTGTTAACCGCCTGTGCTAATACGGGTGATTCAGCAAGTAATGAGGCGGATAATTATCCTGAAAGAGAGATTGAAGTATATGTAGGTCATGGTCCCGGTGGAGGAACGGATACGTTTGTCCGTACGATTACTAACCAAATGTCGGATATTATAGATGGGGAATTTAACATCATTAACCAAGAAGGGGGATCAGGGGTTGTTGCTATGCAAAATGCTATGCAACAACCTGCTGATGGTTACACACTTATTGGTGATTCAGCCTATGCTGTTACAACTGCTGCTGGTACAAATGAGTATGGTTTAGATCAAGTAGTCCCAATAGCTCGTGTACAAAGTGATACTTATGCTCTTCAGGTAAAAAAAGGAACCTTTGAAAGTATTGATGAATTAGTTTCTTATGCCGAAGCAAACCCCGGAAAAATACGAATCGGGGCAGTAGGAACTATGGGGATTGATGAGATTACAGCGCGTCGTTTTATGAAGGAAGCTGGAGTTGACATGAATTATATCCCAATGGAAGGTGCGGGGGAAATGCATTCAGGAATCTTGGGAGGACATATTGATGTCATGCTTGAAGAGGTTGGACCGACCATGTCCTATATAGAAGATGAAGAATTTGAACCTCTTGTTTTTTTCTCTGAAGAACGTATAGATGATTTTTCAGAGGTGCCTACAACCGTAGAGAAAGGTTGGGACTTAACAGATGGAGTTGAGCGTTACCTTATGGCTCCAGCTGATACCCCACAAGAGATTATTGATAAATTAGAGGATGCTTCTAAAGAAGCAATGGAAACAGAAGAATATCAAGAGTACGCTGAGAATTCATACTTGGATTTACGTGATGGATGGATGGGTTCAGAGGATTTTAAGAACAAGCTAGAAGAAGATATTAAAAAATATGAAGAAATCCTTGCTGAGATAGAAGAGTAGTTTGTATCGATAGAGTGGGGGAGAAATATCCCCCTTCTCATTAAAAGGAGTGATGCTAATATGCGGGCAAATTATTTGCTAGCTATTATAACAATAGTTGTTTCAGCATTCTTCTTAGTTGTTGCCTTTCAAATGCCTGAGACAAATTCAACAACCACCATTGGTCCAATGGGATGGCCAATCATGATTCTCCTTTTTTCCTTAGTGATGGGAGTTCTTTTATTACTCAATACCTGGCTAAAAGGAAGGAAAAAAACTGAGTTAATATATAACGATATTCAAAGTTCTGATAAAAATGAGGTGACAAAAGAAAAATTCCATGTAAAAAACCGACATTTTTATATTTTAGTATCTATTGCAATATATGTCTTGTTACTGCCTATACTCGGTTTTATTATCGTCACACCGTTTTTGTTCTTTTTTCTTGCTTGGTTATTAGGGATGGGAAGACTATTAAAAGTTGCGGCTATAACAATTGTTAGTAACATTGTTTTTGTTGTTTTATTTATACATTTACTAGGTATTCCATTTCCAAGAGGAATAGGCATATTTCGATCTCTTAGCTTTTTAATCTACTAACATTCATAAGAAAGGGGAGGATGAGGATGTTAGAAGGAATTCTTATGGGTATTGACAACCTCTTTGAACCGTTACATATCCTTATTTTGTTACTAGCTATGATGATCGGTTTTTTGGGGGGAGCATTACCAGGGATTTCTGGTACAATGCTGGTTATTATTCTATTACCCGTATCATATGGCTTAGATACAATTTCTGCCTTTATACTTCTCACAACTATTTATGCTGCGTCTGTTTTTTCTGGATTAATTAGTGCAATTTTGTTTCGAACTCCAGGAACACCAGAAGCTGTAGCAACGGTTTTTGATGGCTATCCAATGACAGAAAAGGGCAAACCTGGACAAGCATTAGGTATAGGGATCCTAAGTTCTGCTACCGGAGGGGTTATAGGCACATTATTTCTAATATTTCTAACTCCCATACTCGCGTCTTTTGCATTAAATTTTTCTTCACCCGAATATTTTGCACTGGCAATACTCGGATTAACAGTTGTAGCCTCTTTAAGTAGCGGAAATTTAATACAAGGGTTTATTGGAGTAGGACTAGGGCTGTTTGTGGCCACCATTGGGATGGATCCACTATCAGGTACTGAGCGGTTCACTTTTGGTACACTTGAACTAATAGGTGGAATTGATCTTATCCCCGTTTTAATTGGTTTATTCGCTATTTCTGAAGTCTTAAGAAAAAGCAAACAAGATCATACTATAGAAAAGGAAATGCAAAAAGTTAAAACAAAAGTTTTCGATAGTGGTATTATTAATAGGATAAAAAATACAATTTTTCGCTCTGCAATCTTAGGTATATCAATAGGGATATTACCGGGGGTCGGTGCCACAACTGCGGCTATGATTAGCTATAGTGAGGCTGCACGTTGGTCAAAAAATAAAGATGAATTTGGAACCGGAATACCTGAGGGGATTGCAGCTCCAGAAGCAGCAAATAATGCAGGGGCAATGGGAGCGATGGTTCCACTACTTGCACTCGGAATTCCAGGAAGTGCTACTACAGCAGTAATTCTTGGCGCTTTTGTTCTTCATGGACTTCAACCTGGTCCGATGCTGATGACAGATGAACCAGGTTTAGTATATACCATTTTTATTTCTTTACTTGCTGTTAATATTTTAATAATTGTATTTGCTAATCCTTTTATTCGTATGTTCTCAAAAATTATGAAGGTGCCATATTCTGCTTTAGGCCCTGCTATAATTATTTTCTGTATAATCGGAACATTTGCTGTTCGTAACTCAGTTTTTGATATTTGGGTTATGTTGATATTCGGTATCATAGGTTACTATTTAGACAGAATGAAATTTCCTCTTGCCACAATAATTTTGGGAGTTGTTTTAGGGCCAATAGCTGAAGAAGAATTTAGAAGAGCATTACAAATGTCACAAGGGGATATAAGTATTTTTTTCACAAGGCCAATTAGCGGAGTTCTTCTAGGATTAGCTCTTTTAGCATTTATAATCCCACTAGTGAACAGAATAAAAAAATACAAAAAAGCGTAATGAGGTATTTGTTCTCTGTAATACGAGGTACTTATTATCGAAGGTGCACTACATTTGGTAATAAGTATTTTTTTCGTATCAGAGCATGTGTTACAAGTAAGATGCGATGTTGATTATTACTTTTACTTCCCATCTAAAATTTAATTTGGTTTTTTATTATTCGAACAAGCGTTCCTGGGTTTTGATTGTTTATTGGTTGCTTTATAGTTATACCGTTAATAAAAAGGTGGGAATAGACCTCCTATCGTCCGTTGCAAAATTTAAACGGATACAAAAGGTGGAGAGGGAAATCAGTGAAGAGACAAAATAGAATACGGGATATAATTAGGTAATAAATCACCATTGAATTTTTGAAACTAATTTTTTGTCCTGTATGTTCGATACAAACGTGAATTTCGCGATATCTTAGGCGGTTTAACATAAATTCGCATGGAAGCTCACATGGCTTTCGGTAAGTCATCAGCTAAGGGGCATGACCGGCATACGGATTACATCATCCATTCATCACGTGTTAATCCTGACCAATCCAACTCTTCTTCACCCCTACAATCGAAACCAACCCACAAAAAGTGGCGTCTTCCGTCCGAAAAAAATTAAAAATATTTTTCATTCGTACGCCCCCAAATCCTTAAAATTTTCGATTATAGTTATAAATAGGGAGTCTATTGAGCTTTGCTTACTGGACATTATGGGGGAATAAATGTGGAAAAAAACAAGATCACGTTTGAGGAGATTTTCAAACAGAACGAGCGGCGGATTCATTATCACATTCACCGGCTGAATATCCGGGATCCGCATCAGGAGTTTTACCAGGAAGGTTTAGTTGCTATGTGGAATGCCTACGAAAATTACAAGCCTGACAAAGGACCGATGGCGACGTATTTCAACTACATGATCCGCAACCGCCTGATTGATTTGATCCGGAAGCAGAATAAAGAGGATGAAAAGACGGCGCATTATGCATATGAATACCGGGTGGCGTTTGATGATGGCAACTATTATCGAAATGGGGGGCTGCCTTATCCGATGGTGAAACAGGAGGACGATACGGATGCGGATGGCTGCTATTCGGCGTTTTGGCAGGAGGTACGTGGTCAACTTTCGGACAATCAGTGGAAATGGGTAAGACATCATCTTATCGAGGACATGCCGATAAGAGAAATTGCTGAGCAGGAAGGCGTTACGATTGAGGCTGTGAAGAGCTGGGGGAAGGGCGCCAGACGGACATTGCGTGTGCTAGCGCTAAGTGATATTCGCTTATCAGAAGATGTACGGAAAGGACTGCTGTTCATATAGGTACATTCATAAAACAGGGATTATGTAAATCAATGTTATTATCTACTATTGGCGTTTTGGCAGTTTGCTATCGAACGCATGAGTCGAATAGGCGTTGAGAACTAAAGCCCCATGATACAAAGACTCATGGGGCATAAGGGATCATGTTGTATTGACTTGTCTTTTTGCAGTCGCAAGCGTTACAAAGATCAGCACCAATATAGCAACAGGGACAGCAATAACGGAACTATTAATGTCAAATGGCTTGCCAAGTACGATTTCCCACAATAATGTTGTGACTACGCCGGCAATCATGGAAGAAAATCCGCCAGCTTTATTGACACGCTTCCAGAGTAGCACACCCAAAACAGCTGGTGTGAGACCTGCACCATATACCGTATAGGCATACATTTGTACATCGAGAATGGTCGGGAAATAGTTAATTAATATATAAGCGAGGACGCCCATTGCGATCACAAAGATTTTCGTCGTATTCATCAATTGTTTATCCGTTGCATTCTTCATGAAGTACTTATGGACAATATCATAGGTGACGTTGGTCGCCCCGGATAGCAGGTAAGAGTTGCCGGTTGTAATAATAAAGGCTGTTGCTGCAGCTAATAAAATTCCGCCGACCACATTGGGCAACACTAATGTCGAGGCCATTAAAGCCATCCCGGGGTCAATATCGTGAAACATGGAACTGGCAGCAAACGCAATTAAACTGATGACAGGTGTCACAATAAGAATACCGGCGATCCATCCGATATTTGCTTTTTTGGTTGTGCGATTCTCTTTAGATGCGGCCAATCGCTGGTACATATTTTGGTCACTTAGTATTAAAAACAGAGGTGGGAGCAAGTATCCCAGCAGCTGAATTGTTGAGAGAGATCCTGTTGCAGTTAGGTGGCTCGCTGGCACATTTGATGTAATTTCATCCCATCCCCCTGCAATCGTTATCATGAAAGGAAGGGCAATCAATAGTCCAAGCACCATGAATCCTGAACTCAGTGCATCAGTCGGTGCAACAGATCTGAGACCTCCGATGGTGGCGAGAAAGATAATTAAAACGCCGCCAATAATGACGCCCCATTCGACTGAAAGCCCGGTTGTAACGTTTAAAATAAACCCCACTCCCTGTATTTGGTACGAAACAATCCCGATATAGGCAAGAATGATGATAATACTCGCCAATAATCTGGCACTTGGTCCATATTTTTCTTCCAGGATTGAGGAGACAGTGTATTTCCCCAGGTTGCGTATTTTGGGGGCGATGAAATATAGTAAAATAATGCCCGCAATGACCGGGAACGTTAATAGAAAAGCGGGAATTAAACCGAAACTGTATGCCATCGATGTCTGACCGCCGGTTATACTGCCGCTTCCAACCCAAGTGGCCAGAAGTGTACCGCTTAACACAAGTGTACCGAGACTTCTTCCTGCTAAAATGTAATCCTCACTTTTTGAGATCTTTTTCGAGTAATAGATACCAAGCATAACCATAAGAATTCCGTATCCTACTACATACCACAATAACGATACGTCTGATTCAATACTCAATGTCAAAGCCCCTTTCTTGTTTGTCGTTACCCTCCGAATCATGACCAAAACGCTTTCAATTACCGATCAATCTCATCTTTTCGTACGACAGTTGACAAAGGCAACTAAAGTGATATGATATATTGTAAATTATTAAAAAAGTGGAATCAATCAAAATGGACAATAATAAGGAAAATATTAAAAAAATAAGGCGCTTCAACCGATTCTACTTGCGGATGATGGGATTATTCTCACAGTATGATGATCAAAGTACCTATTCCGCAACGGAAGCGATGATTCTCTTTGAAATACATGCAACTGAAAAATGTACGGCTTCATACTTAGCGGATTATTTTTTATTGGATAAAGGGTATATCAGCCGTCTATTAAAACGACTTTTCAAAGAAGGTATGATCGAAAAGCTTCCGTCAAAAGAAGATCGTCGAATACAATATCTGAATATGACTGAAAAAGGGGAGAGAGACTTACATGAGTTGACGAAACATGCAAACGCAAATGTCGAAAACATGATTGCAGGGATATCCGAAAAAGAAATCGATCTATTAGTTCAAGCAATGCGTCAGATAGAAATGATATTGAAACAAAATGAGAGCTGACCCCAGTGTTGGAGGAAGATAGATCGTTGAGGGCAGTATTCGGTGAATGATTGTTTGTATACATAATCTGATTCAGAGGAGGAACGGAATATGTTATTAGCCATTCCACATGAAGAATTTAAGACACGTCAGGGGGATTTTCTTAACAAGTTGCGTGAAAAGAAATGCGATGCTGCTGTTATATTTGCGGCGACTGATATATTTTATCTGACAGGATTCCATTTCATTGCAACAGAACGACCGATCAGTCTGCTTGTTGATCCAAATGAGCAATGGCACTTATTCGTACCCCGACTGGAGCATGAGCATGCAGAAGAATATGCTGTTATTGACCATGTGCATTCCTATCCTGAATATCCTGGCACGAAGCATCCTATGGAATATGTAAAAGAAGTCCTGCAGTCATATGGATTCGAAGGAAAAACAATTGGGTATGATTCAATCGGATATGGTTCACCTATGGGGTATCGCGGATCAACAATTGATACCTTGATCGAAGCTGATTTTGTGTCGATTTATGGTGTCATTGAGGAAATGCGGTTCGTGAAATCACCGAATGAAATTGAATTAATCAAGGAATCGTGCCGTTGGGGAAACTTGGCACACAGGCTGTTGCAAAAATATACAAAATCAGGGATAAGTGAAATCGAAATTACCGGAAAGGCGTCCACAGAAGCGACAATGGCTATGATTGAGACATTGGGATCCGATTATAAACCACATGGCCAGACAGCATTTGCGACGTTCAGGGGTCAGGTAGGTCCTGAATCCGCCTTTCCGCATGCGGTTACACAAAACGTTATCATGTCAAAGGGGGATACGCTGGTGACCGGGGCGGCTGCAGCGGTGTTCGGTTATGACAGTGAGCTTGAGCGGACAATGTTTGTGGAAGAAGTATCCAGGGAACAGGAACAATATTTCAATTATATGTACAATGCACAGGAAGTTGCCTTCAATGCCATTAGACCTGGTGCTACATATGCCTCTGTTGAGGAGCAGGTGCAGGCTTACTTTAAACAGGAAGGTCTCACAGAGCTGACGAAACATCACACGGGTCATAATATTGGATTGCTTATTCATGAAGCACCATTTTTTGATTTAGGTGATGACACCATTATTGAACCAGGTATGGTGGTCACAGTTGAACCGGGCATTTATGTTAAAGGCGTTGGAGGCTTCAGGCACTCAGATACGGTATTGGTAACGGAAAATGGTATTGAAATGCTCACATACTATCCGAGGGATTTGGAGTTGCTTATTTGCTGAAGTGATTACAATTAAGTGAACCTTCAACCATTGGGGGTTCTTCTATTCGCTGTAATGCGATTGCCCCTGCAAAGTGCAAACAGGCTTTGCGGCGTCTATGGTCAATGTGGACACATTTGGTATGGAAGCTGCCACATGTGGAACAAACTTAATGCCTAGAGGAGGAACAGTAGATGGTGATATTGCCCATATTGCACTATTTTTTTGCAACGGAAGCTTCTGCATATGTTAACAGCGTCACATTGGCCGCTGACGCCGTATGGAGTCTTATTAAGAAAAAATTCTACAGCTAATGGGGGAGCCGGTTGATCAACTAGTGTGTTTCTCTCCCCCTTTACAGAAAAAAGACAGGCGCTCTATTTCCGGAAGGTTTTGTATCTTTACAAATCATTCATCTTCTGGCGCTTTCTGAAACAAAGCTGCCGGCATCATTTCAAAGCCTTCACTCACCATATTTTCTTCTACTTCAATCATGAGATAACGCTTCCCATTGAAATGGACTTGACGTACATGTTTCACATCTTGTGGACGAATGGAGATTTCCGCTATTTTATAAGGACCCCAATATTTTAGCAAATTATTTTATTTAAAAGTACTATCAGGCATTGCCTAAGCGCTTTCGGCAGGAAATCTTTAAATAATGAAGATAATCGTAAGAAAAAGCAGTAAATTTTATATTCGGAATGGCTACATGCATTTATAATCAATTGTGAAAGCGGTGTCAATAAGGAGGGGTTATTTTATGAAGAAAACGGTTGGATGATGAAATTTCCGGAAGAATTGATTGACCTGGTCAGCAAGGACGCAATATCTATTCGGTATCCGTATAGGATAAGCTTTCAAATACTTTAAATACAAATTTTTTTAGCAGTCATATATCATGCCAGTTTACTTCAGTCCTGTTACAGCTGGATAAATTTTCCTTGAACCAGATGTGGGTTTTGCCCACTTTGATTCATTTCCTATGTGGAACCCTACAGCACCGAAATTATGAAAAGTATTTATTTTGTAGTGCCTGCAACGGTTTTGTCAGCCCTGCCAGGTGCTATGATTGGGGGGCTGTCCAAACCCGGGAGTGATACTTGTCCATGTCTTTTACGGATTACCAATAACAACGTTTGCGGGTGCATTTATTACGGTTTTGTCAGCGCTCTTTTAGGAAATTACTTGTTCATGGTTAATTGGCCGGGTTGGATGAGGGGTAGATCGTTCGGTAGTCCGGTGGCTGAACCCTGTCAATGTGTAAAGAAAAGCGTATGATAGCTGATCATTATAGAGGTGACCATCGCATAAGGCATTTGGTATCTCAAAAAATTTTGGAGGGTGAGTGATGAGGAAGATTTTAGTAATGTTTTGTGTTGTTTTAGTATTCCCTGTGTTGTCATCTATATCAGGGAAAACAGCCTTAACAGTAACTGCTGCAGCAAATGGTTTTTCAACATCCTTTGAATCAGAAGATCCACAGCTTGATTGGGAAAACACACCGGAGAAGGACAGCGATGGGAATGAGAAATATTCAGGAATTGCTTCAGACATCAAAACTTACGTTGGTGACGGGCCTGCAAGCAGTTATACTGCTAATACAAATGCTGGTTGGACAGGCAGAAAGGCGTTAACCTATGAAGGCAGTCATGAGGATTCTGGGGAAGCGTATGCCTACAATAAGATAGCTGACGTGGATGTTGAAGTGACACCAGAAACCCAGTTGTCTTATTATATTCATCCACAGTTCATGGATGAGAATGAATTGGATTATTCGAGTACCTATGTATCGATTGATTTGGCATTTGCCGATGGAACCTATTTAAGCGAACTTGAAGCAAAAGATCAGCATGATATTGTGTTAGATCCACTGAAACAAGGGGAGTCCAAAACACTTTATCCTGAACAGTGGAACCATAAACGCGTTGATATTGGTGAAGTCGCTGAGGGAAAAGTTATTGACAGAATTCTTGTTGCTTATAAAAATCCGAAAGGCCCGGGTGTCTTTAAAGGAAGTATTGACGATATAAGTATTGACAGCAGCCCTGAGGAAAAAACTTACTCGAGTGCTGTGGATTACGTAGATATACTGAGGGGGACAAATTCCAATGGCACGTTTTCACGTGGCAATAACTTCCCCGCGGTAGCAGTTCCACATGGCTTTAATTTTTGGACACCGGTCACGGATGCTGGTTCTACGAGCTGGCTCTATAGTTATCAACAATCCAATAATGAAAATAACTTGCCGGAAATTGAAGCCTTCTCTCTGAGCCATGAAACAAGTCCCTGGATGGGTGACCGACAGACGTTTCAAGTCATGCCGTCTGTTGGAGAAAATCCAAGTGCTGATCGCAATGAACGTGCGCTTCCTTTTAAACATAATAATGAAATCGCAAAGCCTCATTACTACAGTGTGAAATTTGAAAATGGCATTAAGACAGAAATGGCACCGACAAATAGGGCAGCCATGTTTAAATTCACGTTTACAGAAGATCATTCAAATCTTATCTTTGACAATGTCAATAATAGTGGTGGACTAACGTTGAACCCGGATAATCAGACAATCACAGGTTTTTCGGACGTTCGCAGTGGTCTTTCTGCAGGTGCTACGAGAATGTTTGTCTATGCAACATTTGATAAGCCAGTAACCGATAGTGGTCATTTAACTGGAGAGGGAAGAGACAATGTAACAGGATTTTTGCAGTTCGATACTACCGGCTCCGATAAGACTGTCACCATGAAAATCGCGACATCGCTGATTAGTGTTGAACAAGCCAAAAAGAACTTGGAACAGGATACGACATCTGATGATACGTTTACCGATATAAAAGAACGGGCAAAAGAGCTCTGGAATGAAAAATTAGGTATTATTGACATTGAAGGGGCAACGGATGATGAGCTTGTAACATTCTACTCAAATATGTACCGTCTGTTCTTATATCCGAATGAAGCTTACGAAAATACGGGTACAGAGGATAACCCGGTCTATCAGTATGCCAGCCCCTTCTCTGAAGCAGTAGGTGAGAACACTCCGACAGAGACAGGTGCTCAAATCGTAGAAGGAAAGCCTTATGTCAACAACGGTTTCTGGGATACGTATCGAACAACCTGGCCGGCTTATTCATTATTGACACCGGAACATGCAGGCGAAATGATCAATGGCTTTGTACAGCAATATAAAGACGGTGGCTGGATTTCAAGATGGTCATCGCCAGGTTATGCAAATTTAATGGTTGGCACCAGTTCAGATGTGGCATTTGGTGATGCCTATCAGAAAGGCGTAACCAACTTTGACGTTGAGGCTTTTTATGAATCAGCATTAAAAAATGGTGCAGTTGCAAGTGACGATCAGAGCGTCGGCCGGAAAGGGCTGTCCACGTCTATTTTTGAAGGCTATACAAGCACGTCTACCAGCGAAGGAATGTCATGGGCATTAGATGGGTATATTAATGATTTTGCTATCGCAAATATGGCAAAAAAAATGCTCGAAAACACAGACGAAGATGATCCGGAATACGCCCAATATAAAGCTGATTATAAATACTATTTGTCGCGTGCCCAAAACTACTCAGAAATGTTTAACCCGGAAGCAGGCTTCTTTATGGGAAAAGATTCCTCGGGTAATTGGAGAGCATCAGTTGAAGATTTTAACCCTGAACAATGGGGTGGGGACTATACGGAGACAAACGCATGGAATATGGCTTTCCACGTTCCTCAGGATGGTCAGGGGTTAGCTAACTTATATGGTGGCCGTGAAGAACTAGCAAATAAGCTAGATGATTTCTTCTCAACGCCAGAAACTGCCTTAAATCCAGGTCATTATGGGGGCGTCATCCATGAAATGCGTGAGGCCAGAGATGTAAGAATGGGAATGTACGGGCACAGCAATCAGCCAGCACACCATATCCCATACATGTACAATTATGCCGGCCAGCCCTGGAAAACTCAGGAAAAGGTTAGTGAAGTGTTATCACGTCTTTATATAGGCAGTGAAATTGGTCAGGGATATCCAGGTGATGAGGATAACGGTGAAATGTCTGCGTGGTATATATTCAGTGCCGCTGGATTTTATCCATTACAAATGGGGAATCCGGAATATGAAATTGGATCGCCTTTTTTTGAGAAAATGACAATCCATTTGGAAAATGGGGAAGATCTTGTTATTAAAGCACCAAATGTAAGCAAAGAGAATAAATATGTACAGGGGTTAAAGGTGAATGGGGAGCCGTATAATCAGACAACGCTGCCTCATGATCTTTTAGCAGAGGGCGCAACGCTTGAATTTGATATGGGTTCAGAACCCTCTGATTGGGGAACTGGTAAAGATTCGTTACCCGAATCTGTTACAGATCGTTCAACTGATGGTTCTTCGTTACTTCCTGATGCATTAAAGGATTTAACAAATGATGATAGCGGTGTAGCTTTTCATAGTGATAAAGGGGTAGCAGATCAAATTTTTGATAACACCTCTCAGACAACATTAACATTGGAAAATGATAATCCCTGGTTTCAGTACCAGTTTAAGGATGGCAAAGAACGTGCGTTAATGTACACCATTACTTCGGGTGAAAACGACCAGTCAGACCCACAGGACTGGAAGCTATTGGGGTCTGTGGATGGAGAAGAATGGACAGTGCTTGATGAAAGGTCGGACATCAATTTTAAATGGCGCCGATTCACAAAACCATTTATTATTCAGAATCCTGGCGAATACACTTACTATAGACTAAAGGTTACTGAAAATGGAAGAGATGGTTCTGTTTCGTTTGCTGAAGTTGAATTTCTCGGTTATGGAAATACGAAAGACAAACTGCAGCAGGTCAGAGGCAAATATGAAGATTACCGCAATTCCGGCGATATTAAAGGTCCATTAATAAAGCAATTTGATGCCAAGCTGGATCAGGCCGAACACCATTTTGAAAAAGAACATTTTAAACAGGCTGCCAAAATGCTTGATGATTTGCTGAAGTTTATGGATAAGAAATCTGGAAATATAACAAAACATGTTAAAGAGGAATTAAGTGCAGATATAAATGCACTCATTATCTCTGTTGAAAGGTTAACAACTTATGGAAATCCAGATAACGGAGACTGGAAATATAAAGATGAGGTAGAACAGGTACCTGTTTTTGATATTTCCGAACTTACTACTCCAGCTATTGAACCAGGTGAGGAAGCTGTGATGTCAGTGAATGTTGAAAATATAGGGTTGTTATCTGGTGACAAAGCTATTGACTTTTATTTAGATGGTGAGCATATAGAAACGAAAACGGTTACCCTTGATCCAGGTGACAGTAAAACGGTTCGTTTCACCATCGGTGATGTAGCACTTGGTTTGCATAACGTTAAAATCGGTGAACTGACGGGCTTATTGAAAGCGTTGCATGATGGACCAGTATTGTCTCTGAGTTTTGAAAATGAAAGTGATCAAACTGTCGAGGATGCTTCACCCTATGGACATGACGGGACGATACATGGTGATGCTTCGTATGCTGAGGGGATCATCGGTAACGCCCTTCAACTGAATGATGGCTGGGTGGAAATACCTTCTGCAGAACTGTTAAATGGCCATGATGCGTTTACAATTGGTTTTTGGGTTAACCTTGAAAATGCAGATACAGATCAAAAAATCATAGGCAAAACAGCAATTGGAGACGGCTACGTTCTTGGTGCAGACGGTGGCCTTTATCCAGAAATATGGGATGATAATGGAAGCAGGTTTACGTTTAATAATGGATCGATACCTTCTAATGAATGGACTCATTTAGCATTAACATGGAAACAGAACAGTCGGGTTATTGGTTATATTAATGGCGAAGAAGTTGCCAGCGTTGCAGCAGGGTCGTCCCCTATTAAGCCAAATGACAATCCATTAATTATAGGGGGTGCTCCGTGGGGACCTGAAGGACTTCAGACAAACGGCCTGGTAGATGAAATCCGAATGTACAAAGAGGCACTCAGTCCTGAAGAGATTCAGCAGCTTTATACGAGTGATTCATCAGAATAAACTTATTTGAATTGGTTCGTAGCAGAATCGAGAGGTCGGAGGTGACTCACCCCCGGCTTCTCACAACACCGTATGAGAAGCCTTCTTAATTTTCCATATGTACGATCCCCTCCCCAATTTCCTTCGCTTTATGTATAATCACACATAACAACAAATATGGAGGCTGCCAAAAAAGGTAAGCAATATTTTATGTGAAAAACTGGCAGCAATGAATGCCGATGATGTATTGGAAATGAAAGAAGTTTGTGAAGAACAAGGTATTCTTTTCATGGAAGCATTGATGTATATGTATCATTTCCATCCGCAGTATGCACGAGTCAATCAAATCATAGATTCCGATGAAATCGGGGATGTTCAATTCGTGCGGGCTGGTTTTTTATTTTAATACCTCAGCCAAGCAGCGCATATGTCACAGGTGATTTTGGATGGTCATAATCAGTTATACCATGACGTTGAAAATACAATAAATAACATGCGGGTGATTGATGCTTGCTATGAATCTATTGAAAAAGATCAGCAAGTAGAATTGTTATAAAATGATTGGGCCAAGGGGGACAACCATCCTGTCCCACTGTCTCAATATCCGGGGGGAGTTGCTGTGAGTAATTCCAAGTTACTGCTTTATACGCTGAGTGGAGTTGTTTTTTGTATTAGTTTGATAGGTATGGTTATTTATGGCTATAAGACATTTTTTATTCAAACAGAAAAAGTTGAGTCTGCCGATTATTCCTATCATTTTGCGCTGATTGCCGAGGAAGCGGATAACGAATACTGGCGGCAGATTGAAAAAGGAGCCAAAGAAGCTGCTGCAAAGCACAATATTTATTTGGAATATCTTGCTCCAACAAGGGCGAATAACGATAAACTGCTTAAGCTATTAGATCGGATGATTTCCGCTAAAGTTGACGGGATTATCGTTCAAGGTGTTCAAGGCGAGCGTTTTGTGGATTTAGTACATAAAGCGGTTGAACGGGAGATACCGATTATTACTGTGGATAGCGATGTTCCAAACAGTGAGCGGAAAGCTTATGTTGGAACAGATAATTTCCAGGCAGGAAAATTGGCTGGAAAGGCACTTATCGACAATACCACCGGGGAGCAATATGTAGGAATTGTTACAGGACGATTTAATGCGATCAATCAGCAACAACGGCTGAAAGGCTTTAAAGAAGCTATCAAAGATACGCCTCGTATTCATGTTGTTGATATAGAAGAATCCAATATTACGTCAATTGGTGCCGCTCAGGCGACCTATTCACTTTTGAAACAATATCCATTGATAAACATGTTCCTCGGAACCAGTGCACTCGATGGAATTGGGATTGTGGACGGGATTGAGGAAATTGCAGCCAATGAAGATTTTACTATTATCGGATTTGACCTGCTTCCGGAAACAATACATTTACTTCAGGAAGGAGCAATGAATGCCACCATTGCTCAATATCCGAACAAGATGGGAAAAAAATCGGTAAATGTATTATTTGAATTGCAGGAACAGGATATATTGGATGATAAAATATATACAGATACGAGAATTATCGAAAAAGGCGATTTACCTCCCCTTCAAGAAGGTGAGATCCAATGAAGACTATCCGTGGCAAGCTGCTTGTGTATTTTTTCGTCTTTATATTTTTATTCCAAATAACGGCTATATCAATCTTTGTCAGTTCCAATGAGCTAACAAATACTTATAATGATAGTTTTCAGCGTTTTCTGCTGCTGAACAAAATCTCCCAAAATGCATCTGAATTGTACACAGCAACGAAATCGTTTGTTAATGACTCGAATACGGGAAATTCCGGCGATTATTTTGAAATTAAAGCAAACCTGGAAGACAATCTGAACCGGTTATCGGAAACATTCTATTATATTGAGACAATTGAAATGAAGAATTATATAAACCTGATCGAAACATTCATTCATGAAACAGGTCTTACGATTGGCTTTGTATTAAGGGATGATACTGAGCAGTATATGAATCATCTGGAGGAAGCAGGAAATGCATCAGACTATATTTCCGAATCAACGTTGGAAATCATCAGGCTGGAATTAACTGCTTATCAGTCCTTTTATGACGATTTGCAGCTGCGTAACAATAACTTTATCCTATTTATCGTTTTTCTGTTTTTAACTACGATTCTTTTAGCAGTATTTTTTGCAATATGGTTTTCAAAAGGAATTACCCGCCCTTTAGAAAAACTATCTGCTGCAGCTGAGGAAGTAGCTAGTGGAGAACTGCAGGGTGAGCCGATTCATATTCGAACGAATGACGAGTTACGGTTGCTCGGAGATACATTTAACCAAATGCGTGCAAAAATACATGACCTATTTGAAGAAGTTCAGGATCAGTCTGAGCTTGATCGTTTAGTTAAAGAAATGGAATTGAAGCACCTGCAAAATCAAGTGAATCCGCACTTTCTATTTAATACGTTAAATACGATTTCCAAAATGGCATATATGGAAGAAGCCAAATCAACTTCCGGCTTAATCGATTCTGCATCTGCATTGCTCAGGCATAGTCTTGGAGAAATTGATCATCGTGTTCCATTGAAGGATGAAGTGAAGGTTGTTCAGGATTATTTTCACATACAAAAAATACGATTTTCTGAACGAGTGACGTTTCACCTGGAAATAGATGAGAGGTGTCTTGATATCGAAGTGCCTCAATTGACATTACAGCCATTGGTTGAGAATGCCTTCATCCATGGAATCGAAGGAAAAGAAGAAGGTGGAACAATTTCACTGGTCATCTATCAAAAGCACGGAAATGTGATTGTGGAAGTCCGTGATGATGGGGTCGGCATGGGTCAGTCAAAAATGGATCAAATCATTTCCCTGACAAGGCAGCAACAAGAAGGTGTCGGCCATTCAACTGGGATTGGGTTAACAAATGTAATCAGAAGGCTGGAGCTTGTTTTTCGGGAGAACCATCGTATTGAAATGGATTCCGAACCTGGCAAAGGAACAGTGATCAGGATAATACTGCCATATGATAAGGAGGGCCGAGAATGAGGATTCTAATTGCCGAAGATGAATTACTGGAGCGAAAGTCAATGTGCAAATTCCTTGCAGAGAATTTTTCAGATATCGATACCATTAACGAAGCTGCGAATGGACGGGAAGCGATTGAAAAGGCAAAACAGCTCACGCCTGATATTATTTTTATGGATATCAAAATGCCTGGTATTAATGGACTTGAGGCGATTGAAGAAATTCAGCAAATAAGTCCTTTCAGTAAATATATTTTAGTATCTGCGTATGATTCCTTTGATTTTGCCAAGCAGGCAATGCATTACGGTGTGAAGGAATATATTTTAAAACCCGGTAAAAAGGAAGAAATTGTTTCGTCGATTTTACGGGTGAAAAAGGAAATTAAGCATGAACGGAAGCAACAGGAGGAAAAGCGTGATTTAATTGAAGAGCGTTTTATTTCAAGATTGATGCAGCAGCCGTTGGACAAAGAGGCGCACACGATATTGAGGAATTATTTTCCTTCGTTTAAGAGTGGCTTTTTTCTGGTAGTTCATATGTCCGACTTGCCTGAAAAAGAGGTGATTCAGACGAAGCTGGCCAATCATGTGAAGCATCGATTTATAGTCGATGTCGCAGATGGCCGGGTTGTTTGCTGTATACTGGCAGATTCGCAAATAAGCAAGTCTGACATGTTAATGCAAGCTCGCAAAATACAATTGGTATTCGGTGAAGATTGTTATGTCGGCTTAGGGTACGCATATTCAGCTTTGGAAAATTTTCCAAAATCATATCATGATGCGCTTACTGCAGTATTTCAGCTTGAAAAGATGGATAACAGAAAATACGGATTCAGTGAAAAAAGCGATCATAAACTATACAATTCGGATGTTGTTGTACAGTTGCTGGCAGAGGTCGAAAAAGGGAATGAACATGAAGCCGTAGAATTGTATAAGGATAATCGGAACTTTTTCTATGCAGATGAACTTGAGGAATTTTATTTTAATGTAAAACGTTTAATGGAGGATCAGAATCTTGCGTTACCCGGAAGCTCCATTTCCGAACTGGATACCAATGAAGAATGGCATCACTTTATAACGCTTTGCTGTTTGAAATTCCGGGAACATTATCAATCCAAAAGGCTTATGCGGAAGGTGACCGAATATATTGATGAACATTATAAGCAGGGAATCACGCTGGAAGAGATGGCTGGGCACGTTGGGTTAAGCCCGAATTACTTTTCAAATGTTTTTAAAAAAGTGTTTGGAACAACGTTTGTTGAATACATAACTGGACGAAGACTGAATGAGGCGAAACGTCTGATCATGGAAAATGATTACTCCCTGAAGGAAATTAGTTATATGGTTGGCTATCATGACCCGAATTATTTCAGCCGGGTGTTTAAAAAGCACTATCAATTGTCCCCGAAAAAATTCCAGCAGCAAATCTTTAAAAAGTGAAGGTAATCATAATAAAATGCAGTCATTAATGTCCAATCACTATGCAGGAAATTTTATAATGATATTTGAAAGCGTTATCAAAACAAAAGGGGGAAGAATTGAATGAAGAAATTATATGGTTTTTTCTTCATACTGTCATTGGTTCTCGTGCTTGCCGCGTGCAGCAGTGGTTCTAATGATGCAGAAGGCAGTTCGGACTCAGATTCAGAGGGTGGAGAAAGTTCAAGCACAGTTGAAATTTTCAGCTGGTGGACTGGTGCCGGTGAAGAGGACGGGTTACTTGCATTAATTGATTTATTTGAGGAAGAGAATCCTGATCTGACAATTGAAAACGCAGCAGTAGCCGGTGGTGCTGGTACGAATGCTAAAGCAGTACTTGCTACACGCATGGAAGGCGATGATCCACCATCAACATTCCAGGTTCACGGCGGCGACGAATTGAATGAAGGTTGGGTAGCAGCTGATAAAATGCAACCACTTAATGACCTGTATGAAGAGAATGGATGGGAGGAAAAATTCCCGGAAGAATTGATTGAATTGGTAAGTAAAGATGGAGATATATACTCCGTGCCAGTCAATATCCATCGTGGAAATGTGATTTTCTACAATAAAAAAGTATTTGAAGAAAATGGTATTGAAGAACCAGAGACGTTTGAAGAATTTTTTGCAGCATCCCAAAAATTAAAAGATGCTGGAGTTACGCCAATGGCACTGGGTGATAAAAACTCATGGCCGGCGACACAAATTTTCGAAAACGTTCTGTTAGGCGTGCTTGGCCCGGATGATTACAAAAAATTATTCGAAGGCGAGATTCCGTTTGATGATGAACGTGTCGTTGAAGCGGTAGAAACATTCGGAAAGATTCTTGACAACATCAATGAGGATCATGCAGCACGAAACTGGCAGGACTCAGCTCAGCTGGTTGCCAATGGCGAAGCGGCCATGCTTAATATGGGTGACTGGGCAAAAGGTTATTTTGTAAACGATCTGGAAATGAAAACAGATGAAGACTTTGGTTACTTTGAATTCCCAGGTACAAAAGGTGAGTTCCAGGTTGTTACTGATACATTTGGGTTGCCTAAAGGCATAGAAAACCCCGATGAAGTTAAGAAATTCCTGACATTCCTGGGATCTACCGAAGCACAGGATGTGTTCAACCCATTAAAAGGTTCAATCCCTGCTCGTACAGATGCTGATGAATCAAAATATGATGCATATGGAAAAGAAGCAATGAAAGACTTTGGTGAATCACGTCTCGTACCAAGTCTTGCACACGGATCTGCAGCGGCGGCCGGGTTTTTAACCAAAGCAAACCAGGCGGTGAACATTTTTGTTACACAGCGTGATGTTGATAACTTTATTGAAGCGTTGAAAACCGCATCACAAGAAATGTAATCATTTGAACCGTGAGGCTGCCTGGAATCGGGGACAGCCTCTTATTGAATTTTGGAAAAGGCTTCTAAGTAAGGGGGATGCAATTTGGAGGAAGCACCAAGCAAAAGAAAACACAAAAAAGGATTCACAAAAGACCAATGGACAGCAGTGGCATTTCTCATTCCTTCTATTATCCTGATTCTTGTTTTCGTATATGGTTTTATTGGCTGGACAGGATATGTTTCAGTCAGTAATTGGAATACACTGACTCCTGATTTTTCCTTTGCCGGGCTGAAAAACTATATCTATTTATTCCAGGATTTCCGTTTTCAGGCAGATTTACGGAATACAGTATTTTTTACAATCTTTTTCATTGGTTTGGTTATTGTTATGGGGCTGGGGTTAGGTATTTTGATTGACCAAAAGTTAAAAGGTGAATCATTCTTTCGCAATATCTTCTTATTCCCAATGGCGCTTTCATTTATCGTCACGGGTGTCGTGTGGCAGTGGCTGCTAAACCCATCGACAGGAATTAATCAATTTTTTCAGTTTTTTGGAATAACCCCAAAATGGTATACGGATACGAATATTCTTGCGGGGTTTGAGTGGGGTAAGATAGAGTTCGGTGTGCCGGTAGCAATTATTGCAGTAGTTATCGCAGCGGTTTGGCAAATGACAGGTTTTTCACTGGCGATGTACCTAGCCGGATTGCGTGGGATCCCCAATGAACTGCGTGAAGCAGCACGGATGGACGGAGCAAGTGAATTCCAGATATATCGAAAAGTCGTTATTCCGATGTTGATGCCGATAACGGTAAGTGTGATTATTATCATGGCTCATATTTCATTGAAGATATTTGACTTAATTTATGCCATGACTGGATCAGGGGCAAACTTTGTCACCGATGTTCCTGCTGTATACATGTATGAAGCGACTTTCAAAGGCAATTATTATGCAAATGGTGCTGCTATAGCAATTATCATGCTGCTTGTGGTGGCGGTATTTATCATTCCGTATTTATGGAACAGCAGAAAGGGTGATAATTAATGGCACCATTCTCAATGGGAAAAACAATGAAGTATATCATTTTAGTATTCTTTGCTTTTTTATTTCTAATGCCGGTTTATGTCATTATTGTAACGAGTTTGAAACCATTGGATGAAGTATCACTTGAGCATATGTGGGCATTGCCTACTTCGATTGACTTCAGTTCCTATGCCCGGGCATTTGAGGAACTTGCTCCAAACTTCATGAACAGTGTTTACTTAGTCATACCTGCAACTCTTTTATCTGCATTGTTGGGTGCGATGAATGGATATGTTTTATCCAAATGGAAATTTAAAGGATCAGAAACATTATTCACGATTATTTTGTTTGGCATGTTTATTCCGTATCAAAGCATCCTGATTCCAATGATTCAATTTATACGTACCATTGGATTGTATGATACGATTGCTGGGCTGGTTCTGGTGCATGTTGTTTACGGACTGCCGGTAACAACCCTGATGTTCCGTAACTTTTATGCCAATATTCCGGATCAGATGATTGAAGCGGCTAAAATTGATGGTGCAAGCTTTCTTGGTGTTTTCAGACATATCATGATTCCATTATCGATTACCGGATTTGTCGTTGTGGCAATTTGGCAGTTCACGAACATTTGGAATGAGTTCTTGTTTGCTGTAACTGTGACGACAAATGAAACGCAGCCGGTTATGGTGGCATTGCAGAACCTTTCCGGCAGTCAGATTGTGCAGTGGAATGTACAGATGGCTGGGGCAGTTGTTGCTGCACTCCCAACGCTGCTCGTATATATCATACTAGGAAAATACTTCGTTCGCGGACTCCTGGCAGGATCTGTGAAAGGATAAGGTATTGTCGATTTGGGGATGGGCGGTGTCCCCTGTCCCCTTGATTCGTTAAATGCGTATTTTATATAGCTGTGATACGTTTCCCCTGAGGCCAATATGATACTTTCCTTCAAGCGGCAATGCTGCTGATTTCTCCCATTTGTTTAGAACATTGATCGTTGTAATATCCAAAATGTTCACCTGCTTTTCAACGTACTGATAAATCGATCAAATGCCGGTTTTTCTTTGAATACACCAGCGTCTTCAAGCACTTTTTGGAATTTCAGGCCTAATTCTTGCTGCAATATATGGTCTGCATCATCCGGGTTGGAAATCGTACCGTGTTTCTGCTTGATGGATTGAGCCCATTCATTATGATAGTCTGCTACGCTGCTGGGCTGATCAAGCAGGCAGTTCGTGATTTCAGCGAGTTCATCTTTTAATCTCGCAGGCAGTACAGCCAGCCCCATCACTTCAATCAGTCCGATGTTTTCTTTCTTTATATGATGGACGTCTGCATGCGGGTGGAAGATACCCAATGGATGTTCATCAGATGTGCGGTTATTGCGTAATACAAGGTCAAGTTCATAGACTCCATCACGCAGCCGGGCAATCGGTGTGATGGTGTTGTGTGGTTTGTCGCCGGAAAACGCTTGAATGTCGGCCGCATCGTCTGTGTAATTTTTCCACGTTTGCAAAATTTGATTGGCCGCATTGATCAGTTGTTCTTGATCCGTGCTTTTTAGCCGGATAACCGACAGGGGCCAGTGCAGAACATGAGCAGAAACGTTATCATCGTTTTCCAGTTTGAATGAAAAAGCTTTTTTCGCATCTGTGATAGCAAATTTGTATCTGCCGCCCTGATAATGGTCATGCGTTAAAATCGACCCGCCGACAATGGGTAAATCTGCATTTGATCCGATAAAGTAATGCGGTAACTGATCAATAAATGCCAGCAGCCGTTTAAACGTTTGTTTATCTATTTTCATATTCCGATGTTCTTCAGCGAGCAAGATACAATGCTCGTTGTAGTAAACATATGGGGAATATTGCAGATACCAGCTTTCCCCAAGCAATGGAACTTTGATGACCCGATGGTTCGCCCGTGCAGGATAACCGGTGCGACCGGCATATCCTTCATTTTCAACACAGAGAACACATTTCGGATAATCAATATTTTTCTTATTTCCCCGTTCCCGTTTAATTTGCTCCGGATCCTTTTCCGGCTTAGATAAATTGATGGTGATGTCCAGCTCTCCGTATTCCGTTTCGGTCGTAAAATGTATATTTTTTTCGATTCGTTTCGTCTGAATGTAGTTGCTGTTTTGGCTAAGCTGGTAAAAGAAGTCCGTTGCCTCAACAGGGGAAATGCTGTATTTTTCCTGAAACATGTCATTTATGACTGACGGCCTGGCAACAAAGCAATTCATGATGCTGGCTTTCAGTATTTCTTTATCGTCAAGAACATCATCAATCACATGGTGACCAACGGCGTAGTCAACCAACTCTTCCAGCAAGTCGGGGATGGGGGCATCAAAATGGGATGTGGAATCTGTCCCTCTGTCCCCATCGAGCTTAAGAAGCTGCATGATTTGGTTGCGTACGTAAATATGATCCTGCTTTTCAATCAGCCCGGTTTGGATAGCTTTTTCAATTAGGCTATTCAATTGCTGATAAATCATGATATATCTACTCCTTCTCTGGCTTATATCCATTGGGATTGTTTGAATGCCATTTCCATGCGTCTTCCATAATTTTTGTAATGGCTGTTCGAGTCGGGTTCCATCCAAGCACTTTTTTTGCCTTGTCGGAATTTGCGATCAGTACGCTTGGATCACCGGCACGACGCTCCCCGGTTTCTGCTTTAATTTCCTTGCCGGTTACGTTCCGTGCTGTATCGATCATTTCTTTTACAGAGAATCCCTGACTGCTGCCGAGATTAAAAATATCGCTTTGGCCGCTATTCTTTAAATAATTCATTGCCAGGATGTGTGCCTGAATCAAATCTTCTACATGAACGTAGTCCCGGATACAAGTTCCATCTTCCGTGTTATAATCATCACCAAAAATGGTAATACTTGGACGCTGATCGAGTGCAGCCTGCAGTATAATGGGGACAAGGTGTGTTTCGGGCCGATGATCTTCGCCGATTTCACCGGATTGCCTTGCCCCTGCCACATTGAAATACCTTAAGGAAACATAGTTGATGCCATGTGCCTGTTTAGTCCATTTCATCATTCTTTCCATCGCCAGTTTTGTTTCTCCGTATGTACTTGTAGGATTTGCCTGCATTGTCTCGGTAAGCGGGATAGCTTCTGGCTCACCATATGTTGCAGCAGTGGATGAGAAAACGATTTGTTTTACATTGTGCTTAACCATCGCCTGCAGCAACACCTGTGTACCGTACACGTTATTATCAAAATACTGAAGCGGATTCTCCATTGATTCTCCGACAAGGGAATGGGCTGCAAAATGCATGACCCCATCGATGGATTCTTTCGCAAAGACATCGCGAAGAAATTCGAAATGGCGAAGGTCCCCCTGGTAAAAAGCGGCGTTTGGATGGATGGCTTCTTTATGCCCTGTTTCCAGGTTATCAATAACGACAACCTTCTCTCCTTTATCAATTAGCTGATGTACTGCATGTGAGCCGATATAGCCTGCTCCACCTAATACAAGAATACTCATTGAAATGCCCCTTCTGTTATTTCTTTGGCGCCATCGCCAAGTGCGGCAGTATAGAATGTTGCTGCATAGCCAAATCGATGCTTATAGATGTGTCCAACATTGTCTTTGAAATCATCAATTTTATTTTTTTGCACAATGGCGATAGCACAACCGCCAAATCCAGCGCCTGTCATCCTTGATCCGATCACACCTTCTTGTTTCCACGCAGCTTCTACAACAGTGTCCAATTCTGCGCCGGTTACTTCATAGTCATGTTGGAGTGACTGATGTGATGCGTTCATTAACTGGCCAAATTCTTTAAGATCACCACTCTGTAATTTACTTAATGCTGTTAGTGTGCGTTTATTTTCCGTCACAGCGTGTTTGGCACGTTTCCGGTTGATATGGTTTGAGATGAGGTGTTTGTGCTGTTCCAATTGCTCGTTTGTTAAATCACCAAGGCTGTTAATGGAGCATTCTGTTTTTAAATCGGCAAGCGCCTGCTCACACTGCTGGCGACGCTCGTTGTACTTGGATGCGGCCAGCGTGCGCTGTTTATTGGTATTCATAATCATAATCGCATGATTTCCCAGTTCAATGGGGGCATAATCATAATTAAGCGTCTGACAGTTTAATAGAATGGCATGATTTCGTTTTCCCATGCCAATGGCAAACTGGTCCATGATGCCGCTGTTTACTCCGATATAGTCATTTTCAACCTTCTGTCCAAGTCTAATCATTTCGATACGGTCAATGTTTAGTTCAAATAAATGTTCCAGCAGGACCCCGGTCGCCATTTCAATTGATGCAGAGGATGAGAGACCGGCACCATTGGGAATGTTACCGTAATACAGGATGTCAGCACCACTTTCTATCGAATGTCCTGTTTCAATAAGTTGATGGATCATGCCTTTCGGATAGTTTGCCCAATCGTGCACTTGATTGAATCTTAAATCGGAAAGGTCGCATTCAATCACACCCACTTCGGGAAAATTCATCGAGTAGAAACGGAAATGCGGATCCGTCCTTTTTTTTCCTAGCGCGTATGTTCCAAAAGAAATTGATGTGGGGAAAACGTGTCCCCCGTTGTAATCGGTATGTTCACCGATTAAATTAATTCGGCCGGGTGCAAAAAATACATGTGGTTCTTCGCTGCGATTAAATAATTTCTGAAACTCCTTGGTGAGGTTATTCATGGAATTCCCCCTGTCTCTATTAAAAACGCTTACAATTAGTTTACTATAGTGTTATTATATTCACAATAAAATTGTTGATTTATTTTAGTAAAAAAATAATAAATTTTAACTTAAGATGGTGCTGGATGATCACTTTAAAAAGGCACAATAATAAATTGATGCTTTACACGAATTCTATGAAAGCATATACTGAATTTTAAATTAAAATACTTGGGGGCTTGGATAATGGGCGGTAAAAAATAGGTAAAAAAAATGATATTTTTTCTCGGTGCTTTAGGTGGGCTCCTATATGGCTATGATATGGGCGTTATATCGGGGGCGCTTTTATTTATAAAAAATGATATTCCGCTGACGAGTTTTACAGAAGGTCTTGTCGTCAGCTCAATGTTGATAGGAGCTATTTTTGGATCGGGATCGAGTGGTCCTTTGTCAGATAAAATTGGGCGACGCAGACTGGTTTTTATGATTTGTATATTATTTATTATTGGAGCGCTTACATTGGCTTTTGCTCCGAATATGGTAACACTCGTAGTTGGCCGATTGATTATTGGAGTTGCTGTTGGTGGTTCGACCGCTATCGTCCCTGTATATTTATCAGAAATGGCGCCGACAGAATCACGAGGATCGCTAAGTTCATTGAATCAGCTAATGATCACAATTGTATTCTTTCTTCTTACTTGGTAAACTATGCGTTTGCTGAAATAGAAGGATGGCGCTGGATGGTCGGACTTGCTGTGGTGCCATCACTTATATTAATGATTGGTGTTCTATTTATGCCTGAAAGTCCGAGATGACTGTTTGAACACCGTGGCAAGGAAGCAGCTCGACGTGTTATGCAACTGACCAGAAAGCCAAGTGAAATCGATAAAGAAATGAGTGAAATGATAGAAATTAATCGTATCTCTGACAGCACATGGAATGTATTAAAATCGGCCTGGCTGCGTCCAACGCTGATGATTGGCTGTGCATTCGCATTGCTTCAGCAAATTATTGGCATCAATGCTATCATTTATTATGCACCAACGATTTTCAATGAAGCTGGACTTGGGGATGTCACGTCCATTTTAGGGACAGTCGGTATTGGAACGGTTAATGTCATTTTTACGATCGTTGCAATTATGATTATTGATAAAATTGATCGCAAGAAACTTCTGATCACCGGTAATATCGGGATGGTCGGATCGTTAGTGATCATGGCAGGTTTAATTTGGACAGTCGGTCTTGACTCAACTGTCAGTGCCTGGATTATTGTGGCTTGTCTGACGTTATTTATTATATTTTTCGCTTTCACGTGGGGGCCAGTATTATGGGTTATGCTTCCAGAGCTATTTCCTATGCGTGCGCGGGGAGCAGCGACAGGTATCGCCGCCCTGACATTATCAATCGGAAGCCTGCTTGTCGCCCAACTTTTCCCATTGCTGACCGAAGTAATGTCCATTGAACAGGTATTTCTGATTTTTGCAGTGATTGGAATTGGAGCCTTGATGTTTGTTGTGAAATATCTGCCGGAAACGCGTGGGCGGAGTCTGGAAGAAATTGAAGCTGATTTGCGGCATCGTACCTCGAATACGAGCAATGGAAATAGTAATGTTAGTTGGCATAACTAATCGATCGGAGTTGACAAAATGGCGACGATAAAAGATATAGCGGATCATGTAAATGTCTCGATTGCAACTGTATCACGCGTGCTTAATGATGACCCGACACTATCAGTAAACCCGGAAACAAAGCAACGAATTTTTGACACTGCTGAACTGCTTGATTATAAAAAACACATTCAAAAGAAAACAAAGCAGCGTATGCGAATTGCGATCGTTCATTGGTATACCGAGACGGAAGAGCTGAATGATTTGTATTACTATTCGATTCGACTAGGTGTGGAAAAGAAACTGGAAAATGACCAGTATGAGTATATTCGGCTGTTTCAAAATGTGGATAAAAAACCCAACGTAACAATAAACGGGATTATCGCAATTGGCAAATTTTCACACCGTCAAATGGAGCAGCTGAAAGATTGGAGTTCCAATATTTGCTTTGTTGATAATATGCATGCACTGTCTTCCTGTGATGCTGTGATCGCTGACTTTAATCAGGCGACTACCAGTGTTTTATCACACTTTATGGAGCAGGGGCATTCAGGAATCGGGATGCTGGCTGGTGAGGAAAAGGTTCCTGGCACATCTGAGGTGCTGAGAGATCCGAGATATGAAAGCTTTCGTGATTACATGAGAGCAAAAGGATTATTCAATAAAAAGTATTGTTTTAAGGGAGCTTTTACCGTGGGTTCCGGTTATGACATGATGGATAGTGCGATACGTATGTTAGAGGATGACCTTCCCACTGCATTTTTTTGCGCAAATGATACCATTGCTGTCGGTGCATTGCGTGCTTTGCATGAGCACGAGATTTCTGTTCCGAAGAGGGTTAGCATTATCGGATTCAATGATTCCAGTGTGGCAAAGTATGTCTCGCCATCATTAAGCACCGTCAGGGTATATACGGAAATGATGGGAGAAACAGCCGTATCTTTAATGAAGGAACGGCTTTTCCAGCAACGTACCGTATCCAAAACGGTTACGCTGGGAACGGAACTGGTTTACAGGGAAAGCAGCCGATAATGGAAAGGAGGGATTGGATGAAATTAAACAAGGTGTACAGGAATGGTAATCGAAGCGTAAATGAAGACGCTTATGTTGTAAATAAAAAAGCAGGAATCTTTGCGGTAATTGATGGTGCCACGGGACTAGAGGGTGTCCCGGGCCATATTGCATCAGGTGCCGTTCAGAGTGTGCTGGATGCGGCGATAGAGGGGGAGTCTTTTGAAAATAGGGTGAAAACCGCCAATCATTTGGTCGGTAAGGAAACCGTGAAATATCTTGGGTTGGATGGCAGTGCGACGATTGATGATGTACCAAAAGAAAAAAAGGGTACATGCGCGCTTGCAGCAATTTCAATCGATATGGATCACTTATTCCTTGATTATTTCCAGGCCGCAGATTGCATGATTTTTTTGCAATATGAGAACGGTGATATCCGTCAAGTGACATACGACCTGCTTCACCATTTTGATCAAAAAGCCATCAATGAAATGGTGGAATTGAGACATAAGAAAGATGAACAGACAAGCATGGCTGAAGCAAGAGAAGAGGTACGGCCGACTTTGATGAAAAACCGCTCCCTGCTTAACACCTACGATGGATATGGCGTGATTGATGGAAGTGATGCTACTTTAAATCATTTGGAAAGCGGTAGGCTATCCTTGAAAAAGGTTACTGGGATTCTTTTATTGAGTGATGGGCTAATGCTGCCAACGGAATTGGAAGAAAGTGACGCTTGGGAGCAATCCGCGGCTATTGCCTTTCATTCCGGGCTGGACGGACTGCTTCATGAAGTGGAGAATAGAGAAAACAGTGATCCTGAGTGTGTGACATACCCCCGTCTGAAAATGAAAGATGATAAGACTGGTATGTTGCTTGATTTAGGGACATTAGTGTAAATAAAGTTAGCGATTTGGGGCATGTCCGTGCTACACAAGCAACGTATTTCAACTATATGATCTGCAGCATGATCGATCTGATGCGGAATCAGAATAAGGAACAGGGAAAGAATTCGCTATTAGCTTAACATTCTAGAACATTTATCCTCTTAAATTCTTTCATTCCCACAGTTACTAAGGATTTCTTGATGTTTTTGTTTGGAGTGGCTAGCCATTCTTCAACCATAAAATTACCTCGCTAGTCAAATCCTCCCTCCAGTAAAAGGTTTCCAATTACATTGTATATGCCAATTCCCATTAAGTTATTGTTCGACAACATTCATTCGCAAGTAATAAATAACGTATCTGCTTAATACAATACTATAAAACTCTCCTCTTTTGAAAGCGTCATCATTATTATAGGGAGGTTTTAAACATGGCAAATGAAAGTAATGGAAAAGACTTGTCGAGGCGTCGCTTTCTGAAAAATTCAGGTTATGCTGCTGGGGGTGTCATCGGAGGAGGAATACTGGGATCGATTTTTGGAATGAATTTTGGTGGTGAACCAGAGCCATCTACCACCATAGTACAGCAAACAAACCCACACCATGCTCTTATGTATTTCACAAGAGAAAAGGATTTTGAGATATTAAGTGCAGCCACTGAAAGAATTTTCCCAGAAGATGAGAATGGCCCAGGAGCAATCCAGTTAGGTGTTCCTTATTTCATCGACCATCAGCTGGCAGGTGCGTACGGAAATAATGATCGTGAGTACATGCAAGGACCGTTTTTTCCTGGATCGGACTTTCAGGGATACCAAACTCGATTGAAACGACACGAAATTTTTATGGAAGGAATATTAGCAATAGACAGGGAAAGCAATAAGGAATACAATACATCCTTCACTGATCTGGATGGCGAGCAACAGGATGCCATTCTACAAAAATTTGAAAATAGTGATGTCAAAATGAAAGGAGTCAAGTCTGGGGAATTTTTTCAGTTGCTTTCGACCGCTACTTTGGCAGGAGCTTACGCAGATCCATTGTATAGCGGAAATGTGGATATGGAAGGGTGGAAGATGAAAGAGTACCCGGGTCACCAGATGAGCTATATAAATGAAATTGAAAATGAGGAATTTATAGAAATTGAACCTCAATCTCTAAGGAGACAGCACGAGCATTAATCAATAAACTAAAATCAAGGGGGATCATATGGTAACCTCATTAGACAAAGTTGATGTTGTTACAGTGGGAGTGGGTTGGACGGGAGGAATTATCGCTGCCGAACTAGCCAAGCAAGGCATACAGGTTGTTGGGCTAGAGCGTGGTCAAAACCGAACTACCGAAGATTTCCAATATATCCATGATGAGTACCGTTATGCAATGCGGTATGGACTAATGCAGGATGCTTCAAAAGAAACCTTATCTTTTCGAAATAATAAGGATGAACGTGCTTTGCCAATCCGAGAATGGGGATCCTTCCTTCCTGGTGAAGGAGTTGGAGGAGCAGGGGTTCATTGGAATGGGCAGACTTGGAGGTTCCTCCCGTATGATCTTCAAATCAAAACAATGACAGATGAAAAGTATGGTGAGGACAAAATTGGGAGCGATTATACTATACAGGATTGGGGAATTACTTACGAGGAATTAGAACCGTATTTTTACAAGTTCGAGGAGACCACTGGTATTAGTGGGGAAGAGAATCCATTGGGAGCGCCGCGAAGTAATGATTATCCTACACCGCCAATGAAAGGTACTCTCATCCTCAATCGATTTAAGGAAGCGGCGAAAAGTCTGGAACTTCATCCAATTCAAAGTCCATCCGCCAACTTATCCGAGAATTATGAGAATCCTGATGGACAGCAGATTAATGCCTGCCAATATTGTGGTTTTTGTGAACGATTCGGCTGTGAGTATGGAGCTAAATCCACACCTAATGTGACGGTTGTTCAGGCTGCTAAGCAGACAGGGAACTTTGAATTGCGTACAGATGCCAATGTCGTTGAAATTCTACACGAAGATGGAAGAGCGACAGGGGTTCGTTATTTTGATGTAAAAACAGGGGAGGAATTTATTCAGCCAGCTGATGTCGTAGTGCTGACGAGCTATGTATTTAATAACGTCCGCTTATTACTTCTCTCTGAATTAGGAATGCCTTATGATCCCGAAAGTAATACTGGTGTAATTGGAAAAAATTATTGCTACCAAATTATGGCTGGAGCAACCGGCTTTTTTGAAAAAGAGAAATTTAACACATACATGGGTGCTGGAGCACTTGGGGCTTCAATTGACGATTTTAATGGAGATAATTTTGATCACTCCGATTTAGATTTTATCCACGGTGGTGTTATCTCTATTTCTCAAACGGGGCGACGTCCGATTGCAAGTAATCCTGTGCCAAAGGATACACCAGCCTGGGGAAGTAAATTTAAAGAGAAGAGCCTCCATTACTTTAATCGTTCGCTTTCTGTCGGGGCACAAGGGGCATCCATGCCACATAAAAACAATTTTGTGGATCTGGATCCGACATATACTGATGCTCATGGGAACCCGTTACTTCGATTAACTTATGATTTTACGGAGCAGGATAGGAAATTACAAGAATATCTTTCTGCACGAGCAGCGGAAATAATGGAGAAGATGGGGGCGGACATCGTTGAGAAGAGAACAATGGCTAAACACTATGATATCGTCCCATACCAGTCCACACATAATACCGGGGGTCATTATGGGAGGTGATCCAGAAACGTCAGCGGTGAACAACTATCTGCAAATGTGGGATGTAGACAATTTGTTTGTTGTTGGCGCTTCAGCTTTTGCACACAACGGCGGCTATAATCCAACCGGAACAGTAGGAGCCTTGGCATATCGTGCTGCTGAAGGTATTGTGACATTTATGGATTCAAATGAACAGCTTGTTAAAGGCAAAATGAAAAGAGAAATGATTTAATGTTTTTATTATAGGGAGGGTGGGATACGATGGCTAATATTGGTGTTCCAGGTTTAATTCTCGTTCTGATCATTGCATTAGTTATTTTTGGTCCTAAGAAATTACCTGAAATTGGTAAGGCTTTCGGACAAACGCTGTATCAATTTAAGAAATCAACCAATGAGTTAGTGAGTGATCCAGAAGATGAATATGTTAAATTTGAACATACAGATAATAGATCAGAAAAGCCAGAAACCACGGAGGAAAAAGTGTAATATTCTTCGCTTACCCATATGATTTTCGAGTGTTAGATGAGGTTCATGTTAACTAAGGCTTCAGTTGAACGTATAGAAATGTTTTCATTTATATTAATTATTTCCGCTAAAATATATTAACTCTTTCTCAAAAAGACCGCCCAAGCGTTTAGTGCGGTCTTTTCAACTTTCGTGTCCTCTATCCTTTATCAGTTTGCAGAAATTCATTTAACTTCACGGGTGATTCTAATAGAGGGGCAATTATTACTTTGGCTCTTGAAAAAACGCTATAGATGAGATATGGCTACTTAGGTCCCGGGGGTAAATTTTTATAAATCAATCTGGAACGACTTCAACTTCAAAACAGGAGGGGACAATGGATCTGTCCCCGTTGTTCCATGTTTAATGTTCCGCATCAAATAATGGGATAAATTCCTGTTTTGTCACGTCAACCAATCCGAGGTCGGTTATGCGGATTTCGGGTATGACGGATAACGTCAGGGAGGACAGGGCCATGGACGGAGAGCGCCTGCCTACCTGTATTCCCATACTTGTTGCTGCTTCATTGAATTGTTCGACTTTCGGTGATAGTACCTCAATTGGTTCTGCAGCCATCAGGCCGGCGATCGGCAAATCAACCTGTGCCTTGATGTCGCTGTCTTCCACCAGGCAAAGACCTCCGCCGGATTGCTCCAGCTGTTGTGCTGCAAGAAGCATATCACGCACATTTGTACCGGCGACCACCAAATTATGGCTGTCATGTGCCACGGTTGTGGCATAGGCGCCTTTATTCAGGCCGGAATTTTTCAGAATGCCCACGAATGGTTTTCGGTTTTGGCCGTGACGTCCGGTGACAGAAACAAACACGTAATCTTCTGGCAGTGCTTGGATGATTCCATTAGTGACTTCCAGTTCCAGGGTCCCTTTTTGGGTGGTGCCGATGGCTGTCATTTCCATTGTATTGATGATAACTGTACCGTTTTCGATCGGCGGCTGGATCTTAAAATCCTCTTCTGTTAGTTTCGGCAGGCGCACCGTGTTTTGGCTTAGCGGGGGTGTGCTGCTTGTTATGTCCACGGTTAATTCCCCGTTTTTCACCATCTGTTCGCCCTGGATGAAGACATCAGCCACCTGCATCATATCCAGTGAATCCACCAGGGAAAAATCAGCGTGATATCCGGGAGCGATGGCACCACGGTCACGGAGGCCATAGCGGGTCGCTCCGTTTAACGAGGCAAAGCGAATGGCGAGCGGTGCCGGAATGCCTTCCTCGGTGCAGCGTCGGATAACACGATTCATCTGCCCGTTTTTCAGCATATCATTCGGTTCGACATCATCTGTACACATGGCAATGTTGGAAGCATATGGTAAGACTTCCCATGCTTTGGCGGCGATATCGGCAAATTGGCTGACGCTGGATTCGCGGATATAGATAAGCATGCCGGCACGGAGTTTTTCGATGATTTCTTCTTTTGTACGGCTTTCATGGTCCGAATTTACCCCAGCAGCGAGATAAGCATGTAAATCCCTTCCGGTCACCCTTGGTAAATGCCCTTCATTCAGAACGCCTTTATCGAGCCCTTTTTGCACAATACCTGCCATGCGCGGATCCTGTTTAACCACACCGACGTAGTCCATCAATTCGGCGATTCCCACAACACCGGGCATATCTAGTAGGGAGGCAATTTCGTTCGGGCCAAAAGCTGCACCGGATGTTTCCAACCCGGGAACAGCGGGCACGCACGATGGGATGGTAGTCAAGATTTGTACTGGGAGATCCTTACTGGCATCCACCATGTATTGAACGCCTTCCGCACCCATCACATTGCCAATTTCGTGCGGGTCAATGACCGCTGTTGTTGTGCCGTGCTGCAACAGGGCGCATGCAAACATATCCGGGGTAACCATCGTACTTTCAATGTGTACGTGGCAATCGATAAAACCGGGTACGGCATATTTACCTTTTCCGTCAATTTCGACATCCCCTTCCATGAAGAAGACAGGTTCATCGTTCTCATAACGGGCAATCGCACTAAAACGATTTTCTTTGATGCCGATATCAGCTATATAGATTTCGGCGGTAAACACGTTGACAAGCTGTACTTCCCGGATTACTTTATCCATCCGCTCATTACCATGGGCTGCCGCCACAAGGTGCTCACGTGAGTATATCATGTTTTTCTCCTTTCCCTTCCATTATTGGTGTGCCAGTGTAATAAAATAAATCACCAGTGGAATCAGTAAAATATACAAACCGGGATGAACTTCTTTATAGCGACCGGACAGGCTTTTGACAAGCACGTAAATAATGATACCGGCAGCAATGCATTTCCGAAGTTGAATGTAAAAATCGTAATGACAATGGTCATGAATGCCGGCAGCGATTCCGTTGTATCTTCAAAGTTTATATTTTTTACGGATGAAAGCATTGTCAGTCCGACCAGAATTAACGCTGGTGCTGTGGCTTCTGTCGGGATGATCATAATCAACGGCGTGACAAATAGGGTGAGCAGAAATAGCAAGCCTGTTGTCACAGCGGTCAACCCTGTACGTCCGCCGGCTTCCACACCGGTGGCGGATTCTACATATGTGGTCATAACAGGTACCGAGAACAGAGAGCCCACCGTGGTCCCGCCGGCATCGACAAGAAAAGGTCTGTCAATATGGGGTAAGTTCCCGTTTTTATCAAGCATGTTCCCTTTACCAGCGACACCAAGCATCGTGCCAAGACTTGAAAAGAAGTCCGGTACAAAAAATGCCAGCAGAAATGGGAAATACTCAATTTTCAATGCTTCCATAATATCCAGTTTGAATAATACAGGACCAGGGCTTTCAGGGAGTGAAAAAATCGAATCAGGCAGTTGGGTAACCCCCATCGGTACCCCAATCAAAGTAACTGCTACAATGCCGATCAGCAAATGCCCTCGAACATTCCTTGCCAGAAGTACGCTCATAATAAGAAAGCCGATCAGCGCAAGTATCGCACTGGATGTTCCAATATCGCCCAGCTGCAGTGAGTTCGCATCTTCACTGGCTACGACGAGTCCAGCATTGCGAAAGCCAATCAGTGCAATAAATAACCCTACACCTGCACCGATCGATAATTTGATGGCAGGCGGCATAAGTCGGACGATCAGCTGGCGCAACCCGAGAATTGTGAATAAAATAAACAAAAGACCGGAAACGAAGACCATTCCTGACGCAGTCTGCCATGAAACTCCCTCAGCGACCACCAGGGTGACAGCCAGAAATGCGACTGAACCCAGGCCGGGAGCCAGCGCAAACGGGCGATTACTGTATAATCCCATGAGAATGGTAACAAAACCTGTCATGAGAATAACCGAAACGGTGACCGGACCTTTGGGAATCCCGGCCTCTTCCAGCATCCCTGGGACGATGATTAGCACGTAAAGCATTGTCATGAAAACGGTTAGTCCTGCTGTTATTTCTGTTTGGGGATTTGATTTATGTTCGGATAACCGGAAGAATTTATCCAGTGTTTTTGATCGACGCATGGTGCCACGCTCCTTTGTTTAATCATTTGTCATCACGGCTGAGTTAAATATTTCCTCCCACCGCAGCTATGGACGGGGACCTATTAAAATAGTCCGGAAAACAGCAGAATGATTCTATTTCCCGGACTAATGAAAGTTAAAGTAACCATAGCGTGGCAAGTTAGACACTGGTTCTGATTAGCAGAACAGCATCAATAGACCAGACACCGATATACTTTACCCCGTAGTCCGGCTCTTGCGATGGGAACCAGGTAGAGACGCTCAGACCATATTACTGAGGATATACGAGTGCTAATATTCAATTCTAATATGGTGATAATATAACAGACTCATAGAGGATGATCAAGGGTAAATATGAACGTTTAGTCTGAAAATAAACATAAATGTTCGGTTTTTGCAGGACCAGTGTGGCAGGTTCCTGTATGGTGCAAATGATCAGCAGGAGTTTAGGGAAAGATGTCGAAATAAGTAGGCAGGTGATGTAAAGATATCGGAAATGCGCTGTCGTAAATTTAAACTGAAATTGGTTAAACCTTGAATAGGCAGTACTTCCATATTAATATAACAGAAACTCGAATAAATAAATATAGAATGAATGGAGAAGGATTACGTTCTTCTAACTTAAGTAATTCATTAAATAATAGAAGGAGCTAAGAAAATAGATGAATACTTTTGAAAAGCTATCAGAAGAAAAGCAGACAACTATCTTGGATGGAGCGACAGAATGCTTTGCAGATAAAGGATATTATGGAGCGAGCATTAAGGAGATCTGTTCAAAAGCTAATATATCAAATGGTGCGCTTTATAAGTATTTTACAAATAAAGAAGAATTGTTTTTAGCTGTACTACATAAATGTCAGGAAATCCTGGTGGAAAATTTATACGAAAAGTATACACATATTAAACATTCGCTTGTACATACAGTTGAAAACTATTTGGAAGAGATTGTAAAAATCCATCAGAAGTATCCGAACTACATTAAGGTTTATGCAAACTTGGGTTCAAATAACGTTGAGCATTTCTTAAAAAATTTGCACAGTCCTTTTACCAAATCCGCAAATTATATACATAATATGGTATCTGAGGCGAAAGCAAATGGCGAAATTTTATTGGATATATCCGAGAACGAGCTATCCCTCTTGCTGGATAATTACTTTATTTTGTTTTTAAGTTCACTTGTTTCGGATTATCATGATCTACGCTTCCGTTTCTTTCTTCGAATGACACCAGAAGAAAACTTAACAAATAAGAGGAAAATTGAATTTATCTTAGATTCAATAACTCCATTTTTGGCAAAAACTGAATAAAAAATTGAAGCTGATCCATATATGATTATTGGATCACTTTTTATTCCTGATAAAAGTTTTAGATAACTTTTAATATTTTTTATTGACAAATAAATAGATATTGGTATTATATTTAGAAAGTGAACGTTCACTCTCTATTTTGTTAAGTACTTTTTCCCGAAGGAGCATTAATTATGAAGAAAAACGTAGCGGTAATAGGTTTGGGTACGATGGGTAGTATGGTTTCATGGCAACTGGCAAAAAAAGGGGTCAGTGTAACTGGTTTTGAACAATTTGGAATTGGTCATGACCGTTCAGCGGTGGGCGGAGAGTCAAGGTTGTTTCGGACAGCATACCGTGAAGGTGCGGAATATGTACCCCTTTTAAGACGGGCCAGACAATTGTGGTGTGACTTGGAAGAACAAAGCGGCAACCGTTTACTGTCACTCATTGGTGGTCTCACAATTGGTAAAGCTGATTCAGTAAATGTTAGAAACGTCCTTAAAAGCATTCTTGATTATAATATTCAACATAAATTATATGATGTGAAGGAAGCTCAACCGTTATTCCCTCAACATAGATTTGATTCTGACGATGCCATTATTCTTGACAAGGAAGCTGGTTATTTGCGACCGGAACTCGCTGTCGTTGCAGCAATCAACCAAGCTGAGAAACATGGAGCTGTTATCAAGCGTAATACGAAAATTGAAGATATAGAAAACACTGACCAAGGAGTCACGGTTATTGCTAACGGGAAAAGATTTACCTTTGATGAGGTGGTTGTGACGGGAGGATCCTGGGTGAAAGAACTGTTACCACAGTATAAGAAGATTATTCAACCAAGGAGAATTATTATGACATGGTTTGTCCCTAAGGATCTCAGTAAATTCCAGGATGAAAACTTTCCTACATTTGCCAGAACGACGGAAAAATATGATTTTTTCGGTATACCAACTTTAGATCAAAGCATGATCAAAGTTGCATTAATTGGTTCTGAGGAGGCAATAAACAATCCCGATTTACTGGAAAACAACATTAGTATGGAAGAAATAGCGGCTCCAATCGAAATTGCCTCTTCTTATTTTAATAATCTCAACCCCGATCCGGTTCGTTTAAGTGCACATATGGACGCTTATACTCCTGACGATCACGCATTGGTTGGCAGGTTGAATGATAAATCTAATGTCATCGTCATGTCAGGATTCTCCGGTCATGGTTTTAAATTAGCCCCGGTTATGGGAGAAGTTGCTTCAGAATTAATTTTGGATGATCGGACGGAGCATAGTATTGAACATTTAAACCCTGATCGATTTGACAAAAGCGGATGATCATCCGTCGGTTGTTAACAATGAAATAAAAAAGGAGTGATCCCATGAGAAAAACGATTATATTTTCTGTTAGTGTTATATTTCTTTTATTACTCGCAGCTTGCGGCGGGAATGATGGAACTTCAGAAGCTTCAAATAATAGTAATGGTGAGAACATGACCTTAAGAGTAGCTGGTCAGAATAATGAAGATCACCCAAATACAGTTGCACTTGAAAAGATGGCAGAAACAGTTTCTGAAAAAACAGATGGGTGCATTGAGATGGAAGTATATCCTGCAAATCAGCTGGGAGATTATACGCTAATGTATGAAGAGATTGGAAAAGGCACGGTGGACATGGGATTAATTTCTACGCCTACCCACTTGGACAGTCGTCTTGAAATGAATATTCTCCCATATCTATTTACTAATTACGACCAGGTAAGGGAGCATTTTCAACTGGATACTTTTTTTGGAGAAACTTTACAAGAAATACACAATGAGCAGAATATTCAATTGCTAGGTTTCTTTGCGGAAGGATTTGGAGGGATTGGTACAACGAAAGAAATAACGGCCCCATTAGAGTATGGAGCGGATAAAGACGTACTCCTTCGTGTGCCTCAAATTGATATCACGACACAGAATGCCAAACAATTAGGGTTTAATACAGTATCCGTCCCTTATGCAGAACTCTACACAGCGCTGCAGTCAGGCACTGCTGAAGGTTGGACAGGCGGTCATCCACTCGTAAATTATTTGCAGTATAGTGATATTATTACACATTATTACCAGTATAATGATTTCTTTGAAGCGACGCATTTGCTGGTTAACAAGGATTTGTTTGATGGTTTAAGTGAAGAAGATCAGAAAGCCATACAGGAAGCAAGTAATGTATTGACTGAAGAAAGTTTTGATGTGGCAGAAGAGAATGAAAAGATGTACCGAGAAAAAATGGAAGAAGAAGGTATCGAAGTGTATGAGTTTACGGATGAAGAATTGACTACATTGGCCGAAAAAGCAAGAGAAAACGTATGGCCGGAAGCAGAGGAAACGATCGGAAGAGAATTATTGGATAAATTAATTGAAAACGTTCAATAGGGAGGGGGAAACCTTGAAAAAATATGTTTATTCCATTTGGAACTTCCTATTAAATCTGCAAAAAGGAATTATGATTATATCAAGCATACTTATATTGCTGGGTCTGGTAGCGACTGTTTTGCTGCGATATATCTTCCAGGCTGATTTATATGGCCTGGAAGAGTTAATTCTTATCCCTGCATTTTGGATGTATTTTATGGGAGCTTCTTATGGAACCCACCTTGATACCCATATTACGGCGGATCTCACAAAAGTCTACATTAAAGATGAACGAATAAAATCAATGGTTCAGTTGCTAAACACGGTTATTTGCCTTGTTATAGCTATTGTTTTTACTTTTTGGGCCAATAGCTTTGTTATATGGAGTATCAACAGCGGCGGCAACTCAAGTGCTTGGAAATACCCACTATATATTCCCCAAAGCGCCATAATGATCGGATTCATACTAATGTCACTATACTTGGCAGTGAAGATGGTTAATGATGCAAAAATTTTAGTTGCTCGTAGCGGTAAGGGGTTATGACGATGGAAATTATCTTGCTGATTGCACTATCACTTTTAATCGTATTATTGCTAATTGGTGTACCGGCTGTATTCGCATTTTTGGGAGCAACACTTTATTTGGTGATATCTCAGGATTATGACCCCAGCTTTTTACTTCCATATGGATATAGTCAATTGAGTTCTACTGTTCTGTTAGCTATTCCTTTATTTATAATTGCTGGCAAGCTAATGGAATATGGGGGTATGGGCAAGGTCATTATCGATTGGACAGAAATCATAGTTGGTAAAGTTAAAGGCGGGCTCGGCATTGTAACTATATTTGCCTGTGCTATTTTCGGATCTATTTCGGGAAGTGCGATGGCGGCCCTCTCTACTATCGGGTCAATTATGTTTGGCAAACTCGAAGAAAGAGGATATCCAAGAGGCTATTCCGCTTCTCTCGTTTCCAATTCTTCTGTCTTAGGGCTCTTAATTCCACCAAGCGGTATTATGATTTTATATGCATGGCTCAGTAATCAATCTGTACTGGCAAGCTTTTTATCAACAGTGATTCCCGGTGTTATTTTAATTGTACTGTTAAGTATTATCAATATTGTGTATATGAGAAATAAAACATTAACTTCTGCACCTGTGCTCGATACAGAGTTTAATAAATACAAGTCAAAAAGATTCGGAATTAAGACAGTTGTTGCTATTCCAGGCCTGGTCATGCCAATACTGGTTCTTGGAGGTATTTACAGTGGTATCATGACTACAACCGAAGCAGCTGCTGTGGCAGCATTCTATGCCATTCCAATCGGATTATGGGTTTATAAAGGACTGAAATTCAAAGACTTTAAAACAGTATTTGTTGATGCGGCCACGACAACCGGTATCATTATGGTTATGGTGTTTGCGATCATGATCCTTAGCAGAATTTATGTTATGGAAGATATTCCTGAGCTTATTACAAATATTTTGTTCTCAGTAACCGAAAATACGATTCTATTAATGCTTATGATTAATGTATTTATGATAATTATCGGGATGCTTATGGACGATGTTAGTGGGGCGCTGCTTACTACACCTATTCTGCTTCCAATTGTTGTAAACCTTGGCGTAGATCCTGTTCATTTTGCAGCAATTCTGGCCGTGAACTTAGGAATGGGGAACATTACACCGCCAACTGCTCCATTACTTTACTTTGGAGGTCAATTAGCGAAGGCCCCGATAAATGAGATGCTTAAACCAACGTTGATTATTCTCTTATGTGCCTGGCTGCCAACGCTGATTATCGTAACCTATATTCCGGAGGTTTCTTTATTTCTGCCAAACTTATTATTAGATTAATAGAAAGGTGGTTAGATTATGTCTTATGATGTCGTTATTATCGGAGCAGGATCGATGGGAATGGCTGCTGGTTATTATCTAAGCAAAGCGAATAAATCGGTTGCACTAATAGACAAATATGACCCGCCCCATTCAGAGGCCTCTCATCATGGAGAAAGCAGACTCATTCGTCACGCCTATGGGGAAGGGGAAAATTATGTACCACTCGCCTTGCGTTCACAGGAACTTTGGCAAGCAATGGAAAAACAAGCTGGTACGAGCGTTTTTTTGCAGACTGGTGTTTTAAATATTGGTACGGAGAAATCTTTATTTTTAAAAAATGTTATCCAATCGGCAAAAACATTTTCTCTTCCTGCTGTAGTATTGACATCCCAACAAATTAATGAAAGGTGGCCAGGTTACAGTCTTCCCGGAAATTTAATGGGATGCTTTGAAAAAAATTCTGGTATATTAATGAGTGAAAAGGCAATCAATTCTTTTCGAAAACTGGCTGTTAGAGATGGAGCTGAAATTTATCCAAATTCAAAAATCCAATTGATTGAAGCAAATGATAATAAGGTTAAAGTTAACCTAAATGACCAGGTTATTGAAGGCAACCAACTTATTATAACGGCTGGTAAAGGAACTAATCAAGTTACAGCTCATCTTGAGAGAAAACTACCGATTACTCCAGTACGAAAAACTTTTTCCTGGTTTCATTCCGATGAAAATTTATATAGTCCGGAAGTATTCCCGGCGTGGTCATTTAACGATGAAAACAGTACTTATTATGGTTTTCCAAGCTTAAATCACAGTGGCGTGAAAATTGGAAGGCATGATGGGGGTCACGAGCTTCGGCCGAATGAAAAATTGGAGGTTTTTGGGACATATTCTGAAGACAGTGAAGTGACATCAAGTTTTGCTGAAAAGTATTTTTCTCAAAAAGCCCAACATAAAGAAGGGAAGGTTTGTACGTATACGAACAGCCCTGATGGCGATTTTATTATTGATCGACTGCCAGGTTATCAAAATATTATGGTAGCCTGTGGGTTTTCCGGACATGGTTTTAAATTCAGCAGTGCAATAGGGGAAGTTTTATCACAGATGGTTTTAAAGAATAAACCCGATATAGATATTTCGAATTTTGGATTGAGCAGATTTTGAGATAGCGTGGTTGTCATCTCCGGGCGGTACGGCATTGAAGCAACGTTTCCGCCTATTTTTTGTTTTTTTTAATAATAGTAGAGTGACAAAATATCAAGGAAAAGTTTTTCTGGATTCCTCAGCCATTTATAAGCTGTTAAGTGAGTTGGAAAAGGAACAGTCAACCATTAAATCAGATCATGTTTTATAAAAATTTTCTCTATAAATATTAATAATTAAATTGAGGGAGTGATAAAATGGAACAATTATTCACTAAGTTGGATGCTGTATTCGATGAAATGGTAAACATACGACGCCATCTACATCAGCATCCTGAGCTGTCTTTTAAAGAGGAGAAAACGGCGGCTTATATTGCTGATTTCCATAAAAAATTAGGTCATGATGTGCGTACGAATGTAGGGGGTAATGGGGTCTTGGCGTATCTGAAGGGAGCAAAGACAGGTCCTACAGTTGCGATGCGTGCAGACTTTGACGCACTTCCAATACATGAGTTAAACCGATGTTCCGTGTTCTGTTTAAATCTGTTCATGATGGTGTGATGCATGCTTGTGGTCATAACGGCCATACAGCAGCTTTATTAGGTCTTGCAAAAGTGCTGAATGAGATGACGTCTGAAATAGAAGGCACAATTGTTTTCCTCCACCATCATGCCGAGGAGCTTCCGCCCGGGGAGCAGTCTCTATGATTGATGATGGCTGTCTGGATGATGTGGATGTCATATTTGGCACCCACTTACAAGCTCAAATGCTGCTTGGTGAGATTGGATATCGGTCAGGTGCGCTTCAGGCAGCCCCCGATCGATTTGATATTACAATCCAAGGTGAAGGGACAGGCGCATATAGCATTGTCATTGGCGGGGAGCTTATCAATAATTTACAGCAAATTGTCAGCAGAAGGGTAGATCCGCTTGATTCAGCGGTTGTATCTATTTGTAACTTTGAAGCAAAGAATCCTTATAATGTCATTGCGAATACCGCTGGATTGACGGGAACTGTCCGTACCTTTAAAGAAGAAACCCGCAACTTTATCGAGCAAGAAATAGAAGAAGTGATTAAGGGAACATGTCAGGTGTCCGGTGCCAGTTATCAGTATACGTTTACACGCGGATATCCAACACTCGTGAATCATGAGGAGGAAACAGCAATTGTTACAGAAACTGTCCATGATGTCCCGGGTGTTGAAAAAGTTACTGAGACACCGCCGATTATGGGTGGAGAAGACCTACGATCGGCCGTTCATGGACAGACTTTGTTAAATTAGGCTGGAAAACAGTTGTTGTTGGTATGTGTGTATTGCTTGGGTTATTTTTAGGATCTGCTATCGTGGCAGAAATTATTTTAAGGTTTCAGGGCGTTATTTAGAGCCGATGCTGTTCTCGCTGTTTCGAATTCCGGGCATAAATATTTGCCTATTGTAGCCACTTATTACAGCAGGAAAGTGACAATCCCTTAACAGGTCGAAAGTATTGTACCTGACATTTGTCCCATTCATACGATGTCCAATTGCATATAAGTTCAGTTACTAAAGATTCATTTTCTAATTTACGGAAGGTATTTAATTATTTGAAAAAGAATAGATAAAGTGGAAGTTAAATGAATATTATGGAGGGATTTTTTAGATGAGGAGAAAAAAGCAGAGGCTTGCATTGGCTTGTAGTGCTGTTTTGTTAAGCGCAGGGATGTTGGCTCCCACGTATGATTCACTAGTAAAAGCTAACCCAGCTTCCTCTATTATGGAAAAACCACCGGTATCGGGCTTTATAAGCCATGATGAACTGACTCAAAAATTAGATCAGATCGAGCAAACGAGTCAAGGAAATGTGGAGGTAGAAGTTGCTGGTTATTCCAATCAAGGCCGTGAAATTTACAAAGCAACGATTGGGTCGGGGGATAAAGTGGCATTCATTCAAAGTGAAATTCACGGCAATGAAAAAGTTGGTACAAAAGCGCTGCTAGACATGATCAAACAGATTGGGTCAAATAATTCTCCTGAAATGAGACAGCTTAGGGAAGAATTAACGATTGTTGCCATGCCGATGATCAACCCGGATGCGACAGAACTGAATCGTCGTGGAAATGAAATGACATGGGATGAAGTGACATCAGCATTTCCACAACTGCAAACTGCCGAACCTTCCTGGAACTATTATACCTATAAAAACCAATATTGGGATTATGAATCCAATCCAGGCTTCGATGTGAATCGGGACTTCAATCCTGATTTGAATTACACGCCACAGCCTGAGGATTTTCCAGGTTCATCTTCAGAACCGGGATGGTATATCACACCTGAATCCCAAACGGTGCGAGATGTTTATAAAGACTTGCAGGATCAATTTGGTACCGTCGATGTTTTCGTAGATTTGCACCATCAAGGAGAATATGTCATAGATGGCACGGATGATCCAGTTACCCTCTCGCTTTCCGGCGTGTTCGTACCACATCCAGATACTGAAGAGGGCGAGAAATACAGTGAATACGCAGACCAATATAATGTTGATTTTTCCAAGCAATTGAATGTTGCTGCATATGATGCGTTACAACAAATGGGGAATTCACCATTTGGAAACATTTCATTATATCCCCAAGATTTGGATTTACCTGGAACAGCACTTGGCTCCTTTGCATTAAATGGAAGCGGCACTGTCATATTTGAAATAACCGGACAAACACAAGACTTCGGACAAAAGAAAATGGGACAACTGAACAAAGCAGTCAAAAATGGTTTATACGGTATATTAAATAGCTTTGCAACAGGGAAAGTTCATGACTTAGATGTTGAAAGATATGATGATATACCGTTGACAGACAGGTAAATAATCATGTTAGACATTGGCTCGGAAAGTCATAAGAATAATGGGCTTTAACTCTTGATGAAGACGATTTTAAAGCCAAACATCCCGTATAACTTTTATAGTGATGCGGGATGTTTTTTAGCTATTTGTTATTTTTGGACTCTTTTTAACGGCTAATTTAATCATTTAACTCTATTATCGCTATCATTCAATGTTAAAACGACGTTCTTTAATGCCAATTTAATAGAAGAAACTGGTCCGATTCCTATAATAGTTGGATCGACACCGCGGTTCCCCATGAAACGATACGTACCAGGGGTGTTGTTTTGTTGTTTGACATAAGTTTCTGATACGAGTACAACCGCTGATGTATTATCATGTATTCCGCTCGCAGTCCTGCCGTTATCTAGTGGGCGCATGGACTTGTACAAATTATTCCCAAGGTGACCTGGGGTGAAACGAGAGCTACGTGGATTCTCTATAAAACTTAATTTAATTATTTAAAATATTGACACTTTGGCACATATAAATTAAGATAATTAGAAATTATCTTAAAAATATTTTTAATAAGGGGGGAGTATTTTAATGAATCAAGTATTGTCATTAGGGAAAGTGCTTACATTGTTGTTTGTATCTTTTTTAGTGGTACTAGGCGGGGTACTTTATCTTGATGCGCCAACTAACATAATTCTTATTTTGGCAGGTATGTCAGTTATTATTCTATCTATGATATGGGGCATAAAATGGCAGGCTATTGAAGATGATTTAATGGAAACGTTAAAGTCAATGTTTAAGCCCATATTAATACTGTTGGCAGTTGGGATGTTAACGGGCTCTTGGATGTTATCTGGAACGATTCCTTTAATTATATATTATGGATTGTTAAGTATCGATCCGCTATTTTTTTTAGTTATCACGGCAATCATTTGTGCGGTCATGTCTGTTATGGCTGGGACATCGTGGGGAACAATAGGTACGGTAGGGGTTGCATTAATGGGTGTTTCTATTGGCCTTGGGATACCTGTTGAGTACACTGCCGGTTCAATTGTGGTAGGTGCCTTTTTTGGAGACAAACTTTCACCTTTATCAGATACCACTGTCATGGCATCTGCTATGGCAGACGTTAATATAATCGATCATATAAAACATATGCTTTGGACAACGATACCAGGATTTGTGATTTCATTAGTGCTGTATTTTATTTTGGGAATTCAATATGGCGGTGGAACGGAACAGCAGGAAAATATTAATATGATTGTAAATACACTTCAAGAGAATTTTAATCTAAATCCGATATTGATTATTCCGCCTTTTATTATTTTAACATTGATTTATTTCAAGAAGCCAACATTACCCGCATTTGCAGCAGGTATTATAGCAGGCGTATTGCTGGCAATTATTTTTCAAGGAAGTACCCTTTTAGAGTTTATTAATGTATTAGAGAATGGGTATATTAGTTCTACCGATATTCCTCTAGTGGATGAAATATTGCAAAGAGGCGGCTTAGCAAGCATGTTGGGTACTGTTTCACTTCTAATAGGTGCAGCAATCTTCGGGTCACCATTAAAGACAGCTGGAGTTATATCTACTTTACTTGATAAAATTATGCATGCGGCCAAAAATTCAAAAACAATCATGACATCCACTCTGGGTTTGCACGGGTTACTTTTTACAATAACGGGAAGTTACTATGTCACATATGCAGTTTTAGGGCCGATTATAAGTCCTTTATATGATAAGTACAAACTTTATCGTAAAAATTGGTCGAGAACCATGGAGGATACCGGTACTACTTTGTCTCCAATGATACCCTGGGGAGTAACAGGCGCATTTATTGTGGATACACTTGAAGTTTCAACAGGGGAGTTTATTTTATATGCACCTATGACCTATCTTGGAATAATATTTGCTCTAATTTATATTTACACTGGTGTGGGTGTTCCTAAAAAGAAATCTCAAGATGGTGAATCTGTGAAAGCGGATGTCAAAGTGAATTAACACACGAATCATTTATTTTCCAGGAGTTTCCGTTGAATTTTATGCGGGTAATTTGTGGATTTGATACCGATAATTGGATGAAGATCTATAATCTCATAAAAGCCAATGTCCAGCTTTTACAAACTATTAAAATCAATTAATACGAGTGAAAAAGATTGAACATAAACGTTTGTTTTTTTGGTAACCCATAAGGGGGGGACCCATGCGACACCAATACAATTTTAATCCACAAACAGCTTCAAAGCTTTTGGAACTTAATAAATTATTAACGCAGTCTCTGAAATTAGAAAGCGTATTGCAAAATGTTATAGCGGCTGCCAGTGAATTAATAGAGATAGCTGATACGTTTATCGTTTATCTTTATGATGAATCGGCAGATAAACTTAAGTTAGCTGAAGGCAAAGGCATTCATGAAGAGTCATTAAAAAAAGTTGCTTTTGATCCGGGAGAGTCAATAGCCGGGAAAGTGTTTAGGGATAGAGAACCTAAACTGTTTACGTCCGAACAGGAAATTGATCGCTATATGAGCAACATGTCGAAAGTGAATTATCGGTATTATTACAAAGGGGTATATAAACAAAAAATCAAAAGTGCTTTTTGTGTGCCTATATTAAATCGAAATCGTTGTCTTGGTGTCCTTGTAGTCGATAATTTTAAGGAGAATGGCATTTTTGCAGAGGAAGATATGCAAGTCATCCGTGTGGTTGCCGAGCAAAGTGCGATTGCTATCGAGAATTCAAACGTCTATCACAATCTGAAAGAAAAAAATGATTTGTTAGCCCAATCTATTTCAATTCATACCAAATATTATCGGTTGATGGGGGGATGAATGAAATTATTTCCCTGCTGGAATCATTAATTGATTCAAAAGTAGCCCATTATCCGACAAATCATTATGAAGAAGATCAAACAGTTTTCCCTATAAAACGCGGCAATGAAGTTTTGGGTATTTTGAAGCTGGATCAACCGTTTAACGAATTTAGCAGAATCGACCAAGTTGCTATAGAGAATGCAAGTTTAGCTATAGCAATCGATTTAATGAAAGATCATGCATTACTTGAAAACGAGCTGCAATTCCGTGAAGAAGTTTTTAATCAGATGATAGAGGGTATTTCGGAAAAAGATATTCACCGTATTATTCATTATTTTAACTGGGATGAAGATTGGCACGTACAGTGCATGATTATTGAAGGTAATGATGAACCATTATGGCGGAACGATCAAATCAAAGATAAGGAAAGGCTTGTCAGATCGATAGAACACATGATCACCGATATCTGTGGTCATAGTTTAATATTAACACAAGCTTTTCAATTAATTGTGATTTTCCCCTCATTGCATGTCGATACTACGCATAATATCATAAAAAATATAAAATCCATCTGTAGAACAGCGAACCAGCTCCTTTTTGGTGTGGGTCGGCAGACAACAATACACCATATAGCAACTTCTTACCAAGAAGCTATCCGTTCGATTGGTTATGCCAAGTCAAGTCAAGATGTCAATATTGTAGAATATGCAAAGCTTGGAGCGGAACGATTATTGCATAATATTGATGATTCTACGGCTGACTTGTTTATCCGGGACAAACTCGGCAAACTTCTTATTAAAGATCGTGTTCTTCTGGACACACTTAAAGCATTTGCCAACCATCATAAGCAGCATAATGAAACCGCAGCGTATCTTCATATTCATGTTAATACACTTTATTATCGGCTCAAAAGAATAGAAGCGTTACTTGATATCAATTTAAAAAATGAACAAGACTGGTTTGATATCGTCATCGCTTTACGACTATTTGTGGCGAGCAACAAAAATTAAATGGAATCTTTGTTGCCCGCCACATTTATTTGTACAATTTTAATTATTATAATGATTAAAACGCTTACAAGGAGGACACTGATGACAACGACATATTCTAACTATATTGATGGGACTTGGATTTCATCCGTAACCGGTGAACTGTTTTCAAGTATTAACCCTGCTCAAACAGAAGATATTCTTGGTTATTTTCAGGCATCAAATGAAGCGGATGTTGAAAAAGCGATTGCTGCTGGTGAACGTTCCTTTCCGGAATGGTCTGGAATCGCTGCGCCTAAACGTGGAGAGGTAATATTTCGGTTAATTCAGCTCCTTGAAGAACAACAAGATGAATTGGCAACTTTGATTACAAAAGAGGTAGGGAAGACATATCATGATGCTCAGGGTGAAGTGAAGAAAACAATTGAAGCCATGAAACAGTTCAGTGGAGAGGCGACACGTCTTGATGGTGAAACAGTACCATCCCAGGATAGTGATATTTTTGCTTACACAGTACGAGAGCCACTGGGGGTGGTTGGTGTGGTTGCACCATATAATTTCCCACTTGGTATCGGCATATGGAAAATTGCGCCTTCCATTATTGCCGGTAATACGGTTGTTTTTAAACCTGCAAGTAACACGTCATTAATTAGTGTTAAAATGATTGAATTGCTCGAGAAGGCAGGTGTTCCGGCTGGTGTGGTCAACATGGTGACAGGTTCAGGAAGTGTGATAGGCAAGGTGCTTGGCAATCATCCAAAAATAAAAGGAGTGTCGTTTACCGGTTCTACTGAAGTAGGTCTTTCGTTAGGAAAATCAGTAACCAATAGAGGGGCACGGATGCAGGCAGAGATGGGAGGTAAGAACCCGTCTATTATTCTGGAGGATACCGATATTAATGAGACCATTGAAAATATTGTTATAAGCGGGTTTTTGGATAATGGTCAGCGATGTACAGGAACAAGTCGTCTGATTGTACCAAAGTCAATCGCAAAAGAAGTGACTGAAAAGCTAGTAGCTAAAGCCAATTCACTCAATATTGGGAACGGTTTTGGGCAGAACGTGGATAACGGTCCGGTTATTGATGAAAATCAGCTGAATACGTATTTGCACTATGTGGATGTTTCCATTAATGAAGGTGCCGTTTTAGAGTGTGGTGGCAAACGTTTAACCGATCATGGCAGGGATAAAGGCTATTTTGTTGCACCTACAGTATTCAGCAATGTTACTTCGGAGCATACCATTTTTCATGAAGAAATCTTTGCGCCAGTAATTGCGATCATTGAAGCTGATTCCTATGAGGACGCCTTGACCATTGCGAATGACAGTGATTTTGGATTGTCCTCGACGATTTATACAAATGATCTGAAGAAAGCCATGCATTTTGTTCGAAATATTGAGTCAGGTGTGACGCATGTCAACATACCATCCAATTATTTCGAAAATCAATATCCGTTTGGAGGAAAAAAGTCATCCAGCATAGGCCCCCGTGAACAAGGATCTACAGCACTTGATTTTTGGACAGATTACAAGACAGTTTATATAAAAGCGTAGAAAGGGATTGTCATATGAAAAAAGCAGGAATAATAGGCTGTGGTCTGATGGGAAGCGGTATTGCACGGAATTTATTAAAGCATTACGACGATGTGTATGTTTATGATATTGATCAGAGGGCTGTTGAAAACCTTCAAAAGAATGGGGCCATTGCCGTCGATCGACCAGACGTGCTGGCAGAAGAAACAGATTTTCTGATTTTATCATTGCCTACACCGAAATTGATCGAAAAAACGGTAATGGATAAGGAAAACGGTATTATTCATGTTATGAAAAATGGCGCGTTTATTTTGGATATGAGTACCAATGATGTTCAAATGACAAGAAAACTGTATCATGCGGCGAAGAGCCATGGCGTTGACTTTTTTGATTGCCCATTAAGCGGTGGCCCTGAACGTGCAGCGAATGGGACTTTAACCATTATGGTCGGAGGAGATGATAAATCATTTCCATCAATTTTACCTGTTCTGCAATCCGTTGGCGATCATATCGAATATATCGGTGATATTGGATCGGGGCAAATAGTCAAGCTTTGTCATAACATGGTGGTTGGTGGTGTGATTACGTTATTAAGTGAAGCATTTATGACTGGTGAGAAAGCTGGTGTATCAAAAGAAAAGCTCGCCTCCATATTGCAAAAAGGTTCGGCGCATACACGTGCAATGGACGTGTTTGGGACGAACATTCTCGATCATACATTTGAAGATGTCAAATTTTCGTTAGCTAATATGAGCAAGGATATTCAGTTATATCGCAGTCTTACAGAACAGAATCAATTACCCGCATTTGCAAGCCACAACGTTCACCACCTTTTCCATTTAGCCAATGATCAAGGGAAAGGTATTTTGGATTCTTCGGCCATTTATCAGCTGTTAAGTGAGTTGGAAGAGGGAGCAGTCAAACATTAAAATCAAATAAGTGTGATGTTTTCTAAAGGTTTCCCCTGTAAATATCTGAACATTTGTATTAGTATAAGTATTAATAATTAAACTGAGGGAGTGATAAAATGGAACAATTATTCAGTAAATTGGATGCGGTATTTGATGAAATGGTAAACATACGCCAACATCTTCATCAGCACCCTGAGCTGTCTTTTAAAGAAGAGAAAACGGCAGCATATATTGCCAATTTCCATAAGGAGTTAGGTCATGATGTCCGCACCAATGTAGGGGGTAATGGGGTTTTGGCATATCTAAAGGGAGAAAAGCCAGGTCCTACAGTTGCTATACGTGCAGACTTTGACGCACTTCCAATACATGAGCAAACCGATGTTCCGTTTAAATCCGTTTATGACGGGGTTATGCATGCTTGTGGTCATGACGGGCATACAGCAGCTTTATTAGGTCTTGCAAAAGTGCTGAATGGAATGAATTCAGAAATAGAAGGCACAATTGTTTTTCTCCACCAACATGCCGAAGAGCTTCCGCCCGGGGGAGCTATTTCCATGATTGAAGATGGCTGTCTTGATGATGTGGATGTCATATTTGGTACCCATTTACAAGCACAAATGCCGCTTGGTGAGATTGGGTATCGATCAGGTGCGCTTCAGGCAGCCCCAGATCGATTTGATATTACAATTCAAGGTGAAGGAGGACATGGGGCGTATCCGCATAATACAAAAGACAGTATTGTTATTGGCGGGCAGCTTATCAATAATTTACAGCAAATTGTCAGCAGGAGGGTAGATCCGCTTGATTCAGCGGTTGTATCTATTTGTAACTTTGAAGCAAAGAATTCTTATAATGTCATTGCGGATACCGCTGAATTAACGGGGACTGTCCGTACGTTTAAAGAAGAAACTCGAACCTTCATTGAGAAAGAGATAGAAGAAGTGATTAAGGGAACATGCCAAGTCTCTGGTGCCAATTATCAGTATACGTATACACGTGGATATCCAACGCTTGTGAATCACGAAGAGGAAACAACATTTGCTGCAGAAGCTGCCCAGAATGTTCCGGGTGTTGAAAAAGTTACTGAGACACCGCCAATTATGGGTGGTGAAGACTACGCTTTTTACCTGCAGTACGTTAAAGGAACCTTCTTTTTTACAGGTGCCAAAAATCCAGAGTGGGAAAAAGCGTATCCGCACCATCATCCTAAATTTGATATTGATGAGAGGGCATTGCTGACAGCTGCGAAGGTTCTCGGGAAAACTGCATTGCTATATATGGAAGAACATTCAAGTGATTCGTTGAATGAAGCTGGTTGATCCTGATTACTCAAAGGAGCCTCTTTTGGGCTCCTGTTTTTATAAAAAAGCAGTTTTGAAGCGATTTAAACGACAGGGGGAGATAATGGAATGGCTGAACAGGTGATTAATATGTGGAAAGACTGGCGCTTACATTTGATTGTATTTTTAATTGTTATCGTAACAGAATTTATAGGAACACATGAAATTTCCCTAGGCCCAGGTGTTATTTTGTTATTACCTATGTTATATGCTGTCATTATAGGAATTAGCATATATTTCACACCATTGATAAAGGAAAAACAATCGATTAATGCAGAGCCGCTCGTATTTATATCGGTAACACTTCTTATTGCAAAATTCGGTGTACAAGCAGGTCCTGCATTGCCGGAATTAATTGAAGCGGGAGCAGCTATCGTACTGCAGGAGCTGGGAAATTTGGGAACCATTTTTTTGGCACTTCCACTTGCACTTTTTCTAGGATTAAAGCGTGAAAGTATTGGCATGACCCACTCGGTAGGCCGGGAACCGAATTTGGCGCTTATCACTGATAAATATGGTTTGTCTTCACCGGAGGGTCGCGGTGTTATGGCTATTTATATTTTTGGTACCGTATTTGGATCTGTTTTTATGGGGCTTGCTTCTGGTCTGTTGGCGACCATTACCCCTCTGCACCCGTATTCCTTTGCAATGGCAACAGGGGTGGGAAGCGGCAGTTTGGCTGCAGCTTCACTGGGACCGCTTGTTGCTGCATTTCCTGAAATGAGCGATACGATTACTGCATTTTCTGGTGCGAGTAATCTTCTTACATCTGTAACGGGGCTGTACGCTAGTATTATTATTGGATTACCTTTAACGGAAAAGCTGTATAAAGTCTTGACGAGAAGAAAAAATGATGATTCCGGCAATCAATCAAAGGTGGTGTAATGATGCTGAAAAGTGTTCAAGAATGGAGTTTGCTCTTTATTATTATTGGGTTTACGATCATCATAGGGAATTGGATTGGATACGGCATTATGCCACTTGAAGCAGTGCCTGGGGTTATTGTTTTGGCACTTATCAGTTTGATGGGCTTGATGATCCACAAACTTGTCAATTACGATAAAATACCGAGCATTGCCTATATCGGTATTTTGGCGTTCATCCTAACAATTCCTGGTGTTCCTGGTTCAGAAATGATTGTTAACTGGACATCCCAGGTGAATCTATTAGCTATAGCGACACCTATTTTAGCATACGCCGGAATTTCAATTGGCCGTTCATGGACAGATTTTGTTAAATTAGGCTGGAAAACAGTTGTCGTTGGTATGTGTGTGTTACTTGGGACATTCTTAGGATCTGCTATCGTAGCCGAAATTATTCTAAGGTTTCAGGGCGTTATTTAGAGAAATATTTAACTAACGTTATGTCACGTTTTATTTTTCTTCTTGAATCACTGATAAACTTTTGGGTTTGAGACTGTCTTCATATATGACAGTCTTTTTTTTATGTTGCTGATAGAATGGGGGAGGTGGCAGCTAGATGAAACAATCCCGCTATTCTCAGGGATGCTAGCCGATTCGGTCTGATAGAAGAGGTTATACGTGATGAAAATAGTTATTTGAATAATAAGTATATACCGATTATAATTATCTTTATCATTTTAAAAGTGAACTGTTATAAATATACAAATTCAGGAGGGGAATATGAGGCAGAAGGGGTTTTTTGAAAGACTAAGAACACTTGGGCCAGGAACACTTGTTGCAGCGTCTATTATCGGCCCTGGTACGGTTACAACGGCTTCTGCTACAGGGGCGGAATTCGGCTATGTACTCATTTGGGCACTAGCCTTTTCAATCATTGCGACAATGTTCCTGCAAGAAATGGTTACCAGGCTGGGAATTGTAAGCAGAAAAGAACTTGGTACTGTAATGCAGGGGCAGTTCAGTCATCCGGTACTAAAAGTGGTAACGGTTATACTTATTATTACTGCGATTTTGATTGGTAATGCTGCCTATGAAACCGGTAATATTACCGGTGGGGCCATTGGGTTGGCGACAATTACCGGTGTTCCTGTATCTGCTTGGAGCTTACTCATTGGTATTGCGGCCGGTCTCTTACTGTGGACAGGTAACTACAAGTTCATTGAAAAGGTTTTTATCGTACTCATTCTCACCATGAGTTTTTGTTTCGTGATAACAGCAATCGTCGTGCGGCCTGATATCGGTTCTATGTTTGCAGGGATATTCATTCCCTCAGTACCGGATGGAGCAGGATTATTGGTAATATCGCTTATAGGGACAACCATCGTACCCTATACGCTGTTTTTACAAACTTCCACAGTTCAAGAGCGTTGGAAAGGCAAAGATGCTATAAAAGACGGCCGGTTTGACGTCATCGCGTCTATGGTTATTTGTGGGGTCATTTCAATCGCCATTGTTTTAACCGCAGCTGCTGCGTTTCCGATTGGAACAGCGCTTGATAACCCGGCTCAAATGGCAGTTCAGCTGGAACCTTTACTTGGTTCTTGGGCCAAGTATATTTTTTCTATCGGGATTTTTGCAGCCGGGATCACGTCTTCGATGACAGCGGCATTGGCAGCAGCGTATGCTACATCCGGCGCACTGGGCTGGGAGCGTCACTTAAAATCTACTCGCTTTCGGCTGGTTTGGTTATCAATTATATTGGTTGGTGTTATTTTTGCAAGCTTAGGATATGAGCCGATTCAAGTAATTCTGTTCGCCCAATATGCGAATGGATTAATATTACCAGTTATCGTTCTGCTGCTCATGGTGGTTATGAATAATAAAAAACTACTCGGTGAGTATGTGAACCGGACGTGGATAAATGTAGCTGGCTGGTTGATTTTCGTAATAACGGTGATATTAGCACTGCAATCGTTCGGTATACTCGATTGGTTATTCAATTAAGCTTTTTACAGAAGGTGATCTAATATGACAAACATCACGTGTCAACCAGCAGGAGATACAGCTATTCGAGTGACATTTCATGAAAAGGTGTCTCCTGAATTAAACCGCAACATCAAATCTTTTTGTAAAAAATTAAAAGAACAAGCCGTTAAGGGTGTGATCGAATGGGTACCTGCATATCATTCAGTAATTGTGTATTACCATCCTTACCACATTTCATATGAGAATCTCCGTGATATTCTGTTGAATTTGGCCAACAAGGACTTACAGCTTGATGAGGAATCATCAACACTCGTGAAAATACCTGTATTGTACGGCGGCAAAATCGGACCGGATATCGTACAAGTGGCTGAGAATAGCGGGCTAAGTGAACAAAACGTAATTGAAAAACATTCAAGTGTGGATTACCTTATTTATATGATTGGCTTTTTGCCTGGTTTCCCGTATCTTGGAGGATTACCGGAAACATTGGCCACACCGCGGCTGAATAATCCGAGAAGTCATGTTCCTGAAGGATCGATCGGCATTGCCGGCAATCAAACAGGGATATATCCATTGGCGTCACCAGGGGGTTGGAATTTGATTGGGAAAACACCTGTTCAATTATTTAACCCGGATCGTGAGGAGCCGTTTTTGTACAGGGCAGGTGACAGAATAAGGTTCGTGCCCATTTCAAAACGAGACTACGACAAAATCAAAAAACAAGTTGTTCACAATACGTTTCAAATTGAAAAGGAAGTGATCGGATGACAGGCTATCAAATTGATTTGAACAGTGACATTGGTGAAAGTTTCGGCCATTATACAATTGGCCTGGATGAAGACGTGTTGAAAGTGATAACATCAGCCAATATCGCTTGCGGTTATCATGCAGGTGATCATCATACGATGTACACTACCGTTAAAACAGCGAAAGCAAATGGTATTGGAATCGGTGCTCATCCTGGATTGCCTGATTTGCAGGGATTTGGACGGCGGCATATCACGGTTGATCCGGAAGATGTTTACCATTTTGTTACCTATCAAATCGGTGCATTAAAAGGCTTTTGTCATGTGCACAATGTCGAGATGAATCATGTGAAAGCACATGGAGCTCTTTATAATATGGCAGCGACTGATCCCGCCATTGCTGATGCGATTGCTAAAGCTGTTAAAAACGTTGACAATACCCTTATTTTATTCGGTCTGTCAGGAAGTGAATTGATTCGTGCTGGACAAAACCATGGTCTGATGACTGCTTCAGAAGTGTTTGCCGATCGGACATATCAGCCAAATGGAATGCTGACCCCACGTTCAGAGGAAGAGGCCATGATAATGGACCCGGATCAAGCGGTACAACAGGTGCTGCAAATGATTTACGATAACCGAGTTGTGGCTGTTGATGGAACACCTGTTGACATTGAAGCTGATACGGTTTGTGTTCACGGTGATAATCCGCACGCCCTGAAATTTGTTGAACAATTGCGCGGGCGCTTATCTGAGAAAGGAATCGACATTCGGCGTGTCGGTGCATAATCCATTGTTACAGCCACTTTTCAAATTCAGAAACATAGGATTGCAAACCACGTTTCAAGACATAGGACGACAAGGTCTCCAACAATATGGCGTTGTCGTTTCCGGTGCAATGGATCCATTTTCTTTGCAGGTAGCGAATTTGCTTGTTGGCAACTCCCGGGATGAAGGCACCCTTGAGATAGCGTTGATGGGACCGGAACTTGATGTATTAGCACCAGCTGTCATATCAATTTGTGGTGCCGATTTAAGCCCTGCAGTCAATGGCAGAAGGGCACCCATGTGGAAAGCGTTTAAAGTCCAGGAAGGTGACCGGATTTCTTTTGGCCGCCCTTTATCGGGAGTACGTGCCTACCTTGCTGTTGCGGGCGGGTATGACATACCGGTTATAATGGGGAGCAAATCCACATATGAACGGGCCAATATTGGAACGGTCATTAAAAAGGATATGGTTATCAATGGATTCCGTGTAAGGGGTCGTCCCGGTGTGGGGCTAAAACATGCTGTTATCCCAGATTATCCTCATACAAGGACTATCAGAGTGATGGACGGCCCTGATATTGATCGGTTTACTGAAGAGGGAATTGAATCATTTTATAATCAGCAGCATAAAATCAAACCTGAATCAGATCGAATGGGTTATCGATTAGAGTCAATGGAGATTCCGCATAAACATGGTGCCGATATATGGTCTGACGCTGTACCAATTGGAACCATACAAGTACCATCAAATGGGCAGCCAATCATCCTAATGGCGGATCGGCAAACAACCGGGGGCTATACGCGAATTGCCACAGTTATCTCCGTTGATATACCGAAAGTGGCACAACTGCCCCCGGGCGGTAAAATATACTTCAAGCCGGTTAACGTAAATCAAGCACAGAATCTGTCTATTCAAGAAGAAAAATTTTTTCGGGTACTGGAAATGGGTGTTTAAACTATATTCAGGGACGTCTATTAATAGCGCAAAAACAGAAAAAGGCAGGGAGGCAGGCAATGCAATGATTTCAATGAAAAATATAGACGATGCTGCCGGCAGTATAGCAGACGTAATCCACCGGACACCTGTACTAACGTCTCATACATTGTCGGTGTTGAGTGATAAACGAATGTTTTTAAAGGGTGAGCATTTACAGCTAACGGGGGCTTTTAAAATTAGAGGTGCAACAAACAAAGTGAAGGCGGTTGCTAAAGAAGGGGCACAGCATATCGTTACTGCATCATCAGGCAATCATGGTCAGGCAGTTGCATATATTGCAGAAAAACTTGGCCTGCAGGCAACCATTGTTGTACCTGAAAATGCTGTCTCAAGTAAAGTGGCAGCGATCCGTGGTTATGGCGCAAATGTTATTGCCTATGGAACAACGTCGACGGAGCGCTTAAACAAGGCCGAATCACTAATAGCAGAGCAGAAGGCAGTGTTCATTCCGCCTTACGATGATCCCTTCATTATGGCGGGTCAGGGTACTATTGGAGTCGAAATACTCGAACAAATTCCTGATGTCGATGTTGTTTACGTACCTGTTGGGGGAGGAGGACTTATTTCTGGTATCTCGACAGCTATTAAAGAATCAAAGCCCGGTATCAAAGTGATTGGTGTTGAACCCGAACAGGCAAATGATACATCTCTATCAATAAAACGAGACGAAATTACCGCTATTGACCATATCGACACAATAGCCGACGGACTTAGGACATCGCAGCCTGGTGCTCTCACGTTTCCTGTGATCCAGAAATACGTGGATGATATAGTGCTTGTTACCGAAGATGAGATAAAAGAGGCGTTTGTATTTGTTCTTGAGCGCATGAAGCAGCTGATTGAACCCTCTGCTGCTGTGGCGGTTGCTGCAGCCATGACGAATAAGGCGGGCTTATATGGACGAAACGTCTGTTCCGTTATTTCAGGTGGTAATGCAGCACGGGAACAGATCGCGAGTCTTCTTTTGCAGGCAGAATAGGTGATTCGTTTCAATCGAAGTGTTTTCAAAATTGGGAGAAATGATGGGGTGCATGTGGTTTTTTAGCTCATGTTTTTAAATTCAGCAGCGGAATCGGTAAACTTTGGCTCAAGACGGTTCTATTTTCAATTATGCCTGGAGGAAGTTTTAAGGTTTCTTATAATATAGATGAGGTTCATCTGATGGCCTTTATCAAAAACACGACGAGGCTATACATAATTTAAAGGTCTGCTTTTTGTGGGCTTTTTTTGTATATCAGTTGAGGAATCATATTTAGAGCTTTTCCTTACATAATATTCGGGGTACGCAGTCAAAATTGAAGACTGAGTTGTTAACTTGTGGAACATCAGGGTATCGAAATCATAGATTGATAAAATGACGCATCCATGATAGTTTAAAAATAATTAAACACATCAAATTAGTATGAATTAATAAGGGAAGTGATAAAGTAGAATAAAGACATTTATTGTTCATCACGAAAATTTTTAAGAAAGGGGTTTGTTTTGTGTTAAAGTTTAGAACATTATTGTTATTTTTAAGCTCAATCCTGCTTACGGTTTCTTTATCGGTTCCCGTTGTTGCTTCTTCTGAGCCATATTATGGAAAAGAATATTCACAGCCTGAACAAGTGCTGGATTCTTACCCTGATCCGGGTGCAGACTTTGATACACCGGCTTTCACCACTGACGGAAAAAGTTTTACATCTCAAGAGGAAATGATGGATTTTGTTCGTGATTTGGATGCAAAAAAGCGTTTCATAGAAATGACGATCATTGGAGAATCAGTTGAAGGAAGAAAAGTTCCGATGCTTGAATTTAAAAAAGGAAATAATTCAAAACAAAAACCAACAGTTTGGATACATAGCCAAATTCATGGCAATGAACCAGCTGCGGGTGAGACGGCACTAGTTATAGCCAACAAATTAGCTGGTAAACGTGGTGAAAAAATTCTCGACAAAATCAATGTTGTGATGGTACCTAGAGTCAATGTCGATGGTTCCTACCATTTTCAGAGACAGAACGTAACCGGCTTAGATCTCAACCGTGACCACATCAAATTGGAATCTCCGGTGATTAAAGCAGTCCATAAAGCTTTTAATGACAAGCAGCCCGAGGTATCAATTGTCGGACACGAATACGGTATAAAACACAATAGCCAACTTTTTAAAGATATTGGGGAACAGGGGTCGCTTGCGTATCATGATATTTTATTGCAATCAGGCAGAAATTTGGGCATACCTGAGCAAATTCGGGATATGTCATTTGATCTCTTTATCTCGAATGCCAGAGACAAATTGACAGAACGTGGTTATTCCAATGATATATATTACACGGTTGCTGGACGTAATGAAGAAGGACAGCTAATCATAAATGAACCTACTTATGGTGCGGATAGAGGCCCAAGTAATTTAGGCCTGCAGCCCGCGATTTCGTTTATTACGGAAACAAGAGGTATTGGAATCGGCAGGGAGTCATTTGAAAGACGTGTCGGATCGGCGGTAACGGCACAAATGAGTATACTGGAAACAACAGCACAGCATTCAAAAACGGTTAAAAAAGTAGTAGAAAATGCGCGGAAGAATACTGTGAAAAATGGGAGAAAAGCAGATACAGACGATAAAGTTGCTATAACGATGGAAAGGAAACAGGTGAATGACCAGGATTTCACGGTTACTGATATTGCAACGGGGGAGTCCGTGGACCTTAAAGTTGAATATTTGAGCTCTACACAAGCAATTCCGACCTTGGAAAGAGTACGTCCGACCAAATACATTATGCCACCCGAATATGACGAGCTGGCGGATAAATTTAAATTGATGGGTGTAGATGTTGCGAAAACAAAAAAACCTATGAAACTTGAAGTGGAAACCTATACTGTGACCGATAAAGAAGTGGATGAATGGGAATTTGAGGGCGTTAACCAAGTGCACGTCGAAACTGAAGTTACATCCCAGGAAGTTGATATACCTGAGGGAAGTTACGTTTATTCGATGGCTCAACCAACTTCAAACAAACTTCCAGTTACACTCGAGCCGGAATCCCCAGCCAGTTTTGTGACATGGGATTATATTCCAAGCGAAGTTGGGGATACCCTGCCTATTTACCGATTTATGAAGGAAAGAGCGTTGCCTGTACAACTGGATTGAGTAAAAAGATATGGAGATCCTGCTATAATCAGCCATTTATAGCCAGTTTAATGAGAGGTCCTTAAGGGGCCTTCATCTGTTATCCTGGCAGAAATTATGTTAAAGTTTTGGAGTTTTTTAGATCCGATGCTGTTCTTACCGATCAGGAATTGAGTGGAACATGAGGTTTTTATCGTCATTTCAAATTTCGGGCGTAGTGATATTTATCACCGACAGCATCATAGTATCAAAAAAGAACCTTACCGTATCATTCAAAAATGAATGATACTGGTAAGGCCGAATTTTGTCCAACAAGTTCTATAGGATTATTCAATAAGCGTAGAACTGAGTAGGAAAAGCCAGAAATATACTAGTCTCTGAAAAATTGTTTTAAGGCATATTAAAGAACCGTCTTATCTTCTGGCTCATTAAAACTGTCTGCTTCAACATCTTTTGCAATTCCAAGTCCTGTGTATCCAAGTGTGATGGCAAAGATGAAGCCGACATAACACAAAATCGCCCATGGTGCATAGCTGAGGGTAGAGACGCCAAGTGTCCCTGCCATAAATACTCCTGCAGAAGACCAAGGAACGAGCGGCACAACAACAGTGCCGGAGTCTTCTAGAGTCCGTGAAAGGTTTTTTGCACGTAATTTATTTTTCTGATACGTATCTTTATAAATTTCCCCAGGTACAATAATAGAGAGATACGAATTTCCGGTGACAAGTGCCATCGTTATACACGAGAGCACAGTTGTCAAAATCAGATCTCCCGTTCGTTTAACAATTTTCATAAGGGTTTGAATGATGACTTCAAGCGAACCCGATTTTGTTATAATTCCTGCAAAAATAAAAGCACTAAAGGCAATTAAAACAACTCCTGTCATGGATTGCATACCGCCTTGATTCACAAGTCTTGTCACTTCCCATATAACACCGTCTGCATCAAAATTTGTACGGTTCACCATGGATACATCAAATCCTGATACCGTTGATGCAAAAATGTCGACAGCGTTAAATCCTTGTATGAATTTTCCCAAAAGCGCAGCAATAAAAGATGAAAGGATAATGGTCGGCAATGTTGGTTTTTTTCCAATAGATCCATATAGAATGATAGCCGGAGGAAGCAGCAGCCAAATACTCCAATCAAACATTTCCGTCAACGTTTGAAGCATTACATTCATTGTTTCCGGTGTGGAAACATTATCTGCAGATAAGTTGAAACCAACAAATAAATATACCAGAATACTGACAACAGCTGCAGGGATGGTTGTCCAAAGCATATGGCGGATGTGCTCATATAATTCACTTCCAGCCGCCACAGGAGCAAGGTTCGTTGTATCTGAAAGCGGTGACAATTTATCCCCAAAATAGGCACCCGCTACAATTGCCCCGGCAGTTGCCGGCAAGTTGGCACCTAGTCCCGTTGCAATCCCCATTAATGCAACACCAACAGTACCAGCGGAACCCCAAGAGGTTCCAGTGACAATCGAGATAATGGCAGATACGACAAATGCAATAAGTACAATAAAGGTTGGATCAATTATTTTTAACCCGTAGTATATCATCATTGGAATCGTACCGGAAATCATCCATGCTCCAATAAGAATTCCAATGGAAATGAGGATGAGGATGGCAGGCATCGCTTGTTTAATCTTTTCTTGGATACCTTCCATCATATCTTCCCATTTCAAGCCTAAACGAAGAGCAATGATACCTGCATATACGGAAGCTAAAATCAGTAAGGGTTCAGGATTAAAGCCATATACGCCATAACCAATGGCTAACAACAGCAGCATAACCACGATCGGTGAAAAAGCCTCAAATAAATTCGGCTGTCTTTTCATTGTTTTTTCCTCCTATCTATTCGGTATAACTACTAGTTTCTCATCTCTCGAACGTTCCTTTAACAAGAAGTTTTTCATTTTTAAACATATGACGGCCTTTCGCAAAAACATGCTGAATGGCTAGAGATTCCTTGTCTAAAATTAAGACGTCGGCATCATTTGATTCTTGGATTCTTCCTTTATTTGTCATTTTTAATACAGTTGCTGTGTTTGCAGTCACGAGCGGCAGAACTTCCTCTAAAGGAATGCCGTGATCTTTCACAGCTGCAATCACCTGCTGATACAATGTTTGAGTACTCGCCACGTCAAAACCTAAAAGATTGCCCAATTCATTAAATTTGGGCAGACTTCCATTCCCATCTGAAGATAAGGTCAGGTGCTGCATATTGCCACCGTTTTTTCTATAGTACGTAATCCACTCACCCGTTCTATCATCTGCTGTAATATCCACGTATCCTCCTTTATTTGCAAGGCAAATTGCGTCGTCGAACAGTTCTTGACTACGGGTGATATGGGTAGCGTATAGCTGGGAAGGAGGAATGTCATAATCCTTTAATAGTTGATGTAAAAGTGATAAATACGCTTTACCAGGGCCTGTGTGAAAATGGGTTACCCCTGCCTTTCCACTCAGCATACCGCCAACCCGTGTTTCGGCAACTAGTTTAGCCAATTCATGCAAAGAAGGCTGCCCTGAACGGGAATCTGAGATAGCAATCTCTCCTGTTCCAATGATTTTATCAATTAAAATAATGTCATCCTTTACATTTGATGTGATCGTAGTAGTTGGAACGGCGTAGTTTCCTGTATAAATAAATGCTGACATGCCTTCTTCCTCAAGCCCCCGAGCCTTGGCAAGCAGTGATGTCATATGCCGGGTGGTGCCATCTGTACCTAAGAGACCAACTACTGTGGTAATTCCCGATTTGACTATGTCACTGAGTTGTATTTCCGGTGTACGCGTTGCGAATCCGCCTTCTCCACCACCGCCAATTAAGTGAACATGAGGATCAATGAAGCCTGGAACTGCAATTGATCCCTCTGCGTCGATAATCTTATATTCGATACCCAAACGCTCTATTGCCCGTTCATCTACATTACCTATCTTTGCAATTTTTTGATTGATGAGTAAAACCGATGTTTGTCCTACTGGTTTTGGTGCGTAAATGTCTGCATTTTTAATAATTGTAATCATGCTGTTGACCTCCATTTAATAAACATTACCTATATTCGGAAAAATAAATGTGAAAGCAGCTGGATTTTATTCCCCCCTTTTTTTGGGTCCGATATGATCACCCGGAGCATATAAGGGATACAATGCTGGAGGGAAAGGCTACAATTAATGGTATATTTAATCTTAATGAAAACAGTATAGCAAATAAATGTCAATTTTTCGACAATCATATCCAGACAATGAATTAAAACGTATCTGGAAGTGTTAAACGGCGAAAATACCACATCCAAAAAATCAATCCTTGCTATCCAAGCGTCATACAGGAAGGTGGTTATAACGGCGCTACTTATTTTGAGCATAAGTATTTTATTGATAATATGGAGGAAATCATAAACATAAAGCTACAGTGGAAGAAGGTTTTTGGTCAATTATTGTCGGGAAGCAGCTGAACGTTCCATCAAAACCGGAGAAGTTATCGATATAAGCAACATGTTACAGCAATCTATTTATTCCAAACAATTAAACCGTTGAGTGCTGGAAATTGGCAGGACACGGGCCCATGGACCGTATGCCGGGTCCCTAAATGTAATCCTTTGAAAGGAAAAAGTAAAATTACAAATAACTAAAAATGAATAAGGAAGTGGATATTTTTGAAATACAGTTACGTTTCACATCTTTATTGCCCGAAATGTGGGAATACATATGGAACCAACGGGCAGCATCAGCTTTGCACATGCGGCTCCCCTTTATTAGTTGACTACGATTTAGAGAAATTGAAAAAAATTTTAGCACCTGCTGAATTAAAATCAAGGGATTCGACTTTATGGAGATATCATGAGTTACTGCCGGTTGAAGATGAAAGTAATGTTGTGTCGCTAGGGGAAGGGATGACGCCGCTCATTCCATTGTGTGAAATTGAAAAAGACATGGGGCTTGGCAATCTGTTCATGAAAGATGAGGGGCTGATCCCAACCGGTACGTTTAAGGCACGAGGAGCAGCTGTCGGGGTATCGAAGGCGAAAGAAGTTGGTGTTAAAGAACTAGCGATGCCGACAAATGGAAATGCCGGCGCAGCGTGGGGGTTGTATGCTGCCAGGGCAGGAATTGAATCTACCATTATGATGCCTAATGATGCGCCTAAGATTACACGAAACGAAGTCGCCTTATCAGGGGCCAATCTTTATGTGGTCAATGGTCTTATTAGTGATGCCGGAAAGATTGTCGGGAAGGCGGTAAAGGATTATGACCTTTATGACGCATCTACATTGAAGGAACCTTATCGGATTGAGGGCAAGAAAACAATGGGGCTGGAAATCGCAGAGCAGCTCAATTGGCAAATGCCTGATGTCATCCTATATCCGACCGGCGGTGGCGTTGGCCTTATTGGTATCTATAAGGCTCTAAAAGAATTAAAAACATTAGGCTGGGTGAAAGGGAAGCTGCCTCGATTAGCAGCTGTTCAATCAACAGGATGTGCGCCAATTGTCAAGGCATGGGAAGAAGGCAGACGTGAATCAGAGTTCTGGCAGAATTCTGAAACACTTGCTTTTGGCATCAATGTTCCGAAAGCGTTGGGGGACTTCCTGGTATTGGATGCGATTGATCATACCGATGGCTTTGCCATTGCCGTGGATGATGAGTCGATCATTCAGGAACAAACCAAAGTGGCGCGTATGGAAGGAAGCTTTATCTGTCCGGAGGGTGCCGCTGCATTTGCAGCAGTCCGCAGATTGAGGGAAAACGGATGGATTGGTAAGGATGAAACGGTTGTTTCCCTGAATACAGGGGCTGGAATAAAGTACCCCGACATCGTTCAACCGACACCGAAAATGCTGGAGAAGGACGATACAATCGTGAAATAGAAAGAACTTACATCAGTCGAGTCTTCTACTGAAGAGAAAAAGTCACCTATAAAATGAGATGCTTAAACCTACAGTTATTATGTTTTATTTGCCTGGCTGCCGACATTGATTGTCGTAACCTATTTCCCGGAAGTCTCTTTATTTCTGCCAAATTTATGATTAAATTAAAAGAAAGGTGACTAAAATATGACTTATGATGTTGTCATTATCGGAGCAGGGTCAATGGGAATGGCTGCTGGTTATTATCTCAGTAAAGCGAATAAATCTATTGCATTAATAGACAAATATGACTCGCCCCATTCAGAAGGCTCTCATCATGGCGAAAGCCGAATTATTCGTCATGCATATGGGGAGGGGGAAAAGTATGTACCGCTTGCGCTGCGTTCACAAAAACTTTGGCAAGAGATGGAATGGGAAGCAAAAATTTTTTTGTTTTAGAAAATCCTATAAAATATAAGTGGCTAAATAAAGGGAGTGGAGGGGTTTTCAATCAAATGACTACTGAATCTTTAGTCAACAATCTATTTAATACTGATTACGAGAGTATTCCTGAGAATGTGAAGGAACATGCCAAAAAAAGTATACTTAACTGGGCAGGGGTAGCTATCGGTTCAGCCAATCATCCATCTGTCGGCATGGTTTTAGATTTAAAAAATGACTTACAATCGTCTGAACAGGTAACAATACTAGGTAGATCTGAAAAAGCTGATATACTGTTAGCAACATTAACGAATGGAATGACTTCACATATTTTTGACTTTGATGATACTCACCTTGATACAATACATCATCCAAGTGGACCTGTTGCTCCAGTTGTATTTGCCTTAGGTGAATGGTATGATCTAAATCCAATAGAGGTATTAAGAGCTTTCGTGCTTGGGTCTGAGGTGGAACTAAGAATAAGCAATGCGATTTATCCAGCCCATTATGATTTAGGTTGGCACATTACCAGTACTGTAGGAGTTTTTGGTGCTGCAGTTTCAGCTGGTTTGTTGTTAAAGCTTAATAAGGAACAATTACTTCAGGCTTTAGGAATTGCGGGTACGCAATCGAGTGGATTAAGGGAAATGTTTGGCACAATGACCAAACCATTTCATCCGGGCAAAGCAGCACAAAATGGTTTATTGGCTGCAATGTTAGCCAAAAAAGGCTTCACAAGTTCAAATCAAGTGCTGGAGGCAAAGCGGGGCTTCTCGGCTGTACTATCACCTACATTCAATCTTGACCGTGTAAATGAAAATTGGGGAAAACAATGGGAATTACTTAAGAATTCATTTAAACCTTATGCGTGTGGTATCGTATTACATCCCTCTATTGATGCATGTATACAATTAAGGAATTTTGCTGAACCAATGAATGTCCAGGAAATTCAATTAATCGTCAACCCATCCGTCCTAGAATTAACGGGAAAAAAGGAGCCTCGAACAGGGCTTGAAGGAAAATTTAGTATTTATCACTCGGCTGCAGTTGGCTTCTTGGAAAAAGCTGCCGGTCAAGCCCAATATGATGATGAAAAAGTTATGGATCCTAATATTGTTGCATTTCGTTCGAAGATAAAGCCAAGTATCAACGATGATATAAATGAGGATAAAGCCATTGCAAAAGTAATTTTAAACAATGGAACAGAACATAAAGTAACAATAGAACATGCTACGGGAAGTATTGAAAATCCAATGTCTCGCGCGTCACTTATTGATAAATTTATTGCCCTCACTAAACCAATAATAGGAGATGAACAGGGCAAGAAAGTAATTCGTAAAATAGAAAGATTTGAAGATGTAGAAAGTATTGAAGAAATAACTGCTTTATGCAGGGGATAAAAAGGATAGTTGAAAGTATACTACTTTCTCTTTAATCCTCTTTTTAAAAAAGTGATAAATGGCAACTGCTTTTATATGAGTGGGGCAGCTGCCATTTATAGTGATGTTCCGGGCAAGACTGTTTATTGATTATGGACCAACAGATGTGCAATACAATATTAATGTTCTGTTAAATGATCGAGTATGACACAAAAGATTATTCTGTAGAATTTCCATATTCATCGTTTGCAGCACGAACTGCTTCATATACATCAGAACCGATTTCATCTTCATACTCGTTCCAAACTGGTTGAAGAGCATCACGAAAGTCCTGAACTTGTTCAGGAGATAATTCGGTAATTTCCACGTTTCCACGTTCTTTGATGATTTCGTATCCTTCATCATTCAACGCTTTGGCCTTTTCACGAGCAACTTCGGTTCCTTCTTCAACACCTGCCTCCACAATCTCTTTTGTTGGTTCGTTTAAACTGTCCCAGAACTCTGTGTTTGTGAAAAGCCCATAATCGACGCGTGTATGGTTCATCACAGTCATATACTTCTGAACCTCGTCAAATTTTTTTGATTCAATATTGCTGAACGTATTTTCCTGTCCCTCTACAACACCTTGGTCAAGGGCGGTATACAATTCGCCAAATGGAATTGATTCAGAGCCGGCTCCCATCTCGGAATAAATGGCTTCAAGCACCTGCCCTCCCTGTGTACGGAACTTCAATCCTTCTAAATCATCTGGTGATTCAATTGGTCGTTCATTGTTTGTAAGATGCTTCCCGCCATTTGGCCAAACGTAAAGACCAAGGACTCCATCGTCAGTCAGGCTGGACATAATTTCCTGCCCTTTATCCCCATCCCAGAATGCGAGAGCTGCAGCATCGTTATCAAATGCGAAGGGCAAAGAAGGAACGTTAAATTGTGGATTATTTCCAACAAATTTTGATATGTCAGGTGCGATAAATTGTACATTGTTTGAAACTAAGTTTTGATATTCATCCTGATCGCCAAAAAGTGAGCTGTTTGGATAGATTTCTACCGTAATTTTACCGTCAGACTCTTCCTCAATATACTCTTTCATGGCTAAAGCACCTTGATGCTTCGGCGTATTCTCTGCTACTACGTGGGAGAATTTAATTGTCTTTTCCTGAATTTCATTGCCTCCGCTATCATCACTTTCTCCCGAAGCATTTTCGTCACCACCACATGCAGTTAAAACTAATACAAGTATCAAAATCATTAAACTAAACAATTTCTTTTTCATGAACTTATTACCCCCTAAGTATTGGTTTTGAAAATAATAATCAAACAAACAAGAACCGATTCATCACCATCAATTATCACCCCCTGTAGAGATGTAGGTTGTAATAATTTTGAAAGGGCTTTCATTTTTTCTGCTATCACCCTCTTTTTTGGATTTTGAATGTTGGATACAATGATTAATCATTAAATTACCATAGTTCATAATCAATGTAAAGAATTATTAATAAATTAATATATTTTAATTTATTTTGACTTGTCATAATTATTGAATTGTATTATTATATTTTTATATCGTATCCAAAATATCTGTATCCAAAATACAAGGAGTAGGGAGTGGTTTTTAATCTGATGTAAAAAGTGGTTATAAGCCAACTACTAGTACGTAAAATGGAATCTGTAGAAAAGAAAGGGGCTCTTAATGAAATTACTAGGTAAGATTGAAAATGTCATTTCTATAATTTTATTTCTGGCAGGGATTACTATCAGCTTATACGCCGTTTTTATGCGTTACGTGATGAATAGTTCACAGTCCTGGGCTACAGAATTTTTTACCATGATGCTTGTGTGGGCAATTTTTATCGGCTTTTCAACTGCTTTACGGGATGATAAGCATATTACAATAGATATCCTTTATGATCGGTTTAATCCTGCTATGAAAAAGATCTCGGAATTTATTACGCTCATTATTGGAATCGCTTTCAGTATCTTTTTTATATGGACAGGAATTGAAATGGTTATAACAGCATATCAACAGGAAATCACCACACTTGATGCTGAATTTCCTATTTGGATCAACTATTTGATTATGCCAATAGGTGGTACCCTTTTATTTACACGTTTCGTTGAAAAAGCCTTTCGTTTTTTTGTTAAAAAAGAAGATATACATAAGGAGGGCAATACGGAATGGCAACAATAATATTAATCGCTTTATTATTCGTATTGGCTTTTCTGCGGGTTCCAATCGCAATCAGTTTGGGAGTTTCCAGTATTATCGCCTTATGGATGGTCGGCTTTTCATTGGATACTGTCATCCAGAAAATGTTCACAGGTGTTAACAGTACTACCCTAATGGCCATCCCCGGATTTGTGTTTGCAGGATTATTGATGGCGCAGGGCGGTATCTCCAAATACTTGATTGAATGTATTCGTGCGTGGATCGGGCATACGAAAGGCGGATTGTCTGTCGTGACAATCATCACCTGTATGATTTTCGCGGCGATTTCCGGATCGAGCCCGGCCACTGCTGCAGCCATTGGGGCGATTATGATTCCAATGATGGTGCAAGCGGGCTATGAAAAAAAATACTCGATGGGTCTTATTGCTACAGCAGGTACTTTGGGAATTTTAATGCCACCATCCATCCCTTTGATTCTTTACGGATCAGTTGCTGAGATATCGACAGGAAAACTATTCTCTGCGGGTATTTTTCCTGCCCTTTTGTTGGGTGGAGTGTTGATAATTGCCGCAGTGATTGTTGCCAATCGAAAAAATTATGGTGGCTTGGAAAAAGTGCCCATGTCCAAGAGATGGAAGCCATCTATAAAGGCAATTTGGGGACTTATAATGCCGATTTTGATACTTGGAAGTATTTATACAGGCATTGTCACTCCTACCGAAGCCTCATTTGTGGCTGTATTATATGCGATAATCATTTCAGTTCTTGTTTATCGTGGAATGAACTGGAAAAATTTTATAAATATAACGAAACAATCGATCAATACGACATCAATGATTTTCCTGGTTATTGCAGCTGCGCTTGTTTTTGGTATGTTTTTAACCACTGAGCAAGTCCCGCAAGCATTTGCACAATGGGTGATTGACAGTGGATTCAACAAGTGGACGTTCTTGCTCATTGTAAGTATCCTGTTTTTCATCCTTGGTATGTTCCTGGAGCCAACGGCGATTATTTTGATAACACTGCCGATTTTCCTGCCAATTTTACAAACAATGGATATTAATGTGTTTCATTTTGCCATTATTATGGTTGTAAATATGGAACTTGGTATGATCACTCCGCCCGTCGGCTTAAATCTATTTGTCGTCAGTGGTATTGCCAAAGAAAGGGTCGAACAAGTTATACGGGGTGTCGTACCTTTCTTTGCAATATTTGTTATTGTATTGATCCTCATCATCGTGTTCCCGCAAATTTCACTGTTGATTGTTGAATGATTAGTAGAGTCTAGAAAGGGGATATTTGTACATGAATAATAGACGTTCTTATTTATTTGTACCTGCCAAAAAGAGATCCATGATAAGTAAGGCCGTGGGTTCTGATGCTGACAGTATTATTCTGGATCTTGAAGACGCGCTGGCTTATTCGGAAAAAGATAGTGGTAGAGAACTTGTCAAAGAATCTTTGAAAGCATTTACGGATGAAAAATCAATCTATGTAAGAATCAACGATATATCCACTTCATACTGGAGAAAGGACTTGGTCGCTTCAGTTGAATATGGAGCAAATGGTGTCATTATTCCGAAGTCTGAAAGTGAAGAAGATGTTCGTTGGGTTTGCGAGGAGGCCTATAACATTTTAAAAAAAATGGAGCTGAATGAGAAAGAAATAGACTTTAATGTCATTCCGCTATTGGAAACTGCAAAAGGAATCCAGTTTGCATATGAGATTGCAAATTCACACCCTTTCGTATCCAACCTTGCTTTCGGCTCCATCGACTTTTCATTGGATATTGGTTGTGAATTGACCGCAAGCGGACATGAACTTCTTTATGCTCGTTCGAGAATTGTGATTGCTTCAAGATCGGCTGAAATAAGCAAGCCTATCGATACTGTTTATTTTGATTTGGACAATCTGGAAGGATTAGGTGATGAAGCAATATTGGCTAAAAGGATTGGGTTCGGCGGAAAACTGATCATTCATCCCAAACAAATCGAACACATCCACAAGGTGTTCACGCCCCAAGAAGAAGCGTTACGAGAGGCCGAACAAATAGTTGAGGAGTTTGAAAAGGCCGAGCTTCAGGGTTTAGCTTCCATTTCTGTCAATGGCAAACTTGTTGATTATCCAGTATATAAAAAGGCCAAAGAAATGGTGGATTTAAACTAATAACATCATAGTTTATCAGATAATCATTCCTCGCATTTTCATTTTAACCAATGAGGGTCTTACAACTGATTTTGTTCTTTTGCGAGGAGTGAATGTTGTTTCATTGGAGAGGGCTGAATATGAGTAATGTTTCTCAGAGAAAAGCCAAGTACACAGAGGAAAAAGATACCTATCTTTTAAACCAAAATAGCTCCTTAGGGCAAAAAAATCAGTTAATAGGGATTTTGGCGGGAGTCATCGCTTTTTCATTGGTGTATTTTGGATTACCGGATTCTTTTGATCTGGCATCAAGAAAGATAATAGCGATTGTTACCAGCTGTCTTGTACTCTGGGTAACTGAAACGATACCGATTGGTTTAACGGCTATTTTAGTCCTTCTGTTAATGCTATTGCTTCATCCCGTCTCTGTCGAAGTTGTTTTTAGCGGATTTGCTTCACCTGCCGTTTTTTTGATTATCGGTGGAATGATGCTTGCCAAAGCAGTAAATGAAACGAGGCTGGCACAACGCATTACCTATCTTATATTGTCCAGGTGGGGTGGCAATGCCAAAGGGCTACTTGGAAGTATCTTGGTGATTCCACAAGTGCAAGCATTTTTTATTCCTGCCACTGCCGTCCGCACAAGTTTACTGCTGCCGGTGGCGTTGAATGTACTTGACACAGTTGGGGCTAAACGGGACAGTCCTTTGCGAAAAATGATTTTACTTGCAGTCGCTTTCGGATGTACGATAAGCGGTACTGCTGTGATGACAGCAGCAATTGGAAACATTTTGGCAGTGGATATACTTAATCAAATACGCAATGTTAACATCACCTATTTTGAATGGTTCATTTATTCATTGCCACTGTGGTTGGCACTGATTCCGGGAAGCTGGTTTGTATTGTTGAAATGTTTTCCATTGAAAGAAAAAGATGATTCCTTTCCACATTTGAAATTGGAAATACAGCAAAAAGTAAAAGAATTCGGCCCGTTGGATAAGAAAGAAATAAGGTGCTTGATCATTCTGTCATTGACAGTTGTGATGTGGATGTCCGAACCGCTTCACGGACTGCACCCCAGTGTCCCTGCTTTGATTGGTGTATTTCTGATGACGTTTCCCGGAATTGGTTGTGCCGATTGGACAAATGTTGTGCAGATTAACTTCAATACTGTGTTATTACTGGGAGCAACACTTTCCATGGGATATGCTCTGAATGAATCCGGTGCTGCCGAACAAATCGGTGAGTTGCTTGGTGAAGCTTCCTGGATTTTATATTTAATGCAAGAACCAATATTGGCATTGATTTTTGTACTGATTGCAACCCAGATAATCCACTTGTTGATTTCCAATGTCTCAACTGCGGTTGTTACATTAATACCAATTTATATTGGTCTTTCCGTCGAAGCGGGGGGTAATCCGATACTCATAAGTTATACAGCAGCCCTGACTTGTTTACACGGTTATATCCTCGTCGTTGAAAGCATGACTAACATGATTGTTCATAGTTCGGGACAAATATCGCAACGTGATTATTTGATACCTGGCATTTATATGACATTGCTAATGATGGGATTAACCATTTTTATAGCTCTGACCTGGTGGAGATGGGTTGGTCTCGTTTCATTTTAGAAACAAATGAAAATTGGAGGATAAAACATGGGTAAGATATTGGAACATTTCAGTAAAAAATTAATTCGTAAAAATGGCGTGAATACCCCGGATAACTGGGTCGTCGAAAGGGGCTATGAAGCCCGAAACATCATATTTAATAAAAACATCGTGTTAAAGGCTCTCGTTCCCGTTGGAAAACGGGGAAAAGCTGGCGCAGTTAAATTTCCGGAAACAGCTGAGGAAGCTGAACAACAAACCGAGGAACTTTTAAAAATGACTGTTCATAATTTCCCGGTAAACCAAGTACTGGTTGAAGAAAAACTAAACATCAAGGAAGAATGGTATGTATCCATCAGTATAGACAGCCAAGAGCAAAAACCTGTCATTATGGTAACGACATATGGAGGTATGGATATTGAAGATTTAGCTAAAGACCACCCAGAAAAAATTGCCACCCTTCATGTAGATCCGTTTGATGGGATTCACCCGTTTCAGATTAAGGAATTATGGAGTTCACTGGGGGTAACAGGGAAAGTGCTTGTTCGTGTTACAGAAGTGCTTTCCAAGCTTTACGATATCTTCTGGAAATACGATTGTTTTATTCTTGAGGTTAATCCCTTAGCCCTGACGAAAGATGGAAACATTGTTGTTGCTGATTCAGTTATGGGAGTAGACGATACGGCCCTTTATCGTCAATCGGAGTTAGCAGGAATGGTTGAAGTTGGCAGTGAAAGATCATGGCGGCCATTAACAGAATTGGAAAAACAAATGATTGAAGTCAATGATGCGGATTATCGCGGTACTGCACGCTATACCGAAATAGAAGGCGGGGATATCGGTTTTATGTGTGGAGGAGGTGGAGGAAGTCTTGTAAGTTTTGACGCCTTAACTCGACATGGAGGAAAACCGGCAAACTATACGGAAACTGGAGGTAATCCACCTGTTGAAAAAGTGTACGGATTAACCAAAGGGATATTGTCGAAAGAGGAAGTCAAAGGACTTTACGTGGCTCATAACATTTCAAACAACACACAGATTGATGTAATGGCTGCGGGGATTATCAAAGCATTGAATGAGTTGAAAATTGATCCCGTAACATTTCCGGTGGTTGTAAGGGAAGCAGGTGTAAATGATGAGAAAGGAAGAAAAATCTTCGAGGATGCCAATGTAACATATTATGGTGAGGAAATTACGATTGAGCAAGCTGCCTTAAAGATGGTTAAGCGCATGGAGGAGGTATACGGATGGCAATCTTAATCGGAAAACATTCAAGAATTGTTGTTCAGGGAATTACCGGACGGGAAGCGGCAATGATTGTAGAACACACAATTAACTACGGGACTGAAATTCTGGCCGGTGTAACGCCCGGCAAAAAAGGACAGAGCGTATACAGTGTTCCCGTTTATGACACTGTAAAAGAAGCAGTTAAGAAGCATCAAGTGAACACTAGTCTGATTGTCGTACCGCCTCCCTTTGTATTTGATGCAGTACTTGAGGCAATCCATAACGGAATTAAGATTCTTGTGATAACCACGGAAAATGTCCCGCAATTAGATGTTATTAAAATGCTTGCCGTTGCGAAAAAACAGGGGGTTTACATTATTGGCCCGAATACAGCCGGAGTCGTGAATCCTGGTGATCAAATCAAGTTAGGCTCAATCGGAGGAGACTATCCCGAACGTTCCTTTGTACCAGGTAACGTGGGTGTCATTTCCAGAAGCGGGGGAATGGCAAACGAGACTTCATGGATGATCAAACGGGCAGGGTATGGTGTTTCAATGACGATCGGTATTGGAGGAGATAGTTTAATAGGGACCAACATCAAAGATTTGCTTCATTTATTTGAGCATGATGAAGATACAAAGGCCATTGTCACTTTTTCAGAACCTGGTACATCTTTTGAAGAAGATGCAGCAGAATTTATCAAAAATGGAGGGGTTACCAAGCCGATTATTTCATACGTTGCTGGCCACTTTACAGAATCGATGCCAGAAGGGACAGTATTTGGTCATGCAGGTACAATGATATCAGGTGATTTTGGCCGTCCTTCCATAAAGATGCAGAAGTTAAAAGAAGCTGGAGTTTACGTTTTGGAAAACTACGATGATATGATTGATGTTTTGCAACAAGTATTAGGCTCGAGTGAAATGATTGACTTGCAACAATAAAACTTCAATTGAATTTGTTCCCCTTATTAACCTTTTAACTTTTGGAACAAAGCTTCTGTATAGGAAAGGATTGATTATATGAAAATAGTAGATATTAAAGAAAAAGTGGTTCCGATCAAATCAAGTATCAGCAATGCCTATATCGATTTCAGCAGAATGACGGCTTCGGTTGTGGCTATTATTACGGATGTAGAAAAGAACGGAAAACGGGTAGTCGGTTACGGTTTTAATTCCAATGGCCGTTATGCACCCAGTGGTTTATTGCATGATCGTTTTATTCCCCGACTGGTTGAAGCTGATTCAAAAGAATACGTAAATGACGAGGGTTCAAACCTTGATCCATATAAAATTTGGGATATTTTAATGACAGACGAAAAACCTGGAGGACATGGAGAGCGGTCGGTAGCCGTCGGTACACTTGATATGGCCGTATGGGATGCTGTCGCAAAAATTGAAGACAAGCCTTTGTATCAATTGCTTTCCGATCGATATGGCGACGGAAAACCTGATCATAAGGTATTCGTTTACGCTGCCGGAGGCTATTATCAACCGGGGAAAGGACTTGCTGAGCTTCAAGATGAAATGCGCGGCTATCTCAATGATGGATATTCTGTCGTGAAAATGAAAATAGGGAACTCCCTGGAAGAAGACCTTCACCGAATCGAAGCGGTACTGGAAATCGTGCCAAATGGACGTTCACTTGCGGTCGATGCCAATGGACGGTTTGATTTGGAAACAGCCATTCAATATGCTGAAAAATTGGAACCTTATAACTTATTTTGGTATGAAGAAGCTGGCGACCCGCTTGATTATGAACTTCAAGCAGAATTGACGAAACATTATAAAAACGCGATGGCTACTGGAGAGAACCTTTTCTCAATGCAAGATGCACGAAATTTGATTCGTTACGGCGGAATGCGGCAGGACCGTGACTATCTTCAGTTCGACTGCGCCTTAAGTTACGGACTAGTTGAGTATATACGTATTCTGGATATGTTGAAGAAATATGGGTGGTCATCTCGTCGCTGTATTCCTCATGGTGGTCATCAAATGTCTCTGAATATTGCGGCTGGGTTGGGATTGGGCGGTAATGAATCTTACCCTGGTGTTTTTGAACCGTTTGGTGGCTTTGCTGATGATGTTCCTGTCGAATCAGGGTACGTTCGTATGCCTGATGTACCTGGAGTTGGATTTGAAGCAAAGTCGGATTTAATGAAGCTCCTTCATTCCGTTGCTGAATAGATAGATAATAAAGTGCCTCCAGCAAAAATTTAAGCGAGGTAGGTCACTTTTATTAATAATCATTTAATCATTAATTTTTTTAGAGAGGGGAATTATAATGGATCAGAAAAAATTTGATGCGGGTCTTAAGGTTCGAAGAGAGGTTTTGGGAGCAGCGTATGTTGACAAATCGATTGCGAATGCGGATGATTTTATAAAACCTATGCAAGAGTTAGTTACCGAATACTGTTGGGGTGAAATCTGGACAAGAGAAGGGCTGCCGAAAAAGACACGAAGTATTATTAATCTTGCCATGTTAACGGCTCTGAATCGTCCGAATGAGCTAAAACTTCATTTGCGAGGGGCACTAAGGAATGGGGTTACAAAAGAAGAAATTAAAGAAATTTTCCTGCAGACCGCAATTTATTGTGGCGTTCCGGCAGCTTTGGACAGTTTTAAAACAGCTCAGCAAGTCTTTGCGGAAGAGGATGAATAAGACAGCTATTTAAGGAGTGTAACTAACATGAATATCGGTTTGATTGGTTTAGGAAATATGGGGGGCAGAATTGCCAAACGGCTAATGGAGCGGGGACATCAACTATGTGTTTACGATGTTAACTCCGATCTTTTAGAGGATTTTAGAACATTAGGCGCAAAGACAACAGATTCACTACCTGATCTCGCTAGGAGCTGCTATTATGTCATGACGGTCTTGCCAAATGCTGATGTAGTCAAAAGTGTTGTTCTGGAGAAAGAAGGGCTGATTACCGGAATGGAACCCGGCAATGTGTTAATTGATATTACAAGTTCTGTGCCAGACGTCACAACAGAAGTCGGTGAATCATTAGATCAGCGGGGGATCAGGATGCTGGATGCCCCCGTAAGCGGTGGTTTGAAAAGGGCTGAAGAAGGAGAGTTAGCCGTCATGGCAGGCGGAGATGAGAAAACCTTTTCAGAAGTTTTGCCTCTGCTCAATGATATTGGATCAAATATAACCCATGTTGGAGAATTAGGAGCCGGACATACCATAAAGGTTTTGAATAATCTGGTTTCCGCAACAACCTTTGCCATTACCGCAGAAGCACTTTCCATTGGTATTAAAAAAGGACTCAGTCCAAGTAAAATGCTTGAGGTGATCAATCATAGTACCGGAAGAAACAATTCAAGCGAGAATAAATTTCCGCAGCATGTATTGACGAGAAAGTTTGACGTAGGCTTTGCAATGGATTTAATGTGTAAAGATTTAACGATTGCTACGGATATCATTAGAAATGAGAAGATGCCAGCCTTTGTCTCGGATACAGTTTATCAGTTATGGCAATATGCCCAGTCGAAAAGTGAGAAAGGAGCGGATCATTCCGTATATGCAAAGCTGATTGAAGAAATGTCCGGTCTGGAGATTAAGGATTAGAAGCTGGGATAGAAATAATTTCTCTACTGGTCTGGGTTTTTGACCATATGGAAATTAATCTTCTCTTAATTTTTCATGATTATAGTAATTTTAAAAATCACCAACCAATTATGTAAAAGTTTTACTCTGATGACCAGAAAAACAAAGAGAACATATATAATAAGGAACAAAAACGAAAAAGAAGTGAAGGATTTTACCTCATTTCTTTTTCGTTTAACCAAAGATATCTATCCATGATAAATATCTAAAACGTATAGTTCCAGTAAGTGTTTTTTCGACTTTATTGTATCATTAGCGTAAATGTTGAAAAATATTGACTTTTTATAAAATATAAAATAAACTTATAGTAATACTGGATACAATATTCAATATCCTAAATGTTTTGAATAGGATGATTTGAAATCATTATTTAAATAATGATGTAAGCGCTATTTTTATGAATTTGGAGGTAGCTACTGTTGATTTGTAGAAAAAATATTTAAGGGGGATTTTCATATGACTGTAAGCACTGCTGAAGAAATTGATATGATCCGTCAAAGTGTACGTTTACTTTGTTCAAAGTTTCCTGAATCTTATTGGAGGGAGACCGATGAAAAGAAAGCTTATCCGGAAGAATTTATTCAAACATTGACAAAAGAGGGATGGCTATCTGTCCTTATCCCGGAAGAATATGGCGGCTCAGGCCTTGGAATGTATGAAGCAAGCGTCATATTGGAAGAAATAAACCGCTCTGGGGGAAATGCCGGTGCAGGACACGCACAGATGTATACAATGGGAGCGATATTGAGACACGGGAGCGAGGAGCAAAAACAGCGGTATCTTCCAAAAATAGCTAGCGGTGAATTGCGGTTGCAGGCTTTTGGTATTACGGAGCCTACAGCTGGAAGTGACACGACCAGCATAGAAACAACAGCAGTAAGAGAAGGCGATAAATACATTATTAATGGTCAAAAAATCTGGATATCACGTACACAGTACTCGGATTTAATGCTTCTATTAGCACGTACAACACCAAAGGACCAGGTAGTGAAGAAAACAGATGGGCTGAGTTTATTTATTTTGGATATGAAAGATCAGAAAAATAATATTACAATCCGGCCGATTGATACAATGATTAACCATGCGACCACAGAAGTATTTTTTGATAATGCGGAAATTCCCGCAGAAAATTTAATTGGTATGGAAGGCAAGGGTTTTAAACAGGTTCTTAGCGGCATGAATGCAGAACGAATTTTAATTGCTTCAGAAAGCATAGGGGACGGAAAGTACTTTATCGATAAAGCCGTTCAATATGCCAATGAACGCGAAGTATTCAGCCGTCCAATCGGCCAGAATCAGGGTGTTCAATTTCCTATCTCGCAATCTTATATGGATATTGAGGCGGCAGCATTGATGAGGGATAGAGCGGCAAATTTGTTTGATGCAGCTGAAGATTGTGGTGCTGAAGCGAACATGGCTAAGTACCTTTCAACAGAATCAACCTGGAAGGCTGCCAATGCCACGATGACCACATTTGGGGGATACGGATTTGCTACAGAATATAACATAGAACGTAAATTCAGAGAGGCTCGTTTATACATTGTTGCCCCTGTTACAAATAATTTGGTAACAACTTATATAGGACAGCATGTTTTAGGCCTACCTAGATCATTTTAACCATTTAAAGGAGACTTTTAATGAATTTAAGTGAAAAGCTAGCTAACTATATCATCAATACAAATTATGACGATTTGCCGGAAGACGTCGTAGAATTTACGAAGCTATGCATGTTGGATTATTTTGGATCTGCCATTGCAGGGTCAAAGAAGGAACCAATTCAGAAAATTGATGAATTAGTCAGGGAAATGGGTGGCAAGTCACAGGCATCCCTAATTACTGGCGGACGTTCCTCAGTGTATCAGTCAGCCTTACTGAATGGTGCATCAAGTCATATTGTCGAACAGGATGATATTCATAAAGAATCGATTATTCATGCGGCAACAGTCGTGATTCCGGCAGCTTTAGCTGTTGCTGAATGGAAAAATCTATCCGGTAAAGACTTAATTAATGCAGTGGTGGTGGGTTATGAAGTTAGTTACCGAATCGGCGAAGCGGTATCATCATCACATTACTATTATTGGCACAATACTGCTACATGCGGTACATTTGGATCTGCTGCTGCGGTGGCAAAGCTTCTGGAATTAAGTAAAGAACAAATTGTTCATACGCTGGGAAATGCCGGGACCCAGGCTGCGGGTCTCTGGGAGTTTATTGAAGATGGAGCCATGTCAAAACAATTGCACCCAGGGAAAGCAGCGATGAATGGACTGATTAGTGCATTATTGGCTGAAAAGGATTTTACTAGTGCCCAAAAAATTCTGGAAGGAAAACGCGGTTTTTTTGAAGCCATGAGTGAGGGTTATAATGTATCCAAAATCACAGATAATCTGGGAGATGAGTACAAGATACTGGAAAATTCTTTCAAAATTCACGCTTCCTGCCGGCACACGCATCATTCCATTGACCTGATGATTGAATTGGCAAATGAAAGAGATATCAAGTTAGAAGACATTGACCGAATTATGGTGAAAACTTATCAAGTCGCTATAAATATTACAGATAATAAAAAGCCTGTCACTCAATATGAGTCAAAATTCAGTTTGCAATTTTGTACAGCACTTGCTTTACTGAAGGGGCAGGGCAATCTGGAGATCTTTAATGAAAATACCTTGTGGGATGAAGATGTTCGAAAATTAATGAGCCGTGTGGATGTGATTGCTGATGAGGAAATCGATGCCCGATACCCGTCGAAGTGGGGAGCAATCGTAGAAGTGTACTTGAAAACCGGAGAGACCATTAGAAAAGAAACAGATTATCCAAAGGGAGATCCGGAAAATGCTGTTTCAAAGCATGAATTATTACAGAAATTTAGGCGTCTGGGAAAAACATGGTCTGAGAGTGACAGGGAGAGATTATCGACAATGGTTTTGAATCTAGAGCAGCTTGGAACTGTGAGAAATCTTCTAAGTTTAAGCAAAGTAACCTGAGATTAATTTGGTTCGGAAAATTTTAAAACATATAAGTCTTTGTAAAATAAGACTTCAATTTAACTCTGGCATACGATATAATTTAGTATACAATATCCACTTATAATGAAATGGAGACTGAACTATGTCTGAGAAAGTAGATTTAAGAATTGGTAACCGTGAAATGCTTCACAATCAGGTGTGTAGTGTTCTGAGAAGTGCAATCTTGAAAGGTGATTTTGAACCGGGTGAGAGGTTAGTACAAACAGAACTGGCTGAGTTAACCGGTGTCAGCCGGATGCCCATTAGGGAAGCTCTGAGAACACTTGAGACAGAAGGGTTAGTTAAAATGGAACCTCACAGGGGAGCTGTAGTCCGTCCAATCAAAAAACAGGATATTCAGGAAATTTACGAACTGCGATCAGTTTTGGAACCGCTAGCCCTAAAAAAGAGTATAAAAAACTTTTCTAAAGATGATTTTGAGGCATTGAAAACATATCATCAATCTATGATAGAGAATGAAAGTGGGGAAGAATATGTGGAGTGGAACGCAAAGTTTCATCAGTTGCTTTCCAGCCGCTGTCAAAGTCCCCGGCTTCTTGGATTTATTGGAACTATTTCACGCGGATTTGCTCAGGATACTCCTCAAATTATTCCCGGTCAAATTCAAAAATCCAATAAAGAACATGAAGATATACTAAACGCTATTTTAAATGAAGATGAAGAAAAAGCTGTTGAATATTTGACTTATCATATTAGCAGAACTGGCGAGGAATTGCTCAATTCTTTGGAAAATAAAGACTTTAAATAAAATAAATGTATAGTAGCAATCAGATCCTTTATTGGTAATCCTTTGAGGGTCTGATTTTATTTTAAAGAAATAAAAAGACAGTATATAAATAAATGTCGAAAAAATTTTAAAATTGGGTTTACAAACAAAGGGGAGTATACTAAAATAAATTGTATCCAATATCACAATATCCAATAAAATTTCAATAATTTTCTAAGCGCTTTCTTATGAAGGTTATACTATAGACTTAAATTATAGGAGGAATCGTATGTTACCTTTGGAAGGAGTAACTGTTATTGCCCTGGAACAAGCAATTGCTGTTCCGTTTGCTACCCGGCAATTGGCTGATTTGGGTGCACGTGTTATAAAGGTGGAAAGACCCGGAGTAGGCGATTTTGCTCGAAATTATGATACGGCTGTTAATGGAATGTCGAGTCATTTTGTCTGGTGCAACCGTTCGAAAGAGTCTGTTGAGATCGACTTGAAATCTGACCAAGGTAAAGAAGCACTTAGCCGATTGCTTGAAAAAGCTGATGTACTCGTACAGAACCTTGCCCCGGGTGCTTTGGAGCGGATAGGATTTGACCCGGAGGAACTAACCAAAAAACATCAGGAGCTGATTGTTTGCAGCTTATCCGGATATGGCAAGAATGGTCCTTATAAAGAAAAGAAGGCCTATGATCTGTTAGTACAGTGTGAAGCGGGCCTTGTTTCCATAACTGGCAGTGAAGAGACACCGTCCAAAGCTGGAATCTCCATTGCCGATATAGCTGCCGGCATGTATACCTACACCGGTATTTTAACAGCCTTGCTGAATCGTACGAAGACAGGAAAAGGTACAATTATAGAAGTATCCATGTTAGAGGCGCTTGGAGAATGGATGGGATATCCAGCCTATTATGCAGTATACGGCGGAACAGAACCTAAACGTACCGGCGCAAGTCATTCAACCATCTATCCATATGGCCCATTCAAATGCGGTGATGACAAAACGGTGTTTATCGGGCTGCAAAATGAACGTGAATGGAATCATTTTTGTGAATTTGTACTGGAAAATTCAGAGCTTGCTGGAGATCCAAGATTTGAAAATAATTCAAAGCGGTCTGCCAATCGGGAAGAATTAAAAACACTAATTGAAGATCGTTTCAAAGAATTGACTTCTGAGGATGTTATCGAAAGAGTGGAGAAAGCAAAAATCGCCAACGCGCGTCTGAATAATATGAGGGATTTTTTTGAGCACCCACAATTGACTGCACGCAAGAGATGGGAACAGGTACAAACACCTGAAGGGGCAATTTCTGCTCTTATACCTCCTGTTACGATGAATGGTGTAGAGTCAATCATGAAACCGGTTCCTGCCCTTGGTGAGCATACTGATCATATTTTAGATGAAATTGGCATGTATTCCGGAAAGGTTAAATAGTAATCGTTTAAAGTGAGGAGGAACATTTAATGAGTGTTAAAAAAGGCTGGAATGGGCGATTTTATGAGGACTTTGAGAATGGGGATATTTATTCACACCCGCTGGGACGAACGGTGACAAAAACAGATAATATCTACATGACGTTAATGACACAAAATACGAATCCGGTTCATTTTGATAGTTATTATTCTGAACAGACTGAGTTTGGAGAGCCATTGGTGGATTCAACGTTTACAATTGCTTTAGTTACAGGTCAGTCCGTTACAGATCTTTCCCAGAATGCCATGGCCAATCTTGGGTGGGATGAAGTACGCCTGCCAAACCCGGTATTCGAGGGGGATACCATTTATTCCTTTTCAGAAGTGCTTGGGAAGCGGGAATCCAAATCCCGTCCCAACGTCGGTATTGTGAATGTCAAAACAAGCGGCTATAACCAAAGGAGCGAAATCGTCATTACGTTTAAACGGACATTTATGATTTATAAAAAAGACTATGCACCAAAAAAAGAAAATAAGTTATTAGCGAACGTTCTGGAAAAAAATAAACCCCAATACTGAATAATACAGGAGGGTGGTTCAAGTGAAAGAGATTCATTACAAGCATATTGTTCAGAATGTGGCACGACTGTGTGAGGAGGCAAATTATGACTTGGGAGAAGATGTTGTAAAAGCATTCCAGAAGGCGGTTCAAACTGAATCTTCCGAGGCCGGTAAAGACGTACTGAATCAATTGATAGACAATGCTAATATTGCCACTCAGAATCGAGTTCCAATGTGTCAGGATACAGGCGTCTCCGTTTTTATTGTAAAACTGGGGCAAGAATGTCATATCACCGGCGGCAGCCTGTATGACGCAATTAATGAAGGCGTGCGGATAGGATACGAGGATGGTTACCTGCGTTATTCAATCGTGGATGATCCCATTAACCGAAAAAATACGGGGGATAATACACCTTCTGTTATTCATACTGAAATTACGCCCGGTGATCATCTTGAGATTCACATGACTGCAAAAGGTGGTGGTGCAGAAAACATGAGTGCTCTTAAGATGCTTACACCCAGTGATGGAGTTGAAGGCGTGAAAAAGTTCATTTTGGATACGGTCCAGGAAGCAGGACCCAATGCATGTCCGCCACTAGTAGTAGGGATAGGAATAGGCGGCAACTTTGAATCTTGTGCTTACTTGGCCAAGAAATCACTTTTTAGGCCAGTTGGGGAAAGACACGCCAATCAGGATATTGCTGCTTTTGAAGAAACATTAACGCAAGACATTAATAAATTAGGTATTGGACCACAGGGAATGGGAGGAAGTACTACGGCACTTGACATAAAGATAGAAATTTCCCCATGTCACATAGCTGCACTCCCGGTTGCTGTCAATTTAAATTGCCATGCGAGCCGGCATAAGCATGTCATACTTTAAAAAAACTAGGTTTTTGGAGGAATTACATGGCTCAAATAAAAATAAATGTCCCGTTTCTCGATGAAGCAACTGTTAAATCATTGAAAGCAGGGGATCAGATCTTGCTGTCTGGTACCATGTATACTGCCAGAGATGCAGCACATAAACGAATGGCAGAACAAATAGAAATAGGAGAAGAACTTCCTTTTGAATTGAAAAATCAAGTTATCTATTATGTAGGGCCAACGCCTGCAAAGCCTGGAGAAGTTATTGGCTCGGCAGGACCAACGACCAGCAGCAGAATGGACAAATTTACAGCCACTTTGCTCGAGCGAGGATTAAAGGGAATGATCGGTAAAGGTTATAGGGGTCAAGAAGTCATTGATTCAATTGCTAACAATAATGCCGTTTATTGTGCAGCTATAGGCGGATCTGGTGCACTGTTGGCGAAGAAAATAAAATCGGTAGAGTCAGTGGCATATCAAGATTTGGGCACGGAAGCAATACGAAAAATACAAATTGAAGATTTCCCTTGTATGGTGATTAATGATTCGAAGGGAAGAGACTGGTATAAGGAATCACAGGAAAAATATAAAAAGCTTTAATTATGACTGAATAACAATAATAAACAATTCACGCTGGTGGTAGTGGGATTAGGTCTCAAAGCAATCACGAGTATAAACATGATCATTCAACTCACTCAAGGGTTTAATCTCTTGCATTTTTCAGGTATGTGGTCGAGATCCATGTCTTAATTGTTGTTCCCGCTCATCCCCCAACTCTATAACGCCTTCACATCGAGCGCCCGAATAAAATTGACAAATGCATGGACAATATTCATCTGCAGCGAATCATCATGGTAGTACATCCAGGTTTTGCGTGTGATGGTCTCACCTGAAGGAAGGTGCAGCGGCTTGGTCACGAGTTCGGGATGTGGCCGCACGACGAGGTTTGCCAATATTGCATAACCAAGACCGTTGATAAGCATTTCTTTGCACGTTTCCACCTGATTAACATGTATATTGATATTAGGATGCTGCTTATAGTTGCTGTACCACCAATTGTCAGCGATTTGCCGCATTTTTTCATCGGTATTATAATCAATGCGGGGTAAATCGGGGAGCGTGTCCCACGAAAAATCCCATGGGGACGCAATGCATATTTCTTCTTCATAAAGCAGCTCCTTATTGTCCTTCCAATTATAATCGCCTTTGATGAAGCTGATATGAACATCGTGGTTCAGGAGGCGACGGTACATTTCACTGCTCCAGCCAGTCACAACCTGAAACTCGACATTTGGAAATTGTTGTTTGAACAGGCGCAGTAATTTGGGCATTTTATTGAGCGCAAAGAAATTGGAAACACCTACCCTTAACGTGCCGGAGACTTGCTGTTTCATGTTGTTCAGTTTTTCCTCAATTCTCACTTGTTCATGCAGCATTTGCCGGGCATGGCGGGCAAGCTCTTCCCCCTCAGGTGTGAACGTAATCCCCCGCTGCTTTCTGATAATGAGTTTGACCTCGTAATAATCCTCAAGGCTCTGAATTCTTGACGTTAATGTAGGCTGTGACAGAAAAAGACGTTTTGCCGCTTTCGTGATGTTCTCTGTGACATATAAGGCATTCAGCATCTCCCAGTCCTGAAGCTTCATGAAAATCCTCCATCCATCCCACTGATATTGAAAAAAACTATGGCTGATAATTAAAATTATATATTTTTCTGATTGCTATTTCAATTTTATAATGGACTTATAGATGAAATACAGTCCAAGTTCGGAAAGCATTTTTTATTACTTTGAAAGGGATTTCAAAACGGATGGGAGGAAGTTGTCGATGAAAACGGAAGATAGATTTGTTCCGGGACTTGAAGGTGTTATTGCGTCGGAAACGGGGATTTCACTTTTAGATACGGAACAGGAAAAGATCATTATTAGAGGTTATGATTTGATTGACTTGTCAACAAGCAAAACATATGCGGATCTGATTTATCTGTTATTGGAGGGGACATTGCCATCAGATACTGAGCGGCAGGCCGCTGAAGAAAAATTGAAGGTCAATTATGAAGTGCCCGCTGCTGTCATGGATATTTTGAAATTGCTTCCGAAAGAAACAAATCCAATGGACGGACAACGGACAGCCATATCGGCTTCAGCCGGATATGATAAGGGGCTTGATGACCGGACGCTTGAGGCGAATAAATCCCGGGCATATGACATATTAGGGCAGCTCCCGGCCATTACGGTGAACAGCTACCGGATTCTGCATAACGAGGAACCGATTGATCCGGATCCGGCACTTCCTTACAGTGCTAACTTCTTGTACATGATTACCGGCAAAAAACCGACAGAATTGGAGGCGGAAATCTTTGACCGTTCGCTTCTATTATACAGCGAACACGAGATGCCCAATTCAACTTTCACATCAAGGGTGATTGCTTCCACACATTCGGATATGTACGGGGCATTGACGGGAGCTGTTGCCTCGCTAAAAGGGAATTTGCATGGCGGTGCCAATGAAGCAGTCATGTATATGCTGAATGCTGCTAACTCGGTTGATAAATTCGAAAAAATACTTTGGGATAAACTGAAGCGCAAAGAAAAAATCATGGGTTTTGGGCACCGTGTTTATATGAAAAAAATGGATCCGAGAGCTTTGATGATGAAAGAATCCCTCAAGCATCTATGTGACTTGAAAGGTGATTCGCTCTTGCTTGATATGTGTGAAGCCGGGGAAAAGGTCATGGCTCAGGAAAAGGGGTTGTACCCAAATCTCGATTACTATGCCGCTCCTGTCTATTGGATGTTAGGGGTTCCAATTCCGTTGTATACACCCATCTTTTTTAGTTCCAGAACGGCAGGGTTGTGTGCACACATTATTGAACAGCATGTCAACAACCGTCTGTTCAGGCCGAGGGTGAAATATACCGGCGAGCGGTATTTGTAGATTGTTGATCCGCTAGTGGGTATGACTATACGGTTTATAGTGAGATCCATATCCGGTTCTCCCAACCGATGGAAAGGAAGTTGATGATGGTTAAATTGGAAGAACAAAAGACGGCAGATGCCATTTTGGAGGAAATTGCCGATTATGTGTTAAATAAGGAGATTACGAGCGAGGAAGCTTTTTCAACTGCCCATTATGTGCTGATTGATACATTGGGATGCGGGATTCTGGCCCTGAACTATCCCGAATGCACAAAGCTCATGGGGCCGGTTGTGCCTGGTACGCATGTGCCAAGCGGGACGCGTGTACCCGGGACGTCTTATGTACTGGATCCTGTTCAGGGAGCATTTAATATTGGGGCTATGATTCGCTGGCTCGACTATAACGATACATGGCTTGCCGCTGAATGGGGGCACCCGTCCGATAATCTTGGCGGGATTTTGGCTGTTGCAGACTATGTCAGTCAGGAACGTCTCAGTAAGGGGAACCCTCCGCTGAAGGTTGCAGAGATCCTGGAAATGATGATTAAAGCACATGAAATTCAGGGAATTCTTGCCCTGGAAAACAGCTTGAATCTTGTCGGGCTTGATCACGTATTATATGTAAAAGTCGCCACAACGGCTGTGGTGACGGAAATGCTGGGTGGTGGACGTGAAGAAATAATCAATGCATTATCCAACGCCTGGATTGATAATGCCAGCCTGCGCACGTACCGGCATGCACCGAACACCGGATCCCGGAAATCATGGGCTGCGGGTGATGCCACTAGCAGGGCGGTTCGTCTGGCGATGATGGCTGTCAACGGGGAAATGGGCTACCCATCGGCTTTGAGTGTACCAGGCTGGGGATTCCAGGATGTTTTGTTTAACAAGCAGGAGCTCGTGCTTAGCCAGCCACTTGATAGTTACGTTATGGAAAATGTTTTATTTAAAGTATCCTATCCGGCTGAATTCCATGCGCAGACTGCTGCAGAAGCCGCTGTACAATTGCACCCCGAAGTGAAGAATCGCCTGGATGAAATTGATCAGATCACGATCACGACCCATGAGTCCGCCATCAGAATCATTGATAAAAAAGGACCGCTCCATAATCCGGCAGACCGGGATCACTGCATCCAGTACATCACCGCCACCGGGCTTTTAAAAGGTGGCATAACAGCAGAGGATTACGAAGAAGAAGCAGCTGCTGATCCGAATATTGATGAATTGCGAAATAAAATGATTTTGCAGGAAAATGAAACATACACGAAGGATTACCTTGATCCGGAAAAACGTTCCATCGCCAATGCAGTTCAGGTGCATTTTAAAGACGGGACATCAACCGAAAATGTGGCTTGTGAATACCCATTGGGTCACCGGTTTCGACGCGAGGAAGCAATACCGCAAATTCGGAAAAAATACATGAATAATCTTTCAACAAAATACTCGAAAAAACAATTACAGGAAATAGAAGAAGTCAGTTTCGATTATCAAAGATTAGCAGCGATGAATGTGAATGAATTTATGACGTTATTCGTCTGATAGAAAGCTGTCTGTCAAAGGTGCAAAATAAATAGATCCTCAAAGTGGGGTTGCGTGAATTCTTCGCGCTGCCCCGGAGGAATTTATGAATATGAGCGCCCTTAGCAAAGGAGGACAATGAAAATGGTATGGATTGTTGAACAATCATCAACACAGGAAGAATTGGCGAATCAGTTTAAGGAACTAATCATGAAAAATGATATTTTGCAAATTCCTGGTGCCCATGATGCGATGGCAGCACTTGTTGCCAAAAAAACCGGTTTCTCATCTCTATATCTGTCAGGTGGTGCTTATACAGCAAGCCTTGGACTGCCTGACCTCGGTATAGTTACTTCCACAGAAATGGCGGATCGTGCCAAGGAATTGGTTCGAGCTGTCAATCTTCCGGTGCTTGTTGATATTGATACAGGATTCGGCGGGGTTTTGAATGTCACCCGGACTGCAGCCGAAATGGTTGAAGCTAAAGTAGCGGCCGTTCAAATTGAGGATCAGCAGCTCCCGAAAAAGTGCGGGCATTTGAATGGAAAACAACTCGTTGCGAAAGAAGAATTGGCCGAAAAAATCAAGGCGATCAAAGAAGTGGCTCCGTCTCTGGTGGTTGTGGCGCGTACCGATGCAAAAGCCGTTGAAGGTATTGATGCAGCACTCGATCGGGCTGCGTTTTATGTGGAATCAGGTGCAGATACCATCTTTCCGGAAGCTCTGCAGACGGAAGAGGAGTTTCATCTATTTTCGGAGAAGATTAATGCCCCGCTGCTCGCCAATATGACGGAGTTCGGCAAAACACCGTATTTCTCCGCCCGGGAATTTCAGGATATGGGCTTTAGTATGGTGATTTATCCAGTTACGTCCTTAAGGGTAGCTGCGAAGGCCTATGAGCGCATATTCCAGCTCATTATGGAAAAAGGCACCCAGAAAGAAGGACTCTCGGATATGCAGACACGGGATGAACTGTATGACATCAATTCATTGGCGGAATTTGAGGAATTGGATGGGAATATTGCCCGGACTATTTTAGATAAGTAATAAAAAAAGTTAAACAAAAAATTTGGAAAGATCTTACTGATTGGACAAAGCACCTTCTCAGTCGTACATGATATGAACGGCTCGTGGAAGGTGTTTTTCTCATGGAAAAAACAAGTTTAATTTGGAAGTAATACGTAAAGCTATTGGAGGACGAAGGTAATAGTGTCTTTCGTTCGATGAAAATCAGGTATTTCCCCGCTTTATTCTGTGTGAGGGAATAGTTCATCAAAACGGAGGAGCTCTTCATGATCCAAAACTCATATTAAATGACAGTGTACTTACCAGTTTAGAGCGAGTTTTAGTACTTATTTCTAAAAGAGAAATAATTCTATTACTAGTTTGACTTACATTACGGTCAACTTATTGTCAATTATCCACTAATCTATTAACAATCAATTCGTGTCACTCTCCTAATAACAACCTCCTCTGGTGCATTTTAGAATTCCTTAAAGTTAACTTGAATGAAATAGAATAAATGGATACTCATTCGACATGATGTTTTGGCATTTACGACATCTTTGAAATGAAATGCATGATTCTATATGACTATATTTATGCGATTCATAGTTATGATGGTCCAGTGTACATATTTCGAAATTATTACATAATACCTAATTTTCGTATAAACGGTTGCTTTAAAGTCTTCTGGAATCTATATAGTCAAATAAAATCGAAATTTGCTGATTATTGTTATTTAACGTGTAATTGGAAAATTCACATTTAGTCGTGTAACAAGGTTTGCTCTCAACATGGTCATAATCAACTCTCCCCCTTAAGGAGGTGATACAAGATCAATCCTTATCGCTCTCACGAATTCATACTGGAAGGAGGATAGTTCAAAAACTTTCAACATGACATAGAACTGTTTCAAAAATAGGGAGGTTTTTTGGTGAAAAATTATGATTACAAACGTAAGCTTAAAAGATTAAATGATATTAATATCCGCAAAACCAAAAGAATAGCAGCAACCGCAGCCATTACTTCAGCGCTGGTTTTTAGTACCACACCTAGCATGCCCTTAGGAACTCTTTTAATAAATCCTGATCATACTGTAGAAGCTGCTAGTTTATCTGAAGTTCAATTATTAACAGATGTTTCAATCGATACCAATTTAACAGAGTCTGATGAATCATATAACTTGAACTTAGATTTGACTGGAAGCGGTGATACAAGCATTGAATTGGTAAACCCTGACAAGACGGCTATATTTTATGCTGAAGAGTTTGCAGGGTTACTTCAAGATGATGGTAATCCCGCATCTGTTAGGGTAGAGTTAACTGCTCTTACATTGGAAGATTTACCAACACTTGAGGGTGCAATTTCTGGTGTAACGGGAACTGCAACCGACGTAATTAATCAGTTAATAGAATTATCGGACTATGCTACTGATTCTGATGTTTTAACAGTAGACGGAATATCAGAGCTTCAAACGGCTGTAGATAATTTAAATAATATTGATGACGCCTTGTCCCAGTTATCGGCGTATGAAGACACAGCACCTATGCAAGTTAACGAAGATGGATCAGTAGTCGTTAATTTTTCTGACGGTTTAAATAATCACATTGAGACTGCTATAAAAGATGTAGTTGTTTCAACTGTTCAAGATCTTATCAATGCCATAGACAGTATTGAAATAACTGTAGGTGATGATCTGGGTCCACTTGCCCCAATAATTAATCCTATAATTGATACTGTTGAAACGTCAATCGATGCTTTAGCGCCAACACTGAATGAATTAATTACAGATATTCAAAATGGCGCTTTGAATATAGCAGAAGAAGCTGGCAGCCTTCAATTGCTCGGTGAAACAAACATTAATGGTGATGTATTAATTAACAAGCCAACAGAACTTACCGGTGATGTAACAGTATATGGATCTGCTGCTAACACCTCTGCTATAGATCTTGAACTTTTAACTTCCCTAGATGGCACAGATACTGTAACGTTTGCAGATACTGATTCAGACGGAGACGGCCTGACAGATGAGGAAGAAAACGAAGCAGGCACCGATCCAGAGAACCCGGATACAGATGGAGACGGCATCAGTGATGGAGATGA
>NZ_FOJW01000003.1:0-29939 GCF_900112045.1 Lentibacillus halodurans
AACGACATCACGTGATGAAATAGGACAGCTGGTAACGGCTACAAATGACATGAATCATCACATGCGTGATCTGATCAATCAAATAAACGAGGTTTCGGAAACGGTCAGTACGCAGAGTGAAGCATTAACACAGTCTGCCAGCGAAGTGAAATCCGGGTCAGAACAAATCGCGACAACGATGCAGGAATTGGCATCCGGTTCGGAAACACAGGCGAATAGTTCAAGTGAGCTGTCTTCTGCCATGTCAACGTTTACGACAAAAGTTCAGGAAGTGAGCGAAAACGGCGAGCAGATTAAAGACTTTTCCAATAAAGTGCTGGGCATAACAGATGAAGGAACCCAGCTGATGAACGCTTCCAGTGAGCAGATGGAGAAAATCGACCAGATTGTACAGGATGCCGTTCAAAAAGTAGAAGGACTGGATACGCAGTCTCAGGAGATTTCCAAACTGGTATCGGTTATTAAAGATATTGCTGAACAGACGAACCTGTTAGCATTAAATGCAGCGATTGAGGCAGCCAGGGCAGGTGAGCACGGCAAAGGATTTGCAGTTGTTGCAGATGAAGTCAGGAAATTGGCAGAACAAGTTTCTGAATCCGTTACGGACATTACAAGCATTGTCACGAATATCCAGCGTGAATCCAGTGTGGTCACTGATTCTTTACAGGAAGGCTACAAAGAGGTCGAAAAAGGGACGGAACAAATTAAGTCCACTGGTGACAAATTTGGCGGGATTGACACGGCTGTAACCGACGTTGTGAGTCGTATTCAAACTGTGTCGGATAGCTTATCTGAAATGGCAGCGAACAGCCAGCAAATGAACAGCTCGATTCAGGAAATTGCAGCCGTTTCTGAGGAGTCTGCGGCTGGCGTTGAGCAAACATCGGCTGCATCACAGCAAACAACTAGCTCGATGGAAGAAGTGGCAGCCAGTGCAGACGATCTTGCAAAGCTGGCTGAAGATTTAAATGGACTAGTTCGTGAATTTAAACTGTAAAGAATTAAAACATATGGCAGAAAAGCCCCCCCGAATCCTTTCGTAATAAAGGATCGGGGGGCTTTTCTGTTAAAAGTCAATCCTTTGATTCTTCATCTGCCTGCAATTGGTTCTCAGCCATCTTAGCTAAGTCCTGGGCGTTCGTGCTGATTTCCTGAATTGTTGATGATATTTCCTGAATAGAGGCTGCTTGTGTATCGGACATTTCATGGACGCTTGAAAATGCATGATCCAGTTCGTCTATCAGGTGTTGAATATGTTTGGTTGCTTCATCAATCTGTGTGACATTATCCTTTGAGTTATTTGCCAGTTTGCGGATTTCCTCAGCTACCACATTGAATCCTTTGCCTGCTTCACCAGCACGCGCTGCTTCAATCGAGGCATTAAGACCCAACAGGTTGCTCTGATCTGAAATACCTTTAACAACGGTTGAAATTTCACCAATTTCATTTGTGCTGTCTTGGACTTGTTTTACTTGGGACGATATGTTGGTCACCTGATCGGCCAATTCAGTGATTGAGCCCGTGATTTCCTCAACTGAAGCTGCCGATTCCTCTACAACCGCGGAAAGACTTTCGGCCACTTCATGCAATTTATTGGCTTTTTCAAGACTGGTCCCAATACCTATCCCACCGATGACGGTACCTAGATCGTCGTGAAGTGGAATAGCCCGGGCAATCAACGGGAACCCAAATAATTCTTTTGGTACAATTTCCGATTTCGGATGATTGTCTCTGATGGCATTTGTGATAATGTCTCCTTCTGCCAGTGGATCACCAGGTTTTACATTCAGTGAGAAAGTGTCACCGGGAAAATTAATGATAAGTTTTTCCGTATCATAGATGCCAACAGTTATATCGTCATGAATTAAATTGTTCAAAAATGGAGCCACTTGAATAAAAGCATCCAATAGATCTGTCCCTGTCTCTGTATTTGTTTTGGTGTCGGCCAATTCAATTCTCCTCTCCTTTTATTTCTTAAAAACAGTATTAGCGAGACTTCATTCAGTTAGTACGGGAGTTCCCGTTGTTGATAGTTAACTGATATCCATTTAAGCGTTGTGAATTCTTCCAGGCTCCACTCACCATTCAATTGGCCAAGCCCGGAGTTTTTTTCGCCGCCAAATGCGACAATCGGTTCGTCATTGATGGTAATGTCATTGACGTGTATCATTCCGGTATGCACTTTCTTGGCTAATTCAACACCGCGTTCCCCGTCAGATGTATGAACAGCTCCGCTTAATCCGAATTCAGTGTCATTAGCGATTTTGATTGCTTCCTCATCTGTTTCAAATGACATGACACTGACAACCGGACCGAACAGTTCATCCTGTGCTACAGCCATGTCCGGGGTGACATCAGTCAGAATAGTTGGTTCCACCATATTTCCAGTGATGTCACCTTTTAAAATGGGGGTAGCGCCTTGTTCAATACCTTTTTCAATAATGGCTTTAAGATGTTCCGCTGCCCCCTCATTTACAACGGGGCCGATGACGGTATCCGGGTCCCGCGGGTCACCGGTTTTGAGCGACGCGATTTTATCCTTATATTTTGTAATGAACTCATCGTAAATGGATTGATGTACAATGATACGGTTAGCGGACATGCAGATTTGCCCCTGATGTGTGAACCGGCTGAATGCTGCAGCGTTGACCGCATAGTCGATATCGGCATCTTCCAGAACGATGAATGCGCTGTTGCCGCCTAATTCGAGTATCGGCTTCTTAAAGTTTTTCACTGCTAATTGACCAATGTGGCTGCCGACCTTGGTTGAGCCAGTAAACGAAATGATTCTTGGTATCGGGTGTTCCACAAAGCTGTCACCGATTTCCTTGATATCTGTAACAACAACGTTAAATAACCCTTTGGGAATCCCTGCTTCTTCAAAGATCTTAGCAATGAGTGTCCCACCCATAATCGGTGTTTCCTCATGCGCTTTCAAGACGACACCATTACCGGCACCGATTGCAGGGGCAACCGACTTAACGGACAAGAAAAATGGAAAATTGAATGGGCTGATGACACCGACAACACCCGCCGGCATCCGGTATAGACGGTTTTCCTTTCCGTTTTCAACCGACGGCAGGATTTTGCCTTCTTTTCTCAGCGGGAATGTTGCCGCTTCCTTAATGATGTCTTTTACCAGGCCAATTTCAAATGCGGCTTTGAGGCGTGTTCCGCCCAGTTCATCGATAATGATATTGGTAATGTCTTCTTCGTGCTCTTCAATATACATAACAGCTTTTTCAAGAATATCACGCTGCTTGTACGGGTTGATTTGATTCCACTCATCCATTGCTTCTTGCGCGGATTTGTAAGCTTCATCGACATCCTCTGAATCGGCTAACCTGAATTCAGTGATAACCTCATCACGATATGGATTTTTATCAGCTAGCGTACGGCTGCTTTTACCGTCACGCCAGGCCCCTCCTATATACTGTTTGTTAAGCGATTTAATATCCGTCATGATTATGCCTCCTAGTTGATTAAATGACTCACTTCTTTAATATCGGCAGGATGTGGCTGGGATTTGAATGAAGATAAGAAGTGATATTATTAGGAATTGCAAGAATTAAATGCAGCTAAGATACATCGACGTTAGGTTATGAAAAAATTGCGTTTTTATTGAACATCTTTGAAGATTATTTAACACCTGGTCCTAATTATGCTACATTATAACTATACATTTATCCTTTATCGGAGGTACATATATGAATGCATTATTAAAAGATCGAAATATTGTTGTAATGGGTGTTGCGAATAACCGCAGTATTGCCTGGGGGATTACAAAATCACTCTATAATGCTGGAGCAAACCTTATTTTTACGTATCGCCAGGAGCGTTCTAGGCAAAAATTAGAAAAAATGCTGGAGAAAAATGAGATTGAACCGCAATTGGTTGTTTCCTGTGATGTTGAGGACGATGATAGCATTAAGCGTGCATTTCAGGAAGTCGGCGACAATGTTGGAACCATTCACGGGCTTGTCCATTCGGTTGCTTTTGCAAACACGGATGAACTGAAAGGTGATTATGCCGACACGTCACGTGATGGTTATCTGCTAGCCCAAAATATCAGCTCTTATTCACTTGTTGCGGTGACTCGTGAAGTCAGGAAATATATGACTGAGGGTGGCGGCATCGTAACCCAGACATACCTTGGTGCAGAACGTGTTGTCCCAAATTATAATGTCATGGGTGTTGCCAAGGCTGCACTGGAAGCCAGTGTACGATATCTTGCTGAAGATGTCGGAAAAGATGGTATCCGTGTGAATGCTGTTTCAGCCGGTCCAATTCGCACACTATCAGCTAAGGGTGTTGCAGGTTTCAATGAAAAAATGTCCGTTATTGAAGAAAAAGCACCGCTCCGACGTCAGGTTGATCAGGATCAGGTTGGAGATGCGACTTTATTTTTACTAAGTGAATTAGCGCGGGGCGTTACTGGTGAAGTGCTCCACGTTGACTCCGGTTTTCATATTGTAACCGGATCTTAGTCCAATCCTGATTATAGGCGAGCATTCTGACACAGAGTGCTCGTTTTTTCATTTTATCCCCTAAATGAATTACAAGCCCCTTCACCGCTTTGCATAGATTAAACTATACAAGCATATAACCACTCTGCCTTTTATATCCGCTATTAAACCGGAGCTTAAAAAATCATAGATATGAAAATAATTCTAAAGACTCGGCAAAAACATGTACTAGAAAACAAAAATACAAACATTTGTTCGCATATTTCGTATAAACTGTGCTATACTACCAAACAGAAGCTGCTCCTTCAGACGGACAGACGGCTGACAGATCCCTGCTGTCAAAGGGGGTGAGGCTTTTGAGTGTATTTGAAGTGTTCATGGTACTGATTGGGTTCGGTACCCTGTTGATTGGATTGTTGGCGTTAATTGTGGAAATGATCAACAGAAAATAGACCCCTCTAATCCGCTTTTAGAATGAAAGAGAGGTCTATTGTAGAAAGCCGAACCACTGAAGGTGCAGCTTATCCGACCACAGTGACTGCTGTGGTCTTATTAATATATGCAAAATTCTTCCTACATTATACCTAGAAAAAGTCATGATGAAAAGAAAAATGAATCAGCATCCAAGCATATTAAAACAATAAAAGCAATCATTTTCATACAAATAAATAAATATTTTATGAAAAATGTTCACAAAAAATTCATAAATTCAAATTGACCCAAATACATGCTAAAACACCAACCCTTTCCATCAAATCCTGACATAAGTCATGATACTTCGACGTGATTATTGACTCAATTTGCACGAGATTGCTGAGATTCGACAAAATTAATCAAAAAAACATTACTTGACTGTTGTGTATAATAGAATATAAGGAAAAAAATGAATATTTTGTAAAGAAATGGGGGTGCTTGATCAGCAGGAAACTGAGAAAGCCTTGGACCATTTTTGGAAGTTGTATAATAGTATGAAAAATTCATCATGTATTATATCCAAAAACTAGGTCTTTTTAATCATTTTAAATCATATTTTCAGAAGGAGGTGTTTAGATTGTGGAAGGCATACAAGTCAATTGATTCATTTAATGGCAACTTTTCATCATGGGCAAAAACAAACATTCAAATCGAAATGGCCAGCGATGTGCTGCAAAATGACGATAGGATGCAGCAGTATGAGCTATTGTCAAATATGCTTCAATCAGATATACCTTCGAATGCTCATAGCGGTCTAAATCATTTGGACAGGATTCAGGAAAAGTTAACGGTTAACCAATGGAAATGGCTTTATAATTACATTATCTTACATCAGAGTGCCGGAGAAGAAGAATAGCCAAAAGCAGAACGCAGATGATTTGGGGTTACTCGACAAAACTTGCTGATTGAAAAGTCATTTCCCAGGCAATATTATTTCCTCTGTAAACTGGTACTCGCTTTTTAACGGAATGCGGGTGCCAGTTTTAGTACTTTTTACATATATTTTTTCAGCAATTTCTTTAAACAATGGGTATTTTTGCCGATATATTAGGAGAATGATTTTTTTTGAAGTATCTTATTATAGAGCCATTTCTGTAATAGGTTCATTGATTTATTCGTGCGATAGACTCTTAGAGATCGTTTGTCATCAAGGGGGGGGGTACAATTATTGTTCAGAAAGTTCAAATTCAAAAATGTAAAAATAGGCTGGAAGTATGGTTTTGTTTTATGTTTAATTTTTATTTTAATAGGCATTTCAACAGCTTTTGTTTCAAAACTCATTGCTGATATCGGTGATGATGTCGATGTGCTGGAACAAAGAGGAGATCGGGCAATAACGCTGACGGAGATGGGGTCATTGATCCGATCGAAAAGTATTCGGATTGCAAATTACCAGCAGGAACCGGATCAGGCGATTATTGACGATTATGAACAGCGTCGTGAAACGTTGGATTCTTTAAAAGCAGATATGGCAGATAAAATGACAACAACGGAACAGCAGGAGTTATTTGACAAAGTGGCTGCGAATGATGCGCGAATGGATGAATTATTTCATGACTACATCATTACCGCAATTGATCAAGATAAACCGCTCACAGCAGAGGATTATGTTGTTCAGGCCGATAATCTGCGAGGTAAAACAGTTGATATGCTGGAAGAATTACGAACCATTGTCAATGATCAACGCGACGAGGCGATTACGAATGTGGAAGAAAATCAGGAGCTCACATATATTGTGCAGATAGCGTTAATCCTGTCATCTATCCTGATAGGAAGTGTGCTTGTTTTCTGGGTTACCAGAAACATTTCTCACAATTTAAATCAAGTGGTAGATTTCAGCACGAACATAGCGAATGGAAACCTTTCAGCTGATTCAATTGATTATGATGGCCATGATGAAATCGGAAAACTGGCTTATGCGATGAACAGGATGAGCGATAATCTCCGAAGCATCATTCAACAGGTATCCCATGTATCTCAAAGTGTCACCAGCCAAAGCGAAGAGTTAACACACTCCGCAAATGAGGTGAAATCCGGATCCGAGCAAATTGCCGGTACGATGCAGGAATTGGCGTCCGGTTCTGAGAATCAGGCTAACAAGTCAAGTGAATTGTCCACTGCTATGGGATCGTTTGCGGCAAAAGTCAAGGAAGCGAATGAAAATGGTGAACTTGTCCATCATGCATCAAATGAAGTTCAAAGTATGACAAGTGAAGGCAGCCGATTAATGGAAACATCAAGTCATCAAATGGCTAAGATTGACAGAATTGTACAGGAAGCAGTTCAGAAGGTTCATGGGCTAGATGCACAGTCACAAGAAATATCAAAACTGGTATCTGTTATAAAAGATATTGCAGATCAAACGAACCTGCTGTCACTAAACGCAGCCATTGAAGCAGCAAGGGCAGGTGAGCATGGCAAAGGATTCGCAGTTGTTGCCGATGAAGTCAGGAAGCTTTCCGAGCAAGTATCTGACTCAGTAACGGATATTACCGATATCGTGAAAAATATCCAAAATGAGTCAAGTATGGTTGCAGAATCACTGCAAGGCGGTTATCAAGAAGTTGAGCAAGGAACGAGTCAAATTAACACAACTGAGGAAACGTTCAAAGGTATCAGTATGTTTGTTACAGAGATGTCCACACATATCCAGACAGTTTCCAGAAATCTGTCTGAAATGGCATCAAACAGTCAGCAGATGAACAGTTCTATCCAGGAAATTGCCGCTGTATCGGAGGAGTCAGCGGCAGGTATTGAACAAACGTCCGCGTCATCACAGCAAACCAGCAGTTCTATGGAAGAAGTGGCTTCAAGCGCCAATGATCTGGCTAAGCTAGCGGAAGAATTAAATGGGCTCGTACATCAGTTTAAGCTATAAAGGGCAGATAACCATATAATACGTTACATCGGCCTGATTTCGATAAGTAAGAAGGTTCTTTGCATCAGCAAGGAATCTTCTTTTTTTAAAAAACAAAAACCGTTATGCTATATTAGACTGTAGACATTTTTGTATCTAGAAACACATGTGGACAAAAATCGTAATAGTTTGGATGAAAGAAGGGACATTCTAGAATGACACACAATGAATCAAAGCAATTATATAATTTTCTGCTCGTAGCAGGAATTATCCTCGTGGCATTCAACCTGCGTCCAGCCATTACATCGGTTGGTCCGCTGATCGGTATTATCCGTGATGATATCGGACTGTCCAACTGGAGCGCAGGGATGCTGACGAGTTTACCGCTAATAGCTTTCGCGGTTATGTCACCCGCTGCCCCGAAACTGGGGAACCGGTACTCCAATGAACGGACCCTACTGGTTGGTATGATCCTGCTTCTAATCGGGATTTCTGTTCGTTCTATTTCGGTTATGTGGCTTTTGTTTACTGGAACGTTATTTGTCGGGTTGGGAATTGCGATTTGCAATGTTCTTTTGCCTGGTGTCATAAAGGAAAAATTCCCAGCAAAAGTCGGGCTGATGACGAGTGTATACTCGACAGCGATGGGGATTTTTGCTGCCTCAGCTTCCGGTTTAAGCATTCCCCTTGCACAAGGGTTTAATATGGGATGGCAACTGGCACTGCTTGTCTGGGCAACACCGGCCGTTTTGGGTATTATGATATGGATTTATCTTTCACGAAAACAAAATACAAGTGATGATACCGACATGAAGTATGTCAGTGTAAGTGATAACCAGATGTGGAGATCACCGCTGGCCTGGCAGGTTGCCTGTTACATGGGTCTGCAGTCGTTTTTGTTTTACGTGACGATTTCATGGCTTCCGGAAATATTGCATGATAATGGATTATCAATGGCAACTTCAGGGTGGATGCTGTCTTTTGCCCAGTTTGTCGGACTTCCCGCAAGCTTTATTGTGCCGGTTGTTGCCGGCCGCCTGAAATCACAACGCAGTATTGTGCTTGTGATGGGGATGTGTGCACTTGGTGGTTATAGCGGATTGCTGATCGGTAGCTCGTTTACGGTTATGGTGATCAGTTCGATTTTGATTGGCATTACGTTAAGCGGTACATTTGCACTTGCGCTTGCCTTGTTAGGAATGCGTGCTCGTAACGCCCGGCATGCTGCAGAACTGTCCGGCATGGCGCAATCGCTTGGGTATACATTGGCAGCAGTGGGCCCAATGTTCATTGGCTATTTATACGATTTAACCGATTTCTGGACGATACCACTGATGACGCTGATTGGTGTGGCTATTCTCGTTATGACTTTCGGAATGGGTGCAGGAAGGGATCGATATGTACTGGATTGATTAGATCCGGCATGTAACGCGCAACCCCCACATATCTTTTTTTGGGATGTGAAGCAAATGCAGCAGCAAGAATATACGATAAAAGATTTATATTTTTGGCGGATTACACTCAGTTTGGCATTGGCATCTTTTTTTGTTTTTGCCGGGATGTATGCGGTACAGCCGCTTCTGCCTGTGTTTGTGGAGGATTTTGGGGTGCCGGTGTCCGCCTCGGGTCTTGTGCTGTCACTGACGATTGTAGGCCTGATTATCGGGCTTATTGTGCTCGGCTTTATGTCTGATCGTGCCGGGCGAACTATATATATTAAACTATCATTAGCAGGCTCCGCGATTCCGTTTTTGATGATCCCGCTTTTTGATTCATTCCTGCTACTGCTTATTTTAAGGCTGGTGCAGGGGTTTGCTCTGGCAGGACTTCCGGCTGCTGCGCTTGCTTATCTAAGTGAGGAAATTGACAGGCGGAGTGTTCACGTGGCCACTGCACTCTATATATCCAGCAATGCGCTTGGTGGTATGATCGGCCGGGTGATGACCGGTTATATAACTGATCATTTTTCATGGGAGATTGCTTTTTATGCACTTGCTATCCTTGGTCTTGTCATTTTAGTTGCGGTGATGTTCATGCTTCCGGCATCCCGTTTTTTTGCGCCAAGTTCACTGCCGTTTTCAAGAGACCTTAAGGCATTTATTTATCACTTGAAAAATCCTGGCTTACTGCTGTTTTTTGGCCTCGGGATTGTGCTGCAACTGTCCTTTACCGGTATGTGGACATATTTGCCGTTTTACCTTCAAGCACCGCCGTTTTCATTATCGTTGGAAGTCATTTCATATACCTTTTTTGCCTATGGTTTGGGTGTGATTGGTTCCCCGCTTGCAGGTTGGCTGGCGGGGCACTTTGGACTGAAAACCGTCCGGCTGACCGGTGTTTTTGTGATGTCAGCCGGTATATTGTGTACGCTTGGATCGGATTTGTGGATGATTGTCTCCGGATTATGTATAGCATGTCTCGGGTTTTTTACTGCTCATTCGTTAACTGCCTCATCGGTGAGTGAGGAAGTCACACACCATAAAGGGAGTGCTTCAAGCTTATATCTGGTATCCTATTATATTGGCGTTTCACTTGGCAGCTCAATGCTCGGTCCGTTGTGGAGCGGTACAGGATGGACCGTGCTGATTGTTTTGCTCGGGATTATTCCTGCTGTCTATGTTTTGATTGTGCGTGTTATGCAGAGCAGATTGACAAAATAAAAACGAGGCTGGGACAAAAGTATATAAGCCAAAGATAAATCCGAACGATGATTCCACTATGATTGGAACAGTTCGGATGTATCTTTTGAAGTATTTTTGAACATTTATTGCGAATGATCCATCAACTGAGAAGTCACTTGGTCTTAGATTCGCTTGCTTCTATGCTTTTGTTGGTGAGTGCATGATGGTCGCTGCGGAAAAATACGCCCTTTCCGGGGCACAGCCACAGCCAACGTTGCCAAGAAAACCATTTGGCAAAGTGGATCTTTGGCTCGCGCTGTTCCCTCAGGCATGTCGCATTTTTCCGCAGCTTAGAATCGTGTTCTCATAAGGTGACAGCAAGTTCAATGAATATCGTTCTATAAGTTCTTTTCTTTCACCAATCAGAGGCAGCATACGGAGACTCCTATAGGAAGAGCACGAGCCGAAGCCCCCACAGGAAAGAGGTCTTGGCTTTCCGAGGAGACTGAGGCCGTTCCCATGGAAAGCGCAGTATGCTGCCGGAGCGAATGATAGCAATCACTAAAATAAGAATGGAAGGAAGGCTGCACCCCGACAAATTGTCACGCTTTAGTAGTCGTTATCAAAGATGAATAAGGATGTGACTGTTGAAAAGTCAAATGCAGCACTTCCTGCCCTGTAATCGTTCGTCTTTAGCGTGGAACTTTTAATTGTGTCCCAGCCTCGTTTTTGTTTAGCTGTTTGTCAGCATGTCGGGAATTTCTTTCAAATCAATGCCCCATGCGACAGGGAGCCAGAAGTAAATGGCTAATGCGACTAATAGTATACCAAATATATTCAGGGCAAAACCTGCTTTCGCCATATCCGGAATCCGCAAATAGCCGGAACCGAACACGACTGCGTTTGGCGGTGTTGCTACAGGCAGCATAAATGCACTGGATGCCGCAACACCTGCAGCTACCATGGCTGTAAATGGATGAACACCAAGTGCAACCGCAAGTGATGCCATAATCGGATACATCATATTGGCTGTAGCGGTATTGGAAGTAATTTCTGTCAGGAAGATAACCATCGCTGCTACAACGAGCAATACAATGAACAAATGAACGCCTTCCAGAACCGTTAACTGGTTGCCGAGCCATTCAGATAAACCTGATTCCGTAAATCCGCTTGCGATGGCAAGTCCTCCACCAAATAACAGCAGAATGCCCCAAGGAAGTTTGACGGCTGAATCCCAGTCAAGCAGATGATCTCCTTCTTTGTTCTTGGCAGGAATCATGAATAGGATAATGGCCGCTGTCATCGCAATAATTGCATCATTGATATTTTCATTCACGTATTCGGTCAACACAAATGAGCGGGAGATCCAGGCCAGGGCAGCCAGCGTAAATACAACAAGTACCGCCTTTTCCTCATAGGATGCTCTTCCCAGTTCATTTTTTTGTTCCTTAATGACTTCACGTCCACCCGGAAGCTGGTTAATTTTTAGCGGATAAGCTATTTTAACAAGATAAAACCATGCAACAACAATAAACAGCCAGGCTATCGGTACACCGAACAGCATCCATCCGGCGAAAGAAATCTCAATCCCGTACATATTATTGACAGCACCGGCCAATGCAGTATTTGGCGGTGTTCCAATCAATGTTGAGATGCCGCCGATTGAAGCGGAATAGGCAATGGCCAGCATTAGTGCTTTTCCGAAACCAAAGTTTTCCTTGGATGTGTCAATTGAATCGTCGTTTTTCAGTTGCTCAGATACCTGATAAATAATTGCAAGCCCGATCGGCACCATCATCATTGCAGTTGCGGTGTTGGAAATCCACATTGAGAGGAATCCCGTAGCCACCATAAAACCAAGAATAATGCGTTCTGTATTCGTACCGATAATTGAGATGATGGTTAGTGCGATACGCTTGTGGAGATTCCACTTTTCCATAGCCAGTGCGATCATAAAACCACCCATGAAAAGAAAAATGGTGTCATCACCATAAGAAGATGTTGTTGGTTCAATATCCAATCCGCCTGTCAGCGGGAAAAGAATGATCGGCAGGAGGGAGGTCGCCGGAATCGGGATTGCCTCGGTCATCCACCAAATAGCAATCCACAATGTACTGGCAAGTACACCTTGCCCGGCATCAGACAACCCCTCAGGCTGAAAAAATAATAATGTCAGTATGAAAAGAACAGGGCCTAAAATCAACCCAATAAATTGTGCGGGCTTGTATGAGCGGTTGTTGTTCCCGCTATCGTTTCTTTTTGCCGTATTTGGATTCGTGCTGTCCGATCCGAAATCGGACGTATTTGGCCGAACGAAAAAGCTCAGTAATTCTTTTGCCTGGTCATGTTTGTCCCACAGCCAGTTCCATGCAGCAGTTATCATATTGTCCCTCCTTGATAGATTCATAAGTTTAAATGAAACCGGTAACATTAACCGAAATTATTCTACATTATAAGAGAAAATCTGACAATGAGCAAACAATTTTTGGTTATCATATCAAAAAGTAAGGGTCTTCCATATCGTTTTTGGCTATCGCCTTCGTGGTTAAAGCCTTCACTTTCCGTGGACAAGCCGCAAGTTTCCTCGGCTTTATACTTCACTTGCGAAGCCTCGCGTTGCTGCACTTCCTGCATGAGTCTTCTTTGAGATCCATTAAAAAACACAATCCTTTAGAAATCATCCAAAAATGGCTGACATTTTTCTAATATTACTGATGGATCATCATGTTTCCATTGTAAAAATATGCTATCATTTTAGTAATGATCGTTTATGGAAACATTTTGATGCAAACTGGAAAAATGCATAGGAAATGGAGGTTAGACATTGAAGAAACTGCTGCTTACAGGGTTTGAACCTTTTCTGGCCTTTTCGATCAATCCGACTGCTGAGATTGTCCGGAAACTTAATCAAAGGAAAATGAATAACTTTCAAGTAGTAGGCGACATATTAACAGTCGATTTCCAGAAATCGGGAAAACAGCTCGTTGATATCATTGAAGACCACAATCCTGATGCCATTATTTCATTAGGTCTTGCTGCGGGCAGAAACCGCATCACACCGGAGCGAATCGCGATCAATTGCAATGATGGACCACAGGACAATGGAGGCTATAAACCGGTTGGAGAAAAGATTTTTGCGGATGGTCCGGACGGCTTGTTTACTAGACTGCCCATCCGTCAAATGGTTAAACACCTTCAAAATGCAGGTTTACCGGCTGAAATATCCAACACAGCCGGGGCATATTTGTGTAATCACGTGATGTATCATGGACTCTATTATTTCGACGGTCCCGCCGGTTTTATCCATCTGCCGGCTTCTCATGCGCTCGCTGTTGAGAAAAAGCTGCCGAGCTGGTCACAGCAGGATTTGCTGCAGGCAGTGAAAGTTTGTATTGAAAGTCTTTAGGAGGGAACTCATGAATTTTACCCAGCCCAAAGTCCCTGTTCCTGCCGGTAAATGGGAAAAGATTTTTCATTCTGCGTCGATCGTACTTATCATAATGACCTTTATGTATGCGGCATTAAAATACGCTAGTCTGCCGGATACGATCCCGATTCATTTTAATGCACAAGGTGAAGTGGGTAATTGGGGAAATAAAGCGATGATTTTTATGCTTCCGGTCATTTCGCTGCTGCTGTATATCATGTTTTATTTTTTAAATATGGTCCCTCATTTGTTTAATTTGCCTGTCAACATAACCGAGGAAAATGCAGCACGTATCTATCCACTGGCACGTATGATGATGGCGATTTTTAACTTTGAAATGATGGCGATCTTTTCCTATGTAACATGGGAGATGATCAATGTGGCACAGGGTCATTCCGCCACATTGGACATTTGGTTTGTTTTGGTTGTGTTTGTCGTCCCCCTTGGCACTATCGCACTTTTTATCCCGTGTATGCGGCGTCGCCAATAAATCCAAATAGATTCATTGCTTAGCATCACGAAATATATTACAATAATCGCGACGATGTTAGAAAAGTAGGTTGATAGACTTGCCTAAATTTGTTTGGCTATTGGTCATTGGAACGGCGATTAATGTGACAGGCGCTTCGTTTTTGTGGCCTTTAAATACGATCTATATGCATAATGAGCTCGGCAGAACCCTTGCTTTTGCCGGGTTCATTTTGGCGTTGAATCAGGGTGCTTCCATTGTTGGAAATTTGGTCGGTGGCATGCTGTTCGATAAGTTCAGTGCCTACAAGACCGTCCTGATTGGTACCGGCACCGCTTTTGCTTCAGCTGTTACCCTGGCTATTAATCACAGTATTGTGCCATATTCGGTTTTACTCGTCGTGATCGGCTTCAGTGCCGGAATGACATGGCCGGTCATGTTTGCCATGGCGGGGTCTGTCTGGCCTGAAGGAGGAAGGCGAGCCTTTAATGCGATTTATGTTTCCCGGAATTTCGGTGTAGCACTTGGTGCCGCACTGGCCGGGTATGTTGCCAGTTTTTCGTTTGATTATGTTTTTATCGCAAATGCCACATTGTTTGGGATGTTTTTCCTCTTTACATTGATAACGTACCGTGGCATGGATATGGAACGGAATAATCGTATGCATACGTCGGTTATTGAACAAAGCAAGCGAATTGAAGATAAATCAGCTTTTATCGCCTTAGTCATTTTGTGCAGCGGTTTAATGATTACATGGATTGCCTACAGCCAGTGGCAGTCAACGATCGCCTCACATACACAGGATATCGGTATTCCGCTTGATCGGTACAGTTTATTATGGGCGGCAAACGGTTTTCTGATAGTGATTGGACAGCCGCTGATTAAATGGATCACCAACAGGATTACATCGGAAAAGATGCAAATATATGTTGGAACGACGATATTCCTCGGCTCGTTTATCGTTGCCATGTTTGCTGATGCGTTTGCATTTTTTGCCGTAGCAATGGTTATTTTAACAATAGGCGAAATGCTTGTCTGGCCAGCTGTTCCGACGCTCGCCCATAAATTGGCACCAGAAGGCCGTGCCGGATTTTACCAGGGAATTGTGAACAGTGTTGGTTCTGCGGGACGGATGGTTGGCCCATTTCTCGGTGGTTTGATAGTTGATCTGTTCAATATTAAGGTATTATTTTTAGTATTATTAGGCTTATTGTTGATTCCATATATAACAACACGCATTTACGACAAAGGAATGATACAAAAAAGGAGCGTCTGAATGGATATAAAGTTAATCGCACTGGATATGGATGGGACATTGTTAAATAGCGAACAAGCTGTTTCTGATTTCAATCGGGAAAAGATCGCGCAGGCATTGGCCAAAGATGTCCACGTTGTATTGAGCACCGGAAGATGGTTAAGTTCATGCTACCCGTATGCTGAATCATTAAATTTGTCGTCTTATTTAATTACGTGTAATGGCGGTGAAATTTGGACGGTTGACAAGGAATTAAGAGAACGTCACTTGCTTAATCCGGAACGTGTTCAAATGATGTGGGAACTGGCAGACGACATGGGGATCAATACTTGGATGGTTTCTACTGACAAGATTTGGTACGGAAACGGTCCGGATCATTTTTCCGATCACGAATGGCTCAAATACGGCTGTGATTCCCATGATACGGAAAAATTGGATACTATCGTCAAAGAGCTTTCCTATTATGATGATCTTGAATTGACCAACTCACTTCCAACAAACATCGAAGTCAATCCGAAGGGTGTCAGTAAAGCAAGTGCACTCCAGCATGTTTGTGATGAAATCGGTATTACGATGGAAAATGTAATGGCAGCAGGAGACAGCTTGAATGACATTAAAATGATTCAGGAGGCGGGAATCGGTGTTGCCATGGGGAATGCTCAGGAGGCTATAAAAAATGTTGCTGATTATGTAACAGATACAAATAATCAGCATGGTGTCGGCCAGGCCATTGAAAAATTTGTGCTCTAAAATTGGTCAGGTCCCCTTCTATTTGGCAGATTTGAACATATACTGTAATACCAGTCATTTCAAGAGTTAAATTTTACAATTTCATGAACAAGGAGTATAATAGTTCTAATACCGTGAAAGGGGATGCTGTCATGTCATTTTCCCGTGGACCAAAACAATCGGCTCCGGAAGTGGAAACGAATGTATGGTCATGTACCAATGAAGACTGTGCGGGATGGATGAGGGAATCGTTCAGTTTTAATGAAGAACCTGAATGTCCGCTTTGTCAATCTTCCATGCAAAAGGAAGTACGAGTTCTGCCTGAATTGGAACATTAAAGGACTAATCTGTAAAGTTTCTGTAAATAAATCGTTCGATAAGGGGATGTCGATTGCAGGCATCTTTTTATAACGTCAAATGATAATTGACATATAGGAAAAGCTTGGCTTTCACTATCATGGACTTGGTGAAGGCCAAGTTTTCCAAGATTGGACATAGCTTTTACCGGCGTTTCTTAATTAAAACAGCCACCTCTTTTTGAAGGGGTGGTCTTTTTATCCACAAATCAAATACTTGTCATAATTCAAAAATCAATTGTATAATTTGAAGTAGAGGCATCATCTAGAAATCCATCGAATTTTGTAAACGATTACAATGATATGGGGAGGAATTAGAGAATGAAGTATGCAAATCCAAATACGGAAGGTGCCTTTGTCAATTTTCAGGAGCAATATGACAATTATATTGGCGGGGAATACCGTCCGCCTGCAAACGGGAAGTATTTCGATAATGTAAGTCCTGTGACGGGAAAAGTGTTTTGCGAGATGGCCAGATCGACGAAGGAAGATGTAGAAGCGGCGGTTGAGGCAGCACATGCCGCGAAAGATGCGTGGGGAAAAACATCTGTAGCAGAACGGGCAAACATTTTGAATAAAATAGCCGACAGAATTGAAGAAAATCTGGAAACGCTCGCGGTTGCAGAAACATGGGACAATGGAAAGGCGGTCAGGGAACCCCTCGCTGCCGACATGCCGCTGGCGGTTGACCATTTTCGCTATTTTGCCGGGGCCATCCGGGCACAGGAAGGTGGTATCAGTCAAATAGACAACGATACGGTAGCCTATCACTTTCATGAGCCGCTCGGTGTCGTCGGACAAATCATCCCATGGAATTTCCCAATTTTGATGGCAACGTGGAAGCTTGCGCCGGCACTAGCTGCTGGAAATTGTGTTGTCTTGAAACCGGCGGAGCAGACACCGGTATCGATTCATGTTTTGCTCGATTTAATTAGGGATCTGTTGCCGGCAGGTGTTGTCAACGTTGTTAATGGATTTGGGGTGGAAGCAGGAAAGCCGCTTGCATCCAACAGCCGGGTTTCCAAAATAGCGTTTACCGGTGAAACAACGACTGGCAGGTTGATCATGCAATATGCTTCGGAAAACATCATTCCCGTAACGCTCGAGCTCGGCGGCAAATCACCGAATATTTTCTTCCCTGATGTAATGGATAAAGACGACGGATTTCTGGATAAAGCCATTGAAGGACTCGTCATGTTTGCCTTGAATCAGGGGGAAGTATGCACATGCCCGTCAAGAGCATTGGTTCATGAATCGATTTATGATACGTTTATGGAACGTGCGATCAAGCGGGTCAATGAAATTAAGATCGGACACCCGCTTGATACAGATACGATGATGGGAGCACAAGCGTCTCAAGAGCAAATGGAGAAAATTAAATCGTATTTGGATATCGGCAAGCAGGAAGATGCAGAAGTTCTCGTCGGCGGGGGAGTCAATAAGCTGGACGGTGATATGGAAGAAGGGTACTATATTGAACCGACGATTTTTAAAGGAAACAACAAAATGCGCATCTTCCAGGAAGAGATTTTCGGGCCGGTGCTTGCTGTCACAACGTTTAAAGACGATGATGAAGCAATGGAAGTCGCTAATGATACGCTGTACGGTCTTGGTGCCGGGGTCTGGACACGGAATATCAATACCGCATATCGCTTTGGCCGCGGCATCGAAGCAGGACGTGTCTGGACAAATTGCTATCATCAGTATCCGGCACATGCTGCGTTTGGCGGCTACAAGAAATCGGGTATCGGCCGCGAGAATCATTTAATGATGCTTGGTCACTACCAGCAGACGAAGAATCTTTTAATCAGTTACAGTGAAGGTCCGGCCGGATTATTTTAAAGGACAGAAAAAGCAAACAGACGAGAAGAATGCAGAGAAATCGACAGAAGAGAGCGTTAATCTGTAGATGAGAGGGAAAAATCAACAGAAGCGTGCGTTGGTCTGCAGATGAGCAAAAGTCTTAGCAGCATCCCAAATCACAGTGCTAATGAAAGGGTGTGAGGAATGGTTGAACGTGTAACGGCGACTGATGAAGCGCTGAAGCTGATTGATACCCTGGCCGAAATACATGGACCGCTCATGTTTCATCAGTCAGGCGGTTGTTGTGATGGAAGCTCGCCAATGTGCTATCCCCGTGGTGAGTTCCGGGTCGGTGAGTCAGATGTGCTACTCGGAGAAATCGGAGAAACACCTTTCTATATATCAAAAGATCAATATGAATATTGGAAGCACACGCAGCTGATTATCGATGCCGTAGACGGCCGGGGCGGAATGTTCTCATTGGAAGGCCCCGCGGGAAAGCGATTCCTGACGAGATCCAGGGTGTTCAATGAAGACGAACGGAAAGCTTTAAATTAGGAAACAATCCATGCAGGTTAGATTCCTGCATGGATTTTTTTGTGTGTGGAACAAGGACTTGACCCATCTATGTCGGCTTGAGAGTAGTCAGCGCAATCATTTGCCTCCGTTCATGTGAAAGCAAACTTCCGCCGGAGAACCCAGTTTCCAGTCCAACAATACAACCTTCAATCCGAAACCCTACCATCACTCCGAGACATGTCCTCCTAGAGATGAGATGCGTGTCATCCTCGGGACTGATATAAAAAACATCAATTGGCCGATGTGCAATTCAAAATAAACAGTATAATGAATGTATCACATGTTGAAAGGGGATTGGGAATTATGGAATTAATCATCACTGTAAAAGGCATACACAAAGTATACAAAAAACGAAAATCCAAGCAGAAGTTCATCGCTGTGAGTGATGTTTCATTTGATGTCGGGAAAGGCGAAATTGTCGGATTACTTGGTCCGAATGGTGCCGGAAAAACAACAACGATCAAAACCATTTGCGGACTGCTCGTTCCGGATCAAGGTTCAGTTACCATAAATGGATTTGACAGTGTCAAAGACCGTAACAAAGCACTCCGCCATATCAGTGCAGTTCTGGAAGGGAACCGCAACTTGTATTGGCGGCTGACTGTTTTGGAAAACCTTGAATATTTTGCCGGAAACCGCGGTGATTCCAAAAAAGAAATTCAAGTACGCGTAAATGAATTACTCACACTGTTCCAGCTACAGGACAAAAAATACGAACTGGTTAACAATCTTTCCCGAAGGTCATAGGCGGATAAGCTTTGAGTTGATAGCTGTTTTCCCTCGCTTTTGTTGGTGTGATCCCATGCAAGCTTTGAAAAGCCCTGGTAAAAGCATTCGGAGAATTATAGCCATATTTTATCGCAGCATCAATAACTTTCATTTGGCTAGTTTCAATTCAAAAGCTGCTAAAGTAAGGCGTCTGCGGACGATAGGGTTACACCAGCCATAAAGAAAACATTCTTTTAAAGTGATATTCTGAGTTATAAGTTAGCATTGTTGCTTCTTTAACGTCAATTTTCTCCGTCAGACTTTCTTCAATATAATTCATGGCGCGATTCATTCTTTTAAGAAAATCCATCTATATGACCTCCTATTCACCATTAGCGTAGCAGGAGCTGCATGTTTCCAACCGACATTTTGTGCACACTTATGCAGGGTTTTTCATTCAGTAATAGGTTCATGATGCTGCAAATTTTTTAATTTGTTATCAATTATTGTAATGTTGAATCACAATATATGACAGGGATTCGATTGTTTGTGTTTGTAGCAGGATGTGAAGGCAGGGATGTTTTCATGTATCTGTTTATATTACAATCGTATTAGAAATCGGTTTGGGGGCATTACTTTAAAAAATAATTTTCATGCTCCTCTTTCTGGTATAAATTCCATTGAAGTTGTAGAAGCAGTCTAATTTTCTGGGAGGTATTTGCTGATATGATGAAGAAAATTGCGCTGATTCAGATGGATGTAGCGTATGGTGATCCGAAAGTTAATTTTGCCCGCGTTTCCAAGTGGGTGATGGACGCTGCCAGCACGGGTGCGGACATTATTGTACTGCCGGAATTATGGGATACGGGTTATGATTTAAAAAGGTTTGACATGTTGGCAGACCGAGAGGCAAAAGCAACGACTGAGTTTTTAAGTGATTTGGCAGAAGAGTTGAATGTTGTCATTGTTGGTGGATCTGTTGCCGAACAGGCAGATGACGGGATGAAAAATACAATGCTTGTGGTCGACGCGAATGGCGAGCTTGTCCACAAATACAGTAAGCTGCATTTGTTCCAGTTGATGGATGAACACTTACATCTGGTCGAGGGGAAGGATGAGGCTGATTTTGAATTAGACGGTGTTCCATCGGCCGGCTTCATCTGCTATGACATCCGATTCCCGGAATGGATACGCAAATCAGCCGTGAATGGTGCGAAAGTCATGTATGTCGTAGCGGAATGGCCAGAACCACGTATCGATCATTGGCGCACACTGCTGCAGGCTCGAGCGATAGAAAATCAATGTTTTGTTGTCGCTTGCAATCGCGTTGGGGCTGATCCAAACAATGAATTTGGTGGCATGTCACTTGTCGTTGATCCATGGGGCGAAATAGTTACTGAAGGCGGCAGCGATGAGAAAATGGTCCTGACTGAAATTGATTTGGATAAGGTGGATGACGTACGGCAGCAGATACCGATATTTCGGGATAGGCGGGAGGAAAGGTACTAGGTTTTAGAGATTTGTTTGGGGTGTGCATTTTTTTGTATAACTCGTTTGTTAGGATGAAATTAGTCATATCTTATTGTTATTTTTTACAAGTAATTAAGTAAAAAGTAACAAATATGATAGAAATTGTCGTATAATTAAAAATATAGAAAGGTGGTGATGAATTAATGAGAGTAAAATTAGTCTTTGATATGGAATCTATTCCGATTGGTTACAGGCTTGGTACGTTATCCATTATCAAAGAAATGATAAAAAGAGGTTCCCAGACATACTATGATAAGCTCTTTGTTCAAAACAAGCGAAACATGAAGCCTTTTACGTATTCGACTTATATAACAAACCTCGAAATCAACCAGGAAACTATTTACGGAAAAAAATTGCATTTGAATTTATCAAGTTCAAGTTACGAATTTATCATGCATCTCGTAAATGGTTCAAAAAAAGAACATCCGTACTACATCAGAGAATCAAGGCTTGTTTTAAAATCGAAAAGCTTATTGCCAAAAAACTCTATCACAAAAGGAAATGTTGTTTTTAAGACATTATCCCCAATATTGATAGATTCAAAGAACGAAAAACCTTTATTAGCCACAGATCATAATTTTGGTGAAGAACTTCAATATGTTGCTAATCTTATTATCCAAGAGATTTATAACAGAGAACCAAAGCAACCTATTAAGGTTCTGCAAACAATGATGACAAAACAAGTCTTGAAAGAAGATCTTCATCAGAAGCAGAAAGAACCATTATATTTAACAGCAAACAAAGGCTTAATACAACTTCAAGGGGATCCAGATGATCTTCAATGTTTATATGATAACGGTGTGAGCATGCGTAGATCACTCGGATTAGGGTTACTAGAAATTGAGAAGGAGGTGAAATAAATGAATGAAGTCGATGTTTCCATGAACGAATGGTCTTTAACCCAAGGAATGGTTGGTTACAAGAGAATAATGGAATCTTATGGTGTAAATGTTCCAATAACAGATGATGGAATAAATATTAAAAAAGAACAGCTAAAGATATTGCCTGATGCCTTTTTTTATTATTTTTTGGAAAAATATAGTGTTGCCAAAAGACATGAGAAAGTTCTCAGAAGCTGGCACAACCACTGGAAGAATGGAGGGAAAAAGTATAAATCAGAATTAAACAAACGATTAAAAGAAATCGATACAAAGATTGGTAAGTATTTCAAGGAACACAAATCCGGCCGGAGTGTGATCGATAATGTGAAGCGTTATCGATCAGAAAAAGCGTATAAAGAGGAAATGGATGAATGGCTGAACGACATTATTGAGGGAATCCATACAAAAGAAATAGATGAAAAGCTAACCTGTAATTGGTTTAAGGCGGTATATTTTCAACCTTATTTTGGCCAGCCGAGCTTTCTGAATGTAACCAAAAACTCTCTTACTGTTCATGAACAAAAAGAGCTGTTTTCAAATGACTATGTTAAACCGGTATTGGATGAGTGGGATTTCCTGAGCCTATTAGAACAAGGGGAACATGACAAATGCCTCGAACTATTAACAGAGACTAACAACAAACACCCGCTTTCATCATTGAAACAAACATTTAAGAAGAAAAGCACACAAGAGATAGAACAATACATAGACGAGGAAATTCTTAAATGTAGCTTGACAGATTTTCCATTGGGACTATTTTCATTTGAAGAAAGTGTCTTCTCACCTTTGGCATTGAGTCTTGGAAATTCCTTGAATATCACTTGGAACAGCGAGGGCGAAAATTTTTTTCCTATTAGTGCTTTAGCAAAGTTATTACTGTTCTGTGCACCGGCTGGGGCAACTGTTTCAAATGGCAAATCCGTGTTTGTTCAGTTTGATGGCTCTTTTGATCAAGTTTATCATGCCAACGAGCATTATTATACAGAGTCTGATAGAGAAATGTCATTTGATGAAGTCGTTTTTGACCTTGTGAGCGAGCAAAAGTTAAGAACAGATATGCTGAAAAAAAATTATCTTATTTTGGAGTACGAATCAGATTATCAGGCTAAAAAAACGTTGTTGGATTATATGATTCTAACCCCCAATTTAATACATCTATTTGAAAAGCACAGTAAGTTGTTTGGTAATCTTTTTTACAAAAACCGGATTACGTTTATAAAATACCTGCTTAAGAATATAGACACGAAAGGATTTATTTTTGAGACACTCCGGGATAAAATCAAAAGCAATTATCCACCTTTAGAAGTGATGTTCATGACAATATTGAGGCACTATAATCAATTTTATTTAAGGGAGGGCGTGAATTATATGGATCCTGAAAAACAACAAAAGTATATTTGGGTCTTGTACAAGAGTGCAGAGAATGTTCGAAACAAAATTGGGCTAAAGAAGGCGCAAGGAATTGCTTACCGTTTATTGAATTCTGTTCAGGCAGGAAATAGGAATACCTTTATGGATACGGTTATGAGAGTGTATATTTCCAGCGACTTGGAGATGCCATCGCTACTTTTGGAAGCTTTGCATGAAAATAATATGGATTTTGAAACAGTTGCAAACGCATGGATTACCGGATTAATTTCTAAACCTAAAGAGGAAGGGGAAGTTAAAAATGCCTAATAATAAAGCGATTACATTTACAGTTGTATTTCGGGCGAATTCATTAAACTATGGCGAGGGAACTGCAAATATTTCCGAGTTGAAAAAGTTCCATCGTGGTGATGGCGGGGTTTATTCATTTGCATCCAGGCAAAGTTTGCGTTATGACATGGTGCGTCTGGGCAATCAGTTTTTCGACTGGAATTTAGATGTGGTGGACAAAGAGCAGCGTGTCATTCAATTTAAGGAAAAGTGTACGATAGATGATTCGGTTGAAATGGATCTATTTGGCTATATGAAGACTAAAGCCAAAACAGGTGCTGCTAAACGGTCAGCTGTTGTTCGGTTAAGCCATGCTATTTCGTTAGAGCCATATAAGAGTGACCTTGAATTTTTGAATAATATGGGACTTGCTTCAAGAATAAACGAAGACTCAAATCTGGCAACGATTGAACAGCATATCAGCTATTATGCTTATACGGTAACTATTGACTTGTCACGTGTAGGTATTGATGAGGAGGTTGAGTTAAGTACAGAAGAAAAAATCAGCCGGGTAAAGCAATTCTTGGGGGTTACCAAATTTTTAAACCGTGAAATTAGGGGCAGACAGGAAAACCTTTCCCCGTTGTTTGTGATTGGTGGTGCATACCCTATTCCAAATCCATTTTTTCAAGGACGTGTATCGCTTGAGGATAAAGATCAATTAAACATTTCATCACTAGAAGATACTGTTAAATCAAATGTTTTCGGTTCATCAATAAAAGACGGAACCAATATTGGATATGTTCGGGGTATCTTCAAGAATGCAAATGAATTCTCCAATATCGCTAACACAGGAACTGTTGATGAGTTTTATGAGAATTTGGAAAAACAGGTTGACCAATATTACGGTGTTTCAGTATGAGGGTATTGAGAATCAAAGCATTTCAGGAGACAGTGTGTTATAAAAAACCGTTTGCCAACAAGGTTACAGAAACATACCCACTTCCACCCTATTCGACAGTTAAAGGGATGATCCATACTGTTTTGAATGCGGACAAGCTAATTCCATTTTCTTTATCTGTACAGGGTAATTACGAAAGTCAGTTGGTTGACTATCGGAAAACGTATTTTGTAAAGAAGCATGAATTCGCCATGCCTATTGTATTAGATGGAATTGCAAGTCAGGCACCTGATTATTCAAGTGATGTAATGACCTCCATGCCATTGTACACCCATATGCTTTATAATGTTGAGCTAGTACTTCATATAAATGCTGAAAAAAAGGTGCTCAATAATATATATAAAGCTTTCCAGGAAATAAATTCGTTTGTATCACTTGGCAGGCATGAAGATCTTATGCGAATTGATGAGATTGATTTTGTAACACTAAAAGAGACAGACGAATGTAAGACAAAGCATTCCATTTTTGTACCAAAGGAGCAATTTGCTGAGGATGGTTTGGGGGTGCCTTACTTACTAAACTGGACGTATACGATAAAAAAAGGTATCAGAGAGTGGAATAAGATACCTTCCATCTATTTAGTCGGGAATGAAGAAATTAATGAAGATTATTTCAATAGCCCGATATTAATTGACGATGACGACTATCCGGTTTTCTGGAATCAGTAGACAACAGCCAATGGGACTCATCCCCATTGGCTTTTTTAAAAAATGAGGTGATCTAAATGTTCATTGCCAAAACAAGACCTGAAATGGAAACATTAAAAGAACATACAGACGAGTTGCTGAAAAGGTTTGCTGTATTGAAAAACGCTTATTTTGACAAAATACCTGAATATAAAATATGGGATCTATTGTATAAAGCCGCACAATATCATGATTTGGGAAAAGTAAATAATGATTTTCAGGCCAAGATGCATCGGGCGCTAAAAACAAACAAAGCTGTTAGTTTATCCAATTTTGGTCACATACCGCATAATTACTTATCGCCATTTTTTTTACCAGTTTCAAACTGGAACCTTAGTAAAAACGAGAGAAGGGTGCTTGTTCAGGCAATTGCCTATCACCATGAACGCAATACGCAGCCAGATGTAGCGTTTTTAAGTAAAGTATATCAGGAAGAACTGATACACCATTTCAATAAGGTAGCTGAAGAAATGGAGCTTACCGTACCGGACAAAAATCAAAAGAAGTTTAAAATTACAAATCCTATAAAGCCTGAGGATCGAATAATAGAAATAAAAGACGACAAGAATACTTATTATCTATACATCCTAATAAAAGGATTACTTCATCGTTTAGACCACGCTGCGTCTGCTCATGTTCCTATAGAGGTTGATACCGATACCAATATTGCTGAATTAACACACAATTATATGCAAGAAAATTTTGGACAGAATTCACTTCGACCACTCCAGGAATTCACATACAAAAACCAAGATAAGAATCTCATCATCGTTGCTCAGACAGGAATAGGAAAAACGGAGGCTTCCTTACTTTGGGCTGGAAAAGATAAAACGTTTTTCACGCTTCCAATCCGTGTTTCTTTAAATGCGCTTTATGACCGTGTCCATAGTGATCTGAATTATAAAAATGTTGGATTGCTACATGGTACAAGTGCTTCACATTTAGATGAAAATGGTGATGAAGACTGGGAAATCATTTTTGATCAGTCCAAAAACTTCTCGAATAAACTATTGTTCACAACGATTGATCAAGTATTGAAATTTCCATTTAAGTTTAAAGGCTATGAAAAGTTTTTTGCTACTATGGCTTATTCTAAAGTTATTATTGATGAAATTCAGGCATATAACCCATGGATAGTGGCAGTACTTCTCAAGGCGATTGAGATGATTCATAAAATTGGCGGAAAATTCATGATTATGACGGCTACAATGCCACAAATTTATTTGGATGAATTGGCTGAAAGAGGCATCTTAGATAATAATACAATAGAAAATGAATTTGTGGATGAATCTTTTATTAGACATAGAATCAGTCTGCAAAATATGCCGATTAGCGATGCCACAAATCGCATCATAGAAATGGCAGCAAATCAAAAGGTACTGGTTATTGTTAATACCGTCGACAGAGCAATAGAACTTTTTAGCCAATTAGAGCGTGAAAATGTTTATTTATTGCATTCTCGCTTTATTCAGCGTGATCGTGCATTGTTGGAAAATGAGATAAGACGATTCGCCGATGAAGAAGAAAACGGTATTTGGATTACAACACAACTGGTAGAAGCGTCCATAGATATTGATTTTGATGTCTTATTTACTGAGCTTTCTACAATTGACAGCCTATTGCAGCGATTTGGCCGTTGTTACCGAAAACGGGAACTGGAACACCAAAATCCGAATGTATATATTTACACAGAAGACGTATCTGGTAGAAAGTATGTTTATGATGAGGATATTTTAGATTTAACTGAAAGATATTTACAATCATTCGATAATAGACAGTTAAACGAAAAGGACAAAGTTGAATTAGTTAAAAAAATATATTCTAAAGAGGAGTTGAAAGGTTCAAAGTTCTATCAAGATTTTATCCATGCAGTCCATAAATTAAATCACTTGGAAGATTATCAATATACTAATGAGGAGGCTCAAAAAATCTTGCGTGGTATCCAGTCGGTTAATGTTATTCCAAGAAATATATATGATGAAATAATAGGTTTGCTTGAAACATTAGAAATTGAAAAAGATTCGCAGGAACGCACAAAATTACGCAGGAAGATAGAAGGTTTTATGGTTTCAGTACCAAAGCATAAATACAAAAGTGAAAGAACACCGATTGATTTTTATCAGACAGGAAAAGACGGAAGAAAATACAATATATTGCCTTATATCGAAATTTTAGACGTTGAATATGACTTTGATCCTGATACATTGAGCGGGGTAGGTTTGAACGGAAAAATCGAATCGAAAAACACGATCATATTTGATTGATAGGAGTTGATGACATGATCAGTGGCGTTCATATCCATTATTATTTTGTATGTCATCGGAAGTTGTGGTTATTCTCTAAGAACATTCAACTTGAAGAAGGTCATGAACGAGTACAAACAGGGAAAATTTTACATGAACGAGCCTACAAAAATTCTGATAAGAAAGAACTTACAGTGGACAATTTTAAAATAGATGCTATTGATGGGGAATATGTCAGAGAGATCAAAGTTTCAAGCAAGATGACTAAAGCAAACAAGTGGCAGTTATTGTTTTATTTGTATGAACTCAAAAAACGGGGGCTTAACAAAAAAGGTTTGATCAGTTATACCAAGGAAAAACGAACGGAAGATGTGGTCCTGACAAAAGAAGATGAAAAAGTGTTAGAAGACATAATAGAAGATATTTACGAGATTACTGAACAATCTTATCCGCCAGAAGTTATTAATTCACCGATTTGTACAAAGTGTGCCTATTACGATTTTTGTTATGCGGAAGAAGGTGAGGAGTAAGTGAATAAAGATTACTACATCTTCAAAAGCGGCAGGATGCGTCGAAAGAATAATACTTTTTATTTTATCGATGAAGAAAATAATAAAAGATCATTGCCGGTACATCAGATGGAAAACATATATGTGTTTGGCAGTGTAGATTTCAATACCGAGTTTTTAAATTTGCTGACAAAGCATGAGGTCAGGCTTCACTTCTATAATTATTATGGTTTTTATAATGGTACGTATTATCCTCGGTCAAAGAAGGTGTCCGGTTTTACTGTCGTTAATCAGAGCAGCCATTATTTAGCTAAGGATAGAAGGGGATACTTAGCAAAGCAGTTCGTTTATAGCAGTGCTTTTCACATGATGCGTAATCTAAGAAATTACAAAAAGTATGAGGAAGTAAAATCGGTGATTGAGAGTATGCAATTGAACCTGGATTCGTTAGAAAATGTTAACCGTGTGCCTGAAATCATGGGAGTAGAAGGAACGCTCAGACAACTATATTATTCGTCATTTAACTATTTTTTACCAGATGAATTTGCTTTTGATGAACGGACAAAACGACCACCCAAGGATCCCTTGAATGCCTTGATATCATTTGGGAATAGTATGTGCTATACAGCCGTTTTAACTGAGATCTATAAAACTCATTTAGATCCAACTGTCAGCTTCCTGCATGAACCTTCTACTAAAAGATTTTCATTAAGTTTGGATATCGCAGAGATTTTCAAGCCTTTATTAGTAGATTCGGTTATATTTGCGTTGTTAAATCGTAAACAAATTAAAATATCAGATTTTGAATTTCTGGAGGAAATGGTTATTTTGAATGATTCAGGAAAAAAGAAATTTATTAAAGAGTGGAACGAGAAACTTGGGACGACGATAAGACATCGTAGGTTAAAAAGAAACGTCTCCTATAAATATTTCATCAGACTTGAGTGTTATAAGTTGATTAAGCATTTTATCGGCGACAAAAAATACAAACCATTAAAAGCGTGGTGGTAGATGTGTTTGTTATAATCACATATGATGTTGGTGTTAAGCGGGTAGGGAAAGTGTGCAAAAAATTGAAGGAATACCTCACATGGTCACAAAATTCTGTGTTTGAAGGTCAAATTACGAAGACATTATTACTGCAATGTCTGGATGAAATTGAATCGATTATAAATCCTGAGGTCGACTCAATTTATGTATATGAGGTAAAAAATCCTAATTATATCAATAAGACAGCATACGGTGTAGAAAAATCCTTTGATGATTTGTTTTTATAGGGTATTTGCAGTAGACCTGGAATGGATAGAAATAGTTTCAAAACATTGGTATAATACAGTTAGTGGATCCATTTTCTTTACATCTATTATTTTAAGACTGATGGTTTACTGCAAAAGTCAGTTTGAGCAGCTTCCATGAATATTGATTTCATGGGGTTTTTCATCTAATTTTTGCGGGGGTTATATCTGAACATAGTGGGATATAAACATGCGTATCTAATAGCGTCTATAGCGTCATCTTTCGTTATATCTGAACATAGTGGGATATAAACAAGAGCGTGAAGCATCAAGGACATTTTCAGTCAAATCGTTATATCTGAACATAGTGGGATATAAACTCTGTTACCTTGTTTATTGTATCTTCCACAAAACCATGTTATATCTGAACATAGTGGGATATAAACGAAAATGAAGCAGATTTGCAAGAGGTTAATAACCTAGTTATATCTGAACATAGTGGGATATAAACT
>NZ_FOJW01000003.1:30302-32154 GCF_900112045.1 Lentibacillus halodurans
GTTATATCTGAACATAGTGGGATATAAACTTTGTTTTGAAAGGTCTGTTTACCGCTAGCGTGAAGGTTATATCTGAACATAGTGGGATATAAACTCAGTAGTTAATAACAAATCATTCAATTTTACATAGTTATATCTGAACATAGTGGGATATAAACGGGTTCACAGCGTTAGAGCCATTTTGAAAGCGAGGGGTTATATCTGAACATAGTGGGATATAAACGAATTTCATGTCACCAGCTCCTGAATAAGTCATAAGTTATATCTGAACATAGTGGGATATAAACATGGCACACAAGACATGGGATATCAAAGACGTACAGTTATATCTGAACATAGTGGGATATAAACTTCTTTTCAATATTCAAGAAGTTATCAACGAAATTATCAGTTATATCTGAACATAGTGGGATATAAACCATTAAATAGTATGCTAGGCGATCCGGTCGAAAAAGTTATATCTGAACATAGTGGGATATAAACAATATTATGTGGCTCATACACGTATCTGCGCCCGCGTTATATCTGAACATAGTGGGATATAAACCAAACGAGATGAAATAGACTTAAAGCGTCAAGAAATCGTTATATCTGAACATAGTGGGATATAAACGGGTCAGAAGAAGTTTGGGGCGAAGTTGTATCGACTGGTTATATCTGAACGTAGTGGGATATAAACAATAAGCAACAACCAAAAGTAACAAAAGAACAATTTGTTATATCTGAACATAGTGGGATATAAACTTGTTTTTTATTGTTTGTTAGTTACTTTATTAATGGTTATATCTGAACATAGTGGGATATAAACCAGTGAGATACTTAACCGGCAAAACATTACTGCTCGGTTATATCTGAACATAGTGGGATATAAACCTGCGCCCACTGCAACACTAGCGACATCACCTATAGTTATATCTGAACATAGTGGGATATAAACTTTACAGGGTAATCAACCATGAAAAAATGGTATGGGGGTTATATCTGAACATAGTGGGATATAAACCGATGTCGTTTAAGAAAGATAGCTGCTTGTTTGTTGTGAGTTATATCTGAACATAGTGGGATATAAACACGAATAACATCGCAATAGCGAGCCATGCGGTTACAGTTATATCTGAACATAGTGGGATATAAACATTCCACGTGCGCCAATAATAAAATTTAATATACGGTTATATCTGAACATAGTGGGATATAAACAACTGTATTGTGACGTTTGCGATTCTACGCCGTGAACGTTATATCTGAACATAGTGGGATATAAACTCACCTAAAGGGTTCATTAATTCTAAATAATCATTTCGTTATATCTGAACATAGTGGGATATAAACTTTGATATTCGTCTATTAATTCCTGTTTGGTCATCAGTTATATCTGAACATAGTGGGATATAAACCGTCAATAATAGATTCGATGACTTCTTGCAGCCCGGGTTATATCTGAACATAGTGGGATATAAACTGATTATAAGCCCACGCTAAGAGTTCCGTCTCAAGTTATATCTGAACATAGTGGGATATAAACACAATAATATTGCTCCCGTCAGATAGAGGATAGCCCGTTATATCTGAACATAGTGGGATATAAACTACATACCCCTTTAAATCGTTTAATTCGATGTTTAGTGTTATATCTGAACATAGTGGGATATAAACCTGCTTGACCGTTCGCTGTATGATAAGCTGCTTAATGGTTATATCTGAACATAGTGGGATATAAACAGTGCATAAAATGATTATATATTTTTAAAATTATCTGTTATATCTGAACATAGTGGGATATAAACCGTAATCAGTCCAGCCATAATGTCCGGGTTGCCAAGTTATATCTGAACATAGTGGGATATAAACA
>NZ_FOJW01000003.1:32947-277199 GCF_900112045.1 Lentibacillus halodurans
AGGTTATATCTGAACATAGTGGGATATAAACGCGAAACAAGTTGCATCTGAATTAAAACAGTTAAAGTTATATCTGAACATAGTGGGATATAAACTTTAAATAAACATAATAACCTGCTAAGTCCGATTCGTTATATCTGAACATAGTGGGATATAAACACGTTTCTTTTTCTTTACTTTTGACAATCATTATTGTTATATCTGAACATAGTGGGATATAAACCCGCTTTTTATTCGTAAAGTTTCACTTCTTCCACGTTATATCTGAACATAGTGGGATATAAACGTGATTCAGAGTACCCGGCATGAGGATGAACATACTGTTATATCTGAACATAGTGGGATATAAACGTCGAAGGAAACCCGTTTATTAAACCTGAACCGGGAGTTATATCTGAACATAGTGGGATATAAACTTGAAGTTCCAGCGAACCCAAATGCAGTAGCTAAAGTTATATCTGAACATAGTGGGATATAAACTGAACGGTTATGATTGAACACAATATGACGTGAACCATGTTATATCTGAACATAGTGGGATATAAACTGTGCATGTCACATCATATACAAGCGCATGTAGAAGTTATATCTGAACATAGTGGGATATAAACACTATTCCTGATTGGGTTCCCGGACTTGGAGGCAAGGGTTATATCTGAACATAGTGGGATATAAACTCTGAACCGGCGTTTTCTGTTAGTTCACCTTCAAAGAGTTATATCTGAACATAGTGGGATATAAACCCGCCATTTTCGATAATGCTTTTCATTACGGGATGTGTGTGGTTATATCTATACATAGTGGGATATAAAGGTCGATGTAAGAGAGATGACCAATATTGCTACTGAGTTATATCTGAACATAGTTGGATATAAGAACACCAAATAAAATACTAAATGGTTATAATCTGAACATAGAGGGGAATAGAGACTGCTTCTAATAAACGACTCCGGAAGAACAACTAAAAAAATTACAATTATTGGAAATCAAACCTCCTTCTTTCCTTAAATCAAAATGTATGTTAATATTTTAAAATAATTGATGAATTGGCCGACCTGTGCCAATGAGGAAAATGAAGCGACGTTCCTTACTATGTGTCTCATAGTAAGGAATTTCTATTTTCTGGAATTTTACTTTCTATTAATAATTATCTTAATTTTTAATGAAAATGGACTTCATTTTTGTTACAAGATTTTATAGGGTAGGTGTTAGTGTGGGAAAACAACAGGATAAACAAGATGAATTTAAGCCGTATGTGCCGGCATCCAAGAACCCGCCTGAATTCACATGGGTTGCCATGGTTATTGGTGCTGCGCTGGCGATTGTATTCGGCGCAGCGAATGCCTATTTGGGTCTGATCGTGGGGATGACGGTGTCTGCTTCGATTCCGGCTGCTGTTATTTCAATGGCTGTGTTGCGTCTTATTATGAAGCGCACATCGATTTTGGAAAATAATATCGTGCAGACGATTACCTCAACCGGGGAATCACTGGCTGCCGGTGTGATTTTCACGCTGCCTGCATTGTTTATTTGGCAGCTGCAGCCAAGCTTGACGACGATTGCTATTATTGCACTGGCCGGCGGTATTTTGGGCGTTGTGCTGATGATTCCACTGCGCAGGGCCTTGATAGTTAATGAGCATGACACATTGCCTTATCCAGAGGGTACCGCTTGTGCGGAGGTGCTTCACGCCGGTGAAGAAGGCGGTAAAGGTGCCAAGCTTGTCCTGGGCGGTCTTGGCATCGGTGCAGTATTCAAAATGCTGACGGATGCTGTCAAAGCGTTCCCATCATCAATTGAGTGGGAAATTTATAGATTTAAAAATGCAGCCATCGGTATGGATACCTTGCCGGCCATGCTTGGTGTCGGCTATATTATCGGACCGCGGATTGCCGGTATCATGTTTGCTGGAGGTGTGCTCGGCTGGCTCGGAATAATTCCGCTCATCAGCTATATCGGTGAGTTCACCACCGCACCGATTTATCCAGGTGAAGTGCCGATAACGGAAATGGGCTTTCATGATATCTGGGATAGCTACCTTCGCTATATTGGTGCTGGTGCTGTGGCATTCGGCGGTATTATGGGATTGATCAAAACATTGCCGACGATTGCGTCTTCATTTATGGGATCCGTTAAAGGTTTCTCTGCTGCCGGTGATATGACAGATCTGCGTACCGACAGGGATATTCCGACGATCTTAATCGTGATTTTGACCATCGTTTTTATGGGTATTTTTATGTTTTATCCAACGATCGATGTCGGATTGCTCGGGGCTATCCTGCTGTTTATATTCGGTTTCTTCTTTGTCACCGTATCATCACGTATTGTTGGTGTTGTTGGGAGCTCGTCCAACCCTGTTTCAGGTATGACGATCGGGGCGCTTATCTTTATTTCGCTTGTGCTATCTGCCGTCGGGCAAACCGGACAAGCTGGTGCGGTAACCGCCATCATTATCGGTTCGGTTGTTTGTATTGCCGCGGCGATTGCTGGGGATACATCACAGGATTTGAAAACAGGTTATATCGTCGGCGCTACACCAAAGTGGCAGCAAATCGCCCAACTGTATGGTGTCTTGATAGCCAGTATTGTCATTGGCTTTATCCTGGTGCTTCTGGATAGTGCATATGGCTTTGGGTCAGAGGAACTGCCGGCTCCACAGGCTGTGCTCATGTCAATGATTGTTGACGGTATCATGAATGGGGACTTGCCTTGGAACTTGATCTTTATCGGTGCTGCAGCTGCTGCAACGGTCGAATTGTTCGGCATTGGTTCCCTCCCGTTTGCTGTCGGGTTGTACTTGCCGATTCATACGACAGCACCGATCATGGTTGGTGGACTAATCCGTGCGATCATTAACCGACGAACGAAAAATAAAGAAGAATTGGAAGAGAAAAATGAACGCGGTATTCTACTTGCGTCCGGTTACATTGCAGGTGAAGCGCTGATGGGCGTGATTGTGGCATTGGCTGTTACGGCTGGTGTTGTTTTCCCTGAAGAAACATTCTTTGGCCCATTTGTGTCACTGATTGCGATTGCCGCGGTCGCCTGGTATCTGTTCCATAAAGCCAATAAAAAGCCGGTTAAGTAATATGGCATAGGAGCTATCCCTGCTGGAGGGATGGCTCTTTTATATGGTTAGTGTATTTCAGCTGTGCGGATCAAAAAGCAGCCATATATGCTAATAGAGCCTTTAAATTAATCACGAAATCCTCTCCGCACACATATCCTGATTAGACGTAATCATTATACTTCTCAAAAAGGAGTGTCCGATTTGTCCAACCTCCATTACTACATTATCGGCAATACGGCCGAGGGGCTAATTAATCATCTTGATCCAAACCTGCACAATATCAATCAAATCATCACGCTAAGTCATCCGTCATCTTGGTTAAAAACAGCCATCATCAAAAAGCTAACGGAACAATATAATCAAAGCAATCTTGAAATTCTTGAAAGCGCACTCGGGAATGACTACCTTGATGGCTTCATTATCCGTGATCAATCACTCGCATTCATTGACAGCAGGATTGCAACAACAAGCACCGCTAATTTGAATCTTGAAGAGACGTTTCCTGCCCGCGAACAAGGTATGATGGAAATCCACAGACTTACGCAAAAAGCATATGACAGCTTTGCGAAAGGCTTAAAAGTTCATGATGATCTTGAGGAGATCTACATGAATCAAATGGATTTTGACCATGCTGATCAATTTGCAGTCAATTTTATTGCTGATTTATTTCATAATATCCCCAAGAAAGAACATACACCCCATACTTACAACAGGCTTTTTGGAACAAATACGGCCGATGGTATTGTCAATGTGGTACCACATTTGTTTGAAAACATAAAAACTGTCCATTACATCAAAGGTCGTGCTGGAACAGGGAAATCAACGTTCATGAAAAAAATCGCCGGGGCATGTACAGACCACGGTTTTGATGTAGAGCTGTATTTCTGCAGTTTTGATCCAAATAGCGTTGATATGGTACTTGTTCGCGATCTGGATTTTTGTATTTTTGATAGTACTGATCCACATGCGTTTTTCCCGGAGCGAGAAGGGGAAGTGATTGTCGATCTGTATGAGGAACTGGTACCCGGTACGGATGAGAAGTATGAAACAGAGATTAATGATCTGAATGTACGTTATAAATCTTATATGAAAGAAGGCATAGGCTATCTGAAAATGGCCGGTCACCATCGTGATCAAATTGAAGACCAATATATAAAAACAATTACTGAAGCAGATATTGGAGATGCTGTCCAGACCATACAACTGAACCTATAATAAGTTCACCGCTGAATGATCCCTGTTCAGCGGTATTTTTGATATAAAAAATTTCCAAAAATTAAGTCTTGTTGTGTTGTTCTCTATATAGTATAATTAAATTACAGAAAATTGAGATTATAACCATGATGAGGGGGACGAGTAGTGGCAACAGTAAAGATGTTGAGGCCATACTATATTAAAGTGTTTGATCGTCACGTTTTGGTTATTTTGGAGTACCAGTATTTTGCTATGGTTATGGACAATCATGTATACCAGTTTATTCCGACTGAATCAAGAGAGATACGGATTAATCGTAAGACACAAAAAATTGAAAATGTTGGTGCAAGATTTGCTTTTCAAAAGGGAAATGACATCATTTACATGAATATGAGTGAGCTTATGGCAATTCCGGACTTTCTGGTTCAACTGCGTGAGATTGTCAAGCCATATTATATTGAAGAAGGCAGTCAGGAAAATGATCAAAACTCTGTTATTATTGATGAACTCGAACGCATGAACGTGAAAAGACTGATTGATAAAGCACTTGATAATCGAGATAAGAAAACGTTTGAGCAATTATTGAAGCTACTCTAATGAAGCTTTCTGCAACTTTGAGGGAGCTTCTTTTTCTGTAGATGAATAGCTTTTGAAGGAATTTATTGGAAAATATCTCATCATCCCCGTTTCTTTCTGAAGATAGATTTATTAACTCTTTTGAAAATCGTAAACAATTGGGAGATGGTCTTTTGGTATGATGAGGATAGAAAGGGGGAGTTCGTTGTTTTGCAGTCATTGTGGCAGAATCAATGCACCGCATGCGCTGTATTGTGTGCATGATGGTTATCCATTAAACCAGCAGGATACAAATGGGTGTTTACACGTCGGTTCGCATCCTTACTGTAATGAATGCGGGGTGAAAATAAATCATCCGGCTGCAAGATATTGTGTGGAATGTGGACGTTCACTTGAGATATACGTTCCTTCAGCGACACAGTCTGTACAGCATACATATTTTGATTTGGAACTCGTTCGGAAAACTTTGCCTGGACTTCTGCTCTCAATTGGGGTTTTGCTAGGAATCGGCCAAATCTTTATGATATTGCTGAAGAGAATTGGAGATTCTGATCTCTTTAGGCATTTTCCTCTGCCGATTTATCAACAAATGACGGATAGTTTAAATGTGTTGGACATTTCGCTTTTTGTACATTTAACCAGTATATTCATGACAATAACCAATGATGGTTTCTCACAACAAATCAGCTTTCTTTCGATCGGGATGGTTTACATGGTTTTTTTGGCTGCTTTTGCACTCATGGCCGGCGGATGTTTAATCAAATGGCTCAATCCGCTGATTGAGGAGTGGAAGGGAGCGTTGCTCGTAGCAGCTGGATATGCTGCATTCCTGGGAATCATTACTCCGCTGGCAGGTGTTACGAATATTGAGGCTAATCAAGCTCAGAGATCATTTGATTTTAATATGGTGAGTGCCGTCATCAATGGACTGTTCATCGGATTTATTTTCAGTTATGCTGGAATGATTTTGCGAAAAGGTGCATTAAAAGAAAAGATGCGGTTACTGGTGCATCAGCGAGCATTATATTATGGGACGTTTGTTTTTATAAAGGGCTGTGGTATCATGCTGCTGCTCAGCTTTATTTTAACGGCTCAATATGAACTGCCAGAGGAACTGGAGGAGCAGTGGGAGCCTACAGGAAGTTTAAATTATATGAATGTGGCGTTTGTTTTTCGGATGGCGGCTTATTTGTTTAATCTGGGCTTATTCAATTCGGTTGTCATAAATAATTCAAATTTGGAGGAAAAAACGACTTATTCTTTTCTGCCTGGGATTTCTTTAGATCAGGAAATGATGGATCAGGTTCTTTTTATACCGCCGGACTTCTTTGCATCATCAGAAATCATCATCATTGTCGTAACAGCTGTATTGTTCATATGGATTGGTCGCTCACTAGTGATATCGGGGCAGCAGTCCATTATGAAAACCATTGTGATGTACAGTGTTATATTCGCCGTTATCATGACATTCTTTTCCGTCAATGTATCGTTAAACCAGGTGACTCAGGTTCAACATACAAATCAGGCGTTTCAGGATGAATTATCCCATTTTGCCGGCTTTGAAATGATACGGACGTTTTTCATGAGTATGATCTATGCTGCAATTACCGCATTTATCGGTGCTTTGACACGAAAACTATTTTAAAACAAGGTGGGTTTCCATGAAAAAGAAGACAACTAACGAGAAGCAGCAAGTGGATGAATGGGCGGATGCCAAGTCGAAGCTTTTGATTGAACTGGGTCAGGAAGTGTATCTTTCATATCGTCGTAATGAGGATTTTAAGTCTATCGTGGCGCAAAAAGGTGAATCTATTAAAGAGCTGGATGCCAAAATTTATTCGCTTTTGCAGGAGACGAGGCAGTATCAAGCAGACGTTATGGAATGTTCTTGTGGTGCCCCAATCACGGAAGAGGATGTGTTCTGTCCCGAGTGCGGGAAAAAGACAGACATACTGACAGAACAGGACCAGCAAAGTATGGCTGTTTGCAGCAGCTGTGGTAATCAGGTGCCGGATGGGGCGGATTATTGTCAGGCATGCGGGGTCAAAATGGAAAAAGTGTACTCGAACTGATCGGGTACACTTTTTCCGCCATGCTTATTGCTATTTAATTGTCTTTAATATGTCCGTCACTTTTTCGACTGTGTATGCACTGCCGCCTCGGTCCTTTGTGTCTTCAACCATCATCGCGATTAACACATCCTGATCTTCTGTTGGATAGCCTACAAACCAGCCGTTTTCTTCACCATCTTCGTCAGCAGTTTGCTTGAGTTCAGCTGTTCCTGTTTTTCCGGAAATCGGGAAATCTGCATCTTGGGCTTTCCCTGCGGTTCCATTCGGTGCTTCGACGACATCCCGGAGAGTTTCCTGAATTAGCGTTGCTTCGTCATTCGTGATCAATTGTTCCTTCCAGACTTGCTCTTGCTCAGCATCTGCCAGGATGGTTGGCTGAAGCATATCACCTTCATTTAAGAATGGTGTGTACATTAATGCCATATGGAGGGCACTGGTTTCCATTTCCCCTTGACCGTAACTTGAATTGGCAAGCTGTACTTCATCATCAATCGATCCACTGGATGATACAGATGATGCGGTCATTGGATATTCAAAGGGCAATTCTTCGCCAAATCCAAATTGCTGCATACCATCTATGAATGTTTCGCTGCCCATTTCAACACCTTTTCTGGCAAAGTAAATGTTATCTGAGCGGATAAGTGCATCCGTTACATCCACTGGGCCATTTGACTCACTGACACGGCGAACTTCATAGTCACCCCAGCCTTCACCGTTGCTCCAGGTCAATCCATTTATTTCCATGCCTTCACCAGGTACGATGCTTCCATTATGCAGTCCGATTGCTGCCGTTACTGGTTTGATGGCAGATCCCGGAGAAAAAGTGGCCGAAAAGCGATTTAATGTTGGTTGTTGTGGATCGTTTTGCAGCTCGTCATATTTGGACTGGCTAATGCCATATAAAAAGTCATCTGGTGCGAACGACGGGCTACTGACTAACGCTAGTGTTTCACCGGTTTTTGGGTGAATGGCTGCAGCTGTTCCGGAATCACCATCATACGATTCGAATATGGCTTCCTGGATATCGGCATCAATGGTGGTTATGATGTTTTCACCATTTTCGACTTCTTTTTCAGCTATGACGGTTTCTTCGCCATTTTCACTGACGGCGGTTATGACAGCACCCTCTTCGCCTTTTAATTGTTCTTCATATAATGCCTCCAGACCGCGCTGCCCGATCGTGTCATCAGCATCATATTGGTCAGCATCCTCAGCATCCAATTCTTCCAGGTCATCGGCTGTAGCCTGGCTGACATAGCCAGTAAGATGGGCCGCAGCTTCACCGAGCGGGTAGACACGGCCACTGACATCCCGGAAGGAAACACCGCTCAATTCACTTAATTGGGCTACTGTATCCTCCGCTGATGGCGGCAATTTTTTAAGCGGTACAAACATGTCCTGTTCTACCCAATCCTGATTCAGGCTGCTGTCAATGGTGTCAACTGACATATTCACTAGGTCGGCAATTTCCTCTTTCGTCTGTTCTGGATTATCCCCCAGGTCTCCAGGGACGATGCCGACTTCATGGACGGTGTCATTGATAGCTAATGGCATGCGGTTACGGTCAAGAATTTCCCCGCGGTTTGGTTCAGTCGTTTCCAGACCGATTTCACCACCATCCTGAATGGCTGGGAATATATACCCTGGATCCCATTTTACGAACCAATTTTCTTCCTCTTCATCTCCCTTTTCGGTTTCCTTTATGAGGGTTGCTTCATAATCGAATGTTATCGGTCCTGCTATCGATTCCATCTCGACCGTGAATGGGAATTGTGCTGTCCCGTTATCCATAGCGGTTTGGATTTGGTCTTCCGATAATTCCTCATAGGTTACTTGAAGGTTTGATATGTTTAAATCTTCATAGATGTTTTGATAGCGGTCGACAAATTTTTCAGTCGGGTAAGTTTTAACCGATTCATCGGTGATCATATTATACATTTCGGAAAATTCCTGGTTATTCCAATGGCTGATGTATTGATCAAAACGATCTTGCGGTGTCGGCTCGTCGTTTGAACATGCAGTAATTAGAAATAACGACAATAAAGAAAAAATTAAAGCTATTTTTTTCATACGATCCCCTCTATCCCTTTTATATGCTCTTTAATGATTATATCATGTCACCTGTACAAAAACATGCCGAAAAATTTACTTGGGTACTGTCTTATTTTACCAGAATTTAAATATCTTCAGAAAAGAGGTAAAAGCTATTTTTATTGGCTTTTACCTTGCTTCCATATGATTTTTCAGTTCGGTTTTAACACGATTTAGTTCATTGTCTGGAACAATGTAATACCAATAGTTGTCAATATATTCACCGCTTCCGCTCAATTCCATCGAGTCTATATGATGGCGCGTTTGCCGGTAATCAGTAAATAGTGTTTGCATTTGATTAAAATTGAGATCTGTTCTGACATTGCTGCCAATGATATCGAGAATGTTTGTGACCTTTGTAATGCTTGAAAAACTGGCCGCTTCATCGATTGCTGCCTGAATCACATTGCGCTGTCGTTCGTTTCGGCCAATATCACCTCTTGGATCATCTTTGCGCATACGGATATAACTTAAGGCTTCTTCGCCATTTAAATGAATTTCACCTGTTGGAAAGTCAGAACCGCCCTGTGAAAAACCCTGATCATTCGTAACCGTTACACCGCCCAAGGCATCAATCCCTTGTTTGAAGCCTTCCATGTTGATTTTTGCATAGAAGTGTATGGGAACATCCAGCATTTGATTCACTGTATCCACAGATAGCCCGACATTGCCATATGCATAAGCATGGTTAATCTTGTCCATCCCGTAACCGGGTATGTCAACTCGTGTGTCCCGCGGGATGCTCAGCATTTTCATGGAATTTGTCTGTGGATTCAATGAGACCAGGATCATGGTATCGGAGCGGCCTTTATCATTTTTACGCTCATCTACACCGAGTAATAAAAGATTAATCGGTTTTGTCTCATTAAAAATGGAATCGAGCTCCCTTTTTCGTTCGGGATCTTCATCTCTTTGTAACGGTTCGTGCATCGTTTCAACTGTATCGCCGACTTTATCGTATATGTATATAAGGGTAATACCCACAATGATCAGTAATACAAGGATCATGCCGCCAACCCAATATGGCCATTTCCGGCGTTTTTTGTTATGTCTATTTTCTTCTCTTGTCTTCAAGTAAATTCTCCTCTATATATCATAATTGAATATATAACACAAGCGTGATATTGGTTTATTGGTCGGTCTCTTCAACTGGTAAGGCTGTTATAATATAGCGTTCAGGTGCATTGCCGATATATGTGAACGGATAGCATGTCGTTACAGTTAACACTTCTTCCGGGGCTGTCGGGGATATAACGGATCGGTCATCGGCATCAACAATTTCCGTTTCAACTATTTTATATGAAAAATCACCATACGGCAGCTGAACGTTTAAAATGTCGCCCAATTCCAACTCTCCCATTCGCCGAAAAACCGTGTCTCGATGGCCGGATAAAACGATTTGATCATTTTGCAGCGGATATGCTGTACCGTTGTAATGTCCGACCCCTTTTTCCAATTCATCTTCATCGGTACCTTCGACAATCGGGAGGTCCGCCTCGAGTCGTGGAATATTCAGTATTCCGACTGTTTCGCCTTCAGCGGGCTGAAAATGGTCTGTGTTATTAGACGAAATAGATGTCCCGAACGTTTCATTTTTTGCTTCAGCTAGTATGTTTTTGGCCTCATCAAGGCTGCTGCTTTGTGCATAATTGGTTTTAAACCATTGATAGCCACCGGCTGCCATGAACAAAGCGCCGATGATCAACAGAATGATCGCGAGTTTTTTCATCCCACCGCCCCCATTGCATTTCATTCTATTCTGACTATATGCCATCTTCAGTCACATTTCAAGTACAAGAATGAGCAGCACAAATTCGCTAAAATATTTTTTGAAAATTACAAAACTAGTTTATATCTGACAAAAGAAGACACCCAAAAAGACTGGAATATATAGTATAGTAGTCTTAGAATGAAGAATGTTTCCTCAGAAAAAAGCAAACCTATTGAAAAATGGGGACGCAAAGTCACGGGTCTAAGGTATTATGTCTATGATGGCTGGGCTGCCTGGGAAGTAAATGGGGTGACGTTTATGGTACATACTGGAGAATATGTGGAGATGGATCAGGAATGGGTCGAGCTGTTGAAGGAAGCGAAATTAATCGGATTAACCATAGAGGAGGTACGTACGATATTAAATGGAGAACAGAAAATAAGTAAATCTTAAAAATAGATGTGCTCAATATAGAACCATACATCTTTTTATGGTATAATCTACTCTGAAAGAAGGTGTATGCGTTGATCGGTCAAAAGATAAAGCAATTGCGGAAAGAAAAAAAGATGTCTATCTCTGAACTGGCGGAAAAAGCAGGCGTCGCAAAATCCTATTTAAGCTCTATTGAACGAAACCTTCAGACCAATCCATCAATCCAATTCATCGAAAAAATCAGTGCGGTACTGGGAATATCTGCCAATGACTTGATCCGTGAAGATAAACAGGAAGAAAGTGAGCAACAACTGGACGGCGAATGGCTGCAAATTGTCCAGGAAGCCATGAACTCAGGTGTGTCAAAAGAACAGTTTAAGGAGTATCTCGAATTTTATAAATGGCGCAATCAGCAAAATAATCATTAAGGGTCAGACCGTGGAGCTGCAGCTTGCGGTTTTTTTATTTGGTGATTTTGATAATGGAAAGTGTAACAAAATGATTGTTGTATCGTTTTATGTATAGAGGGGGTGGGAGCTTATTGGAAAAACATCTATTTAGAGAGCTATTTGAGCAATATCAGCTCCCGCTCTACCGTTATTTACTGCAAATGTGCCGTAATCGGCAGGTGGCCGAAGAGCTTTTACAGGAAACATTTTACCGGGCGATGATATCACTAAAGGTGAAGAATATGGATCAGGCAAAGGCATGGCTTTTTAAAGTGGCACGCAATCTTTATATTGATCGGACACGAAAATCAAAAACAGAGCAGCGGATGATAGAGCGAATGAAACTGGAACGCACACATACAAGTGATATGGGCAATCCGGTTCAGTATTTGGAAAATGCATCTAAGCGTGAACATATTGAACTTATTTTTAGTTATCTGCCTGAAAGAATGCGGACTATTTTGTACCTAAGGGAGATCCAGGAATTTTCATACAAAGAAGTGGCGGCGACGATGAATTTTTCCGAAAGTCAAGTCAAGACCACGCTGCACCGAGCGCGGAAAAAGTTTCGATATTATGACTGGCTGCTGAGAGGGGGAGATCCCGGTGAAGAAGGATCATGACAGCGTACTGGAAGATTTGAAAGAAGATGACCAAATGAAACATGATAAAAAGAGCGCAAGAAAAATGATCTGGCACACAAGATTATCGATTGGTTTTACCGTTATACGAACTTTACTGCTTATTTTTCTACTTTATATTTTGTATATGATTCCGGTAGAAATGTACTACGATATGACTGGTAAGCAGGCCGGATTTGACAGACTTGTAACAACACTTGTTGAGACAAGGTACCCAGGGGTAGAAGTGGATAACATGCATGGCAGACACGCCGAAATTAATCCTATCCTGACACAATCGACAACATTAAAATTGTATCGGAGTGTCGGTGAGTGGAAGGTGGCTGCCGGAGAGGTTGAGGCTAAAAAGCGGTTGTTTGGCGATGTAAACCTGAAACTTCATTTTGATGAAAAATATTTGGGTGAAAACATGGTTCCTGATTTTGCTTTACCGCCTGAAATCCTTGACCAGGAAAGTTCGGATAAGGTGTCGGGGTCAACTGAACAGTTGAAAGAGCAGCTTGCCAAAATTGGTGACGGTCATGTTGTGCAAGCGCAATTTTCGGTCAAAGAAGCTATGAAACCGAATCAACTGCTGAAAAAGCTGTCTGAATATGATGTACGGGTTTATCAGATGCCAGTATATGGCGGTGAAATGACTGATATTCGAGATATTTCCTATAGTAGGTCTGGTCAATTTACATTTGTTCAGCCACTGTTATTAAAACCGCAAATCATCTATGATGAAAACAACCGGCATTCATCCTCGGTAAGTTACCTAAGTGATGTAACAATAGAGGAGTCGATTGATCAATTCTACCAGAATGTCGATTGGCTGATTGAGAATGGCAATTATAGTGGCCGGGAGATTGATCAACAACGGATCAACTATATACGAAAACACGGTATGCTGGTTTACGGAGCCGTTGTGTCAGGACCGATCCGTGAGATTGAGAAGCTGATAGATGAAGAACTGTTCCATCAATTTAATTTAGGCGGAATTGAAGTATGGAATTGGGATAATGGATAAAGAGATTTTGCTTACTGCTCTGTTCATGGTAAATGGATGTCATCAATAAATCGCCTGCGCACCCTTAGCCGTGTCCTTTTTCCTGAGGATTGCATATGCTGTAATAGTTGAATCTTAAAGAGATTCACAGCTACCGTATATTGATGATGTGCTGTTGGATGGCCCTGAAGCTTTACTGACGGGATTTTTATAATTCCTTTTTACAGCGAGATCGGACAAAAAGTAACAGCCCCTGACGAATAGTGTATTGAAAATACTGGATATGACATCTTTCGACAAAATCCTCATTCAATATGTGGTATGATTCTTGTATACTACAAAAAGGCGGTTTTTAAATGGCAGAGCAGGAGCGTTACAAACATTTACTGGAAAAATTAATCCAAGAAACCGAGAATTCCAGGATCCAGTCGGTAGAAGAGATGATTCAAAAGATGATCAGCGAATTGTCAGGTGAAAAATCGTATACACCGTATAATTAACAAAATGGAAAGCTGCATTTCATAACAGGAGGTGCAGCTTTTGTATTTAATGGACAGGTTCACATCGGATATGCTACGTTAGCAGTAGAAAATATAAAGGAATGAGCCGATTGAAGAAAAACGTTTATATTAAAAATGCTGCCATTTTCACTGAAGAAGATGGCGTTATTAATGGGTCTTTATTCATAGAAGGTACGAAAATTAAAGCGATACATACGGAGGAGCAGCACCCGCCGGATAATACAACGGTGATTGATGGACAAGGGCTGAATCTTATTCCGGGATTTATCGATGGGCACATACATGGAGCGGCCGGGGCGGATGTCATGGATGCAACCGAAAAAGCCCTGGATACAATGGCCGGAGCACTTCCGGAAGAGGGTACGACAAGTTTTTTGGCAACGACGATTACACAATCTCCGGAAAACATCAGCAAAGCACTTGAAAATGTGGCACATTATGTTTCCAAGCAAGGTCGGGCGGAAGTTATGGGGGTTCATTTGGAAGGACCGTTTATTGAAGCAAGTAAAAAAGGCGCCCAGCCACTGGAACATATTATGGAACCGGACATTGAACAATTTAAAAAGTGGCAGAAGCTGTCAGGAAATGCGATCAAAACCATTACGATGGCGCCAGAACATGATAAAACCGGCGACTTTATCAAGTATTTACACAAGCACGGTGTAAATGTTTCTGCAGGGCATACGGATGCAGATTTTGAGACTATAAAAAAAGCGATTCCTGATGGACTGCGGCAAGTGACTCACCTATGCAACGCTATGAACGGTATTCACCATCGTGATATTGGTGCAGTCGGTGCGGCGTTTCAGCTGGAAGAGTTGCGTGCAGAGCTAATTGCTGACGGGATTCATGTGTCTCCGGAAATGCTGCAGCTGATTTTTTCCAATATTGGAAGTGAACGGTTAATCCTTATAACTGATGCAATGCGGGCGAAATGTCTACAGGCAGGAGATTATGAACTTGGCGGACAGCCTGTTACCGTTTCGGAGGATCGTGCTGTCCTGGAAAACGGTACACTTGCCGGAAGTATTTTAAAAATGCAGCAAGGTGCCCGGCAAATGCTGCGGCTGAAGGATGCGTCAATCCAGAGCATCGTGCAAATGACATCGGAAAATCCGGCAAAGCAGCTTCATATTTTTGACAGAAAGGGCAGTATAAAGACAGGCAAAGATGCAGATTTGCTATTGGTCGATGCAGATTTGAACATTAAATATACGATCTGCCGTGGTACTGTTGCGTATCAGGAGGGATAAGTTTTATGGACATCATTAGCGTGAAAGATTATTATGAAATGAGCAAGAAAACCTGTGAATACGTCGTTGATCAGGTGAACAAATTAGACAGACCGGTGCTGGGGCTTGCTACTGGTTCTACACCTGAAGGGCTTTATCGTCAGCTAATCGGTCAATACAAAGAAGGGCATGTGTCGTTTAACCATGTCACCACATTTAATCTTGACGAATACGTCGGATTGGCTGCTGATGATCCGAACAGTTACCGCTACTACATGAATGAAAAATTATTTAACCATATTGACTTGCCAGAGGATCGTGCCTTTTTGCCGAACGGTGATGAAGAAGACTTGGCAAAAGAATGCCGTGACTATGAAATGCTCATTCGTGATTCCGGGCATATCGACTTACAAATTTTGGGGTTGGGGCTGAATGGCCATATTGGCTTTAATGAACCGGGGACTGCATTTGACAGCCGCACCCACATTGTTGAGTTGGATGCATCAACACGACAAGCAAATGCACGCTTTTTCCCGACCATGGACGATGTACCGGAAAAGGCAATCACAATGGGAATTGATACGATTATGGAAAGCAAGCAAATCGTGCTGCTTGTCTCCGGCGAGAAAAAAGCTGATGCTGTTCATCAGCTTGTGAACGGCGAGATTACAGAGGAATTCCCTGCTTCCATTCTGCAAAAGCATCAAAATGTGACTGTAGTTGCAGACAAAGGGGCACTGTCGAGACTTTGAGACAGTACCCCTTTGAGCTTTAGCCGGAGAACAGGAATTTCAGCACCACAGCAACTATATCAACCACTCAAACATCAATCTCCACATAGGCTGTTCCCTTATCTGCAAAAGACACCTGATCACTGGTAAGGTCAACAACCCAGTCATGGAAAGTTTGCTCTTCTCCGTCAGGAACGTACACCATAAATTCCACTTTTTCGAGGTAATGAATCGAATCCAGCATATAATTCGAATTGCGTAAGGCATTCTCTAGTTTTCCGAGCAACGAATAGTCCACGACAATTGAAAAACCTTTCATCAGCCGTCGTTGTACCACCCCGGCAGTCTTGATAGCCTTAGATGTTGTGCTGCTGTATGCACGGATCAATCCGCCAGCCCCAAGCTTAATGCCGCCAAAGTAGCGAGTCACCACAACAGCAGTGTCTTTTAGATCCTGTTTTTTCAGCACTTCTAGAATCGGTACACCAGCTGTTCCGCTTGGTTCCCCGTCATCATTCGCTTTTTGAATCTGGTTATGTTCCCCGATCATATAGGCGGAGCAATTGTGAGTAGCGTCATGGTGCTTTTTCTTGATTTTTTGAATAAAAGTCTGTGCCGCTTCTTCTGTTTCCACACGTTTCACATATCCAATAAATCGTGACTTTTGAATGGTTATCTGAACAAAATCTTCTTTTTTTACGGTATAATAATTAGATAACATGTTGCTTTTTACCTCCCGGAAGATATTATACTAGATAATAGGGTATAGTTTGATCTGAAAATCAGGATAATGTTACCAGAAAGTATGTTGGAGACCCCTATAAAAAGTAAACTGATTTCGAATAATTATAACATAGGTTGGTGGGAATTTATGGTACAGAAACTGGAAGAAAAAGCACTGGACCATGTAATCGATGATATGATCGATGTCGTACAAAACAGTAAAGATGAAATTTTCAATATCGGTGAAGAGGCGCGAAATGAGTATGAAGATCTACAGAGGGAATTGCATGAAACGAGAGAAAAGGTCATTAGTCACATTAGTGATGGAGATGAATTAGAACAGAAAGTACGCTATTCAAGGCAGCGTTTATCAGAAGTCAGCAGGGAATTTGACCGCTATTCAGAAACTGAAATCCGCGAAGTTTATGAAAGAACGCATGCCTTACAGACGAAACTTGCCATGGCACGCCAAGAGGAAAAAGTGCTGCGTCAAAAACGTGATGAGCTCGACCGGCGTCTGGTCACGCTCGATCAGACAATCGAACGTGCTGAAGGTTTAGCCAGTAAAATATCCGTCATTCTCACTTACCTGAATGATGATTTTAGACAAGTTAATGAAATGATTGAAGAGGCAAAAGAAAAGCAGGAATTTGGGCTAAAAATAATCGAAGCACAGGAAGACGAACGCCGGAAAATATCCCGGGAAATCCATGATGGGCCTGCTCAGATGCTTGCAAATATCCTGCTTCGTTCAGAACTGGTTGACCGTACTTTCCGCGAAGGCACAGTAGATGAAGCGGTCTGCGAAATCAAAAGTGTCCGGAAAATGATTCGTTCGTCCTTATATGAAGTCCGGCGCATTATATATGATCTCCGACCGATGGCACTGGATGATTTAGGATTGATCCCGACCATTAAAAAATATGTCGCAACGGTTGCTGACTACAATGATATCGATATTGAGTTCACATCGGTTGGCAAGGAAGAACGGGTCAATCAAAAATATGAAATTGCATTTTTCCGGTTAATGCAGGAAGCTTTGCAAAATGCGGTTAAACATGCTGAGGCATCGTTAATCAAGGTGAAATTGGAAATTACTGAGTCCATTATTGCAATGGTTGTCAAGGATGATGGAAAAGGGTTTGATCCCGCTCTAAAACAGGAAGACTCGTTTGGTTTAATTGGTATGCGGGAACGTGTTGAAATGTTGGATGGCACACTATCAATAGATTCAACAATCGGCAAGGGGACAACCATTATGATTAATGTGCCGAATACTGTTTCCTAAGATTTTGTATTTTACAAAACTTCAAGTATACTGGAATTATAACGATATAAAAAACTAGCTTCATACATATATGTAATAGGGTAAATATATATTAGAATAGAGTAATAACTTGGGAGGAACAGTTGATGAGTAAAAAGCGAACGAAAATTGTTTTAATTGATGATCATAAGTTATTTCGTGAAGGGGTAAAACGTATTCTGGACTTTGAATCCTCTTTTGAAGTTGTTGCTGAAGGTGATGATGGCAATGTTGCTTCCAAATTGGTCCGGAAATACAGACCGGATGTCGTTTTGATGGATATTAATATGCCGAAGTTAAATGGAGTTCAAGCCACATCCGATCTTGTACGAAAGTTTCCGAACACTTACGTTATCATCCTTTCGATACACGATGATGAAAATTATGTTACACATGCATTAAAAACCGGTGCACAGGGTTATCTGCTGAAAGAAATGGATTCAGATGCGTTGATCGAAGCGATTAAAGTTGTTCGAGAAGGCGGATCTTATCTTCATCCAAAAATAACACACAATCTGGTACAAGAGTATCGCCGTCTGGCACATGAAAATGCCGCAACCGTTGCGGAAACTGCCATCGAATATCATAAGCCTCTTCATTTGCTTACGCGCCGTGAATGCGAGGTTTTGCAGCTGTTGGCAGATGGAAAAAGCAATCGAGGCGTTGCTGAAAGATTATACATCAGCGAAAAAACGGTGAAAAATCACGTCAGCAACATTTTACAAAAGATGAATGTGAACGATCGTACGCAGGCAGTCGTCTCAGCCATCCGCAAAGGCTGGGTTGAAGTGAACAGTTAGGCTTCCCTCGATATTCATGAATTTTCAAATGCGCTGCAGTCTATTGACTGCGGCGTATTTTTACACGCCTGAACAAGCAGCAAAATCTCCGCTGGTTGAAGGATCCCCTTTTTATAACGACAGAAGCGCACTTGATTTATCCATAAAACTTCGGTTGAATTTTTTCAATAACGAAATCGGCTAACGCGCTGAAAAATTCCGCCTACCTGCCTTCTATCTTCTACTCCCGATCTTCAGAGATGACGAATGGTCCCACGCGTTTTCTCAGTGGTGCATTTTCACCTGAATTCATGTAAAATGATAGATAATAGTACAAGTTTAAGGAGAAGGTATACGATGAAAGTTGCTGTAATGTCTGATAGCACATCCTACATTCCTGAAGAATTAATCGAACAGCATGGTGTTCATATTGTCCCGCTGAGCGTTGTATTCGGTGACACATCCTATCGTGAAGGAATAGATATTACAACCGGAGAATTTTATCAAAAAGTGAGAAAATCGGCGGAGCTGCCGAAAACATCACAGCCATCAATCGGGATGATCGCCAGGAAGCTGGAGGAACTCGCCAATGATTATGATGCGGTTATTTCAATTCATTTATCCAGTGGCATAAGTGGTACATACCAGGCTGTAGCCAGCGCCGGCGAAATGGTGGATGGTATTGATGTCTATCCGTACGATTCGGAATTAAGCTGCATGGGTCAAGGTTTTTATGTGCTAGAAGCCGCAAAGCTGTCCGAATCAGGGGAATCCCCGGAAGCCATTATAGAGCGCCTTGACGACATAAAACAGTCCGTCCGGGCATATTTCATGGCTGATGACTTAAGCCATTTGCAGCGCGGCGGAAGGCTTAACGGAGCCCAGGCAATTGTCGGTAGTCTGCTGCAGATTAAACCGGTACTCCATTTCGTAGATAAAAAAATTGTCCCATTTGAGAAAATCCGTACCCGCAAAAAAGCATTAAACCGGATAATGGGGATGCTGGAAAAAGATGCGGAACAAGGGAAAGCGCTTAAAGTCGTTTTTATCCATGCGAATAATGAATCAGCCGCCATTGAGCTGAAAGAGCAATTTGATGCTAGTTACCCCGACATGGACACAATGATCAGTTATTTTGGTCCTGTTATCGGCACGCATCTTGGGGAAGGTGCACTCGGTGTTTGCTGGTACACCAAATAATTGTCACAAGCCACCTAGGAACCGACCGACAGGCCGGTTCCTTCCACTCTGCCCCTATCTATTAATCTATCAGGAGCGTGAAGCCATGGACTATACTGAATTGAGTCGACGTTATGCAGGAAAACGCCTGCTGCGAAGTGAGATCCTCATTGATGACCCCTTATTTGAACATCTGCTGAACACGTATTATTTCTCGCCCAAACCTGCTATCCAAAAGAAATGGTCCCATTATCAATGTCAGCGCTGTGGCAATCAAAAACAATCGTTATTTGGAGAAATTCCTTGCTGTGATTGCAAGCGAACACACCTTTATTGCCGGAAATGTATTGAAACGGGACGGGTGATGGAATGTTTGTCTTTATATGAATGGGCTGGTCCCGAGCCAGACTGGCCTAGCCTTCCAAATGCCTGTACATGGACTGGCGAATTAACCCAGTCGCAGCAGAAGGCAGCTGACCGCATTATCCAGGCAATCCAAAGCCGTGAAAAAGAGCTGTTAACCTGGGCGGTATGCGGATCCGGAAAAACCGAGATGCTTTTTCCGGGCATCACTGAGGCTTTGAAAATTGGAAAACGCATATGCATCGCCACGCCGAGAACAGATGTGGTACGTGAATTGCTTCCGCGTCTGCGTGAAGCATTTTCCGGCGTATACATCCAGGGATTGTACGGTGGCAGCCTGGAAAAAGACGGAACAGCGCAGCTTATCATCGCAACAACACATCAGCTGCTCCGTTTTAAACATGCGTTTGACGTGATGATTATCGATGAGGTAGATGCCTTCCCATTTACACACGATCCGACACTCTCATTTGCCGCCGTTCGTGCCAAAAAGGAAGTCAGCACCACCATTTATTTGACGGCCACGCCAAGGCAGGAACATCAAACACGAATGGCCAAACAGAAACTTCCGCATGTATTTGTCCCCAAACGTTTCCACGGGCACCCACTTCCTGTACCCGCTTTTCGTATGAGCTACGCATTAAAAAAAGACTTACAAAAATCCTATCCTCCTAAAGCATTTTTCAAATGGTTTGCCAGTCGGGAAATTTCGACCAGGCAATTGCTCATTTTTGTTCCGACCATTAAGCTTGCCAAACGAATAACCGAAAAGCTTTCTGCTATTTTGACTGATCACACGATGACCGCCGTCCATTCTACGGATCATGATCGTGAAGAAAAAATCCGGCAGTTCAGGAATAAGCAGTTTCAAATTTTGGTTACGACGACAATTTTAGAACGTGGGGTGACATTCCCGTCCGTAGATGTGACGGTTTTCGATGCCGGTCATCCGGTTTTTGATGAGGCAGCTCTTGTCCAAATCGCTGGAAGAGCCGGCAGGAGTCCGGAAGATCCGACAGGGGAAGTCGTGTTTTTCCATGACGGCAAAACAGAAGCAATGGTACAGGCTGTCAGAGCTATTATCAAAATGAACAAACGGGGAGGGTTCCGTTAATATGAATTGTTTATGGTGTGATGCTGACATCGTACCGGACACCAGCTGGCGAAATATTATTCTGGTGTCCAAACCAAAAAATCTTTGTCCTTCCTGTACGGATCAATTAACCGTCCTCCAGGGGAAACGATGTGTCAAGTGCAGCCGGTTAAGTGAAAAAGAAATGTGCCCTGATTGCATGCATTGGGAGCGGTCATTATCGCAGGAAGACCCTTTGACATGGAATTATTCCGTTTTTTCGTATAATGAAGCTATGAAGGAAATGATCACACGGTGGAAATACCGGGGAGATTACTGCCTTGGAAAAGCCTTTGAAATGGAATACCGGAAAGCGTTTAAGCGGAACTTTTCGTTCCTCCCCAAGGAAGCGGTGGCTGTCCCGATTCCCTTAAGCGAAGAGCGTATGCATGAACGGGGCTTTAACCAATCCAAAATGCTTGCATCGTTTTTACCGTTAAAAAGAAAAGACATACTGACACGCATTCATGGCGAAAAGCAATCCAAAAAAACCCGCAGGCAGCGCGTTACAGCTGTGAATCCCTTTCAGATGAAAGGAAGCATAAACAATCCGGTCATTCTTGCCGATGATATATATACAACCGGAACAACGCTCAGGCATGCTGCTACTGCTTTAAAGAAGCATGGATGTCCGGCTGTTTATGCCCTGACATTGATTCGTGGGTAAAGTGAAACTTCATTCAGCAGAGTGCTATACTCTGCAGAATGTTAGTTGAACAGAATCGGACATTTACGGCCAATTTCCCCCGTATTATGGGGGAATAGTGTCCGTTATATGCGGGATAAAGTGAAACTTCATTCAGCAAGGGCTTTTTTCCCGGTGATGAAAAGGAACAAAGACTAAGAATGCGGGCGTCTTCGAAAAAGGAAAGCACTTTTTCTTTGTGCGATGTATTGCTGCCTAAGCTTTTCTTGTTCTTTGGTAATCTGTGTCGTGCAGGCTCGAACTGATCCGATATGCACGGGCAGTTGTTCCAATACCGTTTTTCTTTTTTTACCCTGAGACTGGTCATGGACCTTACTGCGGGATATACGACAAATATGGTAATATGGAATAAAAAAGGGGGAGAGGGATAGACAATGGCTGAATTAGCAAATTGCTCTCGCTGCGGGAATGTGTTTGTAAAATCTATCCGTGATGTGTGCCAGGCATGCTATAAGGAAGAAGAGGAAGCATTTCAGGTCGTTTACCGGTTTTTAAGCAAACGGGAAAATCGGGAAGCAACGATGAAGGAGATTATTAAAGCAACGGATGTTGAGGAAGAGCTGATTACTAAATTTATTAAAGAGGGCAGATTGCGTACGTCTGATTTTCCCAAACTTGCCTATCCGTGCGAACGATGCGGTGTTGGTATTGTTAGAGGTAAGTTATGTGCCAATTGCTCAGATGACCTGAAAAATGATCTGGAACACCATGAAAGACTGAAAAACCATGAAACAGAACAGAAGAACGGGCATGAAAAAATTTATTATGCATTTAATAAGTATAAGAAATCATGATATAGGCTTTAATTTTTGAAAAAAGCGTCCGATATAAGTGTTATAGTTATAGACAGTCAGGTTGAAAGATAATTGAGGTGACGTTTTATGAAAATATATGGCTCTAATCAGCCAAATTTTAATCCATACAAAAACCAGCTTCATAAGCAATTGGATTATTCCAAAGATGCCAATAAAAAAGATCAGCTGGAAATATCCAGTGAGGGCAAGAAAATGCTGGAAAATGAGAAGCCGAATGCGAAACGTGCATCCTACGTACAGCAAATTAAGGATGCAGTAGATAAGGGTGAATATCAAATCAATTATGATAAAACTGCGCAAAACATGATTGATTTCTGGTCAAGGCAATCTTAAAGGAGGGCTCCGACATGTCTGTTCAGCCCATTATACAATCATTGGAGAAGCTGATTGAGCTGCATGATGGCCTGTTTGATTCAGCAAGAAAAAAAACGGAAATGATCAAGGAAGGTTCTGTGGATAAGCTGCAGACATTGCTTGTAAAAGAATATAAATTTGTGCAGGCATTGGAACAGGCGGAGATAAATCGTCAAAAAATGGTTGAGGAATGGCTGGTTAATGAAGGAATCACATTGCATCAGGCAACGATTACAGCTATTTTGGAAACTTTGACTGACGAACAAGCGAAAAACGATCTGGAAAAAACAACTGTTCAGCTGACCGATACGATTACACGAGTGAAAAAGCAGGAACAGCTGAACCAGGATTTAATCCGACAATCAATGCAATTTGTTGAGCTGTCACTTGATATGATGAAACCATCGATACGTAATATGAATTATGGTGAGAAAAAGGCATCCGGTGGAACAGATCGATCTGTTTTTGACTCGAAAGCATAGGTACAAATGAAGGGAGAAAGCCGATGAGTACTTTTCATGGATTGGAAATGTCCAAGCGGGCTTTATTTGCCCAGCAATCAGCACTTTATACGACCGGTCATAATATAGCAAATGCGAATACAGAGGGGTATACACGCCAGCGGGTAAACTTTGAGACTGGCTCACCGTATCCGCCGGCATCACGCAACCGTCCTGAAATTCCCGGACAAATGGGAACAGGAGTGGAAACTGGATCAGTACAGCGCATTCGCAATCAATTTTTAGATTATCAATTCCGCGCAGAAAACAGTGCATCTGAATACTGGAACACAAAGGCCGACGCGCTCAGTCGGATGGAAAATTTACTGAATGAACCATCGGAAACGGGGCTATCTGAAACGATGGATCAATTTTGGCAGTCGCTGCAGGATTTGTCCGTTGCCCCAAAAGATGACGGTCCCCGGTCTGTTGTGGCCCAAAGAGGACAAGCTGTAGCGGAGTCATTTAACTATTTATCCGATTCATTAAGTTCCATCAGAACAGATCTGAAGAACCAGATTGATGTAAAGGCTGATGATGCGAATTCACTTGTCAGACAGATAAATGCGATTAATGAACAAGTCAAAAACATTGAAACAAACGGGCAACTACCCAATGATCTGTACGATGAACGTGATCGGCTGATTGATGAGCTATCAGGCATTGTCAATATCGATGTCAGCTATACAAAAAGCAGTGACAGCGCATCTGATATGGCAGATGGCCTCGCAACGATCAGACTCGCGGATGAGAATGGCGATGTGTTGGATACGCCGGCACTGGTTAATGGTGATATGACCGACGGCGGTGAATTGAGTTTTAACGAGATTGATGTCAGCTACTCGGAGGATAATTATGAGGCTGTTGAGGACATTACGGTAAATGGGGAATCTTTTGACCCAACAGGTTCATTAAAAGGGTTAGTCGAGTCATATGGGTATACCGATGAGAATGGCGAAGCAAACGGTATTTATCCGGATATGCTCCATGACCTGGATACCATGGCTGAGGCGTTCGCTGCTGAGTTTAATCGTGTTCATAGTGATGGTGACGACTTGAATGGTGACTCGGGAATAGAAGACTTTTTCCAATATACTTCCGGGCAAGGTGCCGCATCCAGCATGACGGTTAATGAAGACATTCTGGATGATCCTGATCTGATTGCTGCTGCAATTGAGGATGGAGGTGCCGGTGATAGCGGAAATGCCTCTGCGCTAGCGGATGTATTTGAAACCCCTTTGGATGGTTTAGGTGAAAACACATCTGTTAACAGCTTCTATGAATCTATCATTGGTGATATGGGGGTTATGGCGGAGGAAGCCAATAATATGACGGAAAACACGGAGATCTTAAGGTCACAGGTGGAGCAACAACGGATGTCTGTGAGCTCGGTATCACTTGATGAAGAAATGTCCAACATGATTAAGTTCCAGCATGCCTATAATGCTGCTGCCAGGAGTATGACAGCAGTTGATGAAATAATCGATCGTGTTATTAATAATATGGGATTAGTTGGAAGGTAGGTTCATAATATGCGCATTACACAAAGTATGCTTTCGAATAATATGATGAATAATTTGACAAACAGTTATTCCAGAATGAATACGCAGATGGAGAAGCTTTCGACCGGGAAGAAAATTAATCGTCCGTCAGATGATCCTGTCATTGCCATGAAAGGGATGGGCTATCGTTCACAGGTAACGGAAATCGAGCAATATCAGCGGAATACAAATGAAATGCACACCTGGATGGATAATTCGGATACTGCGCTGGATAAAGCGACCCAGACTCTGCAAAAAATGCGTGAACTGGCGGTACAGGCAAGTAATGATACATATGATGCAGAAGAACGCCAAAACATTCGCGAGGAAGTGGAGCAATTAAAAGAACATCTTATTGATATTGCCAATACAAATGCAAACGGCAACTATATTTTTAATGGTACGGATACCGATATAAAGCCTATTACCGTTCAAGAGGATGGAAGTTTAACGTTTTCGGGAGAATCGGATCCGTTCATGATTGAGGTTGCCAAAGGGACAAAACTGCAGGCCAATGTAGATACATCTGAGATTTTTGATGAGGAATTGTTCAACACGGACATTCAAAATTTTATTGATGCTCTTGGGGAAGGAGACAACCAAGCAGCTATTGAAGACAGCATTGAAACACTCGATGAAAGTATTAATGATGTCATCAACGCACGGGCAGATCTTGGTGCACGTATGAACAGGGTTGAATTGGTGGAAAATCGGCTGAGCGAACAAGAAGTAACAGCTACCAAAACGTTGTCGGAAAACGAGGACATTGATTATGCAAAGGCCATTACTGAACTGATGACACAGGAAAGTGTTCATCGTGCTGCGTTGTCAGCAGGGGGCAGGATTATCCAGCCAACATTAATTGATTTTCTGCGTTAGTGAATAATTTCCAGCCCTGGCCATTCCATGGTGCAGGGCTCTATTTACAAAGTTTTCGCAATCTCCGGTATTTCACCTCTGGAAAGACGGATTATGCTTGAATCTTTCTTCGTTAAAGGAGTACAACATATGCGATTACCACAAATCCGGATGGAATCTCAGATGGCACAGATACAAATACAGCAAACATCATCCAGACAGGAAATTCGACAGCCTGAAGCTGACATATCCATCCGGCAGCCTCATGCTGAAGTATCGATTGAGACACAACCTTCTAAACTGACCATAGATCAGACAAAAGCATGGGAAGATATGGGATTGATGCATATTTCCAGGTTTATCGAAAAATATGCGAATGATGGACGGCAGGGTGTGATGGATGGGATTGCCCGCCGCGTGAAACAAGGCAATGGACTCATGAAAATAGAGAATGATGGGAATCCGATTGCCAGTCAAGCCATCACAAATGCTTATGACCAGCAGAAGCAGCTTGGGATCACATTTATTCCATCGCACTTTGCTGTAAAAACAAATTATGAACCAGCAGATGTGGAAATCAATGTGAATATAAACAGGCCGGTCATTCAAAATGAACCGCAAAAACCAATTCATACATATACACCAGGGAATGTGACAACAAGCATGAGGCAATATCAGTACTTGGAAATAGACGTTGCGCATTTGCCCCGCATGTAACGGGAGTACGCCCCCAACTAGTCCTGACAGGTGATAAGTGGGATGAACTGCCCGTAAATCAGTTCATCTAGCAATCAGTCCGAGTCAGTTTAAGAGAGGATGAGCATTATGCGTTTACAAACGAAATACTTAGGAGAAATGGATGTTGATCAAGATAAAATCCTTCAATTTTCATCAGGTTTGCCGGGATTTACGCACGAAAAACAATTCGTTCTGCTGGACATGCCTGGAAATCCTTTTTTTCAGGTATTGCAATCGGCTCAAACCCCAGAAATCGCATTTATTGTCGTTAATCCGTATCATTTTTACCAGGATTACGTGATTGACTTGGACGATAATTTAATCGAAAGTCTGGACATCAATCATGGAAAAGATGTGATTGTATTGGCCATTGTGACGGTCAAAAAACCATTTGATACCAGCACGCTTAATCTGAAAGCACCTATTATCGTTAATTTACAAAACCAGCAGGGAAAACAGTACATATTAAAAACGGACGTTTATCCATCAAAAGCAGCTATTGCTTCAACTGTTTCCACACAGGCGAAAGGGGAATAGTCATGCTTGTTTTGACACGAAAACAAAATGAATCGATTCAAATTGATGATAATATCGAAATAAAGGTGCTGGGAGTGGAAGGCGATCAGGTGAAACTGGGAATTTCAGCTCCCAAATCAGTGGATATTCACCGAAAAGAAATTTATCTCGATATTCAAAAACAGAATAACGAGGCTGCCAATTTATCCGTAGATATACTGAACTTATTGCAAACTGAAAAAAAATGATCTTTGTCAGCAGCCTTTAAAATATCATTTTGCTGCCGATATAAATAGTGAATTAAATTTATGTAGGGAGATGCATGGGCAATGATGAAGTTAGAATACGCACTAACAGCAGTTCACCCCTTGCAAAATGAACAGAACAGCAAGCGTATGACATCTGCTGCAAAGGAGAAAATAGCTGAGAATAGCAATAATACGAATACAGCATTAGACCAAGAACACCTAGTGGATAAAGATCAAGCAAAAACGATTGTATCCAAACTAAATGAACTTATGAAACCGCTGCGGACGAATATTCAATTTGAGTACCACGAAAAACTGGAGGATTATTTTGTTAAAGTCGTCAACCGTGAAACAGACGAGGTTATCAGGGAAATCCCTCCGGAGAAAATGCTCGATATGTATGCAGCAATGGCGGAGTTTATGGGTTTTTTGGTAGATGAAAAGATATAAAATTTTTCAGAGTCCCTGAAAGGAGTTGCGGAAAATGCGTATTGGCGGTCTGGCATCAGGAATGGATATCGACAATCTTGTTAATAAACTGATGGATGCAGAGCGGATGCCGCTGCAGAAAATGGAACAGGATCAGACAACACTTACCTGGAAACGGGATGCTTTCCGTGATGTCAATAAAACGTTATCCGAATTGGATGACATGATCTATAATATGAAAATGAGTGGAACATATAATTCCAAATCAATTAGTTCATCTCAGGAAAATGCCGTAACAGCAACGGGTTTACCGAGTGCAAATAATGGAAATTATACCATGCAAGTAGATTCGTTAGCTTCTTCCGCTATTAATATGGGCGAAAGTCTGGATGATATTGATTTGGACAGCACATTGCGTGAACAGGGTATCACCAACACTGAGACTTCATTCAAGACGTATAATCGTGATGGTTCTGCAGACACACACACAATTGAAATTGATGATGAAGATACATTGGAAGATGTGCTGCAAAAGATAACAGATCAGGATAATCGTGTTCGCGCATTTTATGATTCCAATACACAAAAAGTGATCATGGAATCAGAGAGGACTGGTGAGTATAATACGTCAGGCGGTCCGGAAATCGATTTTTCGGGTGAAAACTTCTTCACCGAAACGTTAAAAATGGATACGGCTAATGAGACGGGTGGAAAGGATGCAGCATTTAAATACAACGGAATTGCTATGACTTCTAAAACAAATTCTTATGAACTCGGCGGCGTCACTTTTCAGTTTAAAGATACAACAACAGGAAATGGTGCAAATCTTACTGTTACGAATGATGTGGAACAATCATTCGAATCAATTATGAACTTTGTCGATAAATACAATGAAGTCGTCGAAAAATTGAATGGCACCCAACAGGAAGAAAAATTCCGGGATTACCCTCCTTTAACTGAAGAACAAAAGGAAGAGATGTCTGAGAATGAAATTGAGTTATGGGAAGAAAAGGCCAAAAGCGGGATTCTTCGTGGAGAGTCGATTATTTCCGAGGGGCTTTTTTCCATGCGGAACAACTGGTATTCCGATGTTGAAACAGATGGGGCCTATACATCGTTAACACAGATTGGCATTACGACCTCCAGTAATTATTTGGACGGTGGAAAACTGGAAGTCAATGAACAAGAATTAAAGGATGCACTGGCAGATGATCCTGACAGTGTATATAAACTTTTCTCCAATAGTTCTGAAGGCGAAGACAGGGGTATTATCAATCGGCTGGAAGATTCGCTTGATTCAACTATAAGTCGAATTGAACAACGTGCTGGCGAGGGAACAGATACGCTTGAAAATTATACACTTGGAAAACGGATGAAAGATTTAAATGAACGAATTGCTGCTTTTGAGGATCGTATGGTTCAAGTGGAAAATCGCTATTGGAATCAATTTTCCCAAATGGAGCAGTCCATACAGCGGATGAATCAGCAATCACAAATGATCATGAATCAGTTTGGCGGCGGCGGAGGAATGATGTGAATTTTAAGGATAAGGAGTGTTCCTGAATGTCAATCAAAAGACCATATCAAACTTACCGGGACAATGCTGTGAACACTGCATCGGGCGGAGAATTGACATTGATGCTGTATAATGGCTGCATCAAGTTCATAAAGCAGGGTATAAAAGATATCGAAAGTGGCAATATCGAAGCCAAAAATACCAATATCCAAAAAGCACAGAAAATTATCCAGGAATTAATGGTCACATTAGATACCAGTGTAGAAATTGCCCAACAGTTCATGCCCTTGTACGAATATATCCTGCACCAGCTGAAAGAAGGCAACATAAAAAATGATATTGCTCACTTGGAAGAAGCGTTAAACTATGTAACCGAGTTTCGCGACACCTGGAAACAGGTTATCAAGCAGACACGTCAAACCCGTTACGCTCAAGGTGCGCAGGTATAATGAGTCAATTGCAGGGATTGATGGATGTGACGAAACAGCTGGAAAAAACGCTTGATCAACAAGTCCATGCGAAAAATCGTGATGAAGTCATGGAACAGGTCAATGATTTGCTTGAAAAAAGGGGGAAACTTCTTACCCAAATAAGTCCGCCTTTTACCGAAAATGAGAGACGGCTCGGGGAAAAAACAGCAACGCTTAATGAAAAAATTCAAAGGAAAATGAATGGGTTGTTTGATGAACTAAAGCTTGAAATGAAGCAAATGAAAAAACAAAAGAAATCCAATCGTTCATATATCAATCCATATGAACACGTGAAAACTGCAGATGGCATGTTTATGGACAGTAAAAACTAATAGATAAGTGGCTCCGGTGTTTCGGAGCTTTTTTAATAGCCTTTCAGTATATTTTATTTATTTCTCGTGTCTTAATACAGCACGCCTTTTGCACTAAAAAAGCCTGGTTTCACTTTATCCCGCATGAAATGCCTGATAGAGGAATTTAAATCTTGGATGAAAGAGAGAATGGGGATTAACGCCCCAGTAAATGTCCGATTCTGTTCAACTAACATTCAGTGTGAAAAGGCGCACCCCTGAATGAAGTTTCATTTTAATGCTTGTTTAAGCAGGAAAATTAAGTGGTAATGTAGTATAATAAACACATAAGGATGAAAGGAGGACACTTTTTATGAAGTACAACATTCGAGGTGAAAATATTGAGGTGACCGGAGCAATCCGTGATTATGTCGAAAAGAAAATCGGCAAGCTTGCAAGATACTTTGATACACCGCCATCATCGGATGTAAATGTAAACTTGAGTGTCTATAACGATGAACAGAAAATTGAGGTTACCATTCCAATGCCAAATCTGCTGCTCAGAGCTGAAGTACAGCACCTGGATCTATATGCGGCTATCGATCTGGCAGCAGATAAATTGGAACGGCAAATCCGCAAGTACAAAACCAAAGTGAATCGTAAATTTAGACAAGAAGGTTCTCCGAAACATATCTTTGCTGACCTTGAAAAAGAAGCAGAAATCGAACGGGAAGAAGAGTCTGACGAAGTGGAGATTGTCCGTAAAAAACAATTTGATCTCAAACCGATGGACTCGGAAGAAGCAGTATTGCAAATGGATATGCTTGGGCATGCATTTTACGTGTTTACCAATGCTATTTCAGGCAATACGAATGTCGTGTACCGCCGTAAAGACGGAAAATACGGTTTAATCGAACCCAACAGTTAAAGCGGGAATAAATAAATATCTGTACGAGGGCGTTTTTAGCTTTTTGACGAATGAATTTAATTTAAGTGCTAACAGTCATCAACCTTAATTTGTAAGGATTTCCGTGGTGATAAGACTTTCGCTTTGCAGAGCGGAGTCTTTTTTTTGCTGGGGATACAAGTCAAATACTTATAAAGCCTCTAAGCCATTTTGACTAATCAGGTTGTAAAATATATAGTGGGGATAGGTGTTGTTTAAGAACGTTTTGAGGGGTTTTGCGAGGAGTTTTAAAAACGAATGGGGAGGAACTTCTCTGAATGACAAACTTTTATTTCAGGAGGGAATAACATGGAAGTTTTTGCAGAATTTTTAGAGGGTATTGATAACGCGCAACATCGGGCTCGAACGGAAGAAGTTTTGGGTTGGGTAGCGAAGAAATTTCCTGATTTAATGCCAAAAATTGCCTGGAATCAGCCTATGTTTACCGACCACGGCACATTTATTATTGGATTTAGCGTAGCCAAGCATCATTTGGCTGTTGCCCCTGAAAGGGCAGGGATTATCCATTTTTCTGATGAAATTGGACAGGCAGGTTATGATCACAGCAAGATGTTGGTACGCTTCCCGTGGGATAGTCCGGTTGATTTTTCATTACTTGAGAGAATAATCGAGTTTAATATTTTGGATAAGGCAGACTGTTCAATTTTTTGGCGGAAATAGAAAAAATAGGATATCCCTTAGAGGCTCATATTTGTGTTTTAAGGTCTTTTGGGTTCGTTTTTACATGGCCCTGCACGCTTGGAGAATGTCGGATGGCTTTATATCAGTATTTCAAACAGGTATACGATTCCATCTAAGGGTGTTTTAAGCTTTTTGATATAGAACCATACATTCAATTTAATAATTCAAATCGTTTAGGGTGTCTTAAAGGCTAATCGTAGCTTTTAGGGCATTTTCTTATTTAAGGAGTATTTAATACATTGGCCCAAATATATCCTTCAGTGCATTCTGCATATCTTCTACAGACTCTGGTTGGTAGTTTTCTAGTATTTGTTCGCAAGCTCAACAGATTTTGCATCACGCTTTGACTTCGCCAATAGAACAACCTCCCAATCATTTGTTTTTATTCTACCAATAAAAAACTAAACTGCGAAGTAAGAGCCGTACGCACGCTCACTTACACAGTTTAGTTTACACTCCCAAAACGGGTATTATCCACGATCTTTTGATCCAAACACGGCCACATCGGGTTTGGATTCGGTAGACTTTATTTTATTCATTTTCTGTTGAAATTACAGGGGATCCATTCTTATCTAACAAAGGAGTTATACCACCAGAATAACGATCCCAACTATATAAATAATTTACCCCTGTCTCTTTATCTACTATTATTTTACAACCAGAGCTTGATCCATTTTTATAAATAACTTTAAACCTGCTTTTTGAATTTGACTTATTGAACATGTACGTTTCTCCTCCCTATATATGAATGCTTACACTTAAGTAACAAAAGATAATAAAATGAACGCACGAACTACCTTCGATCATACAATCGATACTCCGAACACTAACTGTATACCCATTGTCACATGCAATAAACAATAGTTTCCAACATTTTAAGAGTTATTTTGTAGAATTTAGCATCTTATTTCCCCTCATATTTTCATCCTCCCTCCATAAATTAAGATTTTCTTAGAAAGCCTATAAAATCTTTACATATAGAACGCCGAAATATCAACGATCAGCAGCTTTATGTCGAACATTGTCGTACATTATGCCAAAATTTAATTTTAGCATTTGCAATAGCGGCATTTTTAATAAAATCAACTGACACCGTGTCGAAATTTATGTTTTTATGGGGAATTCGTGTCGAATGGCAATCCAAAATTTGAAATTGGCTATTAGCTTTTTATGATAATTCCATGCTATAACAAAACCATACAAGATTGAAAGGAAGTGCTTATGTGAGTGAAAACGAGTATGACGAGCTAGTCAGGAAAATGCAGCAGCATGAAGCAACCATTGCCCAGTTATTGGAAATGGTTGCTGCCGTAAATCGCCGTCTGTCGGAAATGGAAAAAAAGCAAGAAGAACCATTACACACTTATTCATAAGCCTTCCTATTTCAGTATCCTCATTGTTGCCTCTATTTACCTCACTGATTGAAAGAACAGTTCATCCCCGGACTGTTCTTTCTTCTTGTGTGAAAGGCATGAAACCGATCAAAAGACGTTTCACTGTCACGTTTTGACGGTTCTCGTCCAATCGCTTCAATTAGTTGTCATACAACTTGAGATGCGTTATCATAAATATTGGACTATACGAAGTAAACAGATTGCTGACCAACAGATATAAGAAGATTTTGGCCGTTGCCTTTTTCTAGAGGCCTGATTGGTGGAAATCGGCTAATTTGTCGATTTTGATATTGAAAACGCCACGATTTTATAGTTTCTTATCTTTTTAAAAAACTTTGCCATTATGTTTCAGTGGCAAAGTACAATTTCGCAACGTCAGAAAGTAAAAATTATGGTCGACCTTATAAGAAAAACTTCGGCACTCGCTAATAAAAAGAGGCGAATGCCGAGTTTTTCTAATGAAATCATACGAGGAGCGTTTTATATGGCAGGGCTATTAACAAAAATTTTTGGTGATGGCAATAAAAAACAATTAAATAAATTACAGCGAAAAGTTGACCAGATTGAGTCGCTGGAACCGGAAATGAAACTGTTATCAGATGACGATCTTCAAAAGAAAACAGAGGAATTTAAGGAGCGGTATGCAAATGGCGAATCATTGGATGATATGCTTGTGGAAGCATTTGCTGTTGTCCGTGAGGGTTCCAGGCGTGTATTGGGAATGCGGCCATTTCCTGTTCAGCTGTCAGGAGCAATTGCGTTACATGAAGGCAATATCGCTGAAATGAAGACAGGGGAAGGCAAGACACTTGCATCTACCATGCCAGCGTATTTAAATGCTATTACCGGAAAAGGTGTCCATATCATTACGGTCAATGAATATTTGGCAGACCGTGATGCGAAAGAAATGGGAGAACTATTCAAATTTCTTGGTCTGACAGTTGGCTCAAATGGCAATGGTATGACAAAAGAAGAAAAACGAGAAGCATACTACAGTGATATTACGTATGGCACAAACAACGAATTTGGGTTCGACTATTTGCGCGATAATATGGTTCTTTATAAAGAGCAGATGGTGCAGCGGCCATTGCATTTTGCGATCATTGATGAGGTTGACTCGATTTTGATTGATGAGGCACGGACGCCGCTGATTATTTCAGGGTCAGCCCAAAAGTCAGCCTCCATGTATCAGCAGGCAAACAGCTTTGTCCGCACACTGAGCAGGGAAACGGATTATACGTACGATGAAAAAACAAAAGGCGTTCAATTGACTGAAGAGGGCATTAATAAAGCAGAACGTTATTTCAGCATTGAAAACTTATTCGATTTAAATCATGTTTCATTAACGCACCACATTAATCAGGCATTAAAGGCACATGTATCCATGCATCGCGATACCGATTATGTTGTTCAGGAAGGCGAGGTTATCATTGTTGACCAATTTACCGGCCGGCTGATGAAAGGCCGCCGGTACAGTGATGGTCTTCATCAGGCAATTGAAGCTAAAGAGGGACTGCAGATCCAAAATGAAAGTATGACGCTTGCCTCGATCACTTTCCAGAACTTTTTCCGTATGTATGAGAAACTTTCCGGGATGACGGGTACGGCCAAAACGGAAGAAGAAGAGTTCCGCAATATTTACAACATGGATGTTATCGCCATTCCAACGAATGAGCCGATTATCCGCGATGACAAAGCAGATATGATTTATAAGTCTGTAGAAGGGAAATTCCGTGCTGTCGCAGAGGATATTAAACAGCGGCATGAAGCAGGACAGCCTGTACTGGTTGGCACCGTGGCAGTGGAAACATCGGAGTTGATTTCCAAACTGCTGAAAAAAGCAGGCGTCCCGCACAATATACTGAACGCAAAAAACCACTACCGGGAAGCTGAGATCATTGAAAATGCCGGTCAAAAAGGGGCTGTTACGATTGCCACAAACATGGCCGGGCGCGGAACCGATATCAAGCTTGGGGATGGTGTTAAGGAATTGGGGGGTCTTGCTGTGATTGGCACCGAACGGCATGAATCCCGCCGTATCGATAACCAGCTGCGTGGACGTTCTGGTCGTCAGGGAGACCCTGGTATGTCACAGTTTTATTTGTCCATGGAAGATGAGTTGATGCGGCGCTTTGGTTCCGAAAATATGACCTCGATGATGGAACGGATGGGTATGGATGATTCACAGCCAATTGAGAGCAAAATGGTCTCAAGAGCAGTCGAATCCGCCCAAAAACGGGTGGAGGGGAATAACTTTGATGCCCGTAAAACCGTTCTGTCATATGATGATGTGCTGAGACAGCAGCGTGAAATCATTTATAAGCAGCGTTTTGATGTCATTGAGGCGAGTGAAGATTTACGTGAAATTGTTGAGGGCATGATCCAATCCACATTGGAGCGTGTAGTTGGGGCGAATACACAGGATGAACTGGATGAAAACTGGGAACTTGATTCGATTATCGAATATGTTCATGGCAATTTGTTGAGTCCAGAGGATATTTCCGTGGATGATCTGAAAGGCAAAGAACCTGAGGAAATAACCGAATTTATCCTGGAAAAAGTAAAAGCGCGCTATGATGAAAAAGAACAGGAATTGACATCTGAACAAATGCGTGAATTTGAAAAAGTGATCGTATTGCGTACAGTCGATACGAAATGGATGGACCATATTGATCAGATGGATCAGCTGCGTCAGGGTATTCATCTACGGGCATACGGTCAAAACGACCCGCTGCAGGAATATCAGGCAGAAGGCTTCCAAATGTTTGAGGAAATGATTGTAGAGATTGAAGAAGAAGTGGCCAAATACGTCATGAAAGCAGAGATCCGGGATAATCTGCAGCGTCAGGAAGTTGTCAAAAATACGCAAGCAGTTTCCGGTGGCCAGGATCAGGGAGAAAAGAAAAAGAGCCGAAAACCTTACGTGAAAACCGAGAACGTTGGCAGGAATGAACCATGTCCATGCGGCAGCGGCAAAAAATATAAACACTGTCATGGTGCATAGCAGAAAAGCCTGCATTCCTGCATTGTTTCGTTATCCGGGAGCCGGAAGACGAACTTGAAGAATCGGCAAGGAGTTCAGGTTAAAACAGTCGAAATTCATTTGAAACATGTGATACACTCCCGGTCAAAGGGGAGTGTTTTCACTGCTGGTACAATTAATAATGTTGAGGTGATCAATAGTGGAACTGGTTGAAATTGGAAACGAACTCGAACAAATGAATGATCGAATCAATGACTTTAGGGGGTCTCTTTGACTTAGATGTCAAACGAGAGCGTATCAAGGAACTGGAGCTTGAAATGGCTGATCCCGCATTTTGGGATGATCAGGAAAATGCCCAAAAACTGATCGATGAAACAAACAGCCTCAAGCGTTATGTAGAAGGCTTCGAATCGCTCGAAAAAAAACTTGAAAATCTTGAAGTAACCTATGAGCTCGTAAAAGAAGAAGGTGATCAGGAACTTTTTGCGGATCTTGAAGACGAATTGGCAGCATTACAAATAGAAATGAATCATTTTGAACTGCAAATGCTGTTAAGTGAGCCATACGATCAAAACAATGCGATTCTGGAATTGCATCCGGGCGCTGGCGGTACGGAATCTCAGGACTGGGCAAGTATGCTTTTGCGAATGTATCAGCGCTGGGCTGACAAAAAAGGTTTTACAGTCGAGACACTGGACTACCTGCCTGGTGATGAAGCTGGGGTCAAAAGTGTTACACTGTGGATTAAGGGGCACAATGCTTATGGCTACTTGAAGGCCGAAAAAGGTGTTCATCGCCTTGTGCGCATCTCCCCGTTTGATTCTTCAGGAAGGCGCCATACATCATTTGCATCATGTGATGTCATGCCTGAAATGGATGATAATGTCGATATTGAGATCAGAAATGAAGATATCAACATTGATACGTACCGTGCAAGTGGTGCGGGTGGCCAGCATGTCAACACAACTGATTCAGCTGTCCGAATTACCCATTTGCCGACAAATACAATCGTTACATGTCAGTCAGAACGTTCTCAAATCCAAAATCGTGAACGCGCCATGAAAATGCTCCGGTCCAAACTATACCAGCAGGAATTGGAACGGCAGCAGCAGGAGCTCGATGAAATTCGCGGTGAACAAAGAGAAATAGGCTGGGGAAGTCAAATTCGTTCATATGTTTTCCATCCTTATACGATGGTGAAAGATCACCGTACAAATGTTGAAGCTGGCAATGCACAAGGTGTTATTGACGGAGGACTGGATCTATTTATCGATGCATTTCTGCGTTCCCGGATCGATTAACCATCTTTCACTCGAGTGAACAACAGTAACTTTGCAAGAAGAGTGAGGGAACATCTTTATCGAGAGTTCTTTTTCGATGATCAGGAAAAATTCATGAAATGAACACATATTGTAAAAATCCCGTTTTGGTCTAAATTTTAGTGAATCTGCCCCCAGAAAAAATAGAAGTGCTCCGTTTTATTTTAACGTGATTGGGTTATAATATCTGTGATAACCTTTCACTAAATTTTGTTAGGGGGGATTTAACATGAAAAAATGGTTATTGTCAGTGCTGTTCGGCACAGCGTTAGTGCTCGGCGCTTGTGGCGGTGGAGATGATGGTGACAACGGCGGTACAGGTGATACTGGTGGTAATGGTGGCGCTGATACCGAAGAATCTGCCGAAGATGACGGTGGAGGTGCAGTCGACACTGCAGCTGCTGAGGAAATTTTTGAAAGCAATTGTGCACAGTGTCACGGTGCAGACCTTTCCGGGGCACAAGGCCCTGACTTGACATCAGTTGGTGCAAACTATTCTGCTGATGAAATTGCCGATATCATTCAAAATGGAAAAGGCGCCATGCCGGCACAAAACGTTTCGGATGAAGATACGCAAACACTTGCTTCCTGGTTAGCTGAAAAACAATAATGGGTACTTACCGGCAAAAGTTTGACCTGTTTCGTATAATGGGTCAAACTTTTTTATGTTCTTTTACAGCACCATACGACATAAACCGTCAAAATCTCTATTACATATAACATATACGTAATCGCCAAAGCAGAGAATTGGTTAACTCGTTCGTCATTTAATAAAACATTACAGCATTACCAATCTTTACACGAATTTTTATCGCTGCTGACAGAGTCTAGGCTAAATCATTCTCCAACTTTCGTACCACGCCAGATTATTATAAAAATGTTACAAAAATAGAACTAAATAACTAAAAATGAAATGAAAATGTAATATTATAAGCCTAAAATTTCTGCTGAAAAATGTTATAATAGATAGAAATTAGTGAGCTTAACTCGTTTTTGGGAAAACCGTAACCTTTTTAAAGCTGATTCATGCAAAAATTGACAGCGAGATTTACAACATTATGAGTTAAAGGTGATTAATAAATGATAAAAATGAAAGATGTTTACAAGACATATGGAAATGGCGTCACTGCCCTGAATGGGATTAACATAAATATTGACCAAGGTGAATTTGTTTATGTTGTCGGTCCGAGCGGTGCCGGAAAATCGACATTTATCAGACTTATCTACCGTGAAGTAAAGCCGACAGAAGGCACGATCGTCATTAATGATACTGACTTGAGCATTATCAAGGAAAAGAAGGTTCCGTTTTTAAGGCGGGATGTTGGTGTTATCTTTCAGGACTTTAAGTTATTGCCGAAACTGTCAGTCTATGAAAATATCGCATTTGCGCTGGAAGTCATTGAAGAGTCTCCACGCAATATCCGCAAACGGGTAATGGATGTGCTTGAATTGGTGGGTTTAAAGAATAAAGCACGTTTCATTCCAGATGAATTATCAGGAGGTGAACAACAGCGCGTATCAATAGCACGTGCGATTGTGAACCACCCGAAAATTGTTATAGCGGATGAGCCTACTGGAAATTTGGATCCTGAAACATCATGGGGGATTATGCGGATCTTTGAAGAAATTAATGCCAGAGGCACGACGATTATCATGGCCACCCACAGCAAAGAAATAGTCAATACGGTTAAGAAGCGTGTCATCGCAGTGGAAGACGGATTAATCGTACGAGACGAACATCGAGGTGAATACGGCTATGAAGCTTAGAACGACCAAGCGTCATTTCAGAGAAGGTATTAAGAACATTTTCCGGAATGGCTGGATGACGGTAGCATCAATAGGTGCAGTGACAACAACACTACTGCTCGTAGGGGCTTTTCTTGCATTAATGCTTAATATTAATCATATGGCTGGAGGCCTGGAAGAAGATGTGCGGATTGAGGCATTAATTGATCTTACTGCAACCGAAGAGCAAGTAAATGAAATTGGATCAACCATCGAACAAATGGATGAAACGGAAAGTGTTGTATTCAATTCAAAGGATGAACAGCTTGATCAGTTAATCGAAGAGATGGGCGAAGAAGGCACTACCTGGCAGATGTTTGAACAGGATAATCCATTGAGCCATGCTTATATTGTCAAGGCAACGGAACCATCCAATACGGAAGCTCTGGCGGAACAGATTAATAATCTGGAGCATATCCAGGAAGTAAACTACGGACAGGATGTTATTCATCGGTTATTCCAATTTAATGAGTATGCGCGCAATATCGGCTTAGTATTGATAGTTGGTTTAGTCTTTACGGCCATATTCCTTATATCAAATACAATTAAACTTACCATTATGGCCCGCAGCAAGGAAATTGGTATTATGAAGCTTGTCGGTGCCACAAACGGTTTTATACGCTGGCCATTTTTTATTGAAGGAGCACTGCATGGGATGTTGGGTGCCATTATTCCAATTGCTGCTGTTCTAACAGGGTATTATTATTTGGAGAATAATCTCAGCGAACAGATAACTTACTCCTTTGTTGAAATACTGCCATTTCATCCATTTGCCTGGCAGCTATCACTGATCATCTTGTTAATAGGAACTTTCATCGGGATTTGGGGAAGTGTGATGAGTGTACGCAAATTCCTGAAAGTTTAAAAGAGAACACACGAAATTTAATTTGCACTAGATTCAGCGGAGAGGGGAAACGAGATGAGAAAACTTGCTTCTTATTCACTGATTGCACTGCTTTTCTTCAGTACAAGCCTGGTGGATTCGCAGAAAGTATCAGCAGAGAGCGTTGATGATGCTGAACAACAGATTCAAGAAAAAAAAGAAAAACAAAAGGAAATAGAAGAACAGAAATCCGAGCTGCAAAGTGATAAAAAAGAAACAGAAGAAAAAATCGAGGAGAATCAGAACAAACAGGACAATGTCAATAGTGAGATTGATACGATCGACCAGGAGTTGTCCGGTACACGGGAAGAAATTGAGGCGAAAGAGAATGAAATTGCTGATACAAATGCACAGCTCGACAAGTTAAGCAATCAAATTGATGAACTTAATGAGCAGGTTGAACAATTAAAAGAAGATATTCAAAAACTGAAAGAACGCATTGAACAACGAGAAGAATTATTGAAAGACCGTCTTCGTGCTATCCAGTCCAACGGCGGGAGCATGAGTTACATAGAAGTCATTTTCGGAGCAGAAAGCTTTAGCGATTTCATCAGTAGATCGTCAGCAGTCAATACGATTATGGATCAGGATAAAAACATCATGGAAACACATAAGCGGGAAAAGCAGGAAGTTGAGGAAAAACAGGCTGAAGTAAAAGGTAAGAAAGAGAATGTTGAACAAAAGAAAGCTGAAGTGGAAGAGCAAAAGGCATCCCTTGAAAATCAAAAACAGGAGCTTGAATCCTTGAAGTCACAACTGGACGAGCAAATGTCAGAAAAAGAAAGTTTGCTTAATGAGCTGGAGGAAGAGCAAAATCATCTGGAAGAATATAAAGTAAGTTTAGAGGATGAACAGGAGATTTTACGAAAACAGGAAGCGGCGAACCAAAAAGCTATAGAAGCTGCTAAACAGGAGAAGGAAGAGATGAATCAGCTTTCAAAGGAAGATAATTCTAATTCAAGTAATTTAGGTGGAAATGGCATGTTCAGCTGGCCGGTGTCAGCAGGTAAAGACGCTTTTACGTCCGGGTATGGACAGCGCTGGGGAAAACTGCATGCTGGAATTGATTTCGGAATCGGAGTAGGCACACCGGTTAAATCCGCAGCTTCAGGGGTAGTCATCTCAACGCATACAGATACTGATGGCACTATGAATGGTTACGGAAATGCTGTGTTAGTCTCTCACTCAATTGATGGAACGTCTTATACAACATTATATGCACATCTGAACAGCATTTCTGTTTCAGACGGACAGACAGTCAGTAATGGACAAACATTAGGCGCAAGTGGAAATACTGGGCATTCAACGGGACCGCATCTGCATTTTGAGATTCATAAGGGCGGATGGAATGCGTCTAAAAGTAATTCAGTAAATCCATTGAATTATCTCCCTTAAAAATAGATGAATGACATTGCATTTTGTTTGCATAAACTATATTATTAAAGGCATCGCACATTACGGTGTGATGCCTTTTTATAGATGAAACAGGGGGTAAATGAATATCTGATCATTTCCTTCGACTTCCGGAATGGACAAACCACCATGCAAATATACAAGTTGGGGTGAAAACATGAAATTGAAAAAGCTGCATGTTACGCTTCTGTTGATAGCTGCACTATTATTGGGATTTGCCGGTGCATTTCTGGGCGTGAAACTTGCGCAGCCTGATTCCGACCCGGATGAGGAACTGGCGGATTTGACTAATTCCTCAGAACAGAATAATGGTACAGCACCTGAAAACATGGAAAAGGTTACGCAAACCTATAATTTAATCAAAGAACATTACTTAGAGGACGTAGAGGATTCGCAGTTAATTGAAGGTGCTATTCAAGGTATGATTTCCTCACTGGAGGATCCATACAGCTCCTACATGGACGTGGAATCGATGGAGCAATTTAATGAAACAATCGAATCTTCATTCGAGGGAATTGGTGCGGAAGTCAGTATGGTGAATGGAAAGGTTACGATCGTCTCACCAATAAAGGATTCACCTGCCGAGGACGCTGGACTCAGACCAAATGACCATATTTTAAGTGTTGATGGGGAAAGTGTTGAGGGATTGAATTTGAATGAAGCAGTAGAAAAAATTCGAGGTGAGAAAGGCTCTGAGGTCGTTCTTGAAGTTCAGCGTTCCAGTGTTTCTGATTCGTTTGATGTAACCATTGTGCGCGATGATATACCGGTTGAGACCGTCTATTCTGAAGTTCAAACAATCGAAGGAAAGAAGACAGGTATTATTGAAATAACTTCTTTTGCTGAAAATACGGCAGAGCATTTTACGCAACAGCTGCAGTCACTGGAAGATGAAAATATTGAAGGTTTGGTCATAGATGTACGGGGAAATCCAGGTGGTGTTTTATCTGCAGTAGAAGGGATATTGAAAAACTTCATACCAAAAGATATACCATATGTCCAAATTGAAAATCAAAACGGTGAAGCAGAAAAGTCATATTCGGAATTAGACGAGAAAAAGCCATATCCTATCAGTGTGCTAATTAATGAAGGCAGTGCCTCTGCTTCAGAAATTTTAGCAGTTGCCATGAAAGAGGTTGGCTATGACGTTGTGGGCACGAACAGTTTTGGTAAAGGCACTGTACAGCAGGCAGTACCAGTTGGAGAAGATGGCAGCAGAGTTAAATTAACGTTTTTCAAATGGCTTTCACCTGAAGGGACATGGATTCATGAAAAAGGAGTGGAACCTACAACTGAAGTGGAACAACCAGATTATTATTTTACCAATCCTGTTCAAATAGAGGATTCTATTGCCTATGACCAGACCGGTGAAAATGTGGAGAATATACAGGTTATGCTCGCAGGATTAGGCTATGACCCTGGGCGAACAGACGGTTATTACAGCAAAGAAACGGCGTCTGCTGTTCAAAACTTTCAAGCAGATAATGACCTTGAAACAACCGGAGAAGTAGATGAAGAAACAGCCGGACTAATCGAAACGAGTATTGTTGACCGGGTTCGTAACGGTGAAGATGACCGGCAAATGAAGCAAGCGCTGGATATTTTATATGATTAAAAGTGACTTCGATCAGTGGGTTGCTTCGGCGCAGAAGACGTGCTAGTACTGTTTGATCCGCGGGTAATACTCGCGGATTTCTTTTCACGCCTGGCAGGAAATGATTCTACAAATCACGAATATAAACGAGAGAAGATATGACAGAAGGTGATCATGATGGCAGAAACCTGGCTGATGGAACTGGCAAATGGTATAGGACGATTCTTTTTAAATCCAATCGTGTATTGGGCAATCATTTTATCAATAGCAGTTGGATATAAACGAATCAAAAAAGAACGTAAACATTTTGGTTTAAAGGTATTTGATGTTTTGTCGGAATGGAAAAATACATGGTTTGTTTCCCTGATTTTCGGTTTAGTGATCTCTTTCATTTCGATCGGAGCAGGCATGGTTTTTTCATATGAAACGATCATTCTTATAGCTGTTGTAACCATATTACTCAGTATGTCCATTCGGTTTACGATGCTGTCACCGGGTTATACGATTGGGATTACATATTTGCTGATGTTTCTGTCACCGTTTGTGCTGACATACCAGTCAATCATTGATTCAAATTTATTTGCCGATCCAAATTTTACTGGTCTGTGTTTATTGTTGGCTATCTTATTATCGGCAGAGGCGTTTTTATTAAGGTGGCACAGACGAAATAATACTTTTCCCGATATGAAACCAAGTCCCCGTGGCACATGGATCGGCGTGCACCATCTAAAGAAAGTAACGCTTATTCCGTTTTTTGTACTGATCCCAACTGGTTCGATCACCTCTTTTGCCGCATTCTGGCCGTATTTTTCGGTGAATGGGGAAACATACAGTCTTGTACTGGTACCATTTTTACTCGGGTTTGACCACGTTGTGAAAGGGGATTTGCCTGAAAAAGCGGCAGCACGTTTAGCAAGATCGATGCATATATTGAGTTTGATTGTCTTGTTTATGGCGATTGGCAGTATTTATATCGGCTGGCTGTCGCTGGCAGCTGTATTAGTCGGAATCATTGGACGGGAGTATTTCAGTTACAGACACCGTTTAGCAGATCATGAAAAAACACCCTTTTTTCATCAGCATGAACGTGGTATGAAGGTATTGGCAGTTATTCCTGGTACACCTGCAGACCGCTTAGGAATTTCTATTGGTGAAACGATTGTTAAAGTTAATGGGAAGAAAATAGATAGTATGGACTCGTTTTATTATGCATTGCAGGAGAGCGGAGCATTTTTCAAGCTGGAAATAATCGGGGATAATGGGGAAGTCCGGTTTGTACAAAGTGCTCTGTATGAGGAAGATCATCATGAACTGGGCATTATCATGACGAAGAAGCCTTATCTAGACAATAAATTGGCTTAAATCAGCCTATATCGATTGTTCGATTTTATTAAACAGTAAACCCGCCAATTTGACGATGTGCAAAAGAGGTGGGATCGGAAAACGGAACGTAACGAGTAAGGAACTTATATATGAATCAAACCCGGCTTTTTTAGTTGCCGGGTTTTTAGTTTTTTTGGATTAAAATACCTTCAATATTTTATTTTGAAAAAAGCAAACTAATGAACGAAATCCAGTTTCAGCAAAGAAGGAAAAAGTATGAAAAGCTACTTGTTAACGTTATGGAACATTCTGGATCCTATTTATTACAATTTCACAAGACTGCATCATGTGGCAGATCACGGACACAAGCAGACAGTATTCCGCGTCAGATTAACAAGATATAAAGGTTCAGCGGTTATATTACAAGATGGCACATTGATTCACAAAAATGATTTGCTGCTGAAAATTCATTTGCATAATGTGCGGATGATTCATGAGCTAAAGCATGTTGATAGTGAAATTCAAAAGGCTTTGCTGCTGTATCATATGATCCGGGACGATCTGCACTGTTTGTCTCATTACATTGAAAAGCATCCCAGACGTTATGACATAAAAGCGATCATCGGCATTACTGTGTTGCGCAAAGGAACAAACAGGCTGGGTTTCGAGGCATTTCCACTTCAAAATCGTTATTACCGGCTGTTCAAACAATTGACGTTTTCACTGATCGGTTTTATCGCGAATACCTCAAACCGGAACCAACCTGTCTACTTGTTTATGTCCACAAACCGTCTGTTGAACCATTCTAAAACCTAAATCAAGCACTTTTATAACGGCTGACCGGAATTTGGTGAAATGTTATTTCCGGTCTCGAGCCAATACGGATATTAAGACCGGTTTGTCCAAGCCCTTCACTGATATAAAATGGTGCCTTGTCATGCGTATGCAATCCTTTAATGACATTCTGCTTTGCAAGTTTGCCCATTTTAGCAAGGTGATAGGCTTTAGGATAACAGATCTGTCCACCGTGAAAATGGCCGGCCATTAAATAATCAAACGGGTATCCCTGCATATCCAGAATAACGGTGGGGTCATGTGTCAGCACGATATTCGTCCCCTGTTTAACGTGCTGGTAGGCTAAAGGCAAGTTGCTGCGGTTCGTACTATCATCATCTATTCCGATGATATTGATCACTTGGCCATTAATCGAAAGGCGCTCACTGTCATTTTGCAGAACAGAAATATCATACGCTTCCAAAACGGCGATTAGCTCAGCCAAATCCTGGTTTTTCAGCACATAGTCGTGATTGCCCAGAACAGCATAAATCCCATAAGTAGGTTTCATATCACGTAAAACACGCAAATACGGTATAAGCCTGGGGATACTGCGCTTTCTGTCCAGAAAATCACCGGTCAGTGCGATCATATCGACTGATTCATGTTTCAGCTTATCAGCTAGCTGTTTAGGGGTTAACGATATATTCTCCAAATGTAAATCGGACAAGTGAAGGATAGATAACGCAGGATCAGCTGGCTCAGGTGTTATTTGTATTTTATTAATTTGTACATCTTTTGTATTTTTGTAGGCTTTGTACAGGATGAAACCAACACAAGCCACTATGAGCAAAATCATAAATAATGTCATCGTATAACTCCTCTCCAAAATTAATTATAACATGCAGGAAAGACGCATTCATTGGTAATTGAAGCCAGGATCAGGCTGTTGGTACTGGAGGCAAAGTAAATGGAAAAGGAAAAGGCGTTATTTTTACCATTCATGCAAATTCCAACTGGACATCATCACGTTGCAGACGCATTAATGACGGAAATTCAGTCATTTCATAACAATATCGTATGTGATAAAGTAGATATTCTGTCATACAGTTATGGCAGAATGGAAAAGGTTATTTCTTCCGCCTATTTAAATTGGATCAAATTTTTTCCGGATAGTTACGATTGGCTATACAGACGTACTGCATACAGTAAAACACCCTTGCACAACCGCCAGTATCTCTATGAAGCGATGTTTATCTATTTTTTCAAGCGGTTAACAAGCCGGCATAACGCAAGTATTTTATTTTGCACGCATGCGCTGCCATCGAATATTGCCAGTGTATTGAAAATGAAAAAACAACTCCCGCCTGTTACGGTAAACGTGTATACAGACTTTTTTATAAATGGTGTTTGGGGAATTGATGGAATTGATTACCACTTTGCGCCCACATTGGCAGTTAAAAAATACTTAATGGAAAAAGGCGTTCGACCAGAGCGTATTTATGTAACGGGTATACCAATTGATCAAGCATTCCAGACAGGACACGGAAATGAGAAGACAAAAGATGGTGTCATGAAGGTACTGGTTACCGGCGGCAGCCTGGGGGTAGGTTCGTTAAAACGTTTGCTTCGAACACTGAAGTCAGACAACATCCACTATTTCGTTCTGTGCGGCAAAAATGAAGCATTATACCAGGAATTGCACCGGAATCATCGAAAAACTGTAACACCACTTCCATATATTGCCAATAAGACGGAAATGAATATGCTATATGACCAGGTGGATGCTGTATTAACCAAGCCTGGAGGCGTTACTGTCAGCGAATGTCTCATGAAGCGGAAGCCGATTTTCTTATATAATCCATTGCCCGGCCAGGAAAAAATAAATGCTGAACAGCTGAAGCAAATGGGTGTGGCCATTTCGGCTGATATGGACGAAAATTTGGAAGAGCAATTATGGGATTTTTTTACGGATGTTCATAAACAAAAAATGTATGGAGAAAAGATCAATGCATATCATCATAATCTCGACAAACGGCCACTATCAATATTGATGACAGAAATGATCGAAAAAAAACATTAGCAACATGGTGCGCTAATGTTTTTCAGTCTGCAACTTCTGCGGTAAATTCCTCATGTTTGTGTATCTCTTCTTTTTCGACATGTACGTTTATGTGATAAGTCCCGCTCTCAGTAAATGTGACAGAGCCTTCATATGTACCTGCCGTGTCTTCATTCAGATCCGTCCATTCATGCTTATTATCGTTTTTCCGCCACGTTTCCAATGTAACCGAAGCATTCTCCAGCGGTTCATTCTGGTGCAGAACTTGAACAGCGTATGGCGTTTCCGATCCGGCAGTAATGGTATCAGGCTGCTGCAAATCAATCGATGCATGTGAATGGCTGTGACTTTCTTCACCCTCACTTCCCTTATTCGTTTGTACAGCTGCCTCAGCATTACCAACTGTAATCTCCTTGACCGGCATTGTGTGCATGCTGCGGGCTGTTACGTGTGATTGAACATGATATACGCCTTCTGCAGTGAATGTTTTTTCTATGGTGTACTGGCCATCATTGGCGTTGTCGGCTTCAATCATCTCACTTTCGTCTTTATTCCCATCCTGCCAGATTTCAAATTCCACTTCACTGGCATCTGACACAGCCTCCCCGTCTTGGGTTACCGTTACAGTAAAGGTGACCGGTTCATTTTTCTTTCCTTGTTCAGGAACTTCCAAATCAGCTTCTATCGGCTTTGCAGTATCAGGTTCGTCAGACGTTTCATGGTCGGTATTCTCAGTTTGACCGCATGCTCCAAGCAGAGCAATGATCATAATGAAACATATCATCGTCAATTTTCGCATGGAAATGGTCCTTTCTATTCATTATTCTAACTTGATTATAAGTCACACGAACGGGTGAAACAACCAACCCCCTGTGAAACCTTTGTGAATGATTTTTCGCTGGTATATCGGGTAAAATGGACAATAGAAAAATAAATGGAATCAATAAACGAATATTTGTTCGTTTATTTGTTAAAAAATCGGAACAGGTGTGATAGAATAGAATCATGGAATGAACGGAGGTTTTCGTTTTGGCAAATAAATTTGATTTGGTAGCACAGTATGAACCGCGCGGGGATCAGCCCGATGCGATTAGGGAATTGGTTGAAAAAGTGAAGGCTGGGCAGCGGCACCAGACATTACTCGGTGCAACGGGTACAGGAAAAACGTTTACGGTGTCCAATGTCGTGACAGAGATTAACCGGCCGACACTGGTGATCGCCCATAATAAAACTTTGGCCGGCCAACTATACAGTGAGTTCAAGGAATTTTTCCCGAACAATGCTGTTGAATATTTTGTCAGTTATTATGACTACTATCAGCCGGAAGCATATGTCCCATCGACAGATACGTTTATCGAAAAAGACGCCAGCATCAATGATGAGATTGATAAACTGCGACACTCAGCGACCTCATCATTAATTGAGCGCCGTGATGTCTTGATCGTTTCCAGTGTATCGTGCATTTACGGTCTGGGATCACCGGAAGAGTATGAAAGTCAGGTCTTGTCGTTAAGAATGGGAATGGAAAAAGACCGTGACCAGCTGTTGCGCGACCTTGTCGACATTCAGTACGCCCGTAACGATATTGATTTTCAGCGCGGAACGTTCCGTGTACGCGGTGACTCGGTCGAAGTAATACCAGCTTCACGGGAAGAACATTGCATCCGGATTGAATTTTTCGGGGATGAAATTGACCGTATTCGGGAGGTAGATGCCTTGACCGGTGAAATTGTCGGTGATCGGGAACATGTCGCCATTTTCCCTGCATCCCACTTTGTGACCCGTGAGGAAAAGCTGAAAAAAGCGATTGAAAATATTAAAAAAGAATTGGGAGAACGCCTGGCGGAAATGCGTGAACAGGATAAACTGCTTGAAGCGCAGCGGCTGGAACAGCGCACGAACTATGATATCGAAATGATGCAGGAGATGGGGTTCTGCTCTGGGATTGAAAACTATTCACGCCATTTAACGTTTCGTGAACCCGGATCGACGCCATATACATTATTGGACTTTTTCCCGGATGATTTCCTATGTGTCATTGATGAATCACATGTGACGCTGCCGCAAATCAGAGGAATGTTTAATGGGGACAAAGCCCGCAAACAAGTGCTTGTTGATCACGGCTTCCGTTTGCCGTCCGCGCTTGATAACCGTCCATTGCGGTTTGAGGAGTTTGAAAAAGCAACGAATCAGCTTGTTTACGTTTCAGCAACACCCGGACCATATGAAGAAGAACATGCACCGGATGTGACTGAACAAATTATCCGTCCGACCGGTTTATTGGATCCGAAAGTCCATGTCCGGCCGATCGATGGACAGGTTGATAACTTGATTGAAGAGATTCATAAACGGTCCAAACGGAATGAACGTGTTCTGGTCACAACACTAACGAAGAAAATGTCCGAGGATCTAACAGATTATTTGAAAGAAATTGGGATCAAGGTGGCTTATTTGCACTCGGAAATTAAGACGTTGGAACGAATTGAGATTATCCGGGATTTACGCGTCGGCAAATACGATGTACTTGTTGGCATTAATCTCCTGAGGGAAGGTCTGGATATTCCGGAAGTATCACTTGTTGCCATACTCGATGCCGACAAGGAAGGTTTCCTGCGGTCGGAACGTTCACTGATTCAGACAATGGGACGTGCTGCACGAAATGAAAATGGAGAAGTCATCATGTATGCCGATCGTGTAACGAACTCAATGCAGGTGGCCATCGATGAAACAAATAGGCGCCGTGAAAAGCAGATGGCGTATAATGAACAGTATAATATTACACCAACAACGATACGGAAAGAGGTTCGTGATGTTATACAGGCAACCGTGGCGGCTGAGGATAAAGAAGAATATGAAAATGAGAAAACCGATGTTGCCAAACTGTCCAAGACTGAGAGAGCAAAAATGATCGAAAATATGGAAAAAGAAATGAAAGAAGCAGCTAAAGCGCTTGATTTTGAAAAGGCTGCCGAGCTTCGGGATATTGTACTGGAGCTGAAGGCAGATGGAGCCTGATGAATTTTTCAGAAGTTGGATATGATAGTTTTTGACGATGTAACGAATAACCAAAGTGGAAGGATGACCTGTTTATGCCCAGTAAATCAATTACAATCCAAGGTGCTCGTGCACATAACCTGAAAAATATCGATGTATCCATTCCCAAAAATAAATTTGTTGTACTAACAGGTTTATCCGGGTCCGGCAAATCGTCACTGGCTTTTGATACAGTTTATGCAGAGGGTCAACGCCGATATGTGGAGTCACTGTCCGTCTATGCACGGCAATTTTTAGGCCAGATGGATAAGCCCGATGTAGATGCTATTGAAGGACTGTCACCGGCTATATCGATCGATCAGAAAACAACGAGCAATAACCCGCGTTCGACAGTTGGTACTGTTACAGAAATTTACGATTATTTACGCTTACTGTTTGCCCGTGTCGGACACCCGACATGTCCGAAACATGGAATTGAAATCAGTTCACAGACGGTTCAGCAAATGGTTGACCGAATACTCGAATATCCTGAAAGGACGAAAATGCAAATCCTTTCACCGGTTATTTCGGGCCGGAAAGGAGAACATGTCAAAACGATTGAAAAACTGAAACAAGAAGGCTATGTCCGAATTCGCGTTGACCAGGAAATGCGTGAAGTGACCGATGATATCCAGTTGGACAAAAACAAAAAACATTCCATTGAGGTGGTGGTTGACCGTATTATGGTCAAAGAAGGCATTTCCGGCCGTCTGAGCGATTCCATTGAAACAGCATTAGAATTGGGTGACGGGAATGTCGTTGTCGATGTAATTGGTGAAGAAGAACTTCTCTTCAGCGAAAATCATGCGTGTCCGATATGTGGTTTTTCAATCGGAGAACTGGAACCACGACTGTTTTCATTCAACAGTCCTTTTGGAGCCTGTCCGGCTTGTGATGGACTTGGAACAAATCTTGAGGTTGATCTGGACCTTGTTATTCCGGACTGGGAGAAAACATTAAAACAACATGCGATTGCAGCATGGGAACCGATCAGTTCCCAGTACTACCCACATCTTTTGAAAAGTGTGTGTGACCACTATGGGATTGATATGAATATTCCGGTCAAGGAAATTCCAAAGGAAGAGATGGATAAAATTTTATATGGGAGCGGGAAGGAGAAAATCCATTTCCGCTATGAAAATGATTTTGGCACCATCCGCGATAACGATATTTATTTTGAAGGTGTTTTAAATAATATCGCGCGAAGATACCGGGAAACATCATCTGATTTCACTAGGGAACAGCTGGGAAAATATATGGCAAATAAAAAATGCCCAACCTGTGATGGACACCGGCTCAAGGAAGAAGCGCTTGCGGTATTAGTGAACGGGAAACATATCAGCAAAGTGACCGATTTTGCGATCACGGAAGCAAAAGAATTTTTCCGGAGCCTTCATTTGACTGAAAAAGAAGAAACCATTGCCCGCATGATTCTGAAAGAAATATCTGATCGTCTTGAATTTTTGCATAATGTAGGTCTTGATTATCTGACACTGTCACGTACTGCCGGAACACTGTCCGGTGGAGAGGCACAGCGAATCCGTCTGGCAACACAGATCGGTTCAGCTTTAACAGGTGTTTTGTATGTGCTGGATGAGCCGTCAATCGGGCTGCACCAGCGTGATAATTACCGTCTGATCAACACATTGAAACAGATGCGCGACTTAGACAATACTCTGATTGTCGTAGAACATGATGAAGACACGATGCTGGCAGCTGATCATCTGGTTGATATTGGTCCGGGGGCGGGCGAGCATGGCGGCAGAATAGTTGCCAGTGATACACCTGAAAACGTGAAGGAAAATAAAGAATCGCTGACCGGTCAATATTTAGCAGGCGACAGATATATACCGTTACCGGTAAAACGGCGCAAGCAAAATAAACGCAAGCAAATTAAGGTGATTGGTGCTGAAGAAAATAATCTGAAACAGGTCGATGCCTCATTTCCAATTGGATTAATGACGGTCGTTACGGGTGTTTCCGGATCCGGTAAAAGTACATTAGTCAATGAAATTTTATATAAATCATTAGCAAAACAATTGAATCGAGCTAAACTTAAGCCGGGAAAACACCAGAAGATGAACGGGATCAATCATGTTGAGAAAGTTATAGACATTGACCAATCGCCGATCGGCCGGACACCACGATCCAACCCGGCAACTTATACTGGTATGTTTGATAATATCCGTGACGTTTTTGCACAGACAAATGAAGCCAAGATACGCGGCTATAAAAAGGGACGTTTCAGTTTTAATGTGAAAGGTGGCCGTTGTGAGGCGTGCCACGGTGATGGCATTATCAAAATTGAGATGCACTTTTTGCCGGATGTGTACGTCCCATGCGAAGTGTGCCACGGAAAACGATATAACCGTGATACATTGGAAGTGAAGTATAAAGGGAAAAATATTGCTGATGTCCTGGAAATGACCATTGAAGAAGCATTGGATTTTTTCGAAAACATCCCTAAAATTAAGCGGAAGCTGCAGACGGTTTATGATGTGGGACTTGGCTATATTAAACTGGGGCAGCCGGCAACTACTTTGTCCGGTGGTGAAGCACAGCGCGTTAAGCTGGCAAGTGAACTCCACCGGCGGTCAAATGGCAAGTCATTTTATATCCTGGATGAACCGACAACAGGATTGCACACAGATGATATCAACCGGCTGCTGAATGTGCTGCAGCGGCTTGTCGATAATGGTGATTCTGTCTTGATCATCGAGCATAACCTGGATGTCATTAAGACAGCAGATCACATAATTGACCTCGGTCCTGAGGGCGGTGATGGCGGCGGTCAAATTATCGCCACCGGAACTCCGGAAGAAATTGTTAATCATGATCAGTCTTATACAGGGCGTTATTTGAAGCCGATTCTGGAACGAGATCGTAAGCGAATGGAAAGAGATATGGAACGGCGTGAGAAAGTCGGCTCGAAATAAAAAAAGGTGGCAGCCACGGTGATGATGGCTTGCCGCCTTTTTTGATATATTGACGACATTCAGCTGCAGGCACTTGACAGATCGACCGGAAAATTGATCGGGAAATCGACCAAATAAAGAATATATCAACCGAATTTAAATATAACATTAGGATCGTGAACTGCATTTTCAGACCAAAAATATCATCCCTACAGCGAAAATATCCTTCCAAGAAAAAATTATCCCAGAAGTCAAACACCCCAAATCAAGAACAGCAGCCCGGGAGGACAAACTTCGGCCGGAGAAAATGTACTTTAGCCATAGCAAAGTAACTTCGGCTGAAAATAAGAAACCTCAACCGGAGAACAGCAATCTCAACCGGGGGATAGGCACTTCATCTGGAAATCAAAAGTTTTATCCGGACAAAACTTTTGACGCAATCTTGCCATTCCGATATGGTTAAATGAGAAGCTTAACGCTGGGGAGGAACTTGATGATGAAGCCAATTGAGGTCAATAAAGTCCAACAGTTATTGGAAGAATTGATCGATAGAGATGTTTTTATACATTTGGAAACGACCAATGGCGCTTATGCGAGCCATTTTAATGACAAAGCATATAATGTTGGTGCATATATACGTAATGCACAGGTGAAGTTTTCACAAGCAAAAATTATCGGAGACGGAAATAGCTATCGCGCGGGACTCAAAACACAACTTGGCTGGATTTATGCAGAAGGGCTGACCGACTGGACGATTCATGATGAAAACCAGTTGTTATTAGCCGGACATGATCGGGAAGGCCGGCTGATGGTAGCACTTCATATCAGTGAAACACCACTGGGTTCTAAATAGCCAAAGAATAATATGAAAAACTGTGCTGTACTATCTACAGCAAAGGATTGGGTGATCAAAATGGAAAAACATGTTGTTGTTATTTATCCACATCCGGATGATGAATCATTCGGTGCTGCCGGCACAATTGCAAAATTCCGTGAACAGGGCGTGCCTGTCACTTACTTATGTGGAACATTGGGTGAAATGGGCAGGAATATGGGCTCACCGGCTTTTGCCAATCGGGAAACACTGCAGGAAATCCGTAAAGAGGAATTAATCAATGCCTGCAGCAAATTGGACGTCGAGCTCCAGATGCTCGGTTATCGTGATAAGACAGTAGAATTTGAAGATAGACGTGAAGTTGCTGACCATTTGAAACATATCCTGGAAGAAATACAACCAAGTCTTGTGATTACGCATTACCCGGAATATGCTGTCCATCCAGATCACAATGCATTGGGAGCGGCAGCAATTGAAGCTGTCCGGCTGATGAATCCGGAAAATCGTCCAACTGTCTGGGCACAAGCGATCAGTCATGATTACGTTGATGAACTGGGCAAACCGGACATAAAAAATGATGTGACACCATTTTTTGATCAAAAGATGGAAGCGATCCTTTCCCACAAGTCACAGGCCAGTGGAATTCTGAGACAATTTCATGAAAATACGGTTACAGCAGGTGATCTGAAGGAAGCAGCAAAACAACAATTAGGAAAAGAGCGGTTTTACACTTGGGATTTTCGTGAATAATCTAATATACAAGGGAGGATTAATATGAGAAAACGATTATATCGGTCAAATTCCGATCGTATGGTAAAAGGCGTTTGTGGAGGTCTGGCGGAATACTTTGATATTGACCCAACGATTATCCGTCTATTATTTGCAGGATTCGCATTTGCAGGAGGTGCTTCCATTTACGCTTATATTATCGGTATTTTCGTTATTCCGAATGAGCGGGAGGTGCGCTAATGCTGATTCGCTGGTTAATATCGGTTTTTCTGAATGCCGTTGCCCTGATTGTTGTTGCAGAACTGTTTCGTTCATTTCAGCTTGACGGGTTTGGCACTGCAATGTTGGCCAGTGTCATTCTTGGGATTTTAAATGTCATCATTAAACCGATTCTAGTCGTTTTAACATTGCCGATAACATTTCTGACACTCGGTTTGTTCTTATTTGTCATCAATGCCATCACACTAATGATTACCCAGTCAATCATGGATGAATCATTTGTTATTGAAGGCTTCGGAACAGCCGTTATTGCTGCCATCGTCATATCCATCTTAAACTTGCTGCTCAACAGGCTAGTGAAAGATACGGTGCGTTAATGATGGACAGTCGCAGGTGCAACGCCTGCGATTGTTTTGTTCATTGGTAATTGAGGATACTCCATAAAGCTAAAATATGCTACAATGTAAATCAGTTGTACGCAAAGTAATTGGAGGTTTCAATAAATGGCGAAAGTCCGTACAAAAGATTTGCTGGAAAATTTCAACCTGACCCTTGTTGCGGGGGAGGATGGCATTCATCGGGAAATTACGTCAAGTGATGTCCATCGTCCGGGTATTGAAATGACCGGATATTTTCATTATTACCCACGGGAACGTCTTCAATTGATCGGAAGAACAGAAATGGGCTATTTTCTTGATTTACCGGATGAAGTGAAAAAAAGCCGTATGGAACAATTGTGTACTGATATAACGCCTGTCATCGTCATTTCGCGCGGGATGGACATTCCCGAAGTGATGCTGGAAACAGCAAATAAAGCAGGGGTGCCGATTCTGCATTCGCCACGAAAAACAACGCGTGTAATCAGCAGGCTGACAAACTACTTGGAAGCAAAATTTGCCCCATTCACGGCTATTCACGGTGTTTTAGTCGATATATACGGTGTTGGGGTACTTCTGACAGGTCAAAGTGGTGTCGGGAAAAGTGAATCAGCCCTTGAACTGGTCAAGCGGGGGCATCGACTGGTTGCGGATGACAGTGTCGAAATTCGGCAGGAGGACTATGACAGGCTGATCGGTAATTCACCGCCATTGATCGAACACTTGCTGGAAATCCGGGGGCTTGGCATCATTAATGTTATGACGCTGTTCGGCGCCGGAGCTGTAAGGAGTCATAAAAAAATTTCCTTGATTATTAATTTGGAATTATGGGATGAAACGAAACAATATGACCGTCTCGGGCTGGATGAAGAAACGATGAAAATCATGGATGTCGAGCTTCCGAAAGCAACGATTCCGGTTCGGCCAGGCCGTAATCTGGCAGTCATTATCGAAGTAGCTGCCATGAACTTTCGGCTGAAGCGAATGGGTGTTAATGCTGCTGAGGAATTTTCCGAGCGGCTGTCAAACATGATTGATCAGGGAAATGATATAAACTGGGAGTGATATAATTGAGCTGCAGTGCACCGGCATTAAGTCCTGTTTTTTTGGATATTGGCCCTCTGACCATTTACTGGTATGGATTGATTATTGCACTTGGTGCCTTTTTGGGACTGTATATAGCTACTAGGGAATCTGATCGATTAGGTCTGCAAAAAGACTTGATGGTTGATCTGGTTGTCTTTGCCATTCCTGCTGCTATTATATTTGCGCGTATTTATTACGTAATTTTTGAATGGGATCGCTATGTCGGCGGTCCGTGGTGGGACGTTTTTGCCATCTGGGAAGGCGGTATTGCCATCCATGGTGCATTAATTGGAGCCGTTTTAACTGCGGTTATTTTTGCACGGGTTAAAAACGTTTCGTTTTGGCAGTTGGTTGATATCGCTGCCCCCAGTCTGATTTTGGGGCAGGCAATCGGGCGCTGGGGCAATTTCATGAACCAGGAAGCACATGGCGGTCCGATTTCAGAGTCGACATTTAACAGTTTTCATACATATTTGCCTGATTTCATCATGAATCAAATGTGCATTGATGGGGTAATGTATCATCCAACCTTTTTATATGAATCCGTCTGGAATGTACTCGTACTTATCTTCCTGCTGGTATTGCGCCGCAGAAATCCATTGCGCGGCGAGGTGTTTCTGAGCTACCTGACTGCCTATTCGGTCGGCCGCTTCTTTATCGAGGGAATGCGAACTGACAGTTTGTATGTCCCTGGAACCGACATTCGGATGGCACAGCTCATTTCAATCATCATTATTTTAAGTTTGATTGCTTTGATTTGGTATCGCCGCAAATCCGGAATAACCAACAAATACTATGATGGCAAAAAGGTGAAAAAGAGAAAAAGTGGTTGAAAAGTGAGGGATGGGGAATTGACTGGCATTTTACACCGGGGATTACAGCAAGGACTTCAAGTGACATGGACATTAGGGAAAGTTATTTTTCCAATTACGCTGATTGTGACTATTTTACAATATACACCGGTACTACCCTGGGTAATTGATCAGATCAGTCCGTTAATGAGGCTGTTGGGGTTGTCCGGTGAAGCGGCTGTCCCATTGGTTTTGGGAAATGCCTTGAATCTATATGCCGGCATTGCAGCGATCGTTTCATTTGAGTTTACGGTCAAAGAAGTATTCATATTGGCGGTTATGATGTCTTTTTCCCATAATTTATTCATTGAATCGACGGTCGCATCCAAAGTTGGAGTCAGCTGGTGGCTTATTTCAGGTATTCGTATTTCACTTGCCCTGGCAGCTGCAACGGTGATTAACCTACTGTGGAATGGTGGGGCAGAACAAGCGCAGTATGGGCTTGTTTCTTCATCGGATATTGTGCTGAACGGATGGACAGAGATCATATTGCATGGATTGCAAACGGCACTTATGGCTGTTGTACAACTGGCGTTAATCGTGATTCCATTGATGGTCGTTATGCAATTTTTCCGGGAAAAAGGGTGGCTGACTTACTTTTCCGATAAACTGGGGCCGTTCACCAGAATGCTGGGGATGGAAAAGAATACGTCGATGACACTTGTGGCCGGACTGACAATTGGTCTTGCTTATGGTGCAGGTTTGATGATTCAGGCGGTGAAAGAAGATGGTGTTTCCAAAAAAGACATGTATTTAGCGTTGATCTTTCTCGTCTCTTGCCATGCGGTCTTGGAAGACACATTGGTTTTCATTCCGCTAGGGATCCCTGTATGGCCTTTATTGGTGATTCGTCTGTTAACGGCCGTTCTGCTGACAATGACTGTTGCATTTGTATGGAAACGATTGGAACAACGGAAAAGGAAGGAAACAGGACATGAGCATTCATACCATACTCTTTGATCTTGACGGCACTCTGATTGATACAAATGAATTGATAATCGAATCATTCGTGCATACGTTTAATCATGTTGGACAAAAGCTTTCGCGTGAGGAAGCTATTGAATTTATCGGACCACCATTAAGAGATACGTTTCAGCAATGTCATCCCGAACGGGTGGATACGCTGATTGAAATATACCGGGAGCATAATCAACGGTATCATGATGATTATGTAAAGGCTTTTCCTAATGTTGCCGAAACGCTGAAGGAACTGCAAAGGAGACAGACCCAGATCGGTATCGTTACGACAAAGATGCGTGGAACAGTGGACATGGGTTTAAAGGTCACAAGGCTTGATGATTATTTTGAAACGGTCATAACGCTGGATGATGTCACCAATGCCAAGCCGCATGCAGAGCCGGTCATTGAAGCTATGAAAGCGCTGAATGCTAGCCCTGAATCAACATTAATGGTCGGTGATAATTCGCATGATATTGAGGCAGGTCATCATGCCGGTGTTAAAACAGCTGGTGTAGCTTGGTCACTGAAAGGGCGGGAAAAATTATTGACTTATAAACCGACTTTCATGCTGGATGACATGCAGGATCTGCTGGACTTGACAGGAGTGTAGACTATGCGGAAAACGAATCGGTACCCTGTTCAACAGGCCAATTCTTTGTGGCAAATCTACAAAACCGTTTCATTCTGGAAAGTCATGAAAAATTTTGTGTTCATTCAATTGGGAAGGTATATCCCTTTTTTAAGTGTGAAAAATTGGCTTTATCGGACTTTTTTACGCATGGATGTCGGAAAACAGACGGCATTTGCACTGATGGTTATGCCCGATATTATGTTTCCGGAAAAGATAAAGGTAGGCTCGAACAGTGTTATTGGTTATAATACAACGATTCTGGCGCACGAATATTTGATCAAAGAATACCGGATCGGGGACGTGGTGATTGGCAATGACGTCATGATCGGTGCCAACACGACCATTTTGCCCGGCGTTACGATTGGTGATGGTGCTGTCATCTCCTCAGCTACACTAGTCAATCGGGATGTACCCCCAGGAGCGTTTGTCGGCGGCAATCCAATGCAAGTGATTTATACGAAGGAAGAGATGGACAAACGGATAAGGGAAGAACAGGATTAAAGGAGGCTGCAAATGGAGACACCTGCAGGTATACTCCCGGCAATTCGTCATATGAAAGATTTTGAGAAAGCCTTGGACTCAGGACATCATTCCATCGTTTTTCTGGAAACACGGCTTGCTCAGTTAAAAAGTTTAGTAAAATATTCAAAACGGGCTGATAAACAAGTTCTGATTCATTTTGATTTGATTCAGGGGTTAAAAGCCGATGAATACGGCATGGAATTTTTAATTCGTGACATAAAACCGGATGGCATCATTTCGACCCGGGGAAATATTATAAAACTTGCCAAAAAACATGATTTGCTTGCTATTCAGCGCATGTTTTTATTAGATAGTATGGCGGTTGAGCATAATGTAAAATTAATTGACCGTTTTCAGCCGGATTGTATTGAACTCCTGCCTGGACTCATTCCGGATATTATTCAACACATTCACGATGAGACTAAAATCCCCGTCATTGCAGGAGGTTTGGTCAGGAATAAAGAAGATGTTTGTTCGGCCTTAGATGCTGGAGCAGTTGCGGTATCCACTTCAAATACTGAATTGTGGACTATTTAGTAAATAGGCCATGACCATTTATTGAAATGTTCTGTCATAAAATGCGAGGCATGACACATAGAATGATATCGCTTACATGTATAGCGCCATTAAACGAGTAAAAGGAGCTGTGGTTTATGGGTGGTAACAGGGCGGTCGTCTATGTCAGGCCAGGAGAGGTTGAGGTGCGGGATACTAGTTATCCGGAGTTAATTTTAAGGGATGGCCCGGGGGTCAATCCGCTGAATGTGGGCAGAAAATGTAATCATGGGGTCATTCTTAAAGTCGTTACAACAAATATCTGCGGCAGTGATCAGCATATGGTCAGGGGACGGACAACAGCACCTAGCGGTTTAGTGTTAGGTCATGAAATTACGGGTGAAGTTGTTGAAACAGGAAGTGACGTGGAGTTTATTAAAAAAGGCGATTTGGTATCCGTTCCGTTTAATATTGCATGCGGCCGGTGTCCAAGCTGCAGGAGGCAGGATACACATATTTGTGAACATGTGAATCCGGACCGGCCAGGCTCAGCGTATGGATATGTGGATATGGGAGGCTGGGTTGGCGGTCAGTCCGAATATGTGATGGTACCATATGCTGATTTTCAGTTGCTGAAATTTCCTGATAAAGATCAGGCAATGGATAAAATTCTCGATTTAACGATGCTGTCGGATATTTTTCCAACCGGTTATCATGGTGCAGTAAGTGCCGGTGTTAAAACGGGATCAGCGGTTTATGTTGCTGGAGCCGGCCCGGTTGGGTTAGCTGCTGCGCATTCCGCACAACTATTAGGTGCGTCTGTCGTAGTTGTCGGGGATTTAATTGAAGAACGGTTAGCGCAGGCAAGAAGCTTTGGGTGTGAAACGATCAATTTGCGCGAACATGATGATCTTGGTGAACAACTTGAAGAAATTCTGGGTGTCCCCGAAGTAGACTGTGCAATTGATGCAGTCGGTTTTGAAGCGAGCGGTCATGGAGAAAATGCCGGGGAAGCGCCTGCTACTGTGCTAAACTCAGTGATGGATATAACGAGAGCAGGCGGCCGCCTGGGAATTCCGGGACTGTATGTGACAGGTGATCCCGGTTCCAAAGATGACGATGCCAAGGAAGGTACGTTGAAAATCCGCTTTGGTTTAGGATTTGCAAAGGCACATACATTTGTTACGGGACAAACACCGGTTATGTGCTATCATAGAGATTTGATGAAAGCCATCTTAAGTGGAAGGGCACAAATTGCAAAAGCTGTGAATGCTACGCTAATTTCACTTGACAAGGCTCCTGAAGGCTATAAACGGTTTGATGGCGGGGCATCGAAAAAGTTTGTCATTGATCCGCATCGGCTGGTACGAAGCTAAATCTGCTGTTGCAAGTTCAAATGTAAACAACTGTTGACAGCGTTTACATTCCGAGATATAATTGTTTCCAACAAGTTAAGAACGTGGTGGAGACATGGAGACCCACGCTGCAATGGTACTTTATAATCAAAGTACATCTGTTGCAGTGTGGGTCTTTTTTTAGCCATCGAATACTTGTTTAATAGACTTATTCATATATGGTAAAGGAGTGTTAGAAATGCCCGAGTTTTTAGCAGAAATTATTGGGACAATGATTCTGATTATTTTAGGTGGAGGTGTTGTTGGCGGTGTTGTCTTAAAAAAGTCAAAAGCTGAAGGTACCGGCTGGGTACTGATCACCATTGGCTGGGGGCTTGGTGTTACAATGGGGGTATATGCGGTTGGTCAGTTTACGGGTGCACATATTAATCCTGCGGTGACACTTGGATTCGCTGCTGCAGGCGAATTTCCATGGACTAAAGTACCAATGTATATAAGCGCCCAAATGATTGGGGCGTTCATTGGTGCTGTTATTGTATTTTTCAATTACTTGCCTCATTGGAGGGAAACGGAAGATAAAGGAGCAAAACTGGCCGTATTTTCAACAGACCCAGCTATTCGCAGTCCTTTTTCCAATTTGGTCAGTGAAATGATTGGCACATTTGTTCTTTTATTCGGGTTAATGTTTATCGGTGCTAATGAGTTTACAGAAGGTTTGAATCCGTTGATTGTCGGCCTGTTGATTGTTGCTATTGGTATGTCATTAGGGGGAACGACTGGTTATGCGATTAATCCTGCCCGTGACCTCGGGCCGAGAATTGCTCATGCATTGCTTCCGATCCCCAGAAAGGGCGGATCAGATTGGGGATACGCCTGGATTCCGGTAGTTGGTCCGATTTTAGGAGGTATTTATGGTGCTGTATTCTATAACGCCACGTACTTAGGTGAGTATTCTATCTTATTTTGGATATTAAGTATTCTAGTTGTTATTATTTTCGTTGGTGCTGCCAATTCGGAGTTAAGGAAAGGGAAAACAGGAGCAGACCAAGTTGAGGAAAAAATAGTATAGAAAAAGCGATTTTATGAGGAGGAATAGAGTATGAGTGAAACATTTATTCTATCATTAGACCAGGGAACAACGAGTTCACGTGCGATTCTATTTAACCATGATGGTGAAATTGTCGAAACAGCCCAAAAAGAATTTGAACAATTTTTCCCGCATCCGGGCTGGGTAGAACATGATGCGAATGAAATCTGGACATCTGTGCTTGCTTGTATATCAGAAGTATTGCGCAAATCGGATGCTGATCCTTCCCAAATTGCCGGCATCGGTATTACAAACCAGCGTGAAACGACAGTTGTCTGGGATAAAAACACCGGAAAACCAGTATACAAGGCAATTGTCTGGCAATCACGCCAGACAGATGGTATTTGTAAAGCATTAGTCGATCAAGGCTATCAGGATATCATGCGCGACAAAACCGGTTTACTGATTGATGCCTACTTCTCAGGTACGAAGGTTAAATGGATTCTTGACAATGTTGAGGGCGCAAGGGAAAAGGCCGAAAATGGTGATTTGCTGTTTGGTACAATGGACACATGGCTTGTTTACAAACTTTCCGGCGGCAAAACGCATATTACCGATTATTCCAATGCTTCCAGAACGTTAATGTTCAATATTTACGAACTTGAGTGGGATGATGAACTGCTTGATATATTAGGCGTTCCGAAAAGCATGCTGCCTGAAGTCCGGCAGTCTTCCGAAGTATATGCCGATACGGTTGATTATCATTTCTTCGGTCATGAAGTTCCAATTGCCGGGATTGCCGGAGACCAGCAGGCTGCATTGTTCGGTCAGGCATGTTTTGAAAAAGGGATGGCGAAAAACACATATGGAACTGGTAATTTCATGCTGATGAATACAGGAGAAGAAGGTGTTGAATCCAATCACGGTTTGCTTACTACACTGGCATGGGGTGTCGACGGTAAAGTGGAGTATGCATTGGAGGGCAGTATCTTTGTGTCAGGATCGGCCATTCAGTGGCTCCGTGATGGATTGAACATTATTGATGATTCCCCGCAAAGTGAAGATTATGCGGTAAGGGTTGATTCAACAGACGGTGTGTACATGGTTCCGGCGTTTGTCGGACTGGGGACGCCTTACTGGGACAGTGATACACGCGGGGCTTTCTTCGGCATTACACGCGGTACATCAAGAGAGCACATGATCCGGGCAACGCTTGAGTCTCTCGCCTATCAGTCAAAAGATGTTTTGGATGCGATGATAGAAGATTCCGGTATCGATCTGAAAACACTAAGAGTTGATGGCGGTGCGGTTAAAAATGACTTCCTGATGCAATTCCAGAGTGACATTGTCGGTGTTCCGGTCGAACGTCCTGTTGTTCAGGAAACGACAGCCCTGGGAGCCGCGTATCTTGCTGGGCTGGCAGTCGGCTATTGGCATGATAAAGATGAAATTGCCAGCCAGTGGCAGAATGAGCGGACCTTTAACAGCAATATGGAAGATGCGAAACGTGACGAGCTCTATGCCGGATGGCAAAAAGCTGTCAAGGCAGCGAGAACGTTTAAATAACTGTCAATTGGGGGAGATCAATACTGCAGTAAGTATTGACCTCCCCCTCTTAAAGAATGAATGCGAAGGAGGGTGCATTTATGAAAAAAATCATCAATGATCCAAATCAGGTTGTACAGGATATGGCAGAAGGAATGGTTGCTGCATATCCGGATAAGCTGAAACAATTGCCTGGAACAACCGTGATTGCGAGAAAGGATGCCCCGGTTGCCAAAAAAGTTGGCATTGTCAGCGGCGGGGGAAGTGGTCATGAACCTGCGCACGCCGGTTATGTCGGAAAAGGTATGCTGGACGCTGCTGCTGCAGGCGAAGTGTTTACTTCCCCAACGCCTGATCAGGTGTTCGAGGCGATTAAAGCTGTAAACGGTGGAGCAGGTGTGTTTTTAGTCATCAAAAATTATATGGGAGACGTCCTTAATTTTGAAATGGCGGCAGAATTGGCCGAAGCAGAGGGTATTCAGGTGGAAAAGGTAATTGTCAACGATGATGTGGCTATAGATGACCAATCATCAAGAAGGGGCATTGCCGGAACCGTGTTTGTTCATAAAATAGCCGGGGCAAAAGCTGAACAAGGCGGTTCTCTAGAGGAAATCAAGGCTGTTGCTGACAAAGTGGTTGAAAACGTCCGGTCGATGGGCATGGCGCTGACTCCTTGTACAGTACCTGCCGCAGGGACACCAAGTTTTCAATTAGCAGAAAATGAAATGGAAATTGGCATTGGAATTCATGGCGAGTCGGGAATTGAGCGTAAAGAAATCACTACTGCTGATGAAATCGCAAAAGAACTTACAGATAAAGTATTGCATGATTTTGAATTCACCGGTGACGCAGCTGTTATGGTTAATGGCCTGGGATCAACCCCGGAAATGGAGCTATCGATTGTGAATAAACAAGTTCAATCGATACTGGCTGAAAAAGGAATCAATGTATATCAAACATTTGTCGGCGAATATATGACGTCTTTGGAAATGGCAGGTTGCTCTGTAACGCTATTAAAATTGGACGATGAATTAAAAGCACTGCTGAATGCATCATCACATGCACCTGCTTTTCACGGCTGAGAAAGGGGAGTGAAGCATGGAATTAAATGTACAGGATATTGCGGCATGGATTGAAAAATCAAACGAAAAAATGCAGGCAAACAAGGAATATCTCACAACCCTGGACCAGGAAATCGGAGATGGTGATCATGGCATTAACATGGTCCGCGGATTTCAGGAAGCTGCTAGTAAAATCACGAAGCAGGATTATACAAAACCTGCGGACGTATTAAAGGATACTGCTATAATGCTCATGTCCAAAGTCGGTGGTGCATCTGGCCCGTTATTCGGAACGGCATTTTTGAAGTTGTCTATGACGGTTAAAGGAAATGACACGATTGATTTTGGAACGTTTGCAAACGGGCTGGAAGAGTCTGTGAATGGCATTAAACAACGTGGTAAAGCAACAGAAGGTGAAAAAACACTTGTTGATGTATGGTCAAAAATGGCCGATTATTTCAGGCGGGAAAAAGACTTCGATCAGGATAAAATCGCAGAAGAGGCGAAAAATGCAATGGAACAAACAATAGATATGATGGCCACAAAGGGCAGAGCGGCCTATTTTAAAGAACGTTCAATCGGACATGTTGATCCAGGTTCTGCTTCCTCCTTTTATATCTTCCAGGCGCTTGCAGAAGTAATTGGGAGGAGAGATTGATATGGCCTATACAGGTATTGTTCTCATTTCCCACAGCCATCAGGCAGCAGAAGGTATGAAAGATATTATACGTCAGGTCATCAAAGAAGTTCCTGTTGAAACAGCCGGCGGGACGGATGAAAATGATATCGGAACAAGTATTGACAAGATACAGGAAGCGATCGGTCGTGCAAATGCGGGCAGAGGTGTTTTGGTGTTTTATGATATTGGCAGTGCGCAAATGAATGCGGAAATGGCCGTGGAGATGACTGGGACAGATGATGTCAGGGTCATGGAAGCGCCATTAGTAGAAGGAGCGTATGTGGCGGCGGTTGAATCCGGCATGAATAAAGATGTGAACGACGTTGTTACTGCTGTACAAAAAGAATTCGGATAAATTTTTATAATGATGTAAGTAAATAACTATACTATTTCGTAACGATATGATAAAATATATTCAAGTTAATAAACGTGCCGGAGAAATGGAGAAACCACAACTTGCTGATGATACGTCATTAGTTTATTTTGTGGTTTCTTTTTTTGCACTTTAATAAAATTTAAAAATTTCAAGAACGAAAAGTATAGGAGCCTTCGGTACTCGTTATAGGAGGATAAGCATCGAGGTATTCTAATGAATATACATGAAAAGTTATTTTTTAGTTATTGATAGATATGAAGGAGTGAATGAATATGTCCGTATTTTCAAGTTATCAGCGGGATACTATTTTTCAGCAAATCAAACAAAAGCAGGTTGATGTGCTCGTTATCGGCGGTGGCATTACCGGTGCAGGTATTGCTTTAGATGCAGTAACGCGCGGGTTGAATACAGCTGTTGTGGAAATGCAGGATTTTGCAGCTGGTACATCAAGCCGCTCCACGAAACTTGTGCATGGAGGTCTTCGTTATTTAAAGCAGTTCGAAGTGAAAATGGTTGCGGAAGTTGGCAAGGAACGGGAGATTGTCTATGAAAATGGCCCGCATGTGACTACTCCTGAGAGGATGATGCTGCCGTTTTATAAAGAGGGGAATTTTGGGCCGTTTACAACGAACATTGGTTTACGAGTCTATGATTTTCTGGCAGGCGTGAAGAAAGGGGAACGCCGAGAAATGCTGCGTCCCGAAGAAGCGATGAAAAAGGAACCGCTCGTTAAACGGAGTGACCTCAAAGGTGCCGGCTATTATGTCGAATACAAAACAGATGATGCCCGGCTTACGATAGAAGTGATGAAGAAAGCGGTCGAGAAGGGTGCACGAGCGATCAATTATGCCAAAGTAACGGATTTTATTTATGAGGATGGCAAAATGACCGGGGCTGTTGTGGAAGATCAGATTAACGGTGATCAGCATCATGTATTTGCCAAAAAAATCATTAACGCAGGCGGCCCGTGGGTCGATGATCTTCGGGAAATCGATGGCTCCAAACAAGGAAAGAATCTCCATCTGACAAAGGGGGTTCATCTCGTGTTTCCCAAAAAACGGTTCCCGCTGCAGCAGGCCATTTATTTTGATGCACCGAACGGCCGGATGATTTTCGCCATTCCAAGGAATAAAAAAACATACGTCGGCACAACGGACACGAGCTATAAAGGTGATGTCGCCCATCCGAAAATGACCGCAGCTGACCGGGATTACTTATTGGATGCGATTAATTACATGTTCCCGTCGCTTGATATGACAACAGATGATGTTGATTCAAGCTATGCTGGCTTGCGGCCGTTGATAGCAGAGGAATCGAAGGATGACCCTGATGAAATCTCCCGGAAAGATGAAATGTTCATTTCGGATTCAGGACTGATATCGATGGCCGGTGGAAAATTGACCGGCTACCGAAAAATGGCTGAAGAAGCTGTGGATACAGTTGTGACACAACTAAAAGAAGAGGACGGGGTCTTGTATTCTGAGTCCGAAACAAAGTATCTGCCGATTTCAGGTGGAGAAGTAGGGGGTTCAAAAGAATTTCAACGTTTTAAAGAACAAAAAATGGTTGAAGCGATGGATTTAGGTATGGCCGAGGAAACGGCTATTTTCCTTATTCAACAGTACGGTTCAAACATTGATCAAATTTTTGAACGATACCAGGATGAAGAATCACGTACGAATAAAGCCGGTATTGAGCCGGTTGTTTTCGCGGAATTGGCATATGCCCTTGAACATGAAATGGTTTATAAACCGGTCGACTTCTTTGTGCGGCGGACCGGAGCACTATTTTTTGATATTGATTTTGTTAAAGCTCACAAAGACAAGGTTATTGATTATATGGCCGAAGCGCTGGAGTGGAGCGACGAACAGAAACAAAGCTATACTTTTGAGCTTGAACAGTTGCTGTATGAAGCCGTGAATCCGGCTGAATAATGTTAGCGGGACAGGCTTCTTGTCCCCCCTTGTATTTATTCAGTCCTAGAATTAAAACTTCAGTTGTTATGAGGCAGTTCAAACCTGTGAAGACACATCAGGAAGGAACTGCTTTTTCGTTTTAAATTCCAAATACATATATTATTCATACCTCAATTATGATATACTTTATTCGGTGAGATTCGACAATTAAGGGGATGGGGATATGCAACAATCAAATAATGATATACAGGGATACAAGGAGAATGTTATCCCCTTTATTCCCGATGGTGACTTTTACTTTACGAAAGGTGTCGAAGCATTTCAGAAACGAAAATTCGATACTGCGATAAAATGGCTGCGCAAGGCCATTGAAGCAGCACCGGACAATCCATTATACCAGTGTCAGATGTCGATCGTTTATACAGAGATTGGTGCTTACCATGCAGCAAATCAGCTTTTGGATGAAGTGCTGCAGTCAACGAATGATCAGTACACAGATTGCTATTACTTGCTGGCTAACAATTATGCCCACCTGGGTCTATTGAATGATGCGAGAAAGCATGCGGAAATCTATCTGAATAAAGCGGCTGATGGAGATTTTCGTGAAGATGCAGAACACTTGCTGGATTTAATGAATATTGATGAAGAAGCCGATGATGAGTGGGAATTTGATGAAGAAGATGAACTGCTCGTCTATCAGGAAGCGGTATTTCATCATATGGAAAGCGAAGAATGGGAAAAAGCGCTGCCATTACTTGAAGAAATGCTTGCCCTATTTCCGGAACATAAGTTGATCAAACATGATTATACACATGCCTTGTTCTTTTCAGGTTATCCCGATGATGCAATCGGAATGGAATTGGATGTACTCGCGGAACAGCCCGATTCATTGCATAGTCATACCAACCTGGCGATATTTTATTATGAGACAGACCGGATGCAGGAATATAAACAACATATCAAGACATTACTAAATGTATACCCCATTCATGAACAGCAAAAGTTACGCGTTGCCGTAACACTTGCCAGAACCGGAGTATACGATCTGGCCTATAGTCGATTTCAGAAACTCGGAAAACAACAGCTAAAAAACCATTTATCGTATTATAAATGGTATAGTATAACAGCATACCAGCTCGGTATACCTTCTAAAGCTCTTTCATTATGGGAAGAAGGATGTAAAAAGCATCCAGTGCTTGCGGACGATGAAGGTCCATGGAATGTTTAACAACGGCTGGCAACGTTTCGGATGAGCATAATATTAGACTAAATTGCAGCCATTTAATACGATAAATGTGGTTTGATGATAAAAGTGAGAGAAAGGGCTGATAATATGGCCGATAAACCTATGTATGACGTGATTATCGCTGGTGCTGGACCTGCTGGTATGACGGCGGCAGTATATGCATCTCGTGCAAATCTCGACACACTGATGATTGAACGCGGCATTCCGGGCGGTCAGGTAGCCAACACGGAAGATGTGGAAAACTATCCTGGTTATGAGCACATTCTTGGTCCGGATTTATCGAATAAAATGTTTGAACATGCGAAGAAATTTGGTGCTGAATATGCGTACGGTGATATCAAAGATGTTGAAGACCACGGTGACTATAAAACAGTTATTGCTGGGAATAAACAATACAATACGCGTGTGCTGATTATTACAACAGGTGCTCAGTATAAAAAGCTTGGTATTCCGGGTGAAGAAGAGCTTGGTGGACGCGGGGTTTCGTATTGTGCTGTATGTGACGGCGCTTTCTTTAAAGAAAAAAATCTTGTTGTTATCGGCGGCGGGGATTCTGCCGTTGAAGAAGGCATGTATTTGACACGTTTTGCCGATAATGTAACCATCGTGCACCGCCGTGATAAACTGCGTGCTCAGAAAATATTGCAGGATCGCGCGTTTAACAATGATAAAATTGATTTCATTTGGAATACAGAAGCCAAAACGATTAATGGTCCAGATGGCAAAGTCAGCGCAGTGTCATTATACAATAATGACACTGGAGAAGAATACGAATACCCGATTGACGGTGTGTTCATATATATTGGGATGGTACCATTAAGTGAACCGTTTAAATCGTTGGGTATCACAAATGAGGAAGGCTATATCCCGACAAACGAAAATATGGAAACATCGATACCCGGTATTTATGCAGCTGGTGACATCCGGGAGAAATCACTTCGACAAATTGTGACTGCAACTGGAGATGGAAGTATTGCCGCTGAAACAGCACAGAAATATATTGAAGATTTGCATGAGGAATTGAAAGCGGCACAATCATAACCTTGCAATTGTTAAATCTGATTAATCAGAAAGTAATTACTTTTTAACTCTGCTGTAACACGCACGAAACATTTATGGGGTACAATAGAATTAACTAATTGACCCCCTTTTAAAAATAAATTAGTTGTTTGCAGGTGATTCGTTCACCTGCTTTTTTTGTGTGGTGTTTGCACGTTCCTTGTCCAATTGTGTCGAACACGCTTTTAAATTCGGTGGAAGTTGATATGGTTGTTGGCTGGTTCGTATTCGGTGTATAATGGATATAGTGATTGTCTTCTTTTAAAGGAAAGAAGTGAAAGATGAATGCAGCGTGTAACCAATTGCATATTAATAAATGATGATAAAGTTTTATTGATAAAAAAACCGCGCCGGGGCTGGTATGCCATGCCTGGCGGCAAGATGGAACAGGGAGAATCAATTAAAGAATCGGCAGTCCGTGAATTTCGGGAAGAAACAGAACTTGAGCTGATTGATCCAATACTTTCCGGGATCTTTACATTCACGATTTACAATAATCATACGATGGTGCAGGAATGGATGATGTTCACATTCATTTGTCAAACGTATACAGGGATGTTAACGGACTATTGCCGTGAAGGTGAACTGGAATGGGTATCACGTCATGCCATAAATGATTTGCCAATGGCAGAGGGAGACCGGAAAATTTTTGAACATGCCTTGTTTTCCGATAAGATGTTATATGGATCATTTCAATATACTGAAGATTATCGCTTGATTGATTGTCGTCTTGATCCATCCAGTTCTTGAAGAGGAGAAATTTGTCATGTCAAACAGTGAACAGGAAACAAAGCTAGTTGTGATCACCGGGATGTCAGGAGCGGGGAAAACCGTTGCCGTTCAAAGTTTTGAAGATCTCGGTTATTATTGTGTCGATAACTTGCCGCCTGCACTACTGCCGAAATTTTTGGAACTGATGAAGGATTCCCGGAATAATATTCGGAATGTGGCACTTGTAATGGATTTGCGCGGACGGGAATTTTTCGACTCGCTATTTGAAGCGTTGGATATATTAGGGGAAGAAGATTGGCTGAATGAACATATTCTTTTTTTGGATGCCAAAGATGAAGCACTTGTTACAAGGTATAAAGAAACACGGCGTACGCATCCTTTGGCAACAGAAGGGCTGCCGCTGAATGGCATCACGCAAGAAAGGAAAATCCTGGATGAATTAAGAGGCAGAGCACAGCGGATCATTGATACCACAAGTCTAAAGCCAAGGGAATTAAGAGAAAAAATCCTAAAAGCCTATACAGAAAAGAAACAGGAAATTTTCTCCGTCAATATGGTTTCGTTCGGTTACAAATATGGTATTCCGATTGATGCTGATTTATTGTTTGATGTACGGTTTTTGCCGAATCCGCATTATGTGCCGCATATGCAGCCATTGACCGGCCTTAGCCCGGAAGTGTCTTCGTATGTTTTCAAATGGTCGGATACTGCGAAATTCAATGATAAAGTACTTGATTTGCTACAGTTTATGCTTCCTCAATATAAGAAAGAAGGCAAGTCGCAGCTCGTTGTAGGAATCGGGTGCACAGGTGGGCAGCATCGTTCCGTAGCTATTGCTGAATATTTCGCAAAACAGCTTTCATCCAATTACATTACCCATGTCAGCCACCGTGACATTGATAAAAGAAAGGGTCATTAATATGGGCAGCATGAAAAACCCCAGTGTGGTTGTCATTGGAGGCGGTACGGGAATGCCGGTCCTTCTGCGTGGTCTGAAGGATTTGCCGATTCATTTGACGGCACTGGTGACAGTTGCAGATGACGGCGGCAGCACAGGACGGCTGAGGAATGAAATGGATATCCCTGCTCCGGGTGATATACGGAATGTCATTGCTGCCTTATCGGATGCAGAGCCAATGCTGCTGGAATTATTTCAGCATCGTTTTACAGTTGGCAATGGCTTATCCGGTCATTCGATGGGCAATCTGTTGTTGGCAGCCATGACATCTGTCACAGGAAATTTTTTGACTGGTATTCAAGAGATATCCCGTGTATTGAATGTGAAGGGGGAAATTTATCCCATTTCAAATGACAGCATGTCGCTGCATGCGAAAATGGCTGATGGAACCGTTGTATCCGGTGAGTCGAATATCCCGCTCGCAAACAAAAAAATTGAGCGTGTCTATTTAAGCCCACAGCCGGTTCAGCCGCTTCCGGATGCGGTAAATGCAATTGAAAAGGCAGACTTAGTAGTGGTTGCCCCCGGTAGTTTATATACGAGTATTTTACCGAATATGATCATTCCGCAAATTGATGTCGCTCTCAGCAAAACAAATGCGAATGTGGTCTATGTTTGCAATGTTATGACGCAGGCAGGCGAAACGACACGATATACTGCAGCAGATCACGTGCAGGCGATTCGCAGTCATATCGGTGAAGATTGTATCGATTCGATTGTTGTTCATAATGAACCCATTAGCAAACACGTCCGTGAGGTATACGCAGAAGAAAACGCTGCACCCGTTATTTACGATACTGAACGGTTGATTGATATGGGGCTCCGGATTATCGAAAGTGACATCATCGATCCATCGAGAACCACATTGCGTCATGACACACAAAAAATAGCAAAACTGCTTTACTCGATAATCAATAAAGGATAAAGTGAAACTTCATTCAGTGGATGCTTTTTCCACTGAAAGTTAGTTGAACAGAATCGGATCTTTAAGAACAGTTAGCCGGCGTTTTTGGACGGCTTACTGCCCGTTAAGGCGGGAAAAAGTGAAACTTCATTCAGTGGACGCTTTTTCCACTGAAAGTTAGTTGAACAGAATAGGACCTTTAAGGACAGTTAGCCGGCGTTTTTGGACGGCTTACTGCCCGTTAAGGCGGGAAAAAGTGAAACTTCATTCAGTGGATGCTTTTTCCACTGAAAGTTAGTTGAACAGAATCGGACCTTTAAGGACAGTTAGCTGGCGTTTTTGGACGGCTTACTGCCCGTTAAGGCGGGATAAAGTGAAACTTCATTCAGTGAGACTGCTATTCCCGCCGAATGTTGGTTAAACCAGTCAGAGTGGCAGTATTCGTTTACTCCCACCTGAATCTATTTGTTTACTTTCATCATTTTGAGGCGGGACTTGCACTAGGATAAACGGCATATGACGACTGAACGGGGAGGTGTCGGGATTGTCATTTGCATCGGAAATAAAAAAGGAATTAACAGGAATCGAACTGGATACATGCTGTAAATATGCTGAACTGGCCGCATTGATCCGGATGAATGGAGTCATATCCATGTCAGGAAGTATTTACACGCTGGATGTTCAAACGGAAAATGCAGCTATCGCACGCCGCATATACACCCTAGTCAAATCATTATACGATTTTTCGGTAGAATTGCTTGTCCGAAAGAAAATGAAGCTGAAAAAAAATAATATTTATATTGTTCGTATGAAAAAAGAGGTGCAAAATTTGCTTGACGATTTGGGAATTGTCAAGGATTCATATACATTCATAAGAACAATACCGGAAAAATATCAGAAGAAGGATTGCTGCAGAAGGTCGTATTTAAGAGGAGCTTTTTTGGCTGGCGGATCGGTCAACAATCCAGAAACGTCTTCGTATCATTTAGAGATTTTCAATTCGTACCAGGAACACAATGATTCGTTGTGTGAACTGTTGAACGAATTTGATTTGAAAGCAAGAAAACTAGAACGTAAAAAAGGATATATCGCCTATTTGAAGGAAGCAGAGAAAATAACTGATTTTTTAAATGTCATTGGCGCCCATAATGCTTTATTCAAATTTGAAGATGTCAGGATTGTCCGTGATATGCGTAATTCGGTGAATCGGCTTGTTAATTGCGAAACAGCCAATTTGAACAAAACGATTGGTGCCGCATTTCGTCAGATTGAAAATATCAATTTGATTTCAGAAACGGTCGGGCTGGAGGCACTTCCAGAAAAACTGCGGGAAATTGCCGTATTACGCGTTCAGCATCAAGATATTTCACTGAAAGAATTGGGGGAAATTGTTTCCAGTGGTAAAATTTCCAAGTCTGGGGTGAACCACAGGCTCAAGAAAATTGACGAATTTGCTGAAAAGCTTCGTGAGGATGGGGTTATTCCAACAAGTGAATGATCGCTGGTGACATTATTTACTTGTTGTCTTGTTGTATGGTATACGATTTGTATTTAAATGAAAATTTTATCTATAATGGCAGTAGATGGGTGATACTTACTGCTATTTTTTTACAAAATTGTGAAAACGATTTCAAATTAGGGAGGATGATGTTTTTGGTGGAGAAATCAGTGAAAGTTGAACTCGAGTCGGGGTTGCAGTCAAGGCCGGCAGCCCAATTTGTTCAGGAAGCAAACCGATATACGGCTCATTTGTTTCTTGAAAAGGATGGGAAACGGGTGAACGCAAAGAGCATAATGGGGTTGATGAGCATGGCGGTTACGCCCGGTGAAAAGATCACATTAATTGCTGATGGTGAGGATGAGGAAGAAGCACTGAATAAATTAATCGCTTTTGTTTCAAAATAGCAGGAACCTCCAAAGCTGCTGATACGTGCAGATTTGGAGGTTTTTAATGAGTTAGTTGATATGAATGAAAAAAAAAATGCATGTATTAACACGGCCAAAAAATATCGATCCACGGTCAAAGACTTCACGGGAGAACGAGAACTTGCGCCGTAGAATGAGTAATTCAGCCAGGAAACAGGATGTTCGGCTGGAAATCCCGAAAACGCCTCTGAAAAAAGCATTAAAAAGAGCTGCACCGAATTCAGTGCAGCCCTAATATTCAATCTTCATTTTATTTCCTGTCAGTGTTTCTCTCCAGAATTTTGTCAATCAGGCCGTATTCTACAGATTTTTCAGCGGACATGAAATTATCACGATCTGTGTCACGATCGATAACTTCCAATGGCTGACCAGTCCGTTCGGCCAAAATTTTGTTGATTTTCTCACGCATTTCAATGATGCGGCGTGCATGAATTTCAATATCAGTTGCCTGTCCCTGGGTTCCGCCCAATGGCTGGTGAATCATGACTTCACTATTCGGCAGGGCATACCGTTTGCCTTTTTCCCCCGCTGCCAGCAGGAAGGCCCCCATTGAGGCTGCCATACCGGTGCAAATGGTGGAAACATCTGGCTTAATGAATTGCATGGTATCATAAATGGCCATGCCGGCAGTGATGGAACCACCCGGTGAATTAATGTACAACGAAATATCCTTATCTGGATCTTCTGCTTCCAGGAAAAGCAGCTGTGCAACAATGGAATTGGAAATGTTGTCATCGATTCCACTTCCGAGCATAATAATACGGTCTTTCAATAGACGTGAGTAAATATCATATGCGCGTTCTCCACGGTTTGTCTGTTCAATGACTGTTGGTATCAGATTCATGTGTTCATCCTCCTTAAAACATTTCGAATTTATCCATGTAATGGATACTCTTATGATAACTAATAGGTCAAAAAAGGTCAAACAAAACGGTTGTGATTGTACCTTAGAAATGAAATTGTCCCAGCCTTATCGGAACAACGAGGCAGAATTAACGAAAGCCAAGTCGATCATCTATCATCATACCCTTAAATAAATATGTATAAAACCTATTATGGAAAATTTTATAAGTCGGGGCAAGGACAATAAAATACAGCTTACTGGCAATTTTACTTGCATTATCAATCTATTCATTATAATATGTTAATTACAATATTTAGATATTTTTAATTTGAGTAAATAATACTAATCTTAATCATTTTTTGATGGGATAAGGGGGGATAGGGTTGCCAAAAGAGACACTTTTGGAATTGGAAAACTTACATACGCATTTTTTAACGGATAACGGAGAAATTCCGGCGGTTAATGGCGTTAGCTTGTCGTTACATAAGGGGGAAATTGTTGGGATTGTGGGAGAATCCGGCTGTGGTAAAAGTGTAACCTCACTATCTGTTATGCAGCTGGTACCAAATCCTCCCGGTAAAATTGTAAGCGGGAACATTCATTTTAAAGATGAAAATATTGTCAAAGCTTCCCAAAAACGTATGAAGCAAATCCGCGGCAATGAAATCGGAATGATTTTTCAGGAGCCAATGACATCACTTAATCCGCTGTTTACAATCGGAAATCAGATTATCGAAGCTATACGATTTCATCGGAAAATTAGCAAAAAAGAGGCAAAGCAGGAATCTATTGACCTATTGAAGCTAGTTGGCATCCCTCGTGCAGATGAGGTGATTGATGAATATCCGCATCAGCTGTCAGGTGGCATGCGGCAGCGAGTCATGATCGCTATGTCCGTTTCATGTGATCCGGATATTTTGATTGCAGATGAGCCGACGACTGCATTGGACGTAACCATACAGGCGCAGATTTTGGATATTATGCGTGATCTGAATCAGGAAAGGGAGACCGCCATATTATTGATTACGCACGATTTGGGGGTGGTAGCAGAACTGTGTGAAAGGGTTATTGTCATGTATGCCGGCCAGGTTGTTGAGGAAGGAAATGTACGGGAAATTTTGAAAGATCCGCAGCATCCCTATACAAAAGGTCTTATTCGTTCGCTTCCAAAACTTCACGGTGACGAACAGACACTTTACTCGATTCCGGGGACGGTGCCGAATCCGGGATTGAAAAAAACTGGATGTCAATTTGCTCCTCGTTGCGAGTTTGCCTTTGATCGTTGCTTTAATGAGGAACCGGAGCTTTATAATCTGGGAGATAAACGAACCAGTCGCTGTTTCTTATATGACAAAAAGGAAGGGGATGCAGCAGAACATGCAGAATCTACTCTTGGAAGTTAACGGTCTAAAAAAATACTTTCCTGTCAGGGGAGGCGTGTTTGGACGAAAAGTCGGGGAAGTAAAGGCAGTCGATGATGTTTCCTTTTCAGTAATGGAAGGGGAAATTCTCGCGCTTGTGGGAGAATCCGGCTGTGGCAAGTCCACAACAGGGAAAGCCATTCTTCGTTTAAGTGAACCAACGGAGGGAGAAGTCAAATTTCAGGACCAGGATGTAACCAAGCTTAGTGCGGAAGAAATGCGGAAACTGAGACGTAATATGCAGATCATTTTTCAGGATCCGTATGCATCCTTAAATCCAAGGCATACTGTAGAAAAAATTATCGGCGAGCCTCTTTTGGTTCATGGCATGACTTCCGCCAATGAACGAAAACAACGCGTTAAAGAATTACTGGACGTAGTCGGACTCAGCCCATATCATGCATCACGTTATCCACATCAGTTCAGTGGTGGACAGAGGCAGCGGATTGGCATTGCACGGGCACTTGCCAATAATCCTAAAATGATCATTTGTGATGAGCCGGTTTCAGCACTCGATGTTTCGGTACAGGCGCAAATTCTCAACCTGATGGATGAACTGCGGGATGCCTTTCATTTAACATACATTTTTATTGCACACGATCTCAGTGTTGTCAAACATATCAGTGACAGGGTTGGGGTTATGTATCTGGGACGGATGGCAGAATTGGCTAGCAAGGATGAACTGTATGATAATCCAAAGCATCCTTATACACAAGCATTGTTGTCGGCCGTACCTGACCCGGACCCGGATTATCAAAGGGAAAGGATTATTTTAAAGGGGGATGTTCCAAGCCCGTCTGACCCGCCATCAGGATGCGCGTTTCACACAAGATGTCCTTATGCAATGGATGTCTGCAGTGAAGTGAGACCAGTGTTTCAGGAAATTGAAGACAACCATTATGTTGCATGTCATCTCTATAGTGATACCGTGCAGTCATAATAGATTATGTTATAACTAGAAATAATTCATGATACATGACCTAATAAGCAAAACTTCGGTATCGAGGCGTATGCCGAGAATTTCCAATATTTTTACAGGGGGTTGAACATATGAAGTTTAGATTTTGGGCGCTGATGGTGCTGCTTCTGGCATTTATGCTATTATTTGCGGCCTGCAGCGGTGGTGAAGACACAGGCGCAACTGATGAAAGTGATGGGGACAGTGGAGGTGAAGCTGAAACTGAAAGCGGAAGCGATGGTGAAGATGTGCTAGTTTTTGCCCGTGGCGGTGATTCCGAGAGCCTTGACCCGGGCAGTACTACAGATGGGGAGTCGTCCAGGGTAACGAAACAGGTACTGGAAAGCCTGCTGGATTTTGATAAGGAATCTTTTGATGTTGTGCCCGGCCTTGCGCATGACTGGGATGTATCTGATGATGGGTTGAATTATACATTCTACCTGGAAGAGGGCGTCACGTTCCATGATGGCACCGATTTTAACGCAGAGGCAGTCAAGACCAATTTTGAACGCTGGTCTGATCCTGAACATGAATATGCGTTCACGGATGAAGGGTATGTGTACTCCATGTATGGCACAATGTTTGGTGGTTACAAAGGTGATGAAAGTCATGTTATTGAAGAAATCAATGTTGTGAACGATCATGAAATTGAATTTATCTTAAAACAACCTTTAGGCTATTTCCTTCAAAACATGGCAATGACTTATTTTCCGATAACATCTCCAGCAGCACTTGAAGAATATGGACCGGAAATAAATGAAAATCCGGTTGGAACAGGTCCTTTTAAGTTTGAAAGCTGGTCAAAAGATGATTCGATCGTGCTTAGTAAGTTCGAAGATTATCGCATAGATGATCAGCCGAAAGTAGACAGTGTTGTATTTGAGGTCATCCCTGATAATGCCGCACGGTTAATTGCACTGCAATCCGGTGAAGTTGACATTATGGATGGGCTGAACCCGGATGATGCAGCAACTGTGGATGCAGAACAAGGACTCGATTTGTTCACACGGGATGAAAATAACGTTGGCTATGTCGGCTTGAATACGCAGAAGGAGCCATTGGACCAAGTGGAAGTCCGTCGTGCAATCAATCATGCCATTGACCGTCAGGCAATTGCAGATGCTATGTATGCAGGCTATGCCAACTCAGCCAAAAATCCTTTGCCGCCAAGCTATATGGGGTATAACGATGAAGTGGAAGGCTACGAGTATGATTTAGAAAGAGCACAAGAGTTATTGGCTGAAGCAGGCTATGAAGATGGGCTGGAAATAGAGTTATGGACAATGCCTGTTGCCAGACCCTATATGCCGGACCCGGAAACGGTAGCTGAAATTATCCAAAATAATCTGGCCGAAGTTGGAATCGAAGTCTCGATCGTACGGGAAGAATGGGCGCCATATTTGGAAAAAACACTGGAAGGTGAGCAGCAAATGTTCATGCTTGGCTGGTCCGGAACGAACGGGGACCCAGATTACTTCCTGAGCAGTCTCCTGCATGGTGATAACGTTGGAAGCAGTAACCGTACCTTCTATGAAAATGATGAAGTGGATGAACTGCTTGATCAGGCAAAGGTTTCCATTGATCAGGATAAACGTGCCGAGTTGTATCAGGAGGCACAGGCACTCATAAGTGAAGATTCTCCAATGGTGACATTGGTACACTCCACTCCGGTGCTGGCAGCAGCAAGCTATGTGAACAATTATGTGCCACACCCCTCAACGAGTGAATCACTTGCTGAAGTTGAATTGGAAAATTAAAAGTTAGAAGGGTAGTAGTGATGTTCTACTGCCCTTTCAATCATCGTCATGAATTGAATTCTCGAAAAATACGAAGCTGTCATCATCCTTTGAAAAATGAGGTGAAAAATATTGTTTGCCTACACGATGCGACGATTGTTAATGCTCATTCCTGTTCTGGTAGGCATGACATTGATTACATTTTCCATAGTCCATTTAATTCCCGGAAATCCTGCCCAAGTCATACTTGGTGAAACGGCCACAGAATCAGCTATTCAGGATTTGGAAGAAAGTATGGGACTGAATGAACCATATCCGATTCAATACGGTGTTTATGTTACAGATTTGCTTCAAGGGGATTTGGGCACATCGTTACGGTCAAAAGCGGAAATTTCAACAGAAATATTGCCACGGTTAGCAGCTACATTTGAATTGACATTTTTTGCGATGCTGTTTGCTGTATTTATAGGTGTGAATGCAGGTATCATTAGTGCTTGGAAGCAAAATTCCTGGTTTGACTTTCTTGCTATGTTTTTTGCATTGGTTGGCGTATCGATGCCGATTTTCTGGCTGGCATTAATGGAACAATGGGCATTTGCCCAGGAGCTTGGCTGGCTTCCGGCATATGGACGTGAAAACAGCAGAGATCCGATTGAACCGATTACATATTTTTACGTTTTAGATTCCTTCTTCCATATGGATTTTTCCAGGATGATTCAAGTGTTGAAGCATTTAATTTTGCCAAGTATTGCGCTTGGAACCATTCCGATGGCCATTATTGCCCGGATGACCAGATCGAGCATGCTGGAAGTGATGAATTCAGATTATATACGCACTGTTCGCGCTAAAGGATCAGGGCAGTTTCTTGTCATATATAAACATGCGCTGAAAAATGCAATTATACCTGTTCTGACCGTAATTGGTCTGCAGACAGGCGTGCTGCTTGGCGGGGCTATTTTAACTGAAACGATTTTCAGTTGGCCAGGCATTGGCCGATATGTTTATGAAGCGATTAATTATAGAGATTATCCGGTCATCCAGTCAGGCATTCTAGTAATTGCATTCCTGTTTGTTATGATCAATTTAATTGTTGATTTGCTATATTCTTATATCGATCCAAGAATTAAATATTAGGGGGATTCATATGAGCATAGAAGAAAAAGATAAACAAACAGAGGAAAACGTAACGAATCCTGCAAAAGCAGATCAACAGGCTGAGATGGAGGAAATACCGGAAACATCACCATGGAAGGATGCATTCAGACAATTACGGAAAAATCGTTTTGCACTTGCAGGGTTAATCATCATTGTTATATTTCTTTTAATCGGTCTATTTTCTCCGTGGTTAACCTCTTATGGATATGATGACCAGGTGCTTGCCAATCGGCTGCAGCCGCCTTCAGCAGAACACTGGCTTGGAACTGATGATGTCGGACGGGATATCTTTACCCGGATTGCATATGGGGCAAGGATATCACTTCAGGTAGGCTTTTTTGCTGTCGTCGGTGCACTTGTATTTGGAACAATACTGGGAATTGTTGCAGGTTATTTCGGACGGTGGGTTGATATGCTCATTTCACGAATTTTTGATATATTGCTTGCATTTCCAAGTATTCTTCTGGCGATTGCGATTGTTGCCATTATCGGGGCTTCGTTGCAAAATGCCCTGATTGCCATTGCGATTATTAATATACCGATATTCGGGCGGCTTGTCCGGTCCAAAGTCATCAGCCTGCGTGAAGAAGAATATATCATGGCTGCGAAGGCGCAGGGGATGAAAAACGGGCGGATTATTCTGCATCACATATTGCCGAACAGTCTGGCACCAATTATTGTACAAGCTACACTTGGGTTTGGAACAGCTATTCTTGATGCGGCAGCTTTAGGATTTCTTGGGCTTGGTGCTCAGCCACCAACACCCGAATGGGGGGAAATGCTCGCATCCTCACGAGATTTCATTCAGCTGGCACCATGGACATTGATCGCACCAGGACTATGTATCATGCTTGTTGTACTTGGCTTTAACCTAATTGGTGACGGTTTGCGTGATGCATTGGATCCTAAAATGAAACATTAATCAGTCAACTGCGAAAGGCAAGGGTATTATGGGAACCTTGCCTTTTGTATTGTTGGTGTTAAGTTTTTAGGAACAGCTATTAAGCTAACATTATTAATCAGAAAATACTGTCTCATTATAATTTCTGCAAAATGACTTGTCTAAACCTGAATTAGGTATTATAATATCGTATGTGTCTAATTCAATACTTATTAAATGCGCTCGTAGCTCAGTCGGATAGAGCACTGGTTTCCGGTACCAGGAGTCGGGGGTTCGAGTCCCTCCGAGCGCGTCCATGCATGGCAAGGGTTACAGCGATTTTAAACCCTTGCCATTTTATTGTTTTTCTAACAAACTTCTAACCTTCGGGTGTCGAAATATTATTTTGGGTAGATTTCATACACATTTTCGCTGTTGTTCTCTGGCTTTTTATACAACGATTTTTGAATAGAAGTTGCGGCAATTTCCTGAATACCTAGAATGATATGGGAGTAGGTATCTAACGTCGTTTGTATTGACCGATGGCCTAAACGTTCTTGCACCACTTTGGGATGCACACCCGATTTTAACAGTAACGTTGCGTGTGTGTGCCTTAAACCGTGGAAGCTGATTTTCTTTATCTCACTTTTTTTGATTGTGCGATTAAACACCGTTCGTAAATAAGTAGGAAGAATGAATCCACCTGTCGATATGGCGCAAACCAAATCCTTACCCTCATAATCGCAGCCAGCCTTCATTTTTTGTTTTTCTTGCTGATGTTTTTGTTTTTTTAAATATCAATTGTATCTTCATCCAGTTTGATTGTACGGTAGCTTGGTGCTGTCTTTAGTTGCGGAGACAAATGCCATACACCATTTTCATCTTTTTTCACTTGATGCGTAACAGACAGTGCCTTATTTTCAAAGCCAATTTTGGACCATCTAAGACCTAATATTTCACCGCGTCTCATGCCTGTTGCCAAAGCTAAAATGATCGGCAGTGCATGATTTTTGCTTTTTAAATTAGCCATAAATTTCTGCACTTCGTGTTCGGTCCAGTATTCGATTTCTTGTTTATCCACTTTGGGAAGTTCAACATCATCCATAATACCTTCTTGAATACCATACCTTTTCCTTTTAACAAAGCACTTGATAGTATTCGGTATGTGTGTTTTTTGCTCCTTTGTGATAACTCTGTATCATTCACTTCATCCATAAATGATTCCATGTGATGACTTTCCAGCTTGCTTACTTGCAATTTGCCGAGACCAGGAATTATATGTTTTCTCATATAGGATTCATAGTGTTCGAATGTGCCATATGATACAGTGTTTTTCTTTCTATCAAGCCATTGTTCAAAGTAATCTTCCATTGTCATTTTAACCGGCTCAGTATATCCGTTTTCAAGTTTGCTAATAATTTTCGGTAAATCTTTTTCAGCATCCTTTTTTCGCTCATCCGGAAAACCACTTCTGTCTCCGTTTATTCCAGTGATCCTTACCAAGATCAATGACAACATAATATTTATTGTTCTTTTTAGCAATATGCCCTCTCACTGATTATCTTCCTCTCGTGCTAATTCTTTTCAAATGTTCTTCTTGACTCAATAATCCTTACATCGCTTTCGGTGATTGTGACTGAATCACCGGATTGTAATTCACTACCATCATCGCCGTAAATTTCCTGAATATCGTCAGGCTGATTGTATGGTAAAAAGGCTGTATAGATTTCAAGGTCACTGGCCGGAAAATCACTGGCATGTACTTCAGCGCTGAATGTACCGTCTGAACTTTCGTTTGATCACTAACAAGTATTTCGCCTCCTTCAAAATCAATAACTTCATAATCAATTATGGATCCGTCACCAAGTGTAGTTTCTCCTTCAATTGTCAATGTCTGCTCATCGATATTCACTTCTTCTTCAAACTCAACTGATTCGCCGCAAGCAGCAAGAAACAACAATACTATCGGTCGTTATTCCTCTTTACTAGGCATATCCTTATAAACACTGCACTTTCGTTCTAATATTCCCGCATCAAAAAATTCTCCATAATAATCTTCTTCTAATCGCTGCATGTCCCTAACGGATTCAAATCCAACCAAATGGCCTGGTATTTTCTTTTCCATGAATATCCCCTCTTATCCCTACAATCGAAAGTTTTCGGGAAAAGGGGCACGGGAAAATATATTTTTTCTCAAATTATTTTGTAATTTTTCATGTTAGAATAAGTTTATAGAAAATTTATGGATACATTAACGGGTGTTTAGTATTCAACTAACGGGGCAGGATTATTGAAGAAGGAAATGCTTAAGTAGTATAACGTTCGACTATTCTTTATAAAAAATGAACTAAACAGTCTAATTGAATGAAAGAGATTTTAAAATTGTAATTGAATCAATTTTCATTTTATTATGGTAAAATAAAATATGATTCTTTTTACTCAAAGTTCGATGAAAAATGTGAGATAAAATCTATTCTTTTAAATTCAACGCTCATGCCAGATTGTAGAGTATACCCCTACGAAGAAAAGTGAAGTTTGACTCACTGAATATCTACAGGAGGCGGGAAACAAGATGGAATATTATGTCCCTTTGCAACCACCCATATTACAAAAAGAATTATTAGATTCCAGATATCAATATCGAGAATATTTGCCAAACAAGTTTCTAGAATCTTACGTAGCTTGCTATTGGACCGTTGATTACGATTCATTGGAACAAAATAAATTGCACCGTATTATACCGGATGGCTGCGCGGACATTATATTTGATCTGAGATCATCCTCTATTTATAAAGGAGCCTTTGTTGTTGGGCTGATGACTGAATTTGAAACTATAAATCTTACTCAAAAATATTCATTTTTTGGAATTCGCTTTTATTTAGATACTGTACACCATTTTTTAAGGCATCCCGTTTCCGACTTTATTGAAAATCATGTATTTCTTGAAGATGTATGGGGGAGAGAAGCTGCGTTTTTGACAGAAGAAATCACATCAGCCAATGGAATTTCAAATATGATTGAAAGAGTAGAACTAAAGTTAATGAGATTCCTACAATTGAGTAATTTAAAATCAAATTATTTACTACAAATGGGCCTCAAATATATTTACGCTAATAAGGGAATAATTTCAATTCGCTCTTTGGGAGAAAAACTCAGTTATAGTGAAAGGAATATTAGAAGAGTATTTAATAAAGAATTAGGGATAAGCCCGAAAGAACTTTCAGATATCATTAGATTTCAAAACCTTCTTCAAGAGTTATATAATAGTAATCAATATAGTTTTACTAATATTGTTATAAAATACGGATATTTTGATCAAGCACATTTTATAAATAATTTTAAACGTTATTATGGCATGTCCCCCAATCAAGTTTTTAAGAAAAACAGGTTCAGTATGTAGAACAAATAATTAAGGAGTGATTAATAATTTCTGATACAAAGCGAAAAGCAAATGGGAGTGGGCTTGCGATTGGCATTGGTCTAGGTGTAACATTTAGTGTTGTATATGACCATCTTGCAATCGGTATTTCTTTGGGACTTTTGACGGGATTATTTATAGAGTATAGCTTTAAATTAAAGCAAAAGACAAATAAGAAATGATCAAAAACTTCAACTAAGGGGCGCATTTCACTAATAAGGATTTGAGAATTATCGACTATAAAGGTACTGTAGAATAAAAAGAACCAATACGATTTAATTAGTGGGGGAGGAATGCATTATTTTCATAATGGCAGGAATCGGTGGAATAAATATAGGTGATGTTATTTTCCAACTGATTTTATTATTAGTTTTAATAGCTATAGTTGTAGGAGTTATTTCTTTGATTGTTATGTTTAGACGGAGAAGTAATCGATTGAATAAAGTCGAAAAGAAACTGGATAGGGTACCTTCGGAAGATGATAAAAAAAGGTAGATATTCATTAGACGGGCGCTTTTATGGAATATAAGGGAACATTGAAAAGAGTTAAAAACTGTTAATAAGATCCATATACTACGGGTCTTATTTTTATGTTATAATACGAACAAACGTTCTAAAGGTGGTGCAAACATGAAAGGACTGTTTGATCGCTCTGCGAGGGATAAACAAAAGCTAATTATTTTGGGTATTCGGATTTTCGTGTGGAAAACGACTTAAAGCAATCTTTATTGAGCTAAGACTAGAGGGAATAGTTGGGGAATAGTTTAATAAAATGTTATAGATTGACCTTAACGTTACGTCATATTATACACTTGTAGAAAAACACTTGTTTTAAGAAAGGGTTATTTTTATGGTTGATAATAATAGTATGATGGAATCTGGTAGATGTAGTGAATGTGGGGCAAAGGAAACAGATGGTTTTTCCTGTTATGAATTATTTTGTTTTCCACTTGCTTGGGAGCATAATGACCCAGAATTATATGCATTACATTTCTGGCTTGTTTCGTGTTACATGATACAACATCCTTCAAATTATACAGTTGAGGGTCACAAGCACTTGGTCACCTTATTTACTAACGCTTATGATAATGACGGGGATAATGATTATATTCTCAAGAAGAACCGAGAGAGAGTAACCCACATAAGTAAAATAACAAATCCCCTCCCAAATAAAGAAAGAAAACGTACACTTAGATTGGGGCGGAGAAAAAATGCAATAGAAAACATAATTAAGTGGAAAGAAAAAATAAGAGATGAATTAAATTAGATTAAAAATATACAGAGACAATGGGCGATTGTTATATTTGGTTGTGGAGTCGAAGTCTAGTTAATAAAAGAACTTTTCTACATTATTTTCTGGTTATCCATTATTTTTTACATTGAGCAATAACAAAATAACACAGCGTTATATTCAAGTGCTGCATGTCCATGATGATACATTCTAGCTTATTGTTACTACCGCAAAAAGCTGCGTACATTCAAATTTGACAATTTTCTTTCTGCTGAACCAATGAAGGTAGGTGCTTCGCTTAAAATGAGTGTTAACGATAGAGGAACCAAAAAATGGACTGCCATGATGATGCCGGAACACGAGGAAATGATCCGGCAATTATGGGCAGAACAGGAATATAAAGAGAAACCGATCTTGGACGAACAAAAGCAATTTGAAATAAATAGCAAGTTGCAGTTGGCATTAAGCAACGATCTAACCGTAGAGATTGAATATTATAGTCATGATCTGCATGATTTCCAGAAAATCAAAGGAAAGTTATTGATAGTCGATAATTTGGCTCGTGTATTGCAGTTTGACGATGAAGATAGTACTGTAATTGCTCTTGATGAAGTTATGGAAGTTACAGTTGATTGATTATGACCAGCTTTTTTGGATATCCGAAAGTCAATGATCCATTTTAGTCCTTCTATCATTTTTTTCTAACGAAATATCTAACATACTTTAAAAATTACTGAAATAAAACGACCTAGAATTATGATGGAATGTACTGTACTAAAGCGTATTAAAACAAGTAGAAATGCCGGTTATTGGTTTCCAGTACCAGGAGTCGGGGGTTCGAATCCCTCTGAGCGCGTCCATGCATGGCAAGGGTTACAGCGATTTTAAGCCCTTGCCATTTTATTTGTTTTCAAACCAATTTCTGACTTGCGAGTATGGATATATCATAATTGAGTGGGTAGCTTCATAATCATTTCACGACTTTTTATATAAAGATTTTTGAATGATTGCAGTGGCGATTTCTAAATCCCTGGAATGGTACTGAATATGTGTCCAACCAAAGTTGTTTCAATGAATTGTTGGCCCAAATGTTGTTGAACTGCTTTTGGATGGTTACCGGTTTTCAAAAGCAACGTGGCATGTATGTTCCACAGCCCGTGGACATATTTTTTATAACAATCCAGTCTCAATTGTTCGGCAAGTTTGTCAAACGCCCTCACCTAAGTTTTTGTTCTGCAAATTCAACTGGCTGATGGTATAGGTCTGTTATGTTCTGAATGCTTCTACAATAGCAGCATTCTTTTCGTGCATACCACCGTAATGTTATCGTCTCCTGTTAAAGTGGGAATTTATTTGGCCGCGGAGCATTTCATCACGGATATCAGAACGTTTCTTCTTGTTGTTGAAGTCCCGTTTGATTTCATTTGTTTGAACCCCTTCTTCACGCTTATCAGCAATTTGGATCAATGTTTCAATATCTGTAAAGGAGTAATGGCGTGTACCGAGTTTACTCCTTTTAGGAAAAATTAAACCGCATTCCTCGTAATAACGGATCTGACGTTCTGAAAGCCCTGTTAATTCGTTAACAATCCCAATTGTAATCACTTTCTTATGTTTGTAAGAATCCACTAATGTCTCCTTCTCCCTCTATTTTTTAATAATATGATATATCATATTACATGAGATGCTAGCTATAATTATCATTTTATTCTTCATACATTGAGAAGTCACATGGCAGATGCCCGCCATGAACTAAAGGTCATAGAACTTGTAAAGGTGTTCGAGTTCACTTAATGTCAGTGAGTAGGGATCCCTGTCTGAAAAAATGAACACGCCGGCATCCCGCAATTTTTGAATGTAAAATTCCCTCAGCTGCTCGACACCTTCACGCAGGTGTTTTCGCATAGTCATTCACCTCCAAAAGTGATAATGATTGATTGCTCCCTTTTTTATAGCTGCGAAATAAATGTGAAAAGTGGTGCTGAAACGGAAAGAAGCAAAGCAGAGGTCGTCATGGCAATGCTTCCCATAGCACCTTCTTCTTCTCCCCATACAAGTGATCGGTTTGCTCCAAGCATCTGCGCTGATGTTCCCATTGCCAGTCCTTTTGCCGATTTACTCGTTATTCCTAATTTATTGAGCAGCTTTGGCCCAATGGTTAGCGATATTAATGCTGACATGATAACAAATAAGACAGTCGTTGATGCAAGACCTCCAAGATCACTGGATACTGTCAAAGCGATAGGCAATGTTACAGATCTTGGGATAAGGGATGCCAGGATCTGTTCCGGCAGATGAAACAAATAGGACATGCCTAAGACAACTATGACTCCTGAAACTGTTCCACTGAGAACACCGGTAAAAATTTTGTGTGCGTTTTTCTTCATAAATGGCCATTGTTTATACAGTGGGACTGCCAATGACACCACAGCAAGCTGCAGAAGCAGATTGAAGATCATACTTCCAGACTGAAAGCTTTGCTCCTGAAGCGGTAAAATGCACAAGAGAGCAATCATAAGAACGGATGAAGTGAATAAAGGATTCAGCCACGCTATATTGTATTTTCTGTAAACGTTGAGTCCGATCAAGTAACAAGCAACAGTGATGGTGATAAAGGCAACAGTGTTTGCGATCAAATGTATCAATTCAAATCTCTCCTTTGTTCATACCATTGAACGGCAGAAGCGGTACCAAGCAAACAGCAAATGCTGCTCACAATTAAAATGATCAGAATATCCCACTGGAAAACTGCCATTAAATCAGATGATGTAAAAAGTCCTGCAATAGATGGGATAAACAATACTGTCAGATGTTTTACCTGGAAGGAAGACACTTTATCAATCCATTCCAATTTCATTGTTCCTGTCATCAGGAAAATAAAGAGCAGCAGCATGCCGACAATACTGCCCGATAAAGGGAGGTGAAAAAGCGCGACAAAACCATGACCAATCATCAAAAAACTGATAATAAAGGATAACTGAAGCAGCGAGCCGAGTTTCACGTTACCGGACCTCCTGATATAATTGTTAACAATAGTTTAGGTTTAGTTCACTGCCATTGTCATTAAACTTGTCAGGAAATCTTACACAGTTTTTTTATAATGGTTGTTTAGTTGGTATAAAATCTGACAAACGTGGATGAATTTCTATGGCTCATATTTTATTCTGAATAATCATTTGTCCTCTTAAAGCCCATTTTTAATGTGGAATCATAAAGCGGCGTAAAAAAGACCAGCACGGAATTTATTCGCGCTGGTCTTTTTCTTCTGTTTCTCTTTGGAATTCTTTCAGTAAAGCAATCATGTGCCGGATTTCAGAAGAGGTTAATTCATCTGCCCGATTAAGCTGTTCCTTCATAAATGCCATGGACGGGTGCTCTTTTCCTTCTCCTTTTATAAAAAAAGTCGTAATCGAGCTAGTCAGCATTCCGATAATGCCAATCCCTGCCAGCATCAGGATTACAGCAACAATCCGGCCGATTATCGTATCAGGTGAAATGTCACCATACCCGACGGTTGTTGTCGTCACGATTGCCCACCATAATCCATCCGCAAATGAATCAATATTAGGTTCCGTAAACGTTACAACGGTTCCTCCCGCAACGATCATCAGCACAGCGGTGACAATCACTCGGTCAAGGTTGTTTGTTCTGATAATTTGGAAAAATTTAGGGAAGTAGTGTTTCGATATGGCGATTAAACGCAACAATTTGAATAACCTTGCAATCCGGGCAGTTTGAAAAATGGCATCGAGTGGTATGGCCGCAATAATATCGAACGGATTTTTCTTTACATATGCCCATTTATTCCTTGCGGCAACCAGTCTTACACATACATCAATAAAAAATATTGCCCATACAAATCTGTCCAGATAACGAATTGACTGGTTGTCGGACCATATGAATAATACTGATAAAATTGCCAGACAGACAAGCATCACTTCATAAGCTAATGCCAGTTTTGAAAAATTGCGTTCTTCCATAGTACCCCCACGCTGTTTATTCCGCATCATGCACAGGCTCAGGACAAGGAAAGCTGCGACAGCGATGTCCTGCATGTAGAAAAAGATGCTTTCCCTTTTTTCGAGGATGCCTGCTTTCAGCCTTTGTTCCTCTTCAACAGCCGATAAAAGACTCCACTGAATTGAAGTTTCGTTTTATACTGGTAAACTGATTGTAGCATAGAAAAAAAGATATGTATAAAAATCTATTATGGATGCCTATTGATGGATTATATGGCACAATAGAAGTAGTTAACATAGTGGAGGGTTGAAGATGCGGCCGAAAATTGTCCAGGAGCAAACATTACAATTAAAAATGAATCAGTCGCTTATTCAAGCTATTCATTTACTGCAGTTTTCCGGGGTAGAGATGATCGAGTATATCCGGGAAGTCTCCAAAGAAAATCCCTTAATTGAGGAAGTAAGTTTTGATTACGAGATCAATAGTTTTAAACAGGCCAATCCAACCTCTCCCATCGGTGAAATAAACCAGCCGGAACTGACGATGTACGAACAGCTGAAAAGCCAGCTTTACGCAATCAATGTTCCGGATGATTTACGGTCGTCCGTACTTTTCGGCATAGACTCGCTGAATGAGGATGGCTACTTGGATATCGATATGGATTCCTGGGCAAAACAATGTAATATAACAGCTGATCGGGTGGAAGAGGCATTACGGTGGATTCAGATGCTGGAACCTAAAGGGATCGGAGCCCGCAGTCTTCAGGAATGTATTCAATTGCAGCTGCCGGATTCCGGATCACTTTTGGCGGAATTGCTGGCAGATCATTTAGACTGGGTTGCCGGTGAAAATATCGCGGAAATTAGTAATCATTTTCATCTGTCAGAAGAAGCAGTAGCGAATATATTAAAACAGATCCAATCCTGCCACCCAAAGCCAGGACAATTATTAGCCGCGAATGAGACTGAGTATATTATTCCGGAAGCATATATTTATGAAGAAAACGGCAACTGGAACATTTCTTTTTATAAATGGCATGCACCGACCATTGAAATGAACGAATCGTACAGGAATCTTCAAGTGGAGGAAAAACAGGCTGCAAATTTTTTAAAGGAAAAGTTCAACCAGGTTAATTGGCTGCAGCAGGCGATACAATTTCGCAGCAATACATTGGAAAAAGTGATTGAGAAAATCGTTGAAAAACAACGCATGTATTTTGAACATGGTGCTTTTATGCTTCAGCCATTAACATTAAAAGAAATTGCCGCTGAACTGGATGTGCATATATCCACTGTCAGCAGAGCAATTACCAATAAATATGTCCAGACTAGACACGGTGTTATCCCGCTGAAATTTTTCCTGCAATCCGCTGTCAAACAGAGGAATGGGCAGCAAACAGCTTCTTTTGTGATTAAACAATTAGTTGCTGAATTAATTAACGGTGAAAACAAGGAAAAGCCGCTGTCAGACCAGGCTATCAAAAATAAGCTGCGGCAGGAATTCGGCATCACTGCTGCACGCAGAACCGTGATGAAGTATCGTGAGCAGCTAGGCTTTCCTGCGTCAACGAAGCGTAAATAATGGAGGAAACAGAATGCGAAATATTATATTTTATACAAAAGAAAATTGTTCCTTATGTGATCAAGTACTGTCGATGCTAGAATTATTGTGTCATGATTATCCGTTTGAAATCGACAAGCTCGATATTTATTCAAATGACGAATGGCTAGAACGATATCAATTGCTGATTCCCGTTGTCCAAATCAATGACACAACGCTTACCTATGAAGAGATCAGTTATGAAGCGCTGGAGCGAGCGTTAAGGGAAGCCGGCGAAAAGAAGTAAATCATTTGTATAAAACAATATCTGTGATAAAATAATGAATGCAGGAAAACTCATAAACATATTTTTTTGCCATTGGCGGGACAAATTGTAATCATCCGGGACGAATTATGACCAGTGAAGGAGTCTTTTCATGCAGGAATTGATTGACATACAGAAGAAATTATACCCTGACTTGCTGGAAGTTATACAAGAGCGGTATATGCTCATGCAGCATATAGAACGCCTGCAGCCGATTGGCAGGCGTTCCCTGTCTGACAACACGAAACTTACCGAACGGCATGTGCGCAGCGAAGTGGATGTTCTGTCCAGACAAGGGTTGATCAATATGTCATCAAAAGGAATGCTATTAACTAAAGAGGGAAAATTAGTTATTGACCAGTTAGCAGTATTCATGCATGAAATGATGGGTCTGAGCGTTTTAGAAAGACAATTGAAGGATATATTACAACGGGACAATATTGTAGTTGTTCCCGGTAATAGCGATGAACAGGAATGGGTAAAACAAGAAATGGGAAAAGCATGTGTGACATTTTTGAAGGAAAATGTATCATCAGACCGGACCATGGCTGTTACAGGCGGCACGACAATGGCTGCAATTGCTGAGATGATGAGCCCTTTTGACGGAGATACCGAATGCTTATTTGTTCCTGCCAGGGGTGGTATCGGCGAAAAAGAGGAAAATCAGGCCAATACGATCGCTGCCAAGATGGCAAGACAGGCAAAAGGCAGTTACAGACTGCTTTACGTCCCGGATCCGTTAAGTGAATCCTCGTACCGAACGATGATGAAGGAACCAGCTGTGATTGACATTTTAAAGATTATCCAAGGTTCTGACATTGTGCTGCATGGAATTGGGGATGCGATCACCATGGCGAAGCGACGTAAAACGTCGAATGATATTATGCGGAAGCTGAGGGAAAAAGAAGCTGTCAGTGAGGCATTTGGTTACTATTTTAACGCTGCCGGCGAAGTTGTCCATAAGGTGAGGACGATTGGGATTCATTTGGATGACTTATCTGAAAGCAGTCAGCTAGTTATCACTGTAGCAGGCGGAAAGTCGAAAGCCCGGGCTATCACATCGTACTTTAAGCAGGGCAGAAGTGACCTGCTCATAACCGATGAGGCAGCAGCAGAAGCGATTTTAAGGGAAAACCCTTCCCTTTAAAATAAATATTTGACTTGAATCAATTAGGAGGAATTATACATGGCACTAAAAATGGGAATCAATGGATTTGGCCGTATCGGACGCAATGTTTTCCGTCAGGCTTTAAAAAATGACGAGGTAGAGGTTGTAGCTGTCAATGACCTGACAGATGCGAACATGCTTGCACATTTATTGAAGTATGATTCAGTTCACGGCAAGCTGGAAGAAGACGTAACGATTAATGGATCGAACATTGTGGTAGGCGGAAAAGAAATAAAAGTACTCTCAGAGCGCGACCCTGCTGACCTTGGTTGGGGCGATCTTGGCGTGGATATCGTTATTGAATCAACTGGCCGCTTTACGCAGCGTGATGATGCGCAGAAACACCTTGATGCAGGTGCGAAAAAAGTCGTCATTTCAGCACCGGCTAAACAGGAAGACTTGACAATGGTCATGGGTGTGAACGAGCAGGATTACGATCCAAGCGAACACCATATTGTTTCCAATGCATCATGTACGACCAACTGTCTTGCCCCACTTGCGAAGGTATTACATGAGAAATTCGGTGTTCAGCGCGGTCTGATGACGACGGTTCACTCCTACACGAATGACCAGCAAATTCTTGATCTGCCGCACAAGGACTACCGCCGTGCACGTGCAGCAGCACAAAATATTATTCCGACAACGACAGGTGCTGCTAAAGTGGTTGGTAAAGTACTGCCTGATTTAGAAGGCAAATTGAATGGGATGGCAGTCCGGGTGCCAACTCCTGATGGCTCACTGACTGACTTGGTTGCTGAATTGGATCAAAATGTGACCGAAGAAGAAGTCAATGAAGCGTTTAAAGCAGCCGCCGAAGAAGAAGGACTGAAAGGAATCCTAGGCTACAGTGAAGATCCGCTCGTTTCCAGCGATATCGTCGGCAATACGTATTCTTCCCTGTTTGACGCCCAGTCAACGATGACGCTTGAGGACAACATGGTAAAAGTCGTTTCCTGGTACGATAACGAAATGGGCTACTCTGCACGCTGTGTTGACCTGGCTGTTTATATCAGCAAACAAGGACTATAATATGCATATCAGGGGGAGGGCCATCCTCCTCCTTTTTCTGATCCCCTGCGGAAAGCATGTGTATTTCAACGACGATCCAGATAACAACAATTCATAAGAAAAGCTTTCTGGTTTTACAATACATACTTGATTAACAGGAGGAGGTTTTGGCATGAATAAAAAAACACTTCAAGATCTTGATGTTAATGGGAAAAAAGTGTTTTGCCGTGTTGACTTCAATGTACCGATGAAAAACGGTGAAGTCACCGATGACACACGAATCAGGGCTGCACTGCCAACGATTGAACATTTGTTAGAAAAAGGAGCGGTCGTTATTTTGGCAAGCCACCTTGGACGGCCAAAGGGTGAAGTGATTGAAGAACTGCGGCTTGATCCGGTGGCCGAACGATTAAGTGACCTGCTCGGAAAAGAAGTGGTTAAAACGGATACGGTTTATGGGAAGGAAGTCAATGAGGCTCTCTCACAAGTCAGTAATGGTGACGTTGTATTAATTGAGAATGTCCGTTTTGACCCCGGTGAGGAAAAAAATGATCCATCCCTCATCCAGGCTTTTGCGGATATGGCTGACTTGTATATCAATGATGCATTCGGGACAGCTCACCGGGCACACGCCTCAACAACAGGAGTGGCGGAAAAATTGCCTGCAGCAACTGGGTTTTTAATGGAAAAAGAAATTGAAGTACTCGGCAAAGCACTGGAAAATCCTGACAGACCATTTACAGCGATCATCGGCGGTGCCAAGGTTAAAGATAAAATCAATGTGATCGATCATTTGCTTGATAAAGTCGATAACCTGATTATCGGCGGTGGTCTTGCCTATACATTTGTCAAAGCGCAAGGCTATGAGATTGGAAAATCATTATTGGAAGAAGATAAAATCGAGCTGGCGAAAGATTTTATGCAAAAAGCGCAGGATAAAGGTGTCCGTTTTGTTATGCCGGAAGATGTCGTTGTTGCAGATGATTTTTCGGAAGAAGCCAACACGAAAATAGTTGACATTGAAGAAATACCTGCCGATTGGGAAGCATTGGACATTGGTCCAGCGACGCGCGAAAAATATAATCAGATTGTGAAAGATTCTAAACTTGTTATCTGGAATGGACCAATGGGTGTGTTTGAATATAATGCCTTTGCCGGTGGAACGAGAGCCGTTGCTGAAAGCCTGGCCGGTACAGAAGGATACACGGTTATCGGCGGTGGTGATTCCGCTGCGGCAGTCGAAAAATTAGGTTTTGCGGATGATATGGATCATGTTTCAACAGGCGGTGGAGCATCCCTGGAATTTATGGAAGGAAAAGTTCTGCCAGGTGTGAAGGCACTTGACGACAAATAGTTTTGGAGAGGTGATACAATGCGCAACAAAGTAATTGCCGGAAATTGGAAAATGAATAAAGTATTGTCTGAGGCTGATCAATTCGCCGATTCGGTCACGGCAAGTCTTCCGAATGATGATAACGCTGAAGCCATTGTTTGTGCACCATTTCCGTTTTTGCCATCGTTAGTCGAAAAAGCTAAGGGAAGCGATTTGAAAATCGGTGCGCAAAATATGCACTTTGAAGAAAGTGGTGCATTCACCGGTGAAGTAAGTCCGGTTATGCTGAAGGACCTTGGTGTCACACACGTGGTGATTGGTCACTCGGAACGTCGTGAACATTTTGCAGAAACGGATGAAACAGTTAATCAAAAAGTGCATGCGGCATTCAATCATGACCTGACACCGATTGTTTGTGTCGGTGAAACGCTTGAACAGCGGGAAGCCAATGAAACGATGAACCATATCGAAAACCAAGTACAGAAAGGTTTGCAAGGGCTGAGTGATGAGCAAGTTTCATCGACTATCATTGCATATGAGCCGATTTGGGCGATTGGCACCGGGAGAACAGCGTCAAGTGAGGAAGCTAATGAAGTGTGTACCCAGATCCGCAACATTGTTCAAGACATAACATCGGAAAACGTTGCAGAAAAAGTTGTCATTCAATATGGCGGAAGTGTCAAGCCAGCCAACATAGATGAACTCTTGAGTCAGTCCGATATCGATGGCGCTCTTGTCGGAGGTGCCAGTCTTGAACCAGCGTCATTTCTGCAGCTTGTGGAGGCAGGTACAAAATGACTAACAACAAATTAGCTGCATTAATCATTCTCGATGGATTCGGTCTGCGTGACGAGAAGAAGGGAAATGCCGTCAAGCAGGCGCACATACCTAATTTTGACCGGTATTGGAACAAGTTCGCCCATCATCAATTGAAAGCGGATGGTAAAGCAGTTGGTCTTCCTGATGGACAAATGGGCAATTCAGAAGTCGGTCACCTGAATATTGGAGCAGGCAGGATTGTATACCAAAGTCTGACCCGGGTCAATCTATCCATTAAGGAAGGCGAGTTTTTTGAAAAAGGTGCTTTCCTAAAGTCTATCCGGCATGCAAAAGAGAACGGTAAAGCTTTGCATATTTTCGGATTGCTTTCTGATGGTGGTGTCCATAGTCACATCAACCATCTCTTCGCCCTGTTGAAACTGGCAAAAGACAACGATTTGGAAAAAGTATATGTGCATGCATTTCTCGACGGACGTGATGTCGGGCCACAAACAGCGAAGGAGTATATTGAACAGACAGAAGAAATGATGAACCAATATGGCGTCGGACAATTTGCCACCATTTCTGGCCGTTATTATTCAATGGATCGTGATAAGCGCTGGGACCGTGTCAAAAAAGCGTATGATGCAATGGTTTACGGCGAAGGGCCAACTTACCGGAACCCATATGATGTAGTAGATGATTCCTATGAAAACGGCATTCATGATGAATTTGTCATTCCGTCAGTTTTGACCGACGAGAATGATAATCCAGTCGGTAAAGTGAAAGACGATGATTCAATCATTTTTTACAATTTCCGGCCTGACCGAGCGATTCAAATATCCCGTACATTTGCCAATGATGACTTCCGCGATTTTGACCGGGGTGAACATCCGCCGAAAAACCTGGACTTTGTGATGCTCACTGAATTCAGTGAAGCGATTGATGGATATGTTGCCTATAAACCGGTCAACCTTGATAATACAGTCGGAGAAGTTTTGTCACAGCATGATTTGAACCAGCTGCGCATTGCGGAAACGGAAAAATACCCGCATGTGACGTTTTTCATGAGCGGTGGACGCGAACATGAATTTCCGGGCGAAAAGCGTGTGCTGATTGATTCGCCGAAAGTGGCCACCTATGATTTGAAGCCGGAAATGAGTGTGTATGAAGTGACGGATTCTTTGCTTGAAGAACTTGATGCCAAAGCGCACAATGCCATTATCCTGAACTTTGCCAACCCGGACATGGTCGGTCATTCAGGGGATTTGGAGGCGACTATCAAAGCCGTTGAAGCTGTTGATGAATGTTTGGGTAAAGTCGTTGATAAAATTTTGGAACTGGGCGGCCATGCAGTTATTACGGCCGACCATGGCAATTCAGATGAAGTGGTCACACTCGAAGGCGATCCGATGACAGCCCACACGAAGAATCCAGTTCCGGTCATCGTCACAAAAGCAAATGCTGAACTCCGCGATGACGGAATTTTAGCTGACTTATCACCGACATTGCTGGATTTACTGGATATTGAAAAACCGGCAGAAATGACCGGTGAATCATTAATTAAAAAATAGAGGAGTGGTTGGAATGCCATACATTACAGACGTTTATGCACGCGAGGTGCTTGATTCCCGCGGTAACCCGACAGTTGAAGTAGAAGTATTTACTGAATCTGGTGCATTTGGTGCAGCTTTAGTGCCAAGTGGTGCCTCAACTGGCGAATATGAAGCGGTTGAGTTGCGTGATGACGATAAAAACCGGTATTTGGGCAAAGGTGTGCAAAAAGCTGTTGAAAATGTAAATGATGTGATTGCCCCTGAGCTGTTGGGGGTTGATGTAACACGACAAAATATCATTGACCAAATCATGCTTGAGCTTGACGGGACAGAAAACAAGGGTAATCTTGGGGCTAACGCAATCCTTGGTGTTTCCATGGCTGTCGCACAAGCTGCATCAAGCTACCTGGAACTGCCGTTATACAACTATTTGGGCGGCTTTAATGCCAAAACACTTCCAACGCCGATGATGAACATTTTAAATGGGGGGGAGCATGCAGACAATAACGTTGATATTCAGGAGTTCATGATTATGCCTGTTGCTGCCTCAACATTTAAAGAAGCACTGCGGACCGGTGCAGAGGTTTTCCATTCCCTAAAAAAAGTGCTGAAATCCAAAGGCTATAATACTGGTGTCGGTGATGAAGGCGGTTTTGCACCGAATCTTAGTTCCAACGAAGAAGCACTTGGCACCATTGTTGAAGCCATTGAAGCTGCCGGATATAAATCAGGTGAAGAAGTCAAGCTGGCTATGGATGTCGCTTCCTCGGAAATTTTTGAAGATGGCAAGTACCATCTTAAAGGTGAAGGTGTTGTCCGTACGGCTGCAGAGATGGTTGACTGGTACGAAAATCTGATTAATCAATATCCAATTATTTCGATTGAAGACGGACTTGATGAGAATGATTGGGAAGGCCATAAACTGTTGACCGACCGGATCGGTGATCGTGTACAGCTCGTTGGCGATGATCTGTTTGTGACCAATACCAGCAAGCTTTCCCAAGGCATTGAACAGGGTGTCGACAACTCCATCCTTGTTAAAGTAAATCAGATTGGTACGCTGACTGAAACCTTTGAGGCAATCGAAATGGCTAAACGTGCCGGCTATACAGCTGTTATTTCCCACCGATCCGGCGAAACGGAAGACGCAACCATTGCGGATATTGCGGTTGCTGCAAATGCGGGACAAATTAAAACTGGTGCACCATCCCGCACCGATCGTGTGGCAAAATACAATCAGCTGCTCCGTATTGAAGATGAACTCGCAGGCATGGGAGAGTATGCCGGACTGGATGCTTTTTATCAGTTGAAAAAATAAACATGTGAAGTTACTGGAGACGGATTTTCCGTCTCTTTTTTTATGCTCAGCTAGCACCCCAATGCCACACCTGTTATCCATCTCGTAAATCTTTTTTTCAAGTGATGCCCTCTTTTGTATAACTACAAAAGATTGTAATGGTAAAAAAGGGGCATTGATTTGACATTTTTTCGGGTATAGGACAAATTTATGGTTGAATAAAGTTAACTGGGCAACTATTCCAATTTTGGGAGAGGATATATGTGGCACAAAAGGTGTTGGTGTTCGGGGATATTGGCATTGATGATACTATTGCATTAATATATGCCTATTTTGACGCCGCAATCGATATTGTTGGTGTCGTAGCTAATTATGGGAACATTCCCAGGGAGAAAGCTTTGGCAAATGTGAATTATGTCAGAGAACTGTTTGATATTGAGCCATCTGTTCAGGTTATTTCAGGTGCACACATTCCTATGACAGGAGAAGATCCTGTATTTCAACCCGAAATTCATGGTGAGTACGGGCTAGGTCCAATTGAACCGCCGCTTGTGACCAATGACGGTTTGGTAGAAAATTTTTTTGAGGCCGTTGAAATTATAAAACAGTATCGTAATCAGGATTTAGCGATTGTTAATATGGGAAGGTTAACATCACTTGCCACGATGTTTATCAAGTATCCGTCTATCATGGAAAATGTACAGCGTTTTTATATGATGGGAGGTGCGTTCTGGGTTCCAGGCAATGCTACGGCAGTGTCGGAAGCGAACTTTTACGGTGATCCAATTGCAGCACAGCTGGTTTTGAAAAATGCATCTAATGTAACGATTATTCCGTTAAATGTTACGCGACAGGCCATTGCAACACCGCAAATGGTAGATCATATCAATCAGGTGGGAGAGGCGAAAATTGTAAAGCCGCTGTTGGACTATTACTATAATTTCTATAAACAACGGAATCCGAGGATACAAGGGAGTCCGCTGCATGATGTCGTAACATTAATGGCAACTGTTTATGATGAAATGTTTACATTCAGATATTTACCGGTTGATATTATTCAAAGCAGAAATGGTGTTGAAAGAGGTCAAAGTATTGCTGATATCAGACCGTATGGCGATGTGTTGGAGGGCAAAGCTGAAGATGAAAAACATCACCGTATTGCATTAGATCTTGATTACTGGCAATTTTATAGTTATTTTATGTCCATTATGACTGGGCGGGCGTTTCAATGAATGGCATAATAAATGGAAAGAGCTTTTGAACGAGGTGATCCCCATCGATATGTTAACAGCCATCAAAACACGCAGGTCTATTTATAACTTTAAACGTGAAGAAGTAGACCAATCTATTATGCAGGACATTTTTACTTATGGGTCTTATGCACCGACACATTATATGAAAGAACCGTGGAATATAAAGCTTTATGAAAAGGAAGGAAAGACAAGTTTTGTTGATGCTATAATAGCAAGCTATCAGCGGATAGGTATGCTGAAATCTGGTGATGATCCAAAGACACGAAACATGATTAAATCTATGAGACAATTTTTATTGCAGATTCCGCATCATGCATTGATTTATTTTCGAAAGGAAGAAGATCCTGTCCGATATGAGGAGGAGTATGCCAGTATTTGTGCATTTATTCAAAATGCGCAGCTTGCCGCCTGGGAATATGGGGTCGGTATGCTCTGGACGATTACGCCATATATGCATGATGAAACATTTCTTGAGGATATCGGACTGGACAGCAGGAAAGAAAAAATTGCAGCCGTCATGCAGATGGGCTATCCGGAAAAAATACCTCATGATAAAGGAAGAACCCCCATTACTGATAAACTGGAATTTATTTCGAGATGAACTTTGGGTTGAGGAATGATTATTTATAGAGTGAGTAAGAAATTTGCTGAATGGGTAGATATTAACAGAACAGAAAAGGAATCGACAGAAGAGCAAGAATATCAACAGAAGAAAGCGGAAATCAACAGAAAAAAATGAATCGACGGAAAGGAAAGTGAAAAAATTAGTAAGACAATGGCTCAAATCATAAAACGCCCGGAAATCATATTAGATTCCGAGCGTCCATCCGTTATTCGGTTTTCTCTTTGACAAATTCGACTACTTCTTCAGCAGTACCCATAGATAAAAATTTATTTTTGCAGGAAGCCATTTTTTCTTGCGACAGTCCGCGGATCTGCGTGCGTGCCGGGAGAATGGATGTTGCGCTCATGCTGAATTCATCAAGTCCGAGTCCGAGCAATGCAGGGATTGCAATCGAGTCACCGGCCATTTCACCGCACATGCCAACCCATTTATCTTCGGCGTGTGCAGCTTCAATCACCGTGCTGATCAGATTTAAAATCGCCGGATGGTAAGGCTGATACAAATAGGATACACGCTCATTCATGCGGTCAGCTGCCATTGTATACTGAATCAGGTCATTGGTACCGATGCTGAAAAAGTCAACTTCTTTGGCAAACTGTTTGGCGATCACAGCAGTTGATGGAATTTCGACCATGATACCAACTTCAATATCATCAGATACGCTGATACCTTCGTCTTTCAGGTTTTGCTTTTCGTCCAGCAGAATATTATTTGCCTGCTGAAACTCTTCCAGTGTCGCGACCATTGGGAACATAATTTTTAAATTGCCGTGTGCACTGGCACGAAGCAATGCTCGGAGCTGCGTACGGAAAATATCCTCATTTTCCAGGCAGAAGCGAATGGCGCGGAACCCTAAAAATGGGTTTAGTTCCTCAGGCAAGTCCAAATAGCTTAATTCCTTATCCCCGCCAATATCTAACGTGCGGACGACAACCGGTTTATCTTCCATTTGCTCAAGCACGGTTTTATAGGCATCATATTGCTCATCTTCTGTAGGTAATTGGCTTTTTCCCATGTATAAAAATTCAGTGCGATATAAGCCGATTCCCTCTCCTCCGTTGGCAAGGACACTTGCAACATCGTCCGGTGTACCGATATTCGCTGCCAGTTCTACTTGCTCTTTATCAGCTGTAATGGTTGGCTCATCCTTCAATTCGGCCCATTCTTCTTTTTGCTTGTCGAAGTTTGCCTGTTTTTTCTTGTAGGATGCCAATTCATCATCAGAAGGATTCAAAATAACTTTTCCTTCAATCCCATCGACGATAACCATATCATTGTGCTGAACTATATCCGTGATTTCCTTAGTGCCGACTACAGCGGGTATTTCCAGTGATCTGGCCATGATCGCTGAATGTGATGTCCTTCCGCCAATATCCGTTGCAAAACCCTGGACAAATTCCCGATTCAGCTGTGCAGTATCGGATGGGGTTAAGTCTTTGGCGATGACAATTACTTCCTCATCGATCAGCCCCGGATTGGGAATTGTGACCCCAAGCAAGTGTGCCAGCACGCGTTTTGCAACGTCCTGAATATCAGCAGCACGTTCCCGCATATATTCATTATCCATATTTTTAAACATGTCGATGAACATATTGGTTGTCTCTTCCAAAGCGGTTTCAGCTATCACATTTTCGTTCCTAATCTTATCTTTAATCGGGTTAACCAGTTCCGGATCATCCAAAACGAGCAAATGGGCTGAAAAAATTTCGGCATGTTCATCTCCCATTTCCTTCCTGGTATGCGCCCGTATTTTTTCCAGTTCTTCTTTGGCTGTATCGAGCGCTTTTTCCAGACGTTCGACTTCTTTATTTGGATCATCGATTGATTTTTTTTCATATGTTAATTCCGGTGTGACAAGCTGATACGCCTTGGCGATCGCAATTCCATTCGATGCGGCAATTCCTTCAATCATGATATTGACCAACCCTTCGATAAAAATTTACTCCATTCTACATTTTACATGTTTGTTCGGCATCAAATCAAGAAATCTTGCTTGTCAAACCAATGACCCAGTTTAACAGAATCCGGTAAATTTCATCCCGGTTCCGTTCATTTAATAATTCATGCCGACTTTTTTCAAATAAAATGGTCATGATGTCGTTGAGTCCTGCATCATTGTACAATTCCGCTGTTTTCCAGACCCCTTTTGCATAGTCACCGACAGGGTCTTCATTTCCGCCTGCGATGAGCATTGGCAGGTCGGAGCGAATTTGCCGGTTCCTTTTTTGGTCATGAATCAGTGTCAATCCGGTCATTAAATCTTTAAAAAACCCTGCTGTTGGAATGAATCCGCAGTATGGATCATCAATGTACGATTGAATCATTCTGTCATCACGGGAAAGCCAGTCTAATTTTGTTTTTTTGTTTTGAACACGCTTGTTAAATGATGAAAAGACCAGTGCATTCATCAAGCCTGATTTTTCTTTTGGCGGCAGATTTGCAGCTATTCTCCGCGCTGTTTCACTGGTGAATCGGGAATAATGGCCTGTTCCAGTCAATATAACGCCATCGACAAGTTCGCTATGCACTTGAATGAAATGTCTGGTTAAAAACGATCCCATACTATGCCCTAGCAAAAACAGTGATGTGTCCGGGTAATGCTGTCTGATTTGTTTAGTGACTGCATACAAGTCATCCGTTACCGTTTCAAATCCGTTTTCGTCAGCAAAATATCCGAGTATCCCCTGTTTTTCACCGGTTTTGCCGTGTCCGCGGTGATCATTTCCATATACAAAAATATTGTTTTCAACCAAAAAATCAGCAAAATCATCATAACGCCCAATATGTTCTGCCATACCGTGGGCGATTTGGACAATTGCTTTCGGCTTGTTTTCAGGGGTGAACCATTTTTTTACATATATTTTGATGTTGTCAGGCTGTGTGAACCAAAATGTCTTTTCCATTGTTTATCATCCATTCTGAAACATGTCATTATTTTTATGATAAACGAAAATCCGGATACGTCCAAAATTAAGCTCAAGATCACTTGCGATGGATGACGGGGTTGTGCTAAAGTAAATTGTAGGTATATAGTGTTTCTGACTGGGGGTGCGCTTTATGGCAAGTTTGATTCATATCGCATTGTTGATTGATGCCGTTATTATGGTTGTATTAATTTTATTGCAATCGGGAAAAAGTGCCGGACTTTCCGGAGCGATTTCGGGTGGAGCCGAGCAGCTTTTCGGTAAACAAAAAGCACGGGGAGCAGATTTGTTTTTACATCGGGGGACAATCGTTACCGGCGTACTGTTCTTTGTTCTGGCTTTTTTGAGTGCGTATATTTTGCAGTGAACTCAAACCCTTATCGCAAATGGCGATAAGGGTTTATCTATCCCACATCTAACTGGCAGCAGGCCCTTATCTGATTAAACCAAAGAAATAAATGGGGACAACTGCCAGGCAGATCAAAATGCGACGTCCTGTGCGTCGTAATGTCCGATTCGTTCATCTATCAATCAGTGGACAAAATATCTTCTCGATGATTGAAGGTTCACTCTATTTTCGCAATTTAATAATAGGGGAAGGTACATGATATGAACTAGGAATGATAGAAGGAGATGAGATACATCATGAACATTAAATTACCGAAGCCTTTTACGTTTGAAGCCGGTCCGCGTGCGGTATTGTTATTGCATGGATTTACCGGCCATTCAGCCGATGTGCGCATGCTGGGGCGGTTTTTGGAGAAAAAGGGATACACAAGCCATGCACCGATCTACCGCGGACATGGAAAAAAGCCTGAGGAGCTGGTAAAAGCGAGTGCGGATGAATGGTGGGAAGATGTCATGAATGCATTTAACCATCTAAAGGAACTGGGGTATAAGGAAATAGCGGTTGCTGGGTTGTCACTTGGCGGTGTGTTGGGTTTGAAACTCGCATACTCTGAACAGGTGAAGGGCATTATTCCAATGTGTGCACCGATGTTTTTTGATAACGAAGACGAACTGACGAAAGGGTATAAGTTTAAAGCAACCGAGTTTAAACAGCTCGAGGGGAAAGATAAAGACACGATTCAAAAAGAGGTGCAGGAACTCGTTGACAATTCTCGTGATATGTTTTCGGATTTAGCTGACCTGATCACCGAGGTGAATCAACATATTGATACGATTTACATCCCAACGTTTGTCGTGCAGGCGCAGCAGGATGAAATGATTAATACGGACAGCGCTCAATACATTTATGATAATGTGGAAGCCAATCAAAAAGACATCAAATGGTATGAGGAATCAGGTCATGTGATTACGATGGACAAAGAAAAAGAACAACTGCATGATGATATCTATCAATTCCTCGAATCACTTGACTGGAGCGAATGATTATAATTAAGAAAAAACGTGAATAATAGCAGTAGAAAGAAGGTGAGAACATGGATGAAACTATGCAGGAGAAATTACGTGAGTATTTTAATGAACATAATGACAAACCATTAGCAGTAGGTGAACTGGAGGAAGCACTCGGCTTGCAGGACGCCGTCGAATTTAAGGAACTGGTCAAGGCATTGAATGCACTTGAAGAAGCCGGAGAACTTGTGCGAACCCGCAAAAATCGCTTTGGACTTCCGGAAAAAATGAATCTCATCCGCGGCAGAATACAAATGCATGCCAAAGGATTTGCTTTTTTGATTCCGGATGATGACAGCCAATCAGATGTGTATATCCACCATTCTGATCTGGCATCTGCTATGAATAATGACAAAGTAATGGTACGAATTGAAAAGCGAAATGACGATGGTAACAGACCAGAAGGAACGGTTATCCGGATTTTGGAGCGGGCGACTCATCAGGTCGTCGGAACGTTTGAGGATAATAAATCGTTCGGGTTTGTCGTTGCTGATGATAAACGAATTCCGAATGATATTTTTATTCCAAAGAGCATGACAGGCGGTGCAGTGAGCGGACATAAGGTGATCGCCCATATTACGAAATTTCCGGAAGGCCGCATGAGTGCAGAAGGTGAAATTGTCCATATTCTTGGGCATAAAAATGACCCAGGGATTGATATCATATCGATTATTCATAAACACGGTATCAAGATTGATTTTCCGGAAGAGGTGCTTGAACAAGCCGCAAATACACCGGATGCGATTGATCCGGCGGAAATCGAAAACCGCCGTGATTTAAGAGATGAACAGATTGTCACGATTGACGGTGCAGATGCGAAAGACTTGGATGATGCGGTATCTGTTAAAAAATTGGATAACGGCAACTACAAACTTGGCGTTTATATTGCAGATGTGAGTTATTATGTGGAGGAAAACTCTCCGATTGACCAGGAGGCAATCGAACGTGCTACGAGTGTCTACTTGGTTGACCGTGTCATTCCGATGATTCCGCATCGGTTGTCAAATGGCATTTGTTCCTTAAACCCACAAGTGGACAGGCTCACACTCGGCTGTGAAATGGAAATGAGTGCAAAAGGCGAAGTAGTGAATCACGAAATTTTCCAAAGCGTGATCAGGACGGATGAACGCATGACATATCATGATGTGAATAAGATCCTGGTCGACAGGGATGAAGCAGTCCGTGAACGGTATAAGCCGCTCGTTCCAATGTTTGAAGACATGGAAACATTGGCTGCAATACTGCGCGACAAACGGATGGATCGCGGTGCCATCGATTTCGACTTTAAAGAAGCCGAAGTACTGGTCGATGAAAGTGGAAAACCGGAAGATGTCATACTCCGCGAACGGTCTGTTGCCGAACGGTTGATTGAAGAATTCATGCTGGCAGCAAACGAAACGGTTGCGGAACATTTTCACTGGATGGATGTTCCATTTATACATCGGATTCACCAGGATCCGGATGAAAGCAAGCTTCAGCACTTTTTTGAATTCATCGCTGGACTAGGCTATGTCGTTAAAGGTACAGCAAATGAAATTCATCCCCAAGCACTGCAGAAATTGATAGAGGAAGTGAAGGGCAAGCCTGAAGAAATGATCGTCTCCAAATTGATGCTGCGCTCGATGCAGCAGGCAAAATACGACCCGCAAAGTATCGGGCACTTCGGACTGGCGACTGAGTTTTACACCCATTTCACATCCCCAATCAGGCGTTATCCTGATTTGACAGTTCACCGGCTGATCAGAACGTATTTGATTGATAAACAGATGGATGCAAAGACGATCAGTCATTGGAAGGAACGGATGCCGGATATCGCCCGTCATTCATCCGAAATGGAGCGGACTGCGGTTGATGCCGAGCGGGAAACGGATGACTTGAAAAAAGCCGAGTTCATGCAGGATAAAATTGGTGAGAAATATACCGGCGTGATTAGCTCTATCACCAATTTCGGCTTGTTTGTGGAGCTGGAAAATACAATTGAAGGGCTGGTTCACGTCAGCTACCTGACCGATGATTATTATCATTACGATGACCGTAATCATGCGATGATCGGTAAACGTACGGGCAATATGTACCGGATCGGTGAAGAAGTCGATGTGCGGGTTGTCAAAGTAAATATTGATGAACGTGTCGTTGATTTTGAGCTCGTAACAACCAAGCAGCCTAAGAAGAAAAGCAAGCAAAAGATCAAGGCGAAAAAAGTGAAAAAGTAAGAAGCAGAAAAAAGGAAAGACTAATGTGATGTGTACGAGCATCATGTTAGTCTTTTTTTATTTTCTAACAAAAAGGGTTGCATTTTGTGTTGTGGAGGAATAGAATATAACTGTATCTATAAAAGTTTCCTTAGGTAAACAATTGTTAATAAGAACAACAAAGAAGGTGAATGTAACATGTCGCAGGAGGTTATTATTGCGTTTTTGTTTACGCTATTTGCGGGCCTGGCAACTGGTATCGGCAGTATACTGGCTTTTTTTGCAAAAACAACCAATACCAAATTCCTGTCGTTTGCACTTGGTTTTTCTGCTGGTGTAATGATTTATGTGTCTATGATCGATATTTTTGCGAAAGCACAGGAGTCATTGGTTGGCGTATTGGGAGAAGAGGGCGGTAATTGGCTGACTGTGGCTGGCTTTTTTGGCGGGATTCTGCTGATTGCCTTAATTGACCGGTTCATCCCGAAACACTCTAATCCGCATGAAACAAAAAAAGTAGAGGATATGCGAAAGAACGGTACGACAGTGAATGATCCCGCTCTGTTAAAAATGGGGACGTTTACGGCACTGGCCATTGGTATTCATAATTTTCCCGAAGGCATTGCCACATTTATGTCTGCCATACAGGATCCGGCACTTGGGCTGGCAATCGCATTTGCTATCGCCATTCACAACATCCCTGAAGGTATTGCCGTATCTGTACCGATTTATTATGCGACAAATGATCGGCGCAAAGCATTCCGCTGGTCTTTTCTATCTGGAATTGCTGAGCCGATCGGTGCCGTCGTTGGATTTCTGATATTGATGCCATTTTTGAATGACATCATGTTTGGGGTTATTTTTGCTGCAGTTGCCGGTATTATGGTGTTCATATCACTTGATGAACTGCTGCCGGCAGCCAAAAAATACGACGAAGCACACGTATCGATTTACGGACTGATCGGTGGAATGGCTGTTATGGCACTGAGTTTGTTGTTGTTTATATAATTTAATTAAAAATAGTCTTTGTTAAAGGGTGAGGCTAGGACACAATTAAAACTTTCCACGCTAAAGACAGGGCAGAGGAAGTACAGCATTTTACTTTTTCAACAGTCACATTTGTCTTGGTGCAGCCTTCCTTTTATTCTGATGTTAGTTACGTGCGATCATCATTTGCTCCGGCAGCATACTGCGCTTTCCATGGGCATGGCCTCAGCCTCCCCGGAAAGGGCGTATTTTTCCGCAGCGACCATCATGCACTCACCAACAAAAGCATGGAAGCAAGCAAATCTAAGACCAAGTGACTTCTCCGTTGATTGATTATGCGCAATAAATTTTCAAACATACCTCAAAAGATAAATACGAACTATTTCACTCATAGTGGAATCATCGTTCGGATTTACCTTTGGCTAATATACTTTTGTCCCAGGCGGATTTTTGATATTTGGTGAAGGAAGTCAGACTTTGAACGAACTAGTATGTCATGTTCGGTTTTATGATTTGAGCAGGAAGTGTATCCGATACCATTTAATACAAACAAGTCAAGAAATAAAGACGGGGTTGGAAAACATATTGAATCCAGGTAATGTATTGATTTTTGGTGGGACGGGAATGCTTGCAGAAGCGACCGGATGGATTGCAGCTCATGCTAATCATACGATTGCTTTTGAAAGGAATAGACAACGTTTAGATCTATTAAAGAAAAAGTATGGTGAACATGAACTTGAAGTCAAGAAATTGGATTATACCGACACATTAGCTTTAGAAAACGAGATAAAACATGCACATATGCAGCATAATACGATAATTATGTTTGGCGATTGGATTCATAGTACTGCTCCAACTGCTATTCAAACCATAAAGACAATGATAACCAAACGTCAAACACATCAGCCATGATCGTTAATCCTTATTAAAGGCAACAGCAGTAATAGATCGCATATTAAAAAAACGGAGATTCGTTTCCCGAAGAATTGTCATGTAAAGGAAGTCCAATTAGGTTTTATTGATAATGGTTCTGCTTCCAGGTGGTTAACGCATCAAGAAATATGAGAGGGTGTCATTCAAGCAGTCAAAGGAAGTAAAACGAAGATGATCGTTGGCACATTGGAATCATGGGAAAAAAGACCATGATAAAAGAGAAGGTGGGGAGCTAAAGACAGCTGAAGTTTCCGGCCATGTCAATATGAAGAACGGTGAAATAGGCACTATACAATACGTTGAATGAAGTGGATTTTGCAATACATTGTAGACCGAAAACGAGCCCATTGCCAATTGGCACAACGACTTTTTTCTGTTAAAATAAGTTGGCACGCAAGTAGTGGGAGGAAGTATGTATGCCGAAAGGAAATGGGAAAACAATCGCTCAGAATAAAAAAGCGAGACATGATTTTTTTATAGAAGAAACGTATGAAGCTGGCATTGTTTTGCAGGGAACGGAAATCAAATCAATTCGTGCCGGCCGTATCAATTTGAAGGATTCCCATGCAAGGATTGATCATCGGGGTGAAGTACAGCTTGTCAATATGCACATTGCACCATACGAGCAAGGGAATCGGTTTAATCACGATCCGACACGTTCACGGAAGTTGCTGCTTCACCGAAAAGAAATTGATAAATTAGTTGGTCTAATGCAGCAAAAAGGTTATTCGCTTGTACCGTTGAAAGTGTATATCAAAAACGGTGTTGCCAAAGTATTGGTTGGCGTTGGGAAAGGGAAAAAGAAATATGATAAACGAGAGGATCTGAAACGAAAGCAAATGAAGCGTGACGCTGATCGTGCTGTTAAGGAAAGCTTGCAGTAAACTCGCCGGCACTTGACTTTCAAAGAATTTTTGTTAAAATTATAATTGTCGTAATGACAGATAAATGAATAGTGCTCGTTCTATCCGGGCGTATTCTCCAATCTTTTATGGGGACGTTACGGATTCGACAGGGATAGATTGAGCTCAGACTGCGCGTCGAGGTTACGGCTCGTAAAACGTTACTCGTCTAAATATAACTGGCGAAGAAAACAATTCACCAGCTTTAGCAGCTGCCTAAGCACTGTCTAAAGCGATCCTTCCTGCTATCGCCCGTGTGGCAGATTGAAGGGTCTCAAATGAAGCGGGCTATTCCGGCATCCACCGTCTGAGGATGCTGGCAGAACCCAATCAGACTAGCTGCCGGAAAGCCTGTTGGCAGGCCGAACGGTAAGTGAATGATAATTTGTCAACTATGCGTGTAGATGTCTGAGTGGCGATATCTCTGGACGTGGGTTCGATTCCCACCGTCTCCACCAATACATATGTTGGTGGTTTTTTATGCTCGAATATAATGAGCTGTAAACACAATAGTGTTTACAGTTTTTTGTTTATATACATATACAAACTCATTTTTGCCTCTAAAATAAATGTTACATTTGACTGAGAACCTTTTTAATAGACTGTTAACATTTTCATTTAGCTAATTTTCTACATTACTTACACTCAATCGAGTATAATGTTCAATCAGTGTTTCACGAAACTTTTGTGCCGCACGTGATAGATATCGATCATCCTTCCAGGACAAATAATAAATTCTTTCGGAAATTGGATTCTTGATTTGCACAACAGTTGTTAACTCACTCTTTTCCACTAACGAATTAGGTAACATTGTGATTAATCGTAAGTCGGATGTTACAAGGTATTGGAGCATCATCTATTCCGACCTTATCGATGCTTATTCCGGTTCGATTTGTACAAAAGGAAAGCCGAGGTCGAGCACTTGGAATAGTTGCGTCGTATAAAAGTAATGGCAGCGGCCGCGGGATTACAGCCTGTTGTAAAAATAAGAAGTGACTTCTTTAAGGATATGGTTATCGAATCACCTCAGCTTCTCGGGAATGAGGTTTCAGGTATTGTTGTGGAGGTTGGATCGGATGTAACCTCAATATCAAAGGGGGATCATGTGATTGGTTGGACAACATTTTCTGCTCATGCAGAGTACGTGGTAGTTAATCCAAACCAAGTTGTGAAAAAACCTAGCCATATGAGTTGGGAAGAATCAGGGGCATTGTCAGCTTCCGGCCAAACTGCACTTATGGCGCTTGATGGAATTAATATTTCAAAAGAGGATACCTTACTCATTTACGTAGCTGCAGGAGGGAGTTGGAACAATGGCTGTCCAACTTGCTAGAACTAGAGGGGCAAAAGTGATTGGTACAGCGAGTGAAGCCAATCATGACTATTTACGTAAGCTTGGTGCTATTCCAATCAATTATGGAGAAGAATTGGTCGAAAACGTAAAAAATATAGTCCCGAAAGGAATAGATGCTGCTCTTGATGCTGCGGGATCTGAAGCGTTAGATGCTTCGATTAAATTAGTGCCATCTAATGATCGAATCATTACAACAGCATCACGCCATCATGTTGAAAAAACAGGAGTGAAAACAGTTGTAGGTGAACGAACACAAGCATGACTTTGTCAATTAACACAATTAGTTGAAGAAGGGCTACTTCAAGTCTATGTCCGAAAAACTTTCACCCTTGATGAGGCTGTTCTGTTGAAGCACATCGAGAAGTGGAATCTGGACATGGCCATGGTAAAGTCGTTTTTACTATAAATTCATAACTATTTCTAAAGGAGACATAAAAATGACTAAAATCGCTATTATTTTAGGATCAACAAGACCAGGGCGAAAAGGTGCACAAGTGGCAGAGTGGGTATATAGCATTGCTCAAAATCGGAATGACGCTATGTTCAAGTTAGTTGATATAGCAGATTATCAACTGCCATTACTTGATGAGCCTAGGCCAGCTGTATTAGGGCAATATAGTAAATCACATACAAAAAAATGGGCCAATACAATAGAAGTTTTGATGGATTTTTATTTGTGACTCCCGAATATAATCATGCAACAACTGGTGCATTAAAAAATGCGATTGATTATTTGTATAAAGAATGGAATCACAAGGCTGCAGGCTTTGTGAGTTATGGTGGGAATGGTGGTGTAAGAGCTGTAGAAAACTTAAGATTAATTATGGGAGAACTAATGGTAGCAGATGTTAGAACTCAAGTAACACTATCACTGATTACTGATTTTGAAAATTTTAACGAACTTAAACCAGCCAGTTATCAAGTAGATGCTTTACATGAATTACTCGATGAGATTATCAGCTGGAGTAAAGCGTTAAAACCGCTTAGGACTTAGCCGAGATTATATCTTATAGTAAAAAAGTTGTTACTTGGTAACCTGGAACAACTTTTTTATAATTACAATTGAAATTCCGTCTTTAAATCTTTTTAGAAGGAGCACTGACATACCTGGCTGTGCAAGTTTATGCTTTATTTTGATGCGAATATATCGTATAAGTTACAATGCATAATTTTGTTCAAAATCACCTGTGATTCATGTGTACAAATCATCAAATTATGGTATAATAACATCAAAAGCACATATGATATAAAAAACCGCCCCATGTTACAGCATGAGACGGTTTCCAATAGACCAACCCCGTCAAGAGGGGTTCGGCACTGGAAGATAATCCCTCAGTACCCGGCTAAGGCATATGAGGGGTTATTTTTTATGGTTGTTCTCCGACATCATAAACGCAATTAACATCCCAAAGGATATCATTAACGTCAAAGTCGTCTCTACAGCCATGGGCATCACCCCCTTTTTGGGAAGCATCCCTAAAGGAAGGTGCCTAACCCCTCATGCGAAGCCAATCTATTGTCCCTTCAGTATAACATATATTCATTTGTTTGAGTTGACATCCTCATGCTAAAATATTCAGCTTTATATGACACTTTTCCTGAAGATTTCAGATATATAAGTTACAAATTATATTGATCCGTCTGCATATTCTTGCTGATTTAGAATTGCAATTCCTGAAAACTTCACTGTGTTACAATAGATTTGTTCGCATATGCCAAAAGAGGGTGATAGGATGCCTGTTAAAGAATTTGAGAACAAGAAAGGTAATGTAACAGCCAGAGCGTTTTATCAGGAATACCAAAAAGTGCGTAATGCATTATTTACGCATTTACTGGAACAAAACGGGCAATGGCGTGAACGTGTTCTTGTTGACAAGACACAGAGAATTATCGACCGGGTGTTATTCATTTGTTTTGCTGAAAATTATAAGCTGATACCTCAAAATGTGTTCAGAGGCATTGTCGAGACGGCACAACATACATTTAATACGGATAGTACCGATCTGTGGGAAGAATTGAAAGGTCTGTTCCGTTCAATTGAAAAAGGCCATTCGGAAATGGTGATCAGTCAGTTAAACCTCAAGTTGTTTCGAAAAGATGATGTTTTAGATCAGTTGGTTATCACGGATCGAATTTTTCCTGTATTTGGAACGATGACTAAATTTGATTTTGCTGCAGATCTCGACTTCAGTTTACTTGGTTACATCCTTGAACAATCGATCAGTGATGTGGAAGAAATGCAGGCAGGGATGACGGGTGAAAATTATGAACCTCAGCAGGGAAAGCGTAAGAAAAATGGCATATATTATACGTCTTCCGGTATTACCAGGTTGCTGCTGCAGGAGACATTACTGAATTGGATTGAAGACAGAAAACGGGAAGTAGATGAAAGGGCAGCCGGAGAGGGTTCGGAACAGCATACTGAATTGAACCGGATGTTACTGCAGCAGTTGAAATCGGTTAAAATTCTCGACCCGGCTGCAGGCAGTGGCGCTTTCCTGAATACGGCTTATGATTTGTTGAAGAACCAGTGGGATAAAGTGAATAAAAACACGTCAGAAACGATGCCAGCAAATGTAAATATCGTAACGGAAAATTTGTTCGGTGTTGAACTGGACGAGAACAGCCTTGAATTGGCTAAATTGTCTTTATGGCTTAAAACGGCAGATAAAAAGACTTATTGGCCATTGCTAGATGGTAATCTGAAAACAGGCAATGCCATTATTGATCAACAGGTTATTACGGAACGGGCATTTGACTGGCATCAGGAATTTCCGGCTATTATGGATGATGGCGGCTTTGATGTAATTATTGGCAATCCCCCGTATGTTTTTGCGCGAAATGAAGGGTTCACAAAGGCAGAGAAAAATTATTTTAACAGTTATTACGATCTGACGGAATATCAGATTAATACATATTTATTATTCATTGAACGATCTTATTATTTGCTGAAACAGGGAGGGTGGCTTGGTTTTATTGTTCCGAACAACCTGCTGACAATTGATTCATGCAGAAAAATGCGACGGTTTCTGCTGGAACAAACCGGCAATCTGAAAATGATTAATATACATCACCGCATGTTTGAACAGGCAGATGTCGATACATGTTTGCTTATTTTCCAGAAAACCGAGCCAACCACCGTTAAGCTGGGGGAATATGTCAACGAACATGTCGAAATCGTTGCTGAAGTGGAACCAAAGGTATTGCTGGATGAGCAAAGCATCATCAATATTTCGCTGATGAAACATAAACGAGTTCTCGATGTGATGAACAAGATTGAAAATGAAAATCTGAAATTAGGTACCGTCGCAACGGTGAAATCAGGGCTGGTTGCCTATGAAGTTGGCAGGGGCACTCCGCCTCAAACGAGATTCATGAAAGAAAACAGGGTTTATCACAGTGATTGTCAGGTTGATGACACATATTGGATGTATCTGGAGGGGCGGGATGTCTGCCGTTATTCGATTGCGTGGGGCGGAAGCTGGCTCAAATATGGCCCGAATCTGGCCGCAAGACGACATGAGAAAATTTTTACGGCACCTAGAATATTAGTCCGACAAATTCCATCCAAGTTAAAATATGCAATCAACGCGGTATACACCGAAAGAAAAATGCTGAATGACCGTAATTCCAATAATATTGTCGATTTCCAAAAAGATCCCTTGTTTTTGCTGGGTGTGATCAATTCCAAGATTATAACATTCTGGTTTATTCATAAATTTGATAAGTTCCAGCGCAAAACGTTTCCGCAATTTAAGGTGAAGGATCTGAAAATGTTTCCTGTACCTGATGTGTCAGAAAAGGAAATGCAGCAGATATCAGAAGCGGTGGATCAAATGCTGCACGTCCAGCGTCAGAAAGGGGAAACTTTGCATCCTACGGGCAGATTAATCCAAAAAGAACAGCAATTAAACGAAAAAATCGACAGATATGCAGTAGCGGCGTTCGGTTTGAGTGCGGAGGAAGTTCAGCTAATTGATGCCCATTTAGCGGAATTTCTGGAATAAAAAGTTTTAAGGCTGGTTCATTTTCTGATATCAATAATTTTTGTGCTATAATGATATGTGAAATGAAAAGGAGTGATTGGCTGTGGGCTCGGAAATTCGGCAAGGGAGAAGACGTTAAATGCACTGAAAAATATACTTCTTCAATCGCTTCAGGGTGTCCCTGTAAATGTATACCTGTTTGGGTCATAGGCGGGATACGCAGAGAAACGAACTTCTGATATTGATATTGCATTGCAGTCCAGCAGAGAAATACCTATTGCCGAAACGGTTGAGCCTCGTGAAGAAATTAAAGCGTCCACATTACCATACCATGTGGACCTGGTGAATTTAGACAGGGCTAGTCCTGCTTTGGTGAAAAAAGTAGAGGATGATGGGATTTTATGGAAAGGCTGCGAGAACGAATGGAAAACGTAAACCGAACGTTAACAGCTTTTCATGAGCTGGTTGTTAATGATCCTTCTACCATTGAACGGGATGCCGCCATTCAACGGTTTAAGTTCAGTTTTGAAGCATGCTGGAAAACCGGCAAGCAATTTTCATTTGATATCGAAGGATTGGATATAGGCTCGTCAAAAGGCGTTATTCACTCGTCTCGGGAGGTTTGTGTTTTATCTGAGGAAGAATCCATACTTGGTTTATAGATGGCAGATGACCGAAACATGACCGTGCATATGTATAATGAGAATCTGGCAATGGCGATTTATGAAAAGCTGCCAAACTATCTATCATCTTTTATATGAGTGAATTGATCGTATGGTAGCCGTATTCAATAAATAAAAGAGAGAGGAGTCATTATGATGAATACATACCCAAATGTTACCGAAACCAAAGAACTGATTAAAGATATCGTTTCGATTCCAAGTCCATCCGGCTACACGGAAAAGGTTATTCAATTTGTTGAACAGAAACTAAACCAGTGGCAGGTCGAAACAAAACGAAATAATAAAGGCGGCCTGATTGCGACGATTCCCGGAGAGCATGATACGGAACACCGTATGCTAACGGCACATGTAGACACACTTGGTGCGATGGTCAAGGAAATTAAAAGCAATGGACGACTCCGTTTGGATTTAATCGGCGGCTTCAAGTATAACGCAATTGAAGGGGAATATTGCGAAGTTCACACGTCTGATGGACAAACTTATACTGGTACTATCCTGATGCATCAGACATCTGTTCACGTGTATAAAAACGCCGGGGATGCGAAACGAAACCAGGAAAATATGGAAGTTCGGATTGATGCCCAAGCTGAAACCGCAGAAGACATCCGAGAACTGGGTATTGAAGTGGGTGATTTTGTTTCGTTTGATCCACGTGTCCAATTGACCGGCAATGGTTTCATTAAATCCCGTCATTTGGATGATAAAGCCAGTGTCGCCATCCTGCTGCAGTTGATTAAAAGGCTTAAAGAAGAAAACAAACACCTTCCATATACCACTCACTTTCTGATTTCCAACAATGAGGAAATTGGCTATGGCGGCAATTCCAACATCACATCGGAAACGGTTGAATATTTGGCGGTTGATATGGGTGCCATGGGAGACGGGCAATCAACCGATGAATATACGGTCTCCATCTGTGTCAAAGATGCTAGCGGCCCATACCATTACGGATTGCGTCAAAACCTTACTGAATTGGCGAAAACAAATGAAATCGGCTATCAATTGGACATTTACCCTTATTATGGTTCGGATGCTTCAGCAGCCATTCGAGCGGGAAATGATATTGTCCATGGGCTGATCGGGCCAGGGATTGACTCGTCCCACGCCTATGAACGGACACATGAGACATCACTGGAAAATACAGAAAAATTGCTGTATTATTATGTTCTTTCAGAAATGGTATCGAAATAAAAAAGAAGCGTGCAGGTTCTTAAGGGAATCTGCACGCTTCTTTTCAAAGCACATACCCATATACACAGATAAAATGAAACAGACTGCCGATCAAAATGAATATATGAAAAATCTCATGAAATCCCATATGTTTGAACGTCAGAAACGTTGGCTTCAGCCAGTAAATAAATGCTCCAATCGTGTAAAATATTCCGCCAAGAATAAGCATAGCCATGCCATTGCTGCCGATTATTGGTGCAAGAGAAGGGCTAAAGAAAATAGCAAGCCAGCCCATTGCAACGTATAGGGCTGTCGATAACCATCTGGGGGCATGGAACCAGACCAGCTTAAAAACAACGCCCATCAATGCGATACTGTTAATGGCTGTAAACAATATCCATCCTGTAGAGCCGCTTAAGCTGATCAGGCATAGTGGCGTATATGTTCCTGCAATCAACACAAAAATCATCGAGTGATCAATCCGTCGTAAAAATGCAATAACATGATCTTTGGCAATAACCATATGATAGGTTGCCGAGGCGCTATATAATAATATCATGCTTACGCCGAATATGGTCACTGCTATGATGGCCAGTATTGAATCTGCTGTCACCGAAGCCTTAATGATTAAAGCAATCAGCCCCACTAACGCCAAAACTGCTCCAAACAAATGTGTCAGTCCGTTAATCGGTTCACGAATAGAAACACCCATACATTCAACACCTTTATTATTGTAAGTAGTTTTAAAAACTATATAATCATAATATACGTATTTTGTAATGTAGTCAATGATTTACTTTAGCCAATTCTTGGAGTATAATAAGTACAAAGAAGAACAATTGGAGTTTTTGATATGAAACGTATGGAAGAATTAGCTGAAAATCTGCATTTAAATAGCCATCTCTCGCTGGAAGAGATACCGGATTTAAACTTATACATGGACCAAGTCATTCAATTGTTTGAACGTAAGTTTGCCGATACAAAGCGCAATGAAGATGATAAAGTGTTGACCAAAACCATGATCAATAACTACGCCAAAGGAAAATTATTTTTTCCGGTTGAAAATAAAAAATACACCAGAGAACACCTGATCCTAATAAGTATGATTTACCAGATGAAGGGCGCTTTATCCATCAATGATGTCAAGACGACGCTGGACAGGTTAAATGAAAAAGTGACGAATGATGGACTCGAACTGAAGGCTCTTTATCAACGGTATCTTCAGCTGATTGGGAACAATGCCGAAAAATTAAAAGAAGATATTCGGGATCATTATTATGAAGTTAATCAGGAAGTAGAAACATTGGAAGATAAAGATGCGGAATATCTGGAACAATTACTGCTGATTGCAACGTTTACAAATATGAGTAATGACTATCGCAGAGCTGCAGAGAAGATGGTGGATGAACTCGGAAATCATCAGTAGATAGGATCAATTTTCATGAAAGAAGGCATACAAATTGAAACTCAGCATACTGGACCAGTCACCCATTTCAACGGGAAGAACTGCACAGGAAGCATTAAATGCATCGGTTGAACTTGCCCGGTTAGCTGATGAGCTTGGCTATACACGCTATTGGATTGCCGAGCATCATGATGTTTCGGGGCTTGCCTGTCCCAATCCTGATGTAATGCTTGGCATGATAGGTTCGCGGACAGAACGTATCCGAATCGGTGCCGGCGCTGTCCTGCTGCCGCATTATAAACCATACAGGGTGGCGGAAACCTATAATCTTTTGGAAACATTATACCCGGGGCGGATTGATTTAGGGATTGGACGGGCACCTGGAGGGTCTGCAGAAGCGTCGATGGCACTTTCCGGGAATTTTTTGGAAAATGTCCGGCAAATCCCTGAAAAGCTTGATGAATTGCTGCGGTTTTTACACCATGATTTTTCCGAAGACGATATGTATGCCAGAATTCTGCCAACACCTGTACCGGATCGTGCACCTCAGCCGTGGATGCTGGGAACAAGCGAAAAAAGTGCGATAGCCGCTGCTGAAAAAGGGTTGCCGTATACGTTCGGCCATTTCATGAGCGATCAGGACGGCCCAAGGATTATGCAGCATTATACGAAAAAACTTGCAGAACACCATCCTGACAAAGTACCGAAGAAAATCGTGACGGTTTCGGTCATATGTGGGGAAACAACGGATGAAGCAAGGGACCTTGCCCTGAGCAATAAATTATGGTCCATTCAGCGTGATAAGGGGGAAGGCGACGGCAAGGTTCCAACGGTTTCGGAGGCAAAACATTATACTTACTCAGACGAAGAAAAAGAAAAGCTGCGAAATATGCGGGACAAGTCAATTATCGGGAATCCGCACGAGGTAAAACAGCAGCTTGAACAGCTTCAGACATTATACGATGTGGACGAATGGATGATTGTAACGATTACCAACAGTTACGAAGCTCGGAAACAATCGTATGAAATGATAGCAAAGAAAATGTTGAAGTGATAAATATTGAAAATCTTAGTAATGAGTTGATTGATTGCGCAATTGTTGAAGTTGACAATTTTATAGCTGCATTTTAAGGGTGTTCCGTTTATCAGCGGTCACTCTTTTTTTGTGTTATACGCCTTAAGACCTAGTTCAAAATATGGCTCGGGATCATTACAAGGAAGCGATTTATTCGATATGATCAATGTAAGAAAGGAGGTGAGTTGCATGAAGAAATTTATGTTGTTTGTCGGAGGATTGCTTGCATTTTTTATTTTGCTGGCAAACCTTGGACCGATGATATTGTTAGGTATCAGCATATGGCTGTTGTACGTGATCTTTAAGCAGTTTGTTAAAAGTGATTCTACAGCGGGTAAAATAGGTTGGATCATAGCCGGGATATTTGCACTTGCCATTGGGCTATCCAATATCTATGCGATAATCGGAGCTGCGGCTGCATATGCACTCTATTTAATTTACACAAGCTGGAAAAATGATGCTGGCGTATCTGTTGAACATGCAGTGGAAGAAAATGATCCATTCAAAAACTTTGAACGTCAATGGGCGGAAATGAATCGATAATATCAAAGGAGTGATTTATGATGACAAACATATTGACACGTATGAAAGATTCAGTTTCAGCAGATCTTCACAATATGCTGGATCAAAAGGAACAGAAAAACCCGATTGCAGCACTGAATCAATATTTGCGCCAGAGTGAACAGGAAAAAGAAAAAGTACGAAAACTGGTGGAGCGTCAATATAAACTAAAGGATGAGTTTACACGAGAATACCATAAGGCACAGGATTTTGCCGATAAACGTTTGAAACAGGCAAATATCGCTGAAAAAGCCGGTGAAGAAGAGATGCATGCATTTGCAATAAAAGAGCACGAAGAATATCAAGTGCGGGCTGATCGAATGAAAACTTCCCGTGAAGAGGCCGTCCAGCAATTGGAAACATTGGAACAGAAATATGAAGATATGAAGCACAAGTTGAAAGATATGCATTTGCGCCGGATGGAGTTGATGGGACGTGAGAACATAGCACATGCAAATCACCAAATGAATAAAATTATAGAGGACACGTCGGATAGGCCTTTCTCCCGCTTTGAAGAAATGGAGCAGTACATTGAAGGGCTGGAATACAAAGTAAACAGTGCCTATTATCGCAGCACATTCGACAGTAAAATTGCCAAGCTTGAAAAAGAAATGCAAGAGAAGGAAAATTAATTGAAGTTTTTCAGTTATACAGACATGTGAAGAAACATGCTATAATGAACAGGCGCAGTTGTTCTGCGTCTATTCTGCATAAAGTGAAAACTTCATTTAACGGACGTATTTTCCGCTGAATGTTAGTTAAGCAGAATCGGACCTTTACGACGCACAGGACGTGTAGTGCCGGTAATGTGACAGGACGTCGCGTTATGATCGGCCTGGCAGTTGATCCCCCATCTAATCTCTTCGTAAATCCGAATATTTGAGATGGGAGTTTATTGCCAGTTACATGCGGGATAAGAAATGAAAGGAGGTCACTTCATGCTTCAGCGTCTGTCGACAGATACTTTTAACTGGATTTTGATTGTTGGAGTGATTCTCTTTGTCATAGAAGTTGCTTTTTTCCATGGCGGAATGATTGTATCGGCAATATTTTTAGGATTTTTTGTCTATATTGGATGGAAAAAATTCACGCAATTATGGGGCAAAGTCTTATTCTGGCTTGGTATTGTCGGGCTTATTTTTGCCATATTGAATATGCTGGCAGTTCGTTTTTTAATTTTGGCAGCTATTGTTTTATTTCTGATCAATTATTCAAAGTCAAAACAGGAAGCCGAACGTATACAGCCTGAACTCCCCGATGAAGTCGTGAATATGGATGAGATTATCCAGCTAAAACCGCTGTTTGATCATAAAGTATTTGGCGACCAGCATACATCCGATACATCTTATCAATGGCGGGATATCAATATTCATGGAGCATTTGGCGATCGTATCATTGATCTGAGCAATACCGTCCTGCCAAATGATACAGCAGTTATTTCGGTTCGTCATATGGTTGGAAACATCATCATTTATGTGCCATATGAAGTGGAAGTAAGTGTACAACACAGTTCAATCTTTGGGCGTGTATATATATTAGGAAAACATCATTGGAAACTAATGAATCAGTCGGTTTTATATCAAACAGCGCATTATGATACAACATTTCCCAGGGTGAAAATTGTTACATCATTGCTTTCTGGAGATATCGAGGTGAAGCGGATATGAATCCCATTTTACGTCATGTTTTCACTGCGATATTATTCAGCCTATTAATAACATTTGTGATGATTGGTGTAACATTTGCAACATTCCCGCTTGATGACTGGTCACTCATTCTGGAAAAAACAATATACGATGTTCCGTTTTTTATACTTGTATTCAGTATACCGGTGGTTGCAGGTGCAATCATCGGCATGACCACCGGATGGTATTGGCGGCAGCGGCTCCAGAGTGTTTCAAGAAATTTGGATGAAATTGCAAAAGGCCAGAAAATCTCTGCTGCTGATGAACCGTACAAAGAACTGGAAAAGATTCAGCAGCGCATGGCGCAAATACAGGAAAAAATACGTGTGCAAACTGAAAATGCTCAACGGTTGGCTACAGAAAGAGCAAAAGACCGGGAAAAGAGTCTGCAGGAGATCGTTGTCCAGGAAAGAAACCGATTGGCAAGGGAACTGCATGATTCCGTCAGTCAGCAGCTGTTTGCTGCGTCCATGATGATGTCGGCGTTCAACGAATCCAACCCTCCTGAAGATGCATCCATGAATAAGCAGTTACGGATGGTCGAAAAGATGATTCACCAGTCACAGCTTGAAATGCGGGCATTGCTGCTCCATTTAAGACCAGTTGCTCTAAAAGGAAAGTCACTGCAGGAAGGTACCAAGGAGCTTCTGGCAGAACTTACACAAAAAGTGCCAATGGAAATTGAATCAAAGCTGGAGGAATTCACGATTGACAAGGGTGTGGAGGATCAGCTGTTCCGCATATTGCAGGAGTCTGTTTCAAATACATTCCGCCATGCCAAAGCATCATCCCTTCATGTGATACTGATCAGACGGGATGAAACGATTATTTTGCGCATTGCTGATGACGGAATCGGATTTGATACTGAGAATGTACGAACAAGCTCTTATGGGCTTCAAAATATGCGTGAGCGTGCTTTTGAAATTGGAGGAACATTTAAAGTAGTCAGCATTCCAAACGAAGGAACACGAATGGAAGTTAAAGTTCCTGCCTTGAAAAAAGAGGGTGAGAATCTTGATTAACGTATTATTTGCCGATGATCATGAAATGGTCAGGATTGGCGTATCAGCTTATTTATCTGCCCAGGCCGATATTAATGTGGCTGCGGAGGCTGACGATGGTGGAGAAGCTGTTCGGCTTGCTTTGGAGCTCAGGCCTGATATTATTTTGATGGACCTGGTCATGAAAGAAATGGATGGCATTGAAGCAACAAAGCAGATCATTGAACAATGGCCTGAAGCTAAAATAATTGTTGTGACCAGTTTTCTTGATGATGAAAAGGTTTATCCGGCACTTGAAGCAGGTGCAGTAAGCTATATGCTGAAGACGTCAAAAGCAAACGAAATAGCAAAGGCAATTCGGGCGACACATGAAGGCCAATCCATTTTGGAGCCTGAAGTAACAGGAAAGATTATGAACCGGATGCGTAAAAAACCGGCTGACAGTCTGCACGATCAGTTAACCGAGCGGGAAATGGAGATATTGCTGCTTGTTGCTCAAGGGAAATCAAATCAGGAAATAGCAAATGAATTATTCATCGCTTTAAAAACGGTTAAAGTCCATATCAGTAATATTTTAGGGAAGCTTGAGGTGCAGGATCGAACACAGGCTGTTATTTATGCATTTAAACATGATTTGGTATAAGAATAAAAGTGGAAACGCTTGGTTAGTGGCGAGGGGATGAATTACGGGGATGAGGAAAGGATGATACAGCTATAGCGATGGAGCTGGCTGTGAAAGGCACTCGATTCCCTCCGCCAATTGAAATAATACGAATAAAATCATAGTCATGTTGGCTTTTGGTAATACCTTTCAACAAGATTATAAATGGAAAGAAGTTCATACAAAATAATCAGATTTGCTGGTAAATTGGCCGGATGCTGTTCATTCTTAACAGTTATTGACTTATTATTTCCCCAAAATATTGCAGTTAGTTGTTTGTAGTATTCCCGGTGTTTTGGCTGTTCGTATGCATCTGGGTGTTTAAGTGATTGTGCCATTTCTGTTACAGCATTCAAAATCGTTGTCCGTTTATCTGCAGACCATTCGACCTTGTTAAATGATGTATAAACCAAATTGCCGATATGATAATGGATTAATCGTAAACGGACGAGCTGATCCTGTTCTTGCTGAAATTGTGTTCGTTCACTGCCTGCAAGTGGATGGTATTTGGATTCTTCCTTTTGAAACCGGATCAGCTGTTCTGTCTGATGAATGATTCTATCCAGCTGTTCCGCTAATTCCTGTTCAACGACAGTGACCTGGTGCTGATCATCAAGTATATCATGAAAGACCTTTTCAATGGCGATACCTGTCTTGTATGCTATCGTTTCCAGTTTTTTGGCAATCTCCTTTGTATAGTCGGGCGGAAGCATCAACATATTGACTGCGGTAGAAACAACCAGTCCGGTAGTTGTTGTTCCAAGACGAATAAAAAATGCCGTAAGGATGTTGCTGTGTATGACTTCGATCATTGCAACAGATGTCAGCGTGGCAACAAGCAGTCCCGCATGCAGCTTTAATCGGAAACATGTTGCAATGGTAAATACAGCTGCTAACGTGTATGTGAGTGGTGAGTTACCAAATAACGATATGAAAAGCACCGCATATGCAGAACCGATAGCTGAAGCCGGAAAACGTATGATTCCTTTTTTGATCGAATCTGATACTGTTGGTTCAATGGTAACAATTGCTGTAATAACAGCAAAAACAGGTGGCCACTCCAATAGAACACAAATCCATGCTGTAATGAAAATGGCGACACCGGTTTTTATGACACGACTACCCGCCAGCCTGAAATATTTCATTAATATCATCCTCACAAAATGTTTGTGCCCTAACAGGCAGCATGTCCCTCCATTTCACAGGTGCAAATGGAAAAACTAGGTGGGAAATAACTTCTGTTCCTATTAAATACTGATTCTGCTCAACGAACATTCAGTGAGAATAAAACCTCCCACTGAATGTAGTTCTACGATATCCCTCAGACTTCTATTTTTCCAATAATATGTTATGTTTGCAAATTTTTTTAAAAAACATTACCAGCGGGAAGTTGGTACGGGCTATTTTGATGACGTTGCACAAGTTATTTTAAGGGGAACGTCATCAACCGGAGCCTTACAAGGATGGTCAGAAACAGAACAATTTTAACCAATCGACCATCAATTAAAAAATCCGCCTGTAACATGAATGGGTGAATTTTTTGTTTTGAAATATAATTGTAATCTCTCTATTACATGAGTGTCATATTCCCATGATATAATTCGAATTGACTAAAATTATTAAATACATAATAGATAAAATAGACTACCGCAAATGAATTGGAATGTTACATAATTAAACAGTTTTGCGGTTGTGACAATGGGGGGAACAAAAAGTGAAAAAAACAATCGGAACAGCAGTCACTGCCGGAGCGGTGTTGGTTGGCAGTGTGTTTTTGAGCGGCTCGGTGCATGCCGAAAGATTACAGGATGTGCAGGATGAGCGTTCGGAAGTTCAATCAGATCTGTCAGATGCAGAAGCTGAAATTGCTGATGTCATGGAGGAAAAGGAAGAATTGAATGAGAAGATTGAATCATTCACCAAAGCCCTTGATAAAAATGAACAGAAAATGGAAGAAACCGAAGAACAAATAACGGAAACGGAAGAAAAGGCTGCCGAAATTGAAGAGGAAGTAACGGCACTGGAAGAAAAGATAGAAGAGCGTAAAGCGATTTTAAAAGAGCGCCTTGTGTCCCTGCAAAAACAGGGCGGGGACATCAATTACATGGAAGTAATTTTCGGTTCCAAGAGTTTTGGTGATATGATCAGTCGTGTATCTGCTGTTTCCAAAATTGCTGAATCTGATGAAAAACTGTTGAAGCAGCAAGAAGAAGATAAAGCCGAACTCCAGGAAAAGAAAGATGCCAAGAAGGAAAAATTATCCGACCTCAAAGATATGAAAACAGAACTGGAAGGTATGGAGGAAACAATAACGGCTCAGAAGGAAGAAGTTGAATCAGACAAACAGAAACTGAAAGAGAAAGAACAGGAATTAAAAGATATGAAAGCGGAACTGGAAGACGAGGATAGCAGTCTCGCAGCCATTGAACGGGAAATCAGCCAGTCTTCCGACAATTCAGATGCGGTTGGATCAGCTTCCTCATCATCAGGCGATGGCGGAGAGTTAAAACAACTGAGTAAGTCTGGTGGAAGCTTCAGCTCTGCGATTGAAGCAGGATTCACACAGACAGGAACACCGTATGTAACAGCCGGAAAAAGCCCTGGTGGATTTGACTGCTCTGGATTCGTATCGTGGGCATTTGGACAAGCCGGTATATCCATTCCGTCCAGTACAGCAGCGCTACAGAGTGTAGGAACAAAAGTTTCCTACAGCAATGCTCAGCCAGGCGATCTAGTATTCTTTAATACCTACAAAACAAACGGACATGTCGGAATTTACCTCGGAAATGGAGAGTTTCTTGGTGCTCAAAGCAGTACAGGGGTGGCCGTTGCTGACATGAACAGTAAATATTGGAGCAGTAACTTTAGTGGACATGTACGCCGTATTCAATAGGAAAAAATATTAAAGTTTTAAGACCTATCTTCTCAGGTAGGTCTTGTAATATCAAATAGCATAAAATAGGATGGCTTTCACTATCATAGACGTGGTGAAAACCATCCTTTTATGGTTAAAATAGCCAACATTGTGATGTATAAGATGATCGGATTTTACTAAAAGTAGTAAAATAGGTCGAATATGCAAACAATCATCGATTATAGATAGAAAATATCTGGCAGAAAATGTATAATGTCTACCGTAGCATTTTTTATCAATAAAGTGGGATCATTTTTATATGTGGTTTAGAAAGAATAGATCTTTATAATCATCATCGTAATCATATAGGTGTTTCCGATACAGTTACTTGAAATGATCCATCATCCATTTGTTTTTTCCAACGCACCTGTGAAAAAGAAAGGAATTGTTATGAAAAAACATACACATCAAAATCCGGTATTTTTTGTATCAGCTATTATTGTTACCTGTTTGGTATTAACCGGGGCAATTTTTACCGAGACATTCCGTGAAACGGCAAATGCATTATTCAGTTTTACAACCATTAACTTTGGCTGGTTCTATATGCTGGCAGTATTTATTTTTGTAATATTCTTAGTGGTTCTTTCAATTACGAAATATGGTAAAATTCGTCTTGGCCCAAAAGGATCACGCCCTGAATACCCCTTCTTCACATGGATTGGTATGCTGTTTTCCGCAGGTTTTGGAGCGGGCCTGGTATTCTGGGGTGTGGCAGAGCCGATGAGCCATTTTTTCACGACACCATTTACTGATTTGGAAGCGCAAACGGAAGAGTCCGCCCGTGTGGCAATGGGTTATGCCTTTTTCCATTGGGGTGTGAGTCAATGGTCTGTATTCGCAGTTGTCGGTTTGATTATTGCCTTTCTGCAGTTTAAGAAAGATAAGAAAGGACTGATTTCAACAGCAATTGAGCCGGTCGTTGGAGGCAATAGGGCTTTAGGCGGTACCATTGATACACTCGCTGTCATTGCAACTGTCATGGGAGTTGCAACATCCTTGGGGCTGGGAATTTCCCAGATGAATGGCGGATTAAAGAGTGTTTTTGATGTGCCGAATTCCATCTGGATTCAAATGATGATTGCAGCTGTTATGCTGGTTACTTACCTGCTTTCATCCAGTACTGGCCTTAACAAAGGAATTAAATGGCTGAGTAATTTAAATTTGGGCTTATGTCTTCTTTTACTCGTGTTTGTTTTTGTGGCAGGACCTACTGTGTTTATTTTAGACACATTTGTATTAGGGCTGGGTGACTATATTACGAATTTTGTACAATATAGTTTCCGTTTGACGCCGTATTCCGAGGAAACTTGGGTGCGTGAATGGACCGTATTCTACTGGGCGTGGGCTACGGCTTGGTCGCCATTTGTTGGTGCTTTCGTTGCCCGCGTATCAAAAGGCAGGACGATTCGTGAATTTGTTTTTGGTGTTTTGGTTGTACCGCCACTGATTGCCTGTTTGTGGATCGCTGCATTTGGCGGAACAGCGATCTACAGTGATTTATTTAATGGAAAGCAGATTGCTGAAGCGGTGAACGCTGATATGACGGTTGCGTTGTTTGAAACATTTGGCGAATTGCCAATAACAAACATCCTGTCTATTTTGGCGATTTTGCTGATTTTTACGTTCCTAGTAACCTCAGCGGACTCAGCAACCTATATTCTGGGAAGTATGACATCCAAGGGCAGCCTGAACCCGGCATTAATGGTTAAAATCATCTGGGGTATTCTCATTACAGCTATTGCGGTGGTACTCTTGTTTGCAGGCGGATTGAATGCATTGCAGACCGCATCACTTACATCCGCACTGCCGTTTACGATCATTTTGCTGCTCATTGTGGTTGCTTTTATTCGAATGGTGAAGAAAGAGTCAGTACCGAAAAAAGATGATTGAGAAAAACAGCTGGAAGTGACCCTTCCAGCTGTTTTTACGTCGAAAAGGATTTCGTAATGGTAAATGTCGTCAAACCAACCATTCCAACCATCACACCAGAATAAAGGACTGTTGTTTCCTGAATAGTCAACCAGCCGAGCAGAATAACGAAACCGTCAATAATTAAAATAATAATCCCCACATTAAGCTGTATAACTTTAGTCAGCATGAGTGCTAACAGGTCACCTCCACCAGCGCTTACCTTTGTCAGCAGCATGATGCCGATTCCGCTTCCAAGCACAAAACCGCCCGTTATGGCACTGATCAGAATGGGAGGCGTATGTAAAGCCATCAATGGGTGAAAATAATCAATAAAGAATGATGAAGCCAATACCCCGTGTATACCATTATAAAAATAAGAACGGAAGTGAAACCAAGCATAAATGTATAAAGGTAAATTTAACACAATAATTGTTAAGCCTGGCTGCAGACCTAATGTATACTTGGAAATCAGACCTAAACCGATAATGCCGCCATCGACAAGGTGATTTGGAATAATAAAATAGTTTATCCCAATAGCAATCAGCATACTCCCGATTATGATCGATGCTATTTTTTGCAGCAAGCATATCACGCACCATATAACTTGTCCTAATAAAAAATATGCAAGGCTTAAGGAAATTATCCATGAAATTGTCTCATGAAAAGGGGGCTATTACTTGTGATCATTGCCATCATATTTTTATTACTGGTATCACTTTTCTTTTCGGGAAGTGAGACGGCATTGACAGCCACCAATAAGATGAAGCTGCAGACGCAATCCGGCAACAATGATAAAAAGGCAGAAAAACTATTGGATCTGGTTTCTAAACCAAATCAGTTTATCACGACGATTTTGATTGGTAATAATATTGCAAATATCTTGCTCCCAACGCTAGTAACGACATTTGCGATTCAATATGGATTTCACGTTGGTCTTGCTTCAGCTATGTTAACCGTTACGATTATCATATTTTGCGAAGTTATACCTAAATCGGTATCAGCCGCTTTCCCTAATCGGATTGCATTTGTTATCTCTCCAGTCATACGGTTTTTCATGATGGTATTCAAGCCGATTACGATGGTACTGAATTGGCTGACGGATTATATTACGAATACATTGGCAGGCGGGCATATAAATGATGCATCAATATCAAAAGAAGAATTGCGTACCATGGTTGATATTGCTGACTCGGAAGGAACATTTAACGATGCGGAATCGCACCGGATCAAAGGTGCTCTGGATTTTTATAACTTAAATGTAAAAGATGTATTGACAACACCAAGAGTCGAAATCATCGCCCTTCCAAGCACGGCTTCGTTTGAGGAAGTCAGAGACGTGGTCATTCAAAATCCGTTTACCAGATACCCTGTATATGGAGAGAATATGGATGATATTGTTGCGGTTTTTCACTCGAAGTACTTAATCTCTTGGTCGATGGAGCCGGAAAAATCATTGCAGGCATTCAGTTATTCAGATCCGCTGATCGTATTTGAATTTCAGTCGATTGAATGGGTATTCCGGAAAATGACGAAAGAGCATAAGCATATGGCCATTGTTCTGGATGAATACGGCGGCACAGAAGGTATTCTGACACATGAAGACGTCATTGAGACCATGATCGGTTTGGAAATTGAAGATGAAATGGATTCTGAAACCGCATCAATCGTTGAAAAGCTTGCGGAAAATGAAATCATCTGCAATGGGAAAATAACATTGCACCGGCTGAATTTGCTGTTTGATACCGATATTCCGGAAGAGGAGGATGTCCTTGCCGGCTATTTACTGCAGGAATTTAATGAATTCCCACAAGAAGGGGATGCTATTGAACGGAATCATTTAACATTTAAAGTGATAGAAATTAAAGGAAAAATGATCCGTAAAGTTCAGATTAAAAAGCAGAATTGAATAGGAATCGAATGATTGGATTGGAAACAGTGTGCTTTAAAAATTGACTGTTAGATGTCTGTTAGGATATAATGCTGTCAGTATTAGGTTTTCTAGGGTTCCGTAGCAGATGCTGGACTGGTCCGAGAGAAAACGCACGGAATGTGTGCACGGCGGGACAAAAGCCCGGGAGGATATCTGAACGAGGATATCTTCCCGGGCTTTTCGTTCGGATAATAACAATTCAGGTATAACGCTTGAGGTGATGAAATGAACAAAAGCTGGAATATTTTATTTTTGGCCGGATTGTTTGAAATAGGCTGGGTTGTTGGTCTGAAACACGCCAATAGTCTTGTGACATGGACTTTGACGTCAGCGGCCATTTATCTCAGTATGCATTTACTGATTCTTGCTTCCCAAAAACTTCCGGCAGGCACAGCATATGCTGTATTTGCCGGCATGGGGACGACAGGGACCGTCATATTGGAAATTGTTGTATTTGGTGAACCATTCCGTTTGCTTAAAATCATCCTTATTTTAATATTATTGGGCGGTGTCATCGGACTGAAAATGGTAACGGATGAGCAGGAAGGTGAGCGTTCGTGAGCTGGATGTACTTAATCATAGCAGGTTTTGGAGAAGTTCTTGGTGTGATGGGTATTCATAAAGTAAATCAGGAAAAAAGTCTTTTCTCCTTTACATGGCTGATTGGCGGATTTTTGTTGAGCTTTCTATTTTTGACGCTGGCAATGGAAAATTTGCCAATGGGTACTGCTTATGCGATATGGACAGGAATCGGTACGGCGGGCAGTGCAATGGCGGGTATGGTTTTTTACGATGAATCAGCTGACTGGCGTCGTATATTGTTTCTCAGTATGATTATTGCTGCAGCTGTTGGTCTGAAGTTTATTACTTGATGTGCGGTCAAATAGTCGATCGGCGTGTCTAGTTTATATCAAAAAAAGATTAACACCTTTGTTAAAAGGCTCTTTTTGTAACTTGTGTGGCTCTTCAAGCCTCAGAGTTGATATACACTGCGACGCATTAGATGATGGTTCGACAGTTGTTCCGCAAAAACACTGGGTGCTCGTCGTGTTGCAATTTGCAGCACTCCTCGCAACTCGAAGCTTACTCGCTGGATGTTTAGCTCGTCGCTTTCCGCTGGCTCGCGATGAGGCTGAAGCGTTGCCCGCGGAAAGCCATTTACGTCCTTTTTATAGCTTTTGTGTCAAAAACAACAGTCTTTTAGATAACAGTCTTTTTGAAATAAACTGGGAAATGCCTATTTTCTACGCTTTCTGACATACCGGGCATAATCCGTAAATTTCAAATTTGTGATCCTCGATTGCATAGTTACCCAGAGCCTGCCGTACTTCATCCATTGGGCAAACCTCGATTTCCTTGGTTTTGCCGCAGTCCTTGCAAATAAAGTGATGGTGATGATGGTGTGTACAGCTGATCCGGAAGTGTTTTTCGCCATTCAGTTCAGTTGTTTCCAGCACACCAACTTTATCAAATAAGTGCAAATTGCGGTAAACCGTATCAAAACTGATCCCATCATATGCCGGTTCCAGGTGGTTAATCAGGTCCTTTGCTGTCCGGTACCCGTCAGCTTCAGCAAAGAATCGTAGCATATCTTTTCGTTTAGTAGTTGTTTTATAGCCTTGCCTCTTAATTTCTTGAACAGCTTCATTCAGTTCCATGAGTTAGCCTCCTTTTCCGGGATGTGTATGAAAAACGTTTCATTCCTATCGACAGCAGCAGGATGATTATAGATACGACGACAATAGTACCTCCTGGTGGAATGCTGAAATAATAGCCTGTTATTAACCCTATGATAACAGCTAGTTCGCCAAAAACAATTGAAAATGCAATCATTTGTTTAAAACCGCGAGCAATCCGCATGCTTGCGGCTACCGGCAACGTCATAAGTGAAGACACAAGCAAAACACCAACAACCCGGATCGATGCCGCAATAACAAGGGCGGTCAGAACGATAAACAGTAAATGAATCTGTTTCGAATGAATCCCTGAAACAACAGCATGTTCTTCATCAAATGATAAGGTAACCAGTTCCTTATAAAACAATCCGATAAGAAGTATGATAATGATGGAAATCCCCAAAATTGAATAAAAATCCATCTGGCTGACTGCGGACACAGAACCAAACAAATAATTGAACAATTCCGTGTTGAAGCCGTCTGCCAATGCAATGAAAATAACACTGAGTCCGACACCACCTGATAAAATAATCGGGATGGCCAGCTCCTGATAGGCTTTATAGACGCCCCGCAGCTGTTCAATAAAAATGGACCCGAGCACTGAAAAACCCATTCCACTGTACAGCGGTGCAATACCGAGAGCGAATTTCTTGTCCATAAACAGCCCGAATGCAATCCCGGCAAGTGTGACATGTGATAATGCATCGGCTATTAGGGAAAGACGCCGGACTACGATGAAAGTCCCAAGCAGTGGTGCGATGATTCCGATTAAAAGTCCAGTTAAAAATGTATGTCGTAAAAAGTCATATTCCAAAAAATCTGCTAGCATAATGTTTTCCTCCAACGTTAATGGTCATGTGTCACGATATTTACAGGATGACCGTAAAACTTCGATAGATCTTTATTTGTTAATGTTTGGTATTCATCAGGCTCTCCGTGAAAATGCAATGTCTTGTTCAAGCATACGATGTCAGTTGCGTGCTCTGTAATCGTGCCAGTATCATGTGTGACAAGTAAAAGTGTGATATGGTGCTCATCATTCAATTGATGCAGCAAATCATAGAATCGCTGCACATTTTCCTGGTCAACACCAACCGTCGGTTCATCGAGAATCAGCAGCTCTGGATCATTGACCAGCGCGCGTGCGATAAAGACGCGCTGCTGCTGACCGCCTGACAAATTGCCGACATTTTCATACGCGTAATCTGTCATGCCGACTTGGTCGATGGATTGAAGCACTTTGCTTTTATGTTTCCTCGTAAATAATTTCAGATAACCAATTTTGCCGGTCAGCCCCATTGATACGACTTCAAAGACGGTAGCTGGGAACCCTTTGTTGAATGTGTTGGCTTTTTGCGAAACGAACCCGATTTTGCTCCAATCTCGGAATTTATCGATGGGCTGTCCGAACAAGTGAATGGATCCATTGTCAGGTTTCGACAGGCCCAGAATAAGTTTGATTAATGTTGTTTTACCTCCGCCGTTTGGTCCGAGCATCCCCATAAATACACCTTGTGGGATTTCGAAATGAATATCATGGAGGATGGCTTTCTTTTCATATGCATAGTGGATATTTTTCATTGAAACAACCGGATCTTTCATTGCTGTATGCCTCCTACTCAGTTGCCTGATCAAGTATGTCGAGGTTGTGCTTCATTAATGACAGGTAATCCTCTCCGTTCTCGATATCACCTTCTGTTAAAACGGAAAGATTATGAATTTGCAAGCTTTGAGCCCCGACTTGATCCTGAATGATTTCTGATATACGATCAGAGCTGTTTTGTTCAAAGAGAACATAGTCCAGATTGTGCTCTTCTGCTTGATCAATGATATTGGTCAGTTCTTTTTGAGATGGTTCATCGCTTGACGATAATCCGCTGATGGCAATCTGTTCAATACCGTATCGTTCTTCCCAATATCCGTATGCAGCATGGGAGACGAGTATTTTCTTATTTTCTTTGGATTCCAGCGTTTCCTGAAATTGCTGGTCCAGTGCCAGTAAATCGTCTTTTAAAACATTGAAATTTTTTGTGTATTGTTCTGAGCTTTCCGGATTCAATTCAATTAACTTATCTTTAATGATGCTGGCCATGTCCATCATCCGTTCCGGGTCAAGCCAAATGTGCGGATTGTGGTCATGGTGATGATGCGTCTCATTTTCTTCCTGCTCATGGGTATACTCTTCGTCGTGATGATCCCCATCTCCATGATCGTGTGTATCATGGTCGTTTGTATCCATATGAAATAGCTCTTCATTTGCTCCTATTTCAACTAACGCAGCATCTTGAGAATCCAATGCTTGAGCAGCGGTTTCTGCAAATCCTTCCATTCCGGCACCAAGATAAATAAATGCATCTCCCTCGGCAATGGAGGCCATTTCTTTGGATGACGGTTCATAAGTGTGTGCATCAACACCAGGCGGATAAACAGATTCAGCGTCAACGGAATCGCCGCCAATTCTTTCAACTGCATATTGAATGGGATATATCGATGTATATATGGTTAAATCAGCCCCATTGTTCGTTTCAGATTTGGTCGTGGCACAACCTGCTACGATAAACAATGATATCAATAATAGAATCAGTGGCTTGTAATTTTTCATGCTTCAAGTCCTTTCCAATAAGATAGTTTTATAATATCGTAATGATTACGATTTGTAAATAGGAATAGTTACGATTTAGATTGATTTTACGTAATTTTGAAGCATTATACATCAAGGTAACGATATCAAGATGAACTTTGGTGCGTTTGCTTGTATGATTGCGACATTGTTGAGCCGAAAAAATTCCTTTAGATACGTTTTGACGCGTTCCACTGCTGAACAGCGACTGTAAATGTCTTGTCAGGCCTTTGACCCCCAATCTGTCGCTGTGAAGTCTAATGGTGAAAAATAGAGGTCGATGAAGATGGCCGGGATATGAGTAAGTCGGAAAGCATTTATTCGGCAACTTTCAAATATCAAAGTAAGCAAGATATGACTGATGGGTCCCTTTTAATAAAGAAATCGGCGTGACAGCCGATTTCCTCTTATGCATAACTTTTTAAAATTTCTGCCCGTAGTATTTATCCAGAGAGAATCCCCGTCCCAAAACTTCTGAGGCATTGATAAAGACAACAAATGACGTCGGCTCTTCATCTTGCAGCATTTTTTTCAATTTTATAGCTTCCTGCTGATCAGCAACACAAAGAATCATGGTTTTATTCAGATTGGAATAACCGCCGATGGTCCGGACCTTTGTCAAGCCGCGGTCAATTTGGTCATTGATCATATCTTGAACTTTTATTTCATTTTCGGTAATGATCATCACCAGTTTAGCAGCTGACGTGCGCAACTGTACGATATCAATCGTTTTGCTTGTAATATAAATGCACATCAGGGCAAATAGTGTAAGTTCGAGATTGAATACAATGACTGATGAAATGACAACAATTCCGTCAACGATCAGCTGGGAATAACCACTAGACAAACCGGTGAATTTTTTAACAACTTGGGCGATAGCTGCAGTTCCGCCTGTAGACCCTTGCCCCTTGTAAACTGTACCAAGACCAATACCAAGAACGATACCGCCATAGATGGCGCCCAATAGAGGGTTTGATACAGTATAAGGAAAGTCCGCCGTCAGATAGATCATGAACGGAACCCAAAACGTACCGAGCAGTGTTTTCCAACTGAAATCTTTTCCCAGCACAATCCAGCCTACGATAAAGATGGGAAGGTTAATCAAAAACTGTGTCAGCGCAGGGCTCAGTTTATATAGTTCAAAAAGAATCGTACTGATCCCGGATATTCCACCTGCAGCAAGTTTGGACGGCAAGAGAAGCAGGTTATAGGATAATGCGACAAGTGAAGCACCGATTATGATCTGAGCATATTCTGTTAAAAATTTTTTGTTCATAGCGTGCAAATCCTTTCTTTATAAGTCAGGAAGTATAAATGATGACAGATGTTGTATGGAAAACTCCGGAACTCGCTATGAGACGAGGCTGAGCTTTCCCAAAGCAAACCTTTACTATTTTAACGCAGTTTGGGCAGTCTTGAAAGCCCTGCCGTTTATTTCATTTAAAAATACCACCTATTTTTATTGCGAACTATCAGAATATAATTTATACTAATAAATAGATGGATAGGCGACTATCTTTTATTTTTGTAAGTAAAAATGAATGATCATTCATTCAAAGCAAGGATAGGGGGAGAAAATATGAAACGAACGATCAAGCGTGCTGCCGTACTGGGCTCCGGTGTGATGGGATCTGGAATTGCTGCACACTTGGCAAACGTGGGAATTCCGACCATCATGCTTGATATCGTACCGCGTGAACTAACTAAAAAGGAAAAAGCGAAAGGTCTGACACTGGCAGATCGCGCTGTACGAAACCGGATGGCTGCTGATAGCAAAAAAGCTCTATTAAAGCAGAAACCATCACCGATTACATCCAAACAAAGCCTTGATTTAATTGAAGCAGGCAACATGGAAGATGATATTGAAAGATTAGCAGACGTCGACTGGATCATTGAAGTTGTCGTTGAGAACCTGGACATTAAGCAAAAAGTTTTTGCTAACGTTGATAACCATCGGAAAAAAGGAACTATCATCAGTTCCAATACATCCGGGATTTCTGTGGAGGACATGGCTGAGGGACGTTCAGAAGATTTCCGCAAACATTTTCTCGGCACACACTTTTTCAATCCGCCGCGCTACCTGAAGCTGCTGGAAGTCATCCCGACAAAAGATACCGACCCGGAAGTGCTGGCATTCGTGAAAACGTTTGGTGAAGACGTACTGGGCAAAGGTGTCGTCGAGGCAAAAGATACGCCGAATTTTATTGCCAATCGGATTGGCACGTACGGCTTGCTCGTAACAGTACAGCAAATGCTGAAAGGTGGATACAGTATCGGTGAAGTAGATTCCGTCACCGGACCGATGATTGGACGGCCGAAAAGTGCCACATTCCGTACATTGGATGTGGTTGGATTGGATACGTTCATTCATGTCGCCAACAATGTACATGATCAGGTCGAAGGCGCAGAAAAAGATGTATTTAAGGTACCTGAATTCATGCTGAAAATGCAGGAAAAAGGCTGGCTCGGGGCAAAGAGCGGCCAGGGATTTTTCTTAAAGAAAAAAGGAAAAGACGGAAGCATGATCTATGAATTAAATCCGGAAACATTGGTGTATGAAGACCGCAAAAAACTGAAAACGGATGCAACTGAAATGGCTAAGCAGGAAAAGGGCTCCAGACGTAAATTGAAAGCGCTTGTAAAAGTTAAAGGTGACAAGGCCGGTGATCTCGTGTGGTCCGTCCTAAAACCGGTACTCATTTATTCAGCAGAGCTTACCGGTGAAATTGCTGACGATATTGTATCAATTGATGAGGCGATGAAATGGGGATTCGGCTGGGAAATCGGACCGTTTGAAACGTGGGATGCAATTGGCCTCCGAAAATCTGTCGAGCGCATGCAGGCAGAAGGGGCTGAAGTACCTGACTGGGTTCTCAACATGCTTTCATCCGGAAAGGAATCATTCTATCAAACTAAAAACGGAAATGTATATTACTACGACAATGGCACATATAAGCAGCAGCAATTCAACCCGAAAGAAATCAATCTGAAGCGCTTAAAGGATGAAAAAGGGGTTATTAAAAAGAATACTGGGGCCAGTTTAATCGATTTGGGTGACGGTGTTGCCGGACTGGAATTCCATTCACAGGGAAATGCGATCGGCCTAGATATTATCAAAATGGTGAATGATGCACTTGAGGAAGTGGATGAAAACTATGAAGGGCTGGTTATCGGGAACCAAGGGAAAAATTTCTGTGTTGGTGCTCATCTCGGCATGATGCTGATGGCAGCACAGGATGAGGATTTCTTTGAACTGGATATGGTTATCCGCCAGTTTCAAAATATGGCGATGAACATTAAATATGCCGGAAAGCCGGTTGTCACCGCACCATTTAATATGACCGTCGGGGGCGGTGCTGAAGTATCCCTGCCGGCAGCATCCATCCAGGCATCAGCGGAAACATATATGGGATTGGTTGAATTTGGTGTCGGCCTGATTCCAGGCGGCGGCGGAACGAAAGAATTTTATTTGAAAGAACTGCGCAATCTGCCTAGTGGTGTTGATTTTGATCTGACGAAAGTTGCCAATGATGTGTTTGAAAAAGTGGCTATGGCCAAAGTATCAACATCAGCGGAAGAAGCTTTTGACAATGGATTTTTGGACAGTGGTGATGCCATCAGCGTAAATCCGGATCACCTGCTGCATGATGCCAAGCAAAAAGTGCTGGCACTTGTTAAAGAGGGCTATCAGGCACCAAAACGCGAAAAAATCCCTGTTGTCGGGGATGCAGGATATGCTGCCATGCTGCTTGGAGCAAAATCATTACAGTTCGGCGGTTATGCTTCAGAACATGATTTGAAAATCGCTGAAAAGCTGGCATATGTTTTATCAGGAGGCCGGATTAAAGAAGGAGCGCTAATTGATGAACAAGTGATGCTTGATCTGGAACGTGAGGCATTCCTGAGTTTGATTGGTGAACCATTAACACAACAGCGGATGCAGCACATGCTCTTAAAAGGAAAACCATTGCGTAACTAATGAGAAGAGGGGGAGAAAACGTGAAGGAAGCAGTAATTGTTGCGGGTGCAAGAACCCCTGTGGGAAAGGCGAACAAAGGGTCACTGGCCAATACAAGGCCGGATGATCTGGCAGCATTGACAATAAAGGAAACGTTGAAACGGGCAGATGATTATGACGGTAATATCGATGACGTCATTATTGGCTGTGCGATGCCGGAAGCAGAGCAGGGCATGAACATGGCGCGAAACATTGCCGGGCTTGCAGGACTTAACAAAGATGTACCCGGTATCACAATCAACCGCTACTGTTCATCAGGACTGCAAAGCATCGCGTATGCGGCAGAACGTATCATGATTGGGGCAAGTGATACGATCATCGCCGGTGGAGCAGAGTCCATGAGTCTGATCCCAATGGGCGGCCATGTGATCAAGCCAAATTCGAAACTTGTCCAGCATGCATCAGGCTATTATATGCAAATGGGGCATACGGCTGAAGAAGTCGCCAACAGGTTTGACATTTCACGTGATGATCAGGATGAATTTGCTGTTCGCAGTCATCAGCGTGCCGCAGAAGCACTTGAAGAAGGGAAGTTCAAAGATGAAATTGTCCCGGTCAAAGTGACAGAGCGGGTGATCGGGGAAAAAAATAAAGTTGAAGAGAAAACGTCCATGTTTGAGATCGATGAAGGTGTACGGCCGGAAACAACCAAAGACATTCTTGGTAAATTGAAGCCGGCATTTTCCGCCGCCGGATTGGTGACAGCAGGTAACGCGTCACAAATGAGTGATGGTGCCGGCTCTGTTCTGGTCATGGACCGTGAAAAAGCGGATTCAGAAGGACTGAAGCCGCTCGCCAAATTCCGTTCATTTGCTGTGGCAGGTGTGGAACCGGAAATTATGGGAGTAGGCCCGGTTGAAGCAGTTCCAAAGGCATTGAAAATCGCTGGATTGAAACTGTCTGATGTTGGCCTGATTGAACTGAACGAAGCATTCGCGTCACAGTCTGTCCGCGTCATTCAGGCGCTTGATCTGGATCCGGAAATTGTCAATGTTAACGGCGGTGCAATTGCCCTAGGCCATCCGCTTGGCATGACTGGAACGAAACTGACGCTGAGCCTCATTCATGAAATGAAGCGCCGCAATGTGCAGTATGGTGTCGTCACGATGTGTATCGGCGGTGGTATGGGTGCAGCAGGTGTGTTTGAACTGATGTAAATATAAGTGTACTTTGGATCGCTGATAAGCCTCAAAAAGTGAAAAACGTTAAAGTTCGATAGAGGATCGCTAAAGTTCACAACAACATGATAAAGTGCACAATGAAATTACTTAAGTTCAGCCTAACATGTGGCAGATTTGCGAAGCTGAAAAGTGCAAATCATCCGGATAAATTTAACAATTCCAAAATAGAAAGGAACGATTCACATGAGTGAAACAAAAGAAAAACTGTTTAAAGGTGGCGGATTTTTAACAGAAGATCTCACAGCCGACGATGTGGTAACTCCCGAAGATTTTACAGAAGAGCATAAGATGATCGCCAAGACTACCGAAGATTTTGTTGATGGCGAAGTTTTACCGAAAATTGATCATCTTGAAAACCATGAATTTGAGTATTCCGTCGATCTGCTCAAAAAAGCAGGAGAGCTGGGACTGCTTGGTGCTGATGTTCCGGAAGAATATGGCGGCCTTGGGCTTGATAAAATCAGCTCGTCATTAATTACTGAGAATTTCTCACATGCTGGTGGCTTTTCGATAACACATGGCGGACATGTCGGCATCGGCTCTTTGCCAATTGTATTTTTCGGGAGTGACCAACAGAAGGAGAAATATTTACCGAAGCTGGCAACGGGAGAAATGCTTGCTGCTTATGCGCTGACAGAGCCAAGCTCAGGTTCAGATGCTTTGAGTGCCAAAACAACGGCTAAATTGAATGAAGCTGGTACCCATTACATTTTAAATGGTGAAAAACAATGGATTACCAACTCAGCGTTTGCGGATGTGTTCATTGTATACGCTAAAATTGACGGAGAGCACTTCACGGCATTTATTGTCGAGCGTGACTTCCCGGGCGTATCGACTGGTCCGGAAGAAAAGAAAGTGGGAATTAAAAGTTCTTCAACCCGCACATTGATTTTGGAAGATGCAGAAGTACCCGTGGAAAATCTATTGGGCGAGAAAGGAAAAGGGCATAAAATCGCCTTCAATATACTGAATGTTGGGCGTTATAAATTAGCCATTGGGGGTGTCGGCGGCTCTAAACGCGGTATTGAAGTCGCAACGAAATATGTTAACGAACGTAAGCAATTCAATACACCCATCTCCAGTTTTTCACTGACACAGGAGAAACTGGCAACGATGGGGGCCAGAACATATGCAAACGAAAGTGCTGTTTACCGTACAGTTGGTCTCTTTGAACAGCGGATGGGCTCATTGACAGATGAACAATTGAAGAATGGCAAGGAAGTGGCAAAAGCGATTGCCGAGTATCAGATTGAATGTTCCATGAATAAATACTCTGCAACAGAGTGCTTGGATTATGTTGTTGATGAAGCAGTTCAGCTTCACGGCGGCTATGGTTTCATGGAGGAATATGAAGTGGCCAGAATGTACCGTGATTCACGCATCAATCGCATTTTTGAAGGTACAAATGAAATCAACCGTTTGCTTGTGCCGGGCACGCTGTTGAAAAAAGCCATGAAAGGTGAATTGCCGCTTCTGCAGCAGGCACAAAACCTGCAGGAAGAACTCATGATGATGATGCCGGAAGAAGTCGGAGAGGGTAAGTTGGAGCAGGAAAAATATCTGCTTAAAAATGCCAAGAAAATGATATTGCTTGGTGCAGGTCTGGCTGCTCAAAAATATCAGCAAAAACTGGAAAACGAGCAGGAAATTTCGGTGAATCTGGCGGATATGGTGAATGAAGTTTACAATATGGAATCAGCTATTCTGCGTACGGCAAAAGCGATCAACCAAGACGGGGAGAATAAACACAAGCAAAAACTTCTTTACACACAAGTATATGTGCAGGAAGCCTTCAACCGCATTGAAGCAGATGCAAAAGAATCGCTCATCGCCGTTGAGGAAGGCGATAAACTAAGAATGATGCTGTCATCATTGCGTAAGCTGACTCGCCATACACCGACAAATGTAATTGCTAAAAAACGCGAGATCGCCGCGAAAATCATTGAGGAAGAAAAATATGTTGTCTGATTAAGACAGGCAGAAAGCATCCCCGGGCTTGTTTAAAGGTAGGTCCGGGGGATTTTTGCCATTTTATCGACGGCGATCCGGAACATCCCGAAGTTACAAGGGAATGTTCGATGTTCATGATAAATACCCCGAACTTAAACCATATATTCGGTTCGTCCACCTGAGCTAATCTTTCAATTCTGGGACATTGTCCATAATATCTTTCATCGCAAACGATACACACGTCATATTCGGAGAGGAGATCGGTTCATCGTCGTAGAAGACGTTGCTAATGTCATACTGATGGCCGATTAGGATATATTGCTCTAGCATGCCAGTGTTCGGTTCTACAATCCAATATTCAGGGATTTTGTAACGTGCATATATATCCAGTTTGTCGATCTTATCCCGCTTCAATGTTGACGGCGAAAGAATCTCGATAACCAGATCAGGAGCCCCTTCAATTCCCCGTTTGCGCATAAGATGTTTCCTTTCCCGATGAATCAGGACAATATCCGGCTGTCGGACTTCATCGGTTGATAGAATCAGATCAACCGGTGCATATAAAATAATATAGTCACCTTCACAACTTTGTGACAATCTTTTCTGCAGTTCAAAACTGATCATTTGATGATTAACTAAAGGCGCAGGACTCATCAATTCCAGCTTCCCTCCGGCTAATTCATACCGGTTGCCGTCATCGATAGCGGCATAGTCATCATACGTGAGCCCGGTCTCTTTTAAAAGGTCATGAGTTGGTTTGCGGCTTTTATCATAGCGCATACTGGCCACCTCCATGATTTGAATCTCTGTTTTCATTGTAAGGCAGCTTTATAAAGATTGGTAGTATTTTTTCTGAATTGGCTGAAGTTCCCCATTCTGACTCAAATGTTCACAATTACATCGACTTCCGATTGTGAAACTTCGAAGCACACGACAAATCCCCCCTAAAACTCATAAAGTTCGGTCGCCCCTCATCAGTATATTTGCTATAATGAATATAGACTATTAAAAGTAAGGAGAGAAGAACATGGCGTTAACGTTTTACTGGTACCCGAATTGCGGAACTTGCCAAAAAGCAAAGAAGTGGCTGGATGAACATGAAATCGATTATACGAGTATACATATAGTGGACGAGCCGCCAACAAAAGAACAGCTGCTTTCCTTTATTTCCAAAAGTGATTTGCCTGCAAAGAAGTTTTTCAATACAAGCGGAAAAAAGTATCGTGAGCAGAATATAAAAGATAAAATGAAGGATGCCAGCCCAGAAGAAATGGCAGAAATGCTGGCTTCTGATGGCATGCTGATCAAGCGTCCGATTATAACGGATGGTAAAAAAGTAACCGTGGGATTCAAGGAAGAAACGTTCACTGAAACTTGGCTTCAAAAATAAAATACTAGCAAAAAGAACAATGGCCTAGTATAGTTAAGATAACATCTGCAATGATTGAATGGAGGGACTTTAAATGAGCTTACCGAAAGATTTGTATTATACAGAAGAGCATGAATGGGTAAAGAAGGAAGAAGGAAAAGTACGGATTGGCATCACTGATTTTGCACAGGATGAACTTGGTGATATTGTATTTGTGGAGCTGCCAGAAGTTGGTGATCAAGTCGAAGCGGATGAGCCGTTTGGAAGTGTCGAATCCGTAAAGACCGTTTCAGAATTATATGCTCCTGTCAGCGGGAAAGTGGTTGAAATCAACAAGGAGCTTGAAGACAGTCCGGAATTTGTCAATGAGTCACCATATGACAAAGCATGGATGGTTGTTGTCGAGCCGTCAAATCCATCAGATGTTGATCAATTGTTATCGGCAGAACAATACGAGGAAGCTATTAATCAAGATGAATAACAAATAATGGAAAAAGCTGACTGGCTCTTCAGGAGAAAAGTCGGCTTTTTTTATATGGATGATTGATTGAAAACATCATATAATAATGTCTATACCTTTTACATGGCTGTTTCTCTAAGGAGTGCAATATAAATGACACATAACGCAGAAAAAGTTATCATTGTAGAAGGATTAACCGATAAAAAACAAATTAAAAAAGTGATCACAGATGATGATGCTGAAATTGTCTGTACAAATGGAACACTTGGGGTGGAGAAGTTTGATGAACTTCTTGACAGGTATGACCTGGACAATCGGGATGTCTATATTTTTGTTGACGAGGACAGTCCCGGCATCAAGCTGCGTCACCAGCTGTCACGTGAACTCCCGCATGCGGAGCATATTTATGTGAGCAGTGAATTTCGTGAAGTGGCAACAACGCCTGAGAATATATTGGCTGCTGAGTTAGCCGGAAAAGGAATAGCGGTTAATCCGATTTTTCTAATTTAGGGTGATATTTTGCAGCAAATAAATGATGAAGTGTTGAAAGAAGATTGTTATCTATTATATATTTATACACCATTATGCGGTACCTGTGCTCTGGCGCGGACAATGCTCGATAAAATTGAGTCGGTCCATCAGCAGGATATCTTCTATGAAATGAATGCATCACTTAACTCTGACTTTTTACAGGAAACAAAAATAGAAAGTGTCCCTTGCCTTTTGATTAAGGAAGGTGGCGAAATCAGGGAAAAAGTGTATGCCTTTAAGTCAATTCCAAATATATACAGTTATTTAATGGAATACAAACCGGATCTGTTTGTCAAAAGTTAGGACGTTGACAACCTAAACGAAACGTGTTACTATCTTTATTATCGATTTAAAATGAATACGAATCATCTCTTATCCAGAGCGGTGGAGGGGCTGGCCCTGTGAAACCGCGGCAACCTCAAACGAAATGTGTTTGAAAGGTGCCAATTCCTGCAGAGCGGATGCTTTGGCAGATAAGAGAACGTAAAGACAGTATATATACGTCTTTCTGTTCTCTTGCAGAAAGGCGTTTTTCTAGTTTATCCCGCATGTAACGAGCGGTAAGAATATTGACTATGCTGGCTGATTATATACAAATGGGATTAATTGCCAGTTCGATCATAACGCGACGTCCTGGCGTTGTAAGTGTCCGATAAGTTCAATTAACATGCAGCGGGATGACCCCTTGCTGAATGAAGTTTCACTTTAAGGGATATTTGCTGATTCTCAATATCCGGACCCCAGTCTCTGCAAAAGAAAGATTCAATGGCTGTACATCCGTAAAAATGGGGCATTATAGCAAGTGAATGAAGGAGGATAACGTTGATATCAATTAAGGGTTTAAGCAAAATATTTACAACAGCGAATAACCAGATAACAGCAGTAGATGATTTAACCCTTGATATTCAGGAAGGTGACATATTTGGCGTGATAGGTTACAGCGGTGCCGGAAAAAGCACGTTTGTAAGACTGTTAAACAGGCTGGAGGAACCATCCGGCGGAAGCGTTGTTATCGATGATCAGGAGATAACTTCTCTAACTGCGAATCAGCTGCGAGTCACCCGCCAGGAAATCGGGATGATTTTTCAGCATTTTAATCTGCTGTGGTCTCGGACAGTGAAAGATAATATTGCCTTTCCATTAGAGATCGCAGGTGTACCGAAACGTGAACGGGATAAACGCGTGCTCGAACTAATCAAGCTTGTCGGGTTAGCCGGACGTGAAAATGCCTATCCGTCACAGTTAAGCGGCGGTCAAAAGCAGCGGGTCGGGATTGCCAGAGCACTTGCAAACAAGCCCAAAGTTTTGCTGTGTGATGAGGCGACATCAGCACTTGATCCGGAAACGACGAATGCGATTCTCGATTTGCTTGTTGATATTAATGAACGGTTAGGTCTGACGATTATTTTGATTACCCATGAAATGCACGTCATCCGTAAAATTTGCAGACAGGTTGCAGTCATGGAAGAGGGAAAAATCGTCGAGCAAGGTGATGTTCTGGATGTGTTTTTACGTCCCAAACAGCAAGTCACCAAAAAGTTTGTGGAACAGGTAATGGGAACAAACGATGAAGATAACGGTGTTGAGCAATTGATCAGCACGTACGCCAATGGGAAAATTATGCGGTTGCACTTTGTCGGCGAGACGGCAAACCAGGCACTTATTAGTCATATAGCGAAGACATTTCAGATTGATATCAATATTTTACAGGGAAAAATTTCTCAAATGCAGCATGGCGCATATGGCACACTATTTGTTCAAATTGATGGGCAAGCAGATGAAATCAATCGGGCGGTAACCTATATAGCGGATGAAACCTCGGTAGAAGTGGAGGTGGTCCGTGATGTGGAATAGTCTGCTTCCGAACATTGAGATGCAGGATTTGTGGGTGGCGACTTACGAAACGTTTTATATGACGATTCTTGCTTTAATTGGCACATTTATTTTTGGCATTTTGCTTGGTTTGCTCCTCTACCTGACAATGAAAGGGGGGATCTGGCAAAACAAGGTACTGAATTTTATCGTAGCATCGATTGTCAACATTTTCCGGGCTATCCCTTTCATTATCTTGATTTTGCTATTGTTCCCGTTTACGGATTTTCTGATTGGCACGATCCGTGGCCCGAATGCGGCATTGCCTGCTTTAATCATCGGATCGGCACCATTTTACGGACGACTCGTTGAGATTGCCTTAAAGGAAGTTGATAAAGGTGTCATAGAAGCAGCAAAGGCAATGGGCGCGAAAACACGGACCATTATTTTACGGGTATTGCTTCCGGAATCGATGCCAGCACTTATATCGGGTCTGACAGTGACTGCCATTGCATTAATCGGTTATACGGCCATGGCTGGTGTAATTGGTGCTGGCGGACTTGGAAATTATGCATACTTCTTCGGGTTCCAGCGCCGTGAATTTGATGTCGTATTTATTTGTACCGTATTTATTGTACTCATTGTATTTTTATTCCAATTCATTGGCGATTTTATTTCGAACAAATTGGATAAACGATAAGGAGAGGATTCATATGAGGAAATTATTCATGTTTTTAGCAGCATTATCGGTTCTTTTATTGGCAGCATGCGGAACTTCCGGTGAAGGGGATACCGACGAAATCAAAGTTGGTGCTTCCAGTACCCCGCATGCGATCATTCTGGAAGAAGCTAAACCGCTTCTTGAGGAAGAAGGTATTACATTAACGGTTGAGGAGTTTGAGGATTACGTACTGCCGAATGATGCACTGGAGAGTGGTGAAATTGACGCGAACTATTTTCAGCATATCCCGTATTTAGAACAGCAAATTGAAGAAGTTGGCTATGACTTCACACATATTGGCGGCATTCATATCGAACCGATGGGTATCTACTCCAAGGATTTCAACAGTCTTGATGAAGTCCCAGAAGGTACGGAAGTATTGATGAGCCGATCCGTTGCTGATCATGGCCGTGTTCTTTCATTACTTGAGCGTGAAGGCCTGATTCAATTGGATGAGAATGTTGATAAGGTTGACGCGACTCCGGAAGATATCGTGGAAAACCCGAAAAATTTAACATTCTCTTATGATTATGATGCAGCCTATTTGCCTGAATTGTACGAGACAGAAGAAAACACACTTGTTGCCATCAACACAAACTACGCTATAGGAGCAGATTTAAATCCGATGGAGGATGCACTCATTCTGGAAGGCGAGGAGTCTCCATACGTAAATGTGGTGGCTGTAAACAAGGGTGATGAGGACAACGAAGCATTGAATAAGCTGGTAGATGTACTGCACTCTGAAGAAATCCAGGACTTCATTTTGGAAGAATTTGATGGTGCCGTTGTTCCAGTGGATGGTGCACCTGAGTAATTTATTTTCAGCGAATTTTAGCGCATTTAGAACATTCGGCTATCAATGTAACGAAAATAGGCTTCAATTCTGACAAACAGTATATACAGTCCCCAAAAAATGGCTAAAGTGCCGCATAAAAATAATATTGATTCTATTCCTAGAAATAAAGCATTAAAATTGTCTCTCATTTAATTGGAAGCAATTTTTTTATGCCATTCGTGGTATGTGTATATCTCGTGTTTATAATGCTCGGCAGTTATCATGATCGGCCCGATTCGCAATACATCGATCTGCATTTGTGCATGACATTATGGACTTATATTGTTCTTGATACAGCAAGGCATTCTGATATCGTTATGAATAAAATCCAGTAATAGATCATTCGCAATAGTTTATCCAGGCGTGTTTGTCTGAATGAAGTGATACATGAAAATAATATCATAAATCGTAACCATTACTATTTACAAATCGTAATGGCTACGATAAACTTATTTATAAATCGTAATGATTACGATTTATAAATGCTTAACCACATTATAATTTGGAGGGAAAAAGATGAAATTTTTCAAGTACTGTTTTGCATTCTTATTTGTTGTATTATTTACCATCGGCTGTTCATCGTCTGATCGAGATACATCAGAAAACGAGGGTAGTGATGGAGATTCAATAATTACTGTGTATACAACGATATACCCATTTCAATTTACGGTAGAACACATCGGCGGTGAAACGGTTGATGCAGAAACAATTTATCCGCCTGGGGTAGATGCCCATACATATGAGCCTACATCTAAAGAAATGTCTGAAATTGCTGATGGAGATTCATTTATTTATTTAGGATCAAATATGAAGGTTTTGCAGAAAGTGCAGCTGATGCACTTTCATCTGAAGATGTTCAGTTATTAGAAATTGGCAAGCATGAGGATCTTTTTGCCAAAGCCAGTCACTCGCACCGTCATGAACATGGGGATGAACATGATCACGAGCATGACTCAGGCGAGTATGGGGATGAGCACTATTCAGATGAGCATGATTCAGGCGAGCATGGAGATGAACATGACCATCACCACCATTATGGCGATAAGGATCCGCATATTTGGTTAGATCCATTAAGGATAATTGAAGTGGCTGACATTATAAAAGAACATTTAATTGAATTACGTCCTGAACATGAGAATTTATATCAAGATAACTTTGAGGAACTTAAAGAGAATTTAGCTGCTCTGGATGAAACGTTTAAAGAAACATTGAAAGAGAATGAAAATAAGGAAGTTATTGTTTCACATGCAGCTTATGGGTATTGGGAAAAACGGTATGACATTAATCAAAGACCTATAAGTGGGCTTTCACCGAGTGAGGAACCGTCTCAAAACAATTGACTGAGATTGTTGATGTTGCAGAAGAGTATAATCTGAAATCGTTATTTTTGAGTAAAACGTATCTAACAAGGTTGCCAAGACAATTCAGAAAGAAATTAATGCTGAAACACTTCAAATTCATAATTTGTCTGTATTAACCGAAGAAGATATTGAAAATGATGCGGATTACTTTTCTTTAATGGAATCTAATTTAGACGTTCTTGAAAAAGTTGTTCAGTAATTAATTTATTTTGCCGGGGAACCGGGGGTTAACTTATGGTCATTCTTTTTTATGCTAAAACACTGTTTGTATTAACATACGAACCTGACGATGAGTCATTTTAAAGAAAATGACAGTAATTCGTTCTATGTTTTAATGAGATGTTGCTGAACCGATTAGAGTATTTTATGTATGCTTTCTTCCGCTTTGAAAAGGTCATATGCTTTTTGTTTCGATAATCGTTGATATGATATCCTTGGTATTGTAATAAACGAAAGGATGGTTCACTATTCATAGTGGAATAAAAATGCACTATACGCTTGAGATGGAGAAGGCGATGCAGCAATCGCACAAAATGGGTTATGTAGAGTACAAACGGAAACTGAATAACCGCATAGCCGTGGAAAAAAGGCGACAGCAAGAATACGAGCAGTGCAAACGGATGGTAGCAAAAATTGATAGTAACATTAAAACATGATAAATAAAAATCCGGTACCTCTTCTGGAGGAAGGGGACCGGATTTTTTATGATGATGTGACACCATTAAATTCATCCGAATAAAAGGATTATCTGTCCCTGAAATAGAATACATACTTAGATAATTAATTTGGTAAAAAAAGAATCGTGATCTTACAGGGAGGTACTTGACATGAAATTATTGAGCTACAAAATAAAAGGAAGTCCTGGACCATTAAGGATGGGCTTTATGCTTGGCGAAAAGATAGTCGATTTGCAGGAAACGTGGCGAAAATTACAACAAGCCGCGGATAATATTGATTCCGCAAATGCTGCGGAAACCCTTTTCCCTGCTGATCCAACACAATTTTTCGCAGCAGGCGATCGAGTGATCGAACAGGCACAAGATGTCCTGGCATTTGCAAAAGCGAATGATGTGGAAGATATCAGCTTCCAGCGAGGGGAGGTCTATCTTGGTCCCCCAATCCCGTCTCCGTCCAAAATCATATGTGTCGGAAAAAATTATGCAGCGCATGCGGCAGAAATGCATAGCAATGTTCCAGAATATCCGGTGCTGTTCGCCAAATTTGCGAATGCGCTGATTGGCCCTGAAGCTCTGATTGAAAAATCGGAGAAAGCTAAAAATCTGGATTATGAAGCTGAGCTTACAGCAGTCATCGGAAAAGAAGCATCACATGTAAAACGGGAGAAAGCACTTGATTATATTGCCGGTTATACCATTGGCAATGACATTTCAGCTCGTGATCTGCAAAAGCGGACACCGCAATGGCTGCAGGGAAAAACCCTGGATCGCACGACACCCATCGGCCCGTGGGTTGTGACCGCTGATGAAATGGGGGATCCAGGCCATTTAGCAATACGTTCAACTGTCAATGGAGAAGAACGGCAATCCGCAACGACTGAACAGCTCATTTTTACTATCCCTTTTCTGATTGAATTCATTTCAGAGCTAATCACCTTAAATCCGGGAGACATCATCATGACGGGTACACCTGAGGGAGTCGGCATGGGAATGAAGCCGCCTCAGTATTTAAAGGATGGGGATATCACAGCATTGGAGATTGAAAACATCGGCCGGCTCGAAAATAGAGTAAAAGCAGTTTAGTATTTACCGGATAATGATCGTCAAAAAAGGATATGCATATGAATATACGGACCATCATCTGGTTCGTATTTTTTAATGTCAGCGAAAAAATTTTCACTAAAGTTATTGCATTAATATAAAATATAATGCATAATAATACAACAATATTTTATTTTTATACATGTAATACAGATGCTGCACACTAGATTGGAGTGATGATATGAAGGAAAAAACAGGCTATCTTCTGCTGAGCACGGGTGATGTCCTGGAGGGGAAGTGGCTTGGATCAGAGCAGGCAACGGAGGGTGAACTTGTTTTTAATACATCTATGACAGGTTATCAGGAAGTCATGACCGACCCCTCTTATGCAGGCCAGATTATCACCATGACTTATCCGCTGATCGGCAATTACGGTTTTAACCATGTGGATAATGAAAGTATCAAGCCATTTTTAAATGGGTTGGTTATCGCACATCCCAGTCACCATCCAGATCATTATCAATTGCGCGATACATTGGAAGAAATGGCTATAAAGCATGGAATTCCCGTATTATACGATATTGATACACGGGCAGTGACCCGCATTATACGCAAAAATGGGGAAGTTTACGGCAAAATAACATCAGATAAGCAAGATTTTCCAACCAAATTGGCAGTTGCCCGGGACATTGTGAATAACGTTTCAGTTCAACGTATCACGCCACTCAAGGCAAACAGTAATTATGCCGGTTCATCTAACTGTCATGTTGTCTTATGGGATTTCGGTTATAAACAGTCGATTACGAGAACATTGAAATCACTTGGCTGTGATGTGACAGTCGTTCCTTACGATACGCCTTCGGGAACTATAAAGGAGCTTCATCCTGATGCCGTTATCCTCAGTAACGGACCAGGTGACCCGGAAAGTCTATCCCATTTGGCGGGGAATATAAAAACGATAGCCGAATGCTATCCCGTTTTAGGGATCTGTCTCGGTCATCAGCTGATAGCATCAGCATACGGGGCTGCGACAAAACGTCTCCCATACGGTCACCGTGGCAGTAATCACCCAGTCAGAAATACGGCACAGGGTAAGGTCATGATAACGTCTCAAAACCACGGATATGTGGTTGATGATGAAACGATTGATAAAACAATCTGGGACATTTCATATATCAATATAAATGATGCATCGATTGAAGGACTTAAGCACAGACAAAAGCCGGTTGTGACTGTGCAATTCCATCCGGAGGCACACCCTGGACCAAGTGATGCGCACACCATTTTTGAAGAATTTTTCAGCACGATACTAAAAAGGGAGGCACAGTATGCCTAAACTGCAGTACATCCGGAAAGTTCTTGTGATCGGGTCAGGTCCGATCATTATTGGGCAGGCGGCTGAATTTGATTATTCGGGAACACAGGCTTGCCTCGCATTAAAAGAAGAAGGGGTTGAGGTGATCCTCGTCAACAATAATCCGGCAACCATCATGACTGATCATACAACTGCCGATCGCGTATATTTCGAGCCATTGACACTGGAATCGCTCACCTCCATTATCCAAAAGGAACGACCTGAAGGGATATTGCCGACACTTGGCGGACAAACGGGTTTGAATCTGGCAGTGTCATTGTCCGAAGCGGGTGTGTTGGAACAGTATGATGTAGAACTGCTGGGAACCCCGCTGAATACGATCCAAAAAGGAGAAGATCGTGATATTTTCAAATCGATGATGAAAACGATCGGTCAACCTGTTCCGGAAAGTTTATCTGTAACTTCGGTGGAAGAGGCGGTCGCTTTTTCCGAGAAGGCAGGATTTCCGGTTATCGTCAGGCCGGCATATACATTAGGCGGTGCCGGTGGCGGGATAGCCGAAAATGAACAGGAACTGATATCCGCGATAAAGCATGGACTTGACGTGAGTCCGGTTGCCCAAGTGCTTGTTGAACAAAGCATCAAAGGCTGGAAAGAAATTGAATATGAAGTCATTAGGGATGCCAATGATACATGTATCATCGTTTGTAATATGGAAAATATTGATCCGGCCGGCATCCATACGGGGGACAGTATTGTCGTCGCGCCTTCACAGACATTGAATGACCGGCAGTATCAAATGCTCCGCACTGTTTCCTGTAACGTGATACGGGAGCTCGGTGTGGTTGGCGGGTGCAATATCCAATTTGCTCTGAATCCGGAGAGTGATGAGTATGTCATTATCGAGGTCAATCCACGGGTCAGCCGTTCCAGTGCACTTGCCTCAAAAGCGACTGGTTATCCGATTGCCAGAATTGCCGCCAAAATAGCCGTGGGCTACTATTTGGATGAATTGGTCAATCCGATAACAGGCAATACGTATGCAAGTTTTGAACCGGCACTTGACTATATTGCTGTCAAAGTACCGCGTTGGCCATTAGACAAATTCAGGAATGTTGACAGAACACTGGGAACTCAAATGAAGGCTACGGGCGAAGTGATGGCACTTGCACGTAATTTTCCGGCTGCATTGAATAAAGCGATTCAGTCACTGGACTTGGGCATGGATCATCTTCCTTGGCTGAAGGATTGGACGAATGAAGCCATTGAAAAGGCTCTTATTAAAGCAACAGATGAGCGGCTATTTGTGACAGCAGAAGCTATCAGGCGTGGTTATTCACTTGATGGCATACATGAATTGACAGGAATCAACCGGTTTTTCTTGAATGAAATAGCCGCCATGACGGATGTGGAGAAACAATTGACAGGAAAAAAACTTGATGTCATCAGCCAGGACGAATGGAAAAAGGCGAAAACAATGGGCTTTTCCGACAAGACACTGGCCTCTATTCTACAAAAGGACGTCCGTGCGGTACGGGAACAGTATAGCGATTTGGGAATAGCTCCTTCCTATAAGACGGTTGACACATGTGCGGCAGAATTTTCGGTGGAAACGGGCTATTTTTACAGTACGTGGAATGAAGTAAATGAAACAATGCCGCTTGAGGGTCAAAAGATTGTCGTCCTGGGGGCAGGCCCAATCAGGATTGGTCAAGGCGTTGAGTTTGACTACTGTTCCGTTCATGCGGCGATGTCATTGCAGTATCAGGGTGTCAAAGCCATTGTCATCAACAATAATCCGGAAACCGTCAGCACAGATTTTAATACAGCCGATCACCTTTACTTTGAACCGTTGACAGCGGAGGATGTATTAGCTGTTATGCAAAATGAAAAAGCAGACGGTGTAATGGTGCAATTCGGCGGGCAGACAGCGATCAATCTTGCAGAGGAATTAAGCCGGTCTGATGTTCATGTGTATGGCACTTCAATTTCAGCAATCAACGCTGCTGAAGATCGTGATGCGTTTTATCAGCTGCTGCAAAAGCTGGAGATTCCACATATTCCCGGCAAAATGGTGACAGATCTATATGAAGCCGTCAGTACAGCTGCTGAAATAGGTTATCCGGTTTTGGTGCGCCCTTCCTATGTTATAGGCGGAAGCGGGATGGTCGTTCTGCATGATGAATCAGAACTGACAACCTATTTAAACGGACTGAAATCAGAAGCGCCTGTATCAGCTGTTTTCCCGCTGCTGATCGACCGCTTTATTCCAGGCCATGAGTTTGAGGTTGATGCTGTCTGTGACGGCAAAGACATACTGATTCCCGGTGTGTTTCAGCATATTGAAAAGGCGGGCGTCCATTCGGGTGACAGTATCGCGGTTTTTCCGGCCCCGGATATCGCCGGCTGGCAAAAGCAGCTGATTGAAACATACACAACATCAATCTCATCGGCATTGAATCTGAAAGGCATGGTCAATATCCAGTTTGTCCTCAGTGAAGACAGAGAGGAATTATATGTACTGGAGGTTAATCCGCGTGCATCACGGACAGTTCCGATTGCCAGCAAGGTCACCGGTGTTCCGCTGATTGACCTGGCTGTTCGGGTGCAAATGGGGGCGTCGTTGAAAGGACAGTCATGGAAACTTGGTCTGCATGATGACATTCCGTATTATGCTGTCAAAATGCCCATCTTTTCATCTGCAAAACTTCCGGGAGCCGATCCGTATTTGGGGCCGGAGATGCAATCAACCGGGGAAACTATCGGATTGGGAACGACTGTCAGTCAGGCATTGGCAAAAGCGTGCGGCTGGACTGAAGGCAGTCTATTGGATATGACAACTCAAAAGTCAGTTTATCTATCATTTGGGCCATCAGTTGCCGGGCTGCCACACAAACTGCTGTCCTTGCTTTCAGACTTGCCCGTCCCGATTACAGCAGATTCGGAAACAGCTGCTGCACTTGGCAAAGCAGGTGTTGATGTTGATTGTGAAATGGGTATTTCGGAAGCTCGTACAGCTTGCTCGGAAAATGGCTTTGAACTCGTTTGTGATACTCAAAAATCGTTTCTGGCGGATGATCACACACGGCTGAGGATGGATGCGCTCGCGATGAATATGACGTGTCTCACATCGGCCGAAACACTCTTGGCCTATTTGGAGGCGTCCCTACAGGCAAAGGAAGCACCTGTTCCAATAAATGAATATTTGCATACGAAGCGGGGATTGAATCGAAGAAAGGAGCATGTGATGTGATGAAAACTGAAACGTATCTTACCGGTCACCATCTGAAAGGGAAAGACTTTTTAAAACTTGGCGATTTTACTGAAACCGAACTGTTTTATTTGCTGCAGCTGGCTCAACAGATGAAAAAGCATTACAAATCGGGGAAACAAGAACAGCCTCTCAAAGGAAAAACGCTTGGTATGCTGTTTGAAAAGGCATCAACGAGAACACGCGTTTCCTTTGAAGCAGGTATTTTTCAGCTGGGGGGTACGGGTATTTTCCTAAATGCAGATCATATGCAATTAGGGAGAGGCGAGACGACAGCGGATACAGCAAAAGTCTTGTCAGGATATGTTGATGCGGTCATGATCCGTTCGTTTTCGCAGAATGTGCTGGAAGAATTCGCTGAAAATGCTATGATTCCGGTTATTAATGGGCTGACAGATATGTACCATCCTTGTCAGGTGCTCGCTGATCTGCTGACAATCCAGGAAATAAAAGGCGGATTGCAAGGTGTGAAAGTTGCTTATGTCGGTGATGGCAACAATATGGCACATTCACTGCTGATTGGAGCGGCCATGACCGGCATGCATATCAGCATTGCTGCACCAGGTCATTACCAGCCTAACAGTTCCATAGTCAAAGAGGCTCAACAAATCGCAAGCCATTCAGGAAGCAGCGTGGAAATGACGCCAGATCCTCATGCTGCTGTCCGGAAGGCTGATGTGATTTATACTGATGTCTGGGCGAGTATGGGGCAGGAAGCGGAACAATCCGCAAGAATACAAGCGTTCTCCGGTTTTCAGGTAAACGCTGAACTTTTATCATTAGCGAATCCCGATGCCATTTTCATGCACTGTTTGCCGGCTCACAGGGGTGAAGAAGTGACTGCTGATGTCATGGATGGAAGTCAATCGGTTGTGTTTCAGCAAGCAGAAAACAGGTTGCATGCCCAGAAAGCGCTGATGACAGTACTGATGGGCCAAAAATAATCCAGCTGATTTCTCAGCGTCAGAAAAGTAATTATCATGGTTGACCTTATAAGAAAAAATTCCGGCACTCGATCTAGAACGAGGCTCCATGTCGAGTTTTTCCATCGTTGAACATAAAATCATTTATAGGGAGAGGATAATATGAGTAAAGAAAAAATTGTACTCGCATATTCAGGAGGGCTGGATACATCTGTTGCCGTCAAATGGCTGCAGGATAAATATGGTTATGATGTGATTGCTGCAGCAATTGATGTCGGTGAAGGCAAGGACCTGGAATTTGTTAAGAAAAAAGCGCTTGACGTCGGTGCAATAAAGTCATATGTAGTCGATGCCAAATCATTGTTCGCCAATGAATATGTCTTACCGGCATTGCAGGCCCATTTATTATATGAAGGAAAGTATCCGCTGATTTCTGCCCTGTCGAGACCACTCATCGCCAAACTGCTTGTTGATATTGCAGAGAAGGAAGGTGCATCAGCTGTCGCCCATGGATGTACCGGAAAAGGCAATGATCAGGTCCGGTTTGATGTTGCGTTTTCCGGATTGAACCCGAATCTCGATGTTGTGGCCCCCGTAAGAGAATGGTCGATGTCACGGGAAGAAGAAATTGCATTTGCAAAAGAGCATCATATCCCGATTCCGGTTGATGTGGACAGTCCGTACAGCATTGATGAAAATTTATGGGGACGCAGTAATGAATGCGGCATTTTAGAGGACCCTTGGACTGAACCGCCGAAAGATGCCTATGATCTGACAGTGGATCCGACCGATGCCCCTGATGAACCGGAAGTTATTGAAATCACGTTTCATCAGGGTAAGCCGGTTGCACTGGATGGAAAAAAGCTGCCACTGGATGAACTGATTTTATCGTTAAACAAAATAGCGGGCAAGCATGGCGTCGGACGGATTGATCATGTCGAAAACCGTCTTGTCGGTATTAAATCGAGGGAAATTTATGAAGCACCAGCAGCAACTGTCCTGCTGGCGGCTCATCAGGAGCTGGAGTCACTGACATTAACTCGCGAAACTTCTCGGTTTAAGCCGTCCGTCGAACAGAAATTTTCGCAAATGGTTTATGATGGTCTGTGGTATTCACCGTTAACAGATGCACTTAAGGCTTTCATGAACGAAACCCAGCAGTATGTATCCGGAAACGTCAAAATGAAATTGTTCAAAGGTCATACGCACACGGTTGGCCGTAAGTCGCAGCATTCCCTTTACGACTTGAACCTGGCAACTTATAACAACGATGATGCATTTGATCATGAAGCAGCCCAGGGTTTCATAAAGCTCTGGGGTCTGCCGACGAAAGTGCATTCATCCGTCAACGAATCTCATGAAAAAATGCAGCCAGAGATAAAAAAAGACATTGCAGAAAAGGAAGTATCCAGCTAATGAAGCTATGGGGCGGGAGATTTACAAAACCGACGAACCAATTAGTGGATGAGTATACGGCATCGATTCATTTTGATGAGAAACTGGCGAAATATGATATCCAGGGAAGTCTGGCACATGTCAAAATGCTCAAAAAATGCGGCATCATACCGGAAGATGACGCAAATATGATTGCTGACGGCTTGCAATCTGTTGCTTCTAAAATTGAAAATGGTGAAACGGTCTTGCGTGAAGAACATGAAGATATTCATATGAATGTCGAAAAGCTGCTGACGGACGAAATCGGCCCGGTTGGCGGGAAACTGCATACAGGAAGAAGTCGCAATGATCAGGTGGCACTGGATATGCGGCTGTACTTGCGGGAGACCATTGCAGAACTGACTCAATTATTGACAGAAGTCCAGAGAGCGCTTTATAAACAGGCTGAAACCAATATGGACACGATACTGCCGGGCTATACCCATTTGCAGCGGGCACAGCCTGTATTGTTGTCCCATCATATGCTGGCCTATGCGTTTATGTTCCAGCGTGATGTGGATCGGCTCGCCGATAGCTGGAAACGCGTCAATCAAATGCCGCTTGGAGCCGGGGCACTGGCGGGAACAACTTTCCCGATCGATCGTGAATACGTTGCTCGGGAGCTTTCCTTTGATGGCCTTTGTGAAAACAGCCTGGATGCTGTCAGTGATCGTGACTTTGTTCTAGAGTTTTTATCGAATGCCTCTATGATTGCTATGCATTTATCTAGGCTGTGTGAGGAACTGGTGCAGTGGTCCAGTGCCGAGTTTGACTTTATTGAACTGGATGACGCTTTTTGTACAGGGAGCAGCATGATGCCGCAGAAGAAAAACCCGGATGTGGCAGAACTAGTACGAGGAAAGACAGGAAGGATTTATGGTCACCTGACAGGAATGCTGACAACGCTAAAAGGTTTGCCGCTTGCCTATAACAAGGATATGCAGGAAGATAAAGAAGGTATGTTCGATACTGCCGAAACATTACGAGGAGCTCTCGCCTTATTCGCACCAATGATCGAAACAATGCATGTCAAAAAAAACTCGATGTATCAGGCGGTCAGCCAGGATTATTCCAATGCTACCGATTTGGCGGATTATCTGACTGACAAAGGAATGACATTCAGGGAATCACATGAGGCAGTCGGAAATATTGTGCTTTATTGTATTGATCATGATAAATATTTGCTGGATTTAACGCTGGCAGAATATCAGTCTTTTTCAAAATTAGTCGAATCGGATATATTTGAGGCATTAAGTCCCGAAGCAGTGGTGAATGCACGTGAGGCCCCCGGTGGAACTTCCAAAGAAAGCGTTACGGAACAATTGAAAAAAATAGCTGCATTGCTGAAAGAAAACGATGAATGGTGCAAGGTGAAAACCAAAAATATATAACGTTGTACAGTGTCCGGTTAGAGAAAACCGGGCATTTTTTTGTTTACGGATCATATTTAACGCACTTTACCTGATATATTATAATGAAGGAAAAGACTTTTTTTGTATGATTGTTGTTTAATCCATAGCCCGAAAAGACGTGCTCGTCGCGTTGCAGCTTATTCGGTGGATGCTTTGCTTGGTGCTCGTCGCGTTGCAGGTTGATTCGGTGAAGCGTACGCTCCTCGCAGGTTGCAGCTTACTCGGGATATTCCGCTTGTCGCTTTCCTTGGATGTCCCGTGAACATCCTCGCTCGTACCTCGGAGCTACTGAAAAAGACGTTTTTTCACGATGGATCAATTCAACGAAAAAGATTGCTAACATGACTTCAATAATCTATATCGAATAGCCTTTGAGAGTTGATAATACATTCGAAATGATTTAAGATAATAATGAGAATAGATTGAGAATGGATGATTACATATCCATTTCCAACAATAACATAATAACAGTAATTGGAGGTATCGATATGGCAGGATCAACACTAGAGATAAAGAATCTTCATGTTGAAATTGAAGGTAACGAGATATTAAAGGGTGTTAACCTTACGATAAAAGGTGGCGAATTCCATGCGGTAATGGGACCGAACGGAACTGGCAAATCAACGCTTGCGTCTGCGATCATGGGCCACCCCCATTATGAAATCACAGAAGGCAGTGTACTCCTTGATGGGGAAGATGTTCTGGAAATGGAAGTAGATGAGCGTGCGCGCGCCGGGCTCTTCCTTGGCATGCAATATCCAAGTGAAATCAGTGGTGTTACAACATCTGACTTCCTTCGTTCTTCCATTAATGCACGCCGTGAAGAAGGCGATGAGATTTCACTGATGAAATTCATTAAAGAAATGGATAACGTGCTGGATTACCTGGAAATTGACAAAAACATGGCTCAGCGTTATCTGAATGAAGGTTTCTCAGGCGGAGAGAAAAAACGTAATGAAATTTTGCAGTTAATGCTCTTAAAACCGGAAATTGCCATTCTGGATGAAATCGACTCCGGATTGGATATTGACGCATTAAAAGTCGTTTCAAAAGGGATCAACAAATTGCGTGATGAGCAATTCGGTTGCTTGATCATTACACACTATCAGCGCTTGCTTAACTATATCACGCCTGACAAAGTGCACGTTATGATGCAAGGGCGTGTTGTTAAATCCGGCGGGCCGGAACTGGCACAGCGTCTCGAAGCTGAGGGTTATGACTGGATTAAAGAAGAGCTGGGAATTGAAGATGAACTCGAGCAAGAAGTCTAAAAGCTAGGAGGGGTAATATGACTGTCGAAACAAAACTGCCATACGATCAGGAATATACGAGTCAGTTTTCTCAAAATAAAAATGAACCGGATTGGATGCGAGATTTACGCCTTCAAGCTTTAGAACGAGCCAATTCTCTGGAAATGCCAAAACCTGACAAGACGAACATTACCAAGTGGAATTTCAGTACGTTCAAACATGATGCAGCGAAAGGCGAAAAGATTGCTTCAATGGATAAGTTGCCTGAAGACATACAGGATTTTCTTGATGAGGAACATACGCAGGAAAACCTTTTGATTCAACGCAATCATACGGTTGCATATGCATCATTGAATAAAGAGCTTGAAGAAAAAGGTGTTATTTTCACCGACATCTTTACTGCACTCAGCGAACATGAAGATTTGGTAAAGCGTTACTATATGAAAGATGCCGTATCTGTTGATGAACACCGACTCACGGCACTTCACGCCGCACTCATGAATGGTGGTGTTTTCGTATACGTTCCTAAAAATGTTCAGCTGGAAGAACCGCTCCAGGTTATTTTCTGGCAGGAAGATCCGAAAACAGCCATGTTCAATCATGTGTTGGTCGTAGCGGACGATAACAGTTCATTGACTTACGTGGAAAACTACTTTTCTCAAAATCATGAGCAGGAAACGGTAGCCAATATCGTGACGGAAGTGATTGCCCATAATAATGCTCAAATTTCCTTTGGGGCGGTTGATAATTTTGCTGAGGGAACAACGACGTATATGAACCGTCGTGGCGTTGCCTACCGTGATGCACGAATTGAATGGGCATTGGGACAAATGAATGACGGCAACACGGTTTCCGAAAATGTGACACATCTGGTTGGTGAAAATTCAGTATCCAATGCCAAAACGGTTTCTGTCGGCCGTGGTCAGCAGTCACAAAACTTTACAGCGAATATTGTCCATTTCGGCAAAGAATCAGAAGGGCATATTTTACAGCACGGTGTCATGAAAGATAAGGCTACGTCCATTTTTAACGGAATCGGTAAAATTGAGCATGGCGCATCTAAATCGAATGCTGAACAAGAATCACGCGTACTGATGTTAAGTGAAAAAGCACGCGGGGATGCCAACCCGATTCTGCTGATTGATGAAGATGATGTTACAGCAGGTCACGCAGCTTCAGTCGGCCGTGTTGATCCGCTTCAATTGTATTATTTGATGAGCCGGGGCATTTCCCAAAATGAGGCTGAACGTCTTGTTATTCATGGCTTCCTGGCTCCGGTGGTGAACCAGCTGCCGATTGAATCCGTTAAAGCGCAGCTAAGGCAGGTTATTGAAAGGAAGGTATACTGATGGATGTAAAAGCCATACGGGAGCAGTTTCCGATTTTACATCAAAAAGTGAATGGGCACCCCCTGGTATACCTGGATTCATCCGCAACATCCCAGAAGCCACAGCAGGTGATTGATGCTGTTGATGCCTATTATAGGGAGAATAACTCCAATGTGCATCGCGGTGTCCACACATTAGGTTCAAGGGCAACTGATCAATATGAAGGTGCCCGTGAAAAAGTGCGCAAATTCATAAACGCTAACAGTACGGCCGAGGTAATTTTCACCCGTGGTACGACAACATCGATTAATACGGTTGCTTACAGCTATGCACGTGCCAAGCTGAAAGAAGGGGACGAAATTGTGATTACCCCTATGGAACATCACAGTAATCTGATCCCCTGGCAGCAGGCGGCAAAAGCGACCGGGGCAGCATTGAAATATATACCATTACAGCATGATGGCACGGTTTCATTGGATGATGTCCGTGAAACGGTAACCAAAAATACTAAAATGGTCGCCATGACGCACGTATCGAACGTGCTTGGGACAGTCAACCCGATTAAGGAAATAACGGATATAGCTCATGAAAACGACGCTGTAATGGTCGTTGATGGCGCGCAGGGTGCACCACATATGAAAGTTGACGTCAACGACCTGAATTGTGATTTTTATGCGTTTTCTGGTCATAAAATGTGTGCGCCGACTGGTATCGGGGTATTGTATGGCAAACAGGAACTTCTCGAAGAAATGGAACCTGTCGAATTCGGCGGTGAGATGATTGACTTGGTGAACCTTTATGATTCAACATGGAAAGAACTCCCGTGGAAATTTGAAGGTGGAACGCCAATTATCGCTGGTGCTGTCGGTCTGGCTGCAGCTATTGATTTTTTGAATGAAATTGGATTGGACAATATTACAGCACATGAACAGAAATTAGCTGATTATACCATGGAAAAATTACGTACAATAGATGGTATAAGCGTTTATGGACCGGAAAAACGTGCGGCTTTGGTTACATTTAACCTGGATGATGTCCACCCCCATGACGCGGCTACAGTTCTCGACGCAGAAGGTATTGCCGTCCGCGCTGGTCACCATTGTGCACAGCCTTTGATGAAATGGCTGGAAGTAAGTGCAACAGCACGGGCAAGCTTTTATTTGTATAACACAGAAGAAGACGTTGACCGGTTAGTTGCTGGACTTTTGAAAACGAAGGAGTATTTTGGCGATGTCTTTTAGCAACCTTGATACGCTGTACAGACAGGTGATCATGGATCATTATAAAAATCCGAGAAACAAGGGTTCTGTTGAAGGGGACGCGCTGACGATTGATATGAATAATCCGACATGCGGTGACCGGATCCAGCTTCAGTTGCAGGTGGAAGATGGCGTTGTTCAGGATGCCAAATTTACCGGTGAGGGATGCTCCATTAGCATGTCGTCAGCATCAATGATGACCCAGGCCATCAAAGGAAAAAATCTTGATGACGCATTAAACATGTCTAAAGCTTTTTCGGAAATGATGCTTGGGGAAGATGTGGATACAGCGGACATGGATATGGGAGATGTCGAAGCATTGCAGGGAGTTTCCCAATTCCCGGCGCGGATCAAATGTGCAACCCTGGCTTGGAAGGCAATGGAAAAAGGTGTTAAAGAAGAGTAAGCAGCCAATGGTATAACACTTTTAAGGAGGTATTTTCATGGCAAAACAAATGCCAGATATGGGAGAGTACAAATATGGCTTTCATGATAAAGACGTTTCGGTATTTCGTTCCGGAAAAGGGTTGACACGTGAAGTTGTTGAAGAAATCTCACGAATGAAAGAAGAACCCCAATGGATGCTCGATTATCGCCTGAAAGCATTGGAACAATTTTATAAAAAGCCAATGCCGCAATGGGGCGGAGACCTGTCCGAACTTGACTTTGACGAAATTGTCTACTATGTCAAACCGTCAGAGCATCAGGGCAGAACATGGGATGAAGTACCTGATGAAATCAAACAGACGTTTGATAAATTGGGTATTCCGGAAGCTGAGCAGAAATACTTGGCAGGTGTTTCGGCACAATATGAATCTGAAGTTGTTTACCACAACTTAAAAGAAGACTTGGAAGAACTGGGTATCATTTTCAAAGATACAGACACAGCCCTTAAAGAAAACGAAGAACTGTTCAAAAAATACTTCGGTAAAGTCATTCCGCCATCTGATAATAAATTTGCTGCTCTGAACTCAGCAGTTTGGTCCGGTGGTTCATTCATCTATGTTCCAAAAGGTGTCGAAGCCAAAACACCGCTTCAAGCCTACTTCCGGATTAACTCGGAAAACATGGGACAGTTTGAACGTACCCTGATCATTGCGGATGAAGGTTCTTCCGTACATTATGTGGAAGGCTGTACTGCACCAGTGTACACAACGAATTCATTGCACAGTGCGGTCGTTGAAATCTTTGTCCACAAAGATGCCTATTGCCGTTATACAACGATCCAAAACTGGGCCAATAACGTTTATAATCTGGTTACGAAACGTGCAACAGCAGGCGCAAATGCTACGATGGAATGGATTGACGGCAACATCGGTTCCAAACTGACGATGAAATATCCTTCTGTCCTGCTAAGAGGTGAAGGTGCTCGCGGCAACACATTATCGATCGCAATTGCGGGCCGTGGACAGCATCAGGATGCAGGTGCCAAAATGCACCATCTGGCACCAAACACGTCCTCCAGTATCGTTTCCAAATCGATTTCCAAACAGGGCGGAAAAGTGACCTACCGTGGAATCGTTCACTTCGGACGCAAAGCAACCAACGCCCGTTCGAACATAGAGTGTGACACGTTAATCATGGATAGTGAATCGACATCCGATACGATTCCGTACAATGAAATAAACAATGACAACATTTCATTGGAGCATGAAGCCAAGGTTTCCAAAGTGTCTGAAGAGCAGCTCTTCTATCTGATGAGCAGAGGTCTTGGTGAAGAAGAGGCAACGGAAATGATCGTCATGGGCTTCATCGAGCCATTTACAAAAGAACTGCCAATGGAATACGCAGTCGAAATGAACCGTCTGATTAAAATGGAAATGGAAGGTTCCATCGGCTGAGTGAAAAAACTGAAAGTCAAAGAGCTCGCTTCTTGGCGGGCTCTTTTCATGTATACCTTCACTATTACAATTGTTTGTTGTTGAATAAAAGTGGCATTAAAAAAATTAAGTTTTTTCGTGCCACTTTTGTAAATCTGGGTACGATAGTAATAGTGAAAGGAGATTAAAATATACAATGTTAATCCAACTCGTGCTAGTATAAAATTGGACATTCAATGATGGAAGGGATTATATTGATTTATCTGGTTTGTATCATTGTAGCATTTGTTGCTGCATTTACCGGCAGTCTTGTCGGTTTGGGCGGTGGTGTTGTTTTAATTCCGAGCATGCTATTTTTGCATCATTATACAGATGCGTTTGCCTGGGCCACCCCACAAGTGATTGTCGGGATATCATTGATTACGATGGTATTCACGGCTTTCTCATCTACTATTTCCTATTATAAAACCGGTCGGATTCACGTGAAAATCGGATTACTTTTTTTAACGGGCAGCATTCCCGGAAGCATATTGGGAGCATGGCTGAATCAATTTGTGAATGCCGATCATTTTTCACTGTATTTTGGCTTTTTAATGATTGTGCTGGCATTTCTTTTTCTGATTAATCGAAAGGGCCCGGCTGATCATAAATTTACCAGGCAAAGCAATCCGGTGGTGTCGGTATTTATCGTTTCATTGATTGTCGGAGGTATATCCGGTTTGTTTGGTATTGGCGGTGGCGCGATTATCGTACCAGCCATGATTTTTCTTTTTGGCTTATCGATTCACACGGCCGCAGCCACCTCCATGTTTGTTATTTTATTTATCAGTATTATCAGTGCCGGGACACATATTGTTTTAGGCCATATCACCTGGGAGTATATATTACTTTTCATCATTGGTGCATGGATTGGTGGAACACTGGGAGCTAAAGTCAATCAAGTGGTTAAAAGTAATACACTTGAGTGGATACTGCGGCTGCTATTGATCATTATCGGAATCAGACTGATTATAGAGGGAATGATGTAAGGAGCATATCAATGCAGGAAAAGCTTTACTTTTACTATACAAATGATTTACATAGCAATTTTGACAACTGGCCACAGGTTGCTGGATTTTTAAAGGGAGCGAAAGAGAAACGGCTGGCTGAGAATCAAGCTTGCTGGCTGATTGACATTGGCGACCATGTTGACCGGGTCCATCCGATTGCTGAAGGCTTTATGGGCAAGGCCAATGTCCAGTTAATGAACGATGTCGGCTATGATCTGGTCACAATCGGCAATAATGAAGGAATTACCATGGACCACGATGATCTTCACCACCTCTATGATGAAGCCGATTTCCAAGTCGTTTGTGCCAACCTGCATAGTCTGACGGATGCAGAACCGGCTTGGCTTCAAACAACTGTTCATATCCAGTCGAATAACGGTGTGAAGGTTGGTGTGATCGGATTGACCGCTCCGTTTAATGCATTTTACGAATTGTTGAATTGGCATATATCCGCTCCGATTCATACGTTGGAAAAACATATCAGCCATTTAAAGGAAGCGGCCGATATCATTATTTTAATGTCACATTTGGGTCTCAGTGAAGATCAGGAAATTGCCCGCCGCTTTGATGATATCGATGTCATTATCGGCGGACATACACACCATTTGCTGCGGACAGGCGAAAATGTCAATAATACGATCATCACAGCTGCCGGCAAGCATTGTGCGTATGCCGGTGAAGTGGTGTTAACGTGGGATCATATGCGCAGGAAGCTCGTTGACAAGAAGGCTGCCGTTTACGATATGACAGAATTGGCAAAGGACTTAAACACGGAGCAGACATTGCATGATTTGACGAAAAAAGCAGAAGCCTTGCTTGGGCAGTCTGTTATTCAGCTGAAGAAACCGATTCATGTTAAATGGTTCCAGCATACCGACATCATGCAAAAACTTACGGATACATTGCGGGAATGGACGGAAGCAGATGTTGCCATGCTGAACGCCGGTATATTATTGGATCAAATTCCGGCAGGACAGGTTACTTACCGGGAAATTCATCGTATTTGTCCACATCCTATTAACCCTTGTGTGGTGAGGCTTGATGGCAACGAGCTGACAGAAGTGGTTCGGGCTTCTGTCTCCAAGGAACTGACGGAATTAAAATTGAAGGGCTTTGGGTTCCGTGGAGAAGTACTCGGCAAGATGATTTGCGCCGGTATGGAAGTTGAGACATGTTTCCGGGAAGATGGAAGTGAATATGTCAGGGCCATTCAATATCATGGCGAGCCGCTTGATCCGAATCGGACATATAAAGTGGCCACCGCTGATACATTTACATTTGGTCGCTTGCTTCCGGAAATCGCCAAATCTGAAGTCAAGCACTATTTTGTTCCAGAATTCTTGCGCGATTTGCTGGCGTATACATTACGGCATAAATGGGAGGATTATTGAACTTGTGACATTTCTCTCTCTGGGTGCATAACATATCGTGTACTTGGTGAGGGAGGCATTGAATAATGATTACGGTGAATCCATTGGAAGTGGAAGGAATGCATTTTACTGCTGTAACGGTGGAATTGCCTAAAACAAATTTACTGATGATTTCCAATGAAGTCGGCTATATCATGTGTGGTGCACTGGATGTCGATGTGTTAAATGATGTTCTGGCAGACAGAAAGGTGATTGCCGGCCGTGCCACAGGTGTCAAGACAATTGATCAGCTGCTGCACGCGCCACTCGAAAAGATCACTGATGCTTCAAGAGAATACGGCTGGGAACCGGGCATGATCGGGAAGGATGCCTTGCTTCGAATCGCCTGAGTAGATGCCAGACGATTTTAATCGGGACAGAAGCATCATAACCGCGACTTCATATCAACAGAGAAGGAGCAGAATCAAATATTCCATTCTAACCCCCTTAGAACAAGCATAGGTTGTTTTAAGGGGGTTTTTACGTTGAGGAAACGCATGGTATTTAACAAAAGAAAAATATCCAAAACACCGCCTCCATTACAAAGTATTGTTGCCATCACATTGATTATTTTTGTGTTGATGGTTTTTGTCAGTATCCAGATTATTGACAAAGGCATTACACCAACATTAATGGATATAGCCGAAAGAAGAACAGATGAATTTGCTACACGCGGTATCAATACGGCTGTGAGGTTTGCGGAAAATTACAATTATGATGATTTATTGAATATTACATATGATGATGAAGGGAATGTTGCAACATATAATTGGAACTCTGCTGTTGTCAGTGAAATTAATCGTGTGGCAACTGACCGGGTGGAGGAGTATTTCCGGTATATGAATACAGGTGAGCCGCCTGATTATGAAAATTCATTGTTTGAACCGGAAGAGTTTGAAGATACGACCGAAAACCTTCCCCAGAAAGATCCGACTGTTATCGAGATCCCGATAGGCCAGGCAACCGGCAATTCAATTCTGGCCAACCTCGGCCCGAGAATTCCGGTTAATTTTGAAATTGTCGGCAATGTACGGACCAATATTGTGCGAGAAAATGAGCCGCTCGGTTTAAACGGTTCATGGGTGTCTTTATATGTACATGTTGAAGCTGATGTTCAGATTGTCATCCCATTTATGACGGATGTGACAACTGTCGCGACAGAAATTTATATAGACGGCGGTGCACTGATGGGAGATGTTCCTGACTTTTACGGTGAAGGAGGTGGTGAAGGACCATCAATCGCGGTGCCGAAAGATGATATTACGGATGAGGAGGATGAATAAAATGCGTCCACCAGTCATCAAGGTGGAAGTTGTAGTAAATGTAACGTGAATTTTCAATCAGTGCGGGGCATTCTTGCCTACTGATTGTCAGATGTACCTATTCGAACATATATGGCGCAAGGACATACCAATACAGTCGTTGCGACAGGACAAGGCGTCATATCCACCACACGAAGAGAAAGTGTATTACGTTTACGAAGTCGACGAGAAGCCAGTTTGCCTGGCAGTAGCTCTCTATAGCTGCATGCATTTCGCTGCTGAATACAACTAGGGGTCTTACTGCTAGTTATATGCGGGATTAAATTAAATACAGAAAAATTTTAATATATCTTTGACATAGGAATAAAGTACCGGTATAATAACATACGTAAATATCAGAAAAAAACAAACAATTCGAAAGACTATGGGGAGGTTTTGGTATTGGAAACACGGTCTCAATGGGGGACAAGAGCAGGTTTTATTTTAGCTGCAGTAGGTTCTGCAATCGGGCTGGGTAATATTTGGCGTTTCCCTGCGACAGCGTTTGAAAATGGCGGTGGAGCATTTATGGTACCGTACCTGATTGCGCTGCTGACAGCAGGGATCCCGATTTTGATCATGGAATTCACCATGGGGCATAAATATCGCGGGTCATCGCCATTATCATTCAGCCGGATGAACAAGAAATCAGAATGGGTAGGCTGGTGGGGCGTACTGGTTGCTTTCGTCATTTCGACCTATTACTCTGTCATTATTGCCTGGGCAATATCCTATTCGATTTTCTCATTCAATCTGAACTGGGGATCAGATACGGAAGGCTTTCTGTTTGGGAACTATCTTGAAGTAGCTGATCCGGGTCAGTTTAACGGCTTCGTGCCTGGCGTACTTATACCATTAATAATTGTTTGGCTCGTTGTTTTAGGTATTCTGTTCAAAGGGGTTAAAAAAGGAATCGAAGTTGCAAACCGGATTTTTATCCCGACACTGGTTGTTGTCTTTCTTATTATTGTTATCCGGGCAATTACGCTTCCTGGAGCGTTCGAAGGACTGAATACATTTTTTACGCCTGATTTTGGAGCGCTCGCCAATCCTGATGTCTGGGTTGCCGCTTATGGACAAATATTCTTCAGTCTGTCTATCGCATTTGCCATCATGATTACCTATTCGAGCTACCTGCCGAAGAAATCGGACATTACCAATAACGCATTTATCGTCGGTTTTGGTAATTCCAGTTTTGAATTATTATGTGGTATCGGAGTTTTCTCGGTACTTGGTTTCATGGCAGTGAATCAGGGTGTTGCAGTTGACGATGTAGTTGCCGGTGGTGTAGGGCTTGCATTTGTGGTATTCCCGCAGATCATCAATCAATTCCCGGCACTCAATGAATTGTTTGGATTTCTGTTTTTTGCATCACTCGTTTTAGCCGGGTTGTCATCGCTCATTTCTATCATCGAAACGTATGTAGCGGGATTGTCTGATAAATTTAATATTTCCCGTCAAAAAGCTGTTATATTCGGTGGTGGATTTGCGGCAATCGTTTCATTAATTTTTGCAACAAGGGGCGGATTGAATTTCCTTGATGCAGCGGACTATTTCATCAATCAGTTTGGTGTAGCAGCCCTCGGATTAGTTGAGGTCGTGGTGATCGCCTGGTTCCTGCGTAAACTGAATGACCTTAAAACACATGCCAATGAGATTTCGGACATAAAAATCGGACCCTGGTGGAATGTCAGTCTGATGGTGATCACACCGATTGTACTTGGCTATAACATGATCATTTTACTCAGACAAAATCTGTTTCAGCAATTTGATACAGAAACCGGTAACTATGAGGGATATCCGGATTCGTTTATCCTGTATGGTGGATGGTTCGTTGCCGGTGGTGCATTATTAGTTGGTATTATCATGGCTCTCATAAAATGGAAAGCGTCTAAGAACGCCAATGAGAATGAATCACAAAATTCCTGGGAGGCGAAATAAATGACTGCAGGAGCTATTACGTTCATGATCATCTCCATGCTGATTATTTGGGGAGGATTAACAGCAAGCATTACGAACGCTGTGAAAAAAAGTGCAAACAGAGATTAACTTCATACATGCCATCCATAATGTGAGGGATACACAGCAAGATTTGGCTGACGTTAAATTGAAAGAGCCTTTACCTTTGTGGTAGAGGCTCTTTAATCAGCCAAAAGTCATCATCGGTTCGCAGATAAATGGGCAGCGATCGAAGGGAAAAACTCCCTGAAATCTGAGTAGTAGCTTAGTCTTTTTTCATCTGTTCCCATCTGCGTAGATAGGGGTATGGATCGAATGACCATTCACTGTATCCGTTATCCTGATACATGCCATAGTGCAAATGTGGCGGGAATTTACCTGATGTACCTGGCGGGCCGTAGCCAGTTGACCCAACATTGCCGATGATATCACCGGGCTTGACGACTTGGCCGATTTTAATATCATCATTATAGCCGCTCATATGTGCGTAATAATGATAAATATTGTTGATATCACGTATGCCGAGCCGCCAGCCGCCGTATAAGTTCCACCCCTTCATTTCAATGACGCCATATGTTGTAGATTTTACTGGTGTGCCGTAATCCGCAAAGATGTCTGATCCCTCATGTATCCTCAACCCTCCAAATCCACGGCGGTCTCCCCAATTGTTGTTGTAGCTGTAATTATAATTAGTGTCGACGGGGAAATCCCGGTCCGTCAATTTTATCCGGTTAAATTTTTTGAAAACCTTTGCTGTATTCATGATCGTCTGGACGGTCAAATCACGGTTATAAAAATTCCAAAGTGCAATTTTTACTTCATCCCGGGAAGAGCCGTATTCCAGCAAAATATTGGCCATTGTGTAAAGCACATCTTCCGGATTTTCATGATCCGCTTTATGATCGCCGTTACCATCTTTTCCTTTTCCCTGAAAAAACTGGATCATGCTTTCATCTTTGATCATTGAACTATTTCCAAGACCATACCATATTTCATCAGGAATGGATATGGATACAAGTTGATCATCCTTGTTTTCTTCAGAACTATTTCGCTCATACTGGTCAATTGCTGCAATGTAGTACCACGGAATTTGGGTTAAAGTTTCCGTTTTTTGGTATAAGGCCATTCGTTTTTCGTGTAAATCTTGTTCATCGTCTTCTGCATGTACAGGGTATGTGTATATACCGAGCATCAAGAATACTGACAACAGGACGGTCATTTTTTTCAACAATTGGGTCACACCTCCTGACGAATGGGACTAACAAAATACAGTTATTAATCCTGCATTTGGCTATCTTCCGTTCCCTGTGGTGACTGCTGCATTCTGTCAATGATCTGGTTGATCGTATTATCGTAGTTATCATCCTGTATGCTGGAGTTGTGTAAACTTTGGATGTCCTGTATCAGTGCTTCATTTTCCGATACATATACGTCAAAGTATCCCGGCAAAATGGAAACGGCAGTCTTTTTGGCAATGTCCGCACCTTTATCCGCTTCCAAATCATCTGTTTTACCGTAAGCGATGAGTGCTTTGTCATCTGTAACAAGTGTTGCTGCTTCATCAAAGCCGTCATTGCGTAAAATAATGCGTGTGATCATATTAGCCAGGCTGGTTCTGTCAATATTCACGGTATGCTCTTCTTCATTTTCACTATTAATTTGTTCTCTTGTATAATGCACAAAACCCAGTTTATCATCTCCGGAAGGGTTGGATGGTGTGATTTCCTGTTCGGGATTCAGTTCATCAACGATTTGATTGCGCTCCTCAGGCTGCTGGCGCTCGTCATCTGCTGCATTGTCTGCACCGCCGCATCCTGCAAGTATGATGACTATCAGCAATGAGCTTAAAAAAAGTAATTTCCTGTTCATGACTGTCCTCCTCATACATCAAGATTTCTTCCCGCCTTAGTTTGCTGCACGCCACCAAATTCATACAGCAATTTTGTCAAAAATATTGGTTGGATCCTGTCGAACTATGATAAACTTATGGTGTAATGGGGTGATGTCATGATCGAAGTACAGGGAAAAACATACGAGGTTATTGAAAATGAAAAAAATGGCTTTCATGAAGAACATGTAAAAGAACGATTTTCCGATATTTTGTCTAAATATGATTTTATTGTCGGTGATTGGGGATATGATCAGCTGCGACTCAAAGGATTTTATGATGATCAAAACCCAAGAGCTGGTTTTGATACAAAAATAAGCACATTGGATGATTATTTATATGAGTATTGCAATTTTGGTTGTGCCTATTTCATTATAAAGAAAGTAGATCAATAAGAGAGCAGTAGTTCAGCTAAGGACTACTGCTCTTCTTCTTTCTCTGAATGTGTATTACCTGGTTCATCGTGAATCGGATGTGCTCCAGGCGCCTGTCTCGGCAAGTCGTCATGAAGCGCTTTATTAGGAAATACGAATGCACTTTCCCGCTTTTGTCCCTCTCGCCATGGGGTTGATTTGCTTCCTTTTAGTTCTTCATCATTTATTTCCGACCCGAACGGCCCTTCCGGAAATTCTTCAGGAATTAGATTTTGCTGGTTTGTAACATTTGAGAAATTGCTGTATTTTTTTTCCCTGGACATTGCTTTCACCCTTTCCTGCTAGTTATTTTCTCTCATTTTGTAGAAATTACAATTCCAAAATATGTAAAATTTAGTCTGAATTCAAAATAAATGTAAAATATTTCAAAAAATGAATCGTTATATCTATGAACTGTAATATATGTTACTAATTATTGCCAATTATATGGGTCTTATGCCCCTCGAACAATGACTTGTTTGAAATTAATTTCTCTATATTATATGTGGTTATATAGATCAGATGGCCTATTATAAAGTTACTGTTTTCTATCACAAAATTGACATATTCTCCATTTTTGCGATGATAGTGACAGATTTATCCCCACTAAAATATTAACTGCATAAAGAAAGAGGGTTCACCGTAAATGCTGGAATCGAAGCGGAGAGCAATTATATTTTTTTTATTGGCGATTTTATTGGCTGCAGTTTCCGGTTTCCTGGTATTAAAAAAAGTTCAGGCACTAAATACAGATTTGGGAACAATGGTAACGATTTACACGGCCGATAAAGAAATTCCATCAAGAAAAGTCGTAACGCCTGATGATGTAACAACTGATGAAATACCACAGCAATATCTTCGTGATGAACATATTACAGATGTTGAAGAGCTGGTAAACAAAGTTTCCGTTGTACCATTGTCAGATGGTGATATCATAACCAGAAACATTTTAAAAGAAGCTTCAGCCGTAACAGAAGCTAACAACCGGCTTGTATCGATGTTGAGATCGGAAAAAGTATCATTTGATGAGGAAATGATTGCATTGGATCGTGCAGATATCATTGTTTCACATAGTTTTGAAGAAGAGCCGCTTACGGAAGTTTTTATGGAGGATATAAAGGTAGCAAGGGTAGCGCATAACGAAGAAGGGGAGTTTTCAGGTGTTCAACTGGAAATTCCATATGAAAGAGTTTCAGAACTTATACATATGCAAAATTATGCAGACAGCTTACGTGTTGTTAAAGCAAATGTAGCAGAAGATCAACGGCGGGAAGAAACAGAACAGGGAACAGAGACTTCCGAGGACAAAAATTCAACTAATGGTGAGTCCGGAAATGAGGAAGAAGAATCCGAACAATCGAATGATAGTAATGAGAATAATGATTAATATTACAGTAATGCACTTGGAGGAACCGAATGAGTAAAGTCAACGATATTTATGTAATAGGGGAAAATGAAGACTTGGCAGTGACATTAAAGGAACAAGTAAATGAATCGTTTCAGTTGAATTTTCATGGTGCCACTGATGTGAAAAAGGTAGATGCGCCAATAATTCTGATTATGAATAACGGAGAGACTGCCACAGATGATGCACAAATGGTTTTATCCGAACATCCTGATTCATGGATTATTTGCTTGAGTGATGAAGAAAACTTTAATCTGCTGAGAAGCTTGAACCAATTGGGGATAACAGACTTTTACGTGCTTCCCGGTGAAGAACTGATTTTTATGGAACGTCTGGAAGCTTTGGCAGAAGAAGTCAGTACGAAAAACGAAAAAGTATCTGAAACAAGTTTTAGACGTGGTGGTGGAAAGATTTTCGCTTTTTACAGCGGAAGCGGGGGTACTGGCAAATCCTTAATCAGCACGACATTTGCGCAGACATTGAAACTGGAATCGACTGCCAAAGTACTATATATTGATTTGAATTTGCATTATGGGGGGGCTGAAACATTCCTTGGAATTGACAGTAATCGCTCGATAATCGATTTATTGCCTGTTATGGATGAACTTGGTGAACACCATATCCGCAATGTATCAGAAAAGGAGGAGCATTCGGATTTACATGTGCTTGTAAGTCCAATGGATGCTGAATTGGCCGAGAAAATAACAGATGACTTTGTTGTTAAACTTCTTCGGGCCAGTAAACGGCATTATGATTTTATTGTAGTAGATTTACCAGTCTGGATGGATGAAAGAACAGTAACTGTTCTGGAAGAAGCCAATCGGGTTTACTACACGATGAATCTTGATACGGTTGCTATCCGTGTGCTGAAAAGTGTCGAAAACCTATTCCAACGATTGGGTGTTATCACACAGGATCGCTTAGAGTTTGTCATTAATTTTAAAGGAAAGGATAATGAACTGACCAAAAAAGACTTAGAACGCTTTTCAACTTATCCGGTAGCTTCAGAAATCAGGAAGGATATCAAGAATGTTCAAGCATATATTAATCAGGGTGAGCCAATAAGGAAAGAACCCCGGGAAAAGAAGCTGCACCCATTTTCCAAAGATATTCATAAATGGGTTCATTCAATGTTGAAATAATCAAATGGTGGTGGTATCGTGTCTCTTTTTCAAAGAAATGCAAAAGTACAGTCAGAAAACGACATAGATGCCGGGTTTGTTTCCAATTCCGGATATTTGGATGAACTGGTTGAACATTATAAATCCAGGCTGTTGACTGAAGTGAATCTGGATCAGATAACTAGTCTGGATGATTCTGATAAACGGTTGAAGATTGAACGATTTATCAATCAGTTCATGTCTGAGGAAAAAGTGGTTATCCCAAGACAGGATAAAGAACGAATGCTAACCATGTTAATTGATGAGAGTGTTGGCTTCGGCCCATTGGAACCATTGCTGAAAGACGATTCAGTCACGGAAATATTGGTGAATAATCCGAAAGAAGTTTATGTTGAAAGAAATGGCAATCTTGAGAGAATTAATATATCATTCAAGGACGAGGCACATGTTAAGCATATCGTAGACAGAGTTGTAGCCCCACTTGGAAGAAGGATCGACGAAAGTTCTCCGATGGTTGATGCTCGTTTGCCAGACGGTAGCCGTGTTAACGCTGTTATTGAACCTATAAGTCTGGGAGGAACACTTCTCTCAATTCGGAAATTCCGAAAGACTCCATTTATGATGGATGATTTAAAGGATATTGGTACCTTTACAAATGCAATGTCTACCTTCATGCAAGCGTTGGTGGAAACAAAATTGAGTTTGCTTATTTCTGGCGGTACCGGCAGCGGGAAAACAACATTGCTGAATGCACTGGCCAAATCAATTCCCAATGGTGAACGTGTTGTCACGATTGAGGATTCAGCTGAATTAAAGTTCGATCGGCCGAATGTCGTTGGCATGGAAGCTCGGCCGCCTAACGTGGAAGGCAGTGGTGAGGTGACCATCAGACAGTTAGTGAAAAATTCCCTCCGTATGCGCCCCGACCGTATTCTTGTCGGGGAAGTACGCGGGGCAGAAGCGTTCGATATGCTTCAGGCCATGAACACAGGTCACGAAGGCTCGCTGACAACTGTTCACGCGAATACACCGTTTGATGCGATTAATCGTGTTGAAGGAATGGTTGTCATGGCCGGAATGGATTTGCCTACACACGTGATACGCGACTATATCGCCGGTGCACTTGACTATATTGTGCAAGTACAGCGCCTGACGGATGGAACACGAAAAATCACGAATATATCTGAAGTGGAAAAAACAGGGGAAAACCGGATTGAGGTTAGAGACATCTTCCGGTTTCAGCGTACTGGTGTCGATGGTGAAGGTAATGTCAGGGGATATTTTACCCCAACAGGCGTTATTCCAAAATGTTTGCCGCATTTAGAGGTATTCGGTATTGATTTGGATAAAGAGCTGTTTGAACCGAGGGAGGGAAGCAGCTATGAATCTGGCAGTATCTATACTTTATAGTTTAGGAGTTTTGTCGTTTCTGTTATTTGTCTATTACTTTCTTGGATACAGATCCCAGAAGAAAGAATGGAAGCAAAAGGTGGAAGAATGGTTTCCAGAAGAAGAACGCAAAAGTCTTATCAGTAAATGGGGAGACCGATTTGATGAAAAGGAGTCTTCGGAGAAATTAAGAAATAAACTGCATCATGCGAATCTCAAATTACTGCCATCGGAATATCTGGGGATCTTAATTGTAGGGTACCTTGTATTATTCGTTATGTTTTATTCCATTTTTGGAATGCCGTTACCGCTGAGTATAGCTTTACCGATATTATTGTTATTTGTATCTAACTATCTATTATTCTATTTTCGGAAAAATAGCTATGAACTGCGTTTTAATGATCAATTGAGTGAAGTTTGCCGGATCCTTGGCAGTGCAGCCAGATCAGGTTTAACAATCAACCAGGGAATCGATATTGTTGCCCGAGAAGTTGCTGCCCCTGCAGGAGAGGAATTTAAACGAATCTCCAATGAACTGAAGCTCGGAGTTAATTTAGAATCGGCATTTCGGTCTGTCCAAAAACGAAATACATCACGCGATTTTAACTTGTTTATTGCTACGTTGCTTATTCAGAAAAAAACAGGCGGGAATTTGGCACTGACTCTGGATACTATGGCAAATACGTTTGAAGACAGAAAAGTACTAAACCAGATTATTAAAACAATGACATCCGAACAAAAATATATATCGTTTATTGTACCAGCGTTACCTGTATTTTTGCTGCTTGTGATGAATAATGTGATAGATGGATTTATTGAACCTTTATGGTCAGGTTTTGGATTGGTTATTTTAATTATATTTATAACAGCTATTGTTTTATCATTTTTTCTCATACGTAAAATTACAAATATTAAGGTGTAGCTTATGGATGCATTAATTATTTTATCAACTATTGCTTTCTGGTTCTGCATATTGCTTTGCTTGAAACATTTTTGGTCCTTTTTGAGCGAGAAGCGTGATATGTTAGGGCATGTATCAGATGTTAGCCATGTTGACCCGTTTGAAAAAAAGGAAAAAAAGAAAAACAGACGTGCTCAAATCTTCAGCCGTGTCACGAAATATGCTGATGATTTCACTGATTTGGGGCAGCGTATCAATTTCTTCAGTGAAAACCACATGGTTGAAGAATGGCTCAAAAAATCTGGGAATCCCTTGAAGTTGACGGTTGCCCGGTTCCAGGGTCTGAAAATATTTTTGCTGATTGTTGGATTTTTCACCGGTATCCTGGCCATTATCATGGGGCTTCCGTTCTCACAATATATGCTTGTATTTAACCCAATTATTGGTTATTTCATACCCATTGTATTGATAAGGAGGGAGGTCAAGAAAAGACAGCAGCAAATCAGATCTAAATTGCCAGATTTTATGGACACTGTCAGTACCAGCCTGCAAGCTGGTGTGAGTCTGGATAATGCTTTAAGGGAGGTGATTCGATATTTCGATGGTCCGATCCGTGAAGAGTTCTCGCGTTTCAATCAGGAAATTGATCTTGGAGTTCCCCGGGAAAAAGCCTATCGTGAACTCTTGAAAAGAAATGAAAACCAAGAATTCCAGTCACTGATAAAGGCACTAATACAAGGGATGGATCTCGGAATACCGATAGCGAAGACATTTCAAATCCAAGCTGAAGAGTTGCGCGAAATACGTCAAGAGCAAGTGAAGGAATTGGCAGCAAAAGCTTCGCCAAAAGTTACGCTGGTCACAACATTTTTGATTGCACCCGTGTCCATATTGATGATTGCTGGATTGATGATCATGAATATGTTGATGGGAGAAAATAACATTTTTAATATGTTTTAAATTTTAAAGGAGGAGTTTCAGTATGAACTTTATTAAAGGATTGTATGCAAAAGCTATTAACAATGTGGAGGCTATGAAAAATGATGAAAGAGGTTCACAGACTTTGGAGTGGTTGGGCATTGCGGCCGTGATTGTAATTATTGTAGGGATCATTTCTAATGCATTTGATGATAGTTTGGGAGATACAGTTAAAGAAAAATTTGAGGAATTTATCGATAACATTGGCGGGTAATAAAAACGGTTCGTATTAAAACATTCCATAATGAAAAGTTACAGGAGAGTTCTTTATGAGATATAAGTTGTTAATAAGCTCTATAATGTTCTTGACAGTACTATTGATCGGGTGTACGGGTGAAGAGGATCCGGATCAAGATTCAATTCAAAATGAAGAAGATACAGCAGAGGCTGATAATGAAAAAAAGAACTCGGATGACCCTAGTTCGATTCAAGAGAATAAAGTAGAAGATAATCAAAATTTGAGTTTCTTAAAAGATGTACCTGAAGTACCAAACGATACAGCAGGTTTTATAAATCAAGCTGCAGGACCTTATGCAGGAATTGATGTAAGAGATGAAAGTGTTGTGGATGATGTTAAGGAAGATCTTTTTAAACTTGATTCGCTACCTGAAGATGCCAATGAAGAGCAGTTGAATGCATATTATCAGTATATATATTCGCTGGTTGCTGAAGATTTTCCTGATCCTCAGGACACTATAAAAAAATGGGAGTTTGGATCCTTTGGTAACCCTGATTTACCAGATGCACGCTATCACTTCAAAGAAAATTACAACGTTGAAGTATTACTTGATGCCAGTGGAAGCATGGGCAACTATATTGGCGATAAAACAATGATGCAGATTGCCAAGGAATCCATTAATGACTTTATGAAGCAGGTACCCGAGGAAGCAAATGTGTCTTTTCGGATTTACGGGCATAAAGGAACCGGTTCTGATAGTGATAAAGAGATGTCTTGTGGAGCTATTGAGCAAGTTTACGGTTACGCTCCATATGAAGAAGATGAGTTTCAGCAAGAACTGGACAAAATAGAACCGGCAGGCTGGACGCCATTGGCTGATGTACTGAAAGAAGCAGAGAATTCGCTTTCAGAATTTGATGCTGAAAAGAATACGAACCTTATTTATGTTGTCAGTGATGGGATCGAAACATGTGATGGCGATCCTGTTGAAGTTGCTAAATCACTATCCGATTCAAACGCACAACCCATCATGAATATTATTGGCTTCAATGTCGACTCTGATGCTCAGGAACAACTGAAAGAGATGGCAGATGTGTCAGATGGTATTTTTGCAACAGCCAACAATCAGGATGAACTAGAAGAGGAGTTCAACAGGGCAGAGGAAGTATTAGAAGCTTGGGAGGATTGGAAAGAAGACGCATTAGATGATGCTGAGCATGCCAAAGTTACCAACAATTTTGATATTTTAAGTGTTACTAATGATTGGGGGCAAAAAGATACTTTACAATCCAATAATATTTCACGTTTGGTGAACATGCTCCAAAATGCAGATATAATAAATAGCCAACAAAAAAGTGAGATTAGATCCATGAGAGATGAAGATCGTGAGTTAATAAAGGAATCAAAGGCTGAAGTTGAAGAACAATTGAATGATATTAGCGCAGAGAAAGTAGAAGAAATGAAACAATCAATCAAAGAAAGATACAATCAGCAAACTCAGAATTAACACTCCGTATAAGAAAATTTGAAAAGGGTGATAAAAATTGGTAAATGGTTAAGAAAAAGCTTATTACTAGCTACCGTACTCTTAATTACCTTTTTTCCAGTATTGACCCCTACGGTATTTGCTGTAAGTTCATGGACTGGTGAGTCATGGGAAGGAGAATCCTGGGATGGTTCACCATGGGATGGGTCTAACCTGGAATGGGATGGCAATACATGGCAAGGTGATTCCTGGGAAGGTGAAGGAACTGAAGGGCCTTCAGTTGGAAATGGTGCTGATGGGAGTGTTGATTGGTCCCATATCCCTTGGTATTTAGAGGGCTGGTATGCGGATGACTGGTCTGAGGATGGGTATTCCGGCAATCCGTGGGCTCAACCCGGATTTAATGGGGATGGTACAACCGGAGATCCATGGAACCGGGATGGATTCAATGGAGATAGAACGAATGGCAGTCCATGGATGCAAGATGAATTTCAAGGTGATAGTTACTCCGGTAATCCTTGGTCACAGGATGGCTATCAAGGAAGTCCTTATGACGGCAGTCCATGGTCTCAGAACGGTTTTAATGGAAACGATACGAATGGCCAAGGAACAAATGGTAATGGCACCAATGGAAATGGAACGAAAGCAGAGATAACAAAGTTTGGTGTTGTTGATGTAATGGGTGGTACTGCTTCCTTTATAGAAGCTGGTTTAAGACATCAACGATACCAGGATGTCGGGAGATTAGGTTCAGGTTTTGGCTCAACTGCATTTAGTACATACGGTGGCATCCTTGCAAATGGGCTAAAATTGGCCGGGGTGGATAATACATTTACAGATGGATTAGATGCAGGTACAAAAATTAATGATGGCGTTAAAGGATATAAAAAAGTTAGAGATGCAAAAGACTTCAGGAAAACCTCAACACCAGGTGGAAGAGATATATCCACTGGTTCAAAGTCCACAAAACTTTCTAAACCGGGAGGAGTTGAAAAAGCATTATCTAAGTTTAATGTAGCCACTGCAGCAGTAGGTACGGCGTATTCAGGAGTTGAGACTTTTAATAAATGGCAAAGTGCTTCTGAAGTGATGGACAGTAATGCAAGTGGGGCAGAAAAAACTGCCGTAGCGGCTGATGTAGGAGAAAGTGCAGGTAATACACTTATGAGTGCCGGCGTTGTTACCTCTGCTGTCCCCCTACCAGGTGCAAGAGTTGCTGGAGGAGTAATGGTAGTTGGTGGAGCTGTCCTTTGGGGAGCCTCAAAACTTACAAAAACGGTTGCTAACAACTGGAATTCCATCAAAGATACAGGTAAAAAAGTCTGGGAAGGAACGAAAAATGTTGCTAAAAAAGGCTGGGACGCTGTGACAGGTTTATTTAGTTAACAGAAATGAGCCATAGCTCATTTCTGTTAACCATATTTCAATGACTGAAGAGAGTGAATGGTATGAAGTATGATGATCCACTTGTTGCGAAAGAAGCAAAAAAACATAAAAAACTTTTCGAAACGTTTAACATTAACCCGGGTTCCTATCGAATAAACAATCATGATTATTTTTTTATAAATTATTACAAATGGAATAAAATTACCGATTGTGCAGTAGTTTCTCCAACTTCTCATGCTGGGAGAGACGAGTATCTCGAGGCATTTGATGCACTATTGGAATATGCACAGATAACAACATTAATTTTGACTCATGGTGGGGAAAAAGCGAGTGCTGATATGCATGCCTTTACTACAATGGAAAGGTTTCTGTCGGATGTTTTATATGAAGCTGGAAACGATTTAACAAAAGAAATCAGAAGTGTCTTAAATTATTGTCTTGAAAGAATCAAATTAATTACGAGCCTGCAGGAGCGACTGGTCGAAATATATCATGATTTTCAACAAAAAAATCAGAAATTACATGATAAAGAAAAAGAAAACTTTACGATACAAGATCTAAAAGAAGCAGCCCATTATCTTGGTGAGCTAGACTATATTCAATACAGGCAAATTGTAGCAATCTATGAATATATCCCTAAATTTAAATATATTAAAAAAATAAATAATCAAGAGGTAAAAAAACATATGACTACAGCTGTTAAAAGGTATCTGGTTGAGTTTTCAAAAGGTGAAGAGGAGCAGCGTAAAAGTATAGAAAGCGTTAAATTCCAATCGAATATGGAAGAATTAACAAGAGAAGAACATATTGAAGGTGCAAAAAAGGGTTTTTATAAAAACTTAGCAGAGACAAACGCATCAACGCGAAAATTATTGAGATACCCTAAATAGACTACACTAAACTTAACATAATAATAAGGATTAAAAGTGACAAGGAGAATACCATGGAAAAACCGCTTAAATTTACATGGGAAATATACACAGGCAAATTCGAAAAAATATTAGTACTTATGCTGACAACAACTCTGCCATTGTTGATGGTACATTCATATGTGACAAATTACATATATGCAATTACACCAAATGATTCAGCTATTTATTCAGTCGCCGATATTTATTATGGTCTTATTACACTACTATTATATCTTTATGCGCAAATACCTTATATTCGTTTCATATATAACGAATATAAAGGCGTTGAAAACAATTTACGAAACTCAATTTACCATTTTCTGGTTAACGGTTTTACGGTATTCGTTTTTGCTTGTATTGTTTCCATCATAAGTACTGTAGGTTTTATGTTTTTAATATTACCGGGGCTAGTTTTCCTTGCACTGGTATTCCCGGTACCATATATAAGTGTTTTTGACGGCAAATCTGTCTGGAAGTCATTTAAAGAAGGGTTTCGAATCGGCAAAAAGAAATTCTTTAAAATTATGTTAATCGTTATACTGGCAGGATCGGCGGAACTCTTATTCGGCATTTTCGTAACATATCAGCTATTTAATGTTACATCCTCATTTGCTGCACAGATTATCACCCAGATGACGCTCAATATAATTATTTATCCTTTTGTTATTATGATGTTGACTTCATACATACTTAAATGGCGTGAAGCGCTTGAAACACTTGAAGTTAAGGCTAATACAAATGATGGTTAAGAGAGCAGGTGTGTGCATGAATCGATTGTTAAAAAGAGTTTTAGCTTTGTTAGCCATTGTCATTATTGCTGTACAGCCCGTATTTGTGCCTGCTGTATATGCAGTAGATTCTTGGACCGGTAACCCATGGGAAGGTGAATCGTGGGAAGGAACGCCGTGGAATGGAACTGATCTACAATGGCAAGGTGAGTCGTGGGAAGGCAATTCGTGGCAAGGTAATGACACTGAAAGCCCAGCACCCTGGTCAGGACAAAATTGGAATCAACAAGATGGCATGAATGGTAATCCAGGGTCAAGTGATGGATATTCCGGGGACGGGACCTCACCGGGGGGGCCATGGAACATGCCTGGCTATCGCTATGGTCCAGGTGGTATCGGAAATCCATGGCTGACACCTGACTTCGAAGGTAATGGGACGGATAGTGACAGTCTCGATGGAAATGGTACAAATGGAAATGGTACGAGTGGAAATGAAACAGAAGGCGATCCGACATCACTTGAGGACTTTTCATCACTGCCTTATGGCTATGATGTGGGTAAATATATTGTCAAAGACATTATGATGGGGCAGGCCGGGCTGATTGGTGATCTACAAACCTATCAAAATATGCAGGATATGGGCTATAACGCCAAAATGAATTATGGTGGCAGATTTTACTCAAATGTGTTTATGAACGGCCTGAAACTGGGTGTTGGTGATAATATAGCCTTTGATTCCTATGATACATATACGCATGTATCTGATGGTATTGGTGGTATTAAGGACTACAACTATATTCGAAATGCTCAAAAGACAACTGATACGGCGGGCGATTTGGCTAGTGCATCAAGTAAAATTTCCGGTAAGACTCCACCAGCGTCTTCAGTTGGTGCTTTATCCAAGTTTAATATAGCTGCCGCAGCAGTAGGAACGGGTATTTCTGCTTTTGAAACAGGATTTAAATCGGCAAAAGCTGTTGATGTTCTCACTAGTGATGCCTCAGGAGCTGATAAAACATCTGCGGTTGCAGATGCGACTGCCAGTTTGGGAGATACCATAATGAATGCAGGTGTTGTTACAACTGCTATTCCCGGTGGTCAGGCAATAGGTGCTGGTATGGTAGCTGTCGGAGCAGGTGTTTGGGCAGTATCTAAAGGTGTTAAGTTTGTGGCCGACAATTGGAAAGGAAACTTGGCAGATACAGGCAAGGCCATGTGGAATAAAACAAAAGATACAGCTAAAAAAGCCTGGGATACTGTAACTGGGTGGTTCTCATAAGTTTAACCAATAAGTGTGGAGGAATGCTATAAATGAAAGCGATAGAAGAGACTCTGCAGAATAGGGCTAAAAAGCATAAAAAACTATTTGAGAAATATTGGATCGAACCCAATCATTTATATTTTAAAGGCTCCCATTTTTATTTGTCTTTTTATGAGAGGTTTCAGAAGACAGAAATAGGAATCTTGTCAACACAATCCGAAGTTTCCAATGCGGATTATAAAGAAGCATTTGAATGGCTAGTCATCCTTATGAATAGGATGGCTGCTATTCAAGAAGTTGGTATGGAACGCAAAAACATTAATATGAAGGGGTTTTACAAAACAAGAGCTTATTTGGAGAAAACGCTTGAGTATGCAACATTGTCCTCAAATGAAAAAAATATAATTGATCAATGTCTCCACTCAATGAATGATGCTATTTCATTACAAAACCGGATGGTTGCACTTATGGACGAGTTCGAACAGTTTAGAGAAAAAAAGGAAACAGAAGGGAATGAATTCTCCGTACCAGAGGTTGAAGAAGTACATGACTTTCATGCTGAAATGGATTATATTCAGTTTACTCAGGGGCAAATATCCTATAAATCTGTTGATTTTTTTGCATCTTTAAATCAAATAATTAATCAAAATGAAACCATTAAAAGTATAGTTAATTTCGAGGAGGTTAAACAATATATCGAGGAATTTTCACGTGGGAAGGATATGTTAAAATCGTCCCTTGATGAGGCTACTTATGTGGATAATTTAGATCAACTGTCAAAAGAACAATTTATGAAGACAGTACAAGAGGACTATATAAAAAGACAGAAAGAATCCAACAAGTCATTAATCAAGAATCTAAGGTATCCAACTCTGGGTTAAATCAATGCAGGAATTATAAAAACGATCGTAACGTTTCTGGTCTGCTCGGTATTTCGATACACAGGAGTTGTTTAATCAATGAAACGATGGAAAAGAAAATTTAAAAATGAAGACGGCTCGGCTACAATTGAATTTTTGGGGATTTTACCATTAGCTTTGCTATTACTCATGATTATTTGGCAGTTTATTGTGGGAATTAATGGTGTTTTAGTTACACAGTCTGCAGCTAATGAATACGCAAAAGTGTATTCTATAACCAATAGTGACAGTGAGGCAAGTACGGCGGCTAACAACATTCTTTCAACTACCGGTAGTTACTTGCAAAATCAGGGTGTTACGGGATCTAACCTTGGAAATAAAAAGTTTACTGCTGAAGCCAATGTAAATATACGTCTCGTTTTTTTACCCAGAGAATTATTTGGGTATCAAGTTCCCTCCATCCCATATGCAGCAACAGCCAGCAGCAGGGTGATTGAATGATGCTGAAGCAACGGTTTCAGAACGAAGACGGTAACATTGCACTGTTTGTACTCGGTATGTTAAGCCTCATTATGATTTTACTGATTTTTGTTGTGAACCTTGGCGGTGCTTTGGCTACAAAGGAACAATCGGGAACCACTGTACAGCAGGCAAGCATGGCAGCATCCAGTGTATTATATGAGGAAGTCCAACGGGTTGTATATGAATATGAGGATGAAACTTTGGAAGGAGCCCTTCAGACGTTTTTCGAGGATATCGATCAGATGGTAGATGAAAGGGTAGAGGAATTATCGAGCATGGGAAATTATGCTGATTGGACATCAAATGAAATAGAGTTGGAAGCGTTCGACCAGGTTTTATCAGAGGAACTTAATAAAGACGTTGTAAGAAGTAAATTAATTGAATTGCTGGAAGATGAAGATATTGAAACAGAAGTCATCAATACAACTAAGAATGCTATTGTTGCCAATGAAGGCGTATTAGAAGGCGCACAATTGACCATACGGAACGACCGTTTTCATGTACGTGCTGCTAATGAACTGGAATCCGTTTCATTTGATGGATATATGGAAGGAATACAGGAAAATGTTTATCAAGAGTCGGCAGGTCCTAAAATTGATTTTCTGGATGTAGTTTGGGACGGGGATCAAGTGATTGCACTCGATTAATATTTTTGAAAAGGATGATAAAATGAAACGGCATTTACTGTTGTTTGGATGTATAGCAGTATTATTGCTGCTTGCTGCATGTACCTCAGCAGAGACAGAAGAATTAATGGATTACCACAATGGTTATGTTGATCATGTGAACAGTAAAATAACGGAAATCAACACTCTTAGTGAAAAATCACTAAGTTCAGCGTCTTTTGAGGAAGCACTTGATATTCAAACCAATGAATTACTGCCACTTGTGAACGAAATTAAGGATTATATGGATTCACAGGAGCCTGAGTCAAATGTTGTAAAAGAATATCATTCATTAAGATCTGATCAAGTTGACACCTGGTATGAAGCGTTTCAAATGAAATATGATGTCCTGGAAAAGATGGTGAATGAATCGATTAGTGAAGAGGAAGCCGATGAAATTATTATGGATGCTGATAATAATTTCATGGAAGCAGGAGAAAAGGCACAAAAAGCAGATAAGAAAATAGAAGATCTGGCTGATGAACATAATCTAGAGCTTGAGGAAGAAAGTTGATCAATGTAAGGGGTGATACGAATGTCCAAAACTGAGAAGCGTTGGAAAAGATTTTATCTGATCTTAATGGTTTTTATATATGCTATTTATGTGCCGGTAACGGCTTTTGAGTGGCTGTCAGGGACTGGAGGATTTCCATTGACAGCTATTGTTGTAGGGGTGGGGCTTCCTTTAGCCCGAATAAATCACATACGTGCTATACGGGAGAAAGAAGAAAAAGACGCTGTTTAAGTCTGGTTTGCAATTTAATTAAGAACCGGGCAATCTGGCCGAATAACTGGATATGACACGATTGCAGCTTGTAGAAAAAGCTAATATAAAATCATTGTTAATAACTTGGATAAATTGTTTTCAAAGCGTTATTGGAAGATATCGAAATACTTAACTAATTACGGATTAACTGGAAAATGCCCATGATACTGCTTGTCGTTATAACAGCAGGCAATGTTGTGGTAAATGGCTATCTATCATCTGCTTATAATCTGGCATTCTTTCAAAACGGTTATTCAAGTATGATAGGATTGATTATAGTTGGAGGACTTTGGGTCATTATTGCTATTATAAATATAATTGTTACGCTTACAAGCCGTGGTAAAAACCTGCCGAAATCTCTCCATAATCCAAAGGCGATATGGATCTATTCCGGTGTACTGGCTGGTGTGATGCTGATTTTTTTCATGTGGTTTATGTCGCTCGGACAAAAAATGGCTTATACTGTAACCTTGAATAATGCGGTGAGTGCAATGGCGGATACTCCAGGGAATGAGGATGTTTCGTTAGTCCTAGTCCGTTCGGAGAGAGATTGTCTGAGAAGAAGAGGTTGTGATGAACAGTATCATAACGTGTTCTATGTAAGAAATAATTTGAATCAGCCGAAAGAGATGCAGATCAAAATCCACGCAGCTAATAATGATCAGGAAGAAATAAAGGTTATAGATTCTAAGATTATGAAACTTGATCCCGGTGAATTAAAGATGGTTAAGACAGAAGAGACAAGTGACCATATTTGGAGTCAATATTCCTTTACGACCGAGGAGCCGGTCTTATATTATCACTATAATTTTCGACATAGGAACCCGACGTCATAACAAGGAAGATACCATCCAGCATCTTCCCTATCTTTTCACAGTACTTCCTTCAAAAATTTCCGGATTTCATCAGCTTCCATTTGTGATTCATGAAAGGTATGTTCAATATCCCCTTTTTTTGATAAGTCATCTTTTCCCAGAACGGCAAAGCGGTTTTTTTGTAAATTGATGACGGTATACTTGCCGGGATTTTCCTCGTTCTTCATAAACGCGAAATCATACCGTTTCAGACTGCTCATAAAACTGATATATCTAATTTCTCGTGTTACCGTTTCGTCTTTCAAGAATTCAAAATGATTACTCATTATCATTCACCCCGATTGTAAAATAGATATTTCCCATACTATATCATGTTTTGCTTCTTTGTTCATTTTTTCATGTGGTATGATAAATATAGCATGCGTTTGGAGGGGTTCGTCATGTACTTTGTCGAGCGGAAGAAGATAGAAGAAACATTAACCTATATGGAAAAGCTGCTGAATGAAATCGGAAGACATTCATTTCATACATTTGCGGATAAGTTATATCTCGAACGCACTGTACATATGGTGATCGAGTCCATGCTGGATGTCGGGAATATGATGATTGACGGTTTTATTATGCGTGATCCGGGCAGTTTTGACGACATCATCGATATACTGATTGATGAAAAGGTTCTTCTCAGACATGAGGAGGAGGATTATAAAGCGGTTATCGGGCTGAGAAGAATGGTGGTCAAAGATTATTTGCAGATTGACCATGACACATTAGCTGAAACGATGCGAACCCGTAAACGTACATTGGATCAATTCAGTTCACGTATCAGAACCTACCTTGACAGTGAGCTGGGTGTTGCCAATGCCTTTACCAATGAATAAACATAGAGAGACAATCAGCAAAAATGAATGCGTTAAGAAGGTGTCAGAGCATATGAAAAACTACCATGCGTATTTAATCGATTTGGACGGAACGATATATCGGGGAGATGAGCCCATTGAGTTTGCCGGTGAATTTGTCGATAGATTGGCTTCAAAAGGCATTCCGTACTTATTTTTAACGAATAATTCGTCCAAAACCCAAGCACAAGTTTCTGATAAATTAGAGAAGATGAATATCCGCTCTGCTCCTGAACATGTTTTTACTTCAAGTATGGCAACGGCCAAGCACATTAAACAGCTAAAAAGGCATGCACGTTGTTATGTGATTGGTGAAGAAGGTTTGTATGACGCCATGGAAAGAGAAGGTCATATTGTCGCTGATACGGATTGTGATGTTGTTGTATTGGGGATTGATAGGGAAATCAATTATGAAAAATTATCAAAAGCCTGTCGGGAAGTCCGCAATGGCGCCACCTTCATTTCCACAAACGGTGATGTCGCACTGCCGACCGAACGCGGCCTGGAGCCTGGTAATGGCGCTCTCACTTCAGTGGTGACAGTCAGCACCGGGAAGCAGCCGCTGTTTATCGGTAAGCCCGAATCCATTATCATGGAACAGGCGTTAGAACAACTTGGAGCTTACAGGCAGGAGACATTGATGGTTGGTGATAACTACCAAACGGATATTCTTGCGGGGATAAACAGCGGTATCGATACGCTGATGGTGTTTACCGGTGTGACCACCTACAGTGATTACCAAACTCTCCGACAGAAACCTTCCTATCATGTACAACATTTAAGTGATTGGATGCCATATATTTAAAAAACTGCCCCGTCATGGAGCAGTTTTTCCCTACTGAAATCGGTTATTTCAACGCTTTAAAAATCCGATCATTGTCACATGGTTTTTGAAATGATGCGCGGACAACCCAGTAGCCCTAGTCATCCACCAGCTCGTCATCCGCTGTGGCGTGGGCGAGACGGCTTGAGGCAGCTGCGGCAATAGCACCGACAATATCATCAAGAAATGTGTGGCATTCCCCTGTCGATTTATCATTCAAATGTTCAAGGATCCCTGGTTTTTGTTTATCAATATAGCCATAATTGGTAAACCCGATCGACCCATACACATTGACAATCGAAAACGCCACAATTTCATCGATTCCATACAAACTTTCATCGATTTCGATTGTCTTTTGCAGCGGTTGATCAAGCTTGTTTTGTTCGGCAAGTTTATCCAATTGGATACCGGTTAAAATGGCATTTTGTACTTCACGTTTTTTCAATACTTGATTCACATTATGCTGGCAGGTATCCATATTCAAATCATCATGGTATTTAGACTGTAGGTAATATACAAGATCTGCAATATCTTGAACAGTAACACCGCGTTCTGACAGCCATTCCCGTGCCTTAACTTCTAATTCGGTTTTATTCGTATTATTAGTCATGCTATCACCTTTTTCTAAAAAATTGTTAAGATGGTACACTTCCAAACATATAGTAAAGTAGAAGGATGAAAGGAGTGACCGTGTTGAGAGATTTTCTGGCAGCGTATTATGGCATTCAAGCTCAGAAAAAAACAGTATGGTACGGCGCGGAAGGCTTTATGGATTCGAATTATGTTTATTTTACCATTTCTGCCAAACAGAAGGAAATCATACATATGGAACAAGCAGCACTGGCATATTATTTATATGAAAATCATTGCCCGCAAATAGCGATACCAGTGCCGAACAGCCAGGGTGAATGGTATACGAAATACAACGATCATTATTACATGGTACTGCGGGCAGACCATACAATACCTGCAAACAATAGCCGGCATGGAGAGCAGCTGGCAGCATTTCATCTGACCGGGGCGGCTTATCAATACGAACCACAGACCATTTCAAGCTATGGTCAATGGAAAACGCTATGGATCGATAAGATCACCGCATTCGAGAAAAAGATCGAAACAGAGGCAGATGATCATCCGAATGCTTATTACAGGCTACTGATGGATTCCTTGCCGTATGTAATTGGCATAAGTGAAAATGCCATTCAGTATATGCAGGAAACTGAGTCTGAGCCACGATTTCATGAGGCTGATCAGGGCACCATCGTTTTCAGGAGATACAATGGACAATTTAAACATCGCGCCTTATGGGTGACCGATCTTGCTTATGATCACCCTTCACGCGATTTGGCGGAATATATCCGAATTAAATTACTGGAAAAGAAAGACCCTATGACGCAGATACAGAAATTTTTGGCTGATTATCAGCGTGTGCGGCCTTTATCCATTTTCAGCTGGCGTTTATTATATGCACGATTGTTATATCCGATTCATTTATTTGATATGATCGAACGCGGATTTTCGGCTGATCAATCTGAAACGGTTTATGCAGATCTTTCAGCTCTATTGGAATGGCAGCCTGTCTATGAAAAAAGATTGGGATCATTTTTTGAAAATGCAGGAATTGATTGTAAAGATTTGCAGATACCTGTGTTACACTGGCTGTAAGTGAAACTTCATTAAGCGGTCGCTGTTTACCGCTAATAAGTGGAACAAAGGCTAAATGCCAACATCGTGTTGCTGCAACGCCTTTGTGACTGTATCGTGCAGGCCCGAACAAATCGGGCATTTACGATGCAAAGGACGTGCCAGTGAAGGCGTTGTCATAGGGGGACGTGACGAACTTAGCCTGCCTGGCAGTTAATCCTGCTTGCAGTATGTGTACAAACCGCAAGATAAAAACTGCTAGTTATATGCGGGACAAACCAATTGACAATGACACTGGAGTGATGAACGTGAAACCTGTTATTTATGTAACCAGAAAAATTCCGGATCACGTATTAAAGCCATATGAGGATTCATTCGACGTTCGTATGTGGGATCAGGAAGAAGAACCTGTGCCACGGGATGTTCTGTTACGTGAAGTTAAGTCGGCTGATGGTATATTATGCTTGCTAACAGAAAAGGTTGACAAGGAACTTCTTGACGCTGCCAAGCATTTGAAAGTGGTGGCAAATATGGCGGTCGGCTACGACAATATCGATGTGGAAGCTGCTCGTGAACATGGTGTGGTTGTGACGAATACCCCTGACGTCCTGACAGAAACCACGGCTGATTTGGCATTTGCCTTATTGGTGGCTGCTGCACGACGGATCGTGGAAGCTACCGATTATATTCGCAAAGGAAAATGGGAGCATTGGTCACCTTATTTGCTGGCTGGATCTGATATTTATGGCAAAAAAATCGGTATTGTCGGCATGGGCAGAATTGGCGAAGCAGTGGCCAGACGCGCGAAAGGTTTCGGCATGTCCATTCTGTATCATAACCGTTCAAGAAAGGAAAGTGCAGAACGGGAATTGGGTGCTGCTTATAGAGGTTTCACCGGTCTTCTTCAGGAAGCAGATTTTGTTGTATCACTCGTGCCTTTAACGGATGAGACAAAGAAAATGTTTGATCAGGACGCCTTCCGGAACATGAAACCATCCGCTGTTTTTGTCAATGTATCCCGTGGTGGAGCGGTGGACGAACAGGCATTGTATGATGCATTGGTAAACGAGGAAATCCGAACAGCCGGACTAGACGTGTTTGATCAGGAACCGATTGCACCAGACCACCCGCTTATGAAGCTGGATAGTGTTATCTGTCTCCCGCATATTGGTTCAGCTAGTGTGGATACCCGGACAAGAATGCTTGAACTTTGTCTGGATAACCTGAAAGCAGTATTGCATGGAGAGCAGCCCATCACCCCGGTTAGATAAAAAAGGCAGACATCGGTTTGTCTGCCTTTGATATATGTCATGTCTCATTTAAAATACTTGTTCAATTTCTGTGACGCCTGGAACTTCAGATCTAAGCGCACGTTCGATTCCGGCTTTTAATGTAATCGTGGAACTTGGACAGTTACCGCAAGCACCCATAAGACGAATAAGTACAATACCATCATCATCTACATCAACCAGCTCTACATCGCCACCATCACGCAGTAAAAATGGACGCAGTTTGGTTAATACTTCTTGTACCTGTTCTTGCATTATCCATCTTCTCCTTTCTTTGTATCATTATAGATGAATTTCTGAAAAAATCTATCCATTATTTTAAACCCATTAGTTAGTTTTATTTTATCTTTAATCATGCTTTTTGTAAAATAAAATTAACGAAAAGGTGAAGGGGGGAGCGGAAATGGATAACGATATCCTGATTACGGTTTATGGGACAGAGCAGATTTGTGCAAGCTGTGTCGGTGCACCAGGTTCATGGGACACCTATGAGTGGCTGCAGGCTGCAATCGGCAGAAAATATATTGATGATAACATTTCGTATGCGTATATCGATATTGAACAGCCTCCAAATGATGAAAAACATCAGCAACTGGCAGTGCGTATTCTGCAAGATGAGTTCTTTTATCCGCTTGTACTGGTTAATGACGAAATTGTTGCAGAAGGCATTCCAAGATTAAAAACGGTTTATCGGGAACTGGACAAAAATGGAGCAGTCGTTAAATCATAGAAAGAATGAGGTTTTGAGATGAAAGTACCATTTACCAAAATGCACGGACTCGGAAATAATTATATTTATATTGATTTGTTTCAAGTTGAGTTGAAGGAAGAAGGAATACCGGATTTGGCACGAAAGGTTTCGGATATTCACACCGGCATCGGATCGGACGGATTGATTCTGATTCATCCGAGTGAAGTGGCGGATGTTGGGATGCGAATTTTTAACAAAGATGGGTCTGAAGCCAAAAGTTGCGGAAATGGGCTGCGCTGTGTTGCGAAATATGCTTTTGAACATGATATCGTTAACCAGAATCGATTCAAGATTGAGACACGTGCCAACATAGTTGAGGCAAAAGTATTGGCGGATTCCGGTGCAGTACGGGAGATAACGGTCAATATGGGAGAGCCGGTATTGAAACGTTCGCTGATTCCAATGACAGGGAATGACACTCCTGAAGTAGTTGCCGAACGGTTTGATGCAGCCGATTCAGTATTGGAATTAACTGCGGTATCAATGGGAAATCCACACGCGGTGTTTTTTGTGGAAGACATTGATAAAGCCCCATTATACGAGCTCGGACCGGTAATTGAATCAGACGCCCGTTTTCCTGACGGTGTAAACGTGGAGTTTATTGAGGTGGTATCGCCAAAAGAGTTAAACTTCCGGGTCTGGGAACGTGGTTCAGGTGTAACCCAGGCATGTGGCACCGGGGCGTGTGCTGCAGTTGTTGCCGCTGTTTTGAACGGAAAGGTTGCGCGGGGAAACGCGTTTACAGTACATCTTGCAGGTGGTGACCTGAGGATTGAATGGTCAAAAGACGGCAATGTCTGGATGACGGGTGGAGCAGAAGTGATTGCAGCCGGGGAATTTTACTATGATCAAGTTAGAACCGGCTGATGATTTTAAACGTTACGTGTAAATGTTTCAAGGTGTCATCATTGAATCGCTTTTTGATAGTTTGTATACTTGGTAGTAACAATTGAATTGACTCATCTTAAAATAAGAGGAGGACGTAAAATATGGTTATTTCAATCACAGAAGGAGCGGCAGATCAGGTTAAGGAAATGATGAAGGAAGAAGAAGCAGGTGCCCGTCTGCGTTTTGGTATAAAGGGAGGCGGCTGCAGCGGACTGTCGTATTCATTAGGATTTGAATACAATGTTAATGAAGAGTTGGATATGGTTGAAGATATAAATGGCATTCCGGTCGTGATTCATAAACAGGACATACCCATTATCGAAGGAACGACAATTGACTTCAAACAAAACATGATGGGCGGCGGATTTTCAATTGATAATCCGAACGCCATTGTATCATGCGGCTGTGGGTCGTCATTTAGAGCAAAACAACGTGAAGGTATACCGGAGAAATGCTAATAAAAAATCCAGAGCGTCTGCGTAAGGCGCCCTGGTTTTTTGTTTTGGCTGTTTTTCTAAAAAGATCATTTAGCAGAGGGAAATCTGCGAGAATCCTGCGGAAAAACGAGCCAATCGAGCCCCTGTGGCGAGTGCGAGCGAGGAGAGAGCGAGCATATTTCCCTCTGTGTTCTTCAGGCACAAACAACAATCTTTACTAAATAAGCTTTGTTACTTAAAACATCGCAGTCGAGTGTTTTGGCTGGATACGTGCTTTAGGATCAATGTATTGTTTAGCATTGTTAATCGCTGTCGGGCCTTCCCCGAATCCGGTAGCGATCAGATTCACTTTTCCGGGATAAGTCGTGATATCACCGGCTGCATATATTCCAGGGATGTTGGTTTCCATTCGAGAATTGACGATAATACTATTTTTTTCGATGTTGAGTCCCCAGTCTTTGATGGATCCAAGAGATGATACAAACCCATAATTACAGAGTACTGAATCGACCTCGACGTCAAATGTAGTATCCCCTTTAACCTCACTTAACGTCACTTTTTCGATCGCATCGGCGCCGCTGATCACAGTTGGGATATAAGGTGTTGCAATCTCAATACTGGAGTTCATTAATTGTTCCACACTATGCTCGTGTGCCCTGAATTTATCGCGTCGGTGAACCAGTGTGACTTTGCTGGCGATTGGTTCGAGCATTAGTGCCCAATCTACTGCAGAATCACCACCACCGAGCAGCATGACGTTCTGTCCTTGGTAGGCGCTGATATCTTTGACATGATAATGTAAATTGACTCCTTCGAATTGGTCACAGCCGTCAACGTTCAGACGGCGCGGCTGAAATGCGCCGTTGCCTGCCGTAATAATAATCGTCCTGGTATAGTGTTCGTCACCTTTATTGGACGTTAATTTGAATGTATCGTCGTCAAGGCGTTCCACTTTTTCAACGGATTGTTCCAGCACAATCGTCGGGTCGAACATCTTTGCCTGTTCCTCAAGGTTATCTACTAAATCCTGAGCACGAACTTTCGGGAATCCGGCAACATCATAAATATATTTCTCTGGATACAAGGCTGTCAATTGCCCGCCAGTATGTGGTAAACTTTCCATTATTTTCACACTTGCCTGGCGCATTCCACCATAAAATGCAGTGAATAAGCCAGTGGGACCAGCTCCAATAATGGTCACATCGTAAACTTTATCTGTCATGGATGTCCCCCCATTTATATTTTTAATACACCACGCCTATCGTATCATAAACAGACAAGATATGTGTATTGATGCATCCTGAAAGTGAATAGGACTGCAGATGATTAAAATTAAGAAAAATCAAAGTTGTCGTGAATTAACAGTTTGTCTTGAAACATGTTGGAAAAACACATATGATATGCAATGGATTACAGCAGTGTTACAAAAATGTGAACAACGTTTTTCATTTTATAGATCATTATTAGATAGAACCTTTTATAGATGGAAGTGATGAAAGCATGGGGAAGCCGCATATTGTTATTTTAGGTGCCGGGTATGGAGGCATCATGACAGCAGTAAAGCTGGAAAAGATGTTATCCGGTCAAGAAGCAACATTAACGCTTGTAAATAAATATGATTATCATTACCAAACAACTTGGCTGCATGAAAACGCAGCCGGTACACTGCACCACGATCGATCACGAATCCCTATTAAGGATATTATGAACATGCAGAAAACTGAATTCGTATTGGATACGGTTGTTTCGATAAAGCCTGAAGAAAAAAAGGTTAAATTGGAAAATGGCGAATTACTTTACGATATCCTTGTCATTGGTTTAGGATTTGAAGCAACAACATTTGGAACACCTGGTATAGAGGAACATGCATTTACCATCAGAAATATCAATAGCGCCCGTCTGATTAAGGAACATGTGGAATATAATTTTGCGATGTATCATCACGAGGATGAAAAAAATCCGGGCAGACTCAATATCGTGGTTGGCGGCGGTGGATTGACAGGAATTCAATTTTTAGGTGAGCTGGTAAATCGAATTCCGGAACTTTGTGAAGAATATGATATTCATAAAACAATGGTACGCATTATTAATATCGAGCGTTCACCTACCGTGTTGTCCGATTTTGATAAGCAGCTTGTAGAATACGCCATGAATTCACTCGAATCACGCGGTGTTGAATTTATCACTGATGCGACGTTAAAAGAATGCGCTTCTGATCATGTCATATATGAAAAAGATGGAAAAAGAGTGGAAATCCCAACATATACAACGATTTGGGCAGCAGGTGTACATGCTAATTCAATTGTTGAGAAATCCGGTTTCGAGCATCACCAGGGTAGTATAAAAGTGTCTCATGATATGCGTGCACCGGATTATGATGATGTGTTTGCAATCGGTGATTGCGCAATGATTATAAATAGGGATACCGGCGAAGCTTATTCGCCGACTGCACAAATTGCGATTCAAGCGTCTGATACTGTCGCGAATAATATTAGAGCGCTTATTCAAGAAGAAAGTGAGGAACTTGAAACATTTGAGCCGAAACTGCTTGGAACAGTCGTATCCCTTGGGCATACGGATGCAATAGGTGATATTTTAAATAATCGTAAAATATTCGGCTGGAAGGCTGCTCTCATGAAAAAAGTGATTGATAACCGCTATTTGCTGAAATTGGGTGGGTTCAACCTGCTAATTCGAAAAAGCAAGTTTAATATTTTTAATTGACATGCATTAATGGGGAAGAGGCTGTATACTTGTCTTTGCTTTTTCTTATTTTTGTTATAAAATAAGGGCTGGATGTAGAGGTGAAGGGAGATACAGCGTTGATCCAATTTATTGTTTCTATTTTATTGTTTTTTGTTATATTTTTTGGTCTGGCATTTATATTAAACATGCTATTACGTCGTACATGGCTGCTGGCGGTTATTTATCCGTTCATTGTTTTAATCATTGTTGATGACATTTCCACTGTGGAATATTTTACATCGCCGGGGGAATCATTTGCGCAAGCTTTCTCCAGATTAACCAACATAACTGCTGCGGATATAACGATTCTTCTGGCGGGTTTTATCGGGACAATTGTTTCCGGTTTTGTAATCAGATTGTTACGCAGAAGCGGGTACCAAATGTTTTAATGATCGACTGCCGACTGCCGCAGAACGAAGCCGGGACAAAAGTATATTAGCCAAAGATACATCCGAACGATGATTCCACTATGATGGGAACAGTTCGGATTTATCTTTTGAGGGATGTTTGAAAATTTATTGCGAATGATCGATAAACGGAGAAGTCACTTGGTCTTAGATTTGCTTTTTTCCATGCTTTTGTTGGTGAATGCATGATTGTCGCTGCGGAAAAATACGCCCTTTCCGGGGCACAGCCTCAGCTAACTTTGGTAAGAAAACCACTTGGCAAAGTGGATCTTCCTCGCGCTATTCCCCCAGGCGTGTTGCACTTTTCCGCAGCTTAGAATCGTGTTCTCATAAGGTGACAGCAAGTTCAATCAATATCGTTCTATAAAGTTCTTTTCTTCCAACCATCAGCACCCAACATGAGCGAAAGCAGCATACGGAGACTCCTATGGGAACAGCACGAGCCGAAGACCCCGCACGGAAGAGGTCTTTGCTTTCCGAGAAGGCTGAGGCCGTGCCCATGGAAAGCGCAGTATGCTGCTGGAGCGAATGATCGCACGCCACTAACATCAGAATGGAAGGAAGGCTGCACCAAGACAAATTGTCACGCGTTCGCAGTCTTTATCAACGATGAATAAGGATGTAACTGTTTGAAAAAGTCAAATGCTGCATTTCCTGCCCTGTCTGTAATCTTCGTCTTTAGCGTGGAAAGTTTTCATTGTGTCCAGCCTCTTTTTTACTGGTTTTTATGATAGCTGTTTGACCTCTTTGTTCAAGGATGTGTGGTTTAATATTCAGAAATATATTTAAAATTGAAACGTATATAAATATATTATTTGGTAACACTGTCCAAGTAGGCAGTCATCAGATTGACGGTTGCAGGAACTTCTATTGCAGACCGTTTTTTCAAAATTAGCATGCTGCCGGAAAGGTGTTATCATTGAATACGATTATTGTGTTGAAAAGGACTGTGATGACGCTCTTGTTTTTGGGAGCTTTCTTTGTAACGTTATCGTCCATTTCAAATGTTACGATTACAGATGTGCAGGCCTGGGCAATTGAAGGTGAAAAACAGGCTTCTTCAGCCTCAACAACCCACGGTAAAGCCGAGCAAAGAGAAGTAGCTTTAAAGGATAAGAAATTGAATACAATCAACCAGCAGAAACGATATATTTCCAGTGATCATATTGAAGGACCGAAAACACTGGAGGAATATGTGAATACGGATCAATATCCCAGTGCTACCGTTGTGGCAACAGGATATACGGCCGGTGAGGAGTCAACTGGTAAAACATCTGATCATCCACATTATGGTATAACGTATTCTGGTGTAAAAGTGAAACGAGACTTATATTCTACCATTGCGGCGGATTTGGACATTTATCCGATTGGGACGATTATGTTTATCCCCGGTTATGGATATGGTGTTGTTGCGGATAAAGGCAGTGCCATTAATGGGGACAAAATCGATTTATACTATGAAACGGTGGAAGATGTCTATTCAGAATGGGGCAAAAAAGAAGTCGAAGTTTACATTATTGAAAAAGGTGACGGTAATCTGACCGAAGAAGTGTTAAACAATCTGAATGAGAATGAAGCTATGCAAGTTTTCCGGAATCAAATCATCAAAAGTTAAAAGATCAAAAGCGGGAACGCCCATCATATCCTAAAATCAAAGAGGCTGGAACAAAAGTATATTAGCCAAAGATAAATCCGAACGGTGATTCCACTATGATGGGAACGGTTCGGACTTATCTTTTGAGGGATGTTTGAACATTTGTTGCGCATGATCCATTAACGGAGAAGTAACTTGGTTTCTTGCTTCCATGCTTTTGTTGGTGAGTGTATGATGGTCGCTGCGAAAAAATACGCCCTTTCCAGGGGCACGACCGCAGCTAACGTTGCCAAGAAAACCACTTGGCAAAGTGGATCTTCGGCTTGCGCTGTTCCCCCAGGTGTCGCATTTTTCCGCAGCTTAGAATCGTGTTCTCATCAGGTGACAGCAAGGTTAATGAATATCGTTCTATAAGTTCTTTTCTTCCAACAATCAGCACCCCAACATGAGCTCCGGCAGCATACGGAGACGCCTATGGGAACAGCACGAGTCGAAGACCCCGCAGGAAAGAAGTCTTTGCTTTCCAAGGTGCCAATGGAAAGCGCAGTATGCTGCCGGAGCGAATGATCGCTCGCAACTAACATGAGAATGGAAGGAAGGCTGCACCAAGACAAACTGTCAAGCGTTCGCAGTCGTTATCAACAATGAATAAAGATGTGACTGTTGAAAAAGTAAAATGCTGCCCTTCCTGCCCCTGTAATCGTTCGTCTTTAGCGTGGAAAATTTTAATTGTGTCTCAGCTCTTCTGCATGAATAAAAACAATGTGTGTTAAAGTCGATCTTACGGGAAGAACTGTTTAAGGAAGAAAGCAATAGCTACCCCGGACAATCCGCCAAAAAACACTTCGATGGGCTGATGTCCGAGAAGCTCTTTCAGTTCTTTTCGTTTTTGATATACTTCTTTTTGATTCCAGTCTTTCGCGCCTTCTACGAAGATTTGAAAGTCCTTCACTAATTGATTGATCACAATCGCCTGTTCACCCGCCTGCCTGCGCACACCGGAAGCGTCAAACATGATAATCACACTAAAAATGGCTGATATGGCAAACATCGTCGAATCAACGCCTTCCATAATACCGACCCCAGTCGTCAGTGCAGAAACCGCGGCCGAGTGACTGCTTGGCATTCCACCTGTAGAGAAAGCTAATCCCGGTTTAAATTCCCTTGTTGCAATCAGCCGGATTGGAATTTTGATCAATTGAGCAAAGACAATGGCGAATAATGCTGCCCAAAACGGGAAGTTTGCAAAAAAGTCCATGAATGAGGAACATCCTCTCTGTTGCTGTTGCAGTATACAGTGTTACCATTATATAAAATGGTAACAACATAATCGGTTCAAATGTGTAATGTCATTTTAGCATAACCGGTATACATTTTAATAAGGAAAGGATATTCCGTTCAGATATCTTTTTGTTTTTTCCATGATCTTCAATGTTCAGGAAGCTTTTGCCGTTGACATCCATCTTGACGGGACACGTTTTGCAAGGCTCACCATAAATACAGCAGCCAAACAGGCTAACCCTGTATCTTTAATCAGAAAAGGAATCATACTAGACCATGCAAGGGCATAGGAAATCTGGAGTTCAAGCCAGGTATTCATGGCTAAATACATGTAAGTTACCCCGATACCATAGTTACAAATCAGGCCGACAACGGCTGCTAGTGTATACATTGGTAATGATGGCTTTTTAATTCGTTCGGCAATCAGCCCTGCAAAAAAAGCCACGAATATAAAGGAAATAATGAATCCGCCGGTCGGGGATATGAGTTGCATTGCGCCTGCCTTCATTTGTGAAAAGACCGGAACGCCTGCAACACCAACCAAAATATATGTAATCATAGCGAAACTTCCCAGTCTTTTGCCAAGCATCAACCCCGCGATGGTGGCGAAAAACGTCTGCAAGGATAGCGGGACAGTCGCACCTCCGATTGGTACTGCAAGCATCGGAAACCAGACCGCAATGTTAGCACCGATGGCCATCAGACATACGAACACTGCACCAAATGTTAAATCGATTGTACGAAATTTCGTCATAAGTTACCTCCTTTTATATAAGATAATAGATTGAACTTATTCAATTGTCAACCTATTTTTAATTCGGTTTACAATTATGGTAAAAAAACAGCCTCTTACTAGAAAGACTATTCAGGCTGTATTATTTTATTCCACCTTAACTGGCAGTAGGAACCCCGTTTGAGCAATTAAGTCAAGCCATAGGTGGTAAGTTGGGATCAACTGTCGGGCCGGCTATGTTCGTCACGTCCTGTGCGACGTAGATGTCCGATTCTGTTCAACTAATCATTCAGTGAAAAACCATCTCGCTGAATGAAGTTCACTTTATTGCTGTGTCCAGTGCGACTTCCATCATGTCATGAAATGTTGTCTGGCGTTCTTCAGCTGTTGTCTCTTCACCAGTCAGGATGTGATCGGATACTGTCAGAACCGTGAGTGCCTGACGGTTAAATTTAGCAGCAAGTGTGTAGAGTGCTGTCGTCTCCATTTCAATTGCCAGTACCTTATAACGTGCCAACAGCTCATTTATTTGTTTTGCATTGTCACGGTAAAATGTATCACTTGTGAAGACATTGCCGACAAGCAGATTCAATCCTTGTTCTTTTCCGGTATCGTATGCATTTTTGAGTAGCTCAAAATCGGCCAGGGGAGCATAGTCAATTCCGTCGAAAATCATGCGGTTCATTTGGGAATCGGTTGTAGCCCCCTGTGCCAGAATAACATCACGGACTTTAACATCATTTTGAATAGCCCCACACGTACCGACACGGATTAATTTTTGTACGTCATATTCCTGAATTAATTCATTGACATAAATTGAGATGGATGGAACACCCATGCCGGTTCCCTGGACAGACACTCGTTCACCTTTATAGGTACCGGTGAAACCATACATACCACGTACTTGATTGTATTGTGTAACATCTTCCAAAAAAGTTTCTGCGATAAACTTTGCTCTCAGCGGGTCACCAGGCAATAAAATTTTGTCAGCGATGTCCTCTTTTTTCGCACCAATATGTACACTCATACGATTCGCCTCCTGCATACAAATTCATATAAAATAACGTTATCATATTGGTTTTCCTAAAACAAATTTCACGAAATTAACACAGAATTCGTTGCATTTTTATTTCAAAAATCATGATTATTGTATATAATATTGTTGTATAGTATTTCTTGATGAACGGAATACATACGATAGGAATTTATTTTTGGAAGGATGAAAAGGAATGCAGGAAAAAACATTTACAATTACAGCGGATACTGGGGTCCATGCACGTCCGGCGACATTATTGGTAAATAAAGCAGGACAGTTCGAATCAGAAATTGAAATTTCATATAATGGTAAGGACGTTAACCTTAAATCAATCATGGGTGTTATGTCTTTGGGGATTCCTAAAGGTGCGGAAGTTAAAATCACCGCAACAGGCGGCGATGAGGCTGAAGCAATTCAAGGTGTTACCGAAGTTATGAATGAACACTTGGGTGAATAATGACCGCATCGGAAAAAGATCCTGCATGCGTGATTTTTGCCTGAATGGAAATGGTGGAGCTGCCGATGGGTGCCCGCCAGCTCCACTTTTTTTTAGTACCAAACCTGAAACCCGGCGTCCGGTATCTGAGTTGTGAGGAACCGAAGTTTTAGCCGGGTTTTTCTATTTATAATAGCTTTTCGTATAAGTATGCTGTTCCAGTTCTTCAATTTGCTTCAGTGACTGCTGATTGAAGGCCGTATCTTTTTGGGATAGCTGCTGTTTAATCGCAGCAACTGCTTCCTGCAGTGATGTTTGATAATCGGGAAGTTCACCGTCAAAACGTTTGACAGCGGATTTAACGACGTTCATTTTTTCGTAGCGGGCGAGTGCTTTTCGTACTTGGAAGAAGACTCCCTCCGTTTCACCGGGATTATGCAGGTCACCTTGCATAGGGTGTTTTACAACGGCATGAACTTTTACCAAATAGCGTTCACCGCGATCCTCCATTACTTCGCCAATGTATTTTCCTGAATTATATTTTACTTGAACAATGTCTCCAATGGAAACTGCCATTTCACGTAACCTCCTTTAATACCATTGTGCCAAATTTTGTGCGGATTCGGCAATTGTCAGGTTTCTGTTTTGGCATGTATTTGATGGATGCTATAATCAAGACAAAGGACGTGATTGAATATATGGGTATGGAATTTCTTTACTTTCCGGAAGATAAGACAGAATATCTACCCGCTGTCATCATACTGATTGTCTTTATGATTGGTGCCGGCATAGTCATGTATTATTTTATAAAAAATTCCAGAAAAGAAGCGGAAAAAGTGAATAAGCAATATCAGCAAAATATAAATGAAAATCAGGATTGAAAACAGGCTTATTTTAGCAATGGGCCTGTTTAATTTTTGCCTAAATGCAGATACTGAAACTAAAGCATCTGCAAAGGAGCAACATTCATGAGGAAGATATTATTGGTCTTTTTATTTATGTTATTAACTGCTTGTCAGGCAAATGACGAAACTTCTCGAACCGTTGAAATGTATAATTCATCTGGTGATATGATTGGCACTGTGATGCTGACTGAAGGGGATGACGGTGTTGATTTTAAAGTGAAGCTTGAGGGGCTGGAGCCTGGTTATCACGGTATGCATGTGCATGAATATCCAAAATGTGACGGACCGGACTTCACGACTGCCGGGAATCATTTTAACCCGGATGGTAATGAGCATGGGCTAATGCACCCGGAAGGTTCACATCTTGGTGATTTGCCGAATATTGAAGCAGATCCGGACGGGCTTGTTGATGCTGAATTAATGCTTCCGGAAGCCACGCTGATGGACGGAAAAAAATCCCTGCTTAGTGGTGAAGGTACATCACTCATCATCCATGAAGGAAAAGATGACGGGGTCAGTCAGCCTGGCGGAGATTCAGGTACCAGGATAGCATGCGGGATTATAGCCAAAGAGGAAAAGAAATCGGCAGAAACCCCGACAGATCCAACTGACTTTAATGAAGATCAATCAGAGAAATGACTATGCGCAGAAGACCATGGTTATCTTCAGTGATTTTCAGAAGAAACGGTTATGAGCAGAGACAGGAAAAATCCGCAGAATAGCAAAAGTATCTGCAGAAAAATGGTTATATCACCCCGAAATAAAAATAGCAACGAAGGGTGATCCAGCCGAAATAGGATCCCCCTTCGTTTGGTTACTGGTTATTGACTGCCTCTATTATCCGTCTCATACCTTCTTCAAGTGTTTCCCGTGGACAGGCGATGTTCATACGCATAAACAATTCGCCTTCTTCGCCATAGTCCACTCCGGCATTAAGACCAACTTTGGCTGTTTCATTCATGAATTTTTTCAGCGTTTGATTGTCCAATTGCAATTGACTGCAGTCGATCCACAGCAAATATGTACCTTCTGACCGGGTTACCAGCATATCCGTTTTTTCTTCAAACATGCTGGTTACATATTGTTTATGATTCTGAAGCACGTCCCTGAGCTTATCAAGCCATTCTTCGCCATAGCGATAAGCAGCTTCCATTGCGGCGTTGCCCATTGTGTTGATCATGTGGTGACCTTGCTTTCCCAGTTGTTTATTCAAGGTCTCCCTTTTTTCTTTATCGGACGTAATGATATAGGATGCTTGCAACCCGGCCAGATTGAATGTCTTTGACGGGGACATACATGTGATGGTCCGAGCGGCAATTTCATCTGACAGAGAAGCAATTGGAATATGGGTTTCGCCCGGATAAATCAGGTCTGCATGAATTTCATCTGACAGGATCAGCACGTCATACTTTAGACACAGTCTCGCCATCTCCTGCAGCTCTTCTTTTTTCCACACACGTCCAACCGGATTATGCGGTGAACACAGGATAAAAGCCTTTACCCCTTGTTTCAATTTCTTCTCAAAGTCTGCAAAATCAATGTGGTAATAATGATTTTGCTGCTGAAGCGGATTTTTAATAACTTTTCGATCGTGTGATTCAATCACACCGTAAAATGGTGTGTAAACAGGTGTTTGAATCAGGATGCTATCACCGGGTTCGGTAAAAGCCTGAACTGCCATATGCAGACTGGCAACGACACCGGGGCTGAAAGATAGCCATTCCGACTGGATATCCCAATTATGACGTTTGGAAACCCAGTTTATAATGGGATTTTTCACATCGTCATCAATGATGGTGTACCCGTAAATACCATGTTTTGCACGTTCAATCAGTGCGTCATTGACAGCCTGTGGTGCCTGAAAATCCATATCAGCGACCCACATTGGGACGACATCGTCTGCCTGAAAGACAGCTTTTCGCATATCCCATTTTACCGAGCGTGTATTTTTCCGATTATGTACTTTATCAAAAATCCCCATTGTCAACCTCCTACCAATAAAAGCTTCTTTCCTATTATATCGGAATGCTGTGCATAGGTTCAATTTTTTGAACACCTACCTGAACGCAAAAAAAAGCAAAGCGTCTGTAACGCCTTGCTTACAGGGGGAATACGAGAAAGTCTTACAGTTATAGTATTACCCCGTATTTAAAAATATAAACATGGCTTGACAAAAAAATTGATGTTTTTTATAACATCAGAAAGTATAGGCTATGATTGAACTTCGGCATCCGCTGGAAGACGAGAATGAGACTCGAGTGTTCCAAGCTGTTATGGTTATTATGCCATTTGTCATGATACATATTCGTTTAAGTTAGTCGTTTCTCCAGTTTTTCTTTTTCATCTTCAAACCCGGGCTTGCCTAAAAGGGCAAACATATTCTTCTTATAGGCTTCTACTCCCGGCTGGTCAAATGGGTTGACGCCCAATAGGTAGCCGCTCACAGCACATGCCGTCTCGAAAAAGTAAACAAGGTAGCCGAATGTATAGGCATCAAGTGCTGGTACTTCAATAACGAGGTTAGGCACGCCACCGTCAGTATGTGCCAGCAGGGTTCCCTGATATGCCTTGTCGTTGATTTCATGCAGTGTTTTACCTGCCAGGTAATTGAGGCCGTCAGCGTTTTCTCCGTCTTCTTCCAATGTTATATCTTCTTTTGGCTGATTTACACGCAGGACAGTTTCGAACAGATCACGGCGCCCGTCCTGGATATATTGTCCCATTGAATGCAGATCGGTTGTAAAGTTTGCCGATGCAGGGAAAATGCCTTTCTGATCTTTGCCTTCACTTTCACCGAAAAGCTGTTTCCACCATTCACTAAAATATTGCAAGTGCGGTTCATAGTTGATCAGCATTTCAATCGTTTTGCCCTTGTTATATAAAATATGACGGACAGCTGCATATTGATAGGCCAGGTTTTTGGCAAGTTCAGGCTCGGAAAGATCATCCATGGCGGCTTTAGCCCCTTGCATCATGTCATCAGCGGCGACGCCACTTACTGTTATGGGCAAAAGTCCAACTGCAGTCAGAACAGAATAGCGCCCGCCGATATCATCAGGGATCACAAAGGTCTTGTATCCTTCTATATCTGCACTGGTTTTTAGTGCGCCTTTTTCTTTGTCCGTTGTCGCATAAATTCGCTTTCTGGCTTCTTTTTTTCCATACTTATCTTCAAGGAACTTCCGAAAAATACGGAAAGCAATGGCCGGTTCGGTTGTTGTGCCACTTTTGGAAATAACGTTAATCGATACATCTTTGTTTTCAAGCATATCGAATAACTCACTGATATACGCGGAACTCATATGATGTCCGACAAATATAACCTGTGGTGCATTCCGCTTTTTTTCGGGCAGGAGGTTCTGGAATGAATGATTCAGCATTTCAATGGCCGCACGGGCTCCCAAGTATGAACCGCCAATGCCAATGACGAGCAGCACGTCTGAATCGCTTCTGATTTTTTCTGCCGAAGCCTTAATCCGGGAAAATTCTTCCTGATCATAGTTGTCTGGCAAATCCATCCAGCCTAAGAAGTCATTTCCCTGACCGGTTTTTTCGTGGAGTCTGATGTGTGCAGACCGTACGTATTCTGATAGATAATCGAGTTCACGCTCATTAAAGAAATCCAATGCTTTGTTATAGGAAAATTGAATATGTGTCACTGTATGCAGCCTCCTTCGTTGTCCACTCCATTTTACCTTACCTGAAGTGAAACCGTTAAATCAAGAATGATCCCTAAAAAAAGGAAGCTTTATCACGTTTTCTTAACGAGAAAAGCCTCCTCTGTCAACATGTCTATTTTCGAAATGTTCCTTGGCGATCTTCGGATTGTTTGATCCATTCATCAAGTTTATCTTTTAATGTATTAAAGCCGGCATTTTCATTATCTTGCTGTTCTGGCATACGATTTTTACGATTATTCGATCTGTTTTTAGGCGGTTCCTGAGTTGCTCGAATGGATAAGGAAACTTTATTGTTTTCCGTATCAACATTTAAAATCTTTACTTTAACGTCATCCCCGACTGCTAAATGATCATTGATATCTTTAACATAACCATATGTTACTTCAGAAATATGAACCAACCCTTGTGTTTCATCATCCAAAGCAACAAATGCACCGTACGGCTGAATGCCTGTTACCTTTCCTTCTAAAATTTGACCAGTTTCAAATTTGTCCGTCATGCTGAACACCCCTATAATTTATTCGATTCATTTCACACAATAAAACATTTTAGCATAAATTCCGAATCCGGGCAAAAAATAGTTTAAAAAGGAGTATATGGCATGATCCCGCTGCAATCGATTATTGAAAGCAATATTTATCCGCTATATGTATTGGAAGACAGATTCAGGCCTGGTGGTTTTGTAGTTGGGTCAATTTGGAATTATGAAGAAGGTTATCTGGAACTTACAATTAAAGATCAGGGAATGAATTATTTTTTAAGGATACCGTTTTATGCTGTAGCAGGCTCATTGGATTATCCCGGGGTCACAGTGCGGGTTGAGCAGCCATTTTTACTTGTTTATAATCAGGAGCAATTTGAACGAGAAGGACTGGGAGGGACAGCATCCGGTATGCTCAATCAAATTCAGTCACCAGTCAATTCGGATGCGGATATTCCTGAATCATACACTAAAATAGGCAAAAAAATCATGAAAAAGGTGGAGGAACTGTTGCTACCATGCAGATAGGATAATCATTGTATCATCACGATCCAGCTTGGTATCTCCTGATGGGTTCATCATCCATTTGTTGTCGCGAATAATGCCCAGCAAGAGTTCATGATTCGCCAAAAAAAAGGTTAATGCTTCTTGATAAGAGCTATCCTCCAATTCTTCTGGAAGTTTGGTGTGGGAAAATTGTTGTTGTTTTAACAGATTTAAGATCGATTCAAATGGTCTTGTGCTTTCTTTATGAAAAAGTTCATGATAAAAGAGCATGCTCATGAAATCATTTGAACTGATGACAGTATCAGCTCCAGCGCGAATGGCATTTTCGACTTGGCTGATGGTCAGCATTTCTGCATTGATGGGGATATCCTGATTATTTCCGCGAACGGCTAATGTCGTCAGGATGGTATTGATATCGGCTTTACGCTCTTCCAGCGTTATATCGGTACTAATCAGGACCGAAGCCGCTTCCTCAATGTTAGCTTGAACTAACACGGCGTCCTCGCTTGGATCGCCATGGATAAAATGAACCGGGTAATGTCGGTATTGCAGCTTATTAAGTGACCGGTCAATCAGTACCATTTCCTGATTCGCGTCTTTATCTGCAATCATTTCAACCAATTGTTTTGTCCGTTCATTCCAACCGACGACAACGATATGCTGTTTACCTTTATATGAAACCTTCCCTTCCGATAGGTCATTCTCATGATTAATTGTCTTGGCAGCCAGTGTTGTGATGTAAAATGTGAGCATACCCCCGCCGGAGAGAATGAGTAAAATGCCGACGACCCTGCCCGTAGCTGTCAGGGGAACATAGTCACCGTAGCCAACAGTTGCCCCTGTAATGAAGGCCCACCATACTCCGTCGAAAACCGATGGGAATTGCTGTGGTTCGATCAGATGAATGATTGTTCCAAAAAACAGCATAATCAAACATACGGATAAAAAAAGTCTTACAACAATCGGCATCCGGTAAAAAATATGTTTAAACGCCTCAAGATTCATGTTGTCACCTTTGTCCCAACCTTTTTAATTCCGATGTAACCGTCCGTAAAACGCCAACCTCAAGAACATGCGGTGAAACATATGTGATAGGTGGGAGTTAACAGACGTTACCCCGCTGAATGAAATTTCACTTTACACATAGTATGGGCAAAGGGTATGAATCCATATACGCGCTGAGGCTGACTGTCAGTCTAAAGGTTCAACGCATTTTTTAGAACAGATTGAATGCTTGTATAGACTTCCTGCCAAAAATCAGTATGGTCTCTGAACGATTTCGACATGAACAGATACATTTCTTTTGCCTTTTCTTTATAGTTTTCGTCATCTTTGGATGGAAGGTTTTCCCTTGATTCATCTACAAACTGTTGGATTTTTTCGGCTCTTGGCCCCCATTTGGCTGCTTCATTGCCATCTTCATCAATAAAAATAAAAATGGGGATCGAGCGGGATTTACCGTTTGTTAAATACTGATCCATTAATTCAAGATTTTGGTCGCGCAGCAGGAGTCTCACCGGTATATTCGCCCGTTCCGTCATATGGAGCAATATCGGGATATTCAGCATGGCATCACCACACCAGTCCTCTGTCAGAACGATCACACGCAGGTTTTTCGCAGTTAGCTCCTGGATAAAATCCTTATCCTCACGAGGGGTGAAATGATCATAAATATGTAACAGATTTTCTTTGTTTTCTTGCATTGAATCGATATACGTATCAGGATCCATTCCCTTTTCAAACCATTGATGAAGATCCATAAAGGTTTCACTCCTTTTTTATTTCTTTCTAAAGTGTACCCAATCGAGGATATGCCGTAAACAAAAGTGCTCTGTCAGGGATTGAGGAGGCGTTATGCTGAAAAATCTGCTATGATAAGAGAGTGATCAAAGCAAGGAGGTATTTTTTCATGGAACAGACAAACAGTGAATTTTTGATGGAACTTTTACATACGCCGTCACCATCCAGTGGTGAGATGGTTATTCAAAGGAAATGGATGCATTATGTGAAGGATTTTGCCGATGAAATCAGAACAGATCATGCTGGAAACGTTATTGGGGTGTTAAATCCGGATGCTCCGTTTAAAGTGTTGCTTGCAGGCCATTGTGATGAAATAGCGCTTGTTATAAATCGGATTGACGATAACGGGTTTTTGCATTTTGACAAAATGGGCGGTATCAATTCGAAAGCTGCTGTCGGCATGACGGTCACGATCCTCGGTTTCAGCAATCAGGTTACCGGAGTGGTTGGCGTCAATGCACAACACCACGGCGGACTGAAGGACGACTTTGGTCTGGAAGATTTGTTTATTGACTGTGGCTATAAAACAAAAGAAGAGGCTGAAAGGGACGTACAAATAGGTGATTTGGCTGTTTATAAGACAGAACCGGAAGTATTAAAGGAGCGTTATATATCGGGACGCGGTCTGGATAACCGTACAGGTGCGTTCATTGTGGCTGAGGTTCTGAAGCGACTGTCTGAAAAAGGCTGCAATGTTGGTGTATATGCAGCAAGCACTGTAAATGAAGAAACGAATATGGGTGGGGCATATTTCGCAGCAGCAAGTCTGGAACCAACGATGGCAATTGCCTGTGATGTCACATTCGCGACAGATTATCCGGCCGTGAATAAAGACAAGTATGGTGACGTCAGACTTGATGATGGTCCGGTACTGGCAAAAGGTGCACCGATTAATATTAAAATCAATCAGCTGCTGGAAAAGACCGCCCGATACTTAAATATGAACGTGCAATATGAATTAACGCCGCGGATGACTGGAACAGATGCAGATCGCATGCGGCTGAGCGGATCGGGAGTGCCTGTTTCGCTGGTATCCCTGCCACTCAGGTACATGCACTCTCCGGTTGAAACATCCAGTCTGAAAGATATAGAAGAGGAAATAGAATTGATTGTGACGATGATTGCCAATCTTACCGGTGAGGAAAGTTTAAATCCGCTCGATTAAAAAGGCTGACGACAAAAAAGTCTCAAACTATTTGGGTTTGGGACTTTTTTGTTTGGGCTGAAAGTAATAGCATGAACTCACTGGTATCAAGGTCATTTTTCCCATCTATTATTCGTTTTGGTCAATAAATAGGTATCAATGACTATTTCATGTGAATGAATTTAGTGACGAATTTAAATCGTTATTTTTAACAGGACTATTGATCTATTTTTTTTGATAGGTACAGGAAAGGTGTCGATGGGATAAATGGCTTTGTGTTTCCAAAACACTGCTAAGAAAAGATTCATAAGGAAATTGACTGACTAAAATGTTACAAATCCTGGTACTTTTGTCGATGTGAAAAAATGATCGAATCAGTACTTTACTATCAATTCCGAATATTCAGATATAAAATGACAGAATCCGACACAAATTTTCTGTAAAATCTATTATAGTGTAAATAACATCATAGATATTTGCCCATTGCTGACAGCTGTGACGAGCGCACATATCATCTTGAAAAGGGGGTCGGCACAGCAGTTTTTAGTTCAAAAAATTTGCAAGGGGAGGAAAAAACATGTTAGGAAAAAAGCGCCAAACGAGAGCTTTTAGTATTGTGGCATCCATGTTCATGGTCTTTTCCATGTTGACGCCGGGTATGGCTTTTGCCGAATCTGCTGAGAACAACGCAAAGCCGCATGAAGCCTTCAAAAACTCCCAGGATATTGCCCGAGAAAAGATGAATGAACGGCTGCAAAAGCAGTTTGAAGACAACGACAAAGTGACGTTTTTGGTCAAGTTTAAGGAAAAAGCCGAATCCAAAAAAGTAGCTGAAAAAGCCAGAAAAAATGCTGAATCTGCTAATCTATCCGCCCATAAAGCGGAATTTGCCCAGCGTTCGGCTGTTATTTCTGAATTGAAATCTACTTCACTTGAGTCACAGCAGCATGTTAAGTCATTTTTGGGAAAAGAAGCGGAAGAAGGCAATGCAGAAAATATACGTTCATACCACATTGTTAATGGTATGGCGGTGACTGCAACAAAAGATGTGGCAGAGAAAATTGCCGGCTTTGAAGAAGTTGAAAAGATATTGCCAAACGAAACACGAGAATTGTTTAAACCTGAGACAAAAGATGCTAAAGCACCAGAATCCGAGATTGCTAATGTTGAATGGAATGTCGATCGTGTCAGCGCTCCAGAGACATGGGAGATGGGTATCGATGGATCAGGTACTGTTGTAGCAAGCATTGATACCGGCGTTCAATGGGATCATCCAGCCCTTCAGGAAAATTATCGCGGATATGATGAAGAAGCTGATGAAGTTGATCATGATTATAATTGGTTTGATGCGACAGCTGGGGAAGCTGAGCCTTATGATGACCAGGGACATGGGACGCATGTGACTGGTACGATGGTAGGCCATGAAACAGATGGATCGAACCAGGTCGGTGTTGCCCCTGGAGCAGAATTTATTTCTGTTAAAGCATTTACCGAGGCCGGTGGCACAGATACCGACCTTCTGGCTGCTGCTGAATGGATTTTAGCACCAACAGATTCGGACGGAAACGCCCGTGCTGATCTGGCGCCTGATGTTGTCAACAACTCATGGGGCGGCGGACCAGGTCTTGATGAATGGTACCGTGATGTTGTCATTAACTGGCGTGCAGCTGAAATATTCCCTGAATTTTCAGCGGGCAACACAGATTTGTTTAACCCAGGCGGACCGGGATCCATTGCGACACCGGCAAACTATCCTGAATCTTTTGCAACGGGGGCGACAGATAGTGATGATAATTTAGCAAGCTTTTCTTTGGAAGGACCATCACCATATGATGAAATCAAACCGGATATATCCGCTCCGGGCGTAGGTATTCGCTCCTCGTTACCAGGTGACGGGTACGGGGCAATGAGCGGAACATCAATGGCAGGTCCTGCGGTAACAGCTGTTGCGGCGCTGCTTCGGCAAGTGGACAGCAGCATTACAGTTGATGAAATGGAACAAGTGTTGATTGATACGGCAATCCCATTAACCAATGATGATTATCCGGAATCCCCGAATAATGGATTCGGATATGGCTTGGTGAATGCGTATGATGCAGTGTCGGCGTTACAGGATGGCATTGGAACGATTGAAGGCCAGGTAACAAAACAAGGTGAAGATAATGAAGCGCCTGTATATGACCATTCTGCACCAACTGAAGCTTATGCCGGAATGGATCTCGATTTGAATGTCCAAGCCAGCGATAATGTTAGCGTTACATCGGTGGAATTGGAATATCAGGATATGAATGGAGAGTGGCAAGTCATTGAAGCTTCCCGTGTATCCGGTGATTTCGAGGAAGGGGAATATGTCGCCACCATTCCAGGCGAGGACATTACGGAAGATTCATTAACGTATAAATGGATCATTCGTGACTTCGGTGAAAATGATGTGACGAGCGAAGAATATGTTGTTGAGATTCAGCCAGGCATTTCGACGGGTTATTCGGAAGACTTTGAAGCTAATCCTGCAGGCTGGACGTCATTTGGCGAAAACAATAGCTGGGAGTTGGGAACACCAACATCCGGACCTGGAAATGCAGCATCCGGTGAAAATGTTTATGCAACCAATCTTGCGGGTGATTATGAGAGTAATATGAATGCAACACTTGTCATGCCGCCAATTGATTTGCCTGAGGGAGATGCCTATCTGCAATTCAATCAATGGCATAATCTAGAGATGTATGATTCCGGAACAGCGTATGATTTCGGGCACGTATTTGTTTCCACTGATCAGGAGGAATGGACACAGCTATTGGAAGTAAGAGGTGAAACAGATGGCTGGGAAAGTGCCGAAGTTGACTTGTCGGAATATAGCGGTCAGCGGATTTATATCGGCTTTAATGTAACAACAGACGGAAGTGTTACAAGAGAAGGCTGGTATATAGATGACGTTGCATTATCCGATACGTCCCAAGGCAACAGCGTATCTTTAGGGAAAAACAAAGGAAAAGACAATAACGGCAACAATAATCGTTTGTTTACCGGGATCCATAACGGATCTTACCTGGGATTAGGCGTCATTAAAGCGAACGAAAAAACGGGATTAAAAGAAAAGGTGAACCCGGACAATATTAAACCGGCTTTACCTAAAAAAGATAATCCTCCTGCCGAAGAGGACAATGTTAATCCTAACCTGCTGCCAATGAGTGCACAAGTAAGTGTGCTGGAAAGCGGCCGATCAGTGACGACTGATCCTTCTACAGGTGAGTATTCAATGAGCCATGCTGCTGGCACATTTACACTCAAAGCAGAATCTTATGGATTTGAATCAAAACAGCAAAGTGTGACACTCGAGGCGGACGGAACAGCACAAGCTGATTTCACCCTTGATGAAATTCCACAGTCGACAGTGTCTGGTACGATTACAGATGAGGCAACTGGTGAGCCGATTGAAGGAGCAACAGTCCTGCTTGTGGAAGATGCTAATGTTACACCTGTTGAATCTGATGAGGACGGCAGCTATTCCATTACAGGCTATGAAGGAAACTATACACTAAAAGTTATGGCAAGAGATTACTATAGTAAAGAAGTGGACATTAACCTTGAGGAAGACATTGAACAGGATATCACGCTTGAGCCATTCTATACGTATCCTGGCGGGGAAATCGGCTATGATGATGGAACAGCTGAAAATGCCCGTGCATTCTTTGATGCCGGTAATGGCTGGGCTGTCAAAATGTCCTTGCCGGATGGAAAGGATTCAGCTGTTGTAACGGATGGTGTATTCCAATTCCATGGCACCGATTGGCCAAGTCCTGGTGGTACTGAGTTTGCTGTTGAAGTCTGGGATGCATCAGGCTCTGATGGGGCACCAGGCGAAAAAATCGCTGGACCTGTCGAGGCTGAAGCAGTAAGAGACCTTGATGAATGGACAGTTGTTGACTTAAGAGAGCACAATATCACCGTTGATGGCGACTTCTATATGGTCTATATTCAAACAGGAGCAAATCCGAATGTTCCAGGATTAGCTACAGATGAAAGCAGTCAAAACGCTGGACGAAGTTACCAGCTTGTGGGCGGTACATGGTCTCAATCCCCTGCTTCTGAAGGAAACTACATGATCCGCTCACGTGTCAGCTATGAAGTGGAAGCACCGGTTATTACAGCGCCTGAGTCAGATATGATCACAAGTGAAGCGGACACAACGGTTGAAGGTACGGCTTCTCCTACAACAAATGTTCAATTATTGAATAATGGAGAAGAAGTTGGCACAGCAGAAGTTGGCGATAGTGGTCAATTTGAAATCCCTGTCGAACTGACAGAAGGCGAAAATGAATTGCAAGCTGTATCCATGATGGATGGCGCAGCAACAGGTGAATCAGATCCTGTCACTGTAACATTGGATACGACTAGTCCTGAACTTGCGATCGACAGTCCGCAAGACGGGGATAAGACAAACCGTGAAACCGTTACAGTCGAAGGTACTGTCTCAGATACAAACCTTGATTGGGTGGAAGTAAACGGTCAGAAGGCTGACGTTGCTGATGATGGTTCCTATTCGAAGCGGATTCTCCTTGATAATGGGGAAAACGAAATCGAGGTTGTCGCACAGGATCTAGCGGAAAACGCTGCATTAGAAACGATTTCGATTGATGCGGATTTTGTTGCACCAACGATCGAAAATTTGCTGCCAACAGAGGATAAAAACCTGGAAGCCGGTGAAAGTGTACGCATCGAATTCGACAGTGAGCCTGGACAGGATGCTACGTTCTTTATCCATATGCCACTGACAAATTCGGGTGTACAAGTAGCCAACGCAACAGAACTTCCAATGATGGAGATGTCTGACGGTCATTATGTCGGATACTGGACCGCAACCAATAATGTGGTAGCAGAAGGAGCCGAAATTGAAGTGAAAGTTGTCGATGATTTCGGCAATGAAACACGTGAGACGGCTGACGGCAAATTGTTTATTAATGCGGGTGACAAATAACCTCAAAGCTGTATAAATATTCCCCGGGTTGCAGAAAGGCAACCCGGGATGTTTTTGTTGTCAATGTTTGGTTGATAATTTGCCAATTTGGTCGATAAATTTAATATTCGGTTGATATCCTGTACAGCCAGGTGATAAACACATACTGATCTGGTTCAAAAATCGATGAGTTCAGATCGTTGTATCATCATGATTTTTCCGTTATAATGATTATATAATAATATATCGATTCTACATCTTCGGGGCAGGGTGCAATTCCCGACCGACGGTAAGGAGCATGTTGAATGTTTCAAGTCCGTGACCCGCTTTGTGAAACTCAGCGGTGGATCCGGTTTAATTCCGGAACCGACAGTTACAGTCTGGATGGGAGAAGATGACAAGCTGAAAATTGGTGCAAATTTGTACCTTGATTTTTCCTGTGAGTGATACCCTAAAGCCCCGAATAGGTTTTAGGGTTTTTATATTTGTGATGAGTTCTTCGGATTTAGCTTTTAGTCATAAATCTGCTGTTAAAATGCTAAACAACAGGAGACGGCTTATCCTTCATCAGACAAAGATGTGAATCGATTGGGATGAGGGAGGAGAATGATGATGCAGACAAATGTTCAATCATCAAAATTATTAAAACTTGTTATTCTGGCATTGCTTGGAACAATTTCATTAGTCCTTTTTTTCTTGAATTTTCCGCTTCCATTCCTGCCGCCTTATCTGAAGATTGATTTCAGTGAAGTGCCAGCATTGATTGCAGGATTGATTTTTACGCCAATGGCCGGAGTGATAGTAGAAGCTATAAAAAACCTGTTGTATTTGGTTGTTTCGGGTGCTGGTGATCCGATTGGTGTAGTGGCAAATTTCTTGGCAGGCGTTATGTTTATTCTGCCAGTAGCCTTGCTTTATCATCGATATAAAGGTACTAAAAGTATTATTTCCGGTCTGGTATCCGGAACGATCATTATGGCGCTTGGCATGAGCGTGCTTAACTACTATGTAATATTGCCTGCATATTCATGGTTTATCGGAGCCCCTGAAATGGCGGGGACTACCGCCAAATGGGTAGCTGTATCAGCTGGTGTGCTGCCGTTTAACCTCATAAAAGGCATCATCGTGGGGCTATTGTTCATCCCGCTATTTATTAAAATGAGAACATGGATCGAACAAAAGCAAACGAATATGGCAGCATAGCTGAAGGGGTGCTGGGACACAATTAAAACTATCCATGCTAAAGACGAACATTACAGAGCAGGAAGTGCAGCATTTCAACAGTTACATCCTTATTGATCGTTGATAACGACTGCGAAAGCGTGACAATTTGTTGTAGCCTTCCTTCCATTCTGATTTTAGTTGCGTGTGATTATTCGCTCCGGCAGCATACTGTGCTTTCCATGGGCACGGCCTCAGCCTCCTCGGAAAGCAAAGCCCTCTTTCCTGCGGGGTCTCCGTATGCTGCCTCCGCTCATGTTGGGGTGCTGATTGTCGAAAGAAAAGCATGCACGGAACAATATCAATTGAACTTGCTGTCACCTGATAAGAACACGATTCTAAGCTGCGGAAAAATGCGATACGCCTGGGGGAACAGCGTGAGCCGAAGATCAACTTTGCCAAGTGTGTTTCTTGCCAAAGTTAGCTGTGACTGTACCCGGGAAAGCGTATTTTTCCGCAGCGACCATCATGCACTCACCAACAAAAGTATGGAAGAAAGTAAATCTAAGACCAAGTGACTTCTCAGTTGATAGATCATGCGCAACCAATTTTTAAACATACATCAAAAGATAAATCCGAACTGTTCCAGTCATAGTGGAATCATTGATATGCTCCCTTCTAAGTAGACAGATGAAAAAATAAAATCTGCTACTTTGAGGGGAGTTATTTTTATGCCAAGAAAGAATTATACGATTGAATTTAAACAAATAGTATTGGATGCATATGAACATAAAGGTTTTAGCTTAAAAGGTATTTATCAAAAGTATGGTGTACATCATACAGCGCTTATGGATTGGAAGAAATCCGTAACCAAATATGGATGGGAAGGTTTAAAAAGAACCTCTTCTAAGAAGAAAGTGTATACAAAAAAGTGAAGTTGGCAGCTATTTTCTGATTATCTATCCAAACACTACTCACTTAAAGATGTGATCGAAAAATACGGCATATCCAGTACATCTGTTTTGCGAAAGTGGATAAGAGATTATAATGGTCATAGAGAAATCCATTGATGGAGTCTGGAGAGTTCAAACATCAACCGGATAACGAGCATCAATTAACAGAAAATCTCAACTCCACATCACCAATAATAAAGACCACGACCCAAAACACTGCCATCGAAAAAACGACTGCTTTTATCAAACAGTCATTTTCTATGCCAGCAAGTGTTTTGAAGTGTTTTTTTGGAATGAATCCTTTCTATCTTTTAGGAACAATACCGATTGTACAGCGCGATATACATATCAGGTTATCATGTTCATCCGTTATACTGATCTCCCAGACCATTGTTGTTTTTCCTTTATGAACCGGTTCCGCCTTGGCGGTGACGGTACCTTCACGTTTGCTTTTAATATGATTCGCATTAATCTCAATACCAAATATATTGAATTTTTCAGGATCAACATTTAAAAATGCTCCGATGCTTGCAGCAGATTCTGCAAGTGCAACATTAGCACCGCCATGTAAAAAACCTGCCGGCTGATGTGTCCGTCTATCAACGGGCATGGTCATAACCACTTGATCTGTATCAAGTGATACCGTTTCGATCCCAAGTGCTTCCATTAGGGTATTGTTAAAATTCATTTATGAGCAGCTCCTTAAATGATCTTTAAACTCAACCTCGAATCAGAAAAAATGACTGACCAATAGCGAAACACCAAGCAGTAGTCCATACATTGTATTGGTTTTGCCTGTTGCAGCCATGGCAGGCATCATTTCCAGCGGTTTTGTTTTGCCACGGAATTTTGTAATAACATCTGCTGCCTTCATCATACTCAAAAATACGAGAACAGACCACACCGGAAGGACGCCTGCGATAATGTATATCGCCGTTAAACAGTAGGCACTAATAAACATGATAGCCAAAAATCGGACAGCATTTTTTCTGCCAAGCAAAATGGCGACTGTTTTCCGGCCATTTTCCTTATCACCATCTAAATCACGGATATTGTTGGACATCATGATGGCACCAATAAAAATGGCAATCGGAATCGACAGCCAAATAACAGAAACTGTCAGGGTCCCGGTTTGAATAAAATAACTGATACCGATGATGACAGTCCCCATAAAGAAGCCAGAAAAAAGTTCACCAAATGGTGTATAGGCAATGGGTAAAGGCCCTCCTGTGTACAAATAACCAAAAAGCATACAGATTAAACCAATAACAGCAATCCACCAGCTTGATTCAATACAAATATATACCCCAAGCAGCATGGCAATTCCAAAAAATGCGAGTGCCAATCGCAGAACTGTTGTAGGTGAAATGCCATCACGAACAATCGTACCGCCAATTCCAACTGATTTTTCGTTGTCCAGTCCGCGGGCATAATCGTAATACTCGTTGAACATATTTGTTGCAGACTGAATCAAAATGGATGCTATCAGCATGGCCAAAAATAATAATAGATTTATTGGATGGTTTGTCAGTGCAAACATCGTACCGACAAATACCGGAACGATGGAGGCGGTCAGCGTATGAGGGCGTAATAGCCGCCACCAGATCTGAAAACCATTTTTTTCATTCAGTTCTTTTTTGACGGATGTTGTGGAATTCACGAATCTTCTCTCCTTTAATCATGTCACTACAAGTTTAGGTAATTCCATATAGGGTGTCAACAACTTCATTCAACGGGGCGATCTTCCGCGCTGATGGCAAGAACTTGAGCGTTGTGTTGCAGCGTCTTTGTGACCTGCATCGTACAATCGGACTTTTACGACACTCAGGATGTGACGAACTTAGCCTGCCTGACAGTTAATCCCATTTATTGATTGGTCATGATTAAACAGCATTCCTTGAGGATGATGTAAAAAAAGAATAAAATAGATATGGTACTTTGTAATGGTAGAAAGTTACGGAGGTTAATATAGATGATAGAAGTAAGTGAAACGTCACTTCAATCGATGCTTGAAAAAGCTGTGAATGAAGCGAAAATAAATCATACATCACCATTGATGAGCATGACAAAAGAAATCAAAAAAATAGATCCGATTCTTTTTTTCGAGGCTGCCAAAAAGTCCGCGATGGATCGTACATTCTGGTCGAGTACAGCTGACAATTTTACGGTTGTCGGCGTCGGCAGTGCATACGATTTAATAGCTGAAACGAACCGTATTGAGCAGACAGAAGCTGTGTGGAAAAAATTACTGGATGAGGCAATTATTCACAATCCATATGAAACCCCTGGTACGGGTATCCTTGCCCTGGGTGGGATGTCTTTTGATCCAACAAAGCAAAAGTCAGTGTTATGGAAAAACTTCCCACATCTTGCATTCACCATTCCGAAATTCATGTTAACAGAATGGGAGGATGCCTGCTATTTAACCATGAATATCCAGGTAGGAAAAGATGATCATCCACTGCAGCTGGCTGATAAACTAAAACGAACGGAAGATATGCTTTTAAATACTTCCGGTTATCTTCCTGAAGAGCCTGACATAGACAAAACGGAAGAAGTCGCACCAACAGAATGGAAACGGACAGTCAAATATGCTACTGATTTTATTAAGGAGCATTCTGCGGATAAAATCGTACTGGCACGGGAACGATTGGTGAGACTGACAGATGAGGCTGTTGTATCCACCACTTTAAACAAATTGACGGACACCCAGCCGAACAGTTACGTGTTTGCTTTTGAACGTGCTGGAGATTGTTTTGTCGGGGCCTCCCCAGAACGATTAGTGAAACAGGATAAAAATGATGTGTTGTCCACCTGCCTTGCCGGTACCGCTCCAAGAGGAAAAACAAAAGCAGAGGATGCCAGGATCGGAACTTCACTTCTTCACGATGAAAAAAACCGGCGTGAGCATGATTTTGTTGTGAAGATGATTAGACAGTCGATGGAGAATTTTTGCAGTTCGATCGACGTTCCAGAAGAACCTGTCATCTATCCGCTGAAGAATCTGCAGCATTTGTATACGCCTGTAAATGCAACCTTAAAGGAAGGCTACAGTATTTTTGATATTATTGGTGAACTGCATCCGACACCAGCACTTGGCGGCGTTCCGCGGAATAAATCGCTGGCATTTATCCGTGAGCATGAACGGGTGGACCGAGGCTGGTATGGCGCTCCTGTCGGCTGGCTGGACAGCAACCGTAATGGCGAGTTTGCAGTAGCCATCCGATCAGGTCTGATTCAGGGCAATCAGGCATCTCTATTTGCCGGATGTGGTATCGTAAAAGATTCTGAACCTGAGGCAGAGTATGAAGAAACGAATATAAAATTTATGCCAATGTTGTCCGTATTGGGGGGCTAGAGTTTGGAACATACCGAAAAATTAACACGTTATACAGCCAATTTTGTGGACGAACTTGCCAGAAGCGGACTGACAGATGTTGTTATTTCACCGGGCTCACGTTCAACACCTTTAGCCATGACAATGACCGAATATCCTGACATGAACCAATGGATTGTGATTGATGAGCGGTCTGCAGCTTTTTTTGCATTGGGAATGGCCAAGAAAAAACAACGTGCGGTGGCCCTTGTTTGTACATCAGGAACCGCTGCTGCCAATTATTTTCCAGCGATTGTTGAAGCCTTCTACAGCCGGGTGCCGCTGCTTGTCTTGACTGCTGACAGGCCGCATGAATTGCGTGATGTTGGGGCGCCGCAGTCAATCGGACAAATCAAATTATACGGTGAATATGCCAAATGGTTTCATGAAATGGCACTCCCTGAAGCTGATGACAGCATGCTGACTTATGCACGCAATAAAGCATCACGGGCAACCCATACAGCAAATGAAGGCAATCCAGGTCCGGTTCATTTGAATTTTCCATTCCGTGAACCATTGATTCCTGATTTTTCATTAGAACGTTTGTGGGGAGAACGAAATGAACGCTCTTTTTATGCTGCGGTTGATGGAAAACGTCGACTGGATCGGGAGCAGCTTGATAAGCTCAGCAGGAGATTACGGTCCTTGCAAAAAGGGCTGATTGTCTGTGGTCCGCAAACTGATAAAGAATTTGCCGATGCTGTTACGGATTTTGCAGCAAAATGGCAGCTTCCCGTTCTTGCTGATCCATTATCACAGGTGAGGGCAGGGCACCACAATAAAGATGTGCTAATCGAGAGCTATGATGCAATATTAAGAAGTGAAGCAATCCGGAAACAGCTCAAGCCGGATTTTATCATTCGTTTTGGTGCCATGCCGGTATCCAAAGCTTATCTTTTTTATGTAAAGGAACACAGTGATATTCCCCAATTTGTTGTGGAAAATACTGCCGGTTACCGAGAGCCATCCGGTAATCAGACGGAATGGATTTATGCCGATGCAACGCAGTTATGTCATGATCTGGCAAGTCAATTCGCCGCAGGTAATGACGAAAGTGAATGGCTGAATACTTGGCAAAAGATGAATCAAACGACGAAAAATCATTTGCTGTCATCCGACGATATGGATGCGATCACAGAAGGAGAGGCGATTCGCAGTTTGATGGAGGTTATCCCGGATGAAAGCAGTATCTATGTCGGCAACAGTATGGCAGTACGTGATCTGGACACTTTTTTCATGTCGACATATAAGTCAGTGGACGTGCTGGCAAACCGTGGTGCCAATGGCATCGATGGCATGCTGTCCAGCGGTTTGGGCGCATCAGCTGCAGGGAAACCTGTCACGCTTGTGCTCGGTGATTTGTCCTTTTTCCATGATATGAACGGACTGCTGGCGGCGAAACATTATGGGCTGAACATAACAATTCTTGTGGTCAATAATAACGGAGGCGGCATTTTTTCTTTCTTGCCGCAAGCCAATCAAACACAGCATTTTGAGACATTGTTCGGTACGCCTTTGGATATTGATTTTCACCAGGCTGTTAGCATGTATGGTGGCTCTTACCAGCAGCCGGCTGTTGTATCGGAACTGAAACAGGCATTAAAAGAAAGCTATCAATACGATGGTTTATCGGTGATTGAAGTGAAAACAGACCGGACAGCCAATATGGAATGGCACCGCGGCAAGTGGCGGGATATCGAGAAGGCACTTTTGCAGGGTAAGGAATGATCACGTGTATTTGACGGTGAATGATACAGCGTATTGGTATGAGCTGAACGGTGATGGGGAACCTGTGGTATTCCTGCATGGATTCACCGGTACGACCGGAACATGGGCAAATATTGTGAATAACATGATGAATGACTGTCAGACGCTCACGATTGACTTGCCAGGTCATGGGAAAACGGACATAAATCCCCCAAAAACGATGGAGGCCTTTTGCTGGGACTTAGCCCGTTTACTGGATTATTTACAATGGGAAAACGTACATCTTATCGGCTATTCCATGGGCGGTCGCACAGCACTGTCATTTGCGCTTGTTTATCCTGAACGCGTGAAGTCGTTGACATTGGAAAGTACCTCACCCGGACTGGCTGATAAAGAAGAACGGCAAAACCGCCGGAACAATGACGAAAAACTGGCACAGCGTATTGAAGCAGAAGGAATAGAGGCCTTCGTTAAATACTGGGAAAATATGCCTCTTTTTCAATCCCAGCAACAGTTACCGGAAGCTGTACGGGAAACAATACGCACGGAACGCCTGTCGCATTCAGAGGAGGGACTTGCCCAGTCATTACGGTTTATGGGAACAGGGGCACAGCCTTCCTGGTGGGAAAAATTGCAGCATCTGAATACGCCTGTTTTGCTGGTGACTGGGGAACTTGATCGGAAATTCATGGATATCAACAAAGCAATGGTAAAGCTGATGCCTTCAGCCGACCATGTAACTGTTAAAAATTCTGGTCATGCAATTCATGTGGAACAGCATGCGACTTTTGGTAAAATAGTAAATGGGTTTCTGCATTCCATCCAATAAATGCAGTACATATTGACGACAAGGAGGATTATGATGACTGTTCAATGGGAAGAAGTTAAACAGTATGAGGAAATTATTTATGAAAAGTATAACGGTATTGCCAAAGTAACTATGAATCGTCCGGAAAAACGCAATGCGTTCACCCCGCTTACCGTTAATGAAATGATTGATGCGTTTGCCGATGCCAGGGATGATTCATCAATTGGTGTTATCATTTTGGCAGGGGCAGGGGACAAGGCATTCTGTTCCGGTGGTGATCAGTCTGTACGCGGCCACGGCGGATATGTTGGCGATGACCAGGTTCCGCGTTTGAACGTGCTGGATCTGCAGCGCCTCATCCGCACGATTCCAAAGCCTGTCGTAGCGATGGTGTCCGGCTATGCAATTGGTGGCGGTCATGTGCTGCATGTTGTCTGTGATCTGACAATCGCTGCTGATAACGCGATTTTTGGTCAGACCGGTCCGAAAGTTGGAAGCTTTGATGCTGGATACGGTGCCGGCTTGCTTGCCCGGATGGTCGGTCACAAACGTGCCCGGGAAATCTGGTATTTGTGCCGCCAATACAATGCTGATGAAGCCTATGAAATGGGACTCGTGAATACTGTCGTGCCGCTTGAGAAACTGGAAAAGGAAACATTGCAATGGTGTGAAGAAATGTTAGAAAAATCACCGACTGCGCTTCGATTCCTGAAAGCGTCTTTCAACGCAGATACAGACGGTCTTGCCGGATTGCAGCAAATGGGCGGCGATGCTACATTGCTTTATTATACAACCGATGAAGCAAAAGAAGGCCGCAATGCATTTAAAGAAAAACGGAAGCCGGACTTTAAACAATTCCCGCGTTTTCCGTAATACAAAAGTATTTTTGGAAAACCTTTGCTTGCTTAATGGCAAAGGTTTTTCATTGCATGGAGCACGTGTATCATGAAACTGCTGTTCAACATCAGGACTATTTTTCGCCTGTAGATAACAGGCAGTAAGATCTTCGCCTCAAGACTGGCAGGAGAGGTCATGTTGAATAAGTCGAAATTATTGTCAGTCAGGCTAAGTTCGTCACGTTTTATGACAACGCCTGCGCGATGCGGTTCACAAAGGTGTTGCATCATGACGCCAGCGTCTGATGTGCCCGACTAATTGAAGATGATGTGATTTTTACGTGAAAGAAGGTAATATATATGGCTGAAATCGTTCCCCATTGGCTGACCAAACAGGCAGATCTTGCCCCGAATCAAACGGCTGTCGAACTTCCAGACGGAACAATCTATACCTTTCTGGAGCTGCATGATAAAAGCCAGTCATTTGCCCGGAGACTAAGGGGGCTTGGTGTACAAAAAGAAACAAAAGTCGGAATCCTGTCTGCCAATCATATTGATACGGTAATAGCTGTTCATGCATTAACATATCTTGGTGCAGTGGCTGTTATGTTGAATACCCGATTAACGGAACAGGAATTGGATTACCAGATTCATGATGCCGATGCTGCGTTTGTGCTGGTTCAGCAGCATGATCGGGAACTTGATGCAGCGGTACAGACGTTTTCTGATGTTTGGATGCTCCCGGAACATACCGGTGAACTCTATACGGAAATCGATTTGGATTTGAATTTCACAATCATTTACACATCAGGTACAACCGGTTTTCCAAAAGGTGTGATTCATACATACGGCAATCACTTGTGGAGTGCGATCGGATCGATGTTAAATCTTGGCCTCAGCAACCAGGATAAATGGCTTGCGGTGTTACCGATTTTTCATGTCGGCGGTTTATCAATCCTACTGCGCAGTGTCATTTATGGCATCCCGGTTTACTTAATGGAAAAATATAGCAAACAGCTCGTTCATGATGCGATCATGACAAAAGGAGTCACAATTGCTTCGGTTGTTACTGTGATGGTAAAAGATCTGATTACGCAGTTAGGTGACAGCACTTATCCTGATACATTCCGCTGTATGCTGCTCGGCGGCGGTCCTGCATCGAAATCATTGCTTGAGCAAGCGAAGGCAAGGCATGTGCCTGTTTTTCAATCGTACGGGATGACAGAAACGTCATCGCAAATTGTGACACTTAGTCCGGTTGATGCTATGGAAAAACTTGGCTCATCCGGGAAGCCGTTGTTTCCAGCCCAGCTCAAAATTAATGCTGGAGATCATGAGGTTGGTGAAATTCAGGTTAAAGGTCCGATGGTAACAAAGGGGTACTTTAATCATGAGCAGGCAACCCAACAAGCCTTGACTGATGGATGGCTGGCAACCGGTGATCTCGGCTATACAGATCAGGAAGGTTTTTTATATGTTGTTGACCGGCGCAAAGATCTGATTATTTCTGGCGGTGAGAACATTTACCCTACGGAAATTGAAAGCGTGCTGTCCTCGATGGAGGGCATTCTAGAAGTTGGTATCGTCGGCAAATCAGATGCTAAGTGGGGACAGATCCCTGTTGCTTTTGTGGTAGCGTGTAATCCATCTGTTTCTGAGAAAAATATTCTGGATTTCGCCCGGCATAAACTTGCCGGATATAAAGTGCCAAAGGACATCTACTTTTTGGATAAACTGCCGCGAAACGCCTCCAACAAACTGGTACGAAGCAAATTGTCTGATCGGCTTATTGATAATGATTCTCAAAGTCATTGACTTATGGCCAAAAACCAAATAAAATGTAGATAGAATATATTGATAAATTCGGGAACATGCACATCTGTTTACATATTTGTGTGTGTATGGTGCGAAGACTATGCAAGACATAGGGAGAGATTCCGATGCAGACGTTATCAGCGAAGGATTTAACGCTTGGTTACGGTGACGACATAATCATTGATGATTTGAATATAACAATCCCCAAAGGTGAAATTACTGTATTTATCGGCAGTAATGGCTGCGGGAAGTCTACATTGCTTCGTTCATTGGCTCGCCTGTTAAAGCCAAAGGAAGGCGATGTTGTACTAGATGGTGCAGATATTGCGAAAATGGATACAAAAGAAGTCGCAAAAAAATTGTCCATTTTACCGCAAAGTCCGGCAACACCTGATGGACTGAACGTTAAAGAGCTTGTCAAACAAGGCAGACATCCTTACCGCGGCTTTTTGAAGCAATGGTCGAAAGAAGATGAAGATGCTGTCCATCAAGCACTTGAAGCAACGAATATGCTGGAATTTAAGGACCGCCCGGTTGATTCATTGTCCGGCGGGCAGCGGCAGCGGGCATGGATTGCTATGACACTGGCTCAGGAAACGGACACAATCTTGCTTGATGAACCAACAACTTATTTGGATATGACACACCAGATTGATGTGCTTGATCTTTTGTTTGAGTTAAATGAAAAAGACGGACGTACCGTTGTTATGGTACTGCACGACTTGAATCTGGCCTGCCGTTATGCACATCATATTGTTGCCATTAAGGACAAAGATGTTTTTGCTCAAGGGAAGCCGGAAGAGATAGTCACGTGCAATCTCGTACATGAAGTGTTTCAAATGAAATGCGATGTAACGTTTGATCCGATGTTTGGAACACCGATGTGCATACCGCACGGTAGGGGTCGCTGTATACTGGCTGATAAAGCCGGACTTCAGCAGCCGGCAGCCAACTGAAAAAATATAATCCCATCGCCTGAGCAGCCAGGCTGATGGGATTTTTTACTTCAAAAATCTGTGAAAATTGAAAGCTAATATGCGTTAGCCATTGCCCATCTTTTCTATGGAAAACAATACGTCGTTTCATTCATAATATATCCTGTTTTAAGGCAAGTTAATAACAGGAGGTGCGCATAGTGAAAAAGAAATTTTATATTAATTTAGGAACTCAGGAAATATCACAAATTGAATATGATAATAATAATGAGTTTGTTATTTACGCCACAGAAGATGAGGTTCGCCTTTTGCGGCAAAGGCTGGATGGCATGCATACATCGGATATACATGCGTTTTTCCGTGCGCATGTGCCGATTATGCCATACCATAATGATAAATCGAATGATGATTATGATACCGGCATAACAGATGCCTTTCAGATGATTTACGAACTGGGTAACGAAGAAACAAAAAAGCATATCGAGAATATGGGTGTTCTGGGTGATAACCACATGTGAACGGGCAATGAGGAATAAGACAAAAATCTTATTCCTTTTTTGGTTTAATCCGGACAAAAAAAGAGGAATAGTATACCAAAAGCAGGCTTATATATCATACAAGGGGAGATGTGTTATGTTAAAAAGAGAAAGCATTAGGTATGTAAGCTTCATGATGGGTATTGCGATCATACTATCGTTATTTTTTGCCATCCGGCCAGCATTGGCAATTAACCAGGATCAAAATCGTCAAATGGCAAAAGCAGCTGATGTCAAATCGGAAATAGTGGAGAAAGAAACCTTTAAACGGGAGTTGTCCCATGATCAAATTGTATCCTTAACAGATCGGTTTATGGACATGCTTGTACAGGAAACGGATGAGATGAATCAAGTCATCCATTTTGATTCGAAGCGTGCTTTATTGGAGGAATTTGAAACCATAACAACGAAAGAGGTTGCGTCAGAATATGTTCAGTATTATTTTCATGAAACGTCAGACGGCCTATACCTCAAACCGACAGAGACACCGCCATGGTTTCAAGAACATCATGACTATGATATGATACAAAAAGATTACAACACCATGAAAGTCGTACAGGAAAATACAACAGATTTGTATGGAACATATACCGTTAGATTTGAATTCACATGGTATAATGGTCAATGGCGGATAGCAGATATAAACCATACTTAAATGATCAGAACATCCCGTGTGTAACTGGCAGTAAGATCCACGATCCAATCTTCCGGGTAAATGCATAAAAATTGTAGTGGATCAACTGCCAGGCAGGCTAAGTTCACGACGTTCTGTCGCAACGCCTGCACTAGCACGCCCTGTGCGTACTAAATGCCTGATAAGTTCATCTAACAATCATCGGGGGGAAAGTAATCCCTCCATTGATTGAAGATTCACTTTATGAAAGCAGTTGAAATCATGTATAGATTCACGGATTATTATTGTAATGAGGTAACATTATCGTTTGATGATCATCCTTTTTCCCGAAACCCGAAACATGTGTGGGTGATTTGTCAGTATCATAATAAATGGCTTTTGACCAAACACAAGGAGCGCGGGCTGGAATTCCCCGGCGGTAAGGTAGAGGAAAATGAAACCGCCAGAGAAGCAGCTGTCAGGGAAGTGAAGGAAGAAACAGGTGGAGTAGTTGAATTCATCCAATATGTAGGACAGTATATTGTGGCCGGTAAAGGCGGCACCATTGTGAAAAATGTTTATTTTGCGGAAATAGCTGAATTGGTTGTACAGCATACATATTATGAAACTGAAGGACCTATTAGGCTCGCATGTATTCCTTGGAATGTAAGACACAATAAGCAATACAGTTTTGTCATGAAGGATGACGTACTGAAGCACTGCATGGAATATATTAAAAAAGAGTGCCAGGGGAACCGGCAATGAGCGCCGTTTCCCTCATCTGGTATGTTTAATTAAAAATGATTCGATGTGCTCCACAACTTTATACATTAACGCTGCAAAAATGGCAATAAGGAGCAAACTAGACATAACGAGCGAAAAGTCAAATACCTGAAATCCATAAACGATTAAATAGCCTAAGCCTTCTTTGGATACGAGGAATTCTCCAACGACAATCCCGACCCATGATAAACCGACATTAACTTTTAATGTTGAAATCATAGTGGGAATGGTTGCAGGGAAAATAGCTTCTTTAAAAATCTGTCCCCGAGTTGCTTTAAAACTTTTTAACACCTTCACATAGTTTGGATCGACTTCCCTAAAAGCGGAATAGACAACTAATGTCGTAATGACGACCGAGATGATAGCTCCCATTGCAATAATAGACAGATAACCTGGTCCCATCGCTACAATAATAATTGGTCCCAGAGCAACTTTAGGCATTGCATTCATAACGACTAAATATGGATCCATGATTTTGGAAAATCGCTCGGATGACCATAAGATGGTAGCCATGACAATACCGAGAGCAGTTCCGATCAGAAATCCCAGGACCGTTTCAAACAATGTTACCTGGAGATGAGTCAGGATGGAACCATCTGCAAACTTTTCCACCAGAACTGTATAGACTTCAGAAGGTGAACTGAATATTAAAGGATCTATCCAGTACATTCTGCTGGCTAATTCCCAAAATCCGAAAAAAGAAACGAATAAGCTGATCTGCCAGGCAAAGACAAAGCGTTTCTCACGCTTAAGGTTCCGTTTATAGTTTTCAAACAAGTGGTGATCGGCTTCATGTTTCATTTGAGGATTCCACCACCTTCTGCTGCAGCGAACTTTCTTCATTTTGATTCAATTTCGCCCAAACTTTATCAAATAAAATTTGATACTTTGGATGCCTCCTTACTAGAAATGGTGTCTCATTACGAAGTTCCAGCGGCACTTCAAACGTTTTGGCAATCGAACCTGGATTGGCATCCATTAAAATAATACGATCACTCATGGCAATGGCTTCACCAATATCATGTGTTACGAGAACTGAAGTTTTGCTGTATATTCGCAAGAGGTCCCAAATCAAATCTTCCAACTTTAATTTCGTCTGATAATCGAGGGCTGAAAAAGGTTCATCCAATAACAATATTTCAGGATTTGTGATTAGTGTGCGTACGAGCGCAACTCGTTGCCGCATCCCCCCAGAAAGGGAGTCAGGATAATGTTCTGTTATATCGGATAACCCTACCTGACTGAGTAAGCCGAGTGCTCTTTCTCTTGTTGCTTTGGATTGGTTATGTCTAATTTTAGGTCCGATTAGAATGTTATCAATGATAGTTTTCCATGGGAACAAATAATCCTGCTGCAGCATATAGCCAATGTCCAGTTCAGCCTTATGCAGCGGCTGACCATTTACATAAACTTCGCCTGCGGTGTGTCTAATAATCCCTGCAATTATGGAAAGGATCGTTGATTTCCCGCAACCGCTTGGCCCGAGCAGTGCAACAAACTCACCTTCTTTGACGGTAAAAGAAATATCGTCGAGTGCTTTAGTATAGTTTCTATTGGAAAAATAGTGGTGTGACACATGATCTAAGGTAAGAAATGACATCGTTATCCTCCTTAGTTTCCGATTACTTCCTCAACAATGGTTGTGTTGACAAGATCATCATATGGAACATCTTCCGGCAGTTCCCCGGCTTCATCCATTATGTCCTTTAAGTTATTCCATTCTTCCTGATCAAGAATTGGATCAGTTGCGAATGACCCCTGGCTTTTGTAACGGTCAATGGAAGACGCGAGTATTTCTTTTTCCGTATCCTCGAAATAAGGCTGGATAACTTCTGCTATTTCTTCTGCACTGTGCTCCTGTACCCATTGCTGTGCCTGATAGATAGCATTTGTGAAATCTTTAATCGTTTCTTCATTTTCGTTCAGAAAGCTTTCTTTTATCATAAATGTTGTATAGGGAACATGGCCGGATTCTTCACCAAATGAGGCGATAATATGACCTTTCCCTTCCTTCTCAAATGTACTGGCGGTTGGCTCGAATAATTGAACATATTCGGCATCACCGGATGAAAAAGCACCTGGTATGTTAGCGAAATCAACATTTTGTAATAGATTTAAGTCATTATGTGGATCAATGTCATGCTGTTTCAGTACATACTCGCCAACCATTTGCGGCATGCCTCCAACACGCTGCCCTAGAAAAGTGCTGTCTTTGAGTTTTTCCCATGTGAAATCAGGTTTAGGTTCTTTAGCAACCAGAAAAGTGCCATCTGTTTGGGTTAACTGAGCGAAGTTGATGACTTTATCCCTTGAACCTTGTGCATGTACGTAGATAGATGTTTCCGATCCAACAAGTGCAACGTCCACTCCCTCTGACAAAAGGGCAGTCATGGTTTTGTCACCGCCCCACGCTGTCTGAAGCTCAATATCGATACCCTGCTCTTCAAAAAATCCCTGTTCGATTGCCACATATTGCGGAGCATAGAACAGCGAGCGTGTCACTTCAGCCAAATGGATGGTCGTTTTTTCATTGGCGGAACTGCAAGCTACCGTAAAAATAAGCAATGAACAACATAATAAAGCAAAACCGAAACGCTTAACCATAGTATTCGTTCCTTTCACGTTGAGTTATCTTATGTCGTCATATTATGCCTTTTCAAAAAATGTGTGAATGCCTAGATCAAAGATATGGATATCAGCGTGGAAAGAAAATAATGAACCAGCTGTTTCAGATGGGAATAGCCGATTGATAAGAAAAAGTGATCAAGTTGCATTCTGACAAAAAAACCGGCCTCCATTATCGAGACCGGCTGTCAGCATGAAGCTACCTATATTTTCCTTCATATGTTAAATCCTTTTGGGATGAGGAAACAAAATGATAAAGTTATCCTTTATATACTGGACCTGCGTTACGGATTGTCTCGCTTGCGTGTGTAAATTTACTGAAGTTGTCATGAAACTTCATGGCGAGTGCCTGTGCTTCCATCTTATATGCTTCCTTATCGGTCCATGTGTTTTTGGGCACCAATACTTCATCCGGAACACCCGGCACATGCATCGGGATTTCCAGACCGAAAATATGATCCATTACTGTTTCGATATGATTCAGCTCACCTTCCAGCGCAGCGTGGATCATTGCGCGCGTATAAGAAAGTTTCATGCGCTTTCCGACACCATACGATCCGCCGGTCCAGCCAGTATTTACTAAAAATACATTTGAATGATACTGGTCAATTTTTTCACCGAGCATTTCAGCATATCTGGATGGTGGGAGCGGCAGAAACGGTGAGCCAAAACAAGCGGAAAACGTCGCTTGCGGCTGGGTTACGCCGCGTTCGGTTCCGGCCAGTTTGCTTGTATACCCGCTCAGGAAGTGGTACATTGCCTGCTCTTTTGTCAGCTTGCTGATTGGGGGCAGTGTACCCGATGCATCTGCTGTCAGGAAAATAATCGTATTCGGGTGACCCGCAACACTTGGTGAAACAATATTATCGATATTTTCAAGCGAGTATGCCGCCCGTGTATTTTCTGTCAACGATGTGTCTTCATAATCCGGTTCACGTGATGATTCATTCAGGATGACGTTTTCCAGTACGGAGCCGAAACGGATAGCATTGTATATTTGCGGCTCTTTTTTCTGTGACAGGTTGATGCATTTTGCATAACAGCCACCTTCAATATTAAATATACCGTTTGGACTCCAGCCATGTTCGTCATCACCGATAAGAAGCCGGTATGGATCGGCGGACAGCGTTGTTTTACCTGTTCCGGAAAGACCGAAGAATAAGGCGACATCCCCTTCCTGACCGACGTTTGCCGAACAATGCATCGGTAAAATACCTTTTTGCGGCAACAGGTAGTTCATCACTGAAAAAATCGACTTTTTAATTTCCCCTGCATACTCGGTTCCGCCAATTAAAATGATCCGTTTTTTTAATGAAATCAGGATAAATGTTTCGGAATCTGTACCGTCAACTGCCGGATTCGCTTTGTACGTCGGAGCAGATATAACGGTGAATTCAGACTGATGTGCCTTTAATTCCTCGTCTGTCGGGTTAATAAATAATTGACGTGCAAACAAATTGTGCCATGCATACTCATTAAAAACTTCGATCGGCAGCCGGTGGTTTGGATCAGACCCCGCAAATCCTCTGAAATGGAATAATTCATCTTTATCGTGCAAATAAGCCGTAACTTTTTTCAGTAGTTTGTCAAAAGATGCTTCATCGATGGACTGGTTTACGTCTCCCCAGTCAATCAATTGTTCACAGGCATCATCACGTACAATATATTTATCATTCGGTGAACGGCCTGTGTACTTTCCAGTGGTTGCACAAACTGCTCCGGTAGCACTCAGGACACCTTCGTTGCGTGAAAGAATTTTTTCGACTAATTGCGGCACTGCAAGGTTCGTCTGTATATGATGATGGGTAAGCAAGTCTTGTGTTAAAAGTGCCTCTTCTTTCGTTTTCATTTTAAATACCTGCCTTTTAATGGATTCAGTCAAAACAATCTGATCATCTAAATTTGTTTATTAGTATAACACATTAAATAAATTAGTCCATACTAATTTTATAAATAATTATATGAAATTTCCATGTGAATGTTATGAGCTCCGTAAAAAAGTTGACATCACATGGGGAATTCGATACGATTAAATGCGAGCGGATACTCTCTTATTCGGAGTTGGTGGAGGGACAGACCCGATGAAACCCGGCAACCATCACAAATTGTGAAAAGGTGCTAATCTGGTGCAAGGTAAATCCTTGATCAATAAGAGCGAAAGGCCTCATTTCCTTTCCTCATCGTGCAGGGAAGGTTTTTTTGTTTTCAAAGGATGTTTGGTCACCAAAGACTAAGTGGTGAATAGACTTTTTACCAGATAGGAAAGCATAAAGCTTCCATATCTGCATAAGTGAAACGTTGGCTTTCGCCATAAAGCTTGGCGATAAACCAGGTTTTCCCATAAATTTAAACTGAAAAGACAGAGTTCCGTACCATACTTAAGGGAGGATATGGCCACATGGCTGTAAAACGTCGTTTGTTCACATCTGAATCTGTTACGGAAGGACATCCGGACAAAATTTGTGATCAAATTTCAGATGCGATATTGGATGAAATTTTAGCAAAGGATCCAAATGCCCGTGTTGCATGTGAGACAACCGTTACAACAGGATTGGTACTGGTATCGGGAGAAATCACAACAACGACATATGTGGATATTCCTGCGATTGTTCGCCAGACGATTAAAGATATCGGCTACACCCGGGCAAAATTCGGCTTTGATGCTGAAACGTGTGCAGTGCTGACGGCGATTGATGAGCAGTCACCTGATATTGCCGGCGGTGTTGACACCGCTTTGGAGGCACGGCAGGGGAAAATGAACGATGAAGAAATTGCTTCCATTGGAGCTGGTGACCAAGGGCTGATGTTTGGTTTTGCGTGTAATGAAACAGAGGAACTGATGCCGCTGCCGATTTCCTTGGCACACAAGCTGGCCAAACAGCTAGCTGATATACGCACTGAAAATACGTTAGACTATTTGCGTCCTGATGGCAAAACGCAGGTCACGGTTGAATATGATGAACATGATGTTCCCCTCAGAGTGGATACAATCGTTATCTCGACACAGCATCATCAGGATGTGACAACAGAACAAATTGAGGAAGATATGATTGAGCATGTGATTCGTCCGGTTGTGCCGGCGAACCTGCTGGATGAAACAACCAAATATATCATTAATCCGACCGGCCGGTTTGTCATCGGTGGTCCGCAGGGTGATGCAGGACTGACAGGCAGAAAAATCATTGTCGACACATATGGCGGTTATGCACGTCACGGCGGTGGCGCATTCAGCGGAAAGGATTATACGAAAGTCGACCGTTCGGCAGCTTATGCAGCACGCTACGTTGCGAAAAATATTGTGGCAGCAGGTTTGGCAAAAACATGTGAAGTGCAGCTTGCCTATGCAATTGGCGTCGCAGAACCCGTATCGATTTCCGTCAATACGTTTGGTACGGGTACTGTGAGCGAAGAGGGACTTGTAAAGGCAATCCGGAAAATATTTGACCTTCGTCCAGCCGGTATCATCCGTATGCTCGATCTGAAAAAGCCAATCTTTAAAAATACCGCTGCATATGGTCATTTTGGCAGAACAGATATCCTGTTCTCATGGGAAAAAACCGACAAAACGGAGGAGTTGCAGGCACTGGTGAAAAGTGAATCGTGAAAATCAGGAAAGATGCGGATGGTTCCGCATCTTTTTTTGAACGATGGATCAAACAATGATAAAAGCTGGAAAATCGCTGATTAACGAAAGAATCAATTCATGTCAACCGCTTAGTCGAGATGATCTGACAGCTCTTTATAATATTGTCCCTTTTCCACATATGATTGATAAACACGCGCCATTTCCTGATAATCTGTTTCAATCAAATCACGGACGACTTTTGCTGGTCTCCCCATGGCAAGTGTATGCGGCGGGATCTTTTTACCCGGTGGTACAAGGCTTCCTGCACCGATAAAAGCGTTCTCTCCGATTTCCGCACCGTCCAGAATAATGGATCCCATACCGATAAGGGCGTTGTGGCGGACAGTGCATGCGTGCAATGTAACCTGATGTCCGACCGTCGCATAATCTTCTATCGTAACCGGCAAACCCGGGCTCTGATGAACGAGGGATAAATCCTGAATATTAACGCCTTTTCCGATTCTTGTCGGTGCTACATCCCCGCGAATCACGGTATGAAACCATATACTTGACTGTTCACCAATTGTCACATCACCAATGACGTCAGCATCATGTGCGATAAAGACGGATTGGTGAATATCTGGCTGTTTGTGTTTGTACGATTGAATCATTTGAATCCCCCTTTAAAGTATGGTGATATATGTAGTATAGCAAATAATTCTGATTTGTACCGAATGATCGGAGGAATGGGTGTTGGCATACAACATACCGAAAACACCTTTTACATTAATGACAGCCGTCTACCGTAAAATTTTTCCGGTGGTTAATACGGAATTGGCTTTCTGGCAAAAACGGGCAGGTGAAATACCGAATGAAGAATTGCGGCAGCAGGCATTGGCAAGCATAGACTCGAAACGGTTCCACTGTTTGGGTGGTGCTGTGTATGCGCTCCTTGCCGGCTTCGGCTGGCATGAAGCGATCAGGTTTATTGTCGCATATCAGACGATCAGTGATTATTTGGACAACCTGTGTGACCGAAGTACTTCACTGGATCCGAATGATTTTCGTTTGCTGCATGAAGCGATGGCTGATGCACTCAGCACGGATAACCCGATTCGAAACTATTATGAATTACGACCGGAGCAGTCGGATGGGGAGTATCTGGCAGACTTGGTACGCACGTGTCAAAAAACAATGCGGCGTTTGGAAGTACACGATGCCATCCGCCAGCATTTGCTGAAACTTGAACAGCTATATGCTGACTTACAGGTACATAAACATGTCAAAGAGGAAGAACGCATTCCAAGGTTGGTTAACTGGTATGGGGAAAATAAGCATGGGTCATCATTGTTCTGGTATGAATTTTCAGCGGCTGCAGGATCAACGCTAGGAATCTTTTGCCTTGTTTCCTATGCATTGGGCGGGAAAATGACAGCCAGTCTGGCAGAACAAGTAACTGCCGCCTACTTCCCGTTTATGCAGGGATTGCATATTTTGCTGGATTATTATATTGACCAGCAGGAGGATAAGATTGAGGGAGATTTGAATTTTTGCAGTTATTTTGAAAGTCAGCAACTTATGAAAGAACGGTTCAGATATTTCATCGATCAAGCAGACAGTCATATTCAGGCGCTTCCGGACCGGCGTTTTCACGAGATGGTCCATCACGGGCTTGTAGGCCTCTATCTGGGAGATCCTAAAGTAAAGAAGCTTGATGGCGGGGGGGAAATGACCAGCTGCTTACTGCAAATAAGCGGTTATCAGGCACGTTTTTTTCACTGGAATACAAAACTGTATCATTGGAAGCAAAAAACCCGGTCATGAATTGAACCCGGGCTTTGTATATCAGTTTCTTTTTTGGACGGCCAGAATAAACGGCGGATCGTTTTTTTGATTGATAAAACCGTAGTACAGAACGTGATAAAGTTTCTGATCCAGCAGGCGTACGTAGCGCATAAGCTGCTCCCTTTCCAGGTCCCCGCCATTATGTCCATGATAGACGACCAGAACGACGATGCCGTTTTGTTTCATATGCGACAAGATTCCCTCGATTGCCAATATGGTCGTTTCGCTTCGGGTAATGACTGATTTGTCACTTCCGGGGAGATAACCAAGGTTAAAAATCGCCCCGCCGAGTCTTGTCAGTTTGTCAACTGGTATATGGTGCACAAAGTTGCTGTGGCTGTCTTTTATAATCGTTGTGTTGGTTAAACCATTTTGCGCAAGAACGCGTTCGGTGTTTGTGATGGCCTGATCCTGTATGTCAAATCCGAACACATGCCCATCCTTACCGACAAGCCGGCTCAGGAAAATGGTATCATGTCCGTTTCCGCATGTCGCATCGATGACCGTATCCCCTTTATTGACGGCTCCTTCCATTAAATAATGTGAATAGTTTATGATTCCTTTTAGCATAATCGGCTGTACTCCTTTATTAACTGTATATCATAGTTTAGCATGATCACTGTGTCGATGGAAAGAATGGGCACCGTATTATCTTGACAAAGACTTCCATATTGGGTAAACTTCAAAATGTATAGGAATGAACGACTATGAAAAGGATCAGTAGTAAACTCACTCAGGTAAAGCGAGGCAGTGGCCGGTGAAAACTGTCCCTGAAAGTTTGTGAACTCGCCTTTAAGTTGCAGAGATGAATTTGCGTAGTCTTTGCCGTCAAATCCGCGTTAAGGAAACAAGTGAGCACATATTGTCGTGTTAATTTGGGTGGTACCGCGGGAGAAGCTTCTCGTCCCTCATTTTTGGGATGGGTGGCTTTTTTATTAGGCAAATTTTCCCTAATTATACAAGACATGGTGGTATATCGTTGTTCAAGATAACTTGCATTGGCTTTACAAATGAATACAAGGAGGAAATACAATGAGTTTCAACCATCAGGAGATTGAGAGAAAATGGCAAAATTATTGGGCTGAACATAAAACATTTAAAACGAATACTTTTTCGGACAAGGAAAAAGTTTATGCGCTGGACATGTTCCCGTATCCTTCGGGGGTAGGACTGCATGTCGGTCACCCGGAAGGATATACGGCAACGGATATTTATTCACGGATGAAGCGAATGCAAGGGTATGAAGTGCTTCATCCGATGGGCTGGGATGCATTTGGTTTACCTGCTGAACAATATGCCATTGATACGGGCAACAGTCCGGCTGCATTTACAGAACACAATATTGCCACGTTCAAACGGCAAATTAAGGAATTAGGGTTTTCCTATGACTGGGACCGCGAAATCAATACAACAGACCCGAACTATTACAAATGGACGCAGTGGATTTTTACAAAGCTTTATGAAAAAGGACTTGCCTATATGGATGAGGTTCCGGTCAATTGGTGTCCGGCGCTCGGTACAGTTTTGGCAAATGAAGAAGTGATCGACGGCAAGAGTGAGCGCGGTGGTCATCCGGTTGTCCGGAAACCGATGAAGCAATGGATCCTGAAAATTACCGAATATGCAGATCGGCTTTTGGGAGATCTGGAAGACTTGGATTGGCCGGAAAGCATTAAAGATATGCAGCGGAATTGGATCGGGCGTTCTGAAGGTGCCGAAATCACGTTTAACATTGAAGGGCACGATGAACGGTTCACTGCATTCACAACACGTCCCGATACATTGTTCGGTGCCACTTATGCTGTTTTTGCACCTGAACATCCACTTGTCGAAAAAATAGTCACACCAGAACAGCAGGAGGCCGTAAATGCTTACTGGAAAAAAATTGAAACAAAATCAGATCTGGAGCGCACAGATCTGTCGAAGGAAAAAACAGGTGCTTTTACCGGCGCATATGCCATTAATCCGGCTACAAATGAGAAAATGCCGATCTGGATTGCTGATTATGTCCTGATGAGCTATGGAAGCGGGGCAATCATGGCAGTTCCCGGGCATGATGAGCGTGACTATGAGTTTGCACAAACATTTGATCTGCCGATTAAAGAAGTCGTTGCCGGCGGTGATCTATCCAAGGAAGCTTATGTTGACGACGGGAAGCACATTAATTCGGACTTTTTGAACGGGCTGAAGAAAAATGAAGCCATTGCCAAAATGATTGAATGGCTAGAGGACAATGAAAAAGGATCAGGGAAAGTGACCTATCGTCTTCGTGACTGGCTTTTTTCTAGACAGCGTTACTGGGGAGAACCGATCCCGGTTATACATTGGGAAGATGGATCAATGAGTGCCGTACCAGAAGCAGACCTGCCGCTTGAATTGCCGGAACTGGATGAAGTGAAGCCATCCGGAACAGGCGAATCACCACTTGCCAATAGTGACTGGGTTAACGTGACTGATCCGGAATCCGGGATGAAAGGCCGCCGTGAGACGAATACAATGCCGCAGTGGGCCGGCAGCTGCTGGTACTTTTTACGGTTTATTGACCCGAATAACCCGGACCAGCTGGCCGATCCAAAAGCACTCAAAGAATGGCTGCCGATTGATATATATATTGGCGGTGCTGAGCATGCGGTGCTGCATTTACTGTATGCCCGCTTCTGGCATAAATTTCTGTATGACATCGGCGTTGTGCCAACGAAAGAACCATTTATGAAATTGTTCAACCAGGGTATGATTCTTGGAGAAGGTAATGAAAAAATGAGTAAATCAAAAGGCAATGTGGTGAATCCTGATGATGTTATTTCATCACATGGTGCGGATACATTGCGTCTTTATGAAATGTTTATGGGCCCACTGGATGCAGCTGTTGCCTGGTCAACAAACGGCCTGGACGGATCCCGGCGATTTCTGGATAGGGTATGGCGCTTAGTAGTAAATGAGAATAGGAAATTGTCTCAAAAGATTGTGGATACAAATGAGGCATCTTCACTTGAAAAAATTTATCATGAAACGGTTAAAAAGGTGACGGAGGATTTTGAACACCTGCATTTTAATACCGGCATTTCACAACTGATGGTGTTCATTAATGAATGCTATAAAGCAGATGAAATTCCTCAATCATATATAGAAGGCTTTGTCAAAATGCTTTCACCGGTTGCTCCGCATATATCAGAAGAACTGTGGGAACTGCTCGGGCACGATGATACCATCACTTATGAAAAATGGCCGGAGTACGATGCGTCAAAATTAGTGCAAGATGAAGTTGAAATTGTCCTCCAGGTTATGGGCAAAGTCCGGGCCAAAATGAATGTGGCAAAAGACATTTCAAAAGAAGAGCTTGAAAAACAAGCACTGGAAAATGAGCGGATTCAGGAACATCTTAAAGGGAAAACTGTTCGCAAGGTGATTGTTGTCCCTGGAAAATTAGTGAATATCGTGGCAAACTGAATATATGGTGAAGCATATCAAAAGGATTTCTGTGATATTGTTGCAGAGATCCTTTTTCTTGCAGTTTTAAGGCAGTATATAAGAATACCAAGGATGAAAGTATGAAAAAACTTTTTCGATCTCACTTCTGAAATCAAATCGATTAAGCTGGCACCCATTCCGTCTTTAAAATAATCCATTTATCATTTTCGTAATACCATAACGTTTCAACTGTCCCCAATTCGTCTGCTTGATATGCACCACTGATCTGCTGATGACTTTTTAAGCCATATCCTTTGCGTTCACTGATTTCAACAGGCTCAAAGAAAGCAATTGGGGCGATCAATGGCGATGTATTGTCAATCAGTTTTCCGTTTTCGTCATAGATGCCGAGTTGGACATATTCAGAAGACCGATCTTTGATATTGACAACATTTGGTTCCTGTTCATGGTCAATTTGTATTTCAGCTTGAAAATTATCTTTGAATTCGGCATGAAGGTATTCCTGCTTTGGCAGTGGTATCTCTTGTAATTGTTTGTTCTTTAATGTGTGCAATTGGTAATGATGCAATCCACCGTTTCCGCCTGTTGCACTTTGGTAAAATATATCTTTCACACCGTCATGGTTCAGGTCATAGAATTGAATGTCAGGTTCATATCCACCTTCGTAAAGGATTTCCCATTCCTGACCATCATTATCTGAAATGGCAGCCCATATTTCAGCATAGTAATCTGAATCCGGTGCAAATAATAAACCTTCTAATTCAATCGTTTCTTCAGTAGAATCGTCTGTGACATCCTTATGATGTTCCGCAAGCTGCTGTGAAGAAGGTTGATTGTCCTCCTCCGACGCAGCGATGACTGGAATAAACAGACCGATCAACACTGCGATAAACGTAAACAATCTCATTTGATATCACCTCAAATGTGCAGTTGCTATATTTTGTGCTGTATAGTTGCAAACTATACATTCCAAACGTTATGATCAATAAAAGGAAACCTTGTCATTGAAGGATCGCCCACCCATGTTTCAATCAAACAACAACTGTATAAAGATCGGAAAATGGTGAAGAGGCTCTAGGTAGAAAAGGTTTATTTAGATAGGAGGATAAAATATGGATCATATTAATAAAGTAACACCTGAAGAAGTGAAAAAATTGATGAAGGAAGACAATGATACCGTTGTTGTGGATGTGCGGGAAGATGAAGAAGTAGCACAAGGTATGATCGAAGGTGCCAAGCATATACCACTGGATAAAATCCCTTATTCCGTAAATGAATTGGATAAAAATAATCATTATATTCTTGTATGCCGGTCAGGTAATAGAAGTATGAAAGCAGCATCATATATGGATGAACGTGGTTTTAAGGTATCCAATATGGAAGGCGGCATGCTGGGCTGGGATGGAGAAGTGATTGTTTAGCTTCCTTGGACTGGAATAAATTTCTATCCATTCATGATGATTTTGTTTTTATTGATTGTTGACTTTTTTTGGCTGCAGTAGTAATATTGATCTTGCTGTTGAAAAACAGCTAACAAAATAAATTGGACATTGATGAGGGTCAAAAAAAGTTATTGACAGCCATCGTCAATGGTGATATAATTTTTATGCTGTCGGCAAAAGACGACGGTGTTTGCTCTTTGAAAACTGAACAAAACAGCCAAGAAAGATGCCTAAACAGATGTCAGAGGCAGGGAGCTAGAAATCGGTTATATGCCGATGAGAGCTTCTTAGAACCCCTGAATCAATTTTTGAAGCTGAGATATTGATAAGGCTGATCGGTGTCAGTCTTATGACAACTTTATTGGAGAGTTTGATCTTGGCTCAGGACGAACGCTGGCGGCGTGCCTAATACATGCAAGTCGAGCGCGGGAAGCAAACTGAAATCTTCGGATGGACGTTTGTGGAACGAGCGGCGGACGGGTGAGTAACACGTGGGCAACCTACCTGTAAGACCGGGATAACTCGCGGAAACGCGAGCTAATACCGGATAACACTTTTGGTCGCATGATGAGAAGTTGAAAGACGGCTTTGAGCTGTCACTTACAGATGGGCCCGCGGCGCATTAGTTAGTTGGTGAGGTAAGAGCTCACCAAGGCAACGATGCGTAGCCGACCTGAGAGGGTGAACGGCCACACTGGGACTGAGACACGGCCCAGACTCCTACGGGAGGCAGCAGTAGGGAATCATCCGCAATGGACGAAAGTCTGACGGTGCAACGCCGCGTGAGTGAAGAAG
>NZ_FOJW01000002.1:0-7526 GCF_900112045.1 Lentibacillus halodurans
TATGTACAATGCATCAAGGTTGGTGTCTATCCATTCACCAACATTTAAGAAGTATTATGAGAAGAAGCTATTAGAGGGTAAGCACTATAATGTAGTATTAAGTCATGTAGCGAAGAAATTAATAAGAGTAATATTCCATTTACTGCAAACTGGGGAATCATATAAAGAGGTTAATACGTAATAAAATTTAACAGGATAGAAGAAATAAGCTTGATGATAAATTTAAAAATTTGTAAATCATCAAGCTTATTTGTCAAGCACAAAATTATAACAAAGAAATATTAAAATTTTGTAGTAAAACTTGTTGACTTTATATAGTTAGCCTCAGATTTGTTGTTTCATAATGTTTGCATCTTTTTCATAGGTTTCCTGCATTTGTCTGGTGATGTTCCCGGGTTTTCCGTCAGCAACCGGGTTACCATCAACTTTAACTACCGGCATGACCTCAGACGTACTGCTTGACAGAAATAATTCATCAGCATTTCTGATATCCTCAACGGAAAAGGATTCCTCAAAAAATGGGATGTTCAGGTCATCAGTAAATTGCTCCACCCGCATGCGCACACAGCCGTGAAGAATATTGTTTGTTGCAGGGTGAGTATATATGCTGCCGTCTTGCACAAGGTAAATATTGGATGAACTGCATTCAGTCACAATTACATCGCGGTGCAATATTGCCTCATAGCACCCCTTTACTTGTGCTTCTTGTTTGGCGATCACGTTCGGGAGCAGATTTAAACTTTTAATATAGCAATTCTCCCAGCGGGTATCCCGTTGTGTGATGGCTGAAACCCCGTTTGTCAGCTGATCTATTTTGCGTGGCATATCTCGGATATAGGCATATACGTTTGCCGGCGTGTCAGTCGGAAAAGCATGATTGCGTGGTGCAGAACCACGCGTCGCCTGCAAATATACTATTCCGTCAGAACTCATATCATTTTGCTCCAGCAAATCGTGTAATAGGCTATTAATGTCTTCTTTGGAAAATGGCAAATCAATTTTAATGGCTTCAGCAGAACGAAATAACCGATCAATATGTTCAGGCAGCAGATAATATGAACCATCATAAATGCGAATTACTTCATAGACACCATCGCCAAATTGCAAACCACGTTCTTCAAAAGGGTAAGTCAAGTCGTCACGGTGGGTGAAATGGGTTTGTGATAGTATAATAGGGTAAACAGACACCTTATACACCTCCTTAAAAATTATTGTATAATGCGGTGCTTTTTCTGTAAAGCGTGATAATTATCACAGAACAATCACTTGAAATCCTGTATAATGTGAAATATACACTTATAAAGGTGGAAGTGTGAAATGGATCCATTATTAGAACGGTTAACCATTCAAGAGATTGAAGAGATTATGGCTTCTTCAAGTGAGATGCATGTTCCGAAAAATTCACTTGTGTTTGAAGAAGGTGCCCTGCCGATCATTTGTATTTCATCAAGAAGGGAAGGTACGTATTTTCAAAGAAATTGAAGCGGACAAAGATCTGACCATTTTTACACGCGTTGCAAAAGATGGGTTTGGTGAAATCGGAATTTTTGGCGGCGAATATTATTCAAATTCGGCAAAAGCTATTCAGCACAGTTCTTTATACGCAATTAAACGTGAATCCATCGAAGAGATTTTATCGCAAAGCGGCGGGCTCAGTCTTCATTTTACACGCTGGCTAGCTGAATCACTGGAGGCCAGCAAAGCTAAGATCCGTGATTATATTGCTTTTGGTTCAGAAGGTGCAGTTGCCTCTGTATTTATACGTTATTCCAATATGTACGGTATTGTCACCCCTGAAGGCATCAGAATTACCAAGCCGGTTTTGATTCAGGATATCAGCAGACACATAGCTATTTCCAGAAAAACCGTAAGCCGGATCGTGAATAAATGGAAAGAGCAAGGAATTATCAGGAATTAGAATAAATATTTTTTACTTCAAGATGTGGATTACTTTAAATAGCTTCTTGCCTGTGATCAATGCAGCGTCGAAAATTGTATGCTGTAAATTGGGCTGCTTCTGCAATCGTATCCGGATGAACACAAGTGGCAAAATAATCTTCTTTGCTGGGATTATTTTGCAGGTTATAGAGATGTCAGCTAAAAAATTATCATAAACGGTTGATTCCGTTTAATAGAGTTGGTATACTATATAATGTTCTTAAGAAGGACATCAAAATACATCATTTGCGGGTGTAGTTTAGTGGTAAAACCTCAGCCTTCCAAGCTGATGTCGTGGGTTCGATTCCCATCACCCGCTCCATACATATGTCACAACGCAGTGTTTCGCGATATAACGAAGCATTGCGTTTTTTCATAGCGGAAATTAGTACGCCCTGATTAGTTTTGAAGTATCATATTGGGCTGAAACTTTTAATGGCTGATGTTGGCCGACACGCTGTTTATCATCTAGTCAACGCTAACTTCAGTCACTGGATAGATGAGACGGCACCTGGGTTTTCCTTAAACTTGAATGTGTCTCTGCAACCATGTATTCTAAGTTTGAACAATGAAATTTGAGGGGTTTTTATGAAGGAATTAATACAGAAATTAAAACAGATTGATGGAAAAGGGTATAAAGCGTATAAAAGTGTTCAAGGTCACTACAAATTTTCTAATTTTGATTTGTATATTGATTATGTTCAAGGTGATCCATTTGCAGCACCTTCAAAAATAAGGGCGTTTATACCGGCAAAGAAGCGAGTCTTACAAGACAGCTGGCTTGAATCGTATAGGCGAAGGGTGGCAACTGAAGATGCACTTGCCCGTAAGGTTGGAGCGGCGATTGCAAAGGGTGATTTTTCCATTAAAGGTTCGGGTAAAAGCGGCAATATTCAGTTTGATCGGCCTGGCCAGGAAGTGCTTGAAAGGAGTGCGGTACAGGCTGACACCAATGGAATTACGGTATGCATTTCGGTTGGATTGCCTGCCAATGGTCGCAAAATTAATGGTAGAGAGGCTGAGAAATTATTGGTGAATACTGTTCCTGCTATTCTCAAGAATTCCATTTTCTCGATAACCGATAACGAAATTGAAAAAGCCGTACAATTGGCTGACCAGCAGGAAGCGATTAGAGAAGTAATGCGCAAAAACAATTGGATTGCATTCGTTGCCAATGGATCTGTTCTTCCGAGGGAAAGTGGTATCAGCAACCGGCCACTCAAAGATGCGGTACCGTTCCAAAGCCCCGGGGAGAATGAAGTGGAAATTGAGATTCCACATCAAACGGAGCCGGTCAAAGGCATGGCGATTAAAAAGGGTATCACACTGATTGTCGGCGGCGGCTATCACGGAAAAAGTACCCTGCTTGAAGCCATCGAACGCGGTGTGTATTCCCATACAAGAGGGGATGGAAGGGAATACGTGCTGACCGATGTGGATGCCGTAAAAATCCGTGCTGAAGATGGCCGTAAAGTGACAGGGGTTAATATTTCACCGTTTATTAACAATTTGCCGCACAAACAGGGTACAGCGTATTTCTCAACGGAGAATGCCAGCGGAAGTACTTCACAGGCGGCAAACGTGATCGAAACTCTCGAAGCTGGTGCTGCAACGCTGCTGATTGATGAGGATACAAGTGCTACGAACTTTATGATTCGAGATTATCGGATGCAGCAGTTGGTCCATAAAGATAAAGAACCGATAACACCCTTCATTGATAAAATCAGGCAAATGCGTGATCAGCTAGATTTGTCAACAATTTTAGTCATGGGCGGATCCGGTGATTATTTTGATGTTGCTGACACAGTGGTCATGATGGAGGCGTATGTGCCTTATAATGTAACAGATGAGGCAAAAGCGATTGTTGCGGATAATCCGATAAACCGGGAAACGTTAACAGATGAATCCTTTGGCAGTATCAGCCAACGGTATTTCCTGCAGAATTCCCTGCAGACCAGGAAAGGGAAAAAATCCAAAACACAGGCTAAAGGGCTGACTACCATCCTGATGGGACAGACAGAGATAACATTTGCTGATACAGAGCAACTCGTTGATACCTCCCAGACAAGAATGATTGCGGAAATGATTCAGTACTTTGACCGGACGAATGCTCTCGGACAAAAGTCACTGTATGGTTTGCTGGATGATATCGAACAGCAAATGGATCAGAAAGGGCTGGCCTCCTTCACTGTCTTCAAAGACCAGCATCCCGGTGATATTGCCAGGCCAAGAAGGTATGAGATTGCTGCAGTCCTAAACAGAATGCGTACAGCGAGAGTCAAGCAAGTGTGAAACAGGAAGGGAGGCAGGCCGGATGAACTTAGATCAGTTGAGACAGGAAATAATCGACTACAGCAAGAACATCGGTATTGACAAAATCGGGTTTGCTTCTGCAGATGTATTTGAAGGATTGAAAGAGCGTCTGAAGCGACAGCAGGAACTCGGCTATCAATCCGGTTTTGAAAAAGGATCGATTGAGGAGCGAACGGAACCGGAGCGGCTAGTGCCGGAAGCTAAATCGATTATTTCAGTTGCTTTAGCCTATCCCTCCCGTATTAAGGATGGGGTGAAAGGGACTAAGGAAGAGCGGCGGGGGATATTTTGCCGTGCTTCCTGGGGGACTGACTATCATGATGTGCTGCAGGATAAACTGGGGAAGCTTGCCGCATTCATCAATGAAAAAGTGCCTGAAGCAACCACTAAAGTAATGGTTGATACAGGCGAATTATCTGACCGGGCAGTCGCTGAGCGGGCCGGGATCGGTTTTAGCGGAAAAAACACTTCAATCATCACACCGGAATTCGGATCGTACGTCTATCTTGGTGAGTTGATGACCAATCTTCCCTTTGTTCCGGATAAACCACTGGAGGATGGCTGCGGTTCCTGTACGAAATGTCTTGATGCCTGTCCGACCGGAGCCCTTGTTCAGGGTGGTCAGCTAAATGCGCAGCGCTGTCTGGCGTTTTTAACTCAGACGAAAGATTTTATGCCGGATGAGTTCCGTCCGAAAATCGGTAATTTTATCTACGGGTTTGATACATGTCAAGTTGTTTGTCCATACAATAAGCATGTTGATTTTCACAATCATCCGGAATTTGAACCGGATCCAGAAGTTGCTAAACCGAAATTGAAGCCTATGCTCCGGATCTCAAATAGAGCATTTAAAGATACATTCGGGCATATTGCAGGGTCGTGGAGGGGCAAAAAACCGCTGCAGCGCAATGCTTTAATTGCCCTCGCTCATTATAAAGATGAGACAGCTGTTGATGAGATGATCACCGTTATGAAAAATGACCCGAGACCGGTTATTCGCGGGACAGCGGCCTGGTCACTCGGGAAAATCGGTACAGAAGATGCATTTGCTGCGATTAAAGAAGCGGTGGACAAAGAAACTGACGAACAAGTATTAGCTGAAATGGATAAAGGATTGGCATTTCAGGAAGAATTCTCGACTACTTGATGAAAAAATTATCCGAACAGAGGTGTAAATGATGGAACTTTACTATAGTGAAATGGATTCGCCGGTTGGCACACTGACAATTGTCAGTAACGGGGAAAAAGTGATCCGGATTGACTACGGGTCCTTTGCTGATCTTGAAGCAACCATGACAAAATGGGCCAGCCATTTTTTTGATAAGCCGGTATTTATCCCGAAGCCCGAAAAAGTTCATCATGTTATAACAGAATTACGTGATTATTTTCAGGGAAAGCGACAGAACTTCTCATTTGATTTCGAGTACTATGGCACACCATTTCAGCAGAAAGTCTGGAAAGCACTGCATGATACTATTCCATATGGTCAAACAAGAACGTATAAAGACATTGCCGGTACAATTAAACAACCGAAAGCCGTACGCGCAGTTGGTGGTGCAGTCAATAAAAATCCATTTTCGATTGTTGTACCCTGCCATCGTGTGATTGGGGCAAACGGAAAAATGATTGGCTATGGCGGGGGATTGGATAAAAAAGAATTCCTGTTGACGCATGAGGCAAAGTGACAGCATTGATTTTCATGAATAGGATTGGGACAGACTTTCTCTCCATATACTGATTATGGAGGGGATTTTTTATGGAAACATTAAAACAAAACTGGCTTGATTTTTTTCAGTCTGATCGAAAAGAGGATAACTGGTGGGAACGTAAGAGGGGTTTGTACCGTGATCGGAAGGCTGAAATGGTTCGGATAAGTGGAGAGGGGCATCTTTTTGAGAAACTGCGGTGTTCTGGTCAAACGACTTTCCGGTATTTATTGCATTTATCATTTTTAATTAAGCAGCACGATCTATTTTTTAAGGAAGAGCAGGTTATGCCTTTTCAGTTCAGGCTTGAAAACGGGAAATTAGTCGAACATAAAGTGATGGAGAGACCATTTCAAACAGAGGAAATTGCAGGCATTGAAGCTGAATCACTCAGAGGGCTGACTGAGAAGCGATTCTCCTACGACAGGCGTTCAGCTGTTCAATATGCGGAGCGGTGGTGGAACAGTTATAACCCGTCATATCGAAAATTTGATGTGGACTGCACGAACTATGTTTCGCAGTGTATGCGGGCTGGCGGGGCTCCGATGCGGGGAGCACCTGACAGGGGAAGCGGTTGGTGGTACCAGGATGAAACCTGGAGCTACAGCTGGGCAGTGGCACATTCATTACGCTGGTATCTAAGCGGGTCAACTTCGGGGTTAAAAGGGAAAGAGATGGAATCCGCCCGTGATCTTATTCCCGGCGATGTTATTTGCTATGATTTTGAAGGTGATGGCAAATGGGATCACAACACGATTGTCGTTGCAAAAGATGCTGATGGCATGCCACTTGTGAATGCCCATACCGATAACAGCCGTAACCGTTATTGGTCGTATGAAGATTCAACTGCGTGGACACCCGAAATCGGATATAAATTTTTCCGGATTGGCGAGTGATGATATAATAATAAAGTTATCATTAGCATAAGAGGAGAATAAGTTGTGAGTCTACATGTCGTATTATATCAGCCGGAAATCCCGGCAAATACAGGAAATATTGCCAGAACATGTCTGTCAGCAAACGCAACACTGCATTTAATTCGTCCACTCGGCTTTTCAACTGATGATAAAATGGTCCGACGGGCAGGGCTTGACTACTGGCCGTATGTTGATGTCCGTGAATATGACGCAATAGAAGAGTTGTATGAAGCTTATCCGGATGGTATGTATTATTACATTGAGAATGTCGGTTCCAATTATTATACAGATTATAATTTCACTGATATGGATCGGGACCTGTTTTTTGTATTCGGCCGTGAAGGCAGCGGATTCCCGGAAAATTTTCTGGATGGAAAAGAGAACCAGTGCCTGCGGATTCATATGGGTCATCGGGTACGCTCGTTAAATTTGGCGAACACAGCAGCCATCATTGTTTACGAAGCGTTAAGACAGCAAGGTTTCCCGGGTATGAGATAGTATAACTTAATTATGTTTAATAAAAGCATCGGAAAACCAGCCGATGCTTTTATGCTGAATTTCATCCTCGGAAATCAGCTACTGCCCGTATTTATGCTTTGATCCTTTTCATTCAGCGGGAAAGACTCGCTGAATGAAGTTTCACTTTATCCCG
>NZ_FOJW01000002.1:7961-348418 GCF_900112045.1 Lentibacillus halodurans
GAATAAGTATGTGTCAATCAACTGCCTGTAAAGGTCCGATTCTGTTCAACTAACATTCAGCGGGAAAGACGCTCGCTGAATGAAGTTTCACTTTACTGGTTCTCTTTCGGTACTCCTGGTTTAGCGTCATAACCTGCTGTAAAGCAAGAAACTATAAAGGTCACAGCAACGCCTAAGATCAGAGCAAGTTTCATGATATTTCCTCCTTGTATCGTATATGTATACCTTGTTAATTTTATTATACCACTATTATACCGAATAATGACCCCGATGTGAACTGTGGTTTCATTACCCCTTGTATTACACGAATTATTTTATTTTTCGAACAGTGCGATCCTTTATTGTATCGATTGACAAAATAGAGTATATTAGTTGATGAAGTGAATGCTAAAGCTCTATAATGAAAACAGAGTGTGAAAAGCCGTTATCGTACATGTCAAAAAGAGGCGAATTCACGAACGACCTCTTGTATAACGGGATATAGTTAACGACTAATGGGGGTATAAGACGTGGCACAAAATGAAGAATCTCACGAAAGATTCTGGGGCAGTTTTCATGGACCAAACATGGGGTATATTGAAGAGCAATACGAATTATACAAGAAAAACCATGAAGCAGTTGATCCTTCTTTAAAAGAACTGTTTGATCAGCATGGAGCCCCCGACTGGTTCCGTCCTTCAAAAGGCACCCGCCAGGAACCGGCATCTTCCATAGGTGATGTTAAAAAATTAACCTCAGCAATGAAACTTGTTGAGGCTATTCGTCGTTTTGGTCATCTTGAGGCAGACATTTATCCGGTTGGGCATGGTAAACGCAATACAAATCTTGTCGACCCGGAAACATATGATTTGTCTGAACAGGATTTGAGAAATATACCTGCCTCATGGTTGTGGGAGCAGGCACCTAGTGGTGTGGATGATGGACTTGACGTGATCAGTGAATTGAAAAAGTTATATTCCGGAACGATTACGTTTGAATATGACCATGTCAATAATGAAGATGAACGGGAATGGTTACTGGAATATATTGAATCCGGCAAGTATGATGCAGCATGTTCTAATGAAAATAAAAAGAATCTGCTTGAACGTCTTGCTCAAGTCGAGGGGTTTGAAGAGTTCCTCCAAAAAACATTTGTCGGGCAAAAACGATTTTCCATTGAAGGTTTGGAATCGATGGTCCCCATGCTCGACCGCATTGTTAAAAATTCCATTGAGGACCGGATTGAACATATTATGATGGGAATGGCTCACCGCGGGCGTCTCAGTGTACTGGCACATGTTCTGGGGAAACCATTTGATAAAATATTCTCCGAGTTTCATCACTCGCCTGATAAAGAATTGATTCCTTCTGAAGGATCAACAGGCATTAACTATGGATGGACTGGGGATGTGAAGTATCACTTTGGTGCAACGAAAGATGTTCGAGAAGGCGATGAAACGGCAACACGTATTACACTTGCCAACAACCCATCTCACCTGGAATTTGTTAATCCGGTTGTAGAAGGATTTGCGCGTGCAGGGCAGGATGATCGCTCGCAAAAAGGCTATCCTGAGCAGGATTTCAGTAAGGCACTGCCTGTGCTCATTCATGGTGATGCAGCATTTATTGGAGAAGGTGTTGTTGCGGAAACATTGAATTTTAAAGGGCTGCCCGGCTATCAGACAGGTGGGACACTCCACATAATCGCCAATAATCTGCTCGGTTATACGACCAACCAGGAAGACGGAAGATCAACACGCTATGCCAGTGATCTGGCAAAAGGTTTCGAAATTCCAATCATTCATGTGAACGCAGATGACCCTGTCGCATGTGTCGTTGCGATCAAAATGGCTTATGAATATCGCCAAAAATTCCATAAGGACTTTTTGATTGATATGGTTGGTTATCGTCGCTACGGTCATAATGAAATGGATGAACCACGGGCAACACAGCCTTATTTGTACAAAGATATTGACAATCATCCTACAATTGCAAGTGTTTATGCTAAACGTTTGCAAAAAGAAGGTATTGTAGAACAGGATGAGTTGGAAAATTTAAAGAAGCAAACTGAGTCCAGCTTGCGGGAAATTTATGAAAACATGAAAGAGAATGAATCCGGTGAAGTGGAAGCCAGACAAATGCCTAAAGCTTTAACAAACGGCCTTGATAATTTTGAAACCGCAGTACCGTTTGAAACACTGGAAACTTTGAATAGAGGTCTGCAATCACGTCCGGAAGGGTTTACCGTTTTCCGGAAATTACAGCGAATTCTCAGTCGCCGTGAGAATGTTCTGGAAGAAGGAAATAAAGCTGACTGGGGTGCAGGCGAGGCTCTGACATATGCATCTATTTTAAATGATGGTATCCCTATTCGTTTAACAGGTCAGGACACAGAGCGCGGAACGTTTGCACACCGGCATTTGGTTTTGCATGATGCAGAAACTGGTGAAACGTATTGTCCAATGCACGGTCTTGATGGCGTGGAAGCATCTTTTGACATCCGGAACAGCCCACTTTCAGAGGCTGGTGTATTAGGTTTTGAATATGGTTATAGTGTGCAGGCACCGAATACACTTGTTATCTGGGAAGCTCAATTTGGTGATTTTGCCAATGCGGCGCAAGTTATTTTTGATCAATTCATTTCGGCGGCACGCGCAAAATGGGGCGATAAGTCGAACATGGTATTCCTCTTGCCGCATGGCTATGAAGGTCAGGGTCCGGAACATTCCAGTGCCCGTCTTGAACGCTTTTTGCAATTGGCAGCGGAAAATAATTGGATTGTTGCCAATGTCACGTCGTCAGCGCAATATTTCCATCTGATGCGACGGCAGGCTGCGATGCGCAATAAAGAAGAAGCACGGCCATTGATTCTGATGTCACCAAAAAGTTTATTGCGAAATCAGCGGGTTGCCTCAAGTGCGGAAGAATTTACAGATGGTAAATTCGAGCCATTAAGACAGCAGCCTAATTTGAAAGTGAGCAAAAAGAACGCAACAAGGTTATTGATTGGAAGCGGTAAGATAATGGTAGACATTGAAGAAGCCATTGTGGATTCAGATGAAAAGTTTGATTGGCTGCGAGCTTTCAGACTGGAACAAATTTACCCATTCCCTGCAAAACAACTGGAAAAAGAATTAAGAGATTTACCGAACCTGAAAGAAATTGTCTGGGTACAGGAAGAACCGCAGAATATGGGTAGCTGGGACTTCGTAGATGATTACTTAAGAGAATTATTAACAGAGAATCAGGCATTGAGGTATATAGGACGTCCACATCGTGCGTCACCAGCTGTAGGAGAACCAAACGTAGACAAAACAGAACAGCGGCAAATCATTGAGCAAGCGATAAACCCGTCAGAAGGAGGAGATTCCAGTGAGTGAAATTAAAATTCCGGAACTTGCAGAATCGATTACAGAAGGCACCATTTCCGAATGGCTTGTCAAAAAAGGTGACAAAGTTGAAAAAGGCGATCCGGTTGTTGAATTGGAAACCGATAAGGTCAATGTCGAAGTAAACACTGATTATGCAGGGGTTATTACCGAGATTATACATGGGGAAGGCGACGATGTTGAAGTCGGTGATGTTATTGCCAAAGTTGATGAAAGTGGTGAAGCAGGAGGCAGTGACTCCGAGGAAGGGAGTAAAGAGAAACCTGCCGGCGATGCTGCTGCAAAAGAAGAAAAAACACCGGATCCTTCCACAGAAGAAGTAAAAGATCATCAGCAAGAATCACAGGATGATTCCTCCGACAGCAGTCAGGACGTTATAGCATCTCCTGCCGCCCGTAAGCGTGCCCGTGAACTAGGCATTGACTTGAGCGATGTGCAGACACGTGATCCATTGGGCCGTGTACGTCCGGAAGATGTTGAGTCAACTGCAAAAGGCGGCAGTAAGAATGCAGAATCGAAGCCAACTAAGCAAGAAGAAACGAAGCAGTCAGAAGAAACGGAATTCGATAAGCCTGTTGAGCGTATTAAAATGTCCCGACGCCGTCAGACGATTGCTAACCGCCTTGTTGATGTTCAACAGGAATCGGCCATGTTAACGACATTTAATGAAGTCGATATGTCAGCCATCATGAAACTCCGCAGTGAACGGAAAGAGACCTTTTTGGAAAAACATGATGTAAAGTTAGGATTTATGTCCTTCTTTACAAAAGCTGTCATCGGTGCATTAAAAGACTTCCCGCTCTTGAATGCAGAAATCCAGGGTAAAGAACTTGTCGTGAAAAAGTTCTATGATATCGGCATTGCCGTATCGACTGATGAAGGGCTGGTCGTACCGGTCGTTCGTGATGCAGACAAATTGGATTTTGCCGGTGTTGAAAAAGAAATTGCCAACCTCGGAAAGAAAGCAATGAATAAGGAATTGTCATTGAAAGACTTGCAGGGCGGAACATTCACCATTACCAACGGTGGTACTTTTGGATCGATGTTGTCTACACCTATCCTGAATGCTCCTCAGGTAGGGATCCTTGGTATGCATAACATTCAAAAACGTCCAGTGGTCATGCCTGACGATTCGATAGAAGTACGTCCAATGATGTATCTGGCTGTATCGTATGACCATCGGATTGTCGACGGTAAAGAAGCCGTACAGTTCCTTGTCCGGATTAAAGAATTGCTGGAAGATCCATATGACTTATTACTGGAAGGCTGAGGGATAGAGTGAAGCTCCATTCAGCGGGGCTATTCCCGCTGACGATAAGGAACTCAGGCGTCCACGAAAAAGAAAAGCACTTTTTCTTCATGTGATGCATTGCTGCCGAAAGTTTTCCTTATCCTGTGCTTGCGATGACTTGGCACAAAATTGTAGGGAAACAAATTCAAGTAGATATCTTGTTGCAATGCCTTTATGACCTGCATCTTGCAGGCCCTGACAAAATCGGTCATTTACTGCCCGTTAAATGCGGGATAAGCTAAAAACCCTCGCTTTGGTGTGTTTACGTGGCGGGGGTTTTTTGGGAAATAATATGGAAAGAAGTTATTAACTGCGCGTTTCAACGTGTTGTTCAATTGATAACTGCTCTCTTTAACAGTTTGATATCCGACTCCATTTCTACAATCTTGTCGTTGAATGTAGAATTCATGATCGTCTGAAACTCATAATTTTTAGCGGTTTGTTCTCTTACAATACTCGACATTTGCGAGTCTGCCATTCATTTCAGTGAACCTGTCATCAAGCTTATCAAATCTGTTGTCAATGGCCGAGAATCTGGTACCAATGTCATTAAATCTGTCGTTAACGGCGGTGAATCTGTCATCAATTTGGTCGAATCTGTCATTAAAGTCAGTGAATCTGTCTTCAATCTCATCGAATCTGTTGTCAATGGCCGAGAATCTGGTACCAACGTCATTAAATCTGTCGTCAACGGCGGTGAATCTGTCATTAATCTGATCGAACCTGTCATTAAATTCAGTGAATCTGTCTTCAATCTCATCGAATCTGTTGTCAATGGTTGAGAATCTGGTACCAATGTCATTAAATTTGTCGTCAACGGCGGTGAATCTGTCATTAATCTGATCGAACCTGTCATTAAAATCTTCCCGTATTGTGTCGAACTGACTGTTTAGTTTTTGCATTTCCGTTAATATAAGTTTCATATCATCACTCATCTTTTAAAACCCCCTCCCCCTTATAAAAAGTATATCATGTTTCAAAAAAAAGCATCTGTTGAAAAAGTAAAATTGATGTAAAAAAGATGTCCAAAATTTAAAAAAATCCCTGTCTAAAGGCTTGATTTACCGCATATTTTGATTTCCCATATTCATTTTTGACAAATATTAGATTCATTAGTGCGCTGGATTTTCATGTTAAAACTTGTGTCTCCAGGGAATGAATATAATAGCTGAATAAAAAAGTATTTGCCAGACGTCTGACAACCTGTTACAATCACATTTGGAAAAAGCGATTGTGTAAGCGGTTATTCGTTTATGAATTCGCTTTAACATTATAAGGGAGGCTTCATCAGTGGACATTCTGCTTGGGATTTTGGCTATTATAATTGTACTTGGTCTGGCATATTTCATGTCAAATGATAAGAAAAATATTAACTATAAAGGTATCGGTATTATGCTGATTGCCCAACTTATCATTACATGGTTCATGTTTAATACGGGTGTTGGGCGCACCGTTATTAATGGCATTTCAGCCGCTTTTAATAAATTGATTGAGTTTGGCAAAGAAGGCGTTAATTTTGTTGTCGGTGGTATAGAAGTAGCAGAAGGTGGAGATGTTTTCTTCTTTAATGTACTGCTGTTGATTATCTTTTTCTCGACGTTGCTTTCTGTCCTGACGTATTTGCGAATTTTGCCGCCGATTATTAAATATATGGGCGGTCTTTTGTCGAAAATTACCGGGCTGCCAAAAGTAGAATCTTTTAATGCCGTGAACAGTATTTTCTTTGGACAGTCGGAAGCGTTACTGGCAATCAAAACTCAATTCCATCATTTGAACAATAACCGATTATATATTGTCAGCGCATCGGCTATGGGGTCGGTATCAGCGTCCATTGTGGGTGCATACCTGCAAATTTTGCCGCCTGAATATGTATTGGCAGCATTACCGCTCAACATGTTCAGTGCACTGACACTTGCTTCTGTCATTGCACCGGTAAATGTGCCCAAGGAAGCAGATAAAGTAGATGTGAAAGAGGTTTCGCAGGATAAAAGTATTTTCGAAGCGATGAGTAATGGTGCATTGGACGGTGGGAAAATTGCCCTTATTGTTGCTGCCATGCTGATTGCATTCATTGCTGCGCTGGAATTGGTTAATTGGCTGATTCAGTTCGTCTTTGCAGGTGTCACCCTGCAGCAAATACTGGGTTATATCATAGCACCAATTGGCATTCTGATGGGTATTTCACCGGGCGAAGTAATTGAAGCTGGCGGTGTGATGGGAACGAAAATTGTAACCAACGAATTTGTAGCGATGCTGGAATTTGAGCAAATGCTTGGGTCTATATCCGAGAAAACGATTGGTATTGTTTCGGTATTCCTGACAAGCTTTGCCAATTTCTCATCGATTGGTATTATTGCAGGAACTGTACAGGGGATTGACAGCAAAAAAGCTGTACAAGTTTCCGGATTTGGTATGAAACTGCTTGTCGGGGCAACACTGGCGTCTATTTTGTCCGCAACGATTGCAGGCCTGTTTTTATAGTGAAAAAAGAAAAACCGCCTTTAGGGGCGGCTTTTCTCGCTTAATGAGACCTGGCCAGTTTTGAATATTTTTTCTGCAGACAGAGTAATCGCAATGACAAAGTAAAAGCACCGGCGCTTAATCCGATAATAATACCAACCCAATAGCCGAATGGTTCCAGTGCCGTAAAATTAGCTAAAAGCCAGCCGCTTGGCAGTCCGATAACCCAATAGGAGATAAGGGCCATCACCAGTGTCATATTAACGTCCTTGTAGCCGCGTAATGCTCCCTGAACTGGCGCACCAAATCCGTCGGCGAACTGATAGACAATCGCAAAATAGATAAATTGTTTCGTCAGCTCAACGACTTGCGGGTTGGAATTATAAAGTTGTGCAACGGGATCATTGAATACATAAAGCACTATCCCTGCAAAAAGAGCGATGATCAATCCTCCGCTGATTCCAATGAAACTATATGTCTTGGCGTGATCAAACCGTTTAGCACCTGATTCAAAGCCGATTGCAATCGTAAGCGCCATCCCGACACTTAGCGGAATCATATATAACATCGTGGCAAAATTCATGGCTGCCTGATGCGCGGCAATCGTATACGTGCTGTAGACGCTCATTAATAATGTAACAGCGGAGAAAATGCTCGTCTCAAAAAAGATGGCAAACCCAATCGGTATACCAATTTTTAGCTGTTCCCACCATGCCTTTACTGACGGATGAGTCCAGCCTGATAAAATGGTATATTGACGGAATGGATAAATGTTATGAATAAAACCAACAGCAATACCACATGAAAGCCAATAGGTTAACGCTGTGGCAATTCCGGCACCAATACCGCCTAATGCCGGCAAACCGAGTTTTCCAAAAATAAAAATATAGTTAAAAAAGAGATTTAATGGTAATGTCGTTAATATAATGATCATGGAAATTCTCGTTTGCCCAAGTGCATCAATAAAGCTGCGTAATGTATTAAACATAAATAACGGGATGATACCGGAACTTAATGTAATGAGATAGTACTTTGCAATGTGACGTACATCATGTTCAAGATCCATCAAATTTAAAGCAGGATTGAGTACAAAAGCTCCAATCGTTATAGTAACTATGGCCAAACCAATGGCCAGATAAATTCCTTGCTGTATTTTTTCCGGTACTTTATCGTCAGCTTTAGCACCGATTAAATGGGCTATAATTGGTGTGATGGCTAAAAATATTCCATTAACACCTGTGAAGATCGGTACCCAAAGGCTTGATCCAATCGCAACACCGGCCAGATCCTCAGCCCCCGCACGACCTGACATAACGGTGTCGAAAAAATTCATGAGGTACAGGCCAACCTGTGTTATCAGGATGGGTACTAATATGACAGCAAATAATTTTAGTTTGTCTTTTAATGTTGATGTCTCGTACATATTACGCTTCCTTTTTGTCTTTTTTTCGAGTAGGATGGAGTAAACTGTTAGAATACAACAGCTATTATACCGCTTTACTTCAACATCAGAAAAGTGTCAATTGTGGTTAACCTTATAGGAAAAACTTCGGTACTCGCAATAAGACTAGGGCGAGCCTTGAGTTTTTTCTAATAAGATAAAAAAGTATATCATTTACCAGTATATATCTTTATTACAAAAAAGCTACGTCCGGCTTTGACGTATAGGAACTACAAGTACGGCGCTGGCATAGGACGTCAAGTTTTTAACCTGTAATGGTGTTTACGTCTTTATTTCATGTTGCAATAGAAGGAGTGCTGCGTTTATGAGTGCAGAAAGAATTTTATTTACAGGCGGTGGTACTGCCGGTCATGTGATCGTTAACCTTGCTCTTATTCCAGTTTTTCAGAAAGAAGGATGGGAAATTGATTATATCGGATCCAAAAATGGGATTGAACGCAGGCTGGTTGAATCGCTTGATGGGGTCACGTATCATCCGATTTCTACTGGTAAATTGCGTCGCTATATGTCAAAAGAAAATATGAAAGACCCATTTAAGGTGTTCAAAGGAATTATGCAAGCGTGGCGCATTATTGGCAAACGAAAGCCATCTGTCATATTTTCAAAAGGAGGGTTTGTTTCCGTACCGGTTATAATGGCAGCTAAGTTGCGCCGTGTGCCAGCAGTTATCCATGAATCGGACTACACACCAGGTCTTGCTAACAGACTCTCTATTCCGTTTGCCCAAAAAGTACTGGCAACCTTTCCGGAGACAATGGACTATCTTCCGGAAAAGAAAGCAGAATATGTTGGGGCAGTCATAAGAGATGAACTTTTCGAGGGCGATAAAGAAATAGGACTGAAACTATGCGGTTTTACTAAAGAAAAACCTGTATTACTCATTATGGGCGGAAGCGGCGGATCTGAAAAAATAAATCAAACGGTGCGGGCACGTCTTGATCAGCTTTTGTTCGAATTTCAGATTGCTCATATTTGTGGTCAGGGGAAAACCGATCCGTCTATTGATCAAAAGGGTTATGCTCAATTTGAATATGTTAAAGACGAATTGAAGGATTTATTTGCTGTATCGGACCTTGTATTGTCACGTGCAGGGGCAAATGCCATTTTTGAATTTCTGGCACTCCGCAAGCCGATGCTGCTGATTCCGCTGTCAAAATCCGCGAGCAGGGGAGACCAGATCATCAACGCCAATTCATTTAAGGAAAAAAACTATGCGCGCGTAATGGAAGAGGAAGCCTTAACGGAGGAATCATTGGTGCAGGAACTGTTTAAGCTGAAAGAACAGGCACCGGTCATCATCGATCATATGAAACATTACGAGAGTGAAAAAGCGCGCGGGCGGGTGATCGATATTATTAAAAATACAGGTGGAACTCCCGAATAAATGTAAAAGTGGACGGATAGAGACAAATAGTGGCTGAATATTCCCTGATCTAAATCATGCCGGTATTATACTATTGTGTTTCATAAGCCGGATAAAGTAACTCAATTACCGGCAGAATCAAAAAATTGTCTCCTAACAAGGGAGACAATTTTTTGATTAATGCTTGAAGAGACTCCCCAGATTGCTCTGCCAAAATGAACAGTGGAGAGCATGTCAAAGTAAAAGCGTACTTCCCCGCAATGATAGTAATCTGAACAATATTAAAATGGCGATTCTTGAATATTGAAAAGGGTTTTTTGTCGATATACGGAGTATTTTGGAATATAAGTCCAGTTTTAGTATGTTATTAAAAAGTAATATTGCCAAATCTATTTTTATAGCGTTATATCAATCTATATGCAATTTGATATAAACTGTATTGTTTATTAAGATAAAAAGTGTTTGCAAGCGATCTAATCCGCATTATGCTTCTTTTACGTCCATGTTATTTTCAATTCTTCCGGAACATCGATTTCATTTTATCGCTTAGGACAGTACTTAATTTTTCAACCATTTATTAAATAAAACCTAGAAAAAAGGAGTAATCAAATGAAAAAACTATTTATATTGGTATCTGCTGTTCTTTTAATGATACTTGCTGCATGTGGCGGATCTGATTCAGGAGATGATGAATCAGGTTCAGAGGCGAGTGTTGATAAGCTAGTTTTCGCTGATGCAGGCTGGAACAGCATCAGAGTTCATAATTCGATCGCCCAGAAAATTATTGAAGAAGGGTATGGTATTGATACCGAGGTTACACCAGGTTCAACTGCAGCAACTGTTCAAGGGCTGCGGGAAGGCGATATTGATATTTACATGGAATTGTGGACAGATAACATCAAAGACGTATACAATGAAGCGATTGAAGCAGGCGATTTTGAAAAAGTTTCCACAAACTTTGATGACAATGTACAAGGCATCTATGTTCCGACATATGTTATTGAAGGTGACGAAGAACGGGGAATTGAACCAATGGCGCCTGACTTACAAACAGTTGAAGATTTGAAAAACTATCCGGAACTGTTTGAGGATCCAGCCGAGCCTGGTAAAGGCCGTTTAATTAACGCACCAAGCGGTTGGGCAGTAGAAGAAAGCATTACGCAAAAGATGGAAACATATGGTTTAAATGATACATTCGAAAACTTTAAGCCAGGCTCAGATGCTGCCATTGTTGCATCTTTGGCTGACGCATATGAAGCCGGAGAAGCATGGGTTGGTTATTATTGGTCACCGACCGCTGTGACGGCAAAGTATGACTTGACATTGCTGGAGGAGCCGGCGTTTGATCAGGAGACATGGGATGAAACAAAAGGGACAGAATTTCCTCCAAATGATGTTGTTATAGGTGTTCATAAAGATGTACCCGAGGCAGCACCGGAAGTTGTTGAGTTCTTGCAAAACTATGAAACAAGCAGTGCTTTAACTGAAGAAGCGCTGGACTACATGAATGAAAATGAGGATGCTTCAGCTGAAGAAGCAGCTATATGGTGGATGAACGAACATGAAGATGAATGGACCAGTTGGGTTCCTGAAGATGTGGCCGACAAAGTCAAGGATTCAATGGAATAAACCATAAAGCAGCTGGCCTGCCGGTTGGCTGCTTTTCTAATTTTAACAGAAAAAGAGGTGTTATATGATGGGCATATTCCCGGATATAACGTTTAAACTGGGTGATTATGTCGAAACGTTTATTAATTTTTTGGATCGATCGCTGGAAAGCTTTTTTGATTTCATTTATTTATTTTCGTCTGAGATTATAAATGGCATTGAAGGGATTTTGCTTTGGCTGCCCTGGTGGCTGTTTATTTTACTTATCGTGTTGCTGGGATGGTATTTTAAATCCATCTTTGCTGGTGTTCTTTATGGTGTCTTTATATTCCTGATTGGCACGTTTGGCTTATGGGAAGATTTGATGACGACCATTGCCATTGTTATGACCGCTGTTATTATTTCATTGGCACTGGGTATTCCGCTTGGTGTATGGATGGCATTCAGTAAGGGGTTTTCAACGGTTATGCGGCCAATCCTTGACGCAATGCAGACAATGCCTAGTTTTGTCTATTTAATACCTGCTATTTTCTTCTTCGGGCTGGGAAACGTATCCGCTATTTTTGCTACACTTATTTATGCAATACCTCCCGTCATAAGGCTTACAGAGCTAGCAATTCGCGGTGTGGATAAAGAAGTGATTGAATCAGCACAATCCTTTGGTTCGTCCAAAATGCAGATGCTGTTCAAAATACAGCTGCCCCAAGCACTCCCGACCATTATGGCAGGTGTGAACCAGACGACCATGATGGCGCTGGCAATGGTAGTCATTGCATCAATGGTTGGCGCTCAAGGTCTTGGAGAGCAAGTGCTGGTGTCGATTAACCAGATTGATATTGCATTAGGGTTTGAAGCGGGAATCAGTATCGTGTTCCTGGCTATCATTATTGATCGTATTACCGGCGGTGTAGCAAATAAATTTCAGAAGCACAGGAGGATAGCGTAATGAGTGCAAAGATAAAAGTGGATCATGTATCGAAAATTTTTGGACCAAGACCTAAGTCCATCATCCCCAAAATTAAAAGCGGTATGAGCAAAGGTGAAATATTGACTGAGACGGGCCATACGGTTGGTGTCTATGATGCATCAATGGAGATTGAACAGGGCGAAATTTTTGTCATCATGGGTCTTTCCGGAAGTGGCAAATCAACCCTCATACGCTGTTTTAATTTACTGAATAAGCCCACAGATGGTTCGATATTCATCGACGGTGAAGATATCGTTCAGTATAACAATGCTCAGCTAAAGCAAGTACGTCAGGAAAAAGTTGCGATGGTGTTTCAGCATTTTGGTCTTTTCAATCATCGGACCATTATGGCGAACGTCGAATATGGGTTGGAGATTCGTAATATTTCCAAAGAAGGGCGGCGCGAAATCGCACAAAAAAATATTGATATTGTCGGATTGAAAGGTTATGAGGATAAATATCCGGATGAACTTTCCGGCGGTATGCAGCAGCGTGTCGGTTTGGCGCGAGCGCTTGCCAATGATCCGGATATTCTATTGATGGACGAGCCTTTCAGTGCGTTGGATCCGCTCATCCGGCGTGAGATGCAGCTTGAACTGCTGGATATTCAGGAACGATTGCAGAAAACGATTATTTTCATTACACATGATGTCAATGAGGCGTTCAAACTGGGTGATCGGGTTGCTGTTATGAAAGATGGCAAAGTCAATCAGATCGGGACACCGGAAGCAATCATTGAAAAGCCTGCAAACGACTATATTTCTGAATTCATTAAAGATATTGATCGGTCGAAAGTTTTTCAGGCTGAAAACATTATGATTAAGCCAAACGCACATGTTTCCATGAAAGATGGTTTAAATGTTGCCCGGAAAGAAATGGAAGAGAATGGGATATCCAGTGTGTTTGTCGTCGACCGCAGCCGCCATGTCAAAGGAATCGTCACAATTGATGACGCTATAAAAGGTCTGAAGAAGCAAAAATCGCTTGCAGATATGATGCGTACTGATATCACCATTGTTCAGCAGGACGAGTATGTAAATGATTTGATCGCCAAAGCGCTTGAATCGAGTTTTCCATTGGCGGTTGTCAATGAAGAAGAGAAATTAGCCGGTTTTATTTTACGTGTGCATGTGTTGTCAGGATTGGCAACTGAGGACGTGGAAGAGAGCAATGAATATCATGTTTGAAGATATACAGAAAAACTGGCCCCCCTTTGAGGGAGGCCAGTTATTTTAGTTAATGAGGAACTTGTTTCAGTATCTATTTTGATAAATTTTTTAGTATATCGGTAATCTATGGTTGCCCAGGAGATCCCTTCGTAACTAGGTCTACTTTTCCCGTTTTCGGATCGATGACCAGTCCATGAACACGTACATATGAAGGCAATAAAGGGTGACTGCGGACGATGGAAACACTTTCCCTGACTGATTCCTCTACAGAATCAAATCCGCGGAATTCCCCTTCCAGGTTAATCCCAGCGTTTTTCAGTGTATCAATCGAATCCCCTGAGATGCCTTTTTCCAGCATAGCTTGCTCAAATGCTGCCGGTTCCATATGTGACATGCCGCAATCATGATGACCAATCACCATAACTTGTTCTGCCTTTAATGCGTATATCGCAACAAGAATACTTTTCATGGCGCTGTCAAATGGATGACGGAGAATCGCACCAGCATTTTTGACCATTTTGACGTCACCATTTTGGATGTTTAATGATTTCGGTAACAATTCGACCAATCGTGCGTCCATACATGTAAAGATGACGGTTCGCTTGTTAGGAACGCTGTCTGTCTGATATGGTTTATAATTTTTGTTTGTTACAAATTGTTCATTGTACGAAAGCATGTCGTCAAGATTCATTTCAATCCCTTCCTTTCTACTGAGCAGTATGATGAATGATTAATTTTTCCTGGTATAATGCTGTTACTCTTGCTTTCATAAAGATGGCAATTTCCCAAATGATGGCGATCAGGACGACCCAGGCCCAATAGTCCAAAAATGTCCGTTGCAGGTTATTGAGCGGTTCGGCAACTGGATAAAAGGGGTTTGCTTGCATGATTAATGTGAACGTATAAAACATGCCAAATGTAAAGTTTCGGGACCATTGGGTTACATGATAAGTAAAAATCCCTTGTTCCCAGCCGTATTGTTTGATCCGCTTAATGGCCCGTACTAATTCAACTGCTTCCACAATGATTAATAAGCCGAACACCAATAGCCAAAAATAAGTGGCAAACATTGGCGTAAATGTGTTCGTCGTTACAATTGCCAGACCTGTAATCGATAGAGCACCATGAATGATGCAGTTCGTATTTGCCCAATCGTCGGCGAGGGTCCAGTTATGATGTCTGATATACCTGTTAAATAGCAATGCAATTCCGGCAAGGTAAAAAAGTATACCTAATATAATGATTGCTTCAGAAAAATAAACTGGAAATTGGAAAAATACATTATTCAATAAAATTATAATCGATTGAGTTCCGACAGTTGAAAGTAATACAGCTCCGTGAACGGGAAAGTTCCTATGATCAAATAATAATTGTTTAAAATTATAAAAGCAATTGGCTAAAAAGAAAAACCATAAAAACGTATTGAAAACGGCCATTGCCTGGGTTAGCAATAAAATCTCAGGGAAATATTTCAGGAATACATTACATAAAACTGATACACCGGCAATCCATGTTCCAATAACAAACGAATTAACCGGATTTTGAAGAAAAGGAATCAGGAAATCCCGGTGAAAAAACTGTATCGACAAATCCTTATAAATAATAACCCACGCAACAAGCAGAAAGAACGCTAAATACTTTCCATACGAAACATCAAGAACTGGAAATGCTTCAACAGCTCCAATCAGATAAATCCCGCACGCCATAATGATAGCACCGGATGCAGGTTCAATTTTTTTGTAGTGCCCTTTAAGTAACATCATCATCCACATCCATACCAAATGATTTCATTTAGCATTATATCATGTTTCATTTGTTTCTCATTCATTTTCATATAAAACTTGTGAGATATATCACAAAAAATATGGCGGTTTTGTGGACCGTTTGATTGTTGACCGTTTTAGCTGCTGATTCAATCTTTGTTGAAGTAAATGGTATAATGAAATTGATAACTTTTAAACAACGAAGCCAATGCGTTTTTACGAGTTGTCCTTATAAGAAAGGCAGTAGCGTCTTGCAAGGTGGTGTCTTATGAATAACAATAATAGAAATCGCGACGTTATTGATGATGATTTATATGAGGAGCTTGATGAGGAAAAACTGTATGAACTTGTTGAGCAGGAGCGGCAAAAAGCACTTACAAGAGCGCAGAATAAAAAAACACCTAAACCACGGCGCCGGTTCCCCAAATGGCTGTTCTGGCTGATTGCGGCTGTGATGGTATTAAATGTTGTTTCACTTATCCCAAGAACCTTTTCTATTCCGGCGATCGATTTTTTAATCACATCCGCTAAACTTTCGACCCAGGAAAACATTCAGCATTACAAGGAGGCTGTCGTTGTTATCGAGACGGATGATGGAAGGGGAACCGGTTTTTCGATATCGGCTGATGGTACTATTATTACGAATCACCATGTTGTTGAAGGCGAGGATTCGGTTACCGTGGCATTTCCGGAAAAAGGGTTGTTTGCCGGGGATGTTGTGGAGACATATCCGTCCGTAGATTTGGCTGTTTTGAATGTCAGCGGAGATACGTTGCCTCATCTGAAACTTGCAGATGAAGCCACGTTTGAACCAGGGAGTGAACAGGTTTATTTTATCGGTAATCCGACTAATTTTAACGGTATAGCAAATGAAGGCAGGATTATTGGTGATATAAGGCTGAATGGCTGGGACAAACCGGTTATCATGATGGAAGCACCGGTTTTTCGGGGGAACAGCGGAAGTCCAGTTATCAATGAAGACGGCAGCGTTATAGGTATCGTGTTTGCGACGCTTCACCATGATACACATGGACGTGTCGGGTTGTTTATACCGATTGACTATTATTACAGCCACTAAGATGAGTGCCTTTGTGATAACGTTCAGCCATCCGATTGGTTAGCAGATGATATTTATTCTGATATGGCTCTGAAGGAACGCCATAAACATCTACACTGTACTGCTTTAATCACAAGTAATGTATTTTTAAAATAAACGTAATGAATCTGTGATCGTAACCACAGGACTTGGTGCGTTACGATTGGTAATATCAGACAGATTATCAGATAAAGATGGTGGATGTATGCTGAACATGAATGATTTACGCATAAAAGCAATTTGTGATGATCAAATGAAAAACACACCCAAAAAATACACTCATAAACCGTATTTTATAATGGCTGGGGGTGCCGTATGTTGATGAGCAATCAGCCTTTAACGGAAATCCCTCTTGAAGACATGATTACCTCGGTACAGGAAGGTGATCATATCACACAAAATTATCTTCTGAAATGTTATCAGCCATTTATCGCTAAATGCGTTTCAGAAGTGTGCAAGCATTACATTGATCCGAAAACAGACGACGAATTCAGTATTGGATTAAATGCTTTTAATGAAGCTATTATGACCTATTGTCCTGAAAAAGGCAGTTCTTTCCTATCATTCTCAAAACTGGTCATAAAGCGGAAAGTCATTGATTATATTCGTTATGTTCAAAAAACACCAGTTGCATTATCATTGGATGAAAGCTATGATGAGGAACAGATGGAAAATCCGATCGAGGTTTTGGCAGTTAGGGAATTTTACCGTGAAGAGCAGAATAGCCGGTACCTCAAAGAAGAAATTGTTGACTTCAAAGAAAAACTGCACAGCTATAAACTGTCGTTGATCCAGCTGACAGACGTGTCACCGAAGCACAAAGATGCCCGGGAAACTGCTATTTCGGTTGCCAGGATCCTGTATAATGATACGGAATTGAGGGCCTATGTTCAAAAAAAGAAAAAATTACCGCTTAAAGACTTGGCGAATAAGGTGAACGTCAGTAAGAAAACGCTGGAACGGAACAGGAAATTTATCCTAGCGATTTTTATTATCCTGGAAGAGAATTACACATATCTTAAGGAGTACCTTAAGGGGGTGGGTTAGTGAAAAAAGGAATTGTGATGGAAAAGCATCGCAACTACATCATCGTTATGCGAAAAGATGGTGCGTTCCAAAAAGCAATACCGCTGGATAATGCAGCTGTTGGCATGGAAGTCAGTTATCAGCCGATCAACGGAAAACACCGTCCCCTGTCTCATTACATAACCGGAAAGAAATATTTTTGGTTTCAAGCGACTGCATTTGCATGCATATTACTATTATTGATACCAATTTATTTTATGATGGACGGAGATGAAACATATGCATATGTCAATATCACCATTAATCCAAGCCTGGAATTGGAAATTGATGATCATTTAAAGGTACAATCGATTGCACCTTTAAATGAGGATGCTGAACAACTTCTTCATCAGATGACAGATTATGAAGGTAATCAGTTAGAATATGTCATTGAACAAATTATAACAGAAAGTGAAGAAGCGAAACTGCTGCAGAATGGAAAAAATATGCTGATAGGCGTAAGTTATATGCCGGAAACACATGAGGTTTCAGTTACCAATGTGATTGATCAATATTTCCTTGATACAGATTGGGCGGTTACAGCATTTCAAGTCCCAAGCAAAATACGGAAACAGGCACATGAGAACAAGCAATCCATGAACGAGCTAATGGCTACAAACCTTATTGAATCAGAAACTGCCAGCGACAAAGAGGTAGAACATGAAGCTGAATCTCCTGTTGATGATGAAGATAGAGAAATTATTCATTCATTTTATAACGATCATGACAATCATTCAGGATCAGCTTCTGAGAAAGAAGAGGCAGATATAAGTGAGGACAAAGAACCATCAGACGAAACAGGGGCCTACAAAAATGATCAAACGGAACAATCGGCAAAACCCGCCAGTCAAAATGAAACGACAGATCCAAGTGAATTAAAGGCTGAAAATGGTAAGAAAAACGGTCACGAGAACCAAAACGCTTCTATACATAATAATACCGATCATGAAGAAGAGGATCATGATCATGGCAAGGTTAAAGGACATGACAAGTCACAGCATCATAGTGGAAAAGCGAAAGAAAGCAATGAAAAGGCAAAAGGACATGAGAAAGCCAAGGAAAATAACGGGAAAGCCAAAGGGCACCAACAAGGGAATTCCGAAAAAGGACACCCCGGACATAACGGAAAAGGTCCAAAATAACTTCATCATCATAAACGAAAAATGCACCGAAAATGGTGCATTTTTCGTTGTTTAAACCGCCTGGAAAAGTGCGCTTCCGCTATTCTTGCAGCGTCTGAAGTATAGTTGGTTGGTCTTAAATGATCTCTGTTCGACTAGGGCGAGCCTCGAGTTGTCTGACCTATACTTCCATCGCAACAGGTGGTGTGTACTTCATGGCATGGTCTATATAATACAGTAACTCATCATGTGATTCGATAATTTTAGCTTGTTCAGATGAATAATGGTAAGCATGCAGGAAGAGCTGGATTTTTTTGGACAGCATATCATCGTTTGTGCGGACCATCAGCACAAGCAATTCATCCCACTGCCCCCATAACGTATAATACAACGCTTTGTCGTAATCAGGAATTTCCATCTTTTGCCCTCCTTCATGTTGAAAAGGATCAGTCATAGTCTCCCCGAATTATATATATATTGTCTGCAACAAAAATGGTGTTTCTGCCAATTTCTGTTAACGCATAAATCCATATTACTGTTACATACTAAAATCAAAACAGTAAGGAGGATTTCAGAATCATGAAATGGAAAATTTTTAGTATAATGATGGTAGTAACACTTGTTCTTGGAGCATGTAATGGAAACAACAATAATGGGGAAAACAACGGCGGTACTGAAGAAGGTCAAAATAATAATGACAATGTTGAACAGACCCGTTTTGGTGATGACCCGGGAACAGATAACGTGAATGACCGGAACAATAATGGCAATGGCACACAAAACAATGGCGATCGGAACTTTAATGAAGACCAATATGAACTGGCAGATCAAGCTGCAAACAGAATCGCCGATGAAGTTGACAGTATCGACAATGCATATGTTGTCAAAACGGATAATAATGCATATGTAGCTGCAGAATTGGATCGGGACAACAATAATGGAAACAATACAGACAACAATGGTAACAACGCGAATAATGATGGCAACAACGCTAACAACAATGGTAACAATGCGAATAATGATGGCAACAACGCTAACAACAATGGTAACAATGCGAATAATAATGGCAACAACGCTAACAACAATGGAAACAATGCGAATAATAATGGCAACAATGCTAACAATGAAAACATGAACAATAATGGTAATAATAACGAGGGTGGAGAGGTAACCGACGAAGTAAAAGCGGAAATCACCGAAATCGTGAAGTCGGTTGATTCGGATGTGGATAATGTATTTGTTTCAACAAATCCTGACTTTTTTGACTTGGCAAACAACTATGCTGATGATGCCGGTAATGGTGAACCTGTTGAAGGGTTATTTGATCAAATGGGTAATATGATTGAGCGCATTTTCCCGCAACAGGGAAACAATAATTAATGAAGGAAAATCATTCTAAATGGGTGCCACAAAAATGTGGGCCCATTTTTTTTGCGATTAAAAGCAACATTTGCTATTGTATACATATAATCCTTATTAAACAAAGAGAAATACTATGCTTTTTAATAAATGGAGCTGATGAAGATGGGACGTGAATTTTTAGCGATCTTTGATGAATGGGCCGACTCATATGACGATAGTGTTGCAGGGATTGATGTGCAATATAGGAGTGTTTTCGAAAATTATGATGTGATTTTAAATGAAGTGACGAAATGTGCCTTTGGAAATATATTGGAATTCGGTGTCGGTACAGGGAATTTATCAAAAAAGCTGATGAAGTCAGGGTATCACGTGACAGGAATAGAGCCATCTGCAGCTATGCGGAAAAAAGCTGCTGCCAAACTTCCAACTTTATCCTTGTTTGAAGGTGATTTCATTCACTTTCCGGAGCCTTCTGAGCCTGTTCATACGATTGTCAGTTCGTTGGCTTTTCATCATTTGACGGATTCAGAAAAGGAAACGGCAATCAAACAGTATGCTGAGTTATTGCAGCCAATGGGTAAGATAGTTTTTGCCGATACAGTGTTTGAAACTGACCACCATAAAGAAAAGATGATCAGCAAAGCCGAGGAGCTGGAATTTACGGATTTAGCACAGGATTTGCGGCGCGAGTATTATACAACGTTAGTGGAATTGGAGCGCATTTTTACAACGAATGGGTTTCATGTTACGTTTGAACAAATGAACGACTTTGTGTGGTTAATGGCCGCAGTAAAAAATAAAGCTGTTTTCTAAAAGGTTGTTGCTTTTCACATACTCTTTTTGGGATGACCTCAGCAGCTGACATACACGCAAACTCCCGTGGTCTAAGAGAGCCCGCGGACAGCGACGAACTGCATACTCACCAAGTAAGTTCGAGTTGCGAGGAACGCTGTTTCACCGAAAAAACTTACAATGCAACGAGCACTAGTGTATGTCAACGCGGTGAAGAAAAAACAACAATGGATACGAAAACAGCCAAAATAAATAGGGAGCGATTTATCATGGCAGAAAAAATGAACGTAGAAAGTTTCAACCTTGATCATACGAAGGTAAAAGCACCGTATGTACGGCTTGTTGGTGTGACATCCGGTTCCAATGGTGACAAAGTGTATAAGTATGATATTCGGTTTAAACAGCCGAATCAAGAGCATATGGATATGCCCGGGCTGCATTCGATTGAACACTTGATGGCAGAAAACATCCGCAACCATATGGATAATGTACTGGATATCGGGCCGATGGGATGCCAGACGGGGTTTTATTTGTCCATCCTCAATAATGACAGCTACGACGATGTAATTGAAGCACTTGAAAATACGTTTCAGGATGTACTGAATGCAGATGAAGTACCGGCATGCAATGAAGTGCAATGTGGCTGGGCTGCTAATCACAGTCTTGAAGGTGCAAAAACCATTGCCAAGGACATGCTGGGTAAAAAAGATGAGTGGCAGCAAGTCTTTGCAGAGTAAGAGGCGACGAAACGATGGCAATATACCATTCCATTCATGCGTTAATTGGCGAAACACCATTACTGGAGATAACCGGATTCTCTCTTCCAGAGGGTGTTCGTTTATATGCGAAATTGGAATTTTATAATCCGGGCGGCAGTGTGAAGGATCGATTAGGGGCTAAATTAATACATGATGCATTATCAAACGGGAAAATCAGGCCTGGTGGAACGGTCATTGAACCCACTGCCGGAAACACCGGGATTGGTCTGGCTTTGGCCGCACTTAATCAAGATTTATCGGTGATTTTTTGCGTTCCTGAGCAATTCAGTATGGAGAAACAGCAATTAATGCAAGCATTAGGGGCAACCATTGTTCATACACCAAGTGATCAGGGTATGGCCGGTGCGATTAAGAAGACAGAGTTGCTGCTGGATGAAATTCCTAACAGTTTTTCACCACAGCAATTTTCCAACCCGGCAAATCCAGCCACTTATTATAAAACACTCGCACCAGAATTGTGGCATGACCTTGATGGCAGTATTGATGTTTTCGTAGCTGGTGCGGGATCAAGTGGCACATTTATGGGCGTGTCCAGGTATTTGAAGGAAAAAAAACCGGATGTCCGGTCCGTGATCGTGGAACCCGAGGGATCGATTATCGCAGGCGGGGAACCTGGTCCGCATAAAACAGAGGGAATAGGCATGGAATTTTTGCCTGACTTTTTTGATCAATCATTGGTTGATGATATTTATACGGTAGCTGATAGAGATGCATTTTGGCTGACGAAACAATTGGCTGAAAAAGAAGGACTGCTTATCGGCAGTTCATCGGGATCAGCTATGTTTGCGGGACTAAAGGAAGCCCGGAACGCTACACCTGGAACAACCATTGTCACGATTTTTCCTGACGGAAGCGACCGTTACTTGAGCAAGGGTATTTATCCAGGATGAATGAAGGGAGAATGGAATGATGCGAGCGAAAACGAAAATGATACATGGCGGTGTAACAGGGGATGAACAAACCGGTGCTGTGTCTGTCCCAATATACCAAGTTAGCACTTATCAGCAAGATTCAGCAGGCAATCCCCGGGGTTACGAATATTCCCGGACCGGTAATCCGACTCGTCATGCGCTGGAAACCGTTGTTGCTGAATTGGAAAATGGAAAAACGGGCTTTGCATTCAGTTCCGGCATGGCTGCAATCACCTCTGTTATGATGTTATTTGACGCAGGTGATCATATTGTTATGACCGATGATGTCTATGGCGGCACCTACCGTTTAATGACAAACGTCCTGAATCGGTTTAATCTGGATCATTCTTACGTGGATACAAGTTATCCGGATCAAGTCGAGTCAGCCATTCGCGACAATACGACGGCACTGTATATCGAAACACCGACAAATCCACTGTTAAAAATCACCGATATTGCTAAAATGGCAGAGATCGCGAAGAGGCATAACCTGCTGTTAATTGTTGATAATACGTTTGCAACACCGTATTGGCAGCAACCGCTGGATTTGGGGGCTGATATTGTCCTGCATAGTGCAACGAAATATATTGGCGGGCACAGTGATGTTGTGGCAGGACTTTTGGCTGTTAATGCCGAGGATTTGGCCGAAAGAATTCATTTCATTCAAAATTCGGCCGGAGGAGTGCTTGGCCCACAGGATTCATGGCTCTTAATGCGTGGTATTAAAACGCTCGGCATTCGGATGGAAGCCATTGAACGGAATACCGTAAAATTAGCGGAATTTCTTGAGAATCATGAAAAAGTACGTACAATCTATTACCCTGGGCTTACATCTCACCGCGGACATGACATCGCCAAACGCCAGGCAGTCGGTTTTGGGGGAATGATCTCATTTGATGCAGGCAGTGCAGAGGAAGCCGAAAAAGTCTTAAGCCGGGTACAGTATTATACACTTGCTGAAAGCCTGGGAGCAGTGGAAAGTCTTATCTCGGTACCGGCCAAAATGACACATGCATCAATTCCGGCAGACCGGCGGGATGAACTAGGTATCACGGACGGACTGATCAGACTATCAGTCGGTATTGAAGATGCGCACGATTTGATTGAAGATCTGGCACAAGCATTGAAATAGTTTTTTAAGGAGGCAGTCTTTTATGAAGGCTGTCTTTTTTTGAGCCGATCCAGGGATGAGCAGAAATATCTTCAGAAGAGCGAGAGTATTAACAGAAGGCACCCCATCTGATCGCCCGGTTCGTCTTTCTGCCGTATTATATGCTAAAATAAAACAAAATGAATGGGAGGAATGGGTGATGAGTGAGCAGGCATTACGTTATTTATCAGAAAATCGCACGTCTCTACTGGAAAAGTTAAATGAATTTTTATCGATTCCGAGTGTCAGCACGGATAGTGTACATAAAAAAGATATTCAAGAAGCTGCGAATTTCTTGAAAGATTATTTAAATGATATTGGGTTTGATCATGCAGAGCAGCACGATACCGGCGGACACCCATTGGTTTATGCTGAATATAATCAAGCCGGATCTGATGCGCCGACTGTTTTATTTTATGGCCATTATGACGTGCAGCCTGTCGATCCGATCGATCAATGGAAGAGCGATCCGTTTAAACCAGAAGTGCGGGACGGCCGTATTTATGCCCGTGGTTCGAGTGATGATAAAGGTCAGGTATTCATGCATTTGGCAGTGTTTGAAGCATATATGAAGACAGAAGGAAAACTACCATTAAATGTTAAAATTTGTATTGAGGGTGAAGAGGAAATCGGCAGTGAGCATCTCTATGATGTCCTGCAAGACAAAAAGGATCAGTTTAATGCCGATTTTGCCGTTATTTCGGATTCAGGGATGGTTGCCCAAAACCAGCCAACCATTTTATACGGACTGAAAGGATTCACCGGCATTGAAATAAATGTGACCGGACCTGACCATGATCTTCATTCAGGAATGTACGGTGGAGCAGTCCGAAATCCAATCATGAAGTTAAACCATATTTTGGCATCGATGAAGAATGAAGATGAAGTTATTACGGTTGATGGATTTTACGATGGTGTTGAGCCGCTGTCCGATAAAGAACGCGAATTAATTGAGAATGTGCAGGGTGAAAATTACGAAAAAGCAACCGGTGTTAAGGAGACTGCATCTGAAAAAGGCTACACCGCTAAAGAACATACAATGGGGAGACCGACGTTTGAAATCAATGGTATGTACGGCGGTTACCAGGGCGAAGGAACCAAAACGATTATTCCATCAACTGCCACAGCGAAAATTACTTGCCGTCTTGTACCAGGCCAGGAACCGGAGCAAATACAAAAAATACTTGAGCAGCATGTTCATAAGACCGCTCCTTCAGGTGTAACGGTTGATGTTAAAAAGGAAAAACTATCAGCTAAAGCATACAAGGTAGAACCAAATCATCCACTCATCAAAAAAGCTGCCAAAAGTTATACGAAAGCATTTGGCAAAGACACGGTTTATGTGCGGATGGGCGGATCCATTCCGGTTGTTGAATGGATTGAAGATATTTATAACATTCCAATTGTTTTACTCGGCTTTGGTACACCGGATGATCGTCTTCATTCACCGAATGAAAGTTTCCCATTGGATAGTTTTGATAAAGGAATGGAAACGCTGGTTCGTTACTGGGCAGAAGTAAACGCATAATGTGTTTGACCTGACTGCAGTCGTGGACAAATTATTATCATTACAAATCAAAGTTGTTTTCAACAAAATGAACTCGGGTAACATAGAATAAAATACGAATGAATAGGGGGGGCATTTTATGCGACATGCAGTTATAACCGGTGTATCTAAAGGATTAGGGGAATCAATCGCCAAAATTTTAATGGAATCGGGAATTCATGTGACAGGCATTTCCCGGAGTAAAAATGATAAACTTGGCGATACTGCAGCAGAGAATAATGTTATGTATCAGCATTATTCCTGTGATCTAGGTAATCTGGAAAAAACGGAAGAGACATTTTATCAGATCAGCAATGATATATTTTCACAACACCCGGAAACTGTTTATTTAATCAACAATGCGGCGGTGCTGGAACCGATTGATCAATCCATGCATACGAAAAGTGCTGATGTGGCACATCATATCCAAGTGAATACAACAACGCCAATGGTACTGACGAATTTATTTCTGAAAAAAGCTGCTGAACAGGATATTCGGTTTATCAGTACAACGATCACTTCGGGTGCTGCAGAACGCCCCGTTTACGGCTGGAGTGCCTATTGTACGTCCAAGGCAAGTATGAATATGTACACGAAAACAGCCGCATTGGAACAGGATGAATTGCAAACGCAAAGTAAAGTCATCGCATTCAGTCCGGGAATTATGGATACTGAAATGCAGGAAAGAATTCGGGAAAGCGATCAGGAAGCATTTATGGAGGTTGAACAATTCCAGGAGTACAAGCAGCATAACATGCTCGAAAGTACTGATGCAGTCGGCGGTGTTTTGGTTGATATTTTGACGGATGAGACGAATGTCGTGAATGGAAAAATTTATCGCGTGACTGATTACCTTTAAATCATATATCTGCGCCCACCCTAACCGGATAAAAAAGCATAGGTTATAGTACTTGACCGTGATAATGCTGGTGGCAGGTTAATATAGTAGTGCAGGGGACACTTTCGCTCCTCTGCATTTTTCTGGCGTGATGGTGAATGATTGTCAGCAAATTATGATACAATTGCTGAGACGAAACTGATATGAATGTGCAATGTTTGCATATCCATTAAAGATTTTGCAGAAGGGAAGAAACATATGATTACACGCAAAAGTATACGCGAAATTGAAAAAATGCAGAAGGCGGGTGATCTGCTTGTCGCATGTCATAAAGAAATAGCAAGGATGATTAAACCGGGAATTACAACAAAGGAAATTGATAGCTTTGTGGAAAAATTCCTCGCTGAACACGGTGCAACACCTGAGCAAAAAGGTTTCAACGATTATCCATATGCAACTTGTGCCTCGGTCAATGATGAGATATGTCATGGCTTTCCAAGAGAAGAAAAGCTTATCGATGGTGATATTGTCACGATCGATATGGTGGTCAATTTGAATGGTGGATTGGCCGATTCTGCATGGACATATAAGGTTGGCACACTTGATGAGGAAGGTGAAAAGCTTCTGGAGGTTTCGAAAACATCGCTTTATAAAGGGATTGAACAGGCGCGTGTCGGTAATCGAATTGGAGATATCGGTCATGCAATTCAAACATATGCTGAAGGGGAAGGTTTTTCAGTCGTACGTGACTTTACTGGTCACGGCATTGGTCCAACCATTCATGAGGATCCGCACATCCCGCATTTCGGTTTACCGAACAAAGGAACGCGGCTTAAAGACGGAATGGTGATTACGATTGAACCAATGATCAACGAAGGCAGCTGGCAAAGCAAGATGGATACCAACAACTGGACTGCACGAACAGTCGATAAAGGCCGCTCAGCACAATATGAGCATACAGTGGTGATTACAAAAGACGGCCCGTTGCTGATAACTGATCAGGATAGGTAAAGATTGAGATTTTGAATATGTAAAAGACTCGAATGCAGGTGAAATGTTATTTGCTGCTTTCCAGTTCTTGTCTCTGGGGAGTAATAAGCCGACGCTGTTTTCTGAAAGGGGAAGCTATTCATGCGTGTCGTTTCAATTTGTCCCAGCAACACGGAAATTGTTGAATATCTTGGTAAAACTAACTTGATGGTTGGTGTTGACAATTATTCTGATTGGCCATCAGAAGTACAGCAACTGCCGGCAGTAGGTCCGGACCTTTCGATTGATATGGACAAGGTGGAGGAATTACACCCTGATTTGGTACTTGCCTCGCTGAGTGTTCCCGGTATGGGAAAAAATATTGAAGCACTGGATGATCGGGGATTGCCTTACATCATATTGAACCCCAACTCGCTGGAAGAAATTGCAAATGATATTGAGACAGTTGGATCTGTACTGGGTGATAAGTCGCTTGGCGCAAAAAAGGCGACTGCTTTTCGTAAAGAAGTGGAATCTTTTCGTGAGCAGGCTGCTGAAAAGGTATATCAACCGCGCTTATACTGGGAATGGTGGCCAAAGCCGATTTTTACTCCGGGAGGCCGCAATTGGCTGACTGAAATCAGTCGTCTCGCCGGAGCGTCAAATATTTTTGCGACAGAAAATGTGGCAAGTGTTCAAACAAATTGGGACGATGTAAAAGAACGTGATCCTGATCATATTTGTATGGTGTGGGTAGGCGTAAAGGAGTCCAAAATGAGACCAGATCTTGTTCGGAGGAGACCTGGCTGGCACGAGATGAAAGCCATCCAGGAAGATAATATTCATATTCTCGAAGAATCCCTTTTTTGCAGGCCATCACCAAGACTTCTTGAAGGATTGCGTAAATTGACATCTATACTGGAGTGAAAAAAATCCCCTGATCTGAGGGGATTCTTCATACCCGGAATAAAGATGGAAAATTCATGCTGCGTAAGTTTAATCTAACAAGAACTTCCGCCAAAGGTCGGGAACTTCGGCCTGAAACGAACAGCATCCGGTCTATCCTTTCAAGGCCCTTCCACCAAAAAATATCGTGATGAGCGGGCTTAACAAGCAGAAGAATGCGAATGGCAAGTAAGTCAGCACAGGAACCCCAAGGACATCAGCGATAAACACACCACATACACTCCAAGGAACGAGCGGATTAATGACTGTTCCGGCGTCTTCCAATGTTCGGGAAAGTGCCTTGTTGGATAACCCAGCCTTTTGGTAAACGCCTTTAAACGTTTCACCGGTCAACATGACAGAAAGATATTGTTCACCAATCAGTACATTGACACCAATCGCTGTTCCAGCTGTAGAAATGATGATAGCCCGAATTTTTTGCAGTTTTTCCTGGAATGACGACAAAATGGATGGGATAATGCCGGTAACAAACAATAATCCGCCAAATCCAAGTGCCAGAATGACGAGTGAAATAGTAAATAGCATGCTGTTGATGCCACCCTTTGTCAATAAACTGTCTACAGGCTCAAAACCGGTTGAAGCTGTATACCCGTTGAACCATATCTCCCATATATCAGACCATGAGAGCTCACTGGTTATACCGGCGAGTAATGTTGCAATCACACTGCTGACAGCCAGTGAAATAAATGCTGGCACTCTAAAAATAGTTGCCAAAATCAGGATGATGAGCGGAATCCATGAAGTCCAATGCATTAATCCTGTTGCATCAAGACTTGCTTTGTACGTATCAAGGTTTTCAACAGTAATGGCTTCGTTTGGTGACAGAATCGCAAAGAAAATAAATGAGATAAGAAATGCCGGGATTGTCGTCAGGCCCATATGTTTTATATGATCAAATAAATCGACTTCAACAATGGTGGAAGCCAGATTGGTCGTGTCAGACAAAGGCGACATTTTATCACCGAAAAATGCACCGGAAACAATTGCACCAGCTGTAATTGCCATGGAAGCATCCACTGCACTGCCCATCCCGATAAAGGCTACACCTATCGTTGCTGTTGTTGTCAGTGAGCTTCCGAGTGATACACCAATAATCGCTGTAACGGCGAATACAATTGCATAAAACCATGTCCCGCCAATGAACGTAAAACCGCTGCTGATTAATACGGGAATCGTACCACTGATCATCAAACTACTGATCAAAATTCCAATTAACAAAAACAGGAAAATAGCTGCCATGCCGGATTTGGCACCAGCAATCATTCCTTTTTCAAGATCTTTAAACGAGATCCGTCTAATGAGGCCATACGTAACAGTTAGCATCACTGCAATCAATATCGGAATGTGTGGTGCGGTTCCCAGTCCGATCAGAAAATAGCTAATGAGACCTACTGTTAAAATGAAAAATAAAATCGACTCACTGAGATTGGGATGATATTTTGGCTGAACCGAAAACATGTTGAATCACTCCTTCTTCTAATATCGTACTTCCACTCAGCGGGAAAGGTTGCACAGAACGAGTCAGTGCAGCCATGGGCGATTGTCGTCTTAATTCTGAGTCTGTTTCAACCCCGCTGATAGTTACCAGAACTTATCGGACCTTTCATGACAGCTTCCCCCATTATAAACCATTGAATGGGGTATGTGCTTCCAGTCAAGGCGGGATAAAAATAAAAAAGCCCCATCCCTAGATAGGGACGAAGCAATACTCCGCGTTACCACCCTGATTGATGCGTACGACTAAAATGAACTTCAAACGTCACTAGCAGTCACCCTTTGAATCAACATTTCAGGAACCCATCCACTCAAAAAAAACATCCGTCAAACCTGAATGTGTAATTCGAGTCTTATTCTGCCGGGACTTCCACCAGCCGTCCCATCTCTGATTGCTGCCGGGAAAAAGATTCTACTGCGCATTCACGGATTATCCTATTCAGCTAAAATTTTATATTGACTATACATGGTATGTTCATTATTTGTCAATGTGAAAATTTTTTCTGAGATCAATTGCTTTTTATTGATGATGAATTAAGTTATAATAATCTTAATTTTCGTTTTGGAAAGGGGGACGGGAATGAATACAGGGGCATGGGATAAACAGCATTCATCCATGGCAATACAAATGGTTCGAAAAGGGATTGCAGTGGGCTTTCCCATCATGCTTGGTTATTTGCCGATTGCAATCACATACGGTGTACTGGCAAAACAGGCAGGAATGACCATAACGGAATTAACGTTAATGAGTGTCATGGTGTTTGCCGGTGCCAGCCAATTTATGGGTGCGAACATGATTGCGGTTGGTGCGGGGGCTGTCGAAATTATTGTAGCTACTTTTGTGCTCAATTTCCGTCATTTTGTCATGAGTCTGTCGTTTATGAACCGTTTGCGAGATATCGGGCTAAAATGGAAACTGCCTTTATCACTTGGATTGACGGATGAAACGTTTGCCGTATCGTCTTTACATAAAAAAGAAGCAAAAATGGAAAAAGGTGCTTATTTTTATACCGCTTTGATCCTGATAGCTTATACAGCCTGGATTATAGGCTCTTTTCTGGGCGGAGTGCTTGGAGAAATTATTCCTGAACAACTGAGTCAGAGTATGGGAATCGCACTTTATGCCATGTTTATCGGCCTGCTTGTTCCATCTGTAAAAAAAGAGTGGCGCGTTGGTCTTGTTGCACTTATCGCAATGCTTATTAATCTCATATGCAGCCAATTCATGAGTGAGGGCTGGGCCATTGTGTTCGGGACGGTGCTGGGCGGATTAAGCGGTGTATTTCTGCTCAAGGGGGAAGAATAATGATCATTGCAATTATTGTTGGAATGGCACTTGTTACCATGATTCCGAGGATCATTCCGGCATTCATCGTTGACAGGCTGCAGTTTCGTGATTGGGTAAATCGCTGGCTGAACGCAATTCCGTTTGCGGCATTGGGTGCGCTTATTTTTCCGGGCATTTTAAATGTTATCCCTGATCAGCCGCTGTTTGGTCTGTTGGGCGGCTTGGCAGCTGCTGGCCTTGCGTACCTGGGTTTGAATATTATTTTAGTTGTCATAGGGGCTATTGTGACGGTTTTTCTGCTGACAATGTAACAAGCGTATTACGAACGTTCAAAGTATATACTCATTTCCAAGAGGCTGGTAAAGTAAAGGGGCTTAAAAGACGACCAATAGTCCGTTTTAGTGGCGTATATTTCCGCAGCAGAGTATATCTTGCTTTGTTTGTTCGGATTTTTGTTTTATAAACGTCCCCAGCCTCTCTCATTCATAAGGTTCGATATGAATATGTGCATACGGAATATTATGTTTCTCCCGGAGTAATTTCTCAATTCTTTCTGTTATGGCATGACTTTCCTTCACGTTTAAATTCGGATTAACGAGAATCGTGATGTCGATAAATGCCTGGCTCCCATGTATTCTTCCTTTTACATCCACTACTTTTTTAACTTCCGGTACTTTCGCAATGCTTTCTTTTATGTTCCGGATTTGTTGTTCATCAAATCCGTCCGTTAATGTATGTGTTGCTTCCCTGAAAATATCCCATGCTGTTTTGCAGATGATGATACCAACAATCAATCCGGCCAGCGGGTCAAGCCAGTAAAGGCCAAATTGTGCACCGATTATCCCTGCAAAAGCTCCGATGCTGACCAAAGCATCGGAACGGTTATCCTGCGCAGCAGCATAGAGTGAACTGCTGCCAATTTTTTTGGCAAGAGAGACATTATACAAGTACACGAAAAACAACACAGCAGCGGCTGCCAGTGCAGTCCAGGCTGTGAGCATACCCGGCTGGGTATTTCCTTCAGCGAATAATTGTCCGAATGTATCGATAATAACTTGTATACCGACTGTAACAATAATGAATGCTGCGAATAAGGATGCGACCGTTTCTGCTCTGTAATGGCCATAATGGTGATCTTCATCAGGGGGCTTCCTTGAAATTTTCAGACCAATTAATACCGCTACCGAGGCGATCACATCGGTTGTGTTGTTTAAACCGTCTGCCCATAGGCTTTGAGAATTCCCAATCGAAGCAATGATCAGTTTGGCTGCTGCTAAAACAATGTATGCACAAATACTGATCCAGGCACCTTTTTCTCCCTTTTTTAAGTGATCTGCTTGATCCATGAAATAGCCTCCATTTGAACAACCATTTTACTGTTAAGTCAAGCTATAGCTATAACAGTCTATCAGAGTTCCATCCGGTGAGTCCAGAGAAACATCAGGTTCCATTGCTATCTATTTTGTATTCAACGAAGTGTGTTTCCACAAGTAAAAAATCACCGGGAATAAATCTTACTTGCAAGTAAATAGTAATTTTAGTGATTATATAAAGAAGAAGGAGAAAGATCATGGTAGATCATCAAAAAGAACAGGAAAAACGCTGGGCAGTTATATCATTGGCATCGATCCCGCTGATTATGACTTTGGGGAATTCAATGCTTATTCCAATCCTGCCAGTTATGGAGCAAGAACTGGGTATTTCTAAGCTGCAATCCAGCTATATCATTACGGTCTATTCCGTTGTCGCTATTTTTTTAATTCCTGTAGCAGGGTTTTTATCGGATCGGTTTGGCCGAAAAAGGGTGATTATTCCTTCATTAATCATTACTGGGGCAGGTGGGTTGGTTGCCGGCCTGGCATCCCAGCTGATGAGTGATCCATTTTTAATCATTTTGGCGGGAAGAATATTGCAGGGGATCGGGTCATCAGGGGCTTTTCCAATTGTCCTTCCGCTTGTTGGAGATATGTTTAAAGATGACAAGGAAGCTAGTACCACACTCGGTATTATTGAAACGTCCAATACTGTCGGAAAAGTGTTAAGTCCGATTTTGGGAGCTGCTCTTGCTGCGATCGCATGGTATCTTCCATTTTATTCGATTCCTGTTTTTTGTGCTGTGTCTGTTTTAATGGTTACGTTCCTGATTAAAAATAAGGGAGAAGAGGAAAAGCAGACACGGTTTAAAGAATATATCGGTTTTGCAAAAGACGTTCTGACAGAGCACGGCAGGTGGCTGATGGCCGTATTTATAATCGGTGCCATCTTAATGTTTGTATTGTTTGGCTTTTTGTTTTATTTATCCAGTATTCTTGAAGAGAAGTATGATTACAAAGGTATCTGGAAAGGGATACTGCTTGCGGTTCCATTATTAGCACTATCTGTTGCTTCGTTTATAACGGGCAAAAAAATAAAGGATCAATTAAATGTCATGAAGTGGGTTACATTTATCGGCATTATTCTGACTGGAGCATCTGTTGCAGTTATTCCATTTATGGATCATCCTGTATACTTGTTAACAATCTTTCTTGTATGCGGAACAGGTATCGGTATGGCACTGCCTTGCCTCGATGCACTCATTACAGAAAGTCTGGAAAAAAGTGTACGGGGAGTCATTACATCAATTTATAGTGCGATGCGCTTTATCGGTGTTGCAGCAGGACCGCCGGTAATTGCGGTTTTGATGAAAGGTAACATTAGCTGGATGGCAAGTGTATTGGCTATTTTTGCGTTAGTAGCTGGTTTTTTGGGATACCGGAATATAAAACCATAGCTGTGGCGTTCTATGCAGATTTTTATTTCTCCCATGAATTTATACTTGCAAATATTTTTATTATTTAGGATAATAAGAAAAAGGAACGAGGGGGAATGTTCCATTGAAGAAGCAAAAAGTGGTTTATCAGCTTTACCGCTATGCTGGAAATGCCATTGTAGCCAAAAAAGATGTCCCGTTCGAACTGAAACTATCAGCACAATTAGTATTGGATGAAATATGCTTTAATTGGAATAAATGGAAACTCGAATCTGGTATTAATCATGCCATTGATACAGGGGATAAGGAAAAATTCGAACAATTAAGTGAGGAATACAGACGCTATATCTGGGAATGACCTGGAATCTACAAGAAAGCCTTGCCTTTGTTTGGTAAGGTTTTTTTAATCGGAAATTACCTTGTTGAGATCCACAATCTGATTACTACCAAAAACGGATTGTAATTGGCAAAGGTGGTATAACAATCGTTATATTGATGTTTAAAATAGAATATTTACGATGTTCCTCCCTATTTGGCCGTTTTAGACTGACATTTTTACATAAAATTAATCCTGATTGATGATTTATCTGGTATGCTGGAATAAAGGGGGTTGGGGAATTTATGAAACGAAAAACGGCCTTTAGCTGGATGTTATATGACTTTGGGAATTCCGCGTTTGCCACGACGATTATGGCAGCAGTTCTTCCGGTTTTTTATTATGATGTTGCTGCTGCAGGTCTGGAGGAAAGTTTAGCAGAAAGCTATTGGGGGTATTCCCAATCGATTGCAGTTTTAATTGTTGCCATTTTAGCACCGATACTGGGGGCGATCAGTGATTTTTCGGCGTCAAAGAAGAAATTTTTGCGTTTTTTTGCTTATATGGGGATGATTGCCAGTATCCTGCTGGCATTTGTTGGAGAAGGAGATTACATATTTGCCTCGATTTTACTGATTGTCGGCAATATTGGTTTTTCAGGTGCGAATGTGTTTTATGATGCTTTTTTGCCGGAGATTGCCAAGAATGAAGATGAGCTGGATCGGCTTTCAGCAGGTGGTTTTGCATGGGGATATGTAGGAGGCGGCATATTATTGGCTATCAATATTTTGATAATTACACAATATTCCTGGTTTGGTATTCCAGATGTTACTACGGCCAGCCAGCTTTCGTTCGCTTCTGTCGGTTTATGGTGGTTTATCTTTTCAATCCCGCTTTTTAAAAATATACAGGAAGAGAAAAAAACAAAGGTAAAGCGAGACAGGTCCTATGCTGCAATCGGGTTTTCCAGGGTTGTCAGCACATTTAAAGAGATAAAGCAGTTCAAGTATTTGCTGATCTTCCTTTTGGCTTTTTGGTTGTATAATGATGGAGTCTCAACTATTATCAGAATGGCGACAATTTATGGCCGCGGAATTGGGATTGATTCCAATTCATTGATTATCGCACTTTTGATCACACAATTTGTCGGTATTCCATTCACGTTCTTCTTCGGCTGGCTAGCGACAAAAATAACAGCCAAAAGAGCACTTTATATGACGTTGTATACTTATATAGCTGTTGTCATTTTTGGTTACTTCATGGCATCTGCCCTGCATTTTTATCTGCTTGCTATATGCGTTGGCATGGTCCAGGGTGGGGCACAATCGCTCAGTAGATCTATTTACGGAAGGATGGTTCCAGCCAATAAAAAAGCTGAATTTTTTGGTTTTTACGGCATTTCATCAAAATTTGCAGCTGTTTTTGGTCCGTTTTTGTTTGGACTGGTCGGTCAACTGACTGGATCAAGCCGAATGGGTATGATATCGCTTATTGTATTTTTTATAGCCGGTATCATTTTATTAAGGTTTGTGAATATCGAAAAAGGCGTTCAACAGGCGAAACAGTATGCTAAATGATAAGGGCAGAATGAAAATATACGTGCGGGAGGGTGACTGTTATGCGGATTAATAATGTTCGAAAGTTGCTATATTCAATTGCTAAAATACTAGGTGATGTCAATGCGGTCAAAAAAGGGAATGTCGGTAAACGAATTGGACGCAGAACAGCTGGTAAAGGCACAGGTAAAATGCTGCGAAAGCTTTTTAAATAGCTATAATGAGTGGGCACGGCTATTCGTGTCCTTTCATTTTACGTTATAATATCTTAATAATGGCCGCCCTTATAAAAAACGGAAGGCTTTCAATTATAAAGAAGCCTTCGTTTTTTCCAATACCTAAACAATCGGTTCACTATGTCTATTTTCGAGATTTAATGACAGTGGTTTACCTGTATCATAGGAAATGCTCCCAATCAGTTTACGCAGCCGTTTTTGACTGGTGATATCACCTGTATTCCAGTACGCAATCACTTCTGTCATGATTTCAATTCCTTCCGTCCAGGCATGATTGTACAAATCGATAAAGCTTTTTGTACTCGGTTCATTTGTTGCCGGATCGTGCCAGGGTGTGTGCTCCAAATTCAAATAATCCGCATCATTGTTGACGGGCTGATGTGAAAAGGGAGAAATCAGCGGCTTGAACAGTGTGTTTTTCCAGCCATATGGATCGGCTAATAGTTTCAAGGCTAATTTCATATCTCGGTATGCCTTTTGTATATAGACCGCTGATTCCTGATTGGTTTCGGGGTAATGTGCTCTAATGGCTGTATGCAGCATTTCGGATATGGTTTGATCGATTTTGAATCCCACATCGATTTCGTTATACACATGTGCCTTCCACGTTTTTAAATGATGGTATTTTTCCATCATCAAGGTATCAATGATGATTTCTAGTTTTTGGTGTTTATTTCCTTCATATCCGGCGCGGTAGTAAATATAAGGGTGTGCATTGCGATCCAGAATGTGATGTGTTATAAAACCGAACACGTACGCTTTGGCTTGATTACCCATATGCTTTGCTCTTTCAATGATGTCCATTAGAAATGCCCCGCATCTTTCCTGATGCATCTTCTGCCCGATTTCGTTTACGGGGTCATTTTTCATCCATCGCCAGAAATGATAATAAAAAAAGGGATCCGGTCCCTGAGCTCCCAGTTTCATATATGCTTCGTCATGCAAAAATGAATGAGGATTTTCAATTGCATCCATCACATTTTCACAAAAAAGAATATGTGTCCAAATATTCGGCATAATAGGATCCCCCCTAATATAAAGAAATACGATGCTTCATTTTACCGGACTTATTAATACAATCCTCGTTTATATAGTATAAAAGAAATTGGTTCAAAAACATATCAAAATCATTACTATTTTGTGACTAAAATGAATCATTTAAGTTAACACACATTGATGATCTCATTTATACTGCTGTACCTTGTCCTGATGATTTTTTAGAGAAACTAATTAAATGAGCAAATTTCATACTTAATCCTTATGTCGCAAAGGTTCGTAAACGTAAAAAAGGAAGTACCTCCCCCAATCTTGTATAATGGTAGTTGACCAAAACGTCCCAAAAAGACTGGAGGAGTACTTCCAATGACCACTATACGACAAACTGGCTTATTTGATATTCAAGAATTATATAAGATGGAACCCACCCAAAGGATTTTTTCAGCTAGGTAATGTTCGTAGTCGTACAGCCAAACGCGCCATAGTTCATTTTGATATCGTTACCATTTGATAAGAAGCATGCGCTAAGCAGTCCGAATACACGTAGACTCCTGCGGTAAGTAAGAGATAAGCAAGACCCCACAGGGCGTATGTCTGAGGAGGCTTGCCACTCGCCCGTGAAAAGCGAAGTGTATTCGGACTGTGGCTGGATTACCAACAATCATTACAGCTTTAAAAAAATCCTGTTAAATATTTTGCAGGTATTTGTATTTTTTAAAAGAGCCATTATGAAATTGATTCAAGTGTTATAATGATACCAAAGTACAGTATGAAATGAGGGTTGATCGTGGAGAAAATCATGATTGTGGAAGATGATCCGAAAATAGCCGGACATTTGCACACCTTTATAGAAAAATATGGCTATGATGTTTTGAATGCTGATGATTTTGAAAACCTGATGGACTCGTTTCGTCGGTTTCGGCCTGATTTGGTCCTGCTTGATATCAACTTGCCCCGTTTTGATGGGTTTTATTGGTGCAGGCAAATCCGCCTTGAATCGATCTGTCCGGTCATTTTCATTTCCGCCCGGACCGGGGAGATGGACCAGGTGATGGCGCTGGAAAATGGGGGAGATGACTTTATTACCAAACCATTCCACTCGGACGTCGTGATGGCTAAAATCCGCAGCCAATTACGCCGGGCATACGGGGAATATGCCGCGGGTAACAAAGAGCGCATCTTACAGAAAGATGGACTGAAGCTGCTGCCTGAACGACTTGAGCTCAGGTTTGGGACGGCTGAGGTAACCCTAACCAAAAAAGAGGCGGATATTATTGAAAGTTTGATGGACAGGCATCCCCGGGTCGCCGGTCGTGAAGATTTATTGGAAAAACTGTGGGATGATCAAATGTATGTGGATGAAAACACGCTTAATGTGAATATGACACGGGTCCGCAAAAAGTTTCAGGAGCTTGGAATCACCGGTGCAGTTGAAACCGTCCGGGGCGCGGGATACCGGCTGCATGTGACATGGAACGGGGCAGAGGAGTTATGAAGCTGTTCATCAAGGATCATCGATTATTAATCGGACTGCAGATTGTGCAGTTCGGACTTATTTTTCTTATTCTTTGGCTGGACGGCTACCGGAACATCAGAACGGTTCTCTATGCGATTTTTCTGGGATTCATTTTATTCAGTAGTTATCTTCTCTACTATTATATAACACGACGCGCGTTTTACAAAAGACTCGAACAGCCAATCGAATCGCTTGATGAATCATTGCAGGAAACGGATCAGGCGCCGATTGCTGAAGCACTTGATCAATTGTTGAAGTCACAGTACAGGATGTATGAGCGGCGAATTGGTGAAACCGAGGCGCAGAAAGAAGAACATTTGACGTTCATTGATCGCTGGGTTCATCAAATGAAAACACCGCTTTCGGTCATTGAACTGACAGCCCAAAATCTTGACGAGCCGGAATCATCGAACATTCGTGAAGAAACTGATCGCATTAAAACGGGGCTGAATACCGTACTGTACATGGCACGCCTCCGCACCATCGAACAGGACTTTCGGATTAAGCCGGTCGTACTGGAAAAGCTGGTTCAAGAAGTCAACCAGGAAAACAAGCGTTTTTTCATCCGCAACGAGGTCTACCCTAAACTGGAAAAAGAACGTTCCGGAATCACTGTTGAAACAGATGAGAAATGGCTGTTGTTCATCATGACACAGTTCATTCAAAATGCGGTGAAATATTCAGCGGGAAAAAGCGGACAAATGGTTATTTCACTGTATGAACGTGCCGGGTCGGTGATCTTTGAAGTGACAGATTTCGGTGTCGGCATTCCTGAAGAAGACAGAAAGCGGATTTTCAATGCGTTTTATACTGGAAAAAATGGACGCAAGTTCCGGGAGTCCACCGGCATGGGGCTGTTTCTCGCAAAAGAGGTAGCCGATTATTTGGGACACAGGATTGAAATGGAAAGTATTGTGGACAAAGGGACAACAATCCGCATTGTTTTTTCACCTGCGCAAAACATTACAAAAATGTAAGGATACTGAAAGGATGATCGATCGTTTGCCAGGACAAAGGGCGGTACACTGTTGACTGATGATACTTTTCGTGTGTGATCACACACGCCGATGAAAGGAGTACAGACATGCTTCAAGTCCAGAATGTAAGTAAAGTGTATGAAGGCAAAATCGCCTATCGAGCCTTGTCAAATATCGATCTCGAAATCGAAAAAGGGGAATTTGTCGGTGTCATGGGTCCATCGGGGAGCGGGAAGACGACACTACTCAATATGGTTGCCACTATCGATGAACCGACAACAGGGGATGTGCTGATTGAAGGGAAAAATCCGCATGCACTCAGTCGAAATGAACTGGCTAGATTTCGGCGCCGCGAGCTGGGATTTGTCTTTCAGGAGTTCAATCTGCTGCACACATTGACAGTGGAGGAGAATATGGTACTGCCACTGACATTGGACGGCAAACGTGTCAAGGAGATGAAACAGCAGGCTAATGCCATTGCTGAAAAACTTGGCATCGCTGACATCATGACCAAGCGAACCCATGAAATTTCCGGTGGCCAGGCACAACGAGCAGCAATTGCCAGAGCGATGATCCATCAGCCTAAACTGCTTCTAGCCGATGAACCGACAGGAAACCTTGATTCCAAAGCATCCAAAGATGTCATGGGGATGCTTTCGTCACTTAATAAACAAGAAAAAGCAACAATGATGCTCGTCACGCATGATCCGCAGGCCGCAAGCTATGCGGACAGGGTAGTGTTCATCCGGGACGGGAAGTTTTATTCAGAAATCCATCACGGTAAAAGCCGGCAGACGTTTTTCCAAAGCATTATTGACACGCTTTCCTTAATGGGAGGGGATGACAGTGACTTTTCGCCAGTTCGCGGTTAATAATGTCATCCGCAACAAGCGTCTGTATGTTGCTTATTTTTTGAGCAGCCTGTTTACGGTAATGATCTTTTTTACATTTGCTATATTTGCATTTCACCCGACTTTTATGGACGGATCAGTTCGGGGGGAAGTGCTGTACGGCATGGCCATTGCCGGCGGCATTATTTATGTGTTTTCCTTTTTCTTTGTGCTGTATTCGATGAGTTCATTCTTGCAATCGCGTAAGAGGGAATTCGGCCTTTTGATGATGCATGGGATGACAACAAGACAAATCAGGCTGATGATTTTTATGGAGAACATGCTGATTGGCTTTTTTGCGACATTGGGCGGGATTTTACTCGGGCTTGTTTTTGCAAAGGCCATTCTTCTGCTCGCCGAAAATGTACTGGTCATTGATGAAACGCTTCATTTTTATTTTCCACTGTTGGCCATCATCCTAACGTTTGTGTCATTTATTGTGCTTTTTTTGTTAATCTCGCTATTCGTATCATTTATTCTACGCACTCGCAGACTCGTTGACTTGATCAAGGCAGACAAACAGTCAAAAGGCGAGCCGAAAGCGTCTGTCGTTTTGACAGTCATTGCTGTAATCCTACTTGCTTCAGGTTATATGACGGCTTTATATGTGAAAGGAATGCAGGTAGTCATGGCCATGCTTCCGGTGATTATTGTGGTCACGATTGGGACGTATTTGTTGTTTACACAGTTAAGCGTTTATGTGATCCGGCGATTGAAGGGCAGCAAGGGGATCTTTTGGCGGAAAACGAACATGGTGCTCTTCTCGGATCTATCTTTCCGGATGAAGGACAACGCGCGGTCGTTTTTCATGGTGGCAATTATTTCGACTGTTGCATTTAGTGCAATCGGGTCATTATATGGTGCTCAATCGTACCTTACAAGGGGTATGACAGAGGCGAATCCATTTTCATTTTTATATACATCGTCTCCGGAAAATGATGAAGACGCTATACGGGAGGATGTTCAAGTTATTGAGGAGACCATGGATAAGTATGATATAGATGCTGATTCGAGTATTATCGACATGACCTATTTCAGCCGTGATGACGGTGAAGTATTGATTACGAATGAATCCCAATATAACCTTTTTGCGCATCTGCTTGGCGAAAAAACAGTACAAATTGAGGATAATGAGGCAGTTGTCGTATCAGACAGCAGTAGAGTGCTTGAACCTGACAGTGAAACGGACAGGTTGATGGATGACCCGGTTGAATTGACGGATGGTACAGCCATACAACCTGATCGAATGATGGAATCGTCAGTTTTACCTGAGATGTATTCATACTATATCATCAGTGATGCAATGTATGAACAGTTGCCGCAGCCAGATACTGTAGAAACGTCGGTTGCCTGGATGGCTGATAAAGGGCAGGAGGATGCACTGATTCAGGCAGGTGAAGCGATATTCGACCAAATTGACAGCTATAACCTCGTGGCTATAGACTTTTCGCTCTATCAAATCAATAAAGTGTACGGGCCGATTTTGTTCATTGGGTTGTTCATTGGCATTGTCTTCTTTGTTTCTGCCGGAAGTTTCTTATATTTTCGTCTGTATACCGACCTTGATGATGATAAGGAAAAATTCAGGACGATTGCAAAAATGGGCTTAACGGATAAGGAATTGAAGAAAGTCATCAACCGTCAGACAGCACTCCTGTTTTTTGCTCCAATTGTTGTCGCTTTGATTCACGGAGCTGTCGCCCTGACTGCTCTGTCACATTTATTTGACTTCTCACTTGTCAATGAATCGGCATTGGTACTTGGTGCGTTTGCCTTCATCCAGATCATCTACTTTGTTGTTGTGAGATATTTTTATACAAAGCAGATCAGGCGTGCCATTTTTTAAAAGTACAGGTACACATTGTTTGCTGATGACATCAGTACCGGCTTCCGGTTCTTCGCTTGAAAGGTGAAGTGGAAGCCGTTTTTTCCATTTGATTTGTCAATTCGGTTAACACTCGTCACGTTTAATTTGTTACAATAAAATAAGATACCAATTTTTTGTTCACGAGGAGGCAATACATATGGACTACCGGATTGAAACAGACACTTTAGGTGAAATAAAAGTCCCTGCTGACAAATATTGGGGAGCACAGACACAGCGAAGTAAACAAAATTTTCCCATCGGCCGTGAAAAAATGCCAACTGAAGTGATTCAAGCATTTGCGATTTTGAAAAAAAGTGCTGCCAAAGCAAACAGAGACCTTGGTCTTTTGGATAGACAAAAAGCTGAAGCCATCGGCTATGCTGCAGATCAGATTTTGGATCATAAGCTTGATGATCACTTTCCACTGGTTGTCTGGCAAACTGGAAGCGGCACACAGTCGAATATGAATGTGAATGAAGTCATCGCATATGTCGGAACGGAATGGCTGAAGCAGCAAGGAAGCGACTTAACGCTCCACCCGAATGATGATGTCAATAAATCTCAAAGCTCTAATGATACGTATCCGACTGCCATGCATATTGCATTTGTTTTAAAACTGGAAGAAGCGGTTCTGCCTGCATTAAAAACGTTAAAAAATACGATGAAGGAAAAGATGGATGCGTTTCAGGATATTGTCAAAATTGGCCGCACTCATCTGCAGGACGCCACGCCATTAACGTTGGGACAGGAAATCAGTGGCTGGCATCGCATGCTGGAAAAGTCAGCAAACATGATTAACGAAAGTCTAAATTATGTAAAAGAGCTGGCTATCGGCGGGACGGCCGTCGGGACAGGTCTCAATGCACACCCTGATTTTTCAGAAGCTGTCTCCCAGGCGATTAGTGAAGAGACCGGGAGAAAGTTTCTGTCTGCGCCGAATAAATTTCATGCATTGACAAGCCATGATGAAACAGTCCATGCTCATGGCGCATTAAAAGGTTTGGCAGCAGACTTGATGAAAATTGCTAACGATGTTCGCTGGCTGGCAAGCGGACCACGTTCAGGAATCGGTGAGATCACTATTCCGGCAAACGAACCGGGAAGCTCAATCATGCCAGGGAAAGTCAACCCGACACAAAGTGAGGCTGTCACTATGGTTGCAACACAGGTCATGGGCAATGACGCAGCGATCGGATTTGCAGCAAGCCAGGGCAACTTTGAGCTGAATGTATTCAAACCGGTCATCGCCTATAATTTTCTGCAGTCATGCCAGCTGCTGGCGGACAGCATGCTGTCATTTGATGAGCGTTGTGTTAAAGGCATCGAACCAAATGATGAACAGATTGAAAAGTATTTGCGTGATTCGTTAATGCTGGTAACAGCTCTGAATCCGCACATCGGATATGAGAATGCAGCAAAAATTGCCAAAAAAGCGTTTTCCGATAATTCTACACTTAAAGAAGCTGCAGTCGATCTCGAGTTATTGACAGAAGAAGAGTTTGAAAAATATGTTAATCCAAAAGAAATGACATATCCAAAATAAAGAGACAAATGATGAAAGCTCACTATCTTACAAGGTAGTGAGTTTTTGCATTTTGAATCCTTTAAGCAACAATTACCAACAATAATCCATGATAAGTTTATCAGATCTGTTAACAATAATGCTTACAGGAGGTGATAAACATGGCAAACAACAATAGCAGAAACTCAAACCAGTTGGTTGTTCCTGGTGCAGAACAGGCTCTAAACCAAATGAAAACTGAAATTGCACAAGAGTTTGGTGTTAACCTGGGAGCTGATACGACTTCCCGTGCAAACGGTTCTGTTGGTGGTGAGATTACTAAACGATTGGTTCAATCAGCTCAATCTCAATTCAGTGGACAACAACAATAATAAAAAATGGCCTCACAAGGGGTAATTCCCCATTGGAAAAGGGGAAGTCTTCCAAGGCTTCCCCTATTTATATATGCGATTTATTGGTACTTTTTACTTTAAACGGAATTTCATACATATATTTGCTCACTGTATTACGACGCACAGGACGTGCTAATGCAGGCGGTGCGACAGGACGTCGCGCATCTAGGCTGCGGACGCACAGGACGTGCTAATGCAGGCGGCGACATGGCAAAGAACGCAGCGGCAGCATTACATCGCACGAAGAAAAATGTATTTCGTCACGGATATACCTGCCACCCTTCTATCACCGTATCCGCTGCTCCGTTTGTGCATCAAAGAAAAGCGCTTTATTCATATCAAAAGCAAGCTCAACTTGCTCATTTCCAGTAATTTCTGAACGGGAGTCGACCCGGGCAATGAAGTCCTGTTCATTAAACTTTGAATAAAGATAGGACTCAGCCCCCATCAGTTCTGCAACATCGATAGTTGCCGTTATTTTTGTCTCTGGTGTTGCTTCGATGAAGGCCGGTTCATCATGGATATCCTCCGGGCGAATCCCCAAAACAATTTCTTTGCCTACGTATTCCTGTTCACGCAGTGTTTTCATTTTGCCTTCAGGAACTTCGATTTTCGATTCCCTGTTTACGAAGTAGCCCTCTTGCAGTGTTCCGGTGATAAAATTCATCGATGGGGAACCGATAAACCCGCCTACGAAAATATTTTCCGGCAGATCATAGACTTCTTTCGGAGCACCCACCTGCTGAATAATGCCATCTTTCATGACGACCAGGCGTGTCGCCATTGTCATCGCCTCTGTCTGGTCGTGTGTAACGTAAATCGTCGTTGTCTGCAGCCGCTGATGCAGTTTTTGAATTTCGGCACGCATTTGTACACGGAGTTTCGCATCAAGGTTTGATAACGGTTCGTCCATTAAGAATACTTTTGCATCACGAACAATGGCCCGTCCCAATGCAACACGCTGCCGCTGACCACCGGATAACGCCTTTGGTTTGCGGTCCAAATAGCTTTCCAATCCCAAAATATTTGCTGCATTTTTAACACGTTGTTCAATCTCGTCTTTTTTGAACTTACGGAGCTTTAATCCGAAAGCCATGTTATCATAAACATTCATGTGCGGGTATAAGGCATAGTTTTGGAAAACCATGGCGATATCACGGTCTTTAGGCGCGATGTCATTCATTTTTTTATCATCTATGTACAATTCGCCTCCGGTTATTTCTTCCAGCCCTGCAATCATTCGTAAAGTTGTTGATTTGCCGCAGCCGGATGGTCCGACAAAAACAATAAATTCCTTGTCATGGATATTTAGGTTAAAATCATCAACAGCAAGCACGTTTTTGTCATAAGTCTTTTTGATATTATCCATTCGCAGTTCAGCCATTTTTCTCCTCCCAATATGTAAGCGTTTTATACTTTCATTTTAACGAATCAAAGGATGTTCCGTAAATGGCCATTATGCACAAAGAAAACATGTCCTTTTTGTGCATGTTGTTATTTCATTGCCAGTAATGCCAGGTAAACGGATACTGCGTGATGAAAATGTCGAATATCGATGCCAGATTTTTCGCTGAATTTGTCCAGTCGATATTGCAGACTGTTCCGGTGCATATATAATTCTTTGGCGGTAACAGATACATTTAAATTACAGGCTATAAAAGTTTCGACTGTTTTGAGAAGATCATCATCATTCGCAGATTCAGCTAACACGGAACGTATAAGGTCAGCACGTAAATGGTTTTCTAATTGATCAATCAGTATATATGGGAAGGCTTCAATGTATGTGATGACAGCCTTTTCGGAATACTTGCACACAATATTGGCACTTTCTAAGAGTGTTTGGTAACCTCTTTTGGCCTCTGTCAGTGAATGCATGAAGGGTCCAACGAAAAAGTGGATGTTTACAGACATATCACTCATCAAAACGTCAATAATTGTTTCATACGAAATGGGCTCGTCCAGATCCTCCTCAATGATGATTCCTTCATGATCATTTTCCCATAATATTGGAACCTGTCCTGCGAAAAATTCATTTACTGCATCTTTAAATGATGTGGGATCCATTTGCTCCCGCTGAAAGGAAAAATAAATGAAACGGTATGTAACTGATCTGGAATGACGTTTGTGTTCATTGTTGATTTGAGCATGCCATGATCTCTCTTCCGGTGTCATCTTCGGAACAGAAATCGTATGCGGTATTAAAAATGTGTCTAGCAATTGACGATCTTTATCTGTCAGTTCTTGTTTATGGATGCCAATCAGCCTGTTTTCAGCTGTCATAAACCATTGGTACTCATCTTCGTTATCCTCTGTTATATCCTGATAGAAAATTAGTGACGAAAAAATTTTGCGCAATTGTTCGATCATCAAAACACCACTTTCCCGGGTTCTTTTTTCATTATAGCAATATATATAGGGTTGAAAAATCAATTTTTCATTTCTTGGCCTTTCACGAAATGCTATACAGTGGTTCAAACGTTTGTTATAGTAAATTTAGATGAAAATGAAGGAGGATATATTGTGCCTAATATTTATGATAGTGCATATGATTTGGAAAAAGCAATTCGCGACAGTGATGAATTCAAACGCTTAAAAGAAGCATATGATGCTGTAATGGCTGATGAATCTGCGAAAAGAATGTTTGATAATTTCCGGAATACACAAATGGACTTGCAGGAAAAACAAATGCAGGGGCAGGAGATTTCTGAGGAAGAAGTTGAAGAAGCCCGTAAAGTTGTTGAATTAGTACAGCAGCATGAAGATATCTCCAAATTAATGGAAGAAGAGCAGCGCCTGAATGTTGTCATCAATGACGTTAGCCGCATTATTACCCAACCGCTGGAAGAGCTGTACGGCAATCCGGAAGAAGACGCAAACGAATAAATCTCCAATACAATTCCGCGGTACCGTTACTGCGGGATTTTTTTGAGTAACAACGAATAGCATTACATTGGCCGAACATAGGGAGGATTTCTTGCAAAGGAAACGAATTTATAGCATACAAAACTTTTGGAAGAGGTTGGTAAAATGAAAACTGTATTGCTTGAAAGCATGGATGGTATCTCTCATGTTTATCTGAATCGTCCAGAAAGGTATAACGCCATGGACAAGGAAATGCTGACAGAATTGGAAAATGTCCTGGATCAGGTCGAGCAAAATGACGATAAAGTTGTTATTTTAAGCGGAAAAGGAAAAGCGTTTTCCGCAGGCGGTGATATCGGTATGATGACTGATTTGGCCAGTGAGAAGTACTATCAGGAAGTGATGGAGAAAATTGAAGCGATTGTCCTGACACTGTACAGTATGCCTAAGATCATTATCTCAGCCATTCATGGGTCTGCTGCTGGTTTGGGGCTTAGTCTTGCGTTAACAGCAGACTATGTTGCAGCTCACCAGGAAGCAAAGCTTGGTATGCTGTTCATCGGCATCGGTCTGGCCCCTGATGGCGGTGGACATTTCTGGCTGCGGGAGCGCATCGGTACACAGCGGGCAAAGCAATTTATCTGGGACAGACAGCAAGTTTGGGGTACCGAGGCCAAAACGATGGGTCTTGTCGATGTATTGGCCGAAAATGAGGTAACAGAACAGGCGTCACAAATGGCTGGACAAATACTGGATTCTCCGATTACATCCATGCTGAAAACAAAAATGATTTATCATGATAGCAAAATCGAAAAACTCAAATATTATTTGCAGCGGGAAAGACAAACTCAGTGGGAACTGCTGAAGACGAAAGATCATTGGGAAGGTGTGCAGGCATTTCAGGAAAAGCGTCAGCCAGTGTTTAAAGGGGAGTAACTATCTCCTCTATGATTTATGTCATATGTTGTGAATTTAAAAAAGTAGCAAAAATTGGCAGGCAGGAGTCCGGTTCAATACCGAATTCACACCAACCAATTAACTGCTTAATAAAAACTCTAATTTTTGGGGTTTACCTCATTTTGAAGCCATCATTTTTTGCTTGATCCTGTATTCAAGGAAGGGTTTGTTTTTACCGATGAAACAATACCAGCTTTGCTTCCGGGGAAACACAGCGGTGGGTGTACTCACTGTATCCCTCTTCATCGATCCGTTTTCTGCCGATTTCTTTTGCTTCATCGTTATTGGATGCTTCAAAGGTTTCATCAAGTAATTTTTCTCCAAATTTATCAAAAACAGTTAAGAAGTAATGTTTCATATGAGAACCCCCTTAATTTTACATCTATTGCGTTAAACATATCATAAATTGCGAAGTTAGAGAAGGATTTTTGCATTATCGAACGTGCATTCGTCCCGAGGATTTGCTACAATAACAACAGGAAGGAGCGTGACCGTACGGGATGTCAGATATCTCTTTTATTCATGCGGCAGACCTGCATTTGGACAGTCCATTCAAAGGTCTTTCACATATACCGGAGTCAATTTTTCAGAAAGTGAAAGAAAGTACATTCGAGGCACTTGATCTGCTGGTGGAACAAGCGATCGAGAAACAGGTTGATTTTGTCTTGCTCGTCGGGGATTTATTTGATCATGAAAAACAAAGCCTGAAAGCACAGGTGCATCTGCGCAATGCGTTCGAGAAACTTAAACATCACTACATTTATGTTTATGTATCCTATGGGAATCATGATTTTATTCGCGGGAACCTTCATCCGGTTACATATCCAGATAACGTATTTATTTTTCCGGATGAAAGTGTTAACCATTTTATTTATCAAAAAAATGGGGAAATGAAAGCTGCCATTTATGGGTTCAGCTTTGAAAATCGCGCTGTAACAGCAAATAAAGCCGCAGAATATGAAACGATAGTAGGAGATATCCCTTATCACATTGCCATGCTTCATGGGAGTTTGCACAGCAATACAGAACATGATGTCTATGCACCTTTTCACATATCAGATTTAACCGAAAAGGATTTTGATTATTGGGCACTTGGTCATATCCACCAGCGTGAAATGATCAGGCACGATCCTCCTGTTGTGTATCCCGGCAACATACAAGGGAGAAACAAGAAAGAAGCCGGTGAAAAAGGCTGCTATCATGTTGTGTTATCCGGAGATGCCGCATCGATGACCTTTCTGCCACTGCAGTCGATTAAATTTAATCAGCGGTCAGCAGATATCTCTGATTGCCAAGAATTGCATCAGCTGGAGTCGGTCATTTCACAGACGGTAACGGATGGCGGAAATAGCATGAGCCCCGAATTATTGCGGCTGACATTGACAGGTGATCAGGAAAGCCTGGAGAAATGGGAACCATCTCTTGATGAAGTGATACAGCTTGTCAATGAAACATTCATCCCCCGTACAGGCTGGAAATATATTTATCAATATTCAGTTGAACAGACGTCCCCTGATAATTACGATGAATTGGCCCAGGGAGAGCACTTTATCGGGGAATTGCTGCGCCATATTGATGACGTATCCATTCAGCCGTATTTAAGTGAATTATATCAGCACAAACAGGCAAGGAAATTTCTCGACCCCATATCGGGGGAAAGAGAAATGCGCATTAAACAGAAAGCAAAGCAGCTTCTGGTTCATCAACTATTCAATGGAGGTGAATAACATGCACATACGGCAGGCGATCATCTACGGTTTTGGGAAATGGGTTGATTATACCATAGACTTTTCAGCTGAAAACTTCCTTTGCATCTACGGAGATAATGAAGCCGGTAAATCATCCATCCAGCATTTTATCACCTTCATGCTATTTGGCCTGCCCCCAAAAAAACGTGCCTATTATCGTCCGAAAACAAGCGGAAAAATGGGCGGACGACTGACGGTGTTCGAACCTGATATAGGTGAGTTTGTGATTGAGCGGATTGATGAAGTCGAAAATGGAGCTGCTTCATGTTACACTCCAGATGGCAAAACGTATCATGAAACATGGCTGCAGGAACGTTTAAAGGGAATGACACAAGCGGTATATCAATCCATTTTTTCATTTTCCGCCCTTGATTTGGTCGATATCAGGAAGATGAAAGAAGCGGAACTTGGTGAAGTTTTGCTCGGCATCGGCTTAACCGGTTCAAAAAACATGTATGACATTGAGAAATGGCTTGATACTAAAATCGGGGAATTGTTTAAGCCGTCTGGGAAAAAGCCGGAACTGAATCAGCAGCTGGCGTCACTGGATGATTTATTCACTTCATTGCAGCATTATCGTAAACAAGAGGCCGCATACAAGGACAAAAAAGCAGCCATGTTTGCTTTGACAGATGACAACAGGCAATTGCAAGCCGAGTTGGAGCATATGAACGGCATCGCTTTTCGTATTGAAAAGAAGCAGCAGGCATTGCCGGTCTTCAAAGCATATCAGCATGAGCTGGAGCAGCTGGACAACTATCCGGAACATATTCCTTTTCCGGAAAACGGCATCGATCGGCTGGAAAAATTGAATGAACAGCTGCTTCCGTTAAAAAGTGAACTGGCTGTATTGCAGCATAATGGAAATACATATGCAGAGAAACGTGATGCGATACGAAGTGAGTTGTATGATGCTGCGGTTTATGAGCGGGCAGAAGCCATTATGGAACAAAAACAGGCGTATATGGAAGCACAAAAAGAAATAGACAGACTCCGTGACTCCATTCGAAAACTGGAACTTCAAATCAATACAGAATTGGAGCAATTAAATAGCGGAATCAGCAGCGAGGATTTGGAAACACTTCATCTGCCATTTCATGTTGAAAAAACATGGAATCAACTCAAAATCGATATGGAACAATTAACATTAACACGGAATCAATTGCAGGAAGAGCTCCAGCAATTAACAAAAAACAGAGATTATTTAAAAGCTGAGCAATCCAAGCTCAGTAGTTCCTTATTGAATGAATCACAGGAGAACATGCTTGAGGAAAGCATAAGCCATTATGAACAGCAGAAATATATGGAACAGGAAGCCGTTGAACAGACAGTAAAATGGCAACGGATGAAACAAAAGAAGGAAAAAAGTAACATATTATGGCTGGGCGGTAGTTTTGCTGCAGCAACTCTTTTAGGATTATTTTCTGTTGTGCTGAATCAAAATTTTCTTTTAGCTTTGGCTGTAGTAAGTTTAGTGATTGGAGCTGGTCAGTGGTTATCAAGTAAACGTAATTTACAGGATATTGAAAAAATGCTGCAAACCAATGAAACTGCGCCCAATCAGGTGAGTATAAATGACAAACTGGAAGCAGAACGGACCATTGAGGCAAATCATAATAAGAAGCGTGAGCTGTCGTCAATCAATGAACAGATACGATTGAATGATACAGAATTCATCAAATGCGAGGAAAAGCAACATGGTCTCCAAGTAAGGGAAAATCGTTTAAATGAGCAAATCAGATGTCAGCATAAACGGTATCCTTTTTTAATGCAAATTGATATCATGTATTGGTCGGAGCTTTTCCATTCATTAAAACAAATGGTAAAGCTTTATCGCGACAAGGCTGAAATGAAAAACCAATGTGAATCCTTACTTGAAAACACGGATCAATATGCAGAAATGGCAAATAAGTTTTTTCATGAGATGAACTGGGAATCGTCGAACAGGTCAATGGAAGATAAACTTTTAGCAATAGAGAAGCTGCTTGAAAATCGGCGCGATAGAACTGCTTTGATTCAGCAGTATGAGAATTGGTGTGAAGATAATGAACACCAACAGCACAATATGAAACAAAAAATGCTAGTTTATGAACAGGAGCTTGCGCATTTATTAGCGATCGCTGAAACAGAGACAGAAGAGGATTTTTTACAAAAGGGCAAGCAGCTTTCAGATAAACAGAAGCATATGAACAAAATGTCCGAACTGAGCGAACAACTGTCACAAATGTTACGGAATGAAGAATATGATGCACTGCTGTCCGGTGAGAATATTGAAGAAAGCCAATTAAAGCATGAATATGAACAAGCTGCTGCAAAGATTAAAGAACTGGGGCAGGATATTGACACGAAGCGGCAGCAAAAGGCCGATGTGAGTGCGGAATTAGGAATGATGGAGTCATCGGAATCTTACTCGGAAGCATTGCACAGGTTCACAGTCGAGCGTGAGAAATTGAATGAATTAGCTGGGGAATGGGCTGTTTATAAAACGGCAAAAGAAATGCTGGCAGAGACAAAACGTAATTATCGGGACAAATATTTAGGAAAAGTGATCGAAAAAACATCACGTTATTTTCAAGTACTGACAGGTGGTGTTTATCCATTTATTTATCCGCCTTCAAGCGATAAGCCGTTCAGGGCTGAGGCATATGATGGCATCCGTTACAGCGTTGATGAACTTTCTCAAGGAACGGTTGACCAATTATACGTTTCACTTAGAATGGGTATTAGTGAAGCGATGAGTGAAAAACATCGGTTACCGTTCATTATCGATGATGCATTTGTTCATTTCGATCCAACCCGCACAAAACGAATGATCAAATTATTATCTAAACTGTCTGCTAATCAGCAAATTATTCTGTTTACATGCAAGGAGGATGTCAGGGAAAGTGCCGGTAATGTCATTTCCATTCCGCATGTAACCGGAAGCAATATCTCCACTTCAAACTTTAAGGCAAAACAGGGGTAGATCAGTTCAAAATTCTGTTCGCATTCATTAGTCATTAATGATAAACTATTTTCAGATAACTTGATCATCGATAGTCTCTTATAAAAGCATATGGAGGGATTCCATTGCCAAAAGAAAAACATACGTCAATAGAAGAAGAAAAATATGAAGAAACCATCGAAAAATTTATTCAGGTAATCGCTAAAAATATGAATTTGTATGGAATTACTTCATCAGTAGGACGATTATATGGTGTCCTTTATTTTTCAGATGAACCGATGACACTGGATGATATGCGTGATGCCCTGGAGATGAGCAAGACAAGTATGTCGACAGGTGTCCGCTCATTATCAGATATGAAAATGGTGGAATCAACGTTTAAAAAAGGTATCCGAAAAGATTTGTATCAATCAGAAGAAGACTGGTATAAATCATTTACGTCATTATTTGCAAATCGCTGGCGCCACCACACCGAAACAAATATTGAAGAAGCAGATGAGACGATTGCAGAGCTGAAAAAATTAGCACAAGCAACCAGTGACCTAACATTGAAAGGTAAAATTGAACGGGACATCGAACGACTCAGGTATGCGCAGGATTACTACAAGTGGCTGATGAAATTTATTCAGGTCGTGGAATCAGGCAAAATATTTGAATACATACCGAAAAACACTGCAGGAACTGATAAAGAAAGCGATTGAATGGATGATGTCCCATCAATCTTTTCGCGACATGAAGGGGAGGAATCGAGTTGAAAAAGGGGATAGGACACTATAGCATAGGCGATTCATTTGATAGTTTTATTTTGATCAAAACAGCATCACGAGGAGTTGCTAGCAACGGAAAGCCGTTTTTGACATTAATACTGCGTGATGCCACAGGCGAAATTGAAGCAAAACTTTGGGATATTACAAAAGAAGATGAAGAAGTATTTGTACCGGAACAGATAGTAAAATTATCCGGGGAAGTCAATCAATTCAGAGGTAAACCGCAGCTCAAAATTTTTTCCATCAGGCCGTCACAGGCAACAGATGGTGTACAAGTATCCGACTTTATTGAGAAGGCTCCTGTTAATAAGGAAACACTGATGGAAAAATTAACTGAAGCTATTTTCGAGATGAAAAATCCGTCATTGCAACGAATTGTACGTGCATTAATCAAAAAGTATCAGGAAGCCTTGCTGACATATCCTGCAGCGGCGAAAAATCACCATGAATATGTGTCAGGTCTGGCGCACCATGTTGTTAGTATGCTTGCGCTGGCGAAGGAACTGCATACATTGTATCCGCAGACGAATAAGGATTTATTGTATGCAGGTGTGATTTTGCATGACCTTGGGAAGGTAAAAGAGCTATCAGGTGCTGTGACAACTTCATATACATTGGAAGGAAAATTGGTCGGGCATATCCCAATCATGGTTGAAGAGGTTGGCATTACGGCTAAAGAACTGCAAATTGACGGGGAAGAAGTGCTAATTTTGCAGCATTTGATACTTTCCCATCACGGTAAAGCAGAATGGGGAAGTCCTAAGGCACCATTAATCAGGGAAGGTGAGTTACTGCATTTAATTGATTTGATTGATGCTAGAATGAATACTTTGAATCGCGCATTGGATAAAGTGGGCCCCGGGGAGTTTACTGAACGGTTATTTGCACTGGATAACCGGGCATTTTATAAGCCGTTGTTTGAAGAAAAATAAGAAAAAGGGTTTTATAAGGTCATGTTTTCACTTGTTTGTCCATATAAATGAAATAGATCCGTGGACAAGGAGGGCATAGCATGATTCTCGGAGTGCCTTGGTGGGTATTTATGATAATCCTTTTCATTTTTGTGAGCGGTTATATGGCTTTTAGAGCAATGAGAGCAGAACGCAGGCTTGAACAGCAATATATCGAACAAGAAGGTAAAGTGTACATTGATCGGATGGAGAAGGAACGCACCCAAAAACGGGAGCGCAAACAACAACCGTCCCAATAAAAAACTGCTGTCCCTATTTTTACGGGATCAGCAGTTTTTTATACTAGCAGCCGGGTGCTCACTTTACCTATCCTTAACCTTGGCCTTGTCCTTGTCCTTGGCCTTGTTCGGAATTGTCTTGTTCGAATATATCTTCCAGACCTTCTGCCTCAACGTTGATGTCAGCATCTTCAATGAGACCATTTATTTTTTCCTGAAGTGCCTGTACATCAACACGCTGGTTTATAATATTTCGGCGAATTGTATCTTTATTGTCTTCAAACGAGCCGATATCTTCTTCTGTTTCACGCTTGTCCGTTACTTTAATAATATGAAAACCGTTTTCTGATTCAACGGGGTCACTTATTTCATCAACGTCCATGCTGTATGCCGCATCTTCAAATTCAGGGACCATATCACCGACAGAGAAATAGTCTAATTCGCCGCCGTTTTCGGCAGAACCAGGGTCATTGGAATACTCCTCTGCAAGCTTGGCAAAATCCTCACCTTCATCAAGTTTGCTTTTTACTTCTTTTGCAGTTTCTTCATCATCTACTAAAATATGCTGAGCTTTAATCTCTGTTTGCATACGGTCATATCTTTGCTGCAAATCTTCTTCTGTAATTTCCATATCCTCGGATGCTGCTTCCAGTTGAAGCAGACTAAGGCGAATCGTACTGCGGTAGGCTTCTTCATCCTGGAATCCTTGCTGCTGCAGGAACATGTCAAATTGATCGCCTAATTGATCTTTTGTATTTTGTACTTCCTGATCTACCTCTTCGTCACTTACATCATATTGTTCGCTTAACACCTTAACCGTAACTAGCTCACGAAGGACATCCGAGCCGAAACGGTCTTTCATCTCCTGATAAAATTCTTCCTTAGTAACATCGCCTGCATTTGTTTCAACAACAGCCTCTGAGTCGCCCTCATCTGAATTACAGGCTGCAAGTGTAAAAACGCTTGCTGTTAATGTTACAGCAATTGCCCATTTTTTCATTTGTGCACACTCCCAATTCATTTTGTTACAATTAATCGCTATTTAATAAATATAACACATATTTATTAAAAAAAAATAGAATAAAATTTTTAAACGGTTGCATTTAATACTTTAACATAAGAGGATACGAGTAAAACCAGGATCATAATATTAATAACCCGAAACATGGAAGATTGTTTTTTCTCTTTCATTTCCATTTTTGTGCAAAATTGAAGTGTTAATGAATTAAAGATGAACAGCACAAAGATTGCATAAAACGGAAAAATTAACATCATAACAAAACCCCCCTAAAAGGATACCACATCATCCATATTTAATACTGTATCAAAAGATGCTTATGATGAACAGTATAAAATTATATTTCTCGATACTGGAAAACCTTGTTGCACTTAGACAAAAAAATAAATCGGCTAACCGGCCGATTTATTGTCACTGCTTACGAGGATTGTAATTTCATTCGTGCTGTTTTCAATATAAGATCGTTTAGGAGCTTTCGAAATATAAATGATATACAAAAAATCTGTAAACGTCATAGCGGCATGAGCTGATGTGAATATCAGAAAATATATATAGTATTCACTAAACAAATAGATAGCCATTATGCCAGGTATCGTAATCAATAAAGTTGGAGCAATTGCCGCAAGTAATGAAGCTTTTTTAGACAAGTGTTTTTTTGTATAATAGTTAATAATAGGAAACCATATTGCATTCCTTCTATAAATCAATCGTGCCCGCTTATTCATGATGATTAATGGTAAAATGTGCATGAACGAATGAATGATTGGCAGCAAGAATAACGCAATCATTAAAGGAATGATTCCGGACTCTTCCAGATCAGTCGTGCCATGTTTAACGGAAAATGGTATATATAGAAGGATAAACATCAACAGGCCGATCAAAAATGACTGCAGATACAACCTGTTTATTCCAAACTCTTTATTAAAATTGATATTTTGCCAGCAATTCATTTTTGATCCCTCCTGTAAAAATTGCATGATGACCATGTGATTTTCCCAAAAGCATCATAGTACTTTCCAGCGTGAAAATCAATAGGTTTTACAGAAAAAAATTATGTTTATTGAAATTGTTTTCGAAACCCGCCAAACAGCGGGTTTCGAAGGTGTTTAAATGATTCGGTCTGGAGGTCTTCGTGTTGAGGAATAAAGAACAGAATAAAACAACGGACTTTCATCTTCAATTATTGTCCAAAACAATCGATATGAATCAGTATCCGTTAACCAAAATGATTATTGAAAACAATGTAACCAGGAAGGAATATGAGGAACTTCTGCAGCTGACAGAAAGACTGCATCATCATTATATGAAACAAAAAGAAGAAGGATTTTTGGATTTTTCGTCACTTTTAGTACAGTTTGCCGGTTTGCTGAACGAAAAACTCGATCCAAATACTACTGTCTATGCATTAAAAAAAGAAGGATACTATCCTTCTTTGATGGAGGAGTTTATCCCGCATATAACTGGCAGTAATCCCCCAACTTCAAGACTAAGGGATAGAGCTAAGTAGAATAAGTGGGGTTAACTGCCTGGGAAGCTAAGTTCGTCACGTCCTGTGACAACGCCTGCACTAGTAAGTTCTGTGCGTCGTAACACACCCCATTGAATGAAGTTTCGCTTTATCAAGATTCTGGAAAAATGAACATCAGGTTATTGCCGCGGTAGAAATGCTGCCTGAACGTGCCTCGCACCTCATTTCAGTTTTGCTGCAGACGATGAAAAGCGGATTCAATTTGTTTGTGGAAATCAATAATTTTATTTAAGTTGTTCAATATATCCGGAGATTGTTCTTTGTCACGATTTTTAAGTTGTTTCCGTATTTTTCCAAGCGCATCTTTTTGATGATTGGATGCGTCAATCCATTTATTTACATAATTGTTCATAAATGTTTTGAATAATTGATCGTTCGCTGCATATAAATCTTTCCGCACGCCTTTTTTCCATACGAGTGTGACCAGGCTGTAATCGGACAAACTCCGTATACTTGTACTCATCGACGTTTTGCTTTTACCCAATGCTTCACTCATTTCATCCAATGTCTTTGGCTGATCCTGCAAATATAGATAAACAAATAATCGTGCTTCCAATGGGCTTAAGCCAAACATTTCAATTGTTTTGGCAAACTCTGAAATGACTTGATATGTGATGTTTTCTGAAGTTGTATCGTACATAGAATCCCCCTAAAAGACCTGCTAAATTAAGATTACACCAAAATAAAACGGATTCAAAATATGGAAGTAATCAGAAAATCAGCGAAAAAAAGAGCAATTAAAAGAATAAGCTAATACAATTTTATACAGAACAAACTGTACAAAAAATACATACAAAATTAATGGTATTTAATATTTGAAATCTGTATCGGATAGGATATATAGTATTAAGAGTGATGCAGAACGGATCTAATGAATGCTTTTATATTGTCATAGATTTCATTGGACGACGTGTGTATAACATACATGAAAAATGTACTAGTACTTTTTTCTTGGCGGACAGGAAGTGTGCAATTCCTGTTGCTGAACTGGAGCAACAAGAATCATGGCTAGCATTAAGTCAAGGTTCCCAGCGTGCTGTGAATTCAGAAAGTCAATTGAAGAGAGGTGAATAATTTTGCCAGTGATAGAGGCAAAGGGCCTGTCTAAAATTTTCGGCAGGAACCCAAAACAAACAACAAAGCTCTTAGATGAAGGTTTATCAAAAGAAGAAATATTGAAAAAAACCGGAAATACAGTAGGTGTAAACCGTGCCACGTTTGAAGTGGAAGAAGGCGAAATCTTTGTCATTATGGGGTTGTCGGGAAGCGGTAAATCGACATTGGTACGACTGATTAATCGTCTGATTGAGCCGACTGAAGGCAGTATCATGATTGATGGTGAGGACTTGGCTTCAATGGACAAGGAATCGTTAAGGAAAGTTCGCAGGGAAAAACTGAGTATGGTTTTTCAGCGATTTGCATTGTTTCCGCATCGGACTGTTCTGGAGAATGCAGAGTTTGGTCTGGAAATTCAAAATGTGGCAAAAGAAGAAAGGGAAAAGAAAGCCAAGGAATCACTTGAAATGGTTGGTCTGGGGGAATATTTTCATCAAAAACCGGGTCAGCTTTCGGGCGGTATGCAGCAGCGTGTCGGTTTAGCACGTGCGCTTGCAAATGACCCTGAAGTCTTGCTGATGGATGAAGCATTCTCAGCGTTGGATCCCCTTATCCGGAAAGATATGCAGGATGAGCTAATTGATCTACAATCGAGCATGAAGAAGACCATTGTGTTTATTACACACGATTTGGATGAAGCATTAAGAATAGGTGACCGTATTGCATTGATGAAGGATGGTTCCATTGTACAAGTCGGAACACCTGAAGATATATTAGTGAATCCGGCAAACGACTATGTTGAAAAGTTTGTCGAGGATGTGGATCGTTCTAAAGTACTGGTTGCGCAAAATATTATGAAGCGCCCTGAATACGTTAATATCGACAAACATGGTCCGCGCGTTGCACTTGAACGTATGCGTGAAGAAGGACTTTCCAGTATTCTGGTGATTGACAGTAAGCGGAACTTGAAGGGATATGTAATAGCCGAGGACGCCTCTGAAGCACGCAAGAAAGAAGTACGTGACCTGAATAACATTCTGCGTACAGATATTGAAAGAGTTAGCAAGGATACACCGCTGAATGATATCTTTAACGTTATTCATGATTCACCAGTTCCGGTTGCTGTTGTTGAAAACGAAAAACTGGCGGGAATCATTGTACGCGGTGCTGTACTGGCCGCACTTGCTGGAGATGGCGAGGTGAATTTGGAAGATGCTTAATGATATATTGGATTTTGTGCCGGAGATTCCGGTTGCAGAATGGGTAGAAACGGTTACAGATACAATTACTGACTGGTTTGCATTTTTATTTGATCCGGTCAAGGAACACTTCGGCTCATTCATGGAATGGTCATCCGAAATGCTCATGCAGGTACCGGCTGTGATTATTATATTGATTGTTGCAGTACTTGCCTTTTTCTTGTCAGGTAAAAAAATTGGTCTGGCAGCATTCAGTATTGTCGGTTTATGGTTTATTTATAACCAGGGATATTGGGAACATTTGATGAGTACATTTACATTGGTATTAATTGCAAGTCTTTTATCCGTCATTATCGGAGTTCCGTTTGGTATTCTGATGTCCAAAAGCAAAACTGCTGAAGCAATCATTACACCAATACTTGACTTTATGCAGACGATGCCAGCGTTTGTTTACTTGATACCTGCTGTTGCATTTTTCGGTATTGGTATGGTACCGGGAGTTTTCGCATCACTTATTTTTGCGACACCCCCAACAGTACGTTTTACAAACCTGGGTATCCGTCAGGTATCAAAAGAACTGGTTGAAGCCTCTGATGCATTTGGAAGCACCGGCTCGCAAAAATTGTTTAAAGTGGAACTGCCAATGGCTAAAGCGACCATTATGGCTGGTATTAATCAGACTGTTATGCTATCGTTATCCATGGTGGTCATTGCATCGATGATCGGTGCACCCGGACTTGGAAGAGAAGTGCTGTCATCACTGCAGCGTGCCCAGGTAGGTACCGGGTTTGTTGCAGGTGTAGGAATTGTGATTCTTGCCATTGTAATTGATCGGTTTACACAGACGGTTAATTCCAAAAAAGATTAAATCGTTGGTACCTTTTCTTCATGAAAAGTTCCATATAGAAACAATATTATTATAAAAAGGGGAGTTTATAGTTATGCTTAAACTTAATTGGAAACGTCTTGGCCTTGCTGCCGGACTTTCATTATCGTTAGTAGCTGCTGGATGCGGCGGCGGATCAGATGACGACGGATCTGGAGACAATGGTGAATCCGACGATGGATCAGCTGTTGGTGAAGGTAAGGAAATCGAACTGGCCTATGTTGAGTGGGATACAGAAGTAGCATCCACTCATGTTGTAGGAAAAGTATTGGAAGACCTTGGCTATGATGTGAATTTGACACCTTTAGATAATACAGTTATGTGGGAAGCAGTAGCGAACGGTGAAGCAGATGGCATGGTTGCAGCATGGCTTCCAGCAACACACGAAAGCCAGTATGAAGAGTATTCCGACCAAATGGTTGAGCTGGGTGTGAACTTGGAAGGTGCCAAAATCGGTGCAGTTGTACCAGAATACATGGATGTTGATTCTTTGGAAGACCTTGATTCACAAGCTGATCAGACGATCACAGGGATTGAGCCTGGTGCTGGTGTCGTAGCAGCATCTGAAGAAGCTGTGGAAACATATGATAACCTTGAAGGATGGGAAGTACAGACATCCTCAAGTGGTGCCATGGCTACTGCACTTGGTGAAGCAATCGATAATGAAGAAGACATTGTTGTTACAGGCTGGTCACCGCACTGGAAATTCCAGAAATATGATCTTAAGTATTTAGAAGATCCTGAAGGTGTTTATGGTGAAGCCGAAACCATTGAAACTATGGTACGCGAAGGTTTAGAAGAGGATCTGCCAAACGCTTACCAGGTATTGGATAACTTCCAATGGGAGTCTGCTGACATCGAAAGTGTCATGCTTGATATCAACGAAGGTACTTCACCTGAAGATGCAGCCGCAACATGGGTTGAAGAAAACCAGGAAAAAGTAGATGAGTGGACAGAAGGTATTGAGTAAGAAGTAAAAAAGACAAATAGAGGCTGATACATACTGTGTCAGCCTTTTGTTTTGATATTTTATGTAACTTGGGGAACTATGAAAAGGGATCTAAAACATTTCACCATGAGATCAGAAGGAGCGATGCGCACTTATGAAGAAGGTACTTGGAAAGAGATTAACCCTCTTGATGGGAATTACGATTGTGTTGATCATAGCTGGATGTGGTGGAGGCAATGACACAGATGATTCTGCCACTTCTGAAGATGCTGGAGATAATGATGGGGCTAGCGAAGAGATAAATTACAGTGAAGCGGTTGAGTATACCATTACAGGTATTGAACCTGGTGCAGGGATCTCTGTCACAACCGAAAAAGCGATTGAAGAATATGATTCGCTCAGTGGCTGGGAAGTTAATTTATCATCAACTGCTGCAATGGCATCTGAACTGGATGAAGCGATCTCCAATGAGGAACCGATTATCATTACAGGATGGAATCCGCATTGGACATTTGCTCAGCATCCGGATATGAAGTATTTGGATGACCCGAAAGGTATTTATGGTGAAACGGAAGTTATCAAAACCATTGTTCGCCAAGGATTGCAAGATGATAAGCCAAATGGATATAAACTGATTGACCAATTTGAGTGGGAAGTTGAAGATATGGAAAGCATCATGTATGAATCAAAAGAGACCGGTGATGATATCGAAACTGTTGCAGAGCGCTGGGTCGAAGATAATCAGGACAAAGTCAGTGAATGGACAGAAGGTGTCGAGGAGGTAGACGGCGAACCATTTGAGCTTGTGTCTACACCGTGGGATTCTGAGCGAGCTTCCGCCTATGTGATAAAATCTGTTATGGAGCGGTTGGGCTATGATGTTACGGTAACACCTGTAGATGTCGCTGTTGTATTTGAATCAATTGCAAATGGTGATGGTGATGCATCATTGGCACCATGGATGCCTTTAACACACAAGGATTTTTATGACGAATATTCAGATCAATTTGAAGACCTTGGACCGAATATGGAAGGAGCCAAAATCGGCTTGGTTGTTCCAGAATACATGGATCTTGAATCGATTGAAGATCTGCAGCCGAACGAATGAAGAAAGTAAAGAGGCTATCGTATATTTTTCCGATAGCCTCTTTATGATGAACATGTTAGCGTGATTCCTTCACTTTATCTTCTAAATCTTTTAAGCTTGATTCAATTTGTTCCAGGTATTCATGAATGTTTTCCTGATGTGGCTCCACCGTTTTTTTCCATTCTTCCACAGAGCTTATCATTTCCTGTGTCAATTCCTTAACAAGGACAGCACCCTCTCTGGACGTTTCAGTAATCTGTTTTTTCAGCTGCAGACTTTCATTCTTTAATTTTTCGAACAGCCCTCTCCATTCAAGGCTTTGTATCCTGGCACGACTCCGGAAGTTTTTGCCTGATTCTGGTGTGCTTAGCAATGTTGCGGCAGCACTTACTGTTCCCCCTACCAGGATCCCAAGAAGTAATGATTTTCCTTTAGCCATAATGACGAATGCTCCTTTCAATGACTCCATATTACATTTACCTTTTTGGACTATATAAAAACATGATGTTACCATATCTGATTTTAAAAAATCCTCTGACAAGTAAATGCGCCAAAGGATTGATCATGCAAGCAGTCATATATCACGCGGGGGTCAGTGGCCATGATTGTTTTAGGATGCTTTGGACAAGTGGATAAACAATTATCATAAATACTGTATTCAATGCAGCCGCTGATAATACGACTGTCACAAACAATATCGGAAACACACCTTCCATTAATCCGATAATATAAAGAGCCACTGTTAAAAATACTGAATCGCTGATCATGGTGCCGATAGCTGTTAGACAGGAACATGAATATTGTTGTTCATCCGATTTTTAACCAATAATAGTAATCCAAAAAACAGTATTCCCGTAATCGGCTTATCAATCATGTTGTGTCCGCCTGGTGTTTGTGTGGTCAAAGCAGAAATAACACCTGCTACAATGGATAATACCAGAACATACTTCGTTTTCGGAAAAAGCATAATTCCCAAAAACATCATGGAGAGCAGATGTCAGGTTTCATTCCGTAAATGAAAGGCGGAATTATAAAATGTAATACTGCACCAATCCCCAAAAACAATGATAAAGGACTAAAATCCTCGTATTCATTTTTGCCTCTCCTCATCTCAGCTATAGCCTAGTGGATACAGGTCAATTCAATGTTGCCACAAGATGTGGCGGATTAGTCGAACTTTTTTTCCAGGCTAATCATTTCCAGCTGTGCACTTATTGCCAGCTGCGAAATATACTTTCATTATAACAGAAAAGGGTTTAAATAAACAGTATTAATTTTCTAATATTTGAAGGATGTTGTGTTAAAAAGCTGCATTAATTTCATCAGCGATTTGCGTCAGGTCATCTTGTGAATAATCATCGCTATGTACTTGCCAGTTGGATGAAAATCCGTCATGATCGCCATAGCGCGGGAGTATGTGAATATGTAAATGGAATACTGACTGATCTGCAGGTTTCTCATTATTGTTCAACAGGTTCATACCGATGGGCTGATATGCTTTCTTAAGGGCATTTGCAATTTTTGGGATACGTTCAAACAGTTTCCCGGCTACTTCAGGCGGTGTTTCATAAATATTTTTTGTATGTGTTTTGGGGATGACCAGTGTATGTCCTTTTGTCACCTGACTGATGTCGAGAAACGCGTAAACAGCTTCGTCCTCATAAACTTTCGCCGATGGTATTTCCCCATCAATGATCTTGCAAAAAATACAATCCTCATGAGCCATTTCCAATCACTCCTATACATGTTTTTAATCATTGTATATAGAAACAGAGGTGAAAGTAAAGCTAAACGTATAGAAAAGTCGAGGTGCACCCTTGGCCTTGAATGCTAAAAAAATAAACAGGTCAGGCTCACGTTTTAAGTGAACCTGCCTGCTTTAAGAAGCAAGAGAATGACAAAGCATCTAACGTTGGGGACTTTGTAATATTCGTTAAATCGCATACTGCTATTAACGCGATTACAAAAACCGATTTGTCAGAATCCCAAATAATTGGGAGGTTCAGGCAAAAAGGTTTAAAGCATTAGATGGTACATTTAAAGACCTATGCTTTGCATCACAAGACGCTCGGCTGCTGATCTTTGCCTGTTAATCACCTAATTATCGATCACAGACACCTCATTTGTGTGTAATGCGAAATTATATGATTTTGTTCATCCTCTTTACTTCATTCCCTAGTCTGTACGGTGGATAATATTTTATACACATTTATCCCGCAGTAATGGTCAGCAACTCGCCCAAAAACGGCAGTCAACTACCTCTGAATGCCCGATTCTGTTCAATTAACATGTCAGTGGAAAAAACCTCCACTGAATGAAATTTTACTTGATTGTCGAAGAGTTTGCTTTGGCATGACACGTTAAACGTGGTAAAATTTTAACTAAGTGAAAATTCAGGAGGAACGCTTGTGGAACCTTTGTTACATATAAATGACCTCTATGGTGGTTATACGCATAAAAACGTGCTGCATGGTATTTCGTTTGATGTTTATCCCGGAGAAATTGTCGGGCTGATTGGACTGAATGGTGCAGGGAAAAGTACAACAATTAAGCATATTATCGGATTGATGCAAGCTAAAAAAGGAACGGTCGCGGTTAATGGAAAAACATTTCAGGAAAACCAGGACACGTACCGGAGTGAAATGGCCTATATTCCGGAGATGCCGATACTGTATGATGAACTGACATTGTACGAGCATCTTCGGCTGACGGCAATGGCCTACAATATTTCAGAAGACCTTTTTGAAAAAAGACTGCCGCCACTGTTGAAAGAATTTCGGATGGAGAAACGGCTCAAATGGTTTCCAACTCATTTTTCAAAAGGAATGCGCCAAAAGGTCATGATTATGTGTGCGTTTTTAATCGAACCGCCGCTTTATATTGTGGACGAGCCGTTTGTCGGACTTGACCCGCTCGGTATTAAGTCATATTTACAACTAATGGATGACATGAAAAAAGATGGATCCGGCGTGTTAATGTCGACACATATTTTGGCGACAGCTGAACGCAATTGTGATCGGTTTGTCATATTGCATGAAGGCCGGATCAGAGCAGTCGGTACGCTCGAGAAACTGCGGCAGGACTTTCATATGCCTGAAGCAACACTTGATGATTTATATGTGGAATTGACAAAGGAAGATAGCCATGTTTGATTCGCATGATTTTTTCAAACAACGCTTTGCGGCGCATATGAAAGAGATAAGCCGTTATTTGCGTTATATTTTTAATGGACACATTGCTTTTGCCATGCTGTTTTTTGTTTCTGCAGCTGCTTATTATTACCAGCAGTGGCTTGCTGGTCTTCCCGAAAATTTTCCGACGGCATTGATCGTTGGGGGGACATTCGGGCTTTTGGTCAGTTACAGTCCTGTTCGCACGCTGCTGAAAGAGCCCGACCTGGTTTTCCTGATTGCCGCCGAGAATAAAATGGGTCCTTATTTCCGGGATACGCTGCTTTACAGTTTTGTTGTCCAGCTTTATATTATATTACTAGCCGGTGCTGCATTCGGTCCGTTATATTTTGCTTCTTATCCTGACCGCGCAGGAAATGCCTATTTATTGACTCTTTTTGTTGTGCTTATTTTCAAAGCTGGAAATATGATTGCCAACTGGTGGATGCTGAAAATTAGAGAACCCGGAATGCGTCAGGCTGATCATGCTGTACGTATTTTACTGAATGTTGCTGTTTTTTACTTTATCATTCGGGGTGAAATGATGTGGGCCGGTATCACAACGGTTTTGTTTGCATTCGTATTTTTATACGACTTAAGTGTCTCTCGAAAGCAGCCCGGTATTGTCTGGGATTTACTGGTGGAGAAAGACCGCAGCCGGATGCAGATGTTCTACCGGATGGCTAATATGTTCACAGATGTTCCACACTTAAAAAATCAGGTGAAAAGCAGACACTGGCTAGTATCACTGGTCAGCAGGGTGCCATTTGCCAATCAGCATACCTTTGATTATTTGTACCGGATTTCATTTGTGCGCGGCGGAGACTATTTGGGTATGTATGTCAGACTGATTGTTATAGGCGGTTTGTTTATTTACTTCGTACCGAACATTTGGATGAAATTACTGTTTGCATTACTGTTTTTATACATGAGCACGTTTCAGATGATGACGTTATACCATCATCACCGGACGGTTATGTGGCTTGATTTATATCCGATTGATTTGGGCGTACGCCAGCGGTCACTGTTAAAATTGCTGTTTCAGCTGACACTGATACAAACTGTTGTATTTGCACTATTGTTTTTGAGCATGCAGGAATGGATTGGTATGGGCGTCGTGCTTGTCGGTGGTACGGTGTTTAACTATCTATTTATTCAGGGATATGTGAAAAAGAGAGTGCAGGTATAGAAGGAAAAATCAATGTACTTCCTGTTTTGAAGCGTTCAGTCGTTTTACATTTTTATCTGTCAAAAGAGACTGGTACTAATAAGAACCAGCCTCTTTTAACTTTTTATTACTGTCTTGATATTCAAAATATGCTGAGATAAGCGTTTTGGCCGCTACCGGCAATGCGCGTTCATCGATATCAAATTTTGGATGATGGTGCGGATATTCATTTCCCGCTTTTTGCGCCCCTGTAAAAAAATACGCGCCGGGCTTTTCGAGCGTATAATAGGCAAAATCCTCGCCGCCCATGACCGGTTTTACTTCTTCGGTTGTGTGAATTTCATCAACATATTTTGCAGCCCGAAGTACCAGCCCGGCTTCTTCAGCGTGATTGACAAGCGGCGGATATCCCTTTTCATAATTGAATGAATAAGTTGCATCATTCGCGACACATACGCCTTGAATGATCTTTTCCATTTCTTCAATGACTTTTTCCTGAATGTCTGTGTTTAAAAATCGGACGGTGCCAACCAATCTGGCAGTATCTGCAATGACATTGAATGTAGTCCCTGCATCAAACACACCTATCGTTACAACTGCCGTTTCAAGCGGATCAATACGCCTGCTGACGATTTGCTGGAGCTGTGATACCACTTGGGAACCAAGTACAATAGCATCTTTGGTTTCATGTGGGTATGCACCATGACCGCCGAGCCCTTGAATATTGATTTCAAACCGGTCCGTTCCAGCCATGAATACGTTTTTCGATGTTTGCATCACACCAAATGGGGTAGTAGCCCACAGATGTGTCCCAAAAACGGCATCGACATGATCAAGCGCACCGGATTCTACAATCGGTTTTGCCCCGCCTGGTGCATACTCTTCTGCGTGCTGATGCAGAAATACTATCGTTCCCGGCAAGTCGGCTTGAAAAGATTTCATCGTTTTGGCGAGTGTCAGGAGTGCTGCAGTATGTCCGTCATGTCCGCATGCGTGCATTACACCGTCCACTTTTGATTTATAGGGAACATTTTTTTCATCCTGGATCGGCAATGCATCAAAATCGGCTCTCAGTGCAACGGTTTTGCCTGGTTTGCCGCCTTTTAAAGTGGCAATCACGCCATTGCCACCGACATTTTTCTGGTAAGGGATTCCTAGTTCTTCGTAAAAATCAGCGATATATTGAGCTGTTTTCGTTTCCTGAAAGGACAATTCGGGATACTGATGCAGATAACGGCGAATGTCAACCATTTCGGGGTATAGCTCATCCAGTCTTTTATGTATATCCTGTAACAATGAAAAGCCTCTCCTCTTTGTAATTTCCAACTATTATAACACTTTTTAAGGAAGAAGTGTTGATTGGAGGGTATATTTCTGAAAACACCTGTATAGGAAGGAGAAGTGTCCTATTCGGTGGAAAATATCTTCTGGGACGAGACAATCCCCAAAAGAGCAGGAACTTCGGCCGGAGAGCAGGGACTCCAGCCGGAGAAAAGAACTTTAATCTAGGAAACAGTTATTACAGCCTGACATACACAAAATTGCGAAAAACTGCACAAACTGCTCCAAAAATCCAACTTTTGAAATAGTCTTTTATCGTTTAATTAACTCTTGGATCAGTTAATAACCGTTCAATCTCTTCTTTATGCCCTGTTTCATCTGCAATCATATCTTCCAATTTTACGACTAGTTCAGTGTAGCCTAATTGTTCTGCCTGTTGTTTGCGTTGTTCATAACGTTTAATCGTATCGGCCTCAGAATCGAGAGCAGCTTCCAGTAAATCTTTGACTTCTGTTGGCTGCGGAATGTCAGCGGATTTCGTTGTCGGCGTTCCGCCTAATGACTTGATTTTTTCGGATAAGTACAATGCATGCCCCATTTCGTCATTGATTTCGCCTTCGAAAAAAGGCTTCAATGCAGAACGGTACAAGCCGGAAACGACCGATGCACTGTACGTATACTGAATCGCTGCAGCATATTCATGGGCCAAATCTTCATTCAATCCATCAATCAAATTCTGCAGATTTTGATCCATTATATATCCCAACCTTTCGCTTATAATTAGAGCACATAATTATCATTCCCCTCTTTATATTTTTGAAACATAAAGTGACACTACATTCAGCGGGGTGTTTCGACGGACGTGATGCTGGCGTTGCGACAGGACGTTGCGATCTTAGCCGCCCCCCGCTAAATGTTAGTAGAACAGAATCGGACCTTTACAGGCAGTTGTTCCCACCATAGTTTTTACGTTTGTTCTGCAACCATGAAATGGAGAACTTACAGCCCTGTTATGACGGGGGAAAATAAGATATGATGGACACAGGAGGCTTAGAACGTGTTGAATAGACGGAAATATATCATGTTATTATTACTATCGTTGCAGCTTTTAATCATCGGTATTTGGGTCATGCGGATTATCAGCGGACAAGTTGTTTACATTGATCAGATGACCCGGGGACTTGTGCAACAATTGGCAGACACTAATGTTTATACATTCTTTCGCTGGTTAACCGAATTAGGTTCCAGCACGTTTTTGACACCATTCACAATTATCACGTCCCTTTTATTGTGGTGGGCTTTCCGGGATTGGCTGCCGGCATTGGTATTTGGCCTGGGAACTTTGAGCGGTCACGGCGTGAATATACTTATGAAGCAACTTGTTGAACGTGAAAGGCCAAGTATTTTGGTTGCTGCCAATGCTGAAGGGTACAGCTTTCCATCCGGTCACGCGATGATTCCAATGGTTTGTTATGGACTGCTCGCGTATTTTCTTGCCAAAAAATTAACATCGTCTAAAGCTGCTATAACCGTTCAATTCAGTCTTGCCTTGCTTATTTTTTTGATCGGAATCAGCCGATATGTGATTAATGTTCACTATTTAACGGATGTCTTCGCAGGATTTGTTTTCGGGTTTATCTTTTTAGCAGGTTTGATTTATTTGTATGAATGGCTGCAGGAGGTAAGGGGAAGATCTCGGTCTTGAGACTGATACAAAAACAGGCTGTGGACAATTATTTACACTCAGGCCATCATGTATAATGGGTACAAGAGCTTTATTCAAATGAGTTAGGTGGATGATGGGAGGGGGAACCGATTGATACGTTATATTTTAGCAATTATGCTTATCTCGTTTGGTGTTGCACTTGCCTTAGAGAATATCGGTGTCATAGACATTAGTGTTCATCATGCGTGGTTGTATATTTATCCGATTATATTTATGATATTTGGCTTCAAATGGATAGCTGATCGAGTAAGACATCGTGGCGGCAGCTGGATTTTTGGATCTTTTTTCTTTATTTTCGGGATATTGCTTCTGATGGACCGGTTTGATTTCATCACATTCCAGTTTGGCGATGTGTTGAAATTATGGCCACTCTTGATTGTTTATATCGGCTTTACGTTTATTGGCAGCAGTAAACGAATGTTTGTTCATCGGAAGGTAAGGACCAACATGAATCATACTGATGATACAAGATTTTTTTCGGTAGGCGACCAAGAATATAACCGGCCGAACTGGAAGGTCGAACCCATGCATTTACGCAGAATGGCTGGTGATTTTTACCTGGATTTCTCCAAAGCATTTATCCCGGAAAAGGAAATACCGACTACAATTAATTCATTGGCAGTTGATGTTCATATACTTATGCCGGAAAATATTGCATTCAGAGTGGAAGCTACTGTGATGGCCGGTGAAATTACTGCTGCCGCTCAAAAAAAGGATGGGATTAACCGAACGATTACGTATGAAACGCCGGATTATGAAAAGGCCATACAGAAACTGAATTTGTTTATAAAATTGCAGGCTGGCTCTATTAGAGTTGTCAACATTTGAAAGGGGACGGATCAATGCTGAAAAAACTGAGTGGTATTCGTTATATGTATATTCGTTCTCATTTATATGCGGTTTTTTTGACAGTGATATTATTGCTATCTATCTTGTTAAGCATTTATGTCATTTTTGCTCCCGATTGGCTGTCGGTGGGAGGCATTTTTACGTTTATCCTGCTCTATATGCTATTTGCAATTGTGATTTCTTGTTATGCCGGTTTTAAGTCAGGCGGCAAAATGAAGGAGCGGCTGGATTATCTGTCTGTATTGATTACACAGTTTGCGAACGGACATTATGATTCCCGCATGCATTTTCAGGAAAGTGATGAACTTTCAAGAATCAGTGATGAGATGAATGAACTGGGGGAGAAGCTGCAGAACCAGGTGAAAATGTGATCGAACCCAAAGTTGCCGGAAAAATGATGTCCAGTTTCCGGAGAGACGGGAAGAAGCTGCATGATGAATTGACTGAACGTGAACTTGAGGTGCTGCTTTGTATTGGAGAAGGATTAACGAATCAGGAGATCGGGGAAAAACTGTACATCGGTATTAAAACAGTGAAAACCCATGTCAGCAGTATTCTTGCTAAATTGGACGTTTATGACTAGACTCAGGCTGCTGTGTATGTTCACAAAAATGACTTATGGAAGCAAAAAGATTAGCGGCGAGAAGGCTTCCTTTTTGCTTTTTTTCTGTTCTTGCTTGTATAATACTTGAGAAAATGAAATGAGGGGATGACCATATGGAAAATACAAAAACAAGGGAAACATTAATTATGGTCATATGGGCGCAAGCGCTTGTTGCCACGTTGGGCAGTCTGTTTTTTTCGGAAATCATGGGCTACGTACCATGCGAACTATGCTGGATACAGCGGATTTTGATGTATCCGCTCGTCATTATTTATGGCACTGCCCTTATTAAGAAAGACTTGAACATTGCATTACCGGGGTTGATTTTAAGTGGAATCGGGATGCTGGTTTCGATTTATCATTATTTCATCCAAAAGCTCCCGGCATTACAGGATGCAGGTGATGCGTGCGGCGTTGTTCCATGTAATACGGAATACGTGAACTATTTCGGATTTGTTACGATCCCATTTCTGGCCAGTACCGCATTTATCATTATATTCGTATTGCATCTTTTATTACTGAAACGGGGGAGGAAATAATTTATGCAAAAGAAAATGCTGATCATTCTGGGTTCGATTGTCGTGCTATTTGCTGCCCTTTATTTTGTGATTGATTATAAAAATCAGCAGGCGATTGGGGACAACGAAAACCCATATGGAAAAGATGACCTGGAACAGGCAACGATTGACCAGCTGGATGATCCAAACTACCAGAATCAAATTGTACCGGACGAATTGAGCGAACAACTGCATAACGGAGAGGATATGGTCGTTTATTTCTATGATCCGACATGTCCGCATTGTCAGGAATTAACACCGAGGCTGGTACCGATTGCAGAAGAAATGGATGTCGATATGAAAAAACTGAACCTGCTTGAATTCCGGGATGCATGGGATCAATATGGCATTGAAAGCACCCCGACCCTGATTTACTTTGAAAACGGTGAGGAAGTTGATCGGGTCAATGGAGCACAACAAGATGACATATTCAGAGCGTTCTTCAACGAATATGTCATGAATGATTCGGAGAATAATGATGAGCAAGCAAGCTAGGGAGTACCCTGGCTTGCGTTTTTCTTAAAAAACAAATTCGGCTAACTCGGATTGAGCAAAACGGATTTCTGCATCCAACCTTTGGAAGACTTGGGATTTGATTTAACTCTCTAATCTTTGGCTTTCGGAGAACGGATATGACACCCGAGATTTTCTTAATCCATATCGATCATATGGTAACTCGTCACGAAAGGTCTGTCCAGAAAGTATGCAGGTGGTTTGACGTCACCGCCACCTTGATGTGCCTGTTTAAATTGATCCGATTTTTTCCAGTTTTCAAAGTCAGCTTTGGATGCCCACTGAGTCATAACGATATAAGTATTTCCTTTCTTTGGTCTTAATAAGCGGAATGCCTGAAATCCGGGCATGGATTCCACGTTCTGCTGCCGCTGTTTAAACTTGTCTTCAAATGTTGCCTTGCCTTCATCGGCTACCGGGATATTATTCATGACGACAAAACCTTCTGACCGGACTGTTCCATTTTCAATGAGAATCTCATATGCTCTCCCGGAAGCAAAGATGCTTTTTCCATTGCCTTCATAATAAACTAATGTACTTGCGCTCTCCCGCATAAAATAAAAATCGATATCCGGATGCTTATCCGGGAGTTTTTTTAAAAAATCAAGTGTCCCATTTGTCATATAGGCATTCATGACGACACTCCTTTCATTTTTCTCTTCCTATCATAACATACCAGCTTAGCTTGAACGTAAATCGATTGATTCACTCTAACTGCCAGTAAATGTCCGATAAGCTCATCTTCCAATCAGTGGGGAAAGACGCCCCACTGATTGAAGAATCACTTTATCCCGCATGTAACTGGCAGTAAGTCCCCAATTATAAGATTTGAAGAAGTTAACAAGATAAGTGCTGACTAACTGCTCATCTAACAATCAGTGGGGAAAGACATCCCACTGATTGAAGATTCACTTTAAAATTATTATTAAGTAACATCAAGTATTAATACTTTCGTCTTTGCGAAAATTGTCGTATACTAATACGTGAGGTGAATTCACAAGAAGATGAAAAAGCTAAAGTGGCTGTTGCTTTCATTGGTTTTCGTTCTGGTATCGGGCATAATCGGATATGTTGTCATTTTATTCGGCGGCGGTCTCATTGTTGATGAGGAAAATTTGGTTCTTGATGCCACAACAACGGTTGAAACAAGCGATGGAACAGTCATCGGTAAGTTATATAAAGAGAATCGGATGCCCATCACGCTTGATAAGATTCCCGGACATGTCCAGGAGGCATTTATATCTATAGAGGACAGGCGATTTTATGAACATGCAGGGGTTGATTTCATTTCGGTTGTCCGGGCTGTTTATCGTGATATTGTTGCGATGGCTAAGGTAGAAGGCGCCAGCACGATAACCCAGCAGCTGGCGAAGAACTTGTTCCTGACGAATGATAAAACATGGCTGCGTAAGACAAAAGAAGTTATGGCCGCTATTCATTTGGAACGGCATTTATCAAAAAATGAAATCCTCGAATTGTACTTAAATGAAATTTACTTTGGACAAGGTGTATATGGAGTCGAGGCTGCAGCCCGAAAATTTTTTAACAAGTCAGCAGCAGATTTAACAATATCAGAAGGGGCATTATTGGCAGGAATGGCGAAAGCACCAAATGGCTATTCACCAGTAAACCATCCCGAAAAAGCAGAAAAACGGCGAAATGTTGTATTACAAGCAATGGATGATACAGGCAGCATTACGACAGAGACACGTACACAGGCACAGGAAAAAAAACTTGGTTTGGATGTACAGGAATATGAACCGAAACCGTGGGCGGCAAGTTACATTGATTTAGTTTTAAAAGAAGCTGAAGACAAGTACCAGTTATCCAGTGATGAATTGCGACGCGGCGGATATCGTATTGTTGCTAACATCAACCAAAATATCCAGCAAATTGCCTATGAAAAATTTCAGAATGAGGATTATTTCCCGGGTAATACCGAGGGGGCTGAAGGTGCCTACGTTATGCTGGAACAAGATACGGGTGAAATTGCTGCTGCTGTCGGCGGCAGGGATTACCAGCTTGGTGACTTGAATCGTGTTACAGTCAATCGTCAGCCAGGGTCTGCGATCAAACCAATTGCTGTTTATGGTCCAGCTATGATGCAGGAAACCTATCAGCCGTATACACTTATTCCCGATCGAAAAATGGAAATTGATGGGTATACGGCAACAAATTATGATGATCAATATACCGGGTCGATTTCCATTTATGATGCAATTGTTGAGTCGAAAAATGTACCGTCCGTTTGGCTGTTAAACGAAATAGGCATTCCTTATGCGAAAGATTATTTAAATAAACTGGGGCTGCGAATTCAAGATGAAGGACTGGCAATAGCATTGGGCGGATTATCAGAAGGTGTGACACCTTTACAAATGGCACAAAGCTACCGGCCATTTGCAAATGGTGGCGAAACGATTGATGCGATTGCAATCGACCAAATCCTTGACAGAAAAGATGAGGTTGTTTATGAAGGAGAGACGGACACTGCAGAAGTGTTCAGTCCGCAAGTTGCCTGGAACATGACCTCAATCCTGTCCAATGTTGTCACATCAGGCACAGGAAGTGCAGGCGAGTATACAAAAGCATTGGCAGGTAAAACCGGTACCACACAGCACCCGTATGTTGATGATGCAGTGAAGGATGCATGGTTTGTCGGGTTTACACCGGACTATATAAGTGCAGCATGGATGGGTTATGACACATCTGATGAGAATCATTACCTGACAGCCGGAAGTGAAATGCCGACTAGGCTGACCAAAGATATTTTATCGGAATTTGATGAACAGGAAACGCTGGCAGCTTCATTTGAAAAGCCGGAAAATGTTACTGCATTGCCTGAGCCAATTGAACTGCCTGAGGATATAACATTACATGGCGACTATTCGTTTGGCGGCTTTTCCCTTTTTAACGGAAAACTGGAGTGGACAAAAGCTGGGGATGATCGCATCGTTTATCACATTTATCGGGAGGAAGAAGGCATTGATGAACGGATCGGGGAAGTAGAAGGAGATAACAAATATACGATTGATCGTATTTCATTTTTTGGATCATCCCGCTACTATGTTGTTCCTTATGATCCATTGACGAACACAGAAGGGCAAAAGTCAAATACGGTTGAACTGTCAAGGTAATGTCAATACTTGAATTGGGCAGGCATTTAGGGGAAGACATCATATATAATTTAAACAAATTGATGACAATACGTAATATTTTCTATACAACGACATCGGAAATCGCTATAGTTGAAAATGGGCAATTTACGCTGCTATAAAGGGTGAACTAAGTGACAAGACATTTGAATGAAGCCATTTTAAAAGTATACAACGGAGAGAAAGCCGATTATACCCCTGCATGGTTTATGCGCCAGGCAGGCAGGTCGCAGAAAGAATACCGTGAACTGAAGGAAAAATATTCTCTATTTGATATTACACACCAGCCTGAATTGTGTGCCTATGTAACGCGCCTTCCTGTTGAACACTACGGAGTGGATGCAGCGATTTTATATAAGGATATTATGTCACCACTGCCGGCACTAGGTGTGAATGTGGAAATTAAAAAGGGAGTCGGTCCGGTGATAGACAACCCAATCACTAATTTTCAGGATGTTGAACAGTTGGGCTCCATCAATCCCCAACAAGACATACCGTATGTGCTGGATACAATCCGGCTGCTGACAGCGGAACAGCTGAATGTACCGCTTATTGGCTTTAGCGGCGCTCCATTTACACTGGCAAGCTATATGATTGAAGGCGGACCATCAAAGAATTACAGTAAAACAAAAGCACTGATGTACAGTCAGCCCGATGTCTGGTTTGCGTTAATGGACAAACTAGCGAATATGACGATTACTTATGTGCAGGCGCAAATTGATGCCGGCGCCCGGGCGATTCAAATTTTTGACTCATGGGTCGGAGCAGTGAATGTCTGGGACTATCGTTATTATATCAAGCCGGTCATGCAGCGGATTTTTTCGGAATTGCAATCAGAAAGCGTGCCATTGATTTTATTCGGTGTCGGTGCACGTCATTTGCTGCTGGAATGGAACGACTTGCCGGTTGATGTCATCGGCCTTGACTGGCGCACCTCCATTACCGAGGCACGGCAAATGGGGGTTACCAAAGTCTTACAGGGTAATCTTGATCCGACAGTTCTGCTTGCTGATTGGCAAACGATTGAGGCAAAAACGAAAGCTATTTTAGATGAAAGCTGGCAGCAGGGAGGACATGTTTTTAACTTGGGGCATGGTGTCACACCGGATATTAAGCCGGAAACATTGAAAAAATTAACTGAGCTTATCCATACGTATTCGAAACGATAATCGAGAGGTGTTACAAATGGAAAAGAAAAAATTAGGACTGCTTGTGATGGCATACGGAACGCCTTACAAGGAAGAAGACATTGAACCGTACTATACAGATATTCGCCACGGAAGAAAACCATCCGAGGAAGCGCTGCAGGATTTGAAAGACCGCTATCAAGCAATTGGCGGCATTTCACCTCTGGCAAGAATCACGGAAGAGCAGACCAAAGCATTGAAAGAAAAACTGAATGCATCACAGGATGAGGTTGAATTCAAAGCGTATATCGGTCTGAAGCATATCCATCCGTTTATTGAAGATGCCGTTCAGCAAATGGCAGAAGATGGCATTGAGGAAGCTGTTTCAATTGTACTGGCACCGCATTACTCAACATTCAGTGTCAAATCGTATAACAAGCGTGCTAATGATACAGCAGCAACTTACAGCATTTCCATCGAATCAGTGGAAAGCTGGTATGATGAGCCAGGTTTTATCAAGTACTGGGCCGATCAAATCAGTGCCATTTATGATGAGTTGTCTGCACAAGAGCGGGAAAAAACTGTTCTGGTTGTTTCCGCACACAGCCTGCCGGAAAAGATTTTGCAAGATGGCGACCCTTATCCTGATCAGTTGAAGGAAACAGCCCGTCTCATTTCCGAAGCGACTGGAATCCAACATTATGCGATCGGCTGGCAAAGTGAAGGGAATACTCCTGATCCATGGCTCGGTCCGGATGTACAGGATTTGACCCGTGATTTGTATGAACAGAAAGGCTATCGTTCGTTCGTATATGTGCCGGTTGGCTTTATTGCCGATCACCTGGAAGTTTTATATGACAATGATTATGAATGTAAAGTGGTTTGTGATGAATTGGGAGCGAACTACTATCGTCCGGAAATGCCAAATACCCATCCGCAATTCATCGCAACTCTTGCTGATGTCGTTATGAAAAAGGTAAAGCGTGAAGTCCGATGAGCGAAACAAAAAAGATTTTAATAGCAGGCGGCGGAATAACCGGCTTATCCGCTGCCTACTACTTGCAAAAAGAAATCAGTGAAAAAGATCTCCCGTATGAAGTAAAGCTTATCGAAGCAGGCAGCCGGCTCGGCGGCAAAATAAAAACAACCAGACGCAATGGGTTTGTAATTGAGCAGGGGCCGGATTCGTTTTTATCACGGAAACAGCCTGGTGTTAAACTGGTCCGGGAATTGGGATTAAGTGATCAGCTGGTACGCAACGGGACAGGACAATCCTATATTCTTGTGAATAATAAACTGCATAAAATGCCTAAAGGTTCCTATATGGGAGTGCCAATAAACATTCGTCCATTTTTGTTATCCCGTATTTTTTCGATGAAAGGAAAACTGCGTACAGGAATGGATTTTGTGCTGCCACGGGGAAAAACAGGTGACCAGTCACTGGGAGCGTTTTTCCGCTGGCGTTTTGGCAATGAATTGGTGGAAAATTTGATTGAGCCGTTATTATCGGGGATTTATGCCGGTGATTTAGATGACATGAGCATCATGGCAACATTCCCGAATTTTTATCAGCTTGAACAGGACCACCGCAGTTTGATCAAAGGCTTGCAAAAGACGATGCCGGAAAAGTCAAATCTGAAAAAATCAGACGGGAAAAAGCAGGGGATGTTTTTCTCATTTGAAAATGGACTGGAAACATTGGTTGAGCGGCTTGAGGAAGTTCTGGGCGATATGGTTTCATTGAACGTCGGAGTCGACCATGTCGAAAAGAAAGATCACGGCTACCATGTTTTGCTGAGTAATGGTGAAGTGTATAAAGCAGATGCAGTTGTCATGGCCACACCGCATGATACATTACCGAAAATGTTCAGCCAGTTTGATGTATTCGATGCATTCCACGACATTCCGTCTACATCTGTTGCCAATGTTGCCATGGCGTTTGATGAATCGGCGATTAAGCAGGATATCGACGGAACCGGATTTGTCGTATCACGAAATAGCAATTTCAGGATTACAGCATGTACCTGGACACATAAAAAATGGCCGAATGCCGCACCGGATGGCAAAGCGCTCGTCCGCTGCTACGTCGGAAGACCGACTGACCAATCGGTGGTACATTTATCAGACGAAGAAATTACTGACATTGTATTGAACGATTTGAATAAAACGATGAATATATCAGAGCAGCCTGAATTCAGCGTCATCAGCCGCTGGAATAATGCAATGCCGCAATACACCGTCGGACATACCGAGCAGATTGCAAAAGTACGGGAAGATATGCAGGATAAGCTTCCGGGCCTATTTTTGGCCGGCAGTTCGTATGAAGGTGTTGGCATCCCGGATTGTATAGATCAAGGGGAAAAAGCAGTTGCTGATGTATTGGCGTTTTTGGGCAAATAAAATTGGAATCGGTATTGAACAAAGTGTTTGGTGTCGGTTCTTTGTTTTGATTAACGGAAGCTGAACCTGGGCGAAAACGCAAAATATCGATAGAGAAGCGGGTGTATCAACAGAAGAACGATAGAATCGACCGAAGTAAGTGTTATAAATAACATCATCCCGTACAAATCATTCAAAAAAAGTGCTTCAGCCAAGCCAAAGCTGAAGCACTTCTCCCTTATTCATTCATAACTCTTTTCCAGATCATCAACGAGCTCGCCGACATAGGCAACTGCTTCCCTAATAGCATCCGGATTGGACATATCAATACCGGCTTTTTTGGCAAGGTCGAGCGGTTTCATAGTTCCGCCGGCTTTCAGTACTGTTAGCCAGCGGTCGACTGCAGGCTGCCCCTCTTCCCGGATCTTCTTTGCCATAGCAGTAGAAATCGTTAGACCTGCAGAATACGTATACGGATATAAACCCATGTAATAGTGCGGCTGCCGCATCCATGTCAGGCCTGCATCGTCATCGATCGACACTGCGTCACCCCAGAAATTTTCGAGTGCTTCTTTCTTCTGTTCGGACAGTACTGCAGCGGTCAATGGTATTCCTTCCTCAGCCAAACTGTACACGCGACGCTGGAATTCGCCTTCAAGCAAGTGTGTCACAAAGTTATGATAATAGGTTCCAAGGAGCGAGCTAATGACCCAGCGTTTCATCCGCTTGTTGTCCGTTTTGGCCAGCATATGATCAGCCAGCAGTAACTCATTTAAAGTAGATGGTGCTTCGATAAAATACGTGGATGCCCGTGTGTTGACAAGTGACTGATTTTTACCGGCAAGATAGAAGTGACCCGCATGTCCCAGCTCATGTGCCAGTACAAATGCCCCCCGCATTGTATCTGTCCACGTTATTAAAATATACGGGTGGACGTCATATGGAGAAGAACAAAATGCTCCTGTTTGTTTTCCGACATTGTCGGCCCGGTCAACCCAGCGATTGTTAATACCCTGTTGCATGATGTCACTATACTCCGGTCCCATCACTTGAAGCGCTTCAAGAATCGTATCTGTTGCATCTTTGTATGTTGTAGCCGGATTGAATTCCGGATCAAGTGGCGCTTTCAAATCGGCGAAGCGCATCTCATCAAGGCCGAGTTTTTCCTGTTTCAGTCTTGCAAATCGGCGCATATGTGGAGCCAGTTCCCGCTGAATAACATCAAGTTGATTGTGGTACATATCTTTCGTTACCTGCTGTGGCTGCAGCAGCATATCGGTAACGGAGGCATAGGAACGCAGACGGGATGTTGTCACTTGCTTTGTCACTTCGGTGGCATATGTCGCTGCATAAGTGTTTTTATACTGGTTCAGCGTTTTAACGAATGAGCCATATGCCTTTCTGCGGGTCGTTGTATCGGATGACAGTTCATAGCTGTCCTCATAAAGTGCCGCCGACATTGGCAATTCTTCACCATTACTGTCTTTAATTGGATCAAATTCCATATCGGATGATTTGCTGCGCTGATAGATCATATACGGTGCACTATGTACCTCATCAAGGGCTGCAAGTGTTTCTTCTATTTCAGGAGCTAACGTAAAAGGTTTTTTTTCCAAAACGTCATCAAGCATTTTCTGGTATGTTTTCAATTCCGGTTCTTCACTTATAAAGTGTTCAATAGCATCACTTGATAACTGCAGGAGCTCATTTTCAACGAAAGATAGTTTGGCGCCGATTGCAGCCATTGCAGATGATACCTTGGCAGAGTCAGCCTGATTTTGCGGATCAGATCCATCTGAACTTGATTTAAGGTTGGCGTACGTCGCCACATGAATCAGGCGTTTTTCAAAATTCTCCTGAGCCTGCAGACCATTTAACAGGTTTTTGGCACTGGATGTCAGTCTTCCTCTATATTGGGTCACATCACTGACATTTGCCTGAAGGGCGTTTAATTCTTGTTCCCACGCTTCATGGGAAGCAAATAAATCGGTTAAATCCCACGTCTGTTCTGCCGGTACTTCAGAACGTGTCAGGCGTTTCGTTTTTGTTGTCATAATAATTACTCCCTCCCAATTTATTTCGTTACGCTAATTAATTATAAAATAAAAATAACTGAAATAATATCATTTTCGGATATTTTTTGGAAAATAACTGTGTGAATTCCCGGACAATCATTCAAAACAAACAAAAAAATACAGCTGTATGAATAGCTGTATCAATGGAAAGGAACTATATAGTACAGTACAATGGAATTGGATGTTGTTACCTGGCTGGGTGATCACACTCGTCACACAAATTGCCGTAACAATCGGCTTTCTCAAACATCTCGTTACCGCAATGATGGCATTTTTTCCGTGGCAGATTTCTGAAAAATTCAACAACGTTCATCATGGTATCATCCCCTTAGTGTTGGTAAAAACTATTGTATTATAACAGTATGCAACAAGTCAACACTGTGTTACAACAAAATTTAAAATTGAGGTGTTTATTTATGAAGTTAACGATTATCGGATGTTGGGGAGGCTATCCAGCCCCGGGTGGTGCTACCTCAGCTTATATGCTTGAGCAGGATGACTTTACTTTGCTGATTGATGCTGGCAGTGGTTCATTATCCAAATTACAATCCATGAAACATGTCATGAATTTGGATGCGGTCATTCTTTCTCACTACCATAACGATCATATAGCAGATATTGGTGTTCTTCAGTATGCTTGGCTGGTGCAATCTTATATGAGTGATCGAAAGGAAGTGTTGCCGATTTATGGGCATCAAGAGGATCAGTATGGCTTCAAGTCATTGACACACAAGCATACAGAAGGGGTTGCATATGACCCGGCTGCAACATTGGAAGTTGGTCCATTTTCCATCACCTTTTTAAAAACAGTCCATCCAGTACCATGCTATGGTATGCGTATTACAAACGGAGAAGATGTAATCGTTTATACTGCGGATACAGCTTTTAAGGAAGCGTGGTACGACTTTGCCAAAGATGCTGATCTCCTGGTAACGGACTGCAACTTTTATGCGGATCAGGATGGTTCGGCAGCAGGACATATGACCAGTAAAGAGGGAGCGATGATTGCAGACAAAGCGAATGTCGATGAATTGATTCTCAGCCATCTGCCGCAATATCGTGATAACAACGATCTGGTAAAAGAAGCTAAAGCATTTTATTCCGGAAGTATTCAGCTGGCTAAAGAAGGGCTGGTCTGGGGAAAAAGTCATAATTTTTGATTATCCTCCGCGTTTCTATTACACTAATAGATGTTGAATAATTGTGCTAGGGGAGGTTATTTCATGAAATTCATTGACAATGAAGGAATTACTGATCCGACGATTAATCTGGCGATAGAGGAATATATATTGCAGAATTTCGGGGAAAAAGATACATATTTACTGTTTTACATCAATAAACCCTCGATCATTATCGGACGGAACCAAAATAGTGTTGAAGAAATTAACACGGACTATGTGGATGAGAACGGCATCAAAGTTGTCCGGCGTCTTTCCGGTGGTGGCGCGGTCTATCATGATGAGCAAAATCTCAACTTCAGCTTTATTACAAAAGATGACGGGGAAAGTTTCCAGGACTTTGCCAAGTTCACCCAGCCGATTATTGAAGCGTTGAACAAACTGGGTGTGCCAGCGGAAATGAAAGGCCGGAATGATCTTGCTGTAGAAGGCCGTAAAATTTCCGGAAATGCGATGTTTTCAACTAAAGGTCGGATGTTCAGTCATGGAACATTGATGCTCGACTCGGAAATTGAAAATGTCGTTTCAGCCTTGAACGTCAATAAGGAAAAGATCGAATCAAAAGGCATCAAATCAATTCGCAGCCGTGTTGCCAACATTTCCGAGTATCTGGATGAAAAAATTTCAATGGACGAGTTTAAAGAGATGATCCTGAAACATATTTTCGATGTGGAGGATGTCAAGGAAGTTCCACGCTATAAATTAACTGAAGCGGACTGGAAAGAAATTCACAGGATTTCCGAGAACCGTTACCAAAAATGGGAATGGAATTATGGCAAATCGCCCAAATTTAACGTACGGGCGTCACATAAATTTGATGCGGGACTTGTTGATGTAAGACTCGACGTCAATAACGGCATCATCGAAAACTGCAAAATTTATGGGGACTTCTTTGGATTGGGAGAAGTCAGCGATCTGGAAAATGCATTGACAGGTGTACGCCATGAGCGAAAAGTAATCGAGGAAGCACTGGCAGATGTTGATGTACCGCATTACCTTGGCAAGATTCCAAAAGATGAATTTATTAAGTTGCTGTATTAGTACAGAACAACCGGCTCCTTATGATAAGCAGTCGGTTTTTTCTTTATATATAAAGGATAAGGCTTGATAACATTTCGGGTATGTTTCAATATCAAATTGGCATTCTCGCCAATTTCCGCCGCTCTGCCCTCTAATCTCATCCTTCACTCTAATAAGGCGGCATCCCATTCAGCAAACGCTTTCACTTGAATTTTTATTATCAGTATTTTACAATTAATATAAAATGAATGACTATTCATTCATATCAAAGGGGGAGAAAACGTGAATTTATCAGAACAATTATCGATGACAGCTAGAAAAAACCGTCACAAGACGGCATACATTTTTCAGGATAAGGAAACAAGTTACATGGAGCTGGACGTTGCTGTTACGAAATTTGCTTCCCGCCTGCAGCAGCTCGGCTACAAAAAAGGTGATCACATTGCCCTTGTTGTCAGCAACAGCCCATACTTTATCATCGGATTGTATGGTGCACTGCGGATGGGGGCCGTTGTCATTCCGATCAATCCATTGTACACATCACACGAAATGTCTTATATTTTGAGAAATGGTGATGTCAAGGGAATTATCACAATGGATGTGTTACTGGAAAAATTTGAAGTGATTCAGGATCAGCTTCCGGATGTAAAATATTACATATCCTGTGAAAGCGAGGATGATCTATCCTTAGCAAACAGCCCTTTGTCCTCAAAAATGAAATCGTTATCACAAATGGTGGCCGAAGGCAGTCTTGAATTCAAAGATCCGGGCACAGATGATGAAGACACGGCGATTATACTGTACACTTCCGGAACGACCGGCAAGCCTAAAGGTGCGATGCTGTCCCATCAAAACATCTATTCAAATGCCAAAGATGTTGCTGATTATTTAACCATCAACGCAGAGGATCGTGTGATTGCTGCGTTACCAATGTTCCATGTGTTTTGTCTGACGGTAGCATTGAATGCACCACTGATGAATGGCGGTACGGTGCTGATTATGCCGAAATTTTCACCGCAGGAAGTTTTCCGGCTTACCCAAAATCATAACGCTACTGTCTTTGCCGGTGTACCGACGATGTATAACTATTTGCTGCAAAGTGCTGATAATCATCAGGATTACTTTACCGGCATCCGTTTATGTATTTCAGGGGGAGCCGCGATGCCTGTGTCATTGTTAAAAAACTTTGAACAAACGTTTAACGTAAAAGTTTCTGAAGGTTATGGATTATCAGAGGCATCACCGGTCACATGTTTTAACCCGTTGGATCGCCCGCCCAAGTCAGGTTCGATTGGTAGGAGCATTGTCAATGTGGACAATAAGGTCGTCGATGAATTGGGCCAGGAAGTTCCGCCAGGTGAGGCTGGTGAATTAATCGTCCGCGGGCCAAACGTGATGAAAGGCTATTACAAACTGGGAGAAGAAACAGCAGCCGCCTTAAAAGATGGATGGCTGCACACCGGTGATATGGCGCGGATGGACGATGAGGGTTATTTTTACATTGTTGACCGGAAAAAAGATATGATTCTCGTCGGCGGTTACAACGTCTATCCGCGTGAGGTGGAAGAGACGCTGTATGACCATCCAGGGATCGCAGAGGCAGCTGTTGTTGGTACACCGCATCCGGAGACAGGGGAATCCGTCCTTGCCTTCGTTGTAGCAAAAGATACTGAATTGAATGAGCCGGATTTATTGGCGTTTTGCAAGGGTCATCTGGCTAAATACAAGGTTCCATCGAAGATTTCGTTTTTGGATGAATTACCGAAAAACACAACAGGAAAAATATTGCGGAAAAACTTACGTGAACAAATCGAACAATAATGGAAACAGGGTGTCCAGATCATGCGGACATCCTTTTGTGGTTTTAACGGTCAGAAATTGACCTTTATTGAAACCATAATGGATTTGGTAAGCGTTCATATTTCTGAAAACAATTTTAAGAAAAATCAAATTTTCTATTGCCTTTTTCATGCTGAATTGGTAAATTATACATATGCCTCTTTCTTTTCATGCTACATGAAAGGATGAAATATAATGATAGACCATTTTCACTCTCCATCTTATGAAGTAACTCCCCTTACAATGGCAGTTGTTCCACAGCAGGATGAAAACGGCAATACTAGTACGTGTGTATTGGAAGAGCAGGAAGAATTCTTTATTCACTTTTCTCCAAGTAAAATCATTGATCATGCATGCAAATTCTTTGGGAGCAGTCTGCGTGGCCGTCAGGACGGAACTCGCGGCATATGCGGCATTACACATAAAGCGCCCATTTCCATTGACCCGACCAGCGGCATGTATTTTTTCCCGACAACCTCCCCAAACAACCCGAAGTGCTCATGGATTGCCCATTCACATATTAATCAGGTCAATCAGGGACCCGGAAGGCAGACGGAAATTATCTTCAAAAATCACAAATCCATTCTTCTGGATGTTTCATTTGGCTCGATGCTTAACCAGGTACAAAGGACTGCGCAGTACCGGTATTTATTGGATAATCGCATCAAGTATCTGCAGCGGCATAATGTCGATGTGGCGGCAGAGCCTTTTGCATAAGCTCCTGAATGATTGCTTCCACTTTTTTGCGGATTGCCGGGTTAAAGTAGTTACGTTTTTCTTCACGTCCTCTGCAAAGAAATAGATAGGATGAAAACGAATCATTTTTATTCAATGTAATGACCTGAATCTTTTTATCCTTCATTATCTTTCGCAGTTCCCTTCGTTCATTGACTGCTTCGGTATTCATTTTTTCCAAAAGTGTTATATAAGGTTCTTTGATTTTAAAAGTTCCTTGCCGGATACGTTGCATATCTTGCTGAATCACAACCATCGCCATCGAAAGAAACAGGAAGCGTGAAGCCAGCTGTAATTCTTCATCGTTCAGATAACGCATGTAATCTCCTCCGTGAACGAACATTTGTTCCATGTTTATTATATGATAAAATAAACAAAAAATATACCAAAAAAAAGATTTAAGGTAAAATGAAGAGAAAGAGGCACGTGTATTCTATCAGCAGAAGCATAAAACGAGGAAACTTTTGGACAAGCGCTGCATGCATAAACGGACGATTACTTTAAAATAAAAATAGTTATACTGAATAGCAGATGAAGAAAACCACTGAGAAGAATAGGGGACAATGAACACATGTATTTGCTTAACATCAGCATTATGGATTGGCGAATTTGGCTTGAACAGGAAAAAATGGATGAGTTTATCCTGGAATTACTGAATGAATATGAAAGCCTTGGCCCATTGCCAGGCATTTTATTGCCGTTTATCGAGGCGTTTCTTCCATTTTTGCCGTTAGTCGTGTTTGTGTTTGCCAATGCCGCAGCGTATGGTTTATGGGAAGGGTTTATATTATCCTGGATTGGCGCATGTGTCGGTGCGATACTTGTATTTTTGGTCATCCGGAAACTGGGGGACAAGCGTATATTCAAGGTGATACAACGGAACAAGCAAGTGCGCCGGGTCACTGGATGGGTGGAACGGCATGGCTTTGGTCCGCTCTTTCTATTAATGTGTTTCCCATTCTCCCCATCATCGGTAATCAACGTCGTATCAGGGCTTTCGAAAATAAGTACGCAGCAATTTATTCTGGCAGTACTCATGGGTAAGTCGGTCATGATTTTTTCCATCGCCTTTGTAGGTTCAAGTATTTTTGAGTTTGCTAAAAATCCTGTCGGAACCATTGTTGTCGGAATCTGCATTGTATTATTTTGGGTGTTCGGAAAATATATTGAACGGCGTCTGCAGCGGAAAACCATGATAAAAGAGATTTCCGAAAGAGACCAGGTTAAAAAATAAATGATCAGGGTATGCTAGTAGAAAAACGAGGCTCAGCATCATTTTTCCGGAGATCAGATACCATATTATACTTTCTGATCTTAGCAAAAGCGGAAAAGTCAGCTAAGTTCCAATATCCTGGAGGAAAGCTGGAATGAGAAAAAGCTATTTTCGTAGTATAATCCCAGTCATGCTGGCAGCAGCAGTCCTGGCGATTATGTTCCGATCCTGGTTATTTGCCAGTTATGTCGTAAACGGAGAGTCAATGGAACCAACGCTGTATGATGGCAATCTGCTAATGGTCAATAAAGTTGTCTACAATCTGACAGACGTTGACCGCTTCGATATTATTGTGTTTCATGCAAATGAACAAAATGATTATGTGAAACGTGTGATTGGACTGCCTGGTGATGAAATTACTTACGAAGATGATAAACTGTATATTAATGGAGAACATGTACAGGAGAAATTTTTAGATCCGTTTCAGAAAGTGGCTGACAGCAAACCATACACAGAGGATTTCACGCTGGAAGGTGTCACAGGCTTGGCCAAAGTGCCTGAAGGAAAACTGTTCGTGATGGGTGATAATCGCAGGGATAGTCTCGACAGCCGCAAGATCGGCTTCATTGAAGTGGGAGAGCTTGTCGGGAAAGTCGATATCAAATACTGGCCATTTTCGGAAATGACATTAAGTTTCGGATAAAGATCATATGTTTGGAAAGTGTCACAAAACCTGTTTCTCTGATAAAATGAGAAATAGGTTTTATTGTTGGCTCTTTTAACATAGATTGTTGATACTTAATCCGCAGCCCGAATACACATGCTCGTCATGTTGAAAGTTATTTCGGAGAAGCATATGCTCCTCGCAACTCGGAGCTTACTCGATAGATGTTCCGCTTGTCGCTTTTCGCGGGTGACTCGTGAGCCTTCTCGCTCGTACCTCGCTGTGGGAGTCTCACTTTGGTCACTGTTCCCGCAGGAAAAGGAAGGCTTCCAGCATTACATCGCACGAAGAAAAGTGCTTTCCTTTTTCAAGGAGTCTACGTGTATTCGGACTGCTCAGAACACCTAGAATATTTCAGTTTCATTCAAAACAACCTTTAGAAAAACATCCGAAATTGTGGTTAACCTTATAAAACTGTCGGCGTTTGCTGCAAGCTCAGACAGATGCCGGTTTTTCTGATTGCAGGGGGAGAAGTTTATGGGAATCCGATTTTTATTAGGCAGAGCAGGAACCGGTAAAAGTGAACGGATTTTAAGTGACATACGGAAAAAATTGGCCGAAAATCCACAAGGGTCGCCCATCTTTTATATTGTGCCGGAGCAAATGACTTTTCAGCAGGAATATGCATTATTTCAGAACGAAACAATTAAAGGAAGCATCCGTGCTCAGGTTGTCAGCTTTTCTAGGCTGGCATGGCGAGTGCTTCAGGAAACCGGCGGCGGGACAAGGCAATTTATCAGTTCAGTTGGAACCCAGATGATGCTCCGTAAAATTATCGCGGAGAAAGAAAGTGAATGGCAGGTTTTTCAAAAGGCTTTGGAAAAACAAGGATTCCTGGAACAGCTCGAGAATATGATAACCGAGTTCAAGCGATACCGGATTACACCTGAAATGTTGTATATGCAAATGCAACAGATGCAGCAATTTGTCCATAAGGAACCCGGTGAGGCAGCGTTAACGGGAAAGTTGAATGATTTGGTCTATATCTATGAAAATTTAATTCACGCTCTTCAGGGCAAGTATATTGATAGTGAAGACCAGCTGCAAATGCTTGCTGATAAAATAAAGGATGCACCTTTGCTTGAGAATGCTGACATTTATCTGGACGGATTTCACCGGTTTTCACCGAAGGAGTTGCTCGTTGTGGAAGCATTGATGAAAAAATGCCATTCCGTAACGGTTGCTTTGACAACAGATATCCCGGAAAAAGATACGCTTTCCGAACTGGACTTATTTTATCAGACAAAAGAAACCTATGATGCACTGCAAACAATTGCTAAGGAGAATAGGATCCCAATAAACGGGCCAATTCTATTAGACCCGAAAGACGGCAGATTACGTGATCGTCCGTATTTTGCCCATTTGGAGCAGCATTTTGATGTAAGGCCTGCACCTGTGTATGACGGAGAAGTGCCCATCCAAATTGCTGAGGCAGTTCATCCGCGTGCAGAAGTAGAAGGGGTTGCCCAGGAAATTCTCCGTCTTGTAAGAGAGGAACATTACCGTTTTCAGGATATAGCGGTGTTTATTCGCCAGACTGATGTCTATCATGATTTGATTGATACGATTTTCGCTGACCATGATATTCCTGTATTTATTGATGAGAAACGCAGCATGTTGAATCATTCGCTGATTGAATTGATCCGTTCTGTAATGGATATCGTTGAGGGGAATTGGCGTTATGATGCTGTTTTTCGAGTGCTGAAAACCGGGTTCATCCCGTCTACTGAAGCGAAGTACCCGCTTGATGATGATGCGATTGATGAGCTGGAAAATTATGTGCTGGAGTATGGTATCCGGTCACGTGCGCAATGGCTTGGTGATGACGAATGGGTTTTTCAGCGTTTCCGCGGCTTTGACCAATCGGCACAAACAGATGCAGAAAAAGAAACACAACAAAGGATAAACGCATACCGGAAACAAGTTGCCAGGGCACTGCAGGCATTTGACGAGAATATCAGACAGGCTGAAACAGTACGGGAACGGTGTGAAATCATTTATATACTGCTGGAAAAACTCGATGTACCTGCGAGACTCGAAATAATGCGGGAAACATATGATGCAGAAGGACAACTTGAAAAAGCACGTGAGCAGGAACAGGTATGGAACGCCGTCATTCAGCTGCTGGATGAAATGGTGGAAATGGCCGGGGATGAGACGATGACGATGGAAACGTTCCGGGCTGCTATCGAGGCCGGCTTCGAATCACTCACATTTGCTCACGTACCGCCAAGTATTGACCATGTGATTGTCGGTACGATTGACCGTTCCCGAATCAGCGGTATGAAATGTTCGTTTCTGCTTGGTGTCAATGATGGCACATGGCCGATAAAGCCGTCAGAAGATGGGATGATCAATGAGCAGGAGCGGGACATTTTGGCAGAACATGGCCTGCAGCTGTCGGAAAGCAGCAAGCGGCAGCTGTTGGATGACTGGTTTTATATGTATCTCGCTTTTACCTCAGCGAATGACTATTTATGGATCAGTTATCCGCTCAGCGATGAAGAAGGAAAAGCAAAAATGCCATCACAGCTGATTAAGCGGGTAGAAGACCTATTCCCTGAATGCTGTGACCATCTATTGCTGCAGGATCCTGATGAGCTGGTTGATGCCGAACGGTTTATCACCACACCAATAAAAACAAGAGCGGCGTTAACGGCCCAGTTGGCCCGCAGCCGCAAAGGATATCCGATAAAAACGGTATGGTGGCATGTCCTGAACTGGTATATCCGCAATCATCCAAAATACCATACGACTTATATTATTTTGCAAAGCCTGTATTATCAGAACCGCCCGGTTAACCTGACAAAACAAACGATCGAACAGCTTTACCCGAAACAGGTAAAGGCGAGTGTATCAAGGCTGGAATCCTATTACCGCTGTTCCTATCAGCATTTTGCCCAGTACAGTCTCAGGCTGCAGGAACGAAAAACGTATAAGCTTGATGCACCTGATATTGGACAGCTTTTCCATGAAGCACTGAAAAAAATTACTGAATGGATTCAGGCTGAAGGCAAGGATTTTTCTCAATTAACCGAACATGAGAGTGCAGGGTATGCCAAACAGGCCGTTGAAAATCTTGCACCTGTTCTGCAGCATCAGATTTTGCACAGCTCCAATCGCTACAAATATATTCAGCAAAAGCTTCAGGACGTTATTACGAGAGCAACGTATATTTTAAGTGAACAGGCACGAAAGAGTGAATTTTCACCTGTCGGGCTGGAGCTTGGGTTTGGTGATAAACAGACACTTCATCCGGTTACACTTCAGCTGCCGAACGGGTTTGAATTAATGCTGCGTGGACGGATTGACCGTGTTGATAAAGCGGAAGGTGCAAACGGATTATTTTTACGGATCATTGATTATAAATCGAGTGAAAAAGGACTGGATCTTTTGGAAGTGTATTACGGGCTGGCACTTCAGATGCTGACATATTTGGATGTTGTGCTGTCCCAGTCTGAACAATGGCTCGGGGTGAAAGCAGAACCGGCCGGCGTGCTCTACTTCCACGTACACAACCCGATGATTTCTGGCAAAATGAAAATGTCTGATGCTGAAATTGAAAAAGAGTTGTTCAAGAAATATAAGATGCAGGGACTATTGCTGTCGGATGAAGAGATCGTCAAACTGATGGATACATCACTTGAATCGGGCAGGAGCCAAATCATCCCTGCCGGCGTGAAAAAGAACGGCGGGTTCTACAGTGGCTCCAGGATTGCCGACAATGAAACATTCGGGAGTCTGCAGCAGCACATTCACCATTTGATGATGCAAGCGGGCATTGATATGACATCCGGCGGCGTGCATCTGAATCCATATCAGCATAAGCAGCAAACAGCGTGCACCTATTGTCCATTCAGATCCGTTTGTCAGTTTGATCCAATTCTAGAGGAAAACAACTACCGCAAGCTGACCGATATGAAGGATGAAGAAATTCTGGAAAAGCTCCGTTACCCCGCCTTAACGGGCAGCAAGATCCCCACTTCAAGATTTCAAAGAAATCAAGGAAGCTAAGTGGGAATCAGCTGTCCGTTAAGGTCCGATTCTGTTCGGGCCTGCACGAAGCAGGTCACAAAGGCGTTGCAACAGGTCGTTGCGTTCTTAGCCTTTGTTCCTTTTCATCTGTGGGGAAAAGCGCCCGCTGGATGAAGTTTCACTTTACAGGGAGGGATCATAATGGTCAACTGGACAAAAGAACAGGAAGAAGCGATTTTCCTGGATGGTCGTGATGTGCTTGTTTCCGCTGCAGCTGGATCGGGAAAAACAGCTGTCCTTGTGGAGCGTATTGTCCAAAAACTGGTCCGGAACGAAAATCCTGTTGATATTGATTCATTGCTCGTTGTGACATTTACGAATGCAGCAGCACAGGAAATGCGCAACCGGATCGGGGAGGCGCTGGAGGAGAAACTGGCCGAAGATCCCGCTTCAAGCCATTTGAAAAAACAATTATCACTGCTGCAGCGCGCATCCATCTCGACTTTGCATTCATTCTGTCTTGAAATTGTCAGGCAATATGCATATTTGCTTGATATTGATCCTGCTTTCCGGATAGCAGATGATATGGAAGCCGATTTGATCAAACAGGAAGTGATCGACGACCTGTTTGAAGAATGGTATGGATCACAAGGAACCGATCAGCAGAACTTCTTTGCGGTGGTTGATCGTTTTTCCAGTGACCGCAGTGATACAGATGTAGAAAGTCTTGTTCTTGATTTATACACATTTGCCATGCAAAACCCCTGGCCGGACACATGGCTTGATGAGCTAGCGGACGTTTATGACATTCCGGACAACTGGCAGGAAGATGATTTGGAGTGGCTGTCGATCATCAAAAAAGAATTAAAAAATGAGCTTGACGCCATCGAGCAGGAAATGAATCGGGCGATGAATTTGACACGGGAAAGTGATGGGCCATATCAATACGCCGATGCAATTGAATCCGATCTTGCCAATTTGCAGGAAGCGCAAGTACATCTTGGTTCATGGAATCATTTGCAGACGTTTATGGTGTCCAGTTCATTTACCAGATTATCCGGAAAAAAAGTCGAGTGTAACGAAGCGAAAAAAGAAAAAGTGAAAAATCTGCGTGACAGTTATAAAAAACGCTGGAACGAAATGAAAGAAGGGTGGTTCAGCCGTAATCTGGCAAGTCATATTGCAGATATGCAGGAATTAGCTCCAGTTATCAGGCAGCTGACGGAATTGGTGAAGCAGTTCAAATTGCGTTTTACCGAAGAAAAGCGGGAACGGGCGATCGTTGATTTTTCCGACCTTGAACATTATTGCCTGCAGCTGTTAATGGAAGAAACATCAGATGAAAAAGTGGTGAAACCATCCAATGTGGCGGTCAATCTGCGGGAGCAATTTACCGAGTTGCTTGTGGATGAGTATCAGGATACCAATCTTGTCCAGGAGACCATTTTGTCGCTGATAAGTGACCAGGAAGGTGCCGGTAACATGTTTATGGTCGGTGATGTAAAACAAAGCATTTACCGCTTCCGCCATGCCGAGCCATCACTGTTTATTGACAAATATAACCGATTTAAGCGTGAAGCACTGTCCGCCAAACGGATAGATCTGGCAAGTAATTTCAGAAGCCGGGAACAAGTCCTCACAGGCACTAATTACATTTTTCGCCAGATTTTGGATGAGGATTTAGGTGAAATCAATTATGACGCAGATGCTGAATTGATTTATGCCAATAATATGTACGATCATTTGCCGTATACCGAACCGGAGCCTGAACTTGTCATTATCGACCGTGAATCACCTGACGAAAAAGAGGATTTGTCATCGGAAGAGGAGGACTATCAGGATCTGGAAAAGGCGCAGCTTGAAGCACGGGCATATGCCGAAAAGATCAAAGGATGGATCGGCCAGAGGGAAGCTGATACGCTAAAGGTTTATGATAAAACAACCGATACACAACGGGATATGCAGTACCGTGATGTGGTTATTTTATTGCGTTCGATGACATGGGCACCGACTATTATGGACGAGTTGAAAAAACAGGGGATTCCTGTTTATGCCGAGCTTTCAACTGGTTATTTCGATGCAATAGAGGTCAAAATCATGCTGAACCTGCTCAAAGTGATTGACAATCCAAGACAGGATATTCCACTAGCTTCTGTTTTGAAATCACCGATCGTCGGATTGAATGAAGAAGAACTCAGCCAGGTTCGATTAGCCGATAGACGAGGATCATATTACGACGCATTAAAGGCATTCCATCAGCAAAACACAGATGATACAGCGATTAAAGCGGCTCATTTCCTGGAAAAACTGAAACGTTATCGCCGTGTATCACGTCAGGGCGCTTTATCAGAGCTTATCTGGCAGATTTACAGGGAAACCGGTTACTATGATTTTGTCGGCGGAATGCCTGGAGGGCGGCAGCGGCAAGCTAACCTGAGGGCACTTTACGATCGGGCACGGGGCTATGAAACAACATCATTTCGCGGATTATTCCGGTTTCTACGGTTTATTGAGCGAATGGAAGAACGCGGAGATGACCTGGGTGCCGCCCGGGCATTGAGCGAACAGGAAGATGTCGTCCGAATTATGACGATTCATAAAAGCAAGGGACTGGAATTTCCGGTTGTCATTCTTGGTGCGATGGATAAACAGTTTAATATGCAGGAATTGAATCAGCGTTATTTACTGCATAAGGATCTCGGCTTTGCCAGTAAATATATTGACCCGGTCAAACGAATAACATATCCAACATTGTATTACCACGCTTTAAAACAAGAAAAATTGCGAGAGGCGCTCGCAGAAGAAATGCGTGTTTTATATGTGGCATTAACACGGGCGAAAGAGAAACTTCTGATGGTCGGGAATGTGGCATCCTTTGTCAAAAAGCAGGAAAAATGGGAACAGATAATCGATCATTCCGATTGGATATTGCCGGCACATTACCGAGTGAAATCAAAGACATACCTGGATTGGATTGGACCTGCATTAATCCGCCATCAGACGAATGATGCATTGCGCACCATGGACGTTTCCGATCAAGTGCTTGAAGCCATCCGTATTGATCCGTCCGACTGGAAAGTATCCGTTGTACATGGAAGCTCTTATACGAATTTGGATGAGACGTCCACTCAGGAAGACGGTGATTTGAAAGAGAACATCGTAAACTGGGAAATGCTCGATATCGATGACAATGCATACCAGCAGGCGGTTGATAATCGGTTATCTTATGTTTATCCATTTCAACAGGCAGCCCATTCCCGTGCGAAACAAACTGTTACGGAAATCAAACGGCAGCGCGAGATCAAGGATGAATACAGCGGTGATCAGCTTGTTCAGAAGTTTCAGCCGCCGATTGTCAAACGACCTGCCTTTATGCAGCAACAACAGACGATTACAGCTGCAGAGCGTGGTACCGCCATGCACACGGTGATGCAGCACATACCATTAACAAAGGCAATGCAGTCTGAAGCGATTGCCGAATTTGTGGAATCACTGGTTGAACGTGAAATCCTCACAAAACAGGAGGCAGAGGTCATTGATTTGCTTGCGATTGAACAGTTTTACAAAACAGCTATCGGCCGACTGGTCATGAATGCGCCGACTGTTTATCGTGAGGTGCCGTTCAGTCTGACATTGCCGGCAAAAGAGGCTTATGCAGAGTGGACGAGTGAAACAGATGAACAGGTATTAATTCAAGGTGTCATTGATTGTGCCATTCCAATGGAAGATGGCTGGATTATTTTGGATTACAAAACAGATTCCATTTCAGGTGAAGTGACTGATCGTGTAAAAGACAATCTGCTGAAACGTTATGAAGTCCAAATACGCCTTTACAAACAGGCATTGGAACGTATCTGGAAAGAACCGGTGAAATCAGCTTATCTTTATTTCTTTTCCAGACAGCTGGAATTGGAAATTTGATGAAGGAAATATGGTAAAATTGTTACAGATTAAACGTATTTTCCTACTGGCCAAACCCTGGTATGTCAAGGGTTTGGCTTTTATTTTGCGATGAAAAATCTTTTCTGGTTTCAAAATGTCATATAAATCACACGCTGCTGTGATACAGTTCACTTTGATGAACCCCGATGATAAATAAAGGTAAGAAATCCAAAGGGAGGTGGTTTACGTAGATGGATAACGTTAACCAAAAGAGAAAACGGACAAAAACGGGAAGCAGAGGCATTCACTAAAAGGAACATTTGCTTCATCGATGATTTTCGTGGATGGCTTTATTTTTCTATTGTATGCTGCAATCTTTTGGTTATATATGTTTCGGGTTGATATTTGAAAAAGGAGGCAGCGGATGATGCACCGTCACGAAAAAATTTGGCTGACATTAAGCAGTGTTATGATTCATGGTTTTATGTTATTGACAGGTTATCAGATGTTCGCATTAGGGATGGGATCGCCAAGCCAATACAGAGACCATTGATTTGCAGAAGGTCAATGATATTGAACCATTTGACGAACCTGGTTTCTATGAAACAGGTGAAAATAAATACGAAGTGATCATGACGCTTGAAGGGTTCATGTTCACACCAAGTGAAATGGAAATTCTGGCAGGATCTGAAGTGACGCCTATCATGACCTCAAAGGATGTCACGCATTGGTTTCAAATTGCCGGTACGAGTGTCAACGCAATGGTCATGCCCGGCTATATTCAAACAATAACCCAAACATTTAGTGAACCTGGCGAATATTTAGTAGAGGGAGATTTTATTTCGGACGAAATTTCAGCGCCATAAAAACTTGATTCCGGGCCTAACAGAAAAGAGCTGCTCATACAATTGTGAGCAGCTTTTTAAGCATTTGCTGAAACGTTCTGGTCATTAATGTCAGGATCAATCGGGTTTGTTGAGCTTACCCCATTATTGGTATTGAGAAAGTCCCCGGTATTAAAGGAACCTGAACCGGAGCTTGTTTTTGATGTGCTTTTAGGTGAAAGATAAAATGAGTCACCAAAATTGATGACGCCTCCATCCACACTATTTATTTTAATCGGTCCTACAATTGATGGCATGAAAACACCTTCTTCGGATTATGGTTATGATAGTTTATGAATCTGACATGTTTTTGTAACGTCAAAAAGTATAAATGATTATTGACCTTATAAGAAAAATTTCACTATTCGCTATAATACGCGGCGAATACTGTGTTTCTAATCTGGATCCGGTTTTAAATATATGCGGATATGCTTGATTCTGGCTTCGCTGTATACCTGGTCAATGCTGCCAATCTGGAAAATGGCCGTTTGGCTGACACCGATGATCTTCACATTGTCCACTCGAATTGTTTCATCGTGATGAAGTGTATTTTTTTGTACTTCTTCTATGGTTGTCGGCCAGTTTGCTTCCCGTTTAAATAGTGAATAATTCTTAAAATAAATGCCATCATCTTCATGAAAAGTAGCACCTTCTTTTTGTACAGCGATCCCTTTTGCGTGTGGTCTGGCATATTTCGTGTCACCTATATTGAAAATTCCACTGTACGTTAATCCATTAAGATTGATTTTATCAACAGCAGCAGTTCGTTTTGGCATAGCAAGTCACCTCATCCTGTTAGTGGTACAATCGATCCTAAAGCAGTTGCTTCAGGTGGTGTATCAAAAAAGGATGACAGGACAAATGCATCATTATCACCGATTAAAAATACAGATGATGCCGTAACCGTATCGACCTCTACATGGCCAACATGCATCCCCAAATTATGAACCTCCATATTCATTGTGCTGATCAGTCCCTTCCATGTATTTGTTTAATGAGTGATAAATTTCACGTTTGATTTGCTCACCTATATGAAACGTTAACTGTTCTTCATTAAGTTCTTGTTTGTTTTGTCTGGCCTCTGCTTCGTAATGTGCAATTCGTTCGGGAAGCTGTTTTGCCATATCTTCTATCAATATATTCGGATCGATATGATCCATCGCAACATGATGCTGGGCTGCAAGATCCCGAATGAGCTGCTTCCCATGTTCATTTAAATACGTGTTTAAATCCGGCAGCAATTGTTGCTTGATGGTCGAATTACCGGCTTCCGGCACCGAAAAGTCTTCTATGTTGTTTAAATCATCCGGTGCTGCGCCGATATGCAGTGTCCCATTGAGGTTTTCGATTTTCAGCTGGTCAAAGTGATATTCAATTCTTTCCGGCGTCTGCTGGTTTTGCTGATTGTTTTCAAGCTGCTGTATTCTTGTTTCCAGTGACCGGATAGTTCGATCCTGTTCATCGATACGCTGATAGAGGTTATAGACATATTGATTCCAGCTGTTCATATAAGTGTGCCCTCCTTGTTTAGGCAAAGACCTATCCATAACATATGCGTATCAATTTCAATTGTGATTTTAACCGGGCTGCTGCAGCCGGATGATCGCATGTTGACCCACAGGCTCAGCGGGTTCAGCAGGTTCCGTGAAACCACCTGTATTATGAATATCCGATTGAGCTTGGATGCTTCCGGTACTGCCTATTTGTAAAACAGATGAGTTTGATATGGCTCCTACTTTGATTAAATGAATGGATATCGATTGATGAATGACAAAGTTCATACGAAACACTCCGTTACTAAGTTATATTTTGATCTGTTTTGTCTTGGTCCGATACATATGTCATGGACTGCCCGAGTCTAATATAAGCTCTGTCCCCGGTGATGAAAGACCCGCCGCCAGCATAGGTTTTTGCAGTACTTTCCGGGCACATCGAATAAACATCCCCAATATTGAAGACGCTTGCGTTATCGATTGTATTCACTTTTACGGCACCTACTTTTGCTGGCATCGTAACGTCCTCCTTCTCTATAATTTATGTATCAAAACCAAATTGTGAAACAGGAAAGGTGAGTATAACGTATCTATTTAGTATCATGGCAGATAATAGCATGCTGCATCCTTACATTTCAGAATGAAAAATGCAAGGAACCGGATTCGGAAATTAACTTAAAGCATATTTTTTTAATTGTTTAGAAAGGCCGGTGGAAAAATGAATACTGCAGTACCTTTGCAAAAATACGAACGTATGATGTGGATTGATGCAGCCAGAGGATTTGCCATCTTAGGCATATTTGTGGTGAATATCGGAGCATTCTCGGCGCCGTATTTTTTATATGGGGGGGAGGAGGATGCCTGGAATTCGGCAATTGACCAATTCACACAAGTATTGATTGATGTTTTCTTTCAGGCAAGTTTCTACACATTGTTCTCGATTCTTTTTGGTTTTGGCTTGCAAATTTTAAAAGAACGTCTGGTGGAAAAAAGCATTGATGTCAGTTCGTTTTTATTGCGCAGACTTGTTATATTGATCGGATTTGGATTGGTTCATGCATTTTTGATCTGGCATGGCGATATTTTATTATCATATGGTATTATCGGGCTGTTTTTCATAGCTTTTGTACACCGCGGCGATAAAACAATTTTAATATGGGGGACATGTATGCTCGGTGTCAGCGTCTATCTTTATACTGCCATGTTATACGAGGCAAAAACTTTCCTCGGCGGTTCTAATACGGCAGGCATTTATGCTGCAAAAGAGAACTATGTGAGTGATAATCTACCGGTCATTTTAGGACAGAACTTAAATGACTGGCTGTATTCCAATGACCTATTCTCTTATTTGCTGCTTGCAACGACTTTATTGCCATTGTTTCTATTTGGGATGTATCTTGCCCGGAAACGCTGGCTGCATGATCCTGTTAAACATAAACGGAAACTTGCTACAGCCTGGATTATAAGCCTGATCATGTTTATTGGGTTGAAAATGGGACCATACATATACGGAAATCCTGTTTGGTTTTCCTACATACAGGATAATATTGGCGGTACTGCCTCGGCATTGTTTTACTTATTGTCAATTACAGTGCTTGCCCAAAACCGATTGGGCAAAAAATTACTGAAACCTTTCAGTTATGTCGGACGTATGTCGTTATCCAATTACATTGTCCAGTCGGTTATATGTTTTCTGCTGTTTTACGGTATCGGAATCGGACTGTACGGTTCCGTCAGGCCGATTGAAGCAATGGGAATTGTGGCTGTCGTGTATACGCTGCAGATTTTCTTCAGTAAATGGTGGATGGCCCGATACAGGTTTGGTCCGCTTGAATGGGTCTGGCGCAGTCTTACGTATAAGCAAAAACAGCCATTGCGTGAAAAAGGGTAGCTGGTCTATACAGGAAAGGGTGAGGAATCAACAGCAGAATTCTGAAATCAGCAGGAAGAACGAGAGAATCAACAGAAGAGAGTGGAGAATCGACAGAAGAACGAGAGAATCAACAGAAGAGAGTGGAGAATCAGCAGAAGAGAACCGAATCGATCGTTAAAAGACAAAAAATCAACAGTAACTATCATATCAAAACAAACTGGCTGCCTTCCCCTGCATTCAGCACGTAAAGAGACTGCGCCATCAAGGGGCAGCCTCCACTTGAATTATCCATTTAATACCTCTTTAATGCGTACAATGGCCCAGTCAAGATCTTCTTTCTCAATAATCAGTGGTGGGGCAAAGCGGATGACGTTTTCATGTGTTTCCTTGCACAGCAGACCTTTTTCTTTCAATTCTTCACAATAAGGTCTTGCTGCTTCAGTCATTTCAACACCAATGAACAATCCTTTGCCGCGCACCTCTTTAATGCTCGGGTTGTTGATTTTCTTAAGTTCTTCCATCATGTAGCTGCCGAGTTCCAGCGATCGGTCAGCCAAATTTTCTTCCTCCAGCACTTCAAGCGAAGCCGTTGAGACTGCAGATGCCAGCGGATTGCCCCCAAAAGTTGATCCGTGTGATCCAGGGTTGAAAACACCGAGAATGTCTTTATTGGCAACAACACAGGAAATGGGGAACACACCTCCGCCTAGTGCTTTACCTAAAATCAGGACATCCGGTGTGACATCTTCCCAGTCACAAGCAAACATTTTACCGGTACGCCCGAGTCCTGCCTGAATTTCATCAGCCATATATAATACTTTGTTTTCAGCGCAAACGTCATATGCCTCTTTCAAAAATCCATCAGGCGGCATGATGATACCCGCTTCACCTTGGATTGGTTCGAATAAAAAGCCTGCTGTGTTTTCATTAATGGCTTCTTTTAATGCATCAATATCCCCGTATGGTATTGTTTTGATACCAGGAAGCAAGGGACCAAATCCTCGCTGATATTCCGTTTCCGATGACAAGGACACGGCTGTCATGGTACGTCCATGGAAATTGCCCTCAGCAGCGATGATTTCGGCTTTGCCTTCCGGGATGCCTTTGACATCATATGCCCAGCGGCGGGCTGCCTTTATGGCTGTTTCAACTGCTTCTGCGCCAGTATTCATTGGGAGTGTCATTTCTTTGTTGGTCAGTTTGCACACTTTTTCATACCATGGACCGAGCTGATCATTGTGAAACGCCCGTGAGGTAAGGGTTACAGCGTCTGCCTGCTTTTTAAGTGCATTGATGATTTTTGGGTGACGGTGCCCCTGATTAACGGCGGAATAGGCACTCAGCATATCCATGTACCGGTTGCCCTCCGGATCCTCAACCCATACACCTTCCGCTTTAGCTATTACAACAGGAAGCGGATGATAGTTTTTCGCACCATATTCCTGTGTCTGATCGATAATTTCCTGACTTGTTTTTGCCATATTATCCCTCCGAATTAAAAATCCACTGCAATATCAGTATAACAGTTTTTGTTCTTTTTTACTTGAGAAAACTGTTCAACAAATTTTCAAATGATTTTCCTGAAGGGACATGTTAAGATAGGTACTATGACAATAGGAAATAGTATGTTTCAAGGAGGAACGAATAAAAATGAATACACATTTGCACGTAACCTCATGGGTGCTGGCATTTATTCTTTTCGTTGTTGTGATTGTACTCAATAAATCGGGTAATGCAAAAGCTGCTAAAATTGTTCAAATGATTCTCCGGCTGGACTATTTACTGATTTTATATTCCGGCGGCGAATTGCTTGCGGCCTATTTTAACGGTCCGCAAATGGGGGAAGCAATCATTAAAGGATTGGCAGGCATCTGGGTGATTTTTGCAATGGAAAATATCAGCTTAAAATCAGGCAGGAATGAGCCGACAAAAAGCTGGTGGATTCAGCTTGCCATTGCCGTTCTTCTGACGCTGATTTTAGGCTTCGGCCGGTTGGGCTTCGGATTTTTGCCATAAGCTTTAGCGGGCTTCGGGACTTCCTGTTGTGGGGGAGTCCTTTTTCATGCTTGTTCGGTTCAGGCAACCTACACGAATGGTTCAAAAATGAATATCGAGTATGAGCCTTCTTTTATATCTACAATCGAAAGAAAGCATAAAAAAGGGGGGACAGGATTTTTTAAATACGTGCCGTGCCCCTTTTTACACGCCGGCTTTGATTATAACAGTAGAAAGTATGATGAAGTATTTTGGACAAATTTGCTTTTTTCATTGACTACAGGTATACGTGGTTAATAATAGGAAAGGGAAGATATTACAAATGAAGGAGAACACATATGAAGCGCCTATTCTTTATAATACTGCTTATGTCACTATTTCCCGGTTTTTCACAAGTGGTGTCGGCAGCTGAACATGAAACAGCCATAAATGGTGAAATCATATACGATATATTGGTTGATCGTTTTAACAATGGTGATACGTCACTGGATGCACAGGTAGACCTGGATGATCCGCTCGCTTATCATGGAGGTGATTTACAGGGGATTACCGATCAACTAGATCATTTACAGGAATTGGGCTATACAACGCTCGTTTTATCACCAATTATGGAAAACGCTCCTGATGGCTATCACGGGTATTGGATTGAGAATTTTTATGAAGTGGACGAGCAATTCGGAACAATGGAAGATTTGCAAAGGCTGGTGGAAGAAGCACATAAACGTAATATGAAAATTGTACTTGAATTCGTGACGAACTATGTTTCCAGCACGCACATGATGGTGGAAGATCCTGGTAAGCATGATTGGATTAAGGAAAACAATCATGCACAGTCTTTCCAATGGCTGGATCAAACGGCTGTGCTGGATCAGTCCAATCCGGATGTACAGCATTTCATAAAGGATGTAGCAGATTTTTGGATTGAGGAAGCGGATATAGATGGTTATAAGTTTCACGCCGCTGATCAGGTCAATCAGGCATTTTTAGACGAATTAACAGCACATATTCGCGGAAATAATCCGGAATTCTATCTATTAGGCCATATTTTGGATGATGAAGCGTATACCGGTGATCTTACCGAAAACACGTCCATCCAGGCGGTGAAAAATCATGCACTCTACACACCTATGACGAATGTGTTTGCCAAGGCAGGCACGCCAATAACGCAGATTTATGAAAAATCGCAAAATAATGGTTTAGAAGGATTAAATTATCTGGACAATCCATACAAAGAACGGTTTACCCAAAAACTGCTGGAAAATGGAAGAACCCCATTAACGACGTGGAAGCTGGCATTAACCTATTTATATACCGCCCCTGGTATTCCCATGATTTATCAGGGATCGGAAATCCCAATGGGTGGTGGGGAATTCCCCGATAATCAGCAGTTAGTGGAATGGAACAGTGCAGATGAAGATCTGGAACAATTCATTAACCGAATTTCTGCCCTCCGATCTGAATTTCCGCCATTACAGCATGGGGACTATGAATTGTTGGGTTCCAGTGGTGCCATGAGTTTATTCAAGCGATCCTATGACGGTGAGTCCGTTTATATTGCCATTAATAACGACACGGAATCGCAAGTCATACCAATTGATGGAATTGAATTGGATCAACAGTTGAAAGGGTTGCTTGGTGATAACCTTGTACGGGCGAATGGAGACGGACAATTCAATATAGGACTCCCTCGGGAGACTGCTGAGGTATATGTTGTTCAGGAGGATACTGGTCTGAACTGGATGGTGATTTCACCAATCGCCGGAACCATGATCGTGTTTATTCTGGGCATAATGTATTTAACCAGAAAACAAAAAAAGCGGGAAGCAGATGCGTAATGCACGGCCCTTTCCCGCTTAATCGGCTGACTCGCTGATTTCATGCCAATTTAACCTCTAATCTATTGAAAGACGAGCACGCACTTATGCATACTCATGGGCTGAAATAGCACCCTGGCGATGAAGGTAATGATAAATTTTCCTGTAGTGATTTATGTCAATATCACCAGTGATGTATTTTTGCTGATAAAAATCCAACAGGGCATTTATGGATTCCGGCGGCTGGTTTCGCTCCGTTTCAAAAATCGTAATTAATTCAAAAATACTCACCCAACCCCTCCTTTACATTTCCGGTTTAGGTTGTCTTACCGGAAATATATGTTGGGGGCAGAAGAATCATGATAGATGATATATTTTTAATGATGGCCATAAAAATCTAGTTCTTGCCGGTGACACGGCACGACCTGTCCAAGTGACAGCTGCCAAATTTTCGCAAAGAAAACACTGACCCAGAAATTCCGGATCAGTACCGATATTACTTATAATCCTTATTTAAAAAGAAAAGGGCAAGTGTTCCTGGACCGGCATGTGCGCCGATGGTTGCGCCGACCATTTCGATCAGAATATCGTCTGTTTTGAATTTCGCTTTGATTAATGCTGCCATTTTTTGTGCTGTTTCGACATCATCACCATGACTGATGCCAATTGTCTGGCTGGAAAAGTCGGTACCGCGCTCTTCCATTATGTCGAGCATTCGGTTCAGCAGCTTTTTGGAGCCACGTATTTTTTCAAGCGGAACCAGTTTACCATCTTCAACATGAAGTATCGGCTTGATTTTAAGAAATGAACCGACAAATGCAGCGGTTTTGCTGACGCGTCCGCCGCGGTAAAGATATTCAAGGTCATCGACGGTAAAAATATGTTCCATGTTTCTTGCATGATATCCTGCTGTTTCAACGATTTCATCACTGTCTGCTCCTTTTTTGGCAAGCTGGGCAGCGCGAAGTACAACAAGCCCGTATCCAATTGATGCACACTTTGTATCAATAACGTGAAGGTCAGCTCCCGGATATGCTTCCTTTACTTCCTGTTCCATCATTTTGGCGGTCTGGTATGTACCTGACAGTTCTGAAGAGAAAGCAAGATACACTAAGGGTTGATTTGCTTGTGCATAGGATGTAAAAATAGCTTTAAAGGATTGCGGTGATACTTGGGATGTTTTGGGGCTCTTTCCTTCCCGCATGGCGTCATAGACTGTTTTTGGCTTGATATCGATACTGTCTTTGAATTCCTCATCCCCCAGATGAACCGTTAATGGTACCATTTCTATGTCATATGTTTTATAATGATCTTCGGACAAATCACATGCTGAATCTGCAAGGATTTTAATCGTCATTTTTTTCACCTACATTCGCTGAAATTATTATTTTTCCCGGTGTAATCGTCCGTAGAACTCCCATCACAGGAACAAAAGGGTAAATCAAATAAGTTCAAGTGGGAGTTAACGCTAACACCCCGATTCTGTTAAACTAACCATCAGTGGGAAAAGACACCCCACTGATGGAAGTTACACTTTACTTTAGTTTAAAGCTATAAAGGCGAATAGTCAAAAAATAATGATAAAAAATAACCATGTGTGCTAAAAAGGAGGGGTTCTGTGTTTTTAGTAGAAGCCAGGCGGATCGTTATTGTCATATTTGGTGCTGTACTGAATGCTTTGTCGCTGAACTTTTTCCTGATTTCAGCAAATGTGTATGCGAGTGGGTTTACAGGTGCAGCACAGCTCTTTGCCAGTATATTTAATGATTTTCTGGGTATTGGTTTATCAACTGGTATTATTTTATTTGTATTGAATATTCCAGTTGCCATATTGGGCTGGTATAAGGTTGGCAAAGGTTTTACCATTTACAGTGTCGTGTCTGTTGCGTTTACAACAATTTTCCTGGAAGTATTGCCTGTTGTGGCGCTTTCTGAAGATATTATTTTAAATGCTGTTTTTGGCGGTGTTCTCGCCGGCACAGGTGTCGGTGTTACACTAAAGCATGGTGCGTCAACCGGCGGGATGGATATTGTCGCAATGGTATTATCCCGGATGAAAGACAGACCGATCGGGACGTACTTTTTGACATTGAATGCCGTTATTATTGCGATGGCCGGTATTCTATATGAACCGGAAAACGCATTGTACACATTATTGACACTGTATGTGACGACTCGTGTGATTGATGCTCTTCACACACGCCATGAAAAAGTAACCGCTATGATCATTACACACAAGGCCGAAGAACTGCAAAAGGCGATCCACGATACAATGGTTCGTGGAATTACCATTCTTCCGGCAAAGGGGGCTTACACAAGGGATGATAAAAGCATGATGTACCTTGTTGTTACTCGTTATGAGCTTTATGATCTTGAACGAATTATCGGTGAAGTGGATCCGAATGCATTTACGAATATTGTACAGACAACAGGCATATTCGGATATTTCAGAAGGGATTAATACTGATGACGATTAGGGGTAAATTTACATAAAAAATATTGATGATGTTAAATGCGATACTGACGCTGGCGGCTTGCGGTGACAGCTGTGACCCATCCGATGAACAAAATGACCGGGGGAAAATGAGCAACGGAAGTAAAAAACAGACAGCAACTAAAAATTGCTGTCTTGATGGTTATGTATCGTATTAGTATCCATATTTTTCAATGACCTCAATGACACGCGGCTTCAGTTCATCCCATTCAACATCAAAGGCTTTATTAACGGTAATGAAGTTTTGATAGCCAAACACGTTATCAACACCGTTTACTTCCATCAGATCATTCAAAATGTCATGTTCGCTTGTATCACCAGGCATTACGGAAATACTGTTATCTCCTTCAAAAATGAGGCTGTCAGTAGTAAATTTCAATGCATTCGGATTTGGTGTAGCTTCAGCTCTTATTCCCATTTTTATTCCCTCCATCGTTATCCATACTTGGGTATATTTTAACAGAAAAATGGATGAAAGGGAAACACCCTTAATCCGGAGATCCGAATAAGGGTGCTCATGCATGTTAGAATCCCGAGCTTCATCAGAATCAATGAATGGCGGATCATTAACATGCCATGAATGAATATCTGCTGAGGTATTGTCTGACCCTCATCTTCAGCGGAGGTTACTGCAGCTGATTGTGTTGTCTTAACTGCTGCTCAAGCTGTTGGAGCTGCTGCTGTTCTTCAGGGGATGCCTGGTTTCTGGCAGTCTGTATCGCATTTTGTGCAGCTTGCTGTTCCTGCTGGTTTGCATTGCCTTGAGCATTCGTTAATTGGTTGACGGCATTTCTGGCGCGCTGCATTAAATTATTTTGCTGCTGTGCCATATTAAACCCCTCCTATCGTGTGGCGGTCAGCTTGTTCCTGTTTGCGTTTTGTATCAGAAAAACGCGACCTGTACGGAAATACTTCATCATGTTTCTTGACGGAATCAGCACTATGGTGGCTGAATCGCCTTGACTTGCTTTGTTTTCCCATCGGCAATTCCTCCCTTGGAATACGCCTTGTTCCAACTGCAAGATTTCCGTTGTACTGTGTTAAAACCAAACAAAATAAGAAGTGAACGCTTTATGCGCTCACTTCTAGTTTGCTCGGCTGTTTACCGAATATGAAAGGAAATTTTTACACTTGGTTTTACAAGCAGTTTTGGTGAACACGTATTTTAGATGGCTTCAGATTGAAGTTTCAAATAATCTTCCAAAAAGATTCCGATCCCATCGTTTTCGTTCGTTTCCGTAACGTGCTTGGCGACTGTTTTCAGCTCGTCGATTGCATTCTCCATTGCAACACCGACACCTGCATAATCAATCATTTCCAAATCATTATCTTCGTCGCCAAATGCAATAATTCGTTCGTTCGGGATATGATAATAATGAGCAATTTTTTGCAGACCTACCGCTTTATTTAACCCTTTTTTGACAATCTCGATTATATTCCATGGTGCACCCCAGTTACGATGTTCAATCAGTTCGGCATGGTAATCATCAAGATGGTTTCGTATTTCCGCAATGTTTTCTTCTTTAGGGTGAATCAATAATGAAGTTGGATCGTCTTTCAGCTTGTTTTTAAGACTTCCGATGGTGAAAGGTGAATCCTGACGGGTTGCCTGAAAAATTTCAATGATTTTTTCATCATAGTGATCCATGTGGATATGATCCATGACCTCTGCGATGATGTTATGCACATTGAGGTCATAGCATGCATCAACGATCCGATGTGCTGTTCTGACCGGCATGGGATTATGCAGCACATCCCATTTGTGATCGGTCGGATGATGGATGAGCGCACCATTGAAGTTTACCATTGGTGTATCAAGTCCGAGCATATGATAGTAGTCAATGCTTGCGCGATGCGGTCTTCCGGTTGCGATCACCACAATATGTCCTTCATTGATGGCTTTATTGATCGTCTGTTTATTGCGTAAACTAATTTCTTTATCATCAGTCAATAGTGTTCCATCCAAGTCCAACGCAATTAGATGTTTTGTTTCCATATATTTCACCTCGTATGCTCTATAGTTTATAAGTGATGGTGCTATATGTAAAGGATTCGTTTGCAATTTACAAAAACTTCATATTATGATAATTAGTATCAACTATTTTATAAGGAAAGGAATCGCCATTTATGATAGGAGTACTTCATAAAACCATCGCAACCATACCATGCTTAGTTATTGTTGATCATACAAAACAAAACGATACATTGCCAACCATTACATATTTTCATGGCTTTACTAGTGCCAAAGAGCATAATTTACCGCTAGCGTATCTACTGGCAGAAAAGGGCTATCGGGTTATTCTTCCGGATAGTATGTATCATGGTGAGCGTGAGCGGGAAATATCCAGCATTAAAAAACAAATATCGTTTTGGGATATTGTCATGAAAAATGTGGAGGAATTGAAAGATATCAGGGACGAATTGGATTCAGAAGATCTTGTGTTGAACGACCGATTTGGTATTGCCGGAACCAGTATGGGCGGGATTACAACCGCTGCAGCTCTTACACAATATCCGTGGATCAAAACAGCAGGAATCTTGATGGGGTCACCAAAAATAACGACTTATGCTAAAACATTGGTAGACAGTTTTAAGAAAATGGGGGATCTGCCTGTTACCGATGATGTAATCAAGGACCTATACGTCCGGCTTGAACAATATGATCTGTCGAAACAAGCCGATACACTGAATGAGCGCCCGGTATTATTCTGGCATGGTGAAAGGGATCCAGTGGTGCCGTTTGACCACTCATATACTTTTTATGAAGATGCTAGACAGTTGTATACCAATCAGGAAAATATTCAATTCATCAAGGAAGCAAATCGTGATCATAAAGTGAGCCGGTATGCTATACTGGAGACGGTTAAATGGTTTAAGAAGCATTTATAGGATGTTTTGAACATGAAGTCGCCACATTCTGTGTAAGTCCCTTATCGTGTGATGCAAATCATTTAAAAATGGGATGATATATGTTTAAATAAAGATATGAACATTGAAGGAGGGGATTGTCATGGATGCAGCTCTCGAGGAAAATATCATGGGTGCGCTTGAAAATGTTATCGATCCTGAGCTGGGTATTGACATTGTCAATCTTGGGCTTGTATATGGCGCTGATATGGATGACAATGGTGTCTGTACAGTTACGATGACGCTGACAGCAATGGGTTGCCCGCTGGCAGGTCATATTGAACAAGATGTCAAGCGCGCACTTGCAGATATTCCTGAAATTGAACAAGCAGAAGTGAATATTGTCTGGGATCCGCCATGGGGTAAAGAAAACATGTCACGCTATGCGAAAATCGCACTCGGTATTCCTGATTAATAAGGCGTGTTTTAAAAGGGAAACCTGAACTAATGGGTATTCGTCAAAAAAGTCACACAAGGTTGATTCAGCAAATGGATCGGCCTTTTTTATAAGATAAGTACAAAATTTACCAGTACATATTTTTGTTGCAAAATAAGTCACGTCCGGCTCCAGCGCCCAGCGACTAGCCGATTTTCTTCACTTCCGTACGATAAGTTAACATCGATTCGCTTTACTTATCGTGTTTCCTTTATCCCCTGCGGTTCAACTCCAGTCCGTACGTCGCTAAAAGGGCGTTTGCGCCTTTGTTCTAAGGCAAATAAAAATTTTTAGGAAGTGTGCGGAGAGGAAAAAATATGCATATTTATCAGATTATCGGGTACAAACGATCCGGGAAAACAACGGTCATGAACGAACTGATCCAGTATTTTTCCGGAGAAGGGCTCAGAGTCGGTTCGTTGAAACATCATGGCCACGGCGGTGAGCCGGATATGGCAGGAGGAACAGACAGCTATCAGCATCATGCGTCTGGTTCAGTTATCAGCGGTGTACAGGGCGCTGAGCTGACACAGCTGAATTTAAAAATGCCGGTTGAACTGCATGATCTGATTCAGATGTATGCCAGGTTCCCGCTTGATTTACTGCTGATTGAAGGCTATAAAATGGAAGTGCATCCCAAAATTGTTTTAATTAAAAGTGAGGAAGACCTGTCGCTTTTACAGCAACTTTCAAATATAATAGCCGTAGGAACGTGGAATATGGGTTTGCGGAAAAATTGGCGCTATCCCGTGTTTGACATGAACAATCTGCAGAATAGCATACCAGCATTGGCTGATGATATAAGAAGGGATTCTGTTGGATAAAAAATTTTGGATAACAAAAGAGCCGATAAATCCTAATGACTGCATCAAGAAAGTCGTCAGGAATGAGGCAGGTGCGGTAAATACGTTTATCGGTACTGTCCGTGAATATACGGATGGCAAGCGGACATTGTTCCTCGAATATCAGGCATACGTGCCAATGGCGGAAAAGAAACTGGTACAGATCGGTAAGGAAATCGAGGAAAAATGGGAAGATGCCGATACCTCCATTGTGCACCGAATTGGACGGCTGGAACTTACCGATATAGCGGTTGTCATCGCGGTGTCAACCCCGCACCGTACTGATGCGTTTGAAGCGAGCCGCTATGCGATTGAGCGGATTAAGGAACTTGTCCCGATTTGGAAAAAAGAACATTGGGAAGACGGAACAAAGTGGCTTGGGGATCAGCAGGAAAAAACATCTTATGCTGCGAATAATCCTTTAAAGGAGGGTATGCGCGATGATTAAAGTTTTATTTTTTGCCGAATTGCAGGAAGCGGCGGGCAGTGAACAGGTGAGTGTGGAAGCAAATGGCTTGTCGGTTAACGAACTGAAAGCAAAATTGTTGTCATCGTATAAGCTGGATAATTTGAATCATGTCATGATTGCAGTCAATGAAGAGTATTCTCCGGAAGATACCGTACTAAAGAGTGGCGATGTTGTCGCGTTCATTCCACCGGTCAGTGGGGGATAGTTATACGTTCTATAATAAAGCTGCTCAATTGAATGCTGTTGGAGATATAAATTCACAAACGAGCGGCTATTAATTCCACATTTTTGGCGTTATCAAAGCTTATGCTGTAATCCAAGCAGTCCGCTTACAGTCAGGCCGGCTATTCAAATAATAAAAAGCGTAAACAGGATGACACTTTTCCTCGTTGATCAATTCTTTTCATGTTGAGACTTTCCGACTGTGTTTGATAAAAAAGCTGTGAACAACATATCAATCCCAACAAAAAAATCACCCCGATGGATAATCTTTCTCCCTAAAACAATTCGTCTTCCAATGCATCGGTATCCAGAACAATCGCACCGGACTTGTCGGTTGTCACCAGATTTTGCATTTTTAGCTGGGTCAGTGTGCGGCTGACGGTTTCACGGCTTGATCCGATCATATTGGCGAGCTCGCGGTTGGTAAACTGGGTGGTCAGTTTGATCAATCCGTCGCTCGTTTCTTTTCCGTAGCCCCGCGAAAGCCGTAATAACAGCATAATAATTTGTTCGTATGTGTTATGAAGAATTTTTTCTTCCAGACGCCCCTGTAAATCAACAATGATATCACCTAGTACTCGAAACAGTTTCACACTAATGTCAGGATAATTTATTAGGAAGTTTTCAAACGATTGAATCGGAATATAAATTAATACTGCTTCTTCTAATACTTTAGCATGTGCGGGGCAATTATCCTGTCTGAAAAAACCCTGGTGCGGAAACATATCGCCCGGCTGCAGTATGTTTACAATCTGTTCTTTCCCATGGAAGTCGGTTTTATAGATTTTAACTTTTCCCTGGTGAATAAAGTAGACATTTGTTAGTGGATCACCTTGCATAAATATGTGTGTGCGGTGTCGATACATACGGTGCTTGGCCAAGTCGATGATCGGTTCAATCTCTATGTCGGTCAGGTCTTTAAACAACGGGAATGTCTGAAGCAGTTTCTGTACCGTACCTGTCTTCATTAAGGTTTCTCCTTTCGTTAACGAGTGCGACCTTATACGTTAATAGTATCATAAAATAAACGTACTTATTGCGGCAATTTGTGACACTTTAATGGGTGTGTGATGAATATCATGCACGTGTCGTGTTTCCGCTCATATCACCATAAACACGAGGTGTTCCAAAATCTCAGAAACCCGGATAAATATAAAGTAAATGTGGTGTGTGTGAATTCCGGCATGTGTGCGGCGGTTCAAGTCACGGGCATACAATGTGACAAGGGAATATATGGAAGTGAACCATATTGTGTTTATATTCCAAAAGCCTGGGGGAACAGCATAGGCGCGAAAGAAGACAAAAGACTTCCAACTTATCAGTAGTTGGAAGTCTTTTACTTTACAAAAATAATATAACCAGAATTCCGGCGGCGAAACAATAATAGGCAAAATACTTCAGGTTACCCTTCGCCATAATGTTCATAAACCATCGTAATGAATAATAGGTGGCAATGATCGACGCCGCAAAGGCTAGAATAGCAGGAATGGCAACAACACTGAACTCACTATCGGTCCCAATGAGATCCCCAGCCGATAACACGGTAATCCCAAGGCTGACCGGTATGTACAAAAGAAATGAGAACCGAAGTGCTGTTTCGGTTTTCATACCGACAAGCATCGCCGCAACGATCGTGGCACCGGAGCGGCTGATGCCGGGCACCAGTGCAACAGATTGGGCCAGTCCGACAATGATAGCGTCACGGACTGTGATGCCACCGTCATTTTTGCGCCCCCTCAGGTTGCGAATAATCCATAAAGCAGCCCCTGTTATGAGCAATGTCACCCCCACAATGGCAACACCGCTCAGCTTGTTTTCAATATAATCCTCAAACAACAACCCGATAATCCCGGTTGGAATTGTCGCGACCACTAAAAACAAGATAAACTGAAAATCATTTTTCGCATCTTCAGCTCGTGTCGTTATGTAGCGAATGCCATTTTCCACAAGACGATAAATATCTTTCCGGTAAATGACCAGTACAGCGATCAGTGAACCGAAATTCACCATGATTTCAAAAGAAAGACCATCGATTCCGACATCAAATAGCTCTCTAACAATGACCAGATGTCCGCTTGATGAGATCGGGATCGGCTCTGTGAAGCCTTGTAGCAGACCAAGAACAATGTATTTGACCAATGTCCAAAATGCTTCAATCGTTTCCATAAAACTTCCTCCCAAGTACGGTCTATTTTCAATCTCAGACATGTCACCAACCTATGGGCATGTGAATAGGATGATTGGTGAGGAGGTTGAAAATATGAACTATAATCAACAACATATGTATGAACTGTGTAAAAAGCATATGCATTCCTATGTCCTGGCCGAAATGAATGATGGTACGCAGGTCGATGGTATTATCACCGGTATCGACGATGAATATGTTTATATGGCAATACCAATAGGTCAGGATAACAACATGGGCTCACATCACCAGCATCACCGTCCATTCGGTTTTGGCGGATTTGGTTATGGATACCCGGGCTACGGATACGGTTTCGGGGGATATCCGGGATATGGACGTCCAAGAAGATTCAGCCGGCTGGTACTGCCATTGGCAGCGTTGACTGCACTAAGCGTCCTTCCTTGGTATTAAACCGTTTGCCAACGGAAAACAAACTCGCTGAATGATCAAACACCCTACCATCCCACCTGAACACTTGTAAAGACGAAACCCTTGCCATCATTACCTTGAGGGCAAGGGTTGATTCAAAAGGCAGCTATTTATTCGGCAAAAAGAATCATGAATGTCGGCTGCATCGCCTTCTCCTCATTTCCGGCATTCGGGCCTCGGGCTAAACGTAATATTGGCCGTGTTCTTTTTAATGTTCGTTTTCAGCTTTTAATACACCCTCACCCAGTACATAAACGACAAGTGTAAGGATGATCGCAACTATTAGTGTGCTTATTGGTTGAAATTCATTACCTGCCATGCTTGTTAATACATATGAAATAACACCACTAATCAGAATTGCCCAGAAAAAAGACCAAAAGAATCGCATGATGTATACACCTCGTTTTTTAAACTTTCCTTATACAGTTTATCAAATCGGTTTGAAAAATAAAAGGATTTGTTTCATGAAGGAGATGATCAATATGGTTGTTTTAGTAGAAAATTGTTTTCATTGGATAGGTTTTCATATCGTGAATCATTTGCTGGAAAATGGTTATAACGTTGATGGGACCGATAAGCTTAACACGGATAAAAAAGAGCATTTGTCAATGTTTGTCGGGCGTCATGAGTTATTCCGCCATATATCACCCCTGGAAAAACGTAACGCGTATGATGCATTCCTTCGAATTGATGATGATGAACTGAAATTGGAAAAAAATCACCCCGTAATCATCAAATTACCCATTATATTCGGGGAATGGATGCCAATGAGTCAGGAGGGCATGTATGTTCAGCATGATTTTATTCGATTTGATTCCGAGCAATTTCTATCGGAAGCTGTATATGTCAAAAACGTTTTAAAAAGCTTGCAGCAGTGGATACATTCATCGGACCTTCCATCAGTTTTGGAGGTCAAATCGTTTCACGATCGCCGAACGGACAATGTAAAACTTGAAAATGCCATCTATATTCGAAACAATAGACCTATAGCAGAAAGCATCAACATCGTCAAAGATCACTATGAAATGTATAAAAAATTTTACTCCCCCCTTAACAAGCAGTAAGCTCCAGCTGTAAAATGTTATGCAACCAAAAAGAGGGGGGAGCAACTGTGTGTACAGGTCCGATTCTGTTCAACTAACATTCAGCGGGAAATGCGCCCGCTGAATGAAGTTTCACTTTACGATGTCATGAAAATGTAATGATTGTTTGCGTTTACGGTGGTCTGTTTAATCGATACAATGCAGGTACAAGCTAAGGAATGGAGTGAAAATGTTGAAGAAGTTACCGATCATCATATTAACGGCTTTCATACTTGTTATTTTATCCGGCTGTGGCGATTCGGGAAATTTGCAAAATGCCGGTATGCTGGTGGAAACGTCTATTGATGATCAGCCGTGGGATCAAAAAGGTTATGAAGGAATGCTTGCGATCGAGGAAGAATTTAATGTTGATGTTTATTATAAAGAGGGCGTCCAAACAGAACAGGATGTGAGAGAAGCTGTTGAAGAATTAGTCAATGATGGTGTGAACCTTATCTTTGGCCACAGCAATACATATGGAACTTATTTTGAAGATATTTCGCAGGCGTATCCGGATATACATTTCGTTTATTTTAATGGGGGACAATTTGCCGAAGATGTAACAAGCATGAATTTTAATTCACATGCTATGGGATTTTTTGCCGGAATGATGGCAGGTGAAATGACCGAAACAAATCATGTCGGGGTGATTGGTGCTTTTGAATGGCAGCCGGAGATAGAAGGATTTTTTGAAGGCGTCTCTTATCAGAATCCGGAAGCAGAAGTGCATTTTAATTATGTGAATGACTGGAATGGCAAAGAAATGGCCATGCAAATGTATGAGACCATGCGGGGTGAGGACGCTGATGTCATTTACCCGGCAGGTAATGCATACAGCGTGTCTGTCATTGAGCAGGCAAGAGGTGATGGCATATATGCCATCGGTTATGTTTCTGATCAATCAGAAATTGATGGGGAAACTGTTTTGACAAGTACCGTGCAGCATGTTGAAGAAATATATACACGAACTGCTGAGAATTTTAATAAAGGTGATCTTCGTGGTGGTGTGATGACGTTTGATTTCCAGGATGATATGATTTCTCTGGGGGAATTCAGTCCGGAAGTCCCTGAAAAATTTCGGGAAAAGATGCGTGAAGAAGTAGAAGCTTATAAGCATACAGGGTTGTTACCGAATGAAAGGGAAATAGAGTAAGTCATTCTTGCACAATTGTAAAGGATGCATTAAAATTAGTACCAAGTCATAAGAATTGCTCTTAATAATAGTGGATAAGGAGATGGGAATATGGGCGTCGGCCTGCTAGGTACCGGGCATTATGTTCCGACTAATGTTGTTTCAAATAAAGATCTTGAAAAAATAGTGGATACAAACGATGAATGGATCAGGACAAGAACAGGAATTGAAGAGAGACGTATTGCCGATGATAATATAGATACATCGGATATGGCGTTTTATGCAGCACAGAATGCATTAAAGGAAGCAAACGTAAAAGCCGAGGACTTGGACATGATCCTCGTTGCAACCGTGACGCCGGATACACCTTTTCCATCTGTTGCAAACACGCTGCAGGATAGATTAGGTGCAGGAAAAATTGCTTCAATGGATGTCAGTGCAGCTTGTGCCGGATTTATGTATGGCGTGATTACCGCTAAACAATTTATTGAAACTAGTGCCTATGAAAAAATTTTAGTGGTTGGTACTGAAAAGCTTTCCAAAATTACTGACTGGACCGATCGAAATACGTGTGTTCTGTTCGGGGACGGTGCCGGAGCGGCTGTTGTCGGACCTGTTTCGGAAGGGAAGGGCATTCTTTCATTTGAACTTGGTTCGGATGGTTCAGGTGGAAAAGATCTCTATCAAAGTAAGGAAACAGACTATATATTTATGAATGGGCGTGAAGTGTTCAAGTTTGCTGTCCGACAAATGCCGGAATCATCGGTCAATGTTGTTGAAAAAGCCGGATATCAGAAAGAAGATGTAGACTATCTGATTCCGCACCAGGCAAACATCCGGATTATGGAAGCAGCCCGTGAACGATTGGGTATTGCAGAAGATAAGATGGCCACTTCGGTCAAAAAGTATGGCAATACATCTTCTGCCTCTATTCCAATTGCTTTATCAGAAGGCGTCAAAAGTGGTAAAATAAAGGATAATGATTTACTCGTTCTCGTCGGTTTTGGCGGAGGATTAACGTGGGGAGCCGTTGCTTTGCACTGGGGCCTTTAATGACTTAAAAGTAAATAGGAGGAGTAGAAATGGTGGAAAGAAGAGTAGTAGTTACCGGTCTCGGAACCATATCCCCTAATGGTAACGATGTCGGTACAATGTGGGACAATGTTGTTTCCGGGAATAGCGGAATCGATGTTATAAGCCGTATTGACCACAGTGAATTGCCAGCATCTGCAGCTGCAGAGGTCAAAGATTTTGATCCGACCAATTATATGGAAAAAAAAGATTCCAGAAAGATGGATTTGTTTACGCAATATGCTGTTGCTGCGGCACGAATGGCAATTGATGATGCAGAGCTTGCGATAGATGAAAGCAATGCCGATCGTGTTGGGGTTTGGGTCGGCTCCGGTATTGGGGGCATGGCAACCTTGGAAGATCAGCACACCAAATTGATGGAAAAAGGACCGCGTCGAATCAGTCCGTTTTTTGTACCGATGATGATCCCGGACATGGCAGCCGGTCAAGTATCCATTCAGCTCGGTGCGAAAGGAATCAACTCTTGTACGACAACGGCCTGTGCTTCTGGTGCCAATTCAATTGGTGATGCGTACAAGGCGATTGAACGCGGAGATGCCGATTATATGATTGCAGGTGGAACAGAAGCGCCCATTACGAACATGGCATTCGCCGGTTTTTCCGCGATGAAAGCATTGTCGACAAATGAAGATCCGAACAAGGCAAGCCGTCCGTTCGATAAAGACCGTGATGGGTTTGTCATGGGTGAAGGTGCAGGTATTGTAGTCCTGGAAACACTGGAATCCGCTATTGATCGCGGCGCACATATTTATGGCGAAATCATCGGTTACGCCGCTACAGGTGATGCTTACCATATTACGGCACCAGCAGAGAATGGGGAAGGTGCAGCACGCGCGATGCAGCAGGCTGTTCAGGATGCCGGCATTTCATTTGAAGAGGTAGATTATATCAATGCGCACGGCACAAGTACAGCTTTAAATGATAAATATGAAACCGAGGCGGTTAAAGCTGTTTTCGGTGGTCATGCAAGGAAATTGGCCTTGACATCAACGAAGGGTGTAACAGGTCATTTACTTGGTGCTGCCGGCGGACTGGAATCTGTGATTTCGGTCAAAGCGATTGATGATGGTGTCATCCCGGCAACGATGAACTACGAGACACCGGATCCGGATTGTGACCTTGATTATGTGCCGAATGAATCAAGAAAGCAGGATATTAACGTCGTTATGAGCAATTCACTTGGATTTGGCGGACATAACGCCACACTGATTTTCAAAAAATATAATGAAGGAAAAAACTGACTGCTTCGGTGGTCAGTTTTTTCATGTCGTCTGTTGATATAGCGGATCAATTAATGAATTGGCCCAAATCATGTTCGAACCGGCCTTCTATAGTTGTGAAGTGGCCGAAATAATAAACCGCACAATGCGTGAAGATGGCTGTATCAGTGTGTATGACAGCCAAGCTGAAACAAACCCGACAGATTACAGCAGCCATTACCTGTCAGAAATCAAACAATCATCATGAATCACATTCCCATGCATAAAATGAAAATAAATGACTGGACAAGCATGGGGTGTAGGCATTGATACTTATATTTCTTTTTTTGATCGGATTTGGACTAGCTGTATCTGGTGGTGTAACGATTATTGCCTATATGAATTTTTTACCTGTTGGGGTTTCCTGGGGAGATTACTTTATTTTTCTTGCGGGACGGCCCGAATGCTACTTTTTGCCGATTGGAATCATTTTGATGGCGGTGACACTATTACGTTATCCAAGCAACCTTTAATTTCTGTTGAATCGAATAATTTTTTTCATGATGGTCATAATGTATCTTAAATACATTTTCTTTAAATGATTCATTCAAAGCGAGGGTTGTTTATGCTATATTTACACGATGTCTGGGTAAACTGGTTTGAGGGCGAAGAAAATGGTTATAGTGTCTGCTATTTTCATGAATGGCGAAAGAATGATGGAATTGAGCTGCTGGATCAGGTTCCATTATTATACATAACTGAAGATCTGTATGAATACATCGAAAATGACATGCATGATTTGCCTGAAGAAATGATGGACCAAATATACAAACGTGCATATATGCGTAAAGGACAAGAACGTAATAGCCTTGAATGCGCAGCCGTTGTGACAGACGGGAATGATATTGTTGCATTTGATACGATCGGCTACCAGATACCAGTTCGAAAAAGCAGGCTGATCCCAAGGCAGGAGCAGCTTGTATTTGATATGATTAAAACGACGAAACCGGAATCGTTTCATTTTAATGGAAACAATGTCAAAAAAGAATATCACATGCTTTCAATGGAACCAAAACTTGTATACGGATTGACACGTCGGGAACGTCAGCTGAAGCAACTCCTGATGATTGCGCTTGATCAGCTGAAGACAGTTGATAATCTGGAGGAACTCCGGTATTGGCTCACCGAGTGGGATCCGAAACAGTATCCTTATCTAAGATACATGGACAAGGAAACCGTTTGGGATACGTTATATGAAGGTGTGAAGTATGGATGGAGCAAATCGCATGAAGACTTATGTGGCAAACTGATTAAAGGACAGCCGTTTCTCGAGAAAATGTGGGAATTGGAGCAGGCACCGAAACAAAATACATCGAATTAAGATACCTCATGAAACGCTAAATTTTGGCATAAAGTGCTGAAGTTCGAAAAACCGCTTAAGTTATAACACCCATATACAATTAAATTTTGAAGAATGAAATAAATAGGGTGGTCTGCAGCATTCTGCGGATCACCCTTTTATTGTTACCGTTTTTTCTTCACGCGGCCAAGACCCATTGCTTTTTTAGCTTTCTTTAGCATTTTATCTGCTTCAAAAGAAGCTTTATCGGCTCCTTGATCCAAAATGTTATCTAAAGCTTCAGAGTCTATCAGCTCATTGTAACGGTCCTGGATTGGTTTCAGGATATTAATGACCGCATTAGCAACATCCTGCTTGAATTCGCCGTAGCCTTTTCTTTCATATGTTGCTTCCAGATCCTCAATCGATTCCCCGGAACAGCTGGCGTAAATTGTCAGTAAGTTAGAAACACCGGGCTTGTTTTCTTTATCAAATTTCACAATGCCTTCAGAGTCGGTGACAGCACTTTTGATTTTCTTTTCAATATTTTTCGGTTCATCGAGCATGGAAATAAATGCTTTTTCATTCTCATCCGACTTGCTCATTTTTTTGGTTGGATCCTGCAGTGACATAATCCGTGCACCGACTTTCGGGATACTGACTTCCGGTACGGTGAAAATATCATTAAATTTGTTGTTGAACCGCTCTGCCAGATTGCGTGCCAGTTCGAGATGCTGCTTCTGATCTTCACCGACCGGAACGACATCTGTCTTATATAACAGAATATCCGCGGCCATTAACGGAGGGTAAGTCAATAACGATGATGATACAGCCTCTTTCCCGGCTGATTTATCCTTGAATTGAGTCATCCGTTCCAATTCGCCGATGTAGCTGATCGACTGCAGCATCCAGCCCAGTTGTGTATGTGCCGGAACTTCCGATTGTATAAACAATCTCGATTTCTCCGGGTCTATTCCGGAAGCAAGATACAGTGAGGCCAACGAGCGGATGTTGTTTCTCAATTTCAGCCTGTCCTGTGGCACGGTGATCGCATGCTCGTCAACAATACAAAAATAACAGTTATGTTCTTCTTGAAGTTCGGTAAAATGCTGAATTGCTCCTAAATAATTGCCGATTGTCAATGTTCCGCTCGGCTGGATTCCTGAGAATATCGTTTGCATATTCGTTCACTCCTTCATTTCCATAAAAAAGATCCATTAATCCCATTCAAAAGGGACGAATGAACCGCGGTGCCACCCTATTTATCATGTCTGATAGTACATGATCTCTTTTGGCAAAAAGCTCCAAAGCCCAATTCCAATTTACCATAGTGCTTGTTTTCACCGGCCACAAGCTCTCTAAAGTTCTAGAGGGTAATTGTACTTTAACTCCATCATAGCTTTTATTCCTATTTATTTTACTTATCATAACCAAAAATGAATTCAAATTCAAGTGAAAGGAGTTTGAGTACAGAAATATTAATAACAATAGTAGTGAGGGGATGGACCACATAAATTCATGAAGATTCAGGAGCATGAGTGGATATGTTACAGTATAATAAGCTATTTATAAAGATATCGACAAAGGGGTATATTCCAGATGAAGCTATTAATCCTTGGCGCCGGGGCTATGGGGAGTTTATTTGCGGGAAAATTAAAGCAAGCCGGTATGGACGTCACGTTATACAATCGGTCGAATGACCATACCAGAGCCATACAGAATAATGGCCTGACACTAACCGATACCGATGGGAATGCCTCAACTGCTGTTCTTTCGGTTGTGACAAATCCTGCCGGGCTCACAGACAATTATGATCTTGTTCTTGTACTCGTTAAAGCGTTTGCGACGCAAAGTGTGCTTAAAAACGTTTTACCGGCTTTACATAAAAATACACCAATTCTTACGCTGCAAAACGGAATCGGAAATATGGAAAAAATCGAGCGTCTAGCACCAGCACACGATGTGATGGTTGGTGGAACACGGGCAGGAGCAGGCATTAAAGAACCTGGAGTTGTTGTACATCGAGCATGGGGCAGCACGTTTATAGGCGTTTCCCAGCCTGGTGATAACCAAGCGTTGCTTGATAAGATTGCATTGACTTTTTCAGCAAGCGGCCTGGAAACTCATGTGTCGGAAAATGTGCAGTCCATTGTCTGGAGCAAATTACTCGTTAATGTAGCGTATAATGGATTGACAGCAGTCACAAGACTCAAAAACGGGGATACTTTACTTGTTCAGGAAGGAGAGGACATCGTGGCAAAGCTTGTTCATGAAGCGGTACAGATTGCAAAAGCCAAGAAAATACCTTTATTGTTTGATGATCCGGCAGCTGAATGCATCCGGCTGGGCAAAGTAGAGATTGGCATGAATACATCTTCTATGCTGACAGATGTTCTCCATGAGCGCAAGACAGAAATAGATGTGATGAATGGTGCGGTTGTGGAAGAAGGAAGAAAACACAGAATACCGACACCTTATAATGACATGATGACGAAATTAATCAAAGTCATGGAAAATACTTATCAGCATAGCGTTCATTTGGCTTAATATAACTTTATATATTAAAGAAAACAGCCAGATTTATCGAACGAGTCAGACTGTTTTCTTTTACACTTCTATGTTGTTAATGGTGATTCCTATTCCAATAGTTCGCTTACCTCATTCTTTTCATTCATAATGGTAATGAGCGGCTTATGAGCTGCTAAATCCTCATTGGGAATGGAGAGCATAGGAAATAATAATAACGATGTCATCTTTTTGTACGAGTCTTGCTGATGCTCCATTTAGACAAACAACACCCTGATCCTCTCTCACCAGGAATAACATATGTTTCCAATCGGGCACCATTATGGTTATTGACAATTTGTACCTTCTCATGCGGTACAATGTTGACCTGATCCAAAATATCTTGATCAATTGTTACACTGCCGACATAATTTAAATCCGCCTCTGTTACACGTGCACGATGAATTTTACTTTTCATCATAGTACGAAACATACCGTTGCCTTCTAATTGTATCGGGTGATTATTTCTCCATAATTGTCGAGAATCAGATTATCGATTAATCTAGCCTTGTCAAAGTGAACAGCAGTAGCAAGTATGACCTGTTGATCAATGGATGAAACAAATTCTAATGACGGATAGCTCAGTAACTCGACATAATCAATTTTACCCGAAATATGCTGTTCAATTGTTTTCGTTACTAGGTGAATGATGTTATCCGGGTAATGCTCACCGTTACGGATAAGCTGTTGCCCCTGCTGTAATCCTTTATAAAGCCAAGCAGCTTCGTTTCGTTCCTGTTTGGTCAGATGAACATTGCGACTGCTTTTCGCCAGTCCATTTGCTTCCCTCACCGTTGGCAGTCCAACGAGTTCAATCGGAAAATTGAAATCATCGATTAATGCGTCCACAACGGCTGTTTGTTGGGCATCTTTCAAGCCAAAATACACTTTGTCCGGACTGATAATATGAAATAATTTCGTCAATACGGTCAGTACGCCATCAAAATGTCCGGGACGGGAACGCCCGCATAAAACATCAGTCCGGCCTTTTATCCTCATTTGCATGAGCATTGGCTTTGGATACATTTCTGTAACGGTTGGCATGAATAATACATCGACCCCGGCTTTTTCGGCATGAAGTGTATCAGCCTGCTCATCTTTTGGGTAACGTTCAAAATCTTCATTAGGCCCAAACTGTAACGGATTAATAAAGATACTGGCTACAACGACATCATTTTCTTTCGTCGCTTCTCGCATCAAGTTCAAGTGACCTTCATGAAGAAATCCCATTGTTGGAACAAAGCCGATCTGTTTCTTAAGGTCCCGGTAATGTTCAATCGATTGTTTCATGTCTTGAATCGTACGTATAATTTTCATAGATACTCCCACCTAGTCACTTTCAGGCAATGAATCTTTATTTTTGATCAAGAATAAATGACTATCAGAAGGAAAGCTTTCTTGCTTTACGTCTGAAATGTAAGCTTTCAACGCTTCTGTACCCTTTTCATTAAAATCAGCATATGGTTTAACAAATTTAGGCAACCGCTCAACACCGTATTTCATAATATCGTGATATACAAGCACTTGTCCATCACAATCTGGTCCCGCACCAATGCCAATAGTTGGGATGTTGATAGATTCTGACACGATTGCAGCCAGTTCTGTTGGAACACATTCCAAAACGAGTGCCGCAGCTCCATGATCTGCCACTTTCTTTGCATCATCCAGAAGTTTTTTTGCGGCGGTTTTATCTTTCCCTTGAACTTTAAACCCACCGAGCACATGAACAGTTTGAGGTGTTAATCCTAAATGTGCAATAACCGGAATCCCTGCCTCTGTTAATCGTTCTATAAGGCGCAACGTTTCTTGGGATGCACCTTCAATTTTCAGACTTTGGGCATTCGTTTCCTGAAAAATCTTTTTTGCATGACGCATAGATTCTTCCAATGAGATGTGATAGGACATAAATGGCATGTCAACCGCAATGAATGTATTCGGTGCTCCCCGTTTGACTGCTTTTCCGTGGTGGATCATGTCTTCAATTTTTACCTCAACGGTTGACTCATACCCAAGGACAACCATTCCCAATGAATCACCAACGAGGATCATATCAATGTCAGCTTGTTCTGCCTGTTTACCAGAAGGATAATCATATGCAGTGACCATGGTAATCTTGTCGTTATTTTCTTTCATATTTTTCAAATCTAATATACTAAGCATCATAGAACCCTTCTTTCTATATTCATAACTTAACGCCGTTTAGGATATATGGCTGTTTAGTAGACAAATATGCCTATAGAAAAATGACATGACTTCTTTTCGATATCAAACAGCAGGGGTTACATTGCTGAAATACGATGTATCATGTTTGTTGCAAAGTTATTCGTGAAATTCACAAACATTCATTATTGCATTCACTGATCAACTTCATTGTACTATATTTTTAGCCATGATCATAACATATGCATGTGTCAGCTATTATCTTCCAAATACTGTTGTCGTATTTTGAAATTTATTGTTCTATTAATGGTCGATTTCCTTTATAATAGATCTAAAAGGGAAAATGGGAGATTGATAGATAATGAAGAGAAAACACTTCATGATTACTGTTGCAGCAATTATTCTCCTTCTTATCGCAACGGTTATACCGATTACGGCACAACAAACGAGTGGTGAGGGGACATTGAAGGCAAGTCCGCATACAGAAAAACAAACGATGCTTTCCACGATTGATACCGAACAAAAACTACAGCGTTTTACATACGATTCCGGACTTGATTTTGAATACCCGGATGCCATCAGGGGAATTTATGTGACAGGCCCTTCAGCAGGTGGAGAGAAATTTAATAACCTCGTCAATCTAATCGATACATCCGACTTGAATGCCATGGTCATTGATATCAAAGAAGACCACGGGAACCTGACGATTAATGTCCCGGAAGACTCCCCATATAGCGATGCTGCTGTAAATTATATCGATAACCCACGGAAAATGCTCGAGTATTTAGAAGAAAAGGGGATTTATCCGATTGCCAGAATCGTCGTCTTCAAAGATTCTGTGTTGGCTGAACAACGCCCCGACCTGTCCTTTCAAAAAAATGGAAAGGTCTGGTCGAATAACAAAGGGGAGGCATTTGTCAATCCATATCAAAAGGAAGTATGGGAATATAATCTGAAAATAGCTAAACAGGCTGCCGAGCTGGGTTTTCAGGAGATCCAGTTTGATTATGTTCGTTTCCCGGAAGGATTCGAAAACAAGGACAGCGAATTAGACTATAGTCAGGGCGACTATAAAAATGAAGATATGAGTAATGTGAAGCGGCGTGTCAAAGCAGTTACTGAATTTGTCGAATATGCCAGGGAAGAACTGGATTATTATGATGTTGATGTTTCTGTCGATATTTTTGGTTATACAGCGACAATTGAAGAAGCGCCTGGAATCGGGCAAAATTTCCCTAAAATCGCAAGCAATGTGGATGTTATTTCGTCAATGATTTATCCGAGTCACTGGACATCCTATTTTGACATTGAATTTCCGGATAAAAAGCCATATGAAACGATAACCGAATATGTAAAAGTTGAAAATGGCATTCTCGATCAATTGGAAAATAAACCTGTATCACGCCCATGGATTCAGGACTTTGAGGCACCATGGCTCTATAGTGGGGCTCCGACTGAGTATGGCAAAGGAGAAGTGGAAGCGCAGATTAAAGCATTAAATGAAAACGGCATAAACGAATTCTTAATTTGGAATGCCGGTAACACTTATACGGAAAATGTAGATTATACACCGATGGATTAAGTACGATCACTGTGAATCTGGTGATAGTCGATATGTTTATTTTTGTCCATTGTAGTGATGGTTGTTTCTGTGCTAAAAAAACCGGGCTTTTTTGAATAAAACCCGGTTTTTTTAATTATAATAAGTTCATATAAAGCTAAACGGGGTAATAAAGGAGATGACAGCCTTTTAACCGGTTTAACATAAACGTCTGCTGTCGTTATAATGGAAAAGACTACTAAACGAAGGAGTAGGTCTATGAACTGGTATGAAAAATTGAACAAGTATTTCCCTGTTGAGGAGATGAAATCCAGAAAGCATATGGAAATGCTGCTGAAGGAAAAAGGGGATGTTTACCATAAAGATGAGGGACCTTACCACGTATTAATGTATGCGGAATTTGATACATTCCTTTTTATTGACTATGTCTGGGTTTCCGCGCAATCAAGAGGACAAGGGATCGGACATAAACTGATGGAAAAGCTGAAAGAACGGAATAAACCGATTATTTTGGAAGTGGAGCCTGTTGATTATGATGATACAGATACCGGGAAACGCCTTCACTTTTATAAACGGGAAGGGTTTACTCACGCCCGTTACATTGATTATAACCGCCGATCACTGACTACAAATGAAGAAACGCCAATGGAAGTATTGTACTGGTCCCCAAGTGATGAATCAGAAGAAATGATTTATGAAAAAATGAAAAAAATGTACGAGACGATTCATACGTATAAAGACGAAGAAATTTATGGTGAAGCTTATCAGCCGGTAGACGAGGTGCTGAGTTATGATGAAGACCGTGATTCACATGACATATTCGAAAACCTGACAGAAAGAGCATAGACATGATACTTATCATTTGGCCTCTTGGTTTTCCTGGGAACTAGAGGCCATTTTTTCAATCAAAAGGTTTAATGAAACATGGATTGGGGTATAGTACAATTAAATAAGAACATTTTGTGAACACATATATTTTTTGCCATTTTTTTGCGAAAACCTCTACCTTTTGATTGACAACTGTAGTATAATTACACATGTAAGTTATTTAAACTTATTTTAATTTGATAATAAGTTATTGTTCATTAAATGTCTATATATTCTAAAATTGAGGAGTGATGTTACGTGGTAACACTTTATACCTCACCAAGCTGTACATCATGCAGAAAAGCAAAAGCATGGCTGGAAGAACATGATATACCGTTTATAGAGCGTAACATATTTTCTGAGCCATTAACACTTGATGAGATCAAGGAAATATTGCGTATGACGGAAGATGGTACCGATGAGATTATATCAACCCGCTCAAAAGTATTTCAAAAACTGGATCTCAATATTGATCAATTGCCTATGAAAGACTTGTTCAATTTAATCCAGCAAAATCCGGGACTCTTGCGCAGACCGATTATTCTTGATGAGAAACGGCTGCAGGTCGGATATAACGAAGATGAAATTCGCAGGTTCCTGCCGAGAACAGTACGGACTTTCCAATTACGTGAAGCACAACGAATGGTTAACTGATTTTCCAGCATAGTATAAAATTAAAAACGCAGATCCTTCTAAACCAGGTCTGCGTTTTTTCTGTAAACATGTATATATTATTGTCCTGTATCCGAAGCGTGCAGTGTCAAAAAATAATTGAATATTTTATAACAGCTAGTGACAATGGGTGAAAAATCGTTTAAAATATAAAATTAACCATCTTTATATAGGCATATAAATTTTCAAACAGGATGCTTATATCATACAATGATGGTAAAGGAATAATGAGTGGTTATAAGTGTTTATGAAAAGGGAAACGTATCATAAATAATACTATTTGACTCTTCCACCATTTGGATTTGACCCTGAAAGTCACAATTCTTTAAACGAAGGGAGAGAAGCAGAATGGAAATAGAACGTATTAATGAGAATACGGTAAAGTTTTATATTACGTATGTGGATATGGAAGATCGCGGATTCCAGCGTGAAGAAATCTGGTATAACCGTGAACGGGGAGAGCAGTTATTCTGGCAAATGATGGAAGAACTTAATTATAAAGAAGATTTTAATGTTGATGGGCCGTTATGGATTCAAGTACAGGCAATGGATAAAGGTTTAGAAATTGTCGTAACGAAGGCACAAATCTCTAAAGACGGTGAGAATATTGAGCTGCCGGATGAGGATGGCAAAACGGTCGATATATCAGTTGATGATAAAATAGAAGATGTACTGGATGATAAGTTCGGAAAAGAAAGAGTGGGCAATGCCACTGGCAATGATGCGGGAGATGGCAGTCTTGCACTGATCGTTCGCTTCAATGACTTTGAAGATCTTATCCAATTAAGCCATTATTTCCAGGGTAACGATGAGGAATTAGAAAATACGCTTTATCATTATAAAGATCACTATTACTTGTATATTGTATTTCCGCAAGAAGATGATGACAGACAGGAAGATTTACTCAGTCAAATATTTGAATTCGCAAATGACACCGATGTAACCATTCACTTTCTGGAGGAATATGGTAACCAAATATTTGAAACCAATACGTTTGGTCAAATTCGCTCCCATTTTCCTGCAATCATTCGACGCTCTGAATAAAAGAGTGTCTTTTTTTTGGCTTTTTAACAAGGATAAAACTGCCAGTGATTTGGTATGGACACGTCACATACGCGGCAAATAACGAATTTTTCCTTTTTGCAGGATTTTGTCCATCGCTGTCGAATCTTTAAGTTGATGGAGGTGTTATAATGCTGCAAGCAAAAACTGAATATGGGAGAATCGTGATATTATCCTCCTTTACAAAGGAAGAGATCTTGGCCTGGAAGAAAAAAACGCAATTTTTTTGTCCGACCTGTCACGAACCGGTTATTGTAAAGGCAGGTTCCAAGACGGTTCCGCATTTTGCCCACAGTTCCAGGAGTAATTGTCCTTCACAGGAAGGTGGTGAAGGGGCTTATCATGAGAAAGGGAAATGGTTATTATTTCAATGGCTAAAGCACCAGCAGCTTGATGTACAGCTGGAAGCGAACTTGCCGGCCATCAATCAGCGGCCTGACGTTTTGATTAAACTAAAGGATAAAACGGTTGCTATTGAATATCAATGTGCAAGAATCCCACCTGAACAAATCATCCAACGAAATAAGGGTTACGACAGTCAAGGGATTGTTCCAATTTGGATTTTGGGTGCAAACCGACTGGACCGCTATAACCGGGATCAAATAAAAATCGATCAATTCCAGCTTTATTTCATTCATCAATTTTCTCCAGATTTTCCACTGACTTTATATTACTTTTGCCCGGATACACTCCGACTCATTTTATTTCAGGATTTGTATTTTCCAACAAAACAGAGAGCGGCAGGGAAGATGTTGATCAAACCATTAAATGACATGATCTTTACCGACTTGTTTCGGATTTCCTTTTTTACGAAAAAAAAGATATATCAAATTTGGAAAGGGGAAAAATATATATTCCGCACGAAACCTTCCAGACGTGTATACGGACGCGACTTGGCATGGCATCAATGGGTATACGTCAATGGCACCCACAAAGAGTCTCTCCCTTCCTTCATTCACCTTCCTGTTTCGGCTCAATACAGAATGGTAACCCCGCCATGGGACTGGCAGAGCAGGCTATGTCTTGAAATGATTAATCCGTTGGCAATTGGTGAAACATTCAGTCTCGGGCGCTGTATTCATTTTTTACGTCATCATCTGCGCCATGCGAAATTTTTCCCGCTTATTAGGTCAGCAGCCAACCCGATTTACCAATACCTTCAACTGCTGGAGTATCTTCAAATCGTCCGTGAGACCTCCCCTCATTGCTTTATCAAGCAAAATCCAATACCTTTTTATCAGCATATAGAAGCTGCATTAGGCAAGGATGACCAATTGATGGATCATTTCATGAAGCAAAATGAAGGCATGAATGTGAAATAATTCGTTATACTAAATAAAATAAAGGATTTTTTGGGTGAAGCTAGAATAAAATGTATAGAACGAACTATAAGGAGGATTTTAATATGGCAAAAGCAGCCAAGGAATTGCCGAAAAGAAATGATATTCCGGAAGAACGGAAATGGAAGCTGGAAGACATTTTTGCAACTGATGATGATTGGGAAAGAGAACTTGGAGCATTGCAGAATGATCTTCCATCAATTGAGAAATATCAGGGGAAAATCGCTGAATCAGCACAGAATCTGTACGAGGTTTTACAGCTTCAGGATGAGCTGTCAGAGCGATTAGGCAAACTGTTTACATATGCGCACATGCGTTATGATCAGGATACGACAAATTCAACGTATCAGGCGATGAATGCCAAAGCAGAAAATGTGCTGACCGTGACATCGAGCAAAATGAGTTTTATTGTTCCGGAAATCCTGGCAATGGATGAATCAAAACTGCAAACTTTCCTGGAAGAAAAAGAGGAATTAAAGCTTTATGAACATGTTTTGGATGAAATCAGCCGTCAGCGACCGCATGTACTGAGTGAAAAGGAGGAAGCACTGCTGGCAGAAGCATCAGAACCGATGTCAAGTGCATCCAATACATTCAGTATGTTAAACAATGCTGATTTAACCTTTCCTTCGATAGAAAATGAGGATGGGGAAGAAATTGATTTGACACATGGACGTTATATCGGTTTCCTGGAGTCCAAGGATCGCAACGTCCGGAAGTCGGCATTTAAAGCTATGTATGACACCTATGATAAATTCATTAATACGTTTGCTTCGACATTAACAGGTACGGTTAAAACAGATAATTTCAATGCTAAAATGCGAAATTATGATTCTGCACGTCAAGCAGCATTGGATAATAATAATATTCCGGAACAAGTTTATGAAAACCTTGTGGCAGCCGTCAATGAAAAGTTACCACTGCTGCACCGCTATGTCCGCCTGCGGAAAAAAGTGCTTGGTGTTGATGAATTGCACATGTACGACATGTACACACCACTGGTCAAAGACGCCGATATGAGCATTTCCTATGAAAAAGCACATGAATATGTGCTTGAAGCGCTGGCGCCACTTGGGGATGACTATGTTAATGTCCTGAAAGAAGGTTTTTCAAGCCGATGGATCGATGTAGAAGAAAACAAAGGCAAACGAAGCGGTGCCTATTCTTCCGGCGCGTATGGCACTCATCCGTATATTTTGCTGAATTGGCAGGATAAACTGAATGATTTGTTCACGTTAGCTCACGAATTGGGCCATTCACTACACAGTTATTATACGAGAAAGCACCAGCCGTTCCGGTATGGCAATTACTCCATTTTCGTCGCTGAGGTGGCCTCAACAACGAACGAAGCCTTGTTAAATGATTACCTGTTAAAACAGGTTGACGATGACAAACAGAAGCTTTATTTGCTGAATCATTTTCTGGAAGGATTCCGGGGAACCGTTTTCAGGCAGACCATGTTTGCCGAGTTTGAACATGATATACATGAGCGTGCACAAAATGGTGAAGCATTGACTGCAGAAAAAATAACGGCCATTTACCATGAACTGAACAAAAAGTATTTCGGTGATGATGTAGTATCAGATGAGGAAATTGGGAAGGAATGGGCGCGAATCCCTCATTTTTATATGAATTATTACGTTTATCAGTATGCAACAGGTTATTCTGCTGCGACAACACTTGCTGACAAGATTCTTAACGGAGAAGAGGGATCAGTTGACCGCTACTTGAATTACCTGAAAGCGGGAAGCAGTGATTATCCAATTGAGATACTAAAAAAAGCTGGTGTTGATATGACATCGAAAGAACCGATACTTGCTGCTCTTGACGTGTTTGAGGAAAAATTGAATGAAATGGAAGAACTGCTTCTGGATTAAACAATAGAATGGCTGCTACCGGTTTGTTTTGGCAGCAGCCTGCTTCATTTCAACATCGGAGTAAAGTGAAACTTCATTCAGTGGAGTGTATTTCTCCACTGAATGTTAGTTGAACAGAATCGGGTCAGTTGGCCGGCGTTTTTGGGCTGGTTACTGACCATTACATGCGGGGAAAAGTGAAACTTATTCAATAAAGCGTTTCAACTCATAGAACGTGCCCGGTACAAGGGGATACGATAAGGCTGAGCCTCTCGGTTTTCTAACGGGTAATCCTAATTGAATGGCAATAGGGCTGAAAACCCTCTTTATGTTTGTCTGGCGCAGGGACATTCTCGCAGGTTATGAACGTCCCCGCATTCTGCCCCGGTATACATTCCGGTGTGTAAATGTAAATATGGTTAAGTAAATCGAGATAAACAGCATCGGCAATGTAATGTATAATGGTATTAACTGCATGAGTCCAAGTAAATTTAATAATGCTGCAACCAACGTCATCATGAGAAAAATTAACGGCAGGAGTTCTTTCATCTTATCCACTCCAATTCAATGTTCACATAGAATAGAGGACTTTATTTTGAAATCAGCCAACTCGCCGATTTCCTCCCTGACCTCTGGTTTCTGACTTCTGTAAAATGATATGTGACAAACTTGTGAAATAGAAGTGTGACATTTTTGTGAAAAAGTGAACATGCTAATTGATAAAATAACGCCTCACTGATAACATTAATAATGTGAGATAAGTCACAAACAAAACCCCTTTGTTTTTGATCATGAAACTTTCTCCCATCCCCCTTTGTTTATACAGAGACGGAGAACAACAGGATGTACGCTGCCCCGTACATCCTGTTTTTTCATGTCAGAAAATATTAAGTATAGAGCATCATGAAACTAGTTTCTGTGAGCGTTAGTTACCAACATAAAAAACTCAAAGCAATTTACATAACTTTGAGTTTCATTCATCAATATATTTCCAAAATGTGCCGTACTTTACCGGAATCTTTTTCACGTACTGGCGCAGTTGCATTTTTTTCATTTCTTTGTCTGTTTCTGTTTCAGACCAGTCATATACGACCGATACCTCTTTGCTTCCAACAACATGATAATATTGGACAAAGTTTTCGAGAGGCGGTTTACTTGATGGAACTGGATCCTTTTGCAAAATCTGTTTCAGTATCTGTACATAAATATCATACGGATAAAGTCCTGACACTTTGATCCCTTGTTCATCTGTCCTTTGATTAAAAAAGACAATTGTTGGTATATAGTCAACTTCCATTTCCCTCGTCAGTTTCAAATCGGATTGGAACGCCTTCTTAGCCGATTGTGAGTACAAATCATCTTCAAATTCCTGGATATCCAAATTTGCTTCTCTGGCACATTGCTTTAGCACAGACATATCGGATATGTTTTCTTTACCCAGAAATGCGCTTTCTTGTACTCTTCGTAAAAACGTTTTGCCAGCCTTTTTACCTTGCAGTTCAGCTGCTTTTACGGCCATAGAAGCAACCCAAGGTGCCGAGATTTCATTCTCTGTCCATAAATCACCATCACAGGACATGCCTGTACGGGAGGCTATTTTTTCCCATATTTGCTTTAATTGTTTGGGTCTATCAAATAGATCTTTATTTAACGAATTCAGTTGCCCGCTAAGGATCGGTTGCAATGTGAAAAAACGTCCATATTCAATGGACAGCTTTTTCAAATAAGGTTCCAGTGACCAGCATTCCGGACATAGCGGATCGATAAAGACATATATTTCGACGGGTTTTTGAACAAAGTCGATATAGCTATATTGAGGCGATGTGCTTGTGTGATTTGAGCCTGACAGCTCTGGCTGGTTCCAACTCACATCGATTCTCCTTTCCAATGGATGTTCAAAAAGATATCAAATCATCAGCGGTGAATCTCTTGACTGCAGAGGATCTGTTGTTAAAATCACCAATGTCATCGAAAAAGTAAACACTTTTTCGTGCGATGTTTCGCTGCCGAATTTTTGTGCTGTGGGAAACACAGAAGTCAATATCCCGTGTGTAAGTCCGTCGGCTGAAACTTCGCCACTTTGACTTTCCTATTGATTGACTTTTTGAACGCTTACTTCCAGTACACTTACTTTTCGTTTACCGGTGTATTCATCATATGGTGAGCAGTCATGGTTAATTTTTCAAATATAGCTGTACGATGTGGTTCTTCGATTTTTGTTTCGTTGAGAGCTGCATCCATACATTCTAACCATGCATCCCGTCGCTCAGAGGTAATTTCAAACGATAAATGACGCCGTCGCAACATGGGATGACCGCGATCTTCGGTATACCACTTAGGTCCTCCGAAAAATTGTGTCAAAAATAACCGCTGTTTTCTGGCTGTTTCGGTTAAATCATCCGGGAAAACAGGAATCAGCTTTGGATGATTGCCAACCCGTTTATAAAATGCTGTGACTAATCTGTCAATCACTTCGAAACCGCCAATTGCTTCATATATCGTTTCAGGTTGTTTCATTGTTCTCGTACTCTCCAGTATATTTGTATATATTTTAGCAACGTCAAATTCCCATAGCAACTAATCTGATTAAGCTTTTGTGTCAATGACAGGTCATAGCGGAAAAAAAACGCTGGATCTTATTAGGTGTATCCCGCTTTTTTATGTTAAAATCTGTCAAAATCTCATGCATTCTTTCGAGCCCAGCTGCTTCGGATGCAGCTTCTATTTCCAGTTCATAGTCATTCGAACCGTGATAAGTGCTGTAGTCCAGTACTAATAGCATATTCTTGTAATTCAGTTCACGACGTTTTGTTATAAGACTTCCATAATAATTCAGTTTTTCTATGGTGATTCCTTTTTCAGCCATCCGCTTTGACACATTTTTCTCAAGCACTTTGTTCCCGTTCATCCAATTATCCGCTTCCTCTTGTGTCAATGAATCATGTGTTTCCAAAAGTCCGTTGGCATGTGGTTCCTTTAACGTTAATGTGAATGTTCCGTCCTTTTCTCTAATCCTGAGGGCACATCCCATTTTCTTCAGTGAGAAATCTGCTGTTTCAAAATAATGATTGGTTTGAAGTTGAGATTCTTCAGGGAATGGCAAGTTTTCAAAAAGACGGTTAAACTCCTCTTTTGTCAGCAAGTTTTTAAATTCAATTTCAATTTCCTGCCTCAATGGTGTCACTCCATCTCAGTGTCTTTTTTGGTTACCCGGCAGTAATCCGTCACAAAACGCCGGATAACTACCCATAAAGGTCCGATTCTGTTCAACTAACATTCAGCGGAGAAATACACTCCATTGAATGAAGTTTCACTTTATTATGGCGAATGATATACAAATATGCAAAGAATAGCTGTTGAATATGTTATGATGTGAAGGGAAAGAGATGATGTACAGGTGGTGTAAACAATGAATTGGGATGCTTTACTGGCCCCATATGCACAGGCAGTAGAAGAGTTAAAAATAAAATTAAAAGGAATCCGCAAACAATTTGAATATGAATCCAAGCATTCGCCGATCGAATTTATGACCGGACGTGTTAAACCAGTGCCAAGCATTTTGGAAAAAGCTGAGGCTAGACGAATACCGCTCGAACAGATCGAGGAATTGCAGGATATTGCTGGTGTTCGTGTAGTTTGCCCATTTGTTGATGACATATATGCTATTGTTAAAATGATCCGGTCACGGGAAGATTTGCACGTTATCGAAGAGAAGGATTATGTGTCGCATAAAAAAGAAAGCGGTTATCGATCTTATCATATGATTATTGAGTACCCGGTTGAAACAATTCATGGTGTCAAAATGGTCATTGCCGAAATACAGGTTCGTACGCTGGCCATGAATTTTTGGGCAACAAATGAACACTCGCTAAATTATAAATATAAAGGGAATATTCCTGCTGATATTAAATCAAGACTGCAGCGAGCGGCAGAGGCAGCCTTTAAACTTGACGAAGAAATGTCCATCATTAAAAATGAAGTACAGGAAGCAAGACGGATATTCCATCGAAAATAAGGAGGGTGCTGACTGTGAAGTTTGGAATTGTGTCAAAAGGTGATGAACGGTCCAATAGAATACAGGCAACGATGAAGCAATATTTAACTGATTTTAACTTGGAATATGATGAAACAAACCCCGATCTGGTTATATCAGTTGGTGGAGACGGGACTTTCCTGGAGGCATTTCATCAATACATCCATTGCCTCGGTTCAACATCATTTATTGGCGTGCATACAGGGCATTTGGGATTTTATGCCGACTGGACACCAGAAGAAGTGGAAAAGCTGATTATCGAAATTGCGAAAACCCCTTTTCAAATTGTCGAATACCCGCTTCTTGAAGTAACGATCCGCGACCGGGATGGGGGAGAAGAAAACCGGTTCCTTGCTTTAAATGAGACGACCATTAAAACAGCAGAAGGATCAGTTGTGTTTGATGTGGAAATAAAAGGTTCCCATTTCGAAACGTTCCGGGGAGATGGGTTATGTATTTCAACTCCATCCGGCAGTACAGCTTATAACAAAGCACTGGGCGGTGGGATTATCCACCCTTCTCTTGAGGCGATTCAATTAACTGAAATGGCTTCGATTAACAACCGGGTGTTCCGGACGATTGGTTCACCGCTTATTCTGCCAAAACACCATACGTGTATGCTGAAACCACTCGGGAATAAACGAACATTTTTAATAGCGATTGATCATTTTACGAAAAATTATAACAATGTCAAATCGATTCAATGCCGTGTTGCCAAGGAACTTGTGCGATTTGCCCGGTTCAGACCTTTTCCATTCTGGGATCGTGTTCGTGATTCTTTTGTTGCCGATGACGATGTTTAAACATTAAACAGCTTAAGGACGGTGCAGCAGCATGAATTGGACGATAGCCAAACATCATGAAGGACTCATGATACGAACATATTTGCAACAGGAACATCAATTTTCCAAACGAATGATGAAACAAATCATCCATAATGGCGGTGAAATCCGAGTAAACGAAGTAAAGCAGACTGTAAGATATGTGCTTAAAGCCGGAGATGTGCTGACCGTCACATTGCCTGAAGAGAAAAAGGGCAGCATGATGATCCCCGAAAAAATGCCGTTAGACATTGTATATGAGGATGATACTGTCCTCGTTATCAAGAAACCAGCAGGACGGGCAACCATTCCGTCATATCTCCATTCATCAGGAACAATTGCCAACGGCGTTTTGGCACATTACGAGCAGCAGAATCTCCCTTATACCTTCCATGTTGTTACCCGGCTTGACCGGAACACATCCGGGATCATGCTGATTGCAAAACATCGCTGGGGTCATTCTCTATTATCGGAAGCGCAAAAGAAAGGTAAGATCAAACGTGCGTATTATGCGATTATCGAAGGACATCTGCAACAAAAGAAAGGAACTATCAATGCACCAATCGACCGAAAAGAAGGTTCGATTATTGAACGGAAGGTAAGCCATGAAGGTAAACATGCAACCACCCATTATACCGCTCTAAAAGAATCCAATGACCATACACTCGTTCATGTCCAGCTGGAAACTGGCCGGACACATCAAATCAGGGTTCATTTCTCTTATATAGGCCACCCATTGGCCGGTGATGACTTGTACGGCGGTGTGACTTCTTTTATCAGCCGGCAAGCTTTACATTGTCATCATTTGTCGTTTGAGCATCCAATCACAAATGAGCAAGTGGACTTTTCTGCTGAAATGGCTGATGACATGAAGCAAATGGTATAGTGTTTACAAAAGACAGTTAAAAGGCTCCCTATTGCCAGTATCATAAAGGCATAAAGAGAGCCTGCGATATCCATTCGCATAACAGGTCACGGTATATCCCGTTAATTTTTCCACCTTGTTTCAAACATATATTCTTTCGTTCTAGAATGAACATTAAGCACAATACCAATTGCTAGCATATACGTAAGTGTTGAGCTTCCTCCATAGCTTAAGAACGGAAGCGGAAGTCCTGTGATTGGCAGCAGCTGAATGGACATACCGATGTTTTGGAAAATCTGATAAGCAAACATGCCAATCATTCCGGTAACGAGATAGCTTCCATAATCATCATTACTCTGGATGGCGATGTGAATCAGCCTGTAAATTAAAAGGAAAAACAACGTCACAACAATACTGGATCCGATAAAGCCGAACTGTTCAGCGATAGCAGTGAAAATCATATCTGTGTGCCGTTCCGGAATATATACTTCCATGTCACTAACGCCCTTTCCAAATAACTGACCTGATCCAACCGCAAGCATGGCTGTGATCAGCTGATAACCGGCATCAGGGTTTTCATCAGGGTTCAGCCATCCGGTAAATCTGCCTGCAACATGATCAAGTCCGGAATTATCAAGAAATGCTGTAAGATGATCCGGAAAGAAGTACCATACAGCAACGACGATGAGAGCAATATCCACGACGATGAAAAAAATTGAAAAGAGAATCCGCCATCTAATCCCTGATACGAGAATCATGCTCCCTGTAATCGCGGCAAGGACCAGAAATCCGCCCAAGTCTGGCTGTGTGATCAAGAAAAACATGGGTGGAAGAGACAGGAAAACGATTTTGACAAGCAGTCCGAGATCGCTTTTAATCGTTTTGTTCATATATTTGGCATTGTGACGGACAATCACATGTGCAAGCGTCAGAACAAGGATGACTTTGATAAATTCGCCTGGCTGAATCGTCCCTATGACCGGAAATTGAAACCAGCTCACGGCACCATTTGCTTCAGTAACAATACCGGGCGGGAATCCGACAAAAAGCATAAACAGTGACAATACACCAATTCCATATAAGAACCAGGTAATCTGGTGGAATCGGTCATAATCAATCAACATCACTGCAGCAACCACCATACCTCCAGCAATATACCACATCCCCTGCCGCAGCCAAAAATTGGACTCTTCATATTTTGCAGGCAATGAAGGCTCGATAATATTAAGTGTAAAAATACTTACTAGACCCAACAGTATGAGAATTGATAATAATGTATAATCTAAATTAAATGCTGATCGGTTTTGCATGATTCAACCTTACTTTCCATAAAATTCTTGTTGTTTTCCATTTGTTTTGCCAAAATGCGTGTTCAAAAAGGGGGTCGCATCATTTTTTGCAGAGCCTTTTGAACATGCTTTTTTAGGGAATAGTATATTTAGTGTTTATCTCTTTTTTATCCAAGTGTAACCGTTACAGACCACCACTTTACTTGCATATGAATCCATTATATCTTAAGTTTACACGAAAACAATCGATAATTTAAGTATTATGGTGAAAAAAAAGACAACATGCTAAAATGATACCATTGTGAAAGGACGTGTTCATATGGAGAATAACGGCATAGAGCAAATTTTGTGGGATGAACTGCAGACGCTTGTAACGAACGAACGAATGGAATCGTTTCGTATAAAATTCTTGGATATGCACCCATATGACCAGGCATTGTTTTTCATTGAGCAGCCGGAAGAAATACGATTGCGTATTTATACATACTTATCTCCGGAAGAAACGGCAGATATCATGGAGCATATTGATCTGGATGATATCAAACCGTTGTTTACTGAAATGGATCCTCGCTTTGCAGCAATGGTTATTGCGGAAATGGCAACAGATGATGCAGTGGACATTTTGAATGAGCTGGAGAAGGATGTTGTCGTCAGTCTACTGACAATTATGAACGATAAAAATGCTGATGAAATTAGGGAATTGCTTCATTACGAGGAAAAAACAGCTGGCAGTATCATGACAACTGAATTTGTGGCGATCTATCAGTCGAAACCGGTAAAAGATACCATGAAGTATCTGAAAGCGGAGGCTCCAGAGGCAGAAACGATTTACTATTTATATGTAATTGATGAGGATAAACATCTTGTTGGGGTTGTGTCGTTACGAGATTTAATTGTAGCAGAAGGAGATATACAGATTGCCGATTTGATGAGTGAAAACGTATTGTCTGTATCAGTGGCGAAGAATCAGGAAGAAGTGGCCCAGATGATCCAGGATTATGACTTCATGGCACTTCCTGTTGTCGATTTTCAAAATCATTTGCTCGGTATTATAACCGTCGATGATATATTGGATGTCATGGAAGAGGAAGCGAGTAAGGATTACTCCAAGCTTGCAGGTGTATCCGATATGGACCGGCCAAAAGACAGTGCACTGATCTCCGCAAAGAAACGTTTGCCATGGCTTGTTATCTTGTTGTTTTTAGGTATATTGACCGCAAGTTTGATCGGACAATTTGAGCGTGCTCTAGAACAAGTAGCTGTGCTCGCTATCTTTATTCCGTTGATTGCCGGCATGGCTGGTAACACTGGAACACAAGCATTGGCGGTTGCTGTACGTGGTCTAACAACAGGTGACTATGGTAAACAAGGGAAAATGAAGCTTATGGCCCGTGAAGCGATTACCGGATTGATTAATGGTATTGTCTGTGGTGCTCTGATTACAGCCATTGTTTATTTCTGGCAGGATGACTTTTTTCTTGGGCTACTGGTTGGTTTATCCATCATGTCAACATTGATTATTGCTACGTTGGCAGGAGCACTCGTTCCCATCATCATGGACCGATTGAATATTGACCCTGCAGTCGCTTCAGGACCATTTATCACGACAATCAATGATATTATTTCGATTTTGATTTATTTCGGGCTGGCAACAGGTTTTATGCAATATTTGATCTAGAGCAAGTTCTGTTTCAATATAGAGGTTGGGTGACGTGCGAGATTTCTCAGCGAATACTGACTGCACTTTTGGTATCTGACCTCGCGGGAAAACGAAGCGGCAGTCCTAGTTATTCATATAGGCAGACACACATTTAAAACAGGGGTCATATAATAGGTTGACGAATGGCTTAAAAAGGAGCGTATGTATATGGGGGATAAAAAAGTAGCCAAAAGTCCATTACTTTACATTCATCAGCCTGGTATCCAGACACCCGAGGCACCAATGCAGAGCCAATATATGACACCGAAAAACAAACGTCATGACAAAAAAGGCGGATCCAGTAAAATCAAAAAACAGCCCGTGAATCGGAACTTGTTCAATAATCAAAACGTATATGAACAAGCGGAAGAGGAGATTGAATCATCAGAAGAGAGTCCTGAACTAGATCAGCAGGATTATGCAGTTGAGGATCGTCATCAGGAACGGAAAAAATTTAAAGATTTGACACTTAAAGAACGTGTCGATTACTTTTTGAATTCACCTAAACATGCACCAGTCATGCGGGCTGAAATAAAAACGGCGGGACGAAGCTACAGGGGGAACATTGTCGATTACCAGGACGACAACGTCTATATACGTGTTGGCAAACGAACAACACCTGCGAAGGTACCGTTTGATACAATTAAGGAAATACGCCTTATTGGGTTTTAAAAGCAGATGAAGTTCTTACGTTCAAAAACAAGGTGCTCCGTTGTATAACGAAGCACCTTGTTTTTTTAGGGGGCATAATAGAACTTCGGCATCCGTTACAAAGTGCAGCGGATGCCGATTTCTAATTACGGTTTTAATTAGTTGAACGCGTTTACTGCCGGCAGACATGTTACATGGCAGAAGCAGTTCAAGTCTACTGTTATGCAAATACCAGTAGCACACAGATGCTTCGTATACTGGTCTACAGGGTCTTTTGGATTGTCATCGTCATCATGAGGATCTCTCAGCAGCTCAACAACTGCACAGCAATCATCATCTACCCGCTTAACACGGAAGTAGAAGCTGGATGTTACATCACCAATATCGTCTGGGTTTGCACCAAAACCTTTGAATGGTTTACAGCCATCCTTGCAATAAAGGATTACTGGTACTGTGTCAAGGCCATTGCCTGCATCTGTGTCACCCAGCAAATCGCTGATTGATTGTTCACAGCTGGTGGAGCAGCAATTTTCGACTACATCATTCTGGGCTTCAACAATCTCGCGCAAAATATCACAGACACAGTTGCCTGTTTTAAAATCTTTTCCACAACCCATGAATTAATTACCCCTTCCTTTGTGTTATTGACCTGATGTCTCTAATAGAGTATGTGGAGATAGGTATATGGTGTGGGCACACGTCAGCATTACATGAATATTTCTAAGGCAGTCGTTTAACAAACCGCCCGATTAAAACCAAAAAGGCTTAATACTACATTTGAACATTTTTTGGAAGAAACTTTAATCGTTTTAGGACATTTGTCTATACTCCATAAAAGAAAGAACATAGACTAATAACGACTATGATTCCAATGATGAGGAGTGTTGATGTCATGTCCGATCATAAAAAAGTGATCCATGTAAAGGACTTGGTGATAAAAGCGGATAATGTCCATATAGAGCCAAGACGTTCCCGCAGAGATCCATTTTTTGGTCCGCGTCCGAGATGGGAAATGGAAAAGCATGAAGAGTCGGCCGATAAAGAAGATGTTCATGATAAAGAAGATGTTCATGATAAAGAAGATGTTCATGATAAAGAAAGTTCAGAGGACAAAACGGAGAGGAAACCATTCTCTTGGTTTTAAGTAAATTTTATCAAGATTAGGGACAGCTGCTTATGGCTGTCTTTTCTTCATACCGGAAATGTCTAGGTTCGCTTTATTTTCAATGCTTGATATATAGATAGGAGAGGACTGCAGATGCACGAGCGATTGATCCGAACACTGCAAATCATAGATAAACATTTAGGAAAGAATGAAAAGTGGTTTCAATACCCTGAGCAAAAAGCGGAGTCATTTAATGCCGAAATAGAGTCCTGGGACAAGGAATTTTCACTGAGGGCAGCGAAATTTGAAGCAGTAATGGATGAGTTAGAAAAAATTATGGAATAATTTTTATTTGTAACGGGTAAAGATTAGTAAGAGCACATGAAAGTGGTGTGTAAAGGAGGAGGAGCGGGGATGGGATATTTATTACCGATCAATCATTATCAGTACTATGATTATCAAAGACGGATAATCAAGGAAAGGCCGGATCCTTTTCACATCGAGAGACCCTACAAAACGATATTGAGAGCAGCATACCATGATCATCACAGAAGTCAAGTGTCGATAAACTCGAAAGAACGTCCAGATTTAAAATTGCGTGGACCAAAGCTGCCCGAAGCAGAAAAAATATATGCAGAAATGACAGGAAAAGGGCGATATTTCAGCAACAGTGTATAGAAAGGAGAGGTAGCGTGGGAAAGTCCTCATATGACACGTGAAAGCGTCAAATTTCACGTGTTTTTAAATTATCAGAAGTGCCTTATTGATAAAAGCAACTTCCCTTTTTCTTGAGGCTGAGACAAAAGTATATTAGCCAAAGGTAAATCCGAACGATGATTCCACTATGATTGGAACCATCAACTGAGAAGTAACTTGGTCTTAGAATTGCTTGCTTCCATGCTTTTGTTGGTAAGTGCATGATGGTTGCTGCGGAAAAATACGCCCTTTCCGGGGCACGGCCTCAGCTAACTTTGCCAAGAAAACCACTTGACAAAGTGGATCTTCTGCTCGCGCTGTTCTGCCAGGCGTGTCGCACAGCTTAGAAGCGTGTTCTCATAAGGTGACAGCAAGTTCAATGAATATCGTTCCATAAGTTCTTTTCTTCCAACCATCAGCACCCCAACATGAGCGGGGGCAGCATACGGAGACTCCAATGGGAACAGCGCGAGCCGAAAACCCGCAGGAAATAGGTCTTTGCTTTCCGAGGAGGCTGAGTCCGTGCCCATGGAAAGCGCAGTATGCTGCCGGAGCGAATGATCGCACGCAACTAACATCAGAATGAAAGGAAGGGTGCACCAAGACAAACTGTCACGCGTTCGCAGTCGGTATCAACGATGAATAAGGATGTGACTGTTGAAAAAGTAAAATGCCGCAATTCCTGCCCTGTAATCGTTTATCTTTATAGTGAAACGTTTTAATGGTGTCCCGCCTCAAACATGTGTCGATAAGGTTTTCATAACAGATATTAAAAAATATTCAATTGACATACGTTAATGGCCTTTCCTGTTAAAATATCATCGGCATACATTGTAATGAAAGCAGAAAAAGGGGGGAAGTAATATGCGGAAAAAATTTGATAAAGACGGTAACCAAGAGGTTAGTTTTTCAAAATCCAGAGCAAAGGCAGATGCAGATTCAGAGTCAAAAGTTGATTTCGACAGTGATCTAAAGTTTGAAAACGAAAATGAAAACGAAAATGAAAACGACTTGAAAAACAGAAACCGTAATATCAATATCGCAAGAGTCATAAACAGCGGGAATTCCTTTGTAGATATTGAAGTTGATGTTGAAGCTGAATCTGAGGCTGACTTCGGTGAAGAATCTGAAGATGGTGACGATGTTGCTGGCGCACAGGATGACAGAGACGACCGTAACAGGCGGGAAAGGCGCAGAAGACGCAGAAGAGTAAGGAGAAAATAAATATTAATGGATAACTGTCAAAGTGGGATGAATATTCCACTTTGTCAGTATGTTTTTTAAGTGGAGGTGTATTCATGGAAAGCCTAAATGAGCTGTATTCATTTGATGGTAATAAAGAAGGCATGGTTAAGAAATCGGTTGAATCAATCATTAAGGACAGTGGCAATTCTGATGTTGACATCAGTATACTCATTGATACTACGCCCATGGCATACGCAATGTTGTGTTCACTATTGTCGACCAATCAATTGACAAGACACGAATTTGAAAAAGCTGTCCGGAAATTAGAGGATTTAACGAGAAATAATGATCATTATTTTACAGGAAAAAACGATGTTTCTACCGTAAGACTAAAAGAGAGAGGAATAAGAAGGTAAAAATTTGCCTTCTTATTCCACATGAAAGTTGATGAAAGTTGCACATGGGGATAACGCGTTGATTCTCGTATTGCTTTGATACCGAAACACACTTTGCAGCTCATATGATAAATAATTTGACCTCATGAATCCACACACGAGCTATTCTTTATTATGGTAAAGCATCACAAATAGCTTTTGCCGGTTTTCCTGCCATTCTGCATAGAAGACTTCGTCAACAGACGTAATATTTTGTCTGCGAAGTTCCTCTTCCAGCCATTTTTTGGTTAATTTCGCTTCTTTCAGATTGTCCCATACAATTTCACCGTCATTAATGATGGTTCTGGCCATCTTAACAGGTTCTGTTGTGACGTTAAGGTCTGAATTGGTTGGTATTTGATATTCCGACTTTTTTAAGATTGAGACAGTTCCATCGGTTTCAAGAATGGCATATTCCACTTCTTCCATGGAAAATACATCCTTGGAACGTAGTAAGTGCTGCAGCTGATCGATATCCAGCCGGTTTTTTTTCACAACATCATATATGAGATGTCCTTTATGAATGATAACAGCAGGCTGACCTTCCAATATAGCTCGCGTTCCTTTGAATTTTTGAGTGATCACTTCTGTAATGTATAATAATGCCCCCCATAAAATAACTAAAAATGCAATTTCCGGTATTCCTGATTCTTTATCAAACAGGGCATTGCCGACCAGTTCCCCTAATATGATGGCGGAGATAAAGTCAAATGGGGTCAGTGCTGATATCTGTGTTTTTCCAAGTACCTTTACCATCACGAATAAGGCCAAAAATCCAAAAATCGTATCGGCAAACATTAGAAGATATTCTTTCAATGGATATTCCCCCTTTTAATTCTTTTCATAGCATTGCCTTTAAAAAGGAATGTCATGCAAAACGGGTAAAGGGGGAAATCCGATCTGAAAAATGACATGAAAAAAGAGTATCGCTGATAAAATACAGGATACCCTTCATTCCAACTTTTTGGTCATGGTCACATGCGGGATTCCCGCATCCATAAATTCCTCTGATACAACATCATAGCCCAATCTTTGATAAAAATCGATGGCATGTGTCTGTGCATTTAATTTAGCTTTCACATAACCTTTTTTGCTTATAATGTCTTCCATTGCCTGAATCATTCTTGAGCCGTGGGATTTTCCACGTTGATCTTTGAGAACACAAATCCGTTCCAGTTTGCCGTAGCTGTCAACAAAACGTACGCGGGATGCAGCAATAGGTACACCCGCTTCATATCCAATTAAATGGATTGCCTGCTTGTCAAACTCGTCTATTTCAACGTCAGGTGGTACATGTTGCTCGTCGACAAATACAGTTGTGCGTACGCTGTAAGCTTGCTCTTTTTCCTGTGGTGTTTCGACAGCTTTGATAATCATACGAATTCCTTGCCAAATACAAAAGATTCATAAACTGTCCATACATCATTATCCAGCTGGTAAACCAGGTGGAAACGGTCAATTTTGTCCTCAAGTTGAATATCTTTCATACGAAGACTGCCGTAGACATCCGAATATTCGTCGTGCGAAAGCTTCTGGGCAATGGTTATATGCGGTACAAACGAATATCTCTGGTTTTCCGGGAATTTTCCTTGTTGCATTTTTTCAGCCAGGTCATTCAATTGTTGAAGCGGTTCGATTTTTAAATAAATGGTATTGGTTACCGGTGCAAATGTACTAACCTTGTTTATGGTCAGGTCAAATGGTTCGGTTTCATTTGCAATATGTTTCAATTCGGTTATCAGTTCTGTAATTTTTGCATCGTCCACTTCAAAGGCTTCTTTTAATGTAAGATGTGGTGGAATCAGTGCATAATGCGGATCATAGCGTTTCCTGTATGAATTAATCTCATCCTGAACCGGCTTTGATGGAAAAATAACAATCCCGTATTTCATCATATAACCTCCTTCAATTTGCTGTTGTTTTTAAGTATACCCTCAATTATAACAAAAAGTGGATTGAATAAAAAATAAAATGTGAAAAAATTTTAAATTGGATCAAACATACTGGTGAGTGCCCGGCCTAAATCTGATTGCCAATATTTCCAGGTATGTTTGCCATCTGCCAGCTCATGATAGATGTAATTCATGTCTTTTTCCTGCAAAAGTTTACGCAACGCCCGGTTGGGTGTAAGGAAATCTGCTTTGTTTCCATCTGTCGTATCCACGTCAGTTTCATCAGTGCCAATCGTATGATAAATGGCAATCGAATAGATGTCTTTTGCTTTCCGTACAGCCAGTTTCACCGTTTGGTCCACATACGGCGACTGCATGATAACTTTTCCGAACGTATGCGGATATTTTAAAGCAGTCATCAGGGCCAGTGTTCCAGCCAGTGAATCACCAACCAGTGCACGTGATTGTCCCATATGATAGGTAGGGAACATATTATCCAGAAATGGCACAACTTCATGCACGAGAAATTTGCTATATGCCAGCTGCTGGTTACCAATTGGATGATATTTATCTTTCCGGTCGAATTTGTCCCGGTAATGAATCCCGGCTAAAATTGTATTGGATATATCCCCGTTATCATGCAGCCGGTCACTCCATGTTGCAGCCCGCCCCATCTGATAATAATCGTCTCCATCCTGCATAATACAAATTTGGTATTTATAAAGAGGGGAAAAAGATTCAGGCTGATAAATTTTCAGTGTCATCGTTTCATTTAAAAACTTGCTGTCAATCTGTTTTTCGATCATGGTTCCTTTACGTCCGATGTTGAACACCTCGTTTACATATCTTAGTATGCTCCAGCATGCTTTCATAAAACAAATCATTGCCAGTTTATCATGTTTTGGCAGCATATTCTAAGCGTGCGCTGTTTTCAGCTGTTCCTTGTATAAGTGGTAATAATGGCCATACTGTCTGATCAGCGTTTCATGAGAACCTTGTTCGATTATTTCCCCATTTTCAAGCATGACGATTTTATCCGCTTCTTGAATCGTATTCAATCGATGGGCGATGACAAAGCTGGTTCGGTCCTGCATCAGCCGCTTAAGCGCGTCCTGGATTTTTAACTCTGTAACAGTATCAATATTACTCGTCGCCTCATCCAAAATAAGGATGGAAGGGTTGGTTATTATTGCCCGGGCAATGGTGATCAGTTGTTTTTGTCCCTGGCTGACCCCGCTGCCTGTCTGATCAAGCACGGTATTATAGCCGTTTGGAAGCCGCTCGATAAAGTCGTGCGCATTTGCATTTTTGGCAGCCATTATAATTTCGGCATCTGTTGCATCCAGCCTGCCGTAGCGAATATTTTCCTTTATAGTACCGTGGAACAGAAATGCATCCTGCAAAACAAACGCCATTTGCTTGCGGAGACTGCTTCGTTTAATGTTTTTTAAATCGATTCCGTCCAGTTTAATCGAACCGCTGTCATAATTATAAAATCGTGAAATGAGGTTGATGATCGTTGTTTTACCGGCACCGGTATGCCCGACAAAGGCCACTGTCTCGCCAGGATAAGCTGTAAAACTGATCTGTTTCAAGATGGGTGTTGCTTCATAGGCAAAAGATACATGGTCGAATTCCAGATGACCATCTGTACTGCTGAGATTTTCTGCGTCGTGTTCATCGATTTCTTCCTGTTGTTCGTCTACAATATTAAAAACACGTTCGGCACCGGCGACCGCTGATAGCAAAATATTAAACTGGTTGGATAATTCGTTGAGCGGACGGGTGAATTGCCGGGCGTATTCGGTGAAAATAACGATAACACCCACCGTAATGATGCCTTCAATGGCAAGGATACCACCCGCAAGCCCGATCAGACCAAAACTTAAGAAGTTCAGCATGTTCATGACTTTTGGAATAAAGCCTGCAAATGTCTGTGCCCAGAATCCGGAATGCTGCAGGTTTTCGTTGCGTTCGTTAAATTCACGGATCACTCGCTCTTCCTGAGAAAAGGTTTTGATGACATGCTGACCTGACACTGTTTCCTCCACATATCCGTTTAGCTCCCCCAAATGGTGCTGCTGTAATTTATATAGTGGACCGGTCCTTCTTGTAATCCAGCGAAGCGCCATAAACATCACCGGAATGATTGTCATCGTAATCAGCGTTAACAGCGGGCTCAGCATCAGCATAACCACGACTGTTCCGACAAGCGTCAAAATGCTGGTGAATATTTGGATAACGGATTGATTCAATGTATTGTTGATATTATCAATATCGTTGGTGATCCGGCTCATTAGTTCTCCGTGTTGCCGTTTATCAAAAAATGATATCGGAAGCCGGTGGAATTGATGAAACAGTTCTTTCCGCAGTGAATAAACAGTATTTTGTGCAATACCGACCATCCAATAGTTCTGCAGGAAAACCGATACTGAATGTAATATATAAATGGTAAGCAGCCAGATGAGCAGCATGCCAAGTCCGGATGGTTCCTGGGTTACAATAAAGTCATCAATAGCCATCCCGACCATAAATGGCCCCGCAAGACTCATCGCAGAACTGATGAGCACCATCAAGATAACCAGCAAGAGCATCATTTTTTCACGTGCTAAATACGACCATATCCGCTTAATCGTCCCGGCGGTATTTTGTGCGCGATTCGTTTGCTCCTCCTCCTGTTGAATACGGAGCTTATCAATCGGTATATTTTTGTATTGAAAAGGGCGTTTAAACTGTCCTATTCGCATAGGTATATTCCTCCCCAAATTGTGAGGCAGCAATCTGCCGGTAAAGCGCAGAATCCTCAAGCAGCTTATCGTGTGTACCGATTGCCAGTGTTTCACCATAGTCCAGCAGCAAAATCCGGTCAGCGGTCATAGCTGTTGAGATTTTTTGGGTAATGATCAGTGTTGTGCAGTTATATTTTCGGATAGCTTCGAGCAGTTTTGACTCAGTGGCAAGGTCAAGCGCACTTGTACTGTCATCGAGCATAAGGATTTTCGGTTGCCGGATCAATGCCCTCGCAATTGATATACGCTGCTTTTGCCCTCCCGATAAATTAACACCTTTCTGCCCGATTTTTGTCTCGTATCCATTCGGCAGTTCCATAATCGTATCATGAATTTGGGCATCTTTGGCAGCCTGGATGGTATCATCTTTGGTTGCTTGTTCTTTTCCCCAAGCTATATTGTCGGTGACGGTACCGGTGAATAGGAGCGGATTTTGCGGAACATAACCAATGCTCCGTCGCAAATTTTCCAGTCTGTATGCATGAATTGGCTGGTCATCGATATAAATCATGCCTCTATTTGTATCATACAAATGCGGGATGAGCTGGAACAGAGATGTTTTGCCTGAACCTGTCGCACCCATTACTACCATGTTTTCATTTGGATAAACAGTGAAGGAGACAGATTTTAATGCATTGTCCGGCATGTTTGGATAAGCAAAAAATACATGGTCAAACGTAATTTTTCCGCTTTGTACCGCTGCTTCCTCATTTGCAAAAGTGCTGTCAGCAGGATTTGTCTTGACTCGGAGTACCTGATTCAGCCGTTCAGCTGATGCTTTGGCGCGGGAAAAGCCCATAATCATGAATGTGAACATAGAGATGGCCATTGCCACCCGCATGGCATAATTGACAATTGCCACGACATCACCGGTGTTGGTTTCGTCGGAAATGGCCAGCGCATTGCCGTGCCAGAGGATAAAAATCAGACTCATGTTCATGACGAAAAGCAAAATCGGCATGGATGTCTCAATGAAGCGGAATGTTTTCCGCATGATATTGGCCAGGCTTTCATTCGCATTTATAAATCGGCTTTCTTCATGGTTACGACGCAAAAATGCTTTAATTAGCCGCATTCCGGCAAGATTCTCCTGCATTACCTGATTAACGTGATCCACATTGCGCTGTACACGATCAAACAACCGAGTCGCAACTTTCAGCACCCATAGAATAAATCCGACTAAAAGCGGCACTGTTACAAGAAAAATCAGGGCAAGCCGTGGACTGACTATAAAAGACATGATCACCCCGCCAATTGCAATCAGCGGTGCTTTAGCCATAATCCTGAGTGCCATAAATATGGTATTCTGCAGCTGGCGGACATCATTGGAAAACCGTGTTACAAGCCCTGATGTCGGATATTGGTTCAGATTTGCAAACGAAAAATCCTGTATCTTTTGGAAAAGCTGTCTGCGAATATCATAAGCAAATCCGAGTCCCGTGTGTGCAGCATAGAAGGAGTTGAATATTCCCGCAATAAACGCCGTGAACGCCATTGCGATCATGATACCGCCCCACATGATAATCGTGTCGAAATCCTGATTTACAACCCCATCATTAATCATCTTTCCAAGGAAAAATGGCAGCAATAGTTCTACCATCAGTTCAATGAAGGTCAATGCGTAAGCGACAGTAATAGGAATTTTATATGGTTTCAGAAAGGAAAGAACATGCTTCAAGCCGGTGACCTCCGATGTCATTTTTGCAAATTGTTCCATTATTATTATAAAGGTAAACGGTTTGTTAGCCAAGAATGTGTTTCGGTAATAGAAAAACATTCATATATGCCGCGCTTTCATGATAGGAAACTTTGCTCTTTTATTTTGCCTTCCATTCACAAATCGTGAATATTTCGCCCGGAATTTATGAACTTTCATTTGATTTTGTGACAACTTTAGCCAATAAACCCGGATAGCTGAACAGAGAATTATAATTCCATGGAACCGGCAGATAATATGGCTAAAGTATGTCAAAAGTGAGGTACAAGATGTTCTGGTTTATCGGAAAGACGATTTTGTTATATTTCATAACGATTATGATCATTCGGACGATGGGAAAATCTGCTTTTGCCCAATTGACAGCGCATGACCTTGCTGCGATCTTTTTCGTGATTTCACTTGCCACAGGACCGGTCGTCACGGAAAATCTTGTGCAAACCATTACTGGGCTGGTTGTTATTGGGCTTGTACATATTGGGTTTTCCCGGCTTATGCTGTTTAACAGGTTAAATAAAATTTTTGTCGGCAAACCCACGGTTGTCATAAAACATGGAAGTCTTATCCAGGAAAATTTAAAAGGATCACATTTTACGTTATCTGAACTATTATCCGAAGTACGGGAAAAAGGGTATCCGGATATCTCAATTATAGATTATGGAATTATCGAACCAAATGGCGGGATCAGCATTGTTCCGAAACAAGAAATTGCTCCTGTAACACCTGAACAATTAGATGTTGAAACTTCATATCAAGGGCTTCCGATAGCGGTCATTATCGAAGGAAGAACCCAGCATCAAAATTTAGAGCTTATTAACAAGGACGAACAATGGTTAGATAAAAAGCTTGCAGCCGCCGGTTATCCTGATCGAAACCAGATTTTCTATGCGGCAGTCCGTGATGGTGACGATTCGTTGCTGATCGATACAGGAGCTGGAAGTAACAGAAATGGACAAAACAAGTAATTATATACGGAGCTGTATAAAATTCAATTGAAAAACGATTGACAGAACGAGATAGTTTTAATATAGTTATATTTGTCGATAAAAAACATAAAGTTGCGATTCCGTAGCTCAGCTGGGAGAGCGCATGCTTGACAGGCATGAGGTCGTTGGTTCGAGCCCAATCGGAATCATACCGCAGAACCCTTGATAGACAAGGGTTCTTTTATTTTGTCTTCTCACATCTGGGATTGTAATTGCTCCTTTTGGTCACATATTGGTCACGTACTTACATAGAACATAATATTTTTTGCTGAATTTGAAGGAATTCACAAAAATTTGTAGAATTAATACATTATTAACACTAAAAAGGTGTGTGTTTGTATTGAACTCAATAGCAGATATAGCTTTAATAAACGATGTAATAAATCTTCCCAAAACCACATTACAAGAATTATGTACAGATTTAAATTTGGATAACAAGGGTTATAAAGCTGACCTAGTTACACGTATATATGACTATATACAACAACACCGAGGTTCGCAAAGTGAAATTTTTGAGTCATCTAAGCAAAAGTTACTTGCCGGAAAGACTGCTTTGACTTGGTATAAGTTGGATAACAGTATAACAAGTGATGAATTTAGAGAATTAGTTACTGAGAAAAGTGATGCTAACCCTTTTGAAACTGTCGATATTCCAATTCTAACTGAATTGACTACTTCACCATCTTTGTTAAGTGGTGCTGTTGGTTTAAATGAAAATGAAGTTTATCTTAGATTTGCCTATAAAAGTGGTGTCCGTCAAGATCCCTATGGTACTGATATAACAACTACTCCTAAAAGTGGCTTTTCAACCGTTTACTTTGATTCAAATTCGAGCATTTTAGAAATAAGAGGGGACACCCGAAAAGCTGATGAAATTGCTAGTATAGTTGCAGGTCTTCTTGACCAAAGAGTTAACTTAGAACCGGTTGAAATTCCTTTTAATCAAACAATTGGTCAAATTGCAGATAATTTAGAGGGTGAACTAATAGATGCTACTTCTAAACCTGAATTTATTCTTGAAGACTTTGACGAAGAACAGACCAATGCTGTTGGGAATGTTTTATTGGCTTTAGACGAATTTTTTAGTACTAATGATACTGAATTATTGGAGGAGCAACTAAATTACGCCAATCAAGCATTCGATAATCAAATCACGGTTCCTTTCTCTGCTCTAATCCTTTCCGGAATGGGAAAAGTTGGATTGGGAGGTCAAAGAGAAATACGAGGATTACCACTTTATGATTATTTAAACCCAAATTTACAACATCAAGGTGGATACATTCGATTTAACTTTCATGAGGCTGGTTTGGAAAAATCTTATACCATAAGGGTGGGAATGACAACAAAAAGTATTTATTTCTCTACTCCATCAACAGAAGATGTAATTAGTCATGTAAGAAGTAACGTTATCTTAAATATTTAACTATGCTTTAGTAAAGGGGGATTCCTTATGGCGCCGAAATTTGCAAAAAGAAAGAAGATAATAGAATTTGTGGAAATGGCTGCCACTGGCCCAGTAGGAGGATTTTATCCTACTGCTGTTTCAAAATATATTGATTCCTCACTTGAAGAAGTATTAGAATTCTTATTGGGTCTAACCGAAACTGAAGAACTTACTCTTGTTTGGGAATTAAGGTGTCCTGATTTTTCTTGTGGAAATATAATTGAGTTAAGCCAAGAGGAAAGAAGTAATAAAGAAATCGAATGTAATAAATGTGGAACTGAATTTGAATTACAAGACAGCGACTTTTATCCACGATTTGATATTAACCCAGAATATAAAGAATATATTAAAGAAGAAAATAAGAATAAAAAAAAACAAATATTATCCCTGCAACCTCATTAGTTGGGAATCCAACTTCTTTATATGACAAAGTGGTAAAGAATCTTAGTGATGACTCAAAGCGTACTCTCATGAAAAATTCACCTGATATTGTTATCGATAAATTGCAAATTGTAATGGAGGGCGATGGTTTTTTGGAAGATAAAAGTAGAAATATATCTGACTTAAGAGATGTAACCATGGGAGACAACTTTAACCAAGGGGATAATGTTTCTCAAACAAGTATTAAGCAGACCCCAGAGTTGCGAGAGGTTTTAGAACAATTAAAAGAAGAAATCAAAAATATTCCCTCTGCCGATAAACAAGAGGTAGCAGAAATGCATTATGATTTGTTAGAGGAATATATTGAACAAAATGAGCCATCTAAAATTAAAAAGTCTTTGATTGCTCTAAATGAAATACTCTCCACTTCCGGATCGATATTTACAATTGCTGATCAGTTCGGAATTTCTATATCATAAATAGAAGCAAAAAAACCCTTTAGAAGGGTTCTTTTGCTTCACAAATTAATCACGTAGGGTAAATTGGTCTCTTTGATGGTGTTTTCATCATTGTTACTTGGTTTATTCCCGAAAAGCATGTTTCCAAATTGTTCGGCTGTTTCTTCTTGCATATTAGGCAGCAGATGACTATAAGTATCCAATGTCATTCGGGTATCAGCATGTCCAAGTCTCTCTGAAACGACTTTTGGATGTGCGCCTTGTTTTAATAATAATGAGGCATGTGTATGCCGCAAATCGTGGAAGCTTATTTTTTTGAGATTGGCCTTTTTAATCTGAGCGTAGAAGTTGCGTAATAAGTTTCTAGGGTGTAGGGGCGTGCCTTCCTGTGTGGCAATTACTAATCCATGATCTGAATAAAAGGTACCGGATTTTAATTTTTCCTTGGCTTGATTAACTTTATGTTTATTCAGCTCATGCATCAATTGATCTGGTAAGGCAATTGTCCTGGCTCCGGCAGCTGTCTTAGTTGAATTCTTCAATTCTCCAAAGTGACTCAGTGTTTGACGTACATTTAAAACGCCTCGGTCAAAATCAATATCTTTCCATCGGAGACCTAAAATTTCGCTTTGTCTCATGCCTGTGTTTATAGCAATTTGATAAACAATATAATATCTGTTGGTTTTAGTTACTTCTAAAAAATGTTGGACTTCATCGAGATCCCAAACTTCCACTTCTTTCTTCTGTACTTTTGGAAGTTCAATGAACTCAGTGACATTCTTAGGAATATACTCGAATTTCACACCTTGCTTAAGCGCCTGACTAAGAAACTTATGAACATTTCTGATATTATCGTTAGACAATCCTTTTTCCTGACTGAGAGTATGATATAACTGTTGTACATGCATTGCTGATAAATCAGGTAACATAATCTCTCCGATATAAGGAATCACATGACTGTTTACGGTTCTGCTATATTTCAAGTAGGTGTTTTCACCAACGGTCAATTGTTTATTCTTTAACCATTCACTTAAAAATTCATTCATTGTAATTTTCTTTGGTTCAACGTATGTACCGCTGTTTAATTCATGGAGCATTTCTGTCATTGCTTTATGTGCTTCTTTCTTAGTTTTGAACCCTCGTTTCTTCTTTTGCTTACGCTTTCCGTTAATTCCCTTACCCATTTCAATGACATAATACCAACTTGTTTTATCCTTTCTAACAGATCCTGAATACATAAAAATTCCTCCTTTTTATAAATAGATGGCAGAGAAGTTTAAGCTTCTCCACCATTTAGCCACTGAAAGAATACATCTTTTGAGACTTTAATTCTTCTCCCTATACGCACTACATGAAATTGACCTGAATTCACGAGCTCATATGCCTGGCGTCTCCCAATACCTAAAATTTCTTGAATGTCAGTAACATCTAATGCTTCTGGATATTGATACATGAAATATCACTCCTTATGTTCAGTTATTTGGATATCGGTCAATTCATTATAAGGTGTTGAAACAGTATCGTGCGCTTCTGATAAAGGTGAACGTTTTAATGCTTTATTCCATTCGTTAGAAGATAGGTTTTCAGGATTCAGTTCCACTGATTGAATAATCTGGCTTAAAGCGGTAGTAAGTTCCATTTCTGTCATTGGTTTATTGTATCGATATAGTAATTTCCCTTTCTCTTGGGGGGTTTTTTCATGAACAATAACTGAAATTCTGCGTCTATTCTGCCAACCTTGTCCATTATTGTTTAAATCGCTAGTATAGTATTCTTTTTCACCAATTACGATGCTGTCAAAATCATCAAAGTTCATATCAACATCAACAACATCATCGGTTGGGCCGATAGAAAATAAATTATTGTTTGTATTGTAATATTCATCAGTGAATACCTGTATCGATACATTAAACTCTTTGGCCAAAGTATGTATCACATTAAAAGAGGGCTTTTTTGATTCACCTCTTTCAATAGATGTTATTGTCTGGGATGCTATTCCGGTTCTTTTTGAGATAGAATTTGTTGTGTAAATTTCAGGGTCTATCTCATCCATAAGTTTTCTTCTGATTAAGCGTAATCGTTCACCAAGACTACTGTTCTTGAGAATATTTAACTCAATGGAAGTAATGCTTGTTGCCATAAAATAACCTCCTATAAATTTCCTTTACACTATTATAACAGTTTGGTAGTATTTAAACAAGAAAAATTAATGGAAGGAAGTGGAGATGAGAAAATGCCAATAAATACATCAAACCATACATTTATTGTTGAAAGATCTATATTTAGCAACACCTTTCCAGAGCTTAAAGAAGACCGTCTAAGAGTTTATTTACTTATGTGCAGGGTAGTGGGTGCTAAAAAAGATGGTATCTGTTTTATGAGTATTAAAACGATATCAAATGAAGTGAACTTAACCGAGCATCGTACAAGGAAAGCAATTGAATGGCTTTGTGAGAAACACTTTATAAAAAAAGTAAGAAGATGGAAACAGAGTAATGTATATGTTGTGTTGGTTACTCCGGACTATGATCCAGTGAAGAAACAATATTACTCAAATGAAGATATAGATAGAGGTCGTCTTAGCATGAAAGATACACTTAATGGATATGTTGAGTTACCAGTTGAAGTAATGGCGGGTTCCATATTACGAGATAAAACATTATGGACTGATCGAAAAATAAGGATATTTGGCCAGTTATATCTTTATCATTGGATTGATGAATTTGGTGGAGTAGATCCTAAGGTCGTTCAAGTGAAAAAGAATACAATGTATATAAGCGAGTTATTTAGCTATACAATTGGTTGTTCATCACAGGATATAATAAGTGTAATTCGATGGTTAATCAGGGAAGGTTTTGCATCAAAAGCCAAAACTGTGTACCGTCAAAATCCCAACTCAATCTTTAAAGAAATACAATATATTGGTGATGCGGTAAAAACTAATAAACTACCTAGCGATACACTAATTGACGTTATTAGAATGAACTGTATACCAAGTTTGAAACTGAAAAATGCAATTGATAGAACAGGGGGAAGAATTGCATGATGACACAAACATCACAACAAAAACAATTACCTAATGTAATAATGTCACAAAGAAAGGGAAATGCAATTATCCAAATTAAAGATGAGCCATTAGTAAAAACGAGGCCTCAATATCCACACGAAATCATCCAAGATCATTCTATGATGATGTTTCAGCAACTGATTATGAAGAGGGGCAGAGCAGCATTAAGAAGTAAATCATTGAATGTATTTCGTAATGCATTGAATGTTGAAATTGAAATAATAACTTTACAACCATCGGATCAATTCTACTTAGAAAAGGTATTAAAGGCAATTTTTGATGGATTAAATAAGCATGTGATTTATGATGATCGGATTATAAATAACGCACAAGTATGGTTGAAACAAGCAAATAAGAAGTATCCCAATACTATTATTAAAGTAGCTCTTGAGGATTGTATAAATGGGAATAGTATAAGTTTTAATTGTAAGCTTCCTTGTATTGAGAAGAAAGAAGCGGTTGTGTACGATATCGGAGGAGTTTTGACGCCATCTTCTCAATCAATTGTAGAACAGAAGACCATTGAGCAGGCCTTGAAAAAACATGCAAGTAATGTGTCTGGAAACACCCAGTATGATATATGCCATATGCTGTTTTGCACGCACAATGATACAAAAGATGTCGACAACATGTTTATGATCTACATAAATGCAATACGTAGGTTAGGTTTGTTTAATCATTCAAGTAACATAGGTATCGGTATGTATAAACGACATGCGAAACCAGGGGAAGAGCAGACAATAATAAATCTACTATCCAAGTGAACTGCACACCTCCTTAAGCTACGTATGGCAAGGTACATACAGTCATTATGCATATACATATTCTCAAGGAATGATAGATCGTAAGTGTCTCACTATAATTAATCCTTTATCATGTTGTGTATGTCGACGAGATGATATCAGGTTTTTTATAAAAATTTCATTCCCAATGTTACAATTTTGGCTTGTAGCTGATTACTACAAAGTGAACGGCATTTATAACCAATTCCTGACAACACGTAAAATGAATCTGCACCTTAAAATGCTGACATAGCAGCATTGTTGTCTATCATGATTCAGGTGCCGAGCATAATTATCATTAAACATGTAAATGTTAGCCCATTACGTTATTTTTTAGGGAGAGTCAATGTCCACTGACTCTCCCTATATTTTGCTTCCATTTGAAATTAGAAATCAATTAGATGAATGGTTAAATGATGGCAATGTTGCTGAAGCTTATATTACAGAATTAACATTACACTAAAAATCTTATACAATCCATTGTTACAATTTCCATTTTTTTAGATATATATAAAGTAAAATTTTTTTGCGAATAATTATGTATTGACTCAATCAGTTTTCATTTTAAAAAATGCTGTTATGACAGGAGTTTTGTGTTTGTTGATACCTGGTTTTGAGAAAATGTTTAATGAAATTAGTCATCTTTAGCCCAACTTATGATGAAATAGATGGGAAGCCAGTGATGGCACTGGCTTCCAGTTGTCACACTGTCTTCCCAATAAGATTTTTATAGATATCCTTTTTCTTTTAAGCTAGTATATTTTTCATGGCCGATAATAAGTGAATCGAGCAATTCAATACCTACCATTTTCCCCACATCTGCTAGTCGTCTTGTTACGTGGATATCCTCCTGACTGGGCTGCGGTGAACCCGAAGGATGGTTGTGTGCACATACAGCACTTGCGCAACTTCTGCGTATCAAATGTTTGAACACTTCCCTTGGATGGGCTATTGATGCATTCAATGAGCCGATAAATACTGTTTCACGAAATAACACTTCATTTTTCGTGTTTAGTCCAAGAACTACAAAATGTTCTCTGTCTGCGTATTGAAGATCCTTCAAATACTCAAATCCATCTTCAGGTGAACGAATCGTAAATCGTTGTTCAACCGGGCATGGATTCATACGAGCAAGTTGTAGTGCGGCGATAATTTGTTTCGCTTTCACTTGCCCAATACCTTTGATTTGCAAAAGTTCTTCTTCCGTTACATCCAACAACTCTTGGATAGATGGGTAGCGGCTGAATAGTTCATTCACTACATAACTGTCTTCCTTTTCGCGAGTTGTTGTTGCCAATAGGTTTTTAAAAGTGATTTTATCAATTGAATTGTTCATTATAAATTCCTCCATTATTGTTTGATTGAATTAAAAAAGGAGAGACGATATACGCCCCTCCTAATTGAGTGAATAACTGTTATGAGATACAATGTAACTAAGCGATAATGCTAGTGTCCTTAAGCTGAGTTCATGCGCTGATGAGCTCATCTTTTTTGTGCATTAAAAAGCCCATTGACTGCATTTGCAATCTCATGGGCTTTTAATGATCATCTTGTGTATTTGGTTTTCTCACCTCCTGATATGCCTCCTTTAGATGGAGTAGATCCCTTATAAAATCAGATGCCTGTTTCTTTGTCAGCTGTGTGCTACGTTCAACACCATATGTCATCTTCATGATCTCTTTTGCAACTTCTGTTGACATATCGATGTCATTGACGATGCGAAATATCGTATACAGCTGAGGCTTCACAACGAATTCATCACCCCTTTTAGTGTTGGATTGTCGCGGAAAACTCTCGATATCTTGTGTGAACAATCCACTTGAACGTGTTGCTGAAAGAACAGCATCAATCAAAGCACGTTTCTTCGCCATCTTCAGCACTGTGTTTACGATTGTATAAGGATCTTGATGTTGAAATGATGATTCCTTGCTATTGCATGAACCCAGACCCTCAGACTCGACGATTCCATTATCTTTACGTGTGAGTGTCGTCTTTACTTCATAGGCAAATATGCCGGATTCCCACTGTTCAATGCGGTTGACGACTTCAGCTGTTTTCGTGAAACCGAATGCATCACATAGCTTTTCTGCACCAGGCTTTAGTAACGTTGGTTTTGAAAAGCCTTGTACTAAACCGTAATCAACTCCTTTCACCATGGCGTCTTGAACGAATTGTTGTAGCTCATTAATTCGTTGTTGTGATTCAGTCGATGATACAACGACGTTAGGTAAGAACAGAGAATTTGCTTCGCTGTTACTTGAAAATGGCACAATATTATTCGTTTGTTTATCTGTCGTCATTTTATATCACCCCCTTTCAATGGATTAACGTCTATCCTTAATGACATCTGCTAGTTTAGATATACCATTGGATGTTTTTTGAACAAGGTATTTCCCAGCCTTATGATTTAGCTGGTTACCTTTTTTAATGGTTTTGTCAGAAACGTCTAATGTTTTCGATGCAATGTTATGTGCAGATTGATTTACTTTTTCGATGCTGTTGGTAACTTTAATCACTGCATCTTCTCCTTTAGTTCCGGTAAATTCTGCACTCCTGCTTAATCCATCAGCAATACGTTGTTTAAATGACTGTTGCTTGGATAGGTCATTCTCATGTAAAGCCTCGATTTCTTCTATTGCCGTTTGGATTTTGTTTCTCTTCGTTATTAAATTAGACAGTCTTACGTAGTCATTACGTTCAACTGAATCTACTATTTCATGTGCAATATCTTCATTCTGACTAAGCAAAGCTTTGTAGATTGTTTTAACCTCTGGAATCGAAATGCTTTTCCCATTTAACAATTCGGATTGACTGTCGTAACCTTTCCGAACATTCTTCTTCATCATTGATTTCCTCCTAGTGATTGTTGTTAATTGACTGCCACTTGATAATAGAGGGCTTACAATTAATGGTTGAAATAGTGGTAACCTCTTAAGGTTAGCTTCAACATCAAGCCGTCAGATTTGCTTCTTTTGATAAGAATCAAACCTTCATCTTCAAGGGCTAAAAGATCTACTTTTTTGATGTCATACTTAACCAAAAACTTAACTGGAACCCACTTGTTCATTTCCTTGGCTCGAATGAGAATCTGTTCCAATGATCTATTCATCTTTGTTCTTCCTTTTATGAGTGCGCTCCTCTCACCGCGCTTGTCGTCTCTGTAAAGCACAAAAAAACCGTTATCTATCCAAATCGATGGATAAATAACGGTTTATATAAAAGGGGTGGGGCATGAAACGGATGGGTACCCCTTTTCCTTATAATGAATGGTGGAGGGGAGAAAAAATGTTGCTATTTTTTATAATCTATTGTGTTACCAAAGAACTAGATATAAAATAAAGATAAAGTATAAAAAATGTAAGAGTAGGTGACTTCAACGTGGAAGTTAAACTTTTTCAAAAAACGCAAAGAGATTTAGCTGTATCGGTTAACTTAGTTATTGATACATATTGGGAAGATGGTATAAGTGAGAGTAAAATGGTGGAAATGATACAGAAGCTATATATTAATAATGAAAGCAAGTTTTTGAAGAATGGAAAATATACAACCGTGCTTCGTCAGCAGTGTGGTAAGAGAAGGTTGGAAGTCGTAAGTAGGGTGTTGAATATGGATCAAATGACGGCAAGTCAATCTATGTATTTATAAAATAATTAGCCAGGGTGTTGTTTTGATGAGTTCAGATATAATGCAAGCTATAAATCGGGAACTAACTAATATTCAACTTAAAAGACATCAGTTAATTTTTCTAGTGACAGAACAATTTAAGAAAGATATCAAATGTGTTTCGGAGTCGCTAGAAGTTCCGTATGTTAATGTTAATTACGAACTAAGTGAAGTGTTGAAAGACTTGCCGTTGAAAAAAAGACCTAGACAAGTGAGTGAGTTTCTAACGAAAATAGTACGAAATAAAAATGCTGACACGCTAGTTATTGACAATATTGAGATCTTGTTTGACCCACAATTGCAACAAAATCCTGTTTTACTACTAGAGAATATTAGTCGAAATGTCACATTGATAGTTGGATGGAAAGGCCACTATTCTGGCCGAAAATTAGTTTATAGCGAGCCGGAATATTATGATTATTTTACACATGAAAATACAGAAGGAATAATTATTAATTATACGTAGAGGGGGAAAAGCCATGAAATATAGTGATTTAATTCATTTTGAACCGATTGAATCCGTTGTACAGTTAAAAGATGCAGATGAAAAGCAAAGTGCTTTTAATTTATTAGACACATATGTTATTTCAGAACGAATGGCTGAAATCTTAGATGAATTGGTAATGGAACAGTTACAGTTTAACCGCCCGGCCGATAATAAAAGTATGTTAATTGTCGGTAATTATGGAACAGGTAAATCTCATTTAATGAGTGTTATATCAACAATTGCTGAGCTGGATGGTTCTAGTGAAAGAGTTCAAAATGAAAAAGTAGCAAATAAAGCAAAAGAAGTTGAAGGAAAGTTTAAGGTTATCCGAACAGAAATTGGAAGCGTCCAAACATCTTTTAGAGATATTATTTGCGGTGCCATTGAAGATGGCCTGGAAGATTTAGGTGTAGATTATACGTTTCCAGCCGTAGATGAAATTCGAAATAATAAAGATTCCTTAATGGAAATGATGGCTGCTTTCCATGAAGTCTACCCAGATCAAGGGTTACTTTTAGTTGTTGATGAATTACTTGACTACTTGAAAGGCAGGAAAGAACAAGAACTGTTTTTAGATCTCGGTTTCTTAAGAGAACTTGGAGAAATCTGCAGTAAAACGAAATTCAGATTTATTGCTGGCGTGCAAGAGATGTTGTTCGATAATCCGAAATTTCAATTTGTTGCCGAACAATTACGCCGTGTAAGGGAAAGGTTCGAACAGGTGAGTATTGTTAGAGAAGATATTGCTTATGTTGTCTCTCAAAGACTTCTTAAGAAGGACGATAAACAAAAAGCATTAATCCGTGAGCATTTACAAAAATTCACGAACTTATATGATCGCTTGGGTGAAGAATTAGAGCAGTATGTTAATTTATTCCCGATTCATCCGTCTTACTTATCAACGTTTGAAAAGGTTACAGTGGCTGAGAAGCGAGTCATACTCAAAACATTGAGTAATGAAATGAGAAAGGTTATGGAAAATGAGGTGCCGGATGGTAAGCCTGGATTAATTTCGTTTGATAGTTATTGGCCATATATTGAAAATGATCCTTCGTTAAAAAGTAATCCGGACATAAAAGAAGTCATGACCAAAACAAAAATATTACAGGATAAAGTAGAAAATGCATTTACTAAGCCATTATATAAGCCTATGGCTAGACGAATCGTCCAAGCTCTTGCTGTGTTTAGACTTACAACAGATGATATCTATGCACAATTAGGACTAACTCCTGAAGAATTAAAGGATAATTTATTATTACACATCGATTTGCTGGATGAGGATGACGCTGCATATTTCTTAAAAACGACCGTAGAGTCTGTATTAAAAGAAATCCAAAAGACGGTCAGTTACCAATATATTTCGGCAAATGAAACGAACGGTCAATACTTCTTAGACATAAAAAAAGATGTGGCAGTGGATGATTTAATCGAGCAAAAAGCTGAGGGACTTGTCGATGATCAGTTAGACAGATATTATTTCGAAGCATTAAAGCGAGCCACTGAAGTGTCAGATTCGACTTATAAAACAAACTATCGGATATGGATGCATGAGTTACCTTGGCCAAACCAAAAAGTGACAAGACAAGGGTACATCTTCTTTGGGGCACCGAATGAACGATCAACTGGACAGCCTCCAAGAGACTTTTATATTTATTTACTTCAGCCTTTTGCACCACCAAAGTTTAAAGATGAACACAAGTCAGATGAAGTGTTCTTTAAGCTTGTAGATAAAGATGAAGCATTCATGCGTTCATTAAAACTTTATGCCGGTGCACAAGAGATGGCTGTAACAGCAGCAAGCAGTACAAGAAAACTTTATGAATCGAAAGCAGACACTTACCTGAAAGAGCTAGTTAAATGGTTAAGAGAAAATTTAACAACAGCTTTTGAATTAACGTATAAGGGTAAAACAGATCGGGTAGCAGAATACGATATATTTATTACACCAGGAGCTACGGTTAAAGAAGTGATAAATGATGTTTCTTCGGAATGCTTAAGTCAACATTTTGATGAAAAATATCCAGATTATCCTGCCTTTGGTAAATTACAAACACCAATGACTAATGAAAGTTTATCAATATATGTCCAAGATGCTTTGAAAAATTTGAATGGAGCTAATAATAGACAGGGTTATGCTATACTCAATGGATTAGTGCTATTGGATGAAAAAGGAAAATTGAACCCTCGTCAATCCGGATATGCAAAATGGGTGATTGAGAAATTAGAAGGAAAAGCACAAGGACAGGTCGTAAATCATTCTGAGTTTATTGAGGATGTCTATACAAGTCAAGGAATAGAAGATATTAAGCAAACTAAAGAATTTAAGATGGAACCTGAGCTATTTACAGTTGTATTAGCAGCCTTAGTCAATAATGGAGATATTGTCATCACAATAGATGGCAAAACTTATGATGCCATGAATTTTGAAGAACTTGTTAAGGTATCGTTAAATGACTTCACTAGTTTCAGTCATATTAAGAAGCCAAGCGGTCTACCAATGCCATCGATTCGGGCGATCTTTAATCTGTTTGATATTGATGAAGCATTAACAAGGGAACATGCTCTACAGACGGGTATCGCACAGATGCTTAGTGAGTCACGTAAGGTTCTTGAAGAAATTGTCAAAATGTCTAATGACGTGAAAGATGGATTCCCGATTTGGGAAGGAAAAATACTATCTGAATCTGAAATTAATGATTATAGGGAACAGTTAAGTACATTTAAAGAGTTTTTGGAAGGGTTACAAGTTTACAATTCTAAAGCCAAACTCCAAAACTTAAAATACACAGTTGAGGAAATTAAGGAACAAGCTAATGCACTAAAACTGTTAGACGACCTCAAAAACTTAAGGGATAAATCCTTCGAGTATGGAAAGGAGATTTCTTATCTTCAAACGGCACAACATCAATTACCTCAAGAGTATAAGTGGCATGATGATGTTGAAAATGCCATAACGGATTTAGTACATGCTCTTAAAGAAGGTGAAAATGCACAAAAAGAGTTTCAAGCTTTAGAAGAAATAAAAAATAAATACATTGATATATATATGCAGTTGCACAATCAGCATCGAATAAATGCAACTGAAGATAACGAAAAAAGTAAATTATTGAATGATCAAAGACACCAGGCATTAAAAGAGTTATCAGATATTAATATATTGCCTTCTCAAATCTTACAAGATTGGCAGCAAAAGATAAATTCGTTGAAATCATGTTGGAACCTTACTAAGGAAGACTTGCACCAGAAGCCAATTTGTCCACATTGCCGTTTCAGGCCTAAAGATGAAAATCTTAACAATAAAGCAAGCCTGGAAATTCTTAGTGAGAATTTAGATGAGTTATTAAATAATTGGACAGAATCACTTATAGCTAACTTAAATGATGATGAAGTGAGGAAAAGCATCTCCCTTTTGAATGAGGATGAAAAACAAATTATTAACGAACTACTAGATAAAGGCGAGTTAAGGTTACCTATTGATGTTAAGTTCATCCAAGTTATAAAGGAATTATTTCAAGGTATTGAGAAAGTCGAAGTTTCAATTTCAGATCTAAAAGAAACGTTTGCTAATGGATCACCACTTACCATAAATGAAGTAAGAAATCGTTTTGAACAAATGCTAAGAGAACAAGTTGGAAATTTCTCATCTGATCGTGTGAGAATTATGTTAAAACAATAATTGCGGAGGCCGTTTATATGACTGATAAGAATAAGCAGCTAACAATGATTAACGAAAACAAAGATGAAGACGAGCAACCAGTGACAGTACTTGGTATGACATTTAAAAATGATCAAGAAAGAAGAGAGTATTTTACAGAAGAATTAAGAAAAAAGCTTCCCGAACTAAAGGAAATAGAAGGATTTCCGATGGGTGAGGATGAAGATATCCTTGCCTTATCGGATCCTCCTTATTATACAGCATGCCCTAACCCTTGGATCAGCGATTTCATTGAACAGTGGGAAGACGAAAAATCAAATACTGTTAGGGAAGAAAGTTACCATAGAGAAACATTCGTGGCGGATGTTAGTGAGGGAAAAAGTGATTCAGTATATAAAGCACATAGTTACCACACTAAAGTACCACACAAGGCAATTATGAGATATTTATTTCATTATACTAGACCTGGTGAAATTGTTTACGATGGTTTTGCTGGCACTGGTATGACAGGAGTGGCAGGGGCGATGTGTGGAGATCGAAACTCAAGTGAAGATCTAGGGTATATTGATAATAATGAAATCGGTGGAAGAAAAGTTGTTTTAGGGGATTTATCTCCAATTGCTTCATATATTGCGTATAACTATAATACTCCCATAGAAACAGCTTCTTTTGAAGAAGAGGCTTATAATATAATTAGTGAAGTTGAAAATGAGTTTACATGGATGTATGAGACTTATCATAACAATAACGAGAAGGCAAAGATAAATTATACAGTGTGGAGTGATGTATTTATTTGTCCAAACTGTACAAGTGAAATTGTTTTTTTTGAGGCTGCAGTAGACTATAAAAATGGTAAAGTTTATAAAGAGTTTTGCTGCCATTCATGCCAAGCAAAACTAAAGAAGAAAGGTCTTGAAAGGTCTTGGGAAACAAAAGTCGACATAAACACCAATAAAACTATTGAACAAATAAAGCAAGTACCTGTATTGATAAATTATACTTATAATAAGAAGAAACATAATAAAAAACCTGATAAATTCGATCTGAATAATTTAATGAAAATAGATAAAATGAATATATATTACTGGTATCCAAATGATAGAATGCCCCTAGGAGATGAATCAAGGAGAAATGATAGAACGGGGCACACTCATGTTCATCATTTATATACAAAAAGAAACTTGATGATATTATCCATGTTAAGAGAGAAATTTCTTAACAGCAAACACAGGAATGCGTTGATGCTTTTATTTACAAGTCATCTTATTAATTTATCAAAGTTAAACCGGTATAGACCTAGTGTATCTTTTCCTTACAACCCTTTAAGTGGGACGTTATATATGGGATCGCAAATTTCTGAAGCGAACCCCTTTATTGCATACAAAAATAAGGTGAAAAGGTTCGTTTCTGCCTTTTACATGAACGAAGTAAATGCCGTTATTGAGACATCGTCACTTACGGACACAAATATTAAAGATAATTCAATTGATTATATATTTACAGACCCGCCATTTGGTGCAAATATTATGTACTCAGAATTAAGCTTTATGTGGGAATCTTGGATAAAAGTTATTACTAATAACCAGAATGAAGCGGTAATAAATAAAACTCACAATAGATTACTACCTGATTATCAAGAATTAATGCAAGACTGTTTTGAACAATATTATAGGGTTTTAAAACCAGGGAGATGGATCACAGTTGAATTTAGTAACTCTAAAGCTAGTGTATGGAATGCAATTCAAGAATCATTACAAAGAGCTGGTTTTGTCATAGCGAATGTATCAGCTTTAGATAAAAAAATGGGTAGTTTTAAGGCTGTTACTACAACTATAGCAGTTAAACAAGATCTCGTAATTTCAGCATATAAGCCATCCAAAAAAATGATACAGGAAATTGAAAGTAATGATAGAAGTTCCGAAACTGCTTGGGCTTTTATTAAACAGCACCTTGAAAATCTTCCCGTGTTTATGGGTGACAAAGGAGAAGCACATCAAATAGTTGAAAGAACCCCAAGGGTTTTATTTGATAGAATGGTTGCTTATCATGTTCAAAACGGTTTAGTAGTACCGATATCGTCTGGTGATTTTCAGGCAGAGGTGACTCAAAGGTTTCCGATTAGAGATGGAATGGTTTTCCTAGAAAATCAAGTCGCAGAGTACGACAAGAAGAGAATATTAGTTAAGGATTTTACACAAACAACCCTCTTTGTTTCGGATGAAAACAGTGCCATTGAATGGATTCGTCAGCAATTAATGAAAAAGCCACAAACGAGACAAGATTTACATCCTAATTTTATGAAAGAAATTCAGCATATCCATAAACATGAACTGCTACCTGAATTAGATCAACTGTTAGAACAAAACTTTTTGGAATATGTAGGGGACGGCCCTGTTCCAGATCAAATTGCGAGCTATCTTAAAAAAAATTACAAGAGTGTAAGAGGTCTTGAAAATGATCATTCTGATATGAAAAATCTAGGCATGAACCGTTGGTATGTTCCTAATCCAAACAAACAAGCAGATCTTGAAAAATTACGTGAGAGATCACTATTACGTGAATTTGAGTCTTATGTTGAAGAGGTAAGTAAAAGTCGGAAGAAACTAAAACAGTTCCGCACAGAAGCTATTCGAGCAGGTTTCAAGAAGGCTTGGAGCGACAAAGAATACCAAAAAATCGTGGATGTGGGTGAACGGCTGCCTGAAAAGGTTATTCAGGAAGATGATAAGTTATTAATGTATTTTGATAATGCACAAATACGATTAGGAATGTAATGTGGAGAGTAGGATGTTTATATGGCAAGCTGGAGAGATGAAATTCTGAAAGTAACAGCAGAACCGGTATCGTTTCTATACGTTATATCCGATCCAGATGGTTTATTAAATGATGAAACCATCCTGACAAAGCTTCAAAGTAAAAATATAGAAATGATTGAAATTGAAGATGTTATTAGTTTCCGGTATGTATTCGAGTCTAAATACCGAAAAGCCATTTACAATCGTGAAAAAGCCTTAGTTGTACGAACAGAACTGGAAGATTTTCATAAGTTACCATATGATTTATTAAAGCTTGGAAGCAAACACAAAATCAGTTTATCCAACATATTTCCAAAACTCTCCTATCCAATCATTAAACAATTAAGTACAACAGACTTAGATGCCTTGTATACTGTTTATCAGCAGTATCAAGGTTCTTCGTCTGATACTGACACCATTAAATTTTTACTTAATAGGGTTTATAAAATTTACCCAGAGATTATTGAATCCACCTCTGATTTCATTAAATTCTTGCTTTCATATCATTATCAAGAGATTCAATTACCCGAGGAATTAGAAAAATATATTATAGATAGTCTAAATCAGGTTGACATGCTGAATGCACTGCCAGTAAAAAGATTGATACAATCAAGAAGTTATTTTTACTCATACCTTCAAGATGAATGGGATGAGTATATTTCTCAATTACATAATGAAAGTGAACAAATCAAAGATCCATTTGATGCCCAATCACACTATCATACAAAGCATTCATTTTCTCATCCGGATGTAAGAAGACTGCTAAATGATTTATTTTATGAAAACAAATTGCACCCGATTAAAGGTTATGAGAAGGAAACATTACCAAATTGGACGCATCCAGGTATTATTGTAGATGAAGCGGGTGACAAGAAAGATAGGATTTATAAATTACTTAATACAGTTAGAGAAAAATTAAATGGTCATACATCATATAAAATTTGGATAGAGATTGCCAAGTTATATGGAGAGCTGGGTAATTTATTTTTTTCCTTTAAGAATGAGTTAGATAAAGAAACAACCACAACTTTTGGTGAGCTAACAAACCAAATAAATCGAGAATTTGAGTATTGGATGTTTGAAAGTTATAGTACGCTTTATAACATACCATACTATCCAAGTCCGGTCATGGTTGATAGAATTCCGCATTATTTAGAAAGTCTAAAACGTGACAAAATAGCATTAATCGTACTTGATGGAATGAACTTTATTCAATGGAGTCAGGTGAAACAGTCACTGTTAAATAATAATATTCAAGTTAATGAGAATGGCATCTTTGCTTGGGTTCCAACATTAACATCCATCTCAAGACAGGCTATATTCTCCGGTGAAATTCCGATGATGTTTTCTGATAGTATTCATACAACAAATAAAGAGGAAAAACTCTGGAAAACGTTTTGGGAAAATCATAGTATATCAAAACAAAAGGTTTCCTATCAAAGATCGCTAGGACAAGGTGATTTTAATAAGGAACAAATTGAGGCACTCAAAAGAAACGATATAAGAGTGGCAGGTTTAGTCGTTGATACAATTGATGAATTAACTCATGGGGCAATTCAAGGTCACAAGGGAATGCACGCTGAAATAGATATTTGGCTTAAAAATAACTACCTATTGAATTTGATTCGAGACCTAGGTGAATCTGGGTACTCCATTTTTATAACTTCAGATCACGGAAATACTGAAAGTTATGGGAATGGAAGGTTATCTGACGGTGTATTAGTTCAATCTAAGGGAGAAAGAGTCAGGATTTATAAGGATAAGCTAACCCGGGATGAAAGAGCAGATGAGTTTTCACTTTTAAGATGGCCTAACATTGGTATTCCAGAAGATATGCATGTATTGTTAGCTAATGAGAACAAAGCTTTTATCCCTAAACAGGAACAAGCAGTAAGTCACGGATCTATCAATATCAATGAAGTGATTGTTCCATTTGTAGAAGTTAATCCATAAACAGTGAGGGATGCTCATGGCAAAACCAGTAGGATTTGATCAAAAAATATTACTACATCAATTGGATTTTACATTGAATGAAGCTAGAAGGACAAAACGTAAAGAGATGTATGAAAAATTAGACGAGTTCCTAATCGATGATATTAGAGGTGTTAAATCAAGAAAGAATGCAGCTACTATGCTGATGAAAATTTGGTACTTGGTAAACGATGATAATAAACATCTTCAAGAAAATGCATTTCACTTATACCCAGATTTACGTAATGATGAACGTTTGGTTCTCCATTATGGCATGACGGTTTTGGCTTACCCCTTTGTAAAAGACTTGGTTCGGGAGATGGGAAAATTATTTAAATTGCAGGATGAAGTCACTGCTCAACAAATTAGCCGCATTATGAAAAATTTATATGGTGATAGAAGAAGAGTAGAGGTTGCAACAAGTGCTGTACTCATGAGCCTGAAATCGTGGGGGGTCATTTCATCCGGGGACAAAAGACATATTTATATAACTGGTGAAAATTTGTCTATCCAAGCTACCGAAGTTAAAAAGTGGTTAGCAGAAGCTATTATTCGTTCTTCGGAGGGGTCATCGATAACATTAGAAGAATTAAATTCAAATTCAGTTTTCTTTCCGTTTGATTACACTATATCTTCATCAAATTTAGACGACGAATACTTTCGAATTAACAGGCAAGGATTGGATATGATTATGGTTGGAGTTGTATAGCCCTTATTCCTTTGAATGAGGGTAAATTATCATTTATTAAAAGGATTAAAAACCACTATAGACTTCAATCAATCAAAAGAAATTTGGAGTAAAACGAAGCAATTATAAGGTAGTTCCTAATGGGAGAGTAGAGAAGACTAACCTTATGATTTAATGTAATCCAGGGGATTGATCTTTTGCATTACCTTCTCTTTTCGAAGCAGACGAACCGTCCCCATGCTTACAAAAGTGGCATTTTATAGTAGTTATTATGTAGATATACCCTTATTTAAAAAGGTGAAATGAAAAGAAATACCTCTCAATTACTACATAATGGTAGTTGTCGGGTGACTAAACAGCAAAAGGCTAGGAGTACTCTTTATAACCAATCACCATTCCTTGCCTTTTACCATAGTATGAAAATACAATATGTATTATAATATACAGTTTACAAAACTATATAAGAAAGGAGGAGTAAAGAAAATGGCTCGTGCAGACCTTTTATTAAAACTTGTAAAATCAGGTTCTAAAGGAGATTTAAATCTTTTTAATAAAACTGTAGAAGCGATTATTGCAGAGGAAAGAAGTAAGAACCATGGTATACTTGCGGATAATCTATTGGAAGCATTAAGACAAAATAAAAAAAACAGTTACACTAATGGATCAAATAATATCAATTCATTATCATTAAATAAAAGTAGTTTATATTTTGAATCGGTTCCTGAAATTAACTTACATGACCTTATATTAGAACCAAAATTATTGGAATCATTCAATGGTTTAATTGAGGAACATTTTCGAAGTGATATGTTAAGATCGTACAATTTAGAGCCTAGGAATAGAGTCTTACTAGCTGGCCCTCCGGGTAACGGGAAAACATCAATCGCAGAGGCATTAGCAAAAGAGTTAATGCTACCTTTTATTTCAGTACGTTACGAAGGTGTTATTGATAGTTATCTTGGGGAGACATCAAACAAATTAAATGATTTATTTGAGTATGTAAGATCCAGAAGGTGTATACTGTTCTTTGATGAGTTCGATACCATAGGGAAAGAAAGAGGAGATTCCCAAGAAACCGGTGAGATAAAAAGGGTTGTCAGTTCACTGTTACTTCAAATTGATCGATTACCGAGTCATGTTATTGTTGTAACTGCAACGAATCATCCTGAACTATTGGACAGAGCAGTATGGAGAAGATTCCAAATTAAGTTAGAACTTGACCAACCAACAAAAAAACAAATTAGTGAATGGTTGGATAAATTTGAATTCGATAATAATATTTCACTGGAGTACTCTAAAAGAACACTGGTAGATAATCTTTCGGGATTAAGTTTTTCGAACCTCAATGACTTTGGATTAGACATTAGAAGAAAATATGTTTTATCTTTACCAGACGCTGATATGCGTAAAATTGTTAAGGAAACATTAAGGGATTTAAGAAGTCAGTATTTATACTCAGATTTAAGGAGTGATAACAGTGAATGATCGACCTATACTGATTCTTCCAAAACCGACTTCAGTTGACAGATCAACTAGAAAATCTATGATAGGAAAGATTAATTATCCTAAACATGATGAACAAGTAAAAAGAATTTTACCGAAGTTTAAACGTCTTGAAAATGCAATAGACAACAGGAAAGGCACAATTAGTGAAAGCGTTGTAGGGATAGATCCTGAATATGCTTTAGTTTTTGAAACAGTTGGTACTATTGAAAACTTTGTAAATGCTGTTAAAAAAGTTGAAGGTTTAGAGTGGCTAACTGAAATTGAAGAATACATAGATTCTGATGATAACTTTTATGCTGTTAAAGATGGTGAGAAAGTTGATGATAAAAAACTTAATGGTCGTTTATTTTTAATGATGTCAGATCAACAAGCAATGAGAGAACTACAATCTTTATGGAATAAGTATCAGAATAATGAAAACTTTGAACACGGGTACGGTAGATGGAAATTGTTATTCTCCCAATTAAAGGATTTAAGGTTATGGGATGTACAGGATCGCTTTTATAATACAGGATTGTTAGAAGTTCTGGAGGAGAAAATTAGTATTGGACAAGAAATTATTAAATTTGAGATTGAATTGTGGTTCAGGAATGAAAAAGGTAAAAGATATGAAGCATCTAATTCGGTAAAGAAGCTGGTAACTGCTGCACAAGGTAAAGTAATTAATGAAAGTATAATAGAAGATATATCATACCATGCTTTATTAGTAGAAACACCAATCACTTTGTTTGATGATTTAAAAGATGAATCTAGCATTATGTTAATTAAATCTGAGTCAATAATGTATTTTCGTCCTGTTGGACAATCAATGGTCGATTTTCCTGAAGATGACAATGAAGTTGAGGAATCTCTAATAGAATATCAAAATAGTGCAGAAAAAGTTTCCTCAGAGCCTGTTATTGCATTACTTGATGGCTTTCCCTTACAAAATCATGAATTATTAAAAGACAGGTTAATTATTGACGACCCAGATAATTATGAAACAGCATATCAGGCAAAAGAAAGAATACATGGAACAACTATGGCCTCACTTATAATACACGGGGAATTAGATAGGAATGATGATACGCTATTACGTCCAATATATGTAAGACCTATTATGAAGCCTAATCCCATGGATTTTAACGGGAATTCTGAACATATACCCGAAGATATCTTACCTGTCGACTTAATACATAGAGCAGTAAAAAGAATATTTGAAGGAGAAGGTGAAGAAAGTGCTGTTGCACCTAATATAAAAATAATAAACTTATCAATAGGTGATCAATCAAGACCTTTTGATCTTCAAATGAGCCCAATGGCAAAATTATTAGACTTTCTGTCAATAAAATATAATGTGTTATTCATTGTTAGTGCTGGAAATTATCCAGGGTCAATAAAATTAGATGTAGAAAGAGATCATTTTCAAAATGTAAAAGATGAACCTTTTATAGAACACCAAGTAATTAAGTACATTGCTAATAACATAATGGATCGGAGAATTTTATCTCCTTCAGAATCCATTAACTCTCTTTGTATTGGAGGGAGTCATACTGATGCTTCGACTGTTGCGGTAATGGGTAGAAGAGTAGATTTAATTAAGCAACCTCAGTTAATGAGCCCTTTCAGTAGGGTTGGACTAGGATACCGAAATTCAATTAAACCAGATTTATTATTTTCTGGAGGAAGACAATTATACTTAGAAAATATAATGGGTGATAATGGACAGGCTTTGTTAGATGTTGCAAAAGCAACTGTTTCACCGGGACATAGAGTTGCAATTCCAGGTTCTCAAGGAAAGTTAACAGAGGTAGCTTATACTAGGGGAACAAGTAATGCCGCTGCCCTTGCAACAAGAATGTCAGCAAAAATTTTTGAAATGTTAGTAGATTTATTAAATGGGTTTGAAAGTGGAGAAGAAATTATTAAGGACTATGGAGTTCTAATGATTAAAGCCCTTCTGGTTCATGGTGCTAGTTGGAATCAGGCGTTTTCTTTTTATAAAGAAGTTCTTGGCAGACCGGGAGACAGTACATTTAAAGACAAGCAAGTACCTAGGTTTTTAGGATATGGGTTCGTAGATGAAAATAAAATTTTTAATGGTTCAGATCAAAAAGTAACTCTGATAGGTTATAGTAAAATCAGAAAGGAAGAAGGTCAAGTATTCGAGGTACCTTTGCCACCTTCCTTAAGTAGTAAAAAGATAAAAAGAAGGTTAACAGTCACGTTAACATGGTTTACACCACAAAATTTTAACAATCAAAAATACAGAAAGGCTCAACTTTGGTTTGCTACCAATGGTGTATTAGAAGTAAACAGGAAGGAGGTACATGGTAGAGCTGTTCAAAGGGGTACCGTTCAACATGAGATATTCGAAGGTGATTCAGCAGCAGCGTTTATAGATGATGATACTCTAAATATTAAGGTTAATTGCCGTGAAGATGCAGGTGGATTAAAGAAACAAGAAATTCCATATACTATTGCAATTACCCTAGAAGTCGCCGATGGACTAGGTATTCCAATATATAATGAAGTAAGGGATCGCTTGAGGACTCGTGTTAAGGCTTAAGGCGGGGGAAATGTACTGTTTGCTATTAGGTGTAAGTCCTTTAATGCCTAACCAGTAAGATTTCAGGATTTTTGCTTACTTACTAAATCAAATGTGGTAGTCTAACAAAGAAAATGATTGTATTAGGCATCAGCAGAGCGTTGTATATGTATTACGGGAATAAGGTCTGATGAACTTTAATGATTTAGACTAAGACTACTGGTCAATGTAAACTTCTGTTAGAAGGCGAAAAAATGTCATTTTATACCTTTGTTTATTAATTTGTTAAGGAGAAATTACTGAATTCCTCACCATTTCTTTTTATTTTATCCTACAAATCGGTACGGTGAAGAAGACTTAAGTAGGATAAAAATGGTCACATAATTGGTCACACATTCCAAATAATCACTAATAATTCCGGGAAACTAACGAAGCAATAAAATGTCCATACCCCTTGATATGAGTAGGGTTACGGACATATAAGCATATACAAGGAAATTTGCCAAAGAGAATTGACAGGCATGAGGTCGGTGGTTCGAGCCCACTCGGAATCATCCTATCAGGTATTGATATGACATCATTTCAACAGAAGTGGTGTTATATTTTTTTGTTATGAACGGAATTCAGAAAAAGTTGATGTCAAAAAATTCTCTCACCAACATAAACGGATTGAACTGTATATACGAATAACAAAAAAGGTGTTAAAATTTCTTTTGATATCAACCAGATTAATAAAAATATTAATCAGAATGAAAAAAATATTAACTGAACCGAGCCAAGGGTTGCAGCAAAAGATAAAGTGTTTCGCTTGTGTTAAATTGTGTTATAATAGAATATCCGAGCTGAAAAAAGTTAGGATATAAGCTGTTAGCGAATGAGTATAATGGATAGCAGTAGCAATTTGAACGAAAAGGTGAAATATGTTGAAAATCGGAATTGATAAACTAGGTTTTTACGCACCACATTTGTATTTAGATATGACTAAGCTTGCCGCCAGCAGGAATGTTGACCCTGATAAATATACAATCGGCATCGGGCAGGATAAGATGGCGGTTGCCCCAATCACACAGGATGCAGTAACGTTAGCGGCAAATGCGGCATTGGAAATTCTCGATGACCGTGATAAGGAAGCGATCGATTTTGTTATTTTCGGGACGGAAACCGGTGTTGACAGTTCCAAGTCAGCAGGTGTTTATGTTCATGAGCTGTTGGGACTGAATCCGTATGCCCGGGCGATTGAAGTGAAACAAGCCTGCTATGGGGCGACTGCCGGCATTCAAATGGCGAAAGGTCACATTGCCATGAATCCGGACAGCAAGGTACTGGTATTAGGATCCGATATTGCACGGTATGGACTGAACACATCAGGTGAAGCAACACAGGGAGCGGGAGCAGTTGCATTGCTGATTAGTGCAGATCCCAGTATTATGACGCTGGAAGATCAGAGTGTTTATTTCACGTCTGATATTATGGATTTCTGGCGACCTGTCTACTCAGATAAAGCTTTTGCGGACGGCAAATTATCCAATGAACAATATATGGCCTTCTTTTCCAAAGTATGGGAACAGTACAAAGCCAAAACAGGTATGGAACTGAGCGATTTTGCGGCGATATGCTACCATCTGCCTTACACGAAGATGGGCTACAAAGCACTGAAAACTATTTTGGGTGAAGGATCAGAGGATGTCCAGGAACGGCTGTCAGCCAACTATAAAATGAGTACAACCTATAACCGGAATGTCGGTAATATTTACACCGGATCATTGTACTTGAGTCTGCTTTCACTAATGGAACAAGCAGAAGATTTGGCAGCCGGTTCAAGAATCGGCATGTTCAGTTACGGTTCAGGGGCAGTAGGGGAGTTTTTCACCGGTATTTTGCAGCCGAATTATCAGCAGCATTTACATGTTGATCAGCATGCTCGGCTGTTTGCATCCAGAATAGAGGTAACGGTTCCGGAGTATGAAGCGATTTTTGAGGAAACATTGCCAACGGACGGAACGACAATCGAGCTGGATATTGATCATGATCCTGCCAACATTTGTTTGGCTGGCGTAACAGATGATAAGCGTCAATATGTGAATAAACTAAATTGAATATATCTATTAGAAATGTTCAAGCCGTCAGCATGCATGATGAAAAGGTGACGGCTTTAGTAACTGATTGTGTAATGACTTCTGGGAAAAATTACAATTGAAAAAGAGGCTTAAAATGTGATAATATAAGAAACTTATCTTAAAATAAGGAGGTTTGAAAATGGCTACAAAAGCAAAGACGACCACGTATAAAAATCAGAAATTTGCAGTGCGCGAATATACACGCTGTGAGCATTGTGGCAGACCACATTCAGTATATCGAAAATTTAAGCTTTGCCGGATTTGTTTAAGAGAGTTTGCTTACAAAGGTCAAATTCCCGGCCTGAAAAAAGCAAGCTGGTAACATTAAATATTGACAAGGAAGTTGCTGCATGAAGTACAAAAGAAGTATTTTTGAATAAGAAGTCGTAAATCTGAGATAAAGGTTTACGGCTTTTTTGATCGGGTATTATAAGAATAAATTGCTCCTTTATTTTATCCGCTTTTGGACACGCTATGAATGGGTGATAACGATGAAGGCAACTGAATTGGAAACGAAGCGCTTTGATAAGGCGTTGGACGAAATACTTGATTTGTTTAACAATCTTGAGGAAGATAAACCTGTAATTCAATTTGATGCCGACGTCCTCGAGAATATTGAGCGTGCTAAAATCAAATACGGCAGTGACATGGTCGATGAAAAAATCAATACAGTTGTACACGAAATGCTTTCCTGGCTCGACCTGGAGGATGTTAAAATAGATGAAGAAGAAGACGGAAAAGTAGAGGAAGATGATGGTGAAGAATGATGTTGGAAATGGTTGATTGGCAGATGATGATATGTCAATATATACCAAGTTCAATCAAAACGATGTAATTAGGGGGAATTTTAATGAAAGGTGTAACTGTATTACAGTCAGGCGGTTCAAACCAGATGGAACTGGCTGATTTGTCAGTGCCGGAATCTGGCCAGGATGATTTGCTTATCAAGGTTCATTCTGCAGCTGTGAACAGGACAGATATCATGACGCGGGAAGGTAAAGCAGGATATGCCGTTAACCCGATCCTGGGTGTTGAAGTGGCTGGAACGGTCGTTGAAGCAGCCGGCAGTGGGTCTTTCTCTGCTGGTGATAGGGTTATGGGGCTTGTGAACGGTGGTGGATATGCCGAATATGCAGTTATGCCGGCTAATCGCGCCATGAAAATTCCGGATTCTATATCATCTGCGGAAGCGGCTGCTATACCGGAAGTATTTCTGACAGCCTATCAAACATTATTTTGGATCGGTAAATTGCAGAAACAGGAAGCGGTCCTGATCCATGCAGGTGCAAGCGGCGTAGGGACAGCCGCCATTCAGCTCGCCAAACAGCTGTCTGATGCCAAGGTGATTGTCACTGCCGGCTCCAGAAGGAAACTAGATTTTTGTCGTGAACTCGGTGCCGATATCCTGATCAATTACAAAGAGCAATCATTTGATGAAGAAGTTTTAAAGGCAACTGATGGCAGAGGCACCGATCTGATCCTTGACTTTATTGGAGCCGATTACTGGGATAAAAATCTTGCCAGTATTAAACATGAAGGGCGCTGGGTTCTGATTGGTGTTCTCGGCGGAAGTGAACTGTCGAAGGTAAACTTAATGCCGATTATGTCCAAGTACATTCAGCTGACAGGAACATTACTGACCCCAAGAAGTGATTCATACAAAGCTGAACTGAGCAAAGATTTTGCAGAGGTCGTGACACCTTATCTGGAACAGGGAAAAATCCGGCCGGTGGTTGACAGTACCTTTCCGGTTGAAAAGGTGCACGAAGCCCATCAGCATATGGAAGACAATCAAAATATCGGGAAAATTATTCTAAATATCGCATCCGCTGAAGCATAAAAAAGAGGAATTTCCCTTTAGGACCGTAAGCCTTATATGTCAGGTTTACGGTTTTTTAGGAAGTGATACGAATAATAGTTCTCGTCGGAGGATGGCGTCATGAACCATTTGCTTGCAAGAGCGGCGCAAACTGGTCAAAAACTTGAAATGATCTATCTGGATGCTGATCATCATACGAGTTACAGAATAATTCGCATTCTCGGCTTCAATGCGGACAAAATCACGGCATATTGTTTCACTCGGGAGCAAATACGAACGTTCAAAAAAGACAGCATATTGTCAATCGGACCGATCTGGAAAAGAAGATTAGGGGCATAGTGAAGCAGGCAAAACATTAATATTAAAGGCAGAGGAAAGATAGAGAGAGATGACAATATTTTTTGATGAAGGCTGCCGCTTTAATTTCTGGTTATTGCAACCGGTCAAATCGACAGCATTTTGCAGTAATTCTTATCATACGCTTGTGTGAATACCTCTAACCGATTTAATTTCAGACTAAACCTGCAAAATCAGCAAATAACAAATTTTCGAAAGAGTACATTTACTGGTAACATTAATTTGTGATAGAATAATAGAAATATTTAGGGAGGGGAATACGAGTGATTCGAAAAAAGTGGAAATTCATTAGCGTCTTTTTGATTCTATTCGGACTCATCAGCCTGTTGGCAGCTTGTGGATCGGGCGGGGATGGAGAAGGATCCGATGACGGTAATGAATTGAATGATACTTACACTGTTGCAACCGACTCATCATTTGTTCCATTTGAATTTGAAGAAGATGGTGAATATGTCGGCTTTGATATTGACTTGATCAATGCCATTGCTGATGAAGCAGGATTTGATATTGAACTTGAAGTAACCAATTTCGATGGTATCATTCCAGGTCTGCAGACAGGATCGTTTGATATTGCAATTGCCGGGATCAGCATTACTGAGGAACGGGCAGAGAAGATTGATTATAGTGACCCGTATTATGAGTCGGGTCTGGCAATTGGGGTTCCCAGTGATAATAACGACATTCAGGATTTGGAGGATCTCGAGGGGAAAACAATTGCCACAAGACTTGGATCCACGAGTGCAGCATTTATCGATGAAAATATTGAAAACGCTGATCCAAGTCAGTTTGAGCAGCTTGATCAGGCATATTTAGCTGTTGAGAATGGCAGCGCGGATGCTATTCTGTATGATGCCCCCAACGTCAATTACTATATTCAGACAACTGGTGACGAATTAAAAGTCGTCGGGGATTTATATCAGGCTGAAGATTACGGTATTGCTATTTCCAAAGGACAGGAAGAATTGGTGTCAGCCATCAATGATGCTCTGGCAGAATTAAAGGAGAATGGCACATACGATGAAATCTATGAAGAATGGTTCGGTGAAAAGCCCGAATAGCCATAAGGAAAATGTATGATAATCAAAAACCCGGAAGAACTAAGGCTTATCGCCATTAGTATTGATAGGCCTTAGTTTTTCTATTTGGCGGATAGGATGTACTAAAACTTTCCTATGCACAAGTGCAAGGAAGGCTTTCGCCACAAAAGCTTTGCGATATAAAGAGGTGATCGAATGATAGGGAGATTTAATTGGGCAGGCATTGTTGATTTTCTGCCCCAGTTATTGACCGGGCTGTATTATACATTATTAATATCGGTTGTCGGGCTTGTGATCGGATTTATTTTAGGTGGGGTATTTGGACTTGGACGTATTTCGAAAAGGAAAACCATTCAAGGTATATCCACGGTATATATCGAAATCATACGCGGAACCCCGGTACTGGTGCAGGCTATTTGGATTTATTATGCTCTTCCGCTTATCATCGGGTTTGAGTTGGAATCGATAACAGCGGGTATTATCGTGATTGCATTGAACTCAGGAGCCTATATTGCGGAAATTGTACGTGGTGCAGTCCAATCGATTGACAAGGGGCAAATGGAAGCAGGTAGATCGCTTGGGCTTAATCATGGACAAGCTATGCGGTATATCATTTGGCCTCAGGCATTTAAACGGATGATCCCGCCGCTTGGTAACCAGTTTATCATCAGTATTAAAGATACCTCGCTTTTATCTGTCATCCTTGTTCCGGAACTGATATTCCAGGGACGTTTGATTGCAGCAAATCATTTTAATGCCGTTGAGATCTACACAACGGTTGCTGCCTTCTACCTTGTTATTACATTGACATTATCCTTTGTCCTGCAGCGAATGGAAAGGAGGCTGGATATTCAATGATTGAAGTGAAAGATTTGCATAAGAAATTCGGTGATACAGAAGTTTTAAAAGGAATCGATTGTGTAATCGAGCCATCAGAAGTTGTTTGTGTCATTGGCCCGAGCGGATCCGGGAAAAGCACATTCCTTCGCTGTTTAAACATGCTGGAGCCAATCACAAGCGGTGAGGTCATCGTAGACGGATACAATTTGAACAATCCTAAGACTGATATCAATATGGTGCGCACAGAAGTGGGGATGGTATTTCAGCAATTCAACCTTTTCCCGCACAAAAAAGTGATTGAAAATCTTATGCTTGCACCGCAAAAAGTACGTAAAATAACGGATGAGGAAGCACGCAAACGCTGTATGGATTTGCTGGAAAAAGTCGGTTTGGCGGATAAAGCCGAGCAGTATCCGCAGCAGTTGTCGGGCGGGCAGCAGCAGCGTGTGGCCATTGCCCGTGCGTTGGCGATGGAACCGAAAATGATGCTATTTGACGAACCAACTTCCGCACTGGACCCTGAATTGGTCGGAGAGGTGCTGGAAGTCATGAAACAGCTGGCCAATGAAGGGATGACGATGTTCGTCGTCACACATGAGATGGGGTTTGCCCGTGAAGTGGGCGACCGGGTTCTGTTCATGGATGAAGGGGTTATTGTTGAAGAAGGTACGCCTGACCAATTGTTTTCCAACCCCCAATCAGAGCGGACACAGGAGTTTCTAAATAAAATTTTATAGCACCCATTAAGGCAGGCGAAACCCGCTTGCCTTTTATTCGTTAAAATAATAATATCATCTAATTCTGTCCCGACGATTTAAACGTCCACTTATTTCCACTTATTTGGGAGCTTTTTTTAATTTGTGCCCGATTATTTTAATCAGACAGGACTTAAACAAGTTTAAACATTATAAATGGTATTTAATCCGTTTTGACGAAAGCGACTATTCTATTTATTCTTAAAAAGAATGTTTTTTTAACAATCCTAGGAGGTGGAATCATCTTAAACAGCGGTAATGGTGTCATGACCAAAACAAAGGAACAGGAAGAAGGACTAGGTTTTCGCAAGCCAACAAAAGATGATGGAGCAGAAGTGTGGGAGCTGATTAAGCATACAGGCGTTCTGGATCTTAATTCATCCTACAGCTATCTCATGTGGTGTGAAATATTTTCTGAAACCTCGATCGTGGTTGAACGAGAAGGGACCATTGTAGGGTTTATCTCAGGATTTATTCATCCCGATCAGCTGGATACGCTGTTTATCTGGCAAGTAGCTGTCGATGAATCGGAGCGAGGCAACGGGCTGGCAACCAGAATGTTATACGAGCTGCTTAAACGGGAGGGCTGTGAAGAAGTCAATTACGTGGAGGCAACTGTTTCCCCGTCAAATACAGCTTCACAGCAATTGTTCAAAGGACTTGCGAAAAAACTTCGTACCAAATGTGTGATTCATGACTATTTTACATCCAATGATTTTCCGAGTGAAGGTCATGAAGATGAACGATTGTTTAAGATTGGGCCTATTCAAAAAGAAAAAATTTTAGTGGAAGGGTGAAATGGTGACAACAACAGTAATTGAAGATGACAAAATGAAAACGTTTGAGGAACTGGAATCAACAGTAAGAAGTTACAGCCGTGGTTGGCCGACCGTTTTTGAAAAAGCTAAAGGTTATAAAATCTGGGATACGGATGGAAAAGAGTATATTGATTTCTTTGCAGGTGCGGGAGCGTTAAATTACGGACATAATGATGAAACCATGCAGGAGAAAATGATTGCATACATCCGTGATAACGGTATTATTCATAGCCTTGATATGGGAACAACGCCGAGAAAAGAGTTTCTTGAACGTTTTAAGGATATTATTCTTACGCCCCGTAACCTTGATTATAAGGTTATGTTTCCAGGACCTACAGGAACGAATTCGGTGGAAAGTGCATTAAAAATTGCCCGGAAAGTGACCGGACGCGACACAGTCATCAGCTTTACGAATGCATTCCATGGCATGACAATCGGCTCACTCTCTGTGACGGCTAATTCCTTTAAACGGCATGGCGCGGGTGTTCCGCTTCATCATTCGGTCTCGATGCCATTTGATGATTATGTGGAAGATCAGGATACCATTGCTTATCTGGAAAGATTTTTGGAAGACAGAGGAAGTGGTGTTGCCCTGCCGGCAGCAATTATTCTGGAAACCGTTCAGGGTGAAGGCGGTATTAACGCAGCCAGCATGGAATGGCTGAAAAAAGTGGATGATCTTTGCAAACGCTGGGATATTTTGCTGATTGTCGATGATGTCCAGGCGGGCTGCGGCAGAACCGGTACATTTTTCAGTTTTGAACCGGCCGGAATTGATCCGGATATCGTCTGCCTGTCCAAATCGATCGGCGGTGTTGGTTTGCCAATGGCGCTTACATTAATCAAATCGGAATATGATCAATGGGGTCCGGGTGAACATAATGGTACATTCCGCGGCAATAATCTGGCGTTTATTGCTGCAACAGAAGCGTTGACCAACTGGGAAACAGATCACTTCAGCAAATCCATTCAGGAAAAGGCAGATGTATTGCGTAAAGGCGTACAGGCGATCATCAGCAAATATCCTGAACTTGATGCTCATCAGCGTGGCAGAGGTCTGATGCAGGGAATCGCCATCGGAAAAGACGATCTCACTGATGATATTTGTGCAGAAGCTTTCCAGCGCGGGCTGATTGTTGAGACATCAGGTCCGAATGATGAAGTTATCAAATTTCTTCCTCCACTTATTATAGATAAGGAAGGTATCGAAAAAGGGCTTGGTATTTTGGATGATAGTATCGGAGCAACTCTTAGTAAATAACTACTTCAGGAAATGAAAGAGGGGACAGCAAATGATAGTCAAATCACTTGAAGATTTAGTTGGAACAGAAGATGAAACATCCGGTGAAAACTGGTCAAGCCGCCGATTTATCCTTAAAAAGGATGGTGTCGGTTTCAGCATGAATGATACAATCATTAAGGCAGGTACTGAAAATTATTTTTGGTATAAAAACCACATCGAAGCGGTTTATTGCATCGAAGGGGAAGGAACCATTGAAAAGATGGAAACCGGCGATGTCTATGATATTAAACCAGGCACGATGTATCTGTTAAATGAACATGATAAGCATATCCTTCGCGCAACAACACAAATGCGCATGGTATGTGTCTTCAATCCGCCGCTTGTCGGAACAGAGACACATAATGAAGAAGGATATTATCCACTGTTGACTGAGTAAGCGAGTCAATTAGCATTTACCCGAGTTATGGTGATTACCCATAATTCGGGTTTTTTACTGGTCCGGAAATTTTCATGTATCCTAAAAATTATATTGACTTTTTCCATGGATATATAGAAACTGAATATAGATTAAATATGGGGATGATGAATTGATGGGGCTGTTGATTGATTACCAGTGGGAAATTTTTATTGTAGCAGAAGTACTGTCAATGGTGGCACTTTTGCTCTTTGGTGTTGTCCGTTACCTGTTGAGCAAGCGGCAGTTGAGCCTGATGTTTTTACTTGTGTTCCTTATCCTGCTCGGAATTGAGGCTTTGCTGGGTATTCTTATTTATCGGGAAACGGGAGAGATTTCCAACTTCCAGATGATCATTACCATTTTTGTTATTTATGCCTGCACATTTGGTATTTATGATTTTAAGAAACTGGATCGGTGGATGCGGAAGACAATTAGCAGATGGCGCGGCGTGGAACTGTTAACTGAAAAAGATTATCGCATCATGGAAAGGAATAAAGATCCCAAGTTTATAGCGCGAAAGTACCGTTGGAGTTCCACAGCGCATTTAGTCGTATTTGTCGTAGTACAGAGTATTTTTTGGGCTTACGGAACGGATAGTTTTGGTGAAATGCTGGGGTATTTAACTGATTTTTCATGGATTGAATCGGGCACTGCAGCAGATTCACCGTATGCGAATGAAACGGTTTATGGCATTGGCATGCTCTGGGGAATCATTTTTGCTGTCGATTTTCTATATTCATGGTCGTATACGTTATTTCCATACAGTCCGAAGAAATGAAACCCTGGTTGCTTAATAGAACATAGCCATTGGATCGATCAATATTGATACTCAAAACAAGGGAAAATGCGCGTGCTTTGAAATCATGCTAGAGCGCTCGTCTAGTCCCATGTCAAAGACGGGCAGCAAGATTCCAGCCTGAAGACCTGAGATGATACCAGGAAGATAAGTGGTGATCGACTGCCCGACAGCCAAGTTAGTCATTTCCTATGCGTCGTAATTTCGATTCAATTAACATTCAGCGGGGCTAGAACGCCTCGTTGAATGAAATGTTACTTTATCTATCCCGTACAGTATCCATGGGGAAGGCAGCTCAAACTGATGACTCAAAGGAAGTGACTGTGCTTCCTCTTTAGTTAAATCCATCCATATGTAAGTTTCATCATCTGTTTGTTGTGCCAGCCTCCGGTAATCATTGGCAATCGTCTCCCATAACCCCTGCTGTGATACAATGTCGTTCCATGGATAAACAGCATGCAAGTAATGATGTTTCTTCTGATCATATTTTGTAATCAGGAAACGTGTTCCAGATTCGTTCTCATAAAAGGACCACTGCATCAAGTCATGATCCTGAAATAAATCCGGTGAGCCGGGGAAGGGATAATAGCATTCATACGGAAAAATGGATGCTGATTTAATGTACAGCCTGTTTATCCATTCCTGTTTGCGCTGCAGATCTGTAACAGGCCACCATGGTTCAGAGCCCGATTCAAGTAATGAAATATCCTTTGTAATCGCACCGTGCAAGGTCGTATAAGCAGACAGGCCTATTTTCTCCAAAACACGCCGGGCTGAACCATTATCCTCCTGAGTGTTGGCCCCCGCCCAATGAATATTGTTCAGCTGAAACACCTGGTTCAAAACATAGCTCACAAGTTCGGTTGAATACCCGTTTCCCGTAAAACGACGATCACTTCTTAAACGTCCGAGCATGGCATAACTGCCCGCATAAATTGAATATCCGCTCAGACTGACCAACTGACCATCAAGGAATAATCCATATAACCGGTTATTTCCAGTTACAAGCCTGTCAAATATATGTTTTATATAGTCAAATTCAATCCCTGTATCCATTACTTCCAGATGAGGATAATCATTACTGTGCAGAACCCGGATTGTTTTCTTCATATCTCGAACACTCCCAGATCATTTTTTCGGTACAACCATCCGAGAAAACTCCCCCCGACTTAGAAACATGAAGTGAAGGGGGCAGATAACGGAAAGTGGAAACACCGCCACTGAAGGAAGATTATCTTATCTGATTACAGGGTACCATGTCACCGTGTTATCGGGAAATGGTTTAGTTCATGTGGTGAAACATCTAAAAATTCTGCAAGATGATTGCTACGAATGAGATTGCGTTCTATAATGGAAGAAATATCTGAAGCGAAAAAGGAAGTGGTGTCCGTTGCCAATAAATATACCAAAACAATTGCCTGCCAGTGGTGTACTGAAGCAGGAGAAAATTTTTGTCATGGATGAGGATAAAGCCCGAACGCAGGATATTCGTCCGCTAAATATATTAATCTTGAATTTGATGCCTGAAAAAGAACGAACGGAATTGCAGCTATTGCGGTTATTGGGAAACACGCCGCTACAGGTCAATATCACCTTTCTCAGGACTGCAACACACCTGCCGACACACGTAAGCCGGCATCATCTGGAAAATTTTTATAAAACATTTTCAGAGATTCAGAGTCGCCGGTTTGACGGGCTGATCATCACGGGTGCGCCAGTTGAACAGATGGCATTCCAGGACGTGACCTATTGGGATGAACTGACGGACATTATGGATTGGTCTGAAACGAATGTAACCTCGACTTTACATATATGCTGGGGTGCCCAGGCACGTTTATATCACCATTACGGTATTGAAAAATTTGAAATGCATAGGAAGTGCTTTGGCATTTATGAACATCAAATTTCCGATCATACCATCAAACTCGTGCGCGGTTTTGACGACATTTTCCATGCCCCGCATTCCAGGTATACAAATGTATCCAGGGAAGCGATTGAAGAAAATCCGAATCTGACTCTGCTGTCTGTTTCTGAACAAGGTGCACCGTTTATTATCATGTCCAACGATGCTAAAAATATTATGATTACCGGACATCTGGAGTATGATGCAACAACGCTTGCCGAGGAATATGAACGGGATCACAGCAAGGGATTGGATACGGATATACCGGAGAACTATTTTCCGGGTGATGATGTCCATGCACAGCCGCCGCACAAATGGCGTTCACACAGTCACTTGCTGTTCTCGAACTGGCTCAACTATTACGTTTATCAGGAAACGCCGTTTGAGTGGGAATAGACACAAGTATGTGCTGTATGCCTTAGATCATAAGGGCTGCAGCTTTTTTAATCCAGTGGTGATGCGGATATGAATCTGCTGGCATAAGGAAGAATAGCAGCGGCATAGGAAATATCAGCAGGAAGAATGAGAGGAATCAACAGAAGAGGGGAAATATCGACAGAAAAACGAAAGGAATCAACGGAGGAGGGGGGGATCGACAGAATAATAGAGGATATCTGCAGAACGGAGGAAATATCAGGAAACAAATTAATCCAAACCAGTCATCCTTACATGAAAATATCATGTTATATTATAATAGACAGATAGAATCGGTCGTGAAAGGGGAGAGGATCATGAAGTTTTTTCATACCGCAGACTGGCATTTGGGCAAACTCGTTCAGGGCGTGTACATGACAGAGGATCAGCGTTATGTACTGGAACAATTCATAAAGGCGATAGAGGAAGAAAAGCCTGATGCAGTCATTATTGCAGGAGATTTGTACGATCGGGCTGTGCCGCCGACAGAAGCTGTGCACCTGCTGGATGAAGTGCTGGAGACGATTGTTTTGAAGCTGAATACGCCTGTGCTGGCAGTTGCGGGGAATCATGACAGTCCGAGCCGCCTGAACTTTGGCAGCAGGATCATGAAGCAGAACGGTTTTCATATCACCGGGAATTTCACCGGCAATCGGGAGCCTGTAATCCTTCATGATACGCATGGCGAAGTGCATTTCCATTTGGTGCCATACTGTGATCCGAGCGTTGTCCGTACAACATTGGAAGATGAATCGATCCGTACCCATAATGATGCTGCACGGAAAATCACTGAAAACATTCAACAGCATATGGATCCGTGTGCACGTCATGTTTACATAGGACATGCCTTTGTGACCCCGTTTGGCGAAGAAGAAGAGAATACAAGTGAATCGGAACGTCCGCTTTCAATCGGGGGAACGGAGTATGTTGATGCGCACCATTTTTCACCGTTCCATTATACAGCTCTTGGTCACCTCCATCAGGCACATTATGTACTTACAGAAAACATCCGCTATTCAGGCTCCATTTTAAAATATTCCATTTCAGAAGCGCATCATGCGAAAGGATTCCATGTTGTTGAGATAGATGCTGATGGAAACGTCACAGTTGAAAAACGCGCACTTACACCAAGACGAGACATCCGACGTGTAGAGGAAACATTGGAGAATTTGCTTCACCAGCCGGTTAATGATGACTATGTGTTTGTACGTCTATTGGATGAGACACCTGTTCTTTCACCGATGGAACGGATCCGATCGGTTTATCCCAATGCAATGCATGTGGAACGCGGAAATGCCATGTTACCGACTGAGCATGCTGAATTCAGCAACCGGAAGAGCCGAAGTGAAATGAGTGATCTGGATCTTTTCAAAGCCTTTTATAAAGAAGTGAAAGGCCATGATGCATCAGAGGATACGGAAACGATTTTTAAAGAAGTATTTGAGGAACTTTTAAAAGAAGAAAATGAAACGAACACAAAACGAAAAGAAACGATAGTGAACTAGAACGGAGAGGGGGGATATACGTTGAGACCATTGAAGTTGACCATGACAGCATTCGGGCCGTATAAGCGTACCGAGACGATTGATTTTAACGAGCTCGATCAGTACAATCTATTCGTCATATCAGGGAATACCGGATCAGGCAAGACAACGATTTTTGATGGCATCTGTTTTGCCTTGTACGGCAGTGCCAGCGGAACGGACCGGGAAGATAACCGGATGCTGCGCAGTGATTTTGCCGCGGATGATACGCATACAGCCATCGAACTGGAATTTGAAATCAATGACAGACACTATCGTATTCTACGGCAGCCGGGACATGTAAAAAAGGGAAACAAGTCCAAGACCGGTGAGCGTTATGAGTTTTATGAAAAAATGGATGGCAGGGAAGTTCCGTGTGTGGACCGGCAAATTGTTTCTGAAATTGATAAAAAAGTTGAAGAGATTATCGGCCTGACGCAAGATCAGTTTAAGCAGATTGTCATGCTGCCGCAGGGTGAATTCCGTAAACTATTGACATCACAAACGGAAAATAAAGAAGCCATTTTGCGCAGACTGTTCAAAACAGAAAGCTATAACCAGATCAATCTGCTCCTCCGGGACAGAAAAAACCGTGTTGATCAAACCTTTAAACAGGCACAGCAGATGCTGGATCATTATATTCAAAGCATCTATACCGCATTGCCGGAGCGGAAAGAGTCTGAACTGTTCAATCTACTTTCTGACGAATTCTATAATATCAATCAAATCGCTTCTTGCCTTGATGCAGAAATAGCGTATTATACAGAGCAAATTTCGATCGACGAGCAAAAATATCAGGATGCCTATCAAAAACATGACAGAAAGCAAACTGAGCTGCATCAGGCAAAAGCGTTGAATGACCAGTTTGCCGATTTGGACAAAAAACGGAATGACCTTGAAGAACTAAAAAAACAGGTGCCAGCGTACACTGAAAAAGAAAAGCACCTGGAAGACGCCGAGCAGGCCAGTCATCTGGAAATTTATGAAAAACAGACTGCTGACTGGAAACAGGATGAAAAAATAAAGACCGAATTTTTACACCAAGCGAAAAGCACCGACGAAGATGCCAAAAGGAAGCTTGAACAGGCCGAATATGTCTACCGGCAGGAAGAACATAAAAAAAGTGAACGGGAAGAAGCAGGCAGACAGCTGGAGAGGTTAAAAGGATATTTACCGACTGTGAAGGAATTGGATCAGCGGAAAAATGATCTGGAAACACTTGCGCAAAAAGGTAAAAAGGCTGCCGAAGATTTGCAAAACGTGAAAAAAGACCTTCAGAAAAAAACGGAGGAGACTGAAGCATATGATAAGAAAATAACCGAAATTGATCAAGCTGTCACCCAACTGCCTGAAAAACAGCAGGCGCGAACGAATATGCAGGAACAGTATAAGGCTGTAAATGCTTATTTGAACCTTCAGACAAAGTATTCCTCCCTAAAGCAGGATGTTGAACGAAAAGAAACATCTTTTTTGACCGTACAAAAGGCATACAGAGAAAAGGAACATATCTGGCTGAATAATCAGGCTGTCATTCTCGCCGATCACTTGCATGATGGGGAAGCTTGTCCTGTTTGCGGAAGCAACGAACATCCTCATAAAGCAAATAATCAGGGAGAAGTAATATCACGCAGCGAGCTCACTTCTCTGAAAAAAGAACTGGATAATAAAGAGAAGCTATACAGGGAAGCTGCTGCTGAAGTGAAATCGAAAGCCAAAGAGTTAACGGAAAAGGAACAGGAACTTGTCGATAACGGGATTAAGAAGGGTGATGCAGCATCCCTCAAGGAACACTTGCTGCAAAAAGGAACAAAACTAAAGCGTGAAGTGGAATTTCTGGAAAAACAGCGTGAGGAACTGAAACAATATAAAGCGGATCACAAAAAAGCAAAAGAAGAACAGAAGCGCTTGGAAACCAAAAAAGAACAGCTGGATAAAACTTATCAGGATCTTCAGTCTGACTATCGGGCGGCCAGCGAAGTCTATAAAGAAAAATTGCGAACCATCCCGGAAGACGTACAAACAGTTGCGGCGTTGGAAAAGCAAATCGAATCGATCGAGCTGCACAAAACAAAGCTCGAAAAAGCCTGGGATGATGCACAGCAGCAGCTAAATCAGGCAAAAGAATTGAGCACCAAGGCTGGTGCTGACCTCAAACATGCCCAAAAGCAGCTGAACGAAACGAAGGAAAAACGCACGAAAGCCGAGCAGCAATTTCAGCAAGCATTATCTGAAGCAAAGTTCGAAACAGAAGAGGCCTATCATACAGCAAAAATGCCTGCAGCAGAACGGCAGAAGTGGAAGGATACGATTCGTCGGTTTAACGAAAATCTGTCCGCCAAAAAACAGCAAGTAAATGACCTCTCCGAAATACTCAAGCATAAAGAGCGTGTTAATTTGTCCCGATTGCAGGAAGAATTGGAAATGCTGAAGCAAGCCTATGAACAGGCATATAAAGCATTAAATCAGTCTAAAGATTACAAACATCAGGCTTCCAATATCAGAGGAAATCTCATGCAAGCCCATGAACAAGTCGCCGATCGGGAAAAAGAACTGGCAGCCATTACGGATTTATACGATGTTTTACGTGGCCAAAACAATCAAAAAATTTCTTTTGAACGATACCTGCAGATCGAATATTTGGAGCGGATTATTGAAGCGGCAAATGGGCGCCTTAAACGTTTGTCTAATGGGCAGTTTTATCTGATGCGAAGTGAACGTCAGGAGTCCCACGGCAGACAAAGCGGTCTTGCACTTGATGTATATGACGCCTACACAGGGCAGACGCGCGATGTCAAAACATTGTCAGGGGGGGAAAAATTTAATGCATCACTATGTCTTGCATTAGGCATGTCCGATGTGATCCAGAGCTTTCAGGGCAACATCTCGATGGATACGATGTTCATCGATGAAGGCTTTGGAACTTTAGACGAAGAGTCCTTGAATAAAGCCATTGATACACTTATTGATTTGCAGCAGTCAGGCAGGATGATCGGTGTAATCTCGCACGTACAGGACCTCAAAACGATGTTCCCGGCAAGATTGGATGTTATCAAAACGAAAGAAGGACACAGCAGGACACAATTTCAGGTGAAGTGAAGAAGAAAATGAGCTCGGCCTGGAACAGGTGATAGCTTATATTTGACACAATAGTTCCAAACATTCTTTAAGGGGCCTTCTACCCGATGAAGGCTGATGGCTAGTCTTTTATTTATGATGACATGGATAAAAAAACAGAAAGAACCGCAAACGTTTAAACATTTGCGGTTCACGATGATGTATTTGATAGGCGATTTTGATACATCTCGAGATTCTTCGTGCATGGTTTAGCCCAAGCATTCCCTGAATTTCAGATTTTGTCATCAAAAACCCCCAGTGTTCAGAGGTGACCCAAAATTCGATTTTTACTCGAACTTTTGGGCTGCAGTACACGCTCACGATAAGAACACCGGGGATTACATGAAGTTATTCAGTTAGTTGTTCTTTGGCCCTTTGCCATTGTTTCCGTTATTCCCTTGGTTGCCTTTGAATTTCCCTTTTGCTTTACCTTGTGGTCCCATCACAACATCCTCTGTTACATTACCAACACTGTCGGTAGCTGTAACGGTTACAACTTGACTAGGGTGAATGCCTTCTAGTTCAAGTTCGTTTTCATCCGTTACAATGATTGGTTCATTATGATCAATTTGAACTTCCCATTCGTCAATTCCATTAGCATCGGATACTGCCAGCGATACTTCACGTTGACCGCGGTTTATGTCCGCCTCTACTTCCGGTCCGGCGGTATCCAAGGAGATTGGAAGTTCAATAGATTGCTGCTCTGCACCATCAAAGTCAATGACTGCTTCAGCCTGCAGGAAGTATTGACCATCCGGGGCAGATTCTCCATTAATAGTTCCATCCCATGTTCGCTCCGGATCAAGGGAGTAAGCTGGGGCAAGACCGCTATCATAATAGTTTTTCCGTACGTAGCTTTCTTCTGTTAATGTTTCGACTACATTTCCGTCAGCATCTAATACATTAAAGTTAACCGACTCAGCATTTCTTAGGAAAGAAACAACCAGCAATGCATCATCCAGCTCGCCATCACCATTCGGGGAGATGACAGCCTTTTCTTCAAAGAACCCATAGTTTTCATCGCCGAGATCTGTCGCAATACCAGTCATGTCATAGTAAGAATTTTCATCCGCTGTATCAAAGATAGGGGCCTCATCCCATTCACCTTTGAAACCGGCATATGGAACAGTCAGTGTTGGATGAACATCAGTTGGATCTGTTAAGGTTACAAAACCTTCCAGCCAATAGCCATTGGTAAAAATAGCATTCAAGTCTCCATTCCAATCATTGACATCAATGGTTACGTCAAATGTCACGGTACCATTTGCAGGCACCTCTACCGTATTATCAACAGTTGCTGCATCATCCAGTTCCGTTGCCGGGAATAAGTTTGGTGCAGTTACTAAAACGCCTCCACCATCGACCGGTGAATCTGTCTGTGCATTCGCTTCTACTTCATACGTGACAGCTTCATCTGTGAAGTTTTCAGCCGTTAATTCAAAACTGACGACATCTTCTGTTATTTCTTTCAATGCGACCTTTGCTTCACCTGTCTCGGATTCTGTAACCATTACAGGTGTTGACAATGCGGCATGCAATTGCATCATTCCGGAACCTTGACGGCGAGGAGAGACGGGTGCACCTTCAAAGTCGACCGTTTTGCCAGTGTTCATCATTATATTTTTGGCCAGATTGACACGATCAGCACCTTCATAGTCGAATTCCTGATCAATACGTTCGAGTACTAATGCACCACCGCCTGAAATATGTGGAGCAGCCATTGATGTGCCACTTTTAATGCCATACTCACCATTATTTAACGTCGAATATATTTGCCCGCCTGGTGCTGTGATTTCCGGTTTAAAATCGAGGTTTGGTGTTAATCCCCAAGATGAGAAATCACTCATTTGTTCTGCATCCGGATTTACAATCGATGTTGTTTCACCATGAAAGGACACGCTCACATCCTGGCCGTCAGCAATCGCCTCCGCAAGCAGATCCCCATCTGATTTTGATAAGAACAGCTGCGGGATCACAACTTCTGGATCAGATGCCATATGGACCATGCCATCTTCATTGTTATAAACAAAAATGCCAGCTGCCCCTGCGTCCTGTGCATTCAACGCCTTCGTAACAAAGTCTAATTCTCCGCGCTTAACCAGAGCAAATTTTCCTTCAACATCTTTTCCTTCATAATTTTCCGGATAACCAAGACCTGCTTCTACTAATTCGATGGCACTTCCATCAGTTGGCGGGTCCGCCTGGCTGGCTGATAAGTAACCGGTACTTCCTGTTTCACCATCAACACTGTATTCGAGTGCATCCACTGTCATCAGGTCATTTTCAAAAGATGCAACTTGCAGCGAGTCATCAGCAACACCTGGTGAACCGGCCACACCATAATCAGGATTGGAAGCATATGGATAGAAATATCCATCACCAAACATGGCAGAATTACCGGCAGAAATAGACATTAATACACCATTATCAACGGCTCTTGTTACTGCCTGCTGCTCCGGTGACTCATCGTCTACAAAACCGGCAGTAGAACCCAAGCTCATATTCAACACGTCGGCATCCAGTTTAATTGCATCATCAATTGCCTTTATGTAGACATCACCATAAGTTGACTGGAATTCCGGATCATTGCCGAAGACTTTCAAATTCAACAGTTGTGCTTTCGGAGCAACACCGAGGATTCCACCATTGTCTTTATCTCCATTTGCACCAACTGAACCTGCTACATGTGTCCCGTGGGAAGATGCACCTGGGAAATCATCGGTATATTCATGGTTCTCATCCATGTAGTTATAGCCATATGGAACTTTGTCCGTGTAATAACGGCCTGGCAGCTCTTCTTCTTCAATGGTTCCATTAACATAGTCTTCCGTTAATTTAACGCTCGAGCTGTCAGAAAGCACCATATCCTGGTGTTCATGATCAATACCTGTATCGATGACACCGACGACCATACCTTCTCCTTTGAAATCATAGTCACGCCATGCCTGCTGTGCTTCGACCAATTCCTTGCTGTGCGCCATGTCAGGCTCAGCAATCGGACGTTCATATTCATTGGCAATATAAACCTCTTTAACATTAGGAATGTCTTTAATAGATTCGAAATCTTTGTATGGCACTTTCACACTAAACCCATTGACAACAGTGTCAAATTCCTGCAACGCTTTTGCATTGACATTTTTGCCTTTCATAGTGTCTTTAACAGCTTTTTTCTTTGCCTTTGCTTCATTTATAAATTGTTTTTTCTCAGTGACGCTTAAGTTACCAAACTTAATCCCTTTCTTCGTTGCTTTCTCAATCGGCGCTTCTCCATCGATTTCAACGATTGCACGTACCTCTTTTTCCGGATCAATGGTCGGCTCCAGATTTTCCGGTGTCAGATTTTCTCTTTGAAGATCCCTCTTCTGTACTAGATCACCCGACGCAAATGCAACTTGACTAAATGCCATTAAAAAAATTATAAGTAATACACCAATACGTTTTAGCATGTACTTCCCCCTTATCTTTGTTTTGATCAGTAACTTTTTTCTGTCCGCTCCTTTCTATCAATTCTATTAAAATTATATGACCAATCAATACTTATGATAGATAATTGCAAAAATTTACACAAGGGTAAAAAGTAATAGGCTTAAATACTTAATTACAATATTTTAACAAAGTATTCTGACATAATTAAGAGGGTTCAAAAAATTATCCAGATGAGGCATGTGCTAAAAAGGTATTTTAATTCATGTTTGGTTAAAACTAATATTTAACAAATTTAATTCAAGGAGTGAAAACTGAATGCTGAAATTGGAGACGGGTCTTGAAGGGAAGAAGGCCTATTTTGGTGACGTATACAACATATTCAGGTTCAATGGATATACATTGTGCGGTAACTGGGAGTATGATCGGGGGATGTTTGACATGGTTTTATGCCGGGAAGGAGGCGAAACGATTTATATAAGAGTTCCTTTTCATGTATTGGAAGGAGTACTTGATAGTCCTAAAGCACACATTGAGTTCGGCACACCGTTTGTGATCAAACATGTCGTCAATACAGGTTTGGATTGGGATGAAAGTTCGTTGCTGACGACGACAGGATTTAATCAATTTCAGGATCCTGTTGACAAAGACGGAAATATTATTGATAAAAGTAGATGGGAAGCGGCTGGTGAACAGGAGATAGAGAAAGTAGTCAATTCGATGGGTGAATTGAAAATATCCTGATATTCATTTTTGAGGTCAAGTTTAGGGTGGTTTTTTACTGATATTTGAAAGTACCGCCAAGTATCTCGGCATGACTGACATGGACATGAAAGGGGACGCCAGAATATAATTCATAAATAGCCTGTTCATAACAAAAACGTCATGTTATATACCGGATGGAATTTGTATCGACACATCATTTTTAAAAATGTGTATTCGCCCGTGAACGTTAATAGGAATTCCTCGAGACACCCTTTTACAATAACTTTATATTATATTTAACTCTCCTTAATATCTAAATGGTAACTTGTAAATGAAATCATTTACATAGGAGGGGAGAGTATGGGGAAGCAAGGAAGAAAGGCACGCTCTTATTTTTCTGTGGTCCTGGTTGTCATACTTTTAATAACGACCATTTTTCCAGGACCATTGGCAACTTTGCATGCTGCTGAAATAGATAAGGAAGAAGCTGAGCTACCAGTCCAAACGAAGCAGCAAACAGACAACGGAAATACAATCTTGGAAGTAGAGCATGAGCATCCGTCTCAATTAACGGAAAGTCAGAATTTTACCGTTGAGGTTTCGAATGAAAAAGCTGTGGCGATGACCTTGCATTACAAATCGGAAGAAACAAAGAAAGACCTGCAGATGGAGCGATTGGATGAAAGTTCATTTACGGCGACGATTCCAGGCTCTGATGTAACCCCAAAAACAATTGAATATTGGTTTGAAGCAGAAATGGCAAACGAAGGGAATAAAACATCATTAACTTATCTTGCAGAAGTTGTAAAAGATACTACAGATGAAAATACCAAGGGTAAAACAAATCAATCTTTACAAAAAGAGAGCACTGACCGGAACAAACAGCCATCTGAAAAAACATCCAAAGACACTTCAACCTCCGCGAATGACACCGGAACACTTGCAGACAAAACAACCGAAACGACGGAATCGGATACAGCTGAAAAAACACAGACAGGTGCAGCATCTCAAAATAAAAAACAAAAGGAAGAAGCATTCACGATCGATCACAACCCAATTACAGAAATAAATGGAGAAGATGATCTGACCATTGAAGCAACTGTACCTAATGCAGCAAACGTTACATTAACCTATCATACAGGCGAACAAATGCAGGTTGATGAGCTTGCGTTTTCAAAAGTAGATGGGACAGATACATACAACGTCCAAATTCCAAGTGACAATTTCTGGTCACCAGTCTTCCGTTATCAGATTACAGCGGAAGATAAGGATGGAAATGCCGAAAAAACGAATTACATAGAAGCAGCAGTGACTTTTTCAGAAACACCTGACCCGAAAAACATGCCAACGTTTCTTATAACAGAAATCACACCAGATACAGCTAACATCGGCGGTTCGGATGGCTATGAATTTATCGAAATCTATAATAATACCGACCAATCCATCAATATGAAAGACTATAAACTGAAGTATGGGTATCCAGATGGAAGCGAAACAGAATGGAATTTGACGAAAGATAAAGAAATCGGTTCCCAGGAGACTTTGGTTGTTTGGATTCATAACGGCACAAATGATCACTTGAACCTTGACGATTTTAATGAAAACTATGGAACGAAATTAACAGAAGATCAAGTGACTATTATCGAATATAATGGCATGGCCAATGGATCAGAACGCACATTAAGCATAACTGATAATTATGGCAATGACATCTCAAAAGCAACATATAATGAAACAGAAACAGATGACACACAACCAAATCAAGGCATTACTTATCAATATCCAATGGAAGGAACCAGGATGACGAAAGTTGGGATCAGTGAAGAGGCGAACCCAGCCGCAATTTTGTCTGGACAAGTCCCCAATGATCCGGTAGCAATCGATGGAAGCCTGGAATCTCCGGTCATTGGCGAGCCTGTGATAGACGTTACGAATGATGCCATTACGGCAGAAGTGGACGTCACATCAGAAACCGATATTTCCGGTGTGAACTTATTTTATAAGCAGAGTGATGCGATGGGATTTGAGTCCGTGTCATTAAATCGGACAGACGATCCTTCCATCTATACAATCAGCTTACCGCTTAATGCAATTTGGAGTGACAAGATACGGTATTATTTTACTGCAGCTAATCAAGCCGGTGAATCAGATACCGAAACAAAAGACATAGCCATTCCTCAAGCAGAATACGATGCACAAACCGTGCCAAGGTTACTTATCACCGAAATCACACCAGATACGATGAACATGAATGGCAGTGATGCTTATGAATTCATCGAAATCTATAATAATAGTAACCAGCCGATTAATTTGCAAGATTATAAGTTGATTTATCGGTATCCGACCAGTACACCTGATCAAGATTGGGATTTGACTGAAGATAAAGTGATCGGACCACAAGAAAGCTTTATCGTTTGGATTCACAACCAAGGTAATCAGGAAGCGACTTTAGAGGATTTCAATGCTGCATATGGATTATCACTGCCGGAAAGTCATGTCACCATCATCGAAAACAACGGAATGGCTAATGGAAGTGAGCGTACACTGCTTCTAACTGATGATTTTGGCAATGTCATTACAGAAGCCACTTATAATAATGATGCAGATGACGTATATTCAGGCCAGGGTATCACTTACAAATACCCGACTGAAGGACATGTGATGGAAAACGTAGGCACAGCGGCCAGCATCTCCCCGCTTACTGTTTTTCCGGAACAAATTCCGCAAGAGCCGGTTAAAATCGATACCGATACCGAAGCTCCAAAAATTGGCGATCCCTCCCTGGAAATGACGGATGAAGCTATTCGAGTCCAGATTGACATTACATCTGAACAACAGCTTAATGGTGTGAATTTACATTTTAGGCAAAGTGAAAGTCTGGAATTTGAAACCATCCATCTGGCAAGTGAAAATGATAAAACTTATACTGCGAAAATTTCAATGGATGACATTTGGAGTGATCATATTGATTATTATTTCGCGGCCTCCAATCAGGCTGGTAAAACGAAAACAGTAACCAGAACATTTGAACTTCCGCAATCTGACGTGGATTATCAGACTATTCCACCACTATTAATAACAGAGGTGGTTCCTGATTCATCAAATGCAAATGGTGCGGATGCGTATGAGTTTATTGAGATTTACAATAACACAACCGAAGATATTGATTTGGATGATTACATTATCCGTTATCGTTATCCAAATACAGGAGCGGAAAATGATCTTTTATGGGGACTGTCTATGGATCAGGAAAATGTCATCATTCCTTCCGGCGAATCGATTGTATTATGGGTAATTAATAGCGGCAATCCAAATATGAACGGTGAGGATTTTAACACGCATTATGGAACGAATTTAACGGAAGGCACCGATTTGATTAAAATTTACAATAATGGCATGTCCAACAGTTCAGAACGTACATTGACAGTGGCTACAAAGACAGGTCATGAGCTCTCCTATGTCAACTATAATGACGTGAATGGCGTTGATGATACGGTTGCAAATAAGGGCATTCTTTACCGCTTCCCGCATGACGGAGGCACAACATCAACCAAAATCAGCTCGGGCGAATTCGATGCGACACCAGGTACAATAATGCCGGAACAAGTACCTGAAAAGAAAACCGAACTGCCGGCAGATAGCACCGATCCCGTTGTAGAAGATGCAACGAATAAAGAAGATCTTACATCCGAGGAATCGTTCAAAGTTTCGGCAACGATTACCGATGACCATCAAGTCAAATCGGTTTACCTGTATTACCGGACTGTGGAAGGCAACGAATTTTCTAAAGTCAGCCTGGAACGCGGTGACAATGACACCTATCAGCACACAATTTATGAGCCGGAATTGATTGGTCAAGAAAATCTAGCGTATTACTTTGTTGCAAGTGATGGAAAAAATCAGCATACAACCGAGAAAGAAACGCTTTCCATCGCACATCCGAATGCCGAAACAGGCTTGCGTTTAAATGTGGATGAAAATGAATTGCTGTCTGGTGAAAAGCTGATTAAGGCAACAGAGGATGCGTATACAGAAAATATTGACCTGTTCCTGGATGACGAGCAAGTGACCGACACGTATATGGCCATGGAAAATGAAGCCTATTTTGCATTTGACGTTTCGGAAACGAATATCTTTTTCCAAAACGGCGTCACTATGGGAGATGAAGTACTGGAAATATTTGATGATACGTATACTGATTTCGTAACACTTACCGTCCCGATTTCACCGGAAAAATTAGAGCCTGGTGAGAATACGATTACGATTCGTTCCGGAAATAAAGTGAGTCCATTTGATGAAACATCGACTGAAAACCGCGATGATTTTACCATTAAAAATGTCCGACTCGTGTTATTGGATGGAACGATCATCTATGATCCAGATTACAGTGATCCGAATACTAATTATGCTGTTGGGGATAGTACCGGAAAACAGTCCGTGTATGATTTTACATTCACACTGGAACAGGAGAAATTTGCATCTGCAGCCTATTTGTTCGATACAACAGCGGTGGAAGACGGCGATCATGAAATCAGAGCGGTTTTAGATGATGAAGATGTTACAACAACTGTCATAACAGATAATACAGCACCAGTCATCACCCCTTCTGTTAAAGGTGGCAAAGAATATAAAGGGGACTTGACGATTGATGCAGATGTACAGGATGCCAATGAGGTACAAGATGCCTCTGCCGAATTGGATGGCAACCCGATTTCACTGCCATATGAAACATCCTCTGCTTTGCTTGCACCTGGTGAACATGAAGCCGTCTTTACAGCAGAAGATGCTGCAGGGAATGTTAGAAAGACCGATGTCACTTTTTCTGTCGTGGAGGAACATCCCGGGCTTCCCGATTGGCAGGAGAATAAACCGGACAGTACAAGTGCCGATCTTTCCGTACGTTTGAATGACCCAACAGAAGATGCAATGGATGTTGGATTTTACCAAGGCTATCAATATACAGCAGAAGACACGGAAAATCTCCGTATATCACAGAATATGACAAAAACTGAACCACCACAGACGAAGGATCCTGAAGATGCAACAATGTTAACGGAGTATGAAAGAAGTCAGCTGTTACAAGAGGATGGCGAGAAATTTGCCACTGAATCCAATACGGCATTTCCATACCACCGATTTGATGTCACGGTTGATGAGAATGTTGATCCTGAAGATGAAATTGAAGTTGTTTGGGATGGTTCTTCCATCGAAGGCAGAAAAGTTACGATGTATGCATGGAATTACACTTCCGGGGAGTGGGTTGAACTGACATCAACCATTGCAGGTGCTGAGGAATTCCAGCTGATCGGTTCTGTAACAGGTGCAGACTACCTGCAGGACGGAAAAGTCAGTGTGATTGTTCAAGATCAAGTCGCATCATCTGGTGAGGACTTCTCCTTGGTGTGGATGACTGATACACAGTATTACTCGGAAAGTTATCCATACATCTATGAGGATCAAGTCAACTGGATTGTCGAGCATCAAAATGAGTTAAATATTGAATATGTCTTTCATACGGGAGATCTTGTCAATGTTTACGATGACTTTGATCAATGGGCAGTGGCCAATCAGAACATGAAAGTGCTGGATGATACGGGCATCCCATATGGTGTGCTTGCCGGCAATCATGATGTCGATATGAAAAATAACAACTATGTGAATTATAACGAATACTTTGGAGCCGATCGCTTTGAAGACCGTGCCTATTATGGCGATTCCTATGAGAATAACCGCGGGCACTATGATCTGCTCTCTGTAAACGGGAACGATTTTATTATGCTGTACATGGGCTGGGGTGTTGACCAAGCGGGCATGGACTGGATGAATGATGTTCTCGCTGCACACCCCAACCGGACAGCGATCTTAAGTTTCCATGAATATTTGTTAGCCAGTGGGACAAGAAGCCCGATAGGTGATGATATTTTTGAACAAGTTGTTGTACCGAATGATAATGTGAAAGCAGTTCTTTCTGGTCATTACCACAATGCGCAAACGCTTATTGATGAGATTGATGATGACGGTGATGGTGCTGCTGACAGATCGGTATACCAAATGCTTGCTGATTACCAAGGCGGACCAGAGGGCGGACAAGGGTATTTACGCATCTTAAATTTTAATATGGATTCGAATACGGTTGACGTCCAAACCTATTCTCCGTATTTGGATGAATATAATTTTTATGATCCAGAAGATTTTCCGGGAAAAGATGAATTCGCGGTCGATTGGAACCTGGAAGCCGAGAAAAAACGAGTCGCTACCGATTATGTGGAAGTTAACGTCTATACGGATGAACAAATCGGCCTTGCTGAAAAGGTACCTAGCGGGGAAGACGCAACGGTTACATGGGATGGACTTGAGCCGGAAAGTGAATATTTCTGGTATACCATCGCCACCGATGCGTATGGTGGCAACACCCGTTCAAATATTTGGGGTTTTACAACCGTTGAGGGAGAAGTGGTTCCGGAAGAGCCAGAAAAACCTGAAGTTCCCGAAGATCCGGGTGATCCGAATGATAAACCAGAAGATCCAGGTGAACCTGACGATCAACCGGGTGAACCGGAAAGACCTGATGATCAAACGGGAAAACCTCTCCCTAATAACCAGAAACAAACCGTTGAAGCAGATGTCTCAGACGGCAGAGCTGTGATTCAGGATAATGTCTTTGAAGCAGTTGATCAAAGTGGCAACATCATCATAAAATTAAATGCCGAAACAGCTGTTCTTGACCTAACGAAAGAACAAGTGGCAGCATTGAAAGATAAACAGATCATCCTAACGATTACCAATAGCGACATCACGCTTGATATCCCTGCTTCCGTATTTTCTGGTACTGGAGTGGCATCCATTGACTTTGAAAAGCTGGATGATGTCAAAGATGCGTTAAGTCCAGTTTATGATTTTTCAATAACACAAGGTGATACAGTTATTCATGAGTTTGCAGAGGGAATCACACTGACCTTTCATGTAGACGAGGAGCGTGTGCAGGACCCATTAAGCGTTAAACTTTATCATTTAAATGAGGAAACCGATGAATGGGACGTCATTGGCGGCGAATACGCGAACGGAAAAGTAACAGCGCCACTAACGCACTTCAGTACATTTGCCGTTTTTGAAAAAGAAAAAGCGACTGACGATCAGGAAACATCTGTCCCTGAAAAACCAACGGCTGACAGTGGAAGTGGAAAGGGACTGCCAGATACTGCGACAAACATGTTTAACTATTTGTTCACTGGGGTTATACTGTCAACCATTGGCGGTGGAATGTTGGCTATGTGGTATGTCAGGAGAAAGCGATTTGTAAAAATTGAATAATTTATGAAGGAAGGACTCCGGGGTGTGGAGTCCTTTTCCTTTAACGACTGCAATTTGGGGTGAGTAAAAACGCATCCTGATTGTCGATAGTTTGAAAAGAACTTTTTTCGAGCATGTCAAAAGGGCAGACGTTGATATTATAAACTATTTCTTAAAGAAAAGAATTGTATAATCCTCTTAAAAAATTGCGATGGATGTCTTTGAATGATATTTAAAATGGCCTGATGTGACCACTATTTTCTGTTTGAAATGATTGTTCTACAATTTTGTAGTACATCATAAAATGTTGTAAACGTTTGCCTGAGGGAGGGTGAGAAATGGATGGCGCTTCGACATTGGGGGTTGTATCAGTATTACCACCGCTCATTGCGATTGTACTTGCTTTCTGGACAAGAGATACGATTTTATCGTTAGCTATTGCGTGTCTTGTTGGCATTCTTTTAGCTGGAGAGGGACTGCTCGGGTTTCCGAATTTGATGATGAAAGCATTGGGTAATGAAGATTTTTCATGGATCTTTCTTCTGGAAATTTTCATCGGTATTTTAATTGCATTTTTTCAGCGCACTGGAGCAATTCAAAGTTTTGCTGATGTTATCGGTCGAAAAAATTATTCAAGAAAACGTATAGGAATCACTTCATGGTTTATGGGACTGTTCGTATTTTTTAGTGATTATTTCAGCCCAGTATTTGTTGGATCAACGATGAGAAAAGTAACAGATAAGGTAAGGATTTCCCGTGAAAAGCTGGCGTATATTTGTGATTCTACTTCAGCGCCTGTAAGTGTTATTGTACCAATTACTGGTTGGGCTGTGTTCATTTCAGGGCTATTAATTGGGCTGGGGCCAATACAGAATGAAACGGATGCATTAGCTGTATTTACAAGAGCTATTCCTTTCAATTTTTATGCGGTATTGTCTGTACTGTTTGTTGGGCTGATTGTTTCTGGAATTATCAAGGATTTTGGCCCAATGAAAAAGGCTGAGGAACGGGCTATTACTAAAGGAAAATTAATTCGTGATCATTCAACTCCATTGATATCAAAAGAATTAACCAATATTGATCCATATTTTAAAGACCGATTGCTGAGTATCGTATGGAATTTTTTTCTGCCGGTTCTACTGATTATTACAATCGCTGTAGGCACGTATATCGGGCTGGGTTCTGCAAAAACCATGGAAGCATTCCTTGCTGCAGTCATCTTTTTAGGTATTTTGATGCGTTTTCAGGGAATCCCAGTTAAAGATATTATGGATACTGCCATGAATGGGATCAAAGGTATTATGCCGGCCATTATGATACTAGTTTTTGCCTATACAATTAATACACTAAGTGAACAGATGGGAACAGCGAATTATTTAATTCAAGTAACCGAATCATGGCTTAATCCAGGTTTGCTTCCAGCTATCACTTTCCTGCTTGCTGCATTGATTGCTTTCTCAACCGGTACTTCGTGGGGAACATTTGGTATCATGATTCCAATTGCAGTTCCAATTGCCATCGGATTTGCTGGCGGCGACATCAATACGATAGTTCTGGCAACAGTAGCAGCAGTCGCGGGTGGTGGTGTCTTTGGTGATCACTGTTCTCCGTTGTCTGATACAACCATACTGGCTTCCACCGGAGCTGCAGTTGACCATATCGATCATGTTCGTACACAAATTCCATATTCTCTTATTCTTGGGGGAATTGGTACATTGATCTATTTAATACTTGGATTACTAGGATAATAGGGAGGAATGAATCAAATGAACATTATTGTATTAGGCGGCGCTGGATTACAAGGAAGAGCAGCTTTACAGGATCTTGGGGACAATTCAGCAGTCACAAGCATAATCTGTGCAGATGTCTCATTTGAGGGGATCGATTCATTTCGTCATCATCTTGATATGGATAAGATTGAAAAGCAAAAAATAGACGCTTCATCGGAGGAAAATCTAGTAGCACTTTTTTCAGAGGATATTGATGTTTTGATTGACTTATTACCAAAACAATACAATGAAACAGTAGCAAGAGCGGCAATCAAAGCTGGGATTTCTTTAGTGAACTGTTCTTATGCAAATGGTCTGTCTCATGAGATTCATGAAATGGCTAAGGAAAACAAAGTAACCATCATGCCGGAAGCTGGGTTAGATCCAGGGATTGATTTAGTGTTATGCGGTTACGGAGTTAGTCAATTGGATGAGGTCTATGAACTATATTCCTATTGCGGCGGAATACCGGAACCTGACGCTGCTGATAACCCGCTGAAATATAAAATTGCCTGGAATTTTGACAGCACATTGATGTCTTATAAACGTCAGGCTGTTATGAAATGTGACGGAAAGATTGTTGATATTCCAGCAGAAGATCAGCATAATGAAGAGTGGTTGACAGATGTCACATTATCCGGAATCAAAGGTCTTGAATCGATACCAAATGGAAATGCCATTAACTTTGCAAAATTACTTGGGATTGACAAAGAAGTCATCCGCACGGAACGAAGAACAATCAGGTGGTCAGGACATGCCCGTTTTTGGAGAGATATGGTAAGATTGGGTTTTTTGGAAACAACAAGAGTTCCAGAATTGAATAGTTATGTTACACCTTACGATTTTCTGTTAAAGCATCTGGAGAAACGTTTACAATATAAAGAGCATGAGAAAGATCTTGTTTTGATGAAAAATATTATTAGAGGTAAAAAAGATGGGAAGGATATGGAAATCATATATTCGATGGTTGACAAACGCGATTTGAAAACTGGATTATTTGCCATGAATCGAACAGTTGGATATACAGCAAGTATTGTAGCCCAGATGATTGCAAATAAAACCATTACAGAAAAAGGACTGCTTTCACCGACAATTGATATACCATACCGAATGTTTATAGATGAAATCGGCAAAAGAGGTATTACAATCCATGAAAGCAAACGTCAGCTAAATAAATCGCTTGGCTGATGAAACTGGTTAATTCGGCCTTTATATTCATCAATGGTCGTGCTAATGTGTTTATCCAATAATTGTGAGAAACCTTTCATTTCTTTTTGTTCAAGGAATTCAATTAACATCTGATGCTCATTTGGGCCTCGGATGTCTTTTTTTTCATTAATATGATAAAAATGATCATAAAGAGCCAGATAAATATGTGTTTGGTTTATCATGTTTAATGTATGATTCTTCAAAAATCGATTATTGCAACCTTTGATCAGTATATAGTGAAATTCCTTATTTACCTCAATATATGTCACTAGATCTTTTTGTTTATATGTTTCTCTTTCCAACTGAACAAGTTCATTCAATCTGGCAATATCATTAGGTGTTATGATTGTCATGATGGTTTGGGTTGCTAATAATTCCAGTTGCTTTCGGTGAATAAATGCTTCATCGATTTCATCTTCCGAAGGGTTTATGACCTGAGCTCCTTTGTAAGGTAATAGCGTGAGAAAACCTTCCTTTTGTAATTGTGCAAATGCTTGACGGATAGGTGTGCGACTGATTGAGAGCGAATTTGAAATGTCGTTTTCGATTAGTTTTTGTCCGGGAAGCAGCTTTTGTTCATATATTGCATTTTTTAATGTTTGATAGACATATGCTTTTATTGATTGTTTTCCCATTGGCTTACCTCCAATTCACATCTTTTCGAAAACAGTGCGATATAATAAAGTGAGAAGCCAATTTATTATATGACTGTTCTGTTGCAGACATTCTGAAAAACTGAAAACGGCTGGAGTGTTACAATGGAATATATAAGAGACTATCAGGTGGATTTCATAGAAAGCGCTTTATTTAAAGGGGATAGGGGGAGCTATAAGTGGACATCAACCAATTAGAAACCGAAGTACATAGCATTATATCCGGTATTGATGCGCCAATTGGACTGGTTATCAAAGAACGAAATCACAGCATAAACGTAAATGAAAATATGCCAATGCCTGCTGCAAGTGTCATTAAAATCCCAATCATCATGGAAGCGTTCCGTCAGGCTGAAATTGGCGATTTGATTTTGTCTGAAACCTTGAATATTCCAGCTGAAGCTAAGGTTGGCGGTTCTGGCGTATTACAGACTATGTCCAAAGATGTTTCCATAACACTGCTTGATGTATTGACGCTGATGATCACTGTCTCGGATAATACAGCATCTAATTTGGCACTTGAACGGGTTGGTATAAGTAATGTGAACAGGCTTTGCAGGGAGCTGGAACATCATAACACAGAAATTCAGCGTTATTTCATGGATACGAAAGCAGCCGAAAAAGGCCTGGAAAACATGACAACAGCAATAGATATGGTTAATTTTCTTGAAGAAATTGCATCGCCGCAGCTGTTAAATCAAGATTCCGCAAATCGTATTTTACAAATAATGTCCCAACAGCAGTTGACCTCTAAATTACCAGCCTATCATATAATCGATGATGTCATGATTGCCAATAAAACGGGAGAACTTGTGAATGCTGAACATGATGTCGCAATCTTTCAATATAAAGGTCGAACGTTGTTTGCTGCTGTTATGGTCAATGAAGTCAGTGATCAAGTCGAAGCCCAGCAAACAATTGCCAATATCGGTAAGGAAGTAATGGCCTATTTGACGAGATAGGTGATAGATTACTTTAGTATTTTCAATTGATATATCAACCTGAATCGATCAGTGTGCGGCAGCAAATATTTCATTGAGACAACATCAATAAAGATTGTCGGATCAGATGAATGACGGTTTTGACAAGGTAAATGTTCGATTTGAAAACTGGATCAGCGAATGAATCCATTGAATAACGACTTGCTTTTTCAACATTTTCCCTTGACTTGAAAAAGTCACTATATCCCGAGGGAATCGTAATTGCCTGCTCAGGCACTTTTGCTATGGAACGCTCCTCTCTGGCTTCATACATGATTTGTCCACTCCCTGAATAGTTATAAAGAAAGAACGTCCAGCGGAGGGAGAAATTATGCTGCAGTTAATTCTGGAGTTGTTTACAAGTGAGCGTATAGCAGAAGATATTCTAGCGAATCCAATCACTGAATTAATTTTTGTGATTTTGTTCATGACATTTTTCCTTACACTTGTAATTCATCTAAGCCTATTTACCAAACTAAATAAAATCAGACATTACCTCGTTACGACAAATCAAATGTCTATCGAACCACTGAACACCATTAAAGCGCAATATGATAGAAGCATGCAGGAGGAGTCAATCAAGCCGGAAACGTTTGTACAGGAAAAGTTTTCAGCCTGGCGTATATTTAACATACCCGTTGTTAATCTCATTAAAATGGTGCAGATGACTGTTTCCGTATTCATATTAATTGGGGTATTAGGAACATTTATCGGTCTGACTGTCTCATTGGGTAGTATCAATACAACGGGCGGCCAACTTGTTGAAAATGTAACAGCCGTTCTATCAGGAATCGATGTCGCATTTTATACAAGTATTGCGGGGATGGGGCTCTCCCTCATCATGACTGTCTTGATTAAAGTTTTTAATACCGAATATATGCTGACGGATATTATGTTAAAAGTCGAATCTCATTTGGAAGGAAACCAACAGGATGGGATAAGCCAGCTGATCGATGTATCAAAAGCCATTAACCATTCCATTCAACATCTGGAGGAAACAAATCAACAATCACTGACAGAGATTGAACATGCGTTTTCAGGATTTCAGGAATATACAAGTGGACTGCAGCAATCAGCAAAAGATCTGACGGCATTTAATGATGGGCTTTCCAGCAACCTGGAGAAATTCCAGGAATTGTTCCACCATATGAAAGACGTGACGGATGGTTTTGGCGAATCGACCTCAAGGCTGAACAACAACTTTGATTCGTTGTTTTCTTATTTTAAAAAGATGGATGGTAAAAACGAACGAATGGCCAAAGCATTTGAAAATACGTATGAGCGCATCAAAGAAGTTTCGGAAGCACATATGGATACCTTAAATCATTTCGAGGAGTCGGTTGGCGAGCTGAAATCATTTACGTCATCCATTATGGAAGAACAGAAATCCATTCATGATAAATTTGAAAGCATCACAGAGAAAAGCCATGACCTCGCAGAAAAAATGGGGGCACACAACCAGGAATTCAAGCAGGTATTTGGGGCTGACCTCAGCGCAAAACTAACCGGAATCATCACGAATCTCGGTGAATTATCAAAGGACTTTGATAAAATGGGCGATTCGATCAGCCAATTACCTGAAGCCCTTGACGTCATCAATCGAACACAAGCTGAGTATAAGTATCTATTATCCGATCGTTTTGATGAGCTTAAGGAATTTAACCGGACGTTCAATCGTCATCTCAAAGCGCACTCCTATGAATCACAGGCATTTGAAAGAAAAATACAGGAGGCTGCCCAAACGTATGAGAAACTTGGAAAGCAGAATAACGAGCTGATTCATGATATAAACAAGACGATATCCCAAATGAACAATACATTTAATCAACGGGAAAACCAGGTTGAAGCAAGCGTTGACGTTTTAAAGAATACGCTCACTAATTATGTAAACGGGCTGGAAGGAATACTGGGAGACAAGCTTGATAAGGTGGCCGGGAACATTAATGAATCGGTGGACATGATGAATGCTGGCATCAAGGAAGAATTTCAAGACATAAAGCGTTTATCGGAAGACATTCAACAAAGCAATTCACGCTATATCCAGCAAATGCTTCAGGATCTCAGCAGGGAAATACAAGGCTTCAACCGGCAGCTGAATCGTATGGGTGAGCAAGGAAGGCCTAACGAAGGGCAGGCTGGGACACGATGAATACTAAATACCAACGGCTTTTCAAAAAGGAACAGGACGAAGGACATTTTTGGCCATCGTTTACCGACTTGCTGACCATCATTCTTCTATGTTTCATCTTGATTTTCATCGCAATGATGATTATTAAATCCTTACAAATTGAAGAGATGAAAAAGACGATCGACCAGATCATGGGCGTTCGTTCCCAGCTGGTTAATGATTTACAGACGGAATTCAGCGATTCGCCAATGGGAATTGAAGTAGATAAGGAGACAGGTGCGATTATTTTTAATACCGAGATTTTATTTCCATATGATGAGTCCGAACTGAAGCCGGAGTCCTTTCAGTTTTTGGATGAATTTGTACCGAAATATTTGGACATTTTGCTGCAAAGCGGGTACGAAGACTATATTGCTGAAATCATTATCAAAGGCCATACCGATCGTGATGGAAGCTATATATATAACCTGGAGCTGTCACAGGAACGGGCGTATAGTGTGGCTGAATATGTTCTGAGCGAAGACTTTCCATATAAAAACATTCAGCAGCACTTGAAGGATAAATTAACCGTCAACGGCAAGTCTTATACCGACTACCGAACCGATGATTCAGGTGATTACAGCGCAGAAGACTCGAGAAGAGTGGAATTTAAATTCCGGCTAAAGGATGAAGAAATTCTGGAGAAAACACGGGAGATTTTGGGGGAGTGAGTAAGGAAATTATCCAATAACCCATTTTAAATTATTAGGTTTTGAAGTTCCTTCTAATATCCCCTATATAAGGACAACCCTATGTTATAATAGATTCAGTGTATAAGGCTATCATGGGTGGTGGTTCAACGCCCTTTTGAGAAGGGGAGTGATACCTATGACAGTTTACGAGTCATTCATCGTCATGATCTTGTATGCAGCTCCTGTAGCTGCGGTTCTGTCTAAAGTAACCACCCTGTGAGCCTGACAAGCATGTGGGGTGGATAACTTTCCCGATGTAATTCGCCCCCCTAAAGAAGGGCTATTGCACTCAAGGCCGTCTGGTGTTAGCAGCATCATTCGGTCTTTATTAATATATTTTCTGCCTATTTAGTGTTATACATTATTTATTGGAATAATAAAACAGGAAAATTGGCGGACTGAGATAGGCCTCTCCGTATGACAGATTCTTTAAAATTTGGTGAAATTAACGTATTAGGATCGACTGGTGGAGGTGGGTAAATGAGCCGTAAATTGAAAATCGGTGAACTAAAGGAACAGTACATGACGGATGAAGAGGTATCGCGCATTTTTACAATAGTGCTGTCCTCAAAGTCCGTTAAATCCTCCACTTGGCCATCATAATTTAATTTTTCTAATTTCTTTTCTATTGTCTTTATCTCCTCCCAATTGATAGTTTCTTCTTTCTTTCAATATTCTTTGTATTTTTTCTCTACTTGATTCAAAGTTATTAGTTAACTTTCCACCCTCAAATAAGGTCTTAACTAATTCAAATGATGCATGGGAATATCTGGGAGAGTTGATGTTATACTGTCAAACCCACCCTTTTGCAGATGAAATAAAACATATTTAAAAGAACTACGAGTTAGCACAAGCAGTACTAACAGAGCGGGTAATAAAAAAGCTGTATAAGGTGGCAAAGGGAAGAAAGAGATGAATGATTCTTTTTTAATAGCCACTAATTTCTTCGTTTCTCGAGAATCCTATAGTATCACCTCAAAATTTCTTTCTCCTCTTTTATTACAGAAACTATAGGTTCAGCAACATCTTTAGCTGTAAAAATTCGTCGAATCCGATTTTATATATTCCCATTAGCCCTATCTCCTTCAAATTTAATATACTGATTATTTATTATTTTCGTTAACCCTTCACATGTATAACCAATTTTAAAGCTGAATTAGAGTAGTCCATGATAACCCATATAAAGATATACAAATATTTGCATAGTTGAAACGTTATACTTAACACAATTAACAATTCATATAGGAGGCATTATTTTATGGGGATTTTTTTGTCAACAGTCGGGTTTTTGGGGTTTGCGGTATTTATTATAGTAGCAATTGTTGGGCTTATTAAGAAATCTGGAAAGGCAAAGTTCAACTTTGGTATTGCCGGTGGGTTGTTTATTTTGTTTATCATAGGAGCGGTTAACACAGACACATCCGAAGTGGAACAAAATTCTTCACAAGCACAATCTGAACAAATTGAAGAATCCGAAACAACACAAAATCCAGAGCAAGAAAAAGAGGAAGAACAGGAATATGAACTTAGCAAGGTATCAGATTTACGTCAGGCAGTGAATAAAGGCATGTCTGAAGATGAGTTCCAGCAAGTGATTGAAACAGCCAATCTGAAAGATACGAAAGAAAATGCCATCGGTAATGGTGAAAAAGGATATATTTTAGAGGCTGAAGACGGATTTTTGTTCGTCAACTCGAATGGTGAAGAAATTTTAGATGTTAAAACGTTTGATACGAAGGCAGAAGTTGATGAACATGAAACAAAAATGGTCGCTGCGGCAAAAGAAGCGGAGAAAGAAAAAGCTAAAAAAGAACGTGAAGAAACAGCAATTCATTTATCAGGTCAAGGTGATACAGCAACAGACGAGATTGAGTTAAAAGCAGGATGGGCCACATTCACCTCAGCACATAACGGCAGGAGTAACTTTGCTACCCATTTACAAGATGAGATGGGGAATGATTTAGACCTGCTAGTTAATACGATTGGGGGATACGATGGGACCACATTTGCCCAAATCCCCGAAGATGACACTTATTATCTGAATGTTAAGGCTGATGGCGAATGGGACTTTACTATTCATCAGACACCACCGGCAGAGATGGAGGAGGCACCGACAACATTTGAAGGGACTGGTGATGATGTTGTGTTCTTTAACATAAAAAATGGTAATTATAAATTTACCTTTGACCATACTGGCGAATCTAATTTTGCAGTGCATCTTAATGGCGTCAGCCTATTAGTCAATGAGATAGGGAACTATAATGGTTCCACAAGACAAAACCTGCAGGATGACGGTATGTATCTATTTTCTATAACTGCTGATGGCGACTGGCGCATAAAGATTGAATAGAAGCCTTGTTTGGCCATGTTCAATTGGCAATTAATGAAACGATGGTGGCGCCTCTATGTTTGGAGGCGCTGTTTTCGTTATTAGTCTACAATCACAAGTTTGAAGCGAGGAAAACCCAGCTATTCACCAAAATTTTCTAAGCATCGACTTTTAAAGACTATTTATATGAGATAAAATGAAAAGTAGTATAGTGGCTGAAGCATCGGCTATTTATTGGAAAACAAAAGGAGTATTGAGAATGAATGAGTTAAAATTGGGCTGGATTGATTACTCCAGTGAACACCGGGAAAAGGTTATGGCAGTATTGGATGCGCTTTCCGCTCCTGGGGCTGTGGATGAACTCGGTATTGGCCGGATTCGGGATGGGTTCGCTGATATTCTTTTCCCGGGTACATCGACCATCCAGACCAGAGCAAAGTATTTTCTGATTGTTCCATACTTACTGATGGAGTTGGAGAAGGAAAGATATGCAAGATCTGAGGATCTATTAGAGAAGCTTGGGGATGAAGAGGTTGCTTTAATTGAAACACTTAATAAAGAAGGGCAAAGTGGTGTGATTGGCGGACGTGCAGGGACAAACTTGAAACGGAAGCCTTCTAATATCTATTGGAATGGTCTGCGGACATATGAGATTTTCCGGCATGAATCACTTTCACTCACTAATTATACTAAAGCGGTTTTCCGGATGAAACATAACAAAGAATTAGTGAATACTTACGGTAATGAGGAACTGGATGATGCGGGCAATAAAGATGGTGCGTATATCGGGACTTTTTGGAAATGTATTTTGCCTGAACCAGGGTGGAAGCATAACCTGTCGATGGATCTTTCCTATGAAGAGGCGCATCTTTTAAAAACCCGCATTACTTCAGCGGAGAAGTCTAAAGATAGTCTATTATCCTACTTGCTAACGATGGATTATGATAATTGGAGAGAGATTGATAGCTTTGAAGCACTGGATACTATTATTCCGGATAAGGGCAGTTTGCGAGACAATTTTAATCAAGCAAATAAATTCAGTGAGTTTTTACATGGGGCGCATATTCGGTATAACCTGATTGCATCCAATGGACAAAATAAAACAGCTGTTAAAAAATGGACCAACTGGATAAATAGTAATTTTGTGAAATACGAATTTGCGACATTTCCATTCAGGAAAGTACTTCATCGACTCTCCATACACAACTCTAAGCTGACCCTTTTTCTTCGTGATTGGCAGGAAGCAGTTGTTTCGCGTGATGAAGTGGCAATGGATGAGTTGATCATTAAACGTGAAATTGAACTTAAATCAAAAGACAGGGCAAAATTACACAACTCCAAAATGTATAGTTATCAAGATGGTGATTGGATAGGCAATGATAAACTGCAATATCGTTTTCAGGATGCCAAAATAATCATGGAAGACATCGTTGCAGGATTGGAGGGTAAGTATGCTGAAGCCAGATGATAACAGGCTGAACTACTCTGATTTACTAACACCTCCTTCCGGGTATGATGTCGAATTTGCGTTGGGAACAACATATTCCCTGGATTTGGAAGCTTTAGTCGGTGTTCCTTTATCATTGGGTTTATCGGAAGAGATGGATCAAACGATAATGAATGATCCGATTTATGTATTAGAGGGATTACGCAAAAGTGCGAATAAGTTTGCGATTTTTTGTGAAGGTGGGCAAATTAAGATTCCAAGAGAAAATAATTCAATATTTGCACTGATGGAAAACAGTGTATTTGAGGTGTCTCTGGATAATGATAAATCATTTCATCCGAAATTATGGCTCATTAAATATCGGAATGAAGAGCAAGAGGAATTATACAGATTTCTTGTTCTAACACGTAACATGACCTTTGACCGAAGCTGGGATATTGCAATCGCCCTTGAAGGTCAAAAAGTATCCGAGCAGACAGAGAAAAACCGTCCATTAGCTGATTTACTGCAGTTTCTTACCGATTTTTCAACAAAAGAGGAAAAGACTGAGCAGATTAATAACTTAATTTCAGATTTGCGTTATGTACAGTTTGATCCTCTTCAAAAACAGGTTACCGATTTTGAATTTTGTCCAATTGGAATTAATGGGTATGAGAAAGAGTCAGCAGGCGTATTTGATAGTTTTCATAAACTGATTGTCATATCGCCTTTTATCAGTGATTCGACCATTAAGGAACTTTATGAGAAAACATTGACCGGATCAAAATACAATACGCCTGAAAGAGTCTTGATTACAAGAAAGACGGAATTACATAAGCTGTCACCTAAATTGATGGCTGGATTCAAGATTTATACGTTAAAGGATTCTGTAGTTGACGGGGAAAGTGCGATTAGCGGGGAAAATGAATCGGATGAAGTAGCCCAGCTTCAGGATATTCATGCCAAATTGTACGCTAAATCGAAATATAATCATCATTTAATCTTTATTGGTTCAGCGAATTGCTCCCAAAATGCGTTTTACGGAAATGTTGAGTTTTTATTGAAGTTAAACTATCGAAAACGTGGCTTTCAGATTATGCATTTGTTGGATGATTTATTCGGTGAGGATGATGATAACCCATTTGAACGAATAGAAGAGATTCCAGAGCAAAAAGCAGAAGAATCTGATGTGGTTGAGCAACTTCAGAAAGGGATTAAGTTGCTTTGCAGATCTCAGTTGAATGCAGCAGTAATACAGAAAAACGATGCGTATTCCGTTGAAATTACTTTTGCTGATTTTCACGGGAATGAAGATATCGCATTTACGATTGGACCATTGCTCAGTACAGCAACTGAAGTACTCCAAGAAACAACATTGATTAAAGGATTGAGCATTCTTGAAATTGGACACTTTTATAAAATTAAAGCAGAGAAAAATAGTGAATCAATTGAGCGCGTTATTAAAATTGACACAACCGGTGTGCCTGATGAACGCGAGCATGAAATCTTCCGTTCAATCATTAAAGATTCGCATACATTTTTAAAATATATTGCGTTTTTACTGGCGGATGATTTTCTGATGGCTGCACTGGAAAATAAGGATAAGCAGAATTCTGGATTTGGTTCATGGAATTTGCTGGAAGGAGATCACCCGGTTATCTATGAAAATATGTTAAAGACGACGGCACATTCATCGGAAAAGCTGGAGGATATTGAAAACATGATCCGCATGATTGGGGATGATTCGATTGTTCCTCGTGAATTTAATCAGTTATATCAGACATTTATTCAAGCAGCAAAGAAGGTGAAATAATGATTGATTTACCGAATAAGGAAAAGGAAATACTGTCTGGTTTGAAGGATTTTCAAAAAGCAACAGTCGAACGCGTGCATCAGCTATTTACAACCGAGTATTCCAGGGTGCTTGTTGCAGATGAGGTTGGCCTTGGAAAGACAATGGTGGCACGTGGCGTAATCGCAAAAACCGCCCGTTACCATCGAGATCAGAATGATAACTTGTTTAAAGTGGTCTACGTATGCTCCAATCAGAATATTGCTTCCCAAAACCTTAATAAGTTAAGAATTGACCATCGGATTACATTGGACGGGCTTTCGGATACACGCTTGTCTATGCAGCATCTTAAAATTTTTGAGGATGAATTTAGGCAGGAAATACAAGAAAATTATATTCAGCTTATCCCCTTAACACCTTCCACTTCATTTAAAATGACACAGGGGTGTGGCAGTGTCAGGGAAAGGGCATTGATTTTTGCAATATTGAAACGTCATGAATTTTTTGAGCCTTACCTAAACGAATTTGAAATTATGATGATTGATTCTGCTTACAAAAGCTGGACGCCTTGGAAGGATGAGTATGATAATAGGGTCGAAACATGTGATAAAAATGCAGACGGAGAATACCTGAAAACGATGCATTTGAAAATAGATCAATTTTTTCATGAAAATCCGGGGTTTCAAAATGAATTTATGGATGTCTGTACGATATTTAAAGAACAGGGTGATCCAGGAAAGCGGGTAGAAGGTCAAACGCAAGTCATTCAAAAGCTAAGAAAAATGATGGCGGAAGCAAGTGTTGACTTAATCGATGCAGACCTTGTGATTATGGATGAATTTCAGCGTTTTCCGGAACTGATTAACGCTGAACGCGAAAGTGAAACGGCGATGCTTGCAAGCAAGTTTTTTAATAATCCTAAGACAGATAATTCACAGGTGAAAATACTGCTGTTGTCTGCTACTCCATACAAACCTTATTCAACTTTGGAGGAAATATCAGAATCAGGCAGTGATGAGCACTATAAAGAGTTCATGCAGGTTACGGACTTTTTATTTGAAAAACATCCAGAACATAAGCAAGAATTCAAACGTATATGGGACGATTTTTCCACTTCTTTAAGTGAGGCGACGCAAGATTTTGCGATGATTTTAGCAAAAAAACAGGCTGCGGAAGACAGTCTTTATAAAGGAATTGCCAGAACAGAACGTATTTTGGAAGAGGATACTTCAGGTTTCAATGATGCAACGGTTGATAAAGTACCATTGCAAATTACGGAAGATGATGTTGCTTCCTATATAGAAATGGATAGACTATTGCAGGAAGTTGGATTAAAGGACAGGGTTCCGGTCGAATATGTAAAATCTGCACCATTCCTAATGTCGTTTATGGATCATTACAAACTAAAGGAAAAGATAACGCATGAAATAAAAAGAAATCCTGTCAATGCAAGGTTTAAAAATCCGCTTTTATGGGTGGATAGAAAAGTGATTGCCAGATATGGAAGGTTACGGGAAACGAACGCGAGACTGACAAAGTTGAAGGAAGTTGCACTATCTGACGGTGCCGATCGGCTAATGTGGATTCCCCCGTCCCTTCCATATTATGAATTCGGCGGGTGTTACGCAGGGATGAACTCCTTTTCTAAAGTACTTGTTTTTTCCGGCTGGGAAATGGTTCCACGCTCTATCGCAACACTTCTATCTTATGAAGCAGAGCGGAAAACGGTAGGAGAGTTAGTGCGGAGAACGCCGAAGAAAAGAAGGTCAAAGGCGTATAAATATTTTGCTGAGCAACGATTTCCCCGCCCAAGATTAACGTTTACAATAAGGGACACCGCACCCGCCAACATGAATCATCTAACACTTTTATATCCATCAGTCACACTTGCGAAGCTCTTTGATCCAATCGATGTATTGAACCGGGGACTAACATTTGAAGGGATAAAAGGGGAAATTAAAGAAAAGCTTGCCAAATTATTGGCTGGACTTGCCTATGAATCAAATACAGATGAAACAAGGCGCGACGAACGATGGTATTATATGGCCCCACTGCTATTTGATTTAGAAGAGACAATTATTTCGAACTGGTTTAAACAAGACGCTCTTCTATCAGCAGATGGTGAAGAGGAGCAGAAAAAAGGGGAGGACCTTGCAGGAATCGCCAAGCATTTTGAAGTGCTTCGAGAAGTATTTCATGAGGACTCGTTACCGGTTCTAGGCGGACAGCCGGATGATTTGCTGGATGTATTAACGACAATGGTATTAGGTTCTCCTGCGGTTTGTGCATTACGTTTAATGAAGGATGCCGATCGTGACATTATTCCTCACGTCATTCAACTTGGAAAAACGATGATTGATCGTTTCAATTTACAGGAAATGACTTCTATTGTCGAGTTACAATATGCGAAAGGTGCTCATTGGAAAGGTGTTCTTAAATATTGTGTGGATGGAAACTTGCAAGCAATGCTTGATGAGTACGCCCATATGCTGCTAGAAGAGGGTGGGCTGAATAGAATGGAACCGCAAAAGCGGAATAAGCGCCTTATGGATGTCATGATGACCGCATTAAAATCCCATTCAGCAAGTTTAAATGTCGACACGTATCAATCATTTCAAAAACGTGTTTCAAGTGATAGATCGGATAAGAGGGATACTTCCATTAAAATGAGAACTAATTTTGCGGTTGGATTTTATGATAAACGGAATGCTGATAAGTCTATGGACCGAAAAGATAATGTCAGGTTAGCCTTTAATTCACCATTTCGTCCATTTGTGCTGGCGACAACCTCCATTGGTCAGGAGGGGCTTGATTTTCATTACTACTGCCGGAAAATTATGCACTGGAATCTTCCTGCCAATCCAATTGACCTGGAGCAGCGGGATGGTAGAATTAATCGCTATAAATGTCACGCCATCAGACAAAACATTGCAAATCGTTATGGAGGTATTTCTTTTGATACAGATGTTTGGAATGAAATGTTTAGCCGAGCAAATGAGATGGAAAGAGACGATAACACGTCGGAACTCGTTCCATTTTGGTCATTGCCGGAAGAAAAGGGAAAAGGTATTGAACGAATTTTTCCAGTATATCCACTTAGCCGGGATGGTGCGAAGTACAACCGACTGATGAAGATTTTGGCGCTTTATCGTTTAAGTCTTGGTCAAGCACGCCAGGAAGATTTACTTGAACATTTATTGCGTAATGGTGTAAAGGAAGATCAACTGAATGAATTATTTATGAATCTGAGTCCGTTTGTGAAGGAGAAATCAACAGAAAATATTTATTAGATAATTAGTGAGTCAAAAAAGGACTTTGATAAGTGAATATGAATAATGCAGGCCATTCGGGAAAATACCGGGTGGCTTACATTATGGCGTATGGTGGCTCGATTCATTAGGTGGATGAATTCTTGCAGTATTAAATTAGAATGCAGGATTAAATGACAGGTGCTTAAAAATCTTCTATTACAAACTCCAGGAAAAACCTCTACCCTCTATGATAGAATATAATAATGTGTGTGAAAATATGCACACTAACTATCAACTTAGGAGTGGAACAACGTTGGACAAACAAGACATCGCAAATATCCGGAAACAATTCAAAGTGGATAATGATTTGTTGAAAATACATGACATTTTTAATGTGTACATCATGAAGGAATCGAGTGATATTTACCATCATCAGAGTATGCCGTTTGAAATGCTGGAAGAGGAACAGAAAGAGCTGTTCATGGACAATTTTAAAAAAGTATTATCCGGCCAATTGGATGAAAAGTTATTTGAATTGAAGTTTCAGCGTGATGTGGAAAACAACAGTCAGCTCATTCTTCACCAGGGCATCTTAAGTAATGATACAGAAGAGTGGAAAGAGCTTATGCTTCAACTCGTCGAGAAAATGCTGAAGGATAAACAATACGACATGGATATTGTCGTAACCTTTATTCGGGGAGAATATATGAAACCGATGAAGAACATGAGTGAAGAGATAGAAGAAAATGAACGGGATACTGTTTATGCTCATCCTTTTATTTTATGCAGTATGAATAAAACGCAGGATCCGAAAAAAGAATTACTGTTTGACTATGTTGAAAAGGCGTTTAAATATAATATTGTCGTCGATCCAATTATCAATCTGAAAGCGCCCATATCAGGATTTCTTTTTCCAACAATCACGGATAATGCAGCGGATGTCAACCATGTACTTTATACGGCAGGGAAAAAGAATAAACCAAATTACCATTTTATCGAAGAAGTATTAAATGCGGAAGAAATCATGACCGCTGCACAGGATAAATTGGTTTTTGAGGAAATTGTGAAAAATGTTGCTGGTGATCAAACAATCAATACCTCCACACTGTCCAATGTTTATGATGAAATTCATCGGGTCGTGGAAGAAAATGAAGAGGAAGATAGACCAAAATTAGACTACAAAGATATCGAACAAGTTTTAACAAGCAGCGGAATAGAAGATGTTAATTCTGAAAAGGTTGAGTCTGCCTTTAAAACGGTGGTTGATGATGAACGTTATGAGTTCAAAGCCAACAACATTGTACCGAAGTATCATTCAAAGTCTATTAAAATAGAGACGAAAATAGCGAATATCGCCATCAGTCCACAAGACTTAAGATATGTCCGCCAAGTTCATTTCGGCGGAAAACGTTACTTAATGATGGAAGTGGAAGAAAATACAGTGATTGAAGGATTTGAAATGATTCCGGAAGCTTTAGTTCAAAAAGCGCCAGAGAATGGACAATGATGAACAAAAGTAAACTGCCATTTCCAACTAGATCCACTGCCTATTATTTTATAATTACCGACACGTTAACTGAACTGGCGCGGCATTAACAGGTGTATGACGAATCAACAATTTTAATTGGTCTTTTGTCTGATGGGCGGTTTCATCATAATCTACAGCGTTTAATCCCAAAGAAAGCAGCAGTTATGGATCTCGAATAAAATGATCCAAGAGAATGGTATGAGTCAACATTCATGTTGTTACGATTTGATGTTGAAGTAAGGGAACACGCAGCAACTCAACGCCTGTTTTGACAAGGTAAACTGCAGATTATCAGCGATTGCATCACATGTTGTATTTAACAGATAGAAAGTTGGTATTCAAATCATTCAGGTCATTTCCAGCCCTTCAAATGCGTGATATGATAATTTATATAATTCTATTAAATCGTTGGGAGCTGAAAGTTGTGGCCATACTAACGAATGATTGGGCGCCGATCATGGAAAAAGAGTTTCAAAAAGATTATTATTTAGAGTTGCGTTCGTTTTTGAAGTCGGAATATGGTTCTTCTACCGTCTATCCGAACATGTACGATATTTTTAATGCGCTTCATTATACGGATTACCACAATACGAAAGTGGTTATTCTCGGGCAGGACCCGTACCATGGTCCGAACCAGGCACATGGATTAAGCTTTTCGGTCAAACCGGATGTCAGCATACCACCCTCGTTAAAAAATATTTACAAAGAGGTGTATGATGACCTTGGTATTCCGATCCCCAATCATGGGTGCCTGACAGACTGGGCAAAACAAGGTGTCCTTATGTTAAATACGGTTTTAACGGTCAGGGCGGGGCAGCCGGCATCCCATAGAGGAAAAGGTTGGGAACAATTCACCAATGAGGTGATCCAGCAGGTCAATGCTAAAAAAGAACCCGTTGTCTTTATCCTTTGGGGCCGGCATGCCCAAGCAAAAAAAGATTTGATAACTGCTCCGGATCATCTCATCATTAAATCACCACATCCAAGTCCGTTTTCTGCCCATAAAGGGTTTTTTGGCAGCCGGCCGTTTTCACGCGCCAACGAATTTTTGGAATCTTCCGGGCGTACGCCAATTGACTGGCAGGTGCGAATGTGATAGATGATGAGCAGAACAACATTTCTAAAAAATAGCATTAACCCGGAGAAATCCCGGGTTTAGCTATCCTCACTAATAATATAAGCATCTTCAACGCCGGCATTCTGGACTTCCTGCAGGCGTGTTTCTGCATTCTCACGGTTCAAAAATGCTCCGGCCTGTACACGATACCATTGTTCTCCGGAAATAGTGACCGTCAAAATAAAGGATTCAATTCCATTTGACTGCAAGTGATCAACACGATTTTCTGCATTTTCTCTTGACTGAAACGAACCTGCTATGATTTTATACAGTGTTCCGTTGTCTTCTTTCTCCTGCAAATTAAATGCCATGGCCACCCCATTCACATGTCCACGTGCAACACTTTGACGCCATGAAGGATCACTCATTAAAGCTGCATCATGTGCATTATCGATAAACCCATTTTCTGTTAAGAGGGCCGACATTGTTGTTTCCCGCAGTACGTGGAAATTTGCCTTTTTTTTGCCGCGGTTTCTGAGTTGATTCACTTTTGTAATCTCTTCGTGCATTGTATCGCGATAAGCAGCTGTGGTGGAAGAGTCGGACAAACTGCTGTGGATATAGTCCTCGTAACCTTGGGCAGATCCATTAAACGCATTGCAATGAATGGACAAGTAATAGTCAGCTCCCCAGGAATTTGCCTCATTTGTACGCTGCGTTAAATTTTTCGTGCTGTCATCTGTGCGGCTCATGCGTACATCAGCATCACTGTATTCACTGGTTAAAATTTTACGAATCTGCAGTGCAATATCCAGATTGATATCTTTTTCATTCATTCCATTTCCCTGCGCTCCTGGATCTGACCCGCCATGTCCCGGATCTAAATAAAGTTTCATCAAAATGCTCCCTTCATATTAATAGTCTTGCAATATATTGTATTGAAAGGAAGCGAATCGCAATTGGACAAATTGGTCAGTTTTAACCAAATTGAGAAAAGTGACGGAGGATGAACGTAGGTGTTATAGCTTTTCATGGAGGGGGATATGGTTAGCGATGAGTTGATTTTTGGTGGATGCCACTTTTACCTGTCCGGATGCGATTGTAGTCGTGATACTTCCTATAACTACAATCGAAAGTTTTGGGGAAAAGGGGGCATGCTTCTTGGAAAATTTCTTGATAAGGATAAAAGTTTATCATAAGGCAGGCGGATAAGACGATGGAGCCAGTATTTCATTTAGGGGATTAATGGATAATCATTTAATTTCTGATATTTGTAAATACTAGAGCGGCCATTAAAATGATATTATAAACATATAGATGATAAGGGGTTCAATATAATGAAAAATATCATTCCCTGGAAGAGTTATACGAGACATCGGAAAAGTTGAATAAAATTAATTCTGTGTCTATGGTTTCCGTTCTAGGTAGCCGAAGCTATCATAAACTAGGAATATATTTTAAATAATAAGGAGGGATCAATTTGAGAGTTTCCTTATTCATTACCTGTTTATGCGACATGTTTTCCACAGATGTCGGCAAAAACACGGTGGAAATCCTGGAACGTGTCGGCTGTGTAGTTGATTTTCCTGAAGAACAGACGTGCTGCGGTCAGCCCGCATACAACAGCGGATATTCAACAGATGCCAAAGAATCTATGAAACAAATGATGAAAGCGTTTCAGTTCTCTGATTATGTTGTCGGCCCATCAGGCTCGTGTGTGGGCATGCTGAAGGAATACCCTAAAGTTTTTGAAAATGATTTAGTCTGGCGGGAGGAGGCGAAACGGCTATCAGACAAATCATACGAAATCACGCAATTTCTCGTTGACGTATTGGGAGTAGTGGATGTCGGTTCCACATTCAAAGGCAGGGTAACCTATCACCCTTCCTGTCATATGACAAGGATATTGGGTGTTAAGGATGCACCTATGAAACTACTCAAAAATGTAAAGGGTGTTGATCTGGTTGAACTCCCGGTAAAAGAAGATTGCTGTGGTTTTGGTGGGACATTTGCTGTCAAAAATTCCGTCATTTCCGGAGAGATGGTAAAAGAGAAGTCAGCCCATGTATCCGAAACGGGTGCAGAATATGTAGTCAGTGGTGATATGGGCTGTCTGCTTAATATTGGCGGACGCATGACACGGGAAGGAAAGAACGTAAAAGTTGCACATATAACAGAGATTCTGAATCATCATTAAAGTGGGCGACGGGTATTACGACAATGAAATGGAGGGGAAAATTGTTGAGTATCAAACTTGGTGACATTTCATATGAAGATCGTGTGCAGAAAGGCGTAGAGAATGATTTTATGCGCCAGGCTGTTGCTTCTGCGCAGGGGCGGTTCAGAAGCGGAAGGCAAAATCAGGCGGATAAATGGGGGAATTGGGAAGATTGGCGTACACTTGGCGATGAAATCCGTACACATACACTGGAAAACATTGATTATTATTTACAACTGTTAAGTGATAACGTATCTAAACGTGGCGGGAATGTCTTTTTTGCCCAAACGGCTGAAGAGGCCAACCATTACATTCAAAATGTAGTCAAGGAAAAGAATGCAAAAAAAATTGTCAAATCCAAATCGATGGTTACTGAAGAAATCGGTATGAATGAGGCACTGGAGGAAGTGGGTGCTGACGTTGTTGAATCCGATCTGGGTGAGTGGATTTTGCAATTGGATGAAGATCCGCCATCCCATATTGTCGCACCGGCAGTACATAAGAATAAAGAGCAGGTAAAGGAAACATTTGCCGAAAAGAAAGGGTATCACCAATCGTCAAAACCAGAAGAACTGGCAGGATTTGCCCGTGAACAGTTAAGGCAGGAATTTTTATCCGCTGATGTCGGGGTAACCGGCTGCAATTTTGCGGTGGCGGAGTCTGGTGCTGTCACGTTTGTTACCAACGAAGGCAATGCCAGAATGGTTACGGCAATTCCGGATACGCAAATATCTGTGATGGGGATGGAGCGTGTTGTACCGACTTATGAGGAACTCGATATCCTTGTCAGCCTGTTGACACGCGCGGCAGTAGGCCAGGATTTGACTAGTTATGTTACTTCCATTACTGGGACCTGTCATGAAGGGGAAAGCGATGGTCCGGAAGAATATCATCTGGTCATTGTTGATAATGGCCGTTCCAGTATTTTAGGGACGGAATTTCAGTCAGCACTTCATTGTATCCGCTGTGCAGCATGCATCAATGTTTGTCCGGTTTATCGCCATGTTGGCGGGCATGCGTATGGATCCGTTTACCCAGGGCCGATCGGTGCTGTATTAACGCCTCTCTTGGATGGGTATGAAGATCATAAGGAACTGCCATATGCCTCCTCATTGTGTGGGGCTTGCACCGAGGTTTGTCCTGTAAAAATTCCGCTTCATGAACAATTGATTCGCCATCGTGAAATCATCGTCGAACAGGAAAAAAAGTCGCCAAAATCGGAGCAATTGGCGATGAAAGGTTTTGCAAAATGGGGATCGAATCCAGCGGCATATAAAATGAGTACAGCCATGGCTCGTTCTGCGACCAAACCATGGATGAAAGATGAAACGATCACAAATGGTCCAGGTCCGTTAAAAGGCTGGACGGTCAACCGGGATTTTCCCGCTCCGGCCAAACAAACTTTCCGTTCATGGTTTAAAGAACGGCAAAAAGGAGGCGAAAGCCAATGACCATCATGAACAGGGAGGCGTTTTTAGAGCACGTGACAGCGAATTTACACCGGCCGCGGAGAACGAACGGAGTCGAAAGGCCGCAGTGGAGCATTCGTCCGCAAGATGAGGTGCTGAAAGGCTTATCGAAGGACGAACTGGTGGATGTATTGGAAGAGCACTGTAAGGTTATTCATACAAATTTTAAAAGGACTGATCGGGATGGGCTGGCAGCTATTCTAAAAGAAACAATTGAAGGTTATAAAGCCAAAGCAATTGTCGCTTCCAGTGATTCACGTAACGAAGATTATGGTTTACATGACTTTTATCAAAAATTGAAAGATGACGGCAATGAGGTCCATTTATGGGATGAAACAAATGGTAAAGAAAATCAGGCATTCGCTGAGCGTGCAGATGTCGGTATAACATTCAGTGATATAACGCTTGCTGAATCCGGTACGGTGACATTATTCAACAACAAATATAATGGCCGTTCGATTAGCCTGATGCCCAGAACTTATATAGCCATTATTCCGAAGAGCACAATTGTGCCTAGAATGACCCAGGCAACAAAGCAGATCCACGAAGCAAATCAGGCTGGAGATGGTGTTGCGTCATGCATTAGTTTTGTGACAGGGCCCAGCAACAGCGCAGATATTGAAATGAACCTGATTGTCGGTGTGCATGGGCCAGTTGACGTGACGTATATCATGGTGGAAGATTGATGAGGTTTGGCATATTTTTTAATACTCTGGAAGGTGCTAAAGTGAGTGGTACGAAGGATGAAAAAGTACAAAACATCATCGATTACTATGAAAATGTATCAACGCCTAATTCTACTGATCCAGCAGATGAAAGAGCCAGACTATATGACTTTTATGAGGAACTGGCATCAAGAGATTATAAAGCGTTACGTGTTAATAAAATCATTGATAAAGACCTTAATGTGGAGAAATATTTTGAAGAAGCAACGCGTTATCTATTTGAAAAGAAATTAGGGTTACAACTAGTTAATATGAAGGGGTCAAAACATGCTGATGGGAAATTGAAGTATAACGCTGGGGAAGCCATACTATGGGATAATAAAAGCACTGAAAACGCTTATACTTTTCCCGAAGAGCATTTTAGCCAATTTTTAGGTTATATCCGTTCAGATGAAATGCGTATAACCACCTTTTTAGTTATAGTTCATGACTATACAAAAGATGCTGTTGCACAAGCCCAAAAACTAAAGGCATTCTCTGAACAGGATACAGATGTTGCACTTATAAAAGCCTCAGATTTAAAGTATGTAGCTGAAGAATGGAAGAGCTTTTCCGATCAAAAAAATCCAGCATTTGATTTGCAGGTGTTTAATTTAACAGGTGAATTGAACCGTAATTTATTAATGAGCAGGATGAAATGGGTACTTAAATAGTAACGAAAAAATTTGGAATTTATCTGATTGGATCTTAAAAACATTGGCATTGGAACTTGGCAGAGTTGCAAGTAGTTTCTGTCACTGAATGGAGAATAGACTCTGCGGTTTTATCCAAAAGTTTACTAGACTATTTAGGATAATAATATGAAAATAAATGTGAAATAAAATTGAACTATCAGGTTTAAGGGCTGCAAAATAGAAAAGGAAGGAGCGGCTGAAATGAAAACGATCGTTATCGGAGCAGGAATTGCAGGCGCCAGTGCTGCTTACCATTTGGCAAAAAATCATAACGAAGTTGTTATGGTTGATAAACAGCATCAAGGGAATGCAACTGCTGCCGGGGCAGGGATTGTCTGTCCGTGGATTTCCAGAGTGGATAATAACAATTGGTATGAAATTGCCAAGCGGGGTGCCAAATTTTACCCTGAGCTAATTTCCCAGTTGAAACAGGATAATGAAACGAATGTTGGTTATAAAAAAGTTGGGGCGCTGCGTGTAAGTTCAGATCCTGCTGAATTGGATGAGCTTGAACGTAAATTAAAAGATAAACAAAAAGATGCACCGGAGATGGGAGATATTGAAAGAATTGACTCTGAGCGGGCACGTGAATTATTTCCACCTTTAAATAATAATTTGGAAGCCATTTATCTTTCTGGAGCTGCTCGTGTTGATGGACGATTATTAAGAGATGCTTTAAAACGTGCAGCACAAAAGCATGGAGCAAAGTTAATCAGCGGTGGAGCTGAATTGATTCAAGAGGATAAGCACGTTAAAGGTATTACAGTGAATGGGGACGTCATTCATTCCGACTCGGTTATTGTGGCGGCGGGTACATGGGCACCTTCATTATTAAAACCCTTGGGTGTTGATTTGAAAATAGAGCCTCAACGGGGACAGATTGCCCATATTAAACTGCCTGAAACGGATACATCCAGCTGGCCTGTCGTATTGCCGCAGACTGGTCATTATATGCTGGCCTTTGACGATTCCAGAGTCGTAACAGGGGCAACCCGAGAAACGGGATCAGGATTTGATTATCGCAGAACTTTCGGAGGAATTTTTGAAGTGATGAATGAAGCATTAACGCTAGCACCGGGACTGATCGACGGAACATTAGAGGAAATGCGGATTGGCTTTAGACCGATGGGACCAGATATTTCACCGTTACTCGGACCGATAGAACCGTTTGAAAATGTCGTCCTGGCCAATGGGCTGGGTGCTTCTGGTCTGACAATGGGGCCATATATTGGCAATCTGGCAGCGTCCATCATAATGGGAAAAACCAGTGATATTGATTTATCGCCTTACGATCCAATGCGGGCAGCTGCATTCAGGAATTCGTTCTATTAAGTGAAATTACTAAGTTATAATGTGCATGTTTCCCTCATAATATGCAAATAATTATATTTTTTAGAAAAAATCATCAGAATACTCGTTTTTAATTTGGGGTCATGAGTCATGATATACTATGGTCAGAATGAACACCCCGTTAAGTTCCCACAAATTCATAGAGGATGTGTACATATGGTACTTACTAAGCCCACTTATGTGAATGCTGCTGATTACACTGCACCTATGAAAGTAGGAGAAGCCCCCGATGATTACGAAGACAAAGGAAAACCACACAAAGTGATAGAACAAATCTGCAGAAACGAGTACCGCTTGAAAAACGCATGGATTTGAAAATTGATTACGCTTTTAAACAGCTTTTTGGAAATGAACAGAATAAAGATATCACAGTTGTGTTTTTAAATGCGATTTTGCATCAAACAGGCCGGAATTGGATTAAGGATACGCTTTCGCTGATAAGGAAATGGGTAGCGAGTACTATGAAGATAAAAAGTCAAGGCTGAATTTGCTGATCTGACGGAAAGTAATGAGTGGATAGTTAAGACAGGTGAAGGGCTAAAATTCGGACAGGTTATCAGTTTTTGTTCGTATATTTTGAATGTATCTATCAAAAATAAGGCTTATAAATAACAACGCAGCTTATTTTAAGTCAACAATAAAACTGGAGGAAGGCAACATAAGATGAAACAGCCAATTAAACCTGTCATTGGAATTACCAGTTCGGTTGTCAACCACAATAATATTAAGAGTGTTAATCTGCACGAAAGATTCATCAGTTCGGTGATACAAGCAGGGGGTATTCCCATTGTCATTCCAAATGGCACGAATGATATGCCGGAAGTGTGGACGTCTATCTGTGATGGCTTGATTTTAAGCAGCGGTGAGGATATCGATCCTAATTCTTTTCAGGAAAATCCTGATCCCAAATTACAAAAAATCAATGTCAATCGTGATGAGATCGAAATGGCACTGGTCCATCATGCACTTAAACAGAAAAAGCCCATCTTCGCTATCTGCAGAGGCATCACATTGTTGAATGTTGCTTTAGGGGGTACGGTCATTCAGGATATTGAAACCAAAGCCCCTCATGCCATCAAACATTATCAGCTTGCAGGCAGGTCTGAAGCGACACATGATATACAGATTGAGTACGGAAGCAGGTTATATGAATTAGTAAATCGTTCAGAAATACGGGTTAACAGTATGCATCATCAGGCAATTGATATGCTTGCATCGGGTCTGAAGGTGACAGCAGTAACGCCTGATGGTATGATTGAGGCAGTTGAGGCTATCGACGAATCCTCCTCACTTTTTATGGGCGTTCAATGGCATCCAGAAGAGATGGCAAGCGATGATCCGACGATGCAGAAATTATTTAAAGCCTTCGTAAATGAATGCACTAATAGCCAATAAGTTCTGAAGAGACATCTAAAGCTTTAGGATGTGATCGTTATTGATACAAAACTAGAAAAAGAAACTTATGTATGGTATGCCAGTTTTGGATCTAATTTAAGCAGAGAAAGATTTTTTTGTTACATTAAAGGCGGTAAACCCGAAGGATCTGAAAAAGTGGAGATTGGGTGCAGTGATCGGTCACTTCCAGTAAAAGAGGCAACGCATGTGATGCATTACCCTTTATATTTCGCAAAACAGTCCGATCGTTGGCAGCATCAGGGTGTTGCTTTTATAGGATTGAATCATGATGAAAAATATCACACATACAGCAGGAAATATCTCATAACAGTCGGGCAGTTTATGGATGTTGTGAAACAGGAAAATGACGGCGCAGACCTTAATATCGATTTAGATGAAATAATGTGGATTGGGGCGAAAACCTTGCGCGATTCATGGTACGGAACAATTTTATATTTAGGTAAGGAAGATGGATACCCAATTTTTACATTTACAGCTGACTGGAATTTGGATGTTCCTTTGAATAAACCGTCTCATGAATATCTGAGCATGATCATTAAGGGTTTAAAAACAACGTTAAAACTTGATGATACAGAAATTATTAATTATCTGATTATAAAACCGGGAATCGACGGACATTACAGCCGAAAGGATATTCAAAAACTGATTTGATTGCAGGCTTCTTGAAGAACCATGACAGAATCCATCAACTAAGCACCTATTTCAAGGTTTAGTCATTTATTGGCTAAGCTATTTTTACTGCTTCGTATCTGTTTTTTGCACAAAACAAGCAGGATGTAAACAGTTTTACGTAGAATATTTATAGTGGATAGTCTATTCGAAAATGGGGAGAGGATTATCATGAGATATTATGCTGTTTTTTTGCCAATGAAAGATGTAGAAAAAAGTAAAGAATTCCGGTCACAGCACCTTAAGTTCCTGGAACAAATGAGGCAGGAGAAGAAGGTATTAATGAATGGTAAATTTACAGATGGTTCAGGAGGATTGGTTATTTACGCGGCCGATACTTTAGATCAGGCTGTTTCCTATCTGAAAGAAGATCCTTATATTAAAGAAGGAGCAAGGGACTGGGAAATTCATGAGTGGGCCATGGAGACGAATGCTGAATTTGACTTTTAGGCTGATATGAACGGTCAATCCAACAATCGATACAAAGGGGAGTCAGACATGAAAATAGGCTTTGTCGGACTAGGCATTATGGGGAAACCGATGAGTAAAAATTTACTGAAAGCTGGATATGAATTAGTCATTTCCAGCAGCAAGCCTGAAACCAACAGGGAAATGCGTGAACACGGTGCAGAAGTGGTGGATGCATACATTGACTTAGCTGCTAAAGCGGAAGTTATCATCACGATGCTGCCGAATTCACCCGAAGTGAAAGAAGTTATTTTGGGAGGAGGCGGTTTAATCCATGGTTCGAAACCTGGATCAGTCATCGTTGATATGAGCTCGATTGCACCGATCGTCAGCCAGGAAATTGGTGAAGCACTGAAGAAAAAAGATATCGGATTTCTGGATGCTCCTGTCAGTGGCGGCGAACCCAAAGCCATTGATGGAACGGTTTCAGTGATGGCAGGGGGCGATGAAGAGATTTTTGAAAAGTGTTTGCCAGTTATGGAAGCTATGGCTAGATCGGTTGTCAGAACTGGAGAGGTTGGCTCCGGGAATTCAACGAAGCTTGCTAACCAAATCATCGTTGCACTGAATATTGCAGCTGTTTCAGAAGCATTGGTGCTGACGGAAAAAATGGGCGTTGACAATGAGTTGGTTTATAACGCCATACGGGGCGGCCTTGCCGGCAGTAATGTACTGGATGCGAAAGCGCCGATGATGCTGGAGCGAAACTTTGATCCTGGCTTTAAGATTGACCTTCATCTGAAGGATCTAAATAATGTGATGGAAACTTCCGGTGATATGGATGTCCCGTTGCCATTAACCGCTTCAGTCCGTGAAACATTAAAAGCTTTAAAGGTTGATGGCAATGGTGAGGATGATCATGCTGCGATTGTGAAATATTATGAAAAGCTGGCTAATCTTAATGATTCATCTCAAGGGGTTCGGGATAATCAGGATAGCATGGTTCTCCACCGGGAACAGTAAAACTGAGGGAGGTGAACCATTTGGCTGACAAGAAGAAAAAAGTCAAAGAAAATGTCAATACGGAACTTAACGGTATGGGACTTTACGGAACAACAGGAAACACTGAGGTTGAAGGCTATAGCATGTCAGGTGATATTGAAAACGCCGGAAATCTTGATAAAGGATTTAATAAAGCCGAAAAAGATATGGGGGCAAAGCCATCTTTGAAAGACTCCCCGTAAAAAATCGCTTATGAAAGGCGCATGAAAAGGATACATGCGCCTCCCATCGTTTTTTTAGCCAGCTGCAGAATCTGACTCAATTTGTTGATCCCGCTTTTGTTCAGTCGCATTGATGACAGCCGTCCCTGAAGCATCCCCCGTAATGTTGACTGCTGTTCGGAACATATCCATGAAACGGTCAACACCCGCAATTAATGCAATAGCCTCCAGCGGCAGATTTAATGTTGTCAAAACCAGCGTCAGCATAACCAGGCCTGCCCCCGGTACCCCTGCTGCACCAATTGAACCTAATGTTCCAATCAGAACAACGATCATAATTTGTGTAAAGGTTAATTCAACACCGTAGGCTTGAGCTGTAAAAAGGGTAGCTATACTTAAATAAAGTGATGTTCCATCCATATTAATGGTTGCACCCAAAGGCAAAATAAAGCTAGATATCTTTTTCGATACACCTAAATTATCTTCAGAACATTTGATGGTGACCGGCAGTGTTCCTGAACTGCTTTGTGTGCTGAATGCAACAAGACTTGCCGGTGCAATACCTTTGAAAAACTGAAGCGGATTCATTTTCGCAAATGTCTTGACAGCTATAGAATAAGTGACCAGAGCGTGTATGATACAGGCAATTGCAACGACTGATATTAACTTAATCAGCGGCATTAAAACAGACAGACCGTATTCACCGATGATTGGTGCGAGCAAACCGAATATACCAATCGGAATCAGTTTCATGATGATCCAGGTAATTTTGTACATAATCTCTGCAAATCCTTCAAAGAAGCGTTGTACAGGTTCCGCTTTTTGTCCGACCATCGTAATACCAATACCGATGAAAATGGAAAAGAAGATAATTTGTAAAATATTTGCACTTGATAAACTTTCCATCGGGTTTGTCGGGATAATGTTTAACAATACACTGACCACACCGTCTGTTTCCGTTGCTTCAGGTACTTCCCTTGAAGTGGAAATGTCCACCCCTGTTCCGGGGGAGAACAAAAAGGCAGCAAGCAGCCCGATACTGACGGCAACAAAGGTTGTACTGACATAGTAGAGAAATGTTTTTCCGCCAATTCTTCCCAGTGTTTCCATACTTCCGGTGCTGGCGACACCTGTAATCAGAGATGAAACGATCAAAGGTACAATGATAAATTGAATAAGACGCAGAAATAGGTCACCTAAAGGTTGGACGATTTCAATGCTTGGTCCGAAAATAATTCCGGCCAGGATAGCAATTACAAAAGCAATTAAAATTTGTGACAGCAAGCTAATATTTCTGACCTTCTCAGCCATTGTAAAATTTCCCCCTTAGTAGTGGTAATAAATAAATATGTTGTGTCTATCTAAATGAGAACTATTATAATTCTAATAACTCTATATTATTTGAAAAATGGGGAGAAGGCAAATTTTTTCTGATTTTCTTATTGAATATGTCATGATAGAAGCATCATGAGATCAATTAGAAAGGAGATCATCCTTCCATGAAACTAAGTGTTCTGGATCAGGCACCAATTTCCCGGGGTTTTAGTCCCGAGGAGACATTAAACAACACGCTGAAACTGGCAAAAGTAACTGAAAAATTGGGATATACACGCTATTGGGTGGCAGAGCATCATAATACGAACGGGTTGGCAAGTGTGTCGCCTGAAATCCTGATCGCCCGGATTGCTTCGTATACAAATAAGATCCGTGTCGGGTCCGGCGGGGTGCTGTTACCACAATACAGTCCATATAAGGTAGCAGAAAATTTCAAGCTGCTTGAAGCACTGTTTCCTAGCAGGATTGATTTGGGAATCGGACGTTCTCCCGGAGGTTCACAAGATACACGTATGGCATTGACGGACGGTGCTTATAAGTGTATGAGCGAGTTTCCACGTCAATTACGGGATCTGCAAGGGTTTCTGCACAATTCATTGCCAAAAGATCACGCTTATCGTCTGGTCAAAGCAGCCCCAAGAACCAAAACGGTTCCGCCGATGTGGGTACTCGGGCTGTCCGGAAGAAGTGCTGCAAATGCTGCGGAAATCGGGGCAGGGTTCGTATTTGGCCACTTTATTAACCCGGTCAATGGACAGAAGGCTTTAGAAGCATACAGGAACAGGTTTAAGCCATTCCAACATTTTGAGCAGCCGAAGAGTATCGTCTGTATTTTTGTTGTCTGTGCAGATACCGAAGAAGAGGCAGAAGAACTGGCATTAAGTCAGGACAAGTGGCTGTTGAATGTCGGAAGAGGCTCTGACACGAAGGTTCCATCGATTGAAGAAGTTAAAAAAAGAACGTTTCGGCAGGAAGAACTGGAGGAGATTCATAAAAACCGTAACAGATGTGTGGTCGGCACACCGGATCAAGTCAAACAGGAATTGGAACGGCTAGGTGATGATTACCAGACGGACGAATTTATGGTTATCACGAATATTTATGATTTCGATGCCAAGGTCCATTCATATCGATTACTGGCCGATGTGTTTGATTTAGAATGATTGTACATATAAAAAGGCTGGGATAAAGGAACGTTTATAAAACAACAAATCCGAACAACCAAAGCAAGGGATTACCCCGCTGTGGAAATATACTTGGTGCTCGTCGTGTTGAATGAGATTTCGGAGAATCAGCACTACTCGCAACTCGTAGTTTGCGCTCGTCGCTTTCGCGGGCGGCTAGTGAGCCTCCGCGTGCATTCGCACTGCAGGGTCTCACTTCCTCCCGCTGGCGTCTACGTATATTTCCTCGCTAAAATGGACTATTGGTCGTCTTTTAAGCCCCTTACTTTAGTTATGTCTCAGCCTCTTTAATTTTGTAAACCAAATGACGCCCCAACTGTGACAGCTTCTGCCATATGAAGCGAACACGCAATCCTAATAAATCTTATCCCCGTTAAAAATTGAATTTTTGACGACAACATAATCAACATAACGGATTGCCTGCAATTCTTTGCCTCCTGCATAGGAGATAGCGGACTGCAGATCCTGCTTCATTTCAGTCAGAGTATCTTCCAGTGAACCTTTGTGTTCCACGTACATCTTTTTGCCTTCCACATTCTTCTTTTCACCTTTTTGGAATTCTGAGGCTGAGCCAAAGTATTCTTTATAACGTTTGCCTTCTTGTTCAACTGTTTCGCCCGGTGATTCTTCATGACCGGCGAATAGGGAACCAATCATAACCATCGAAGCACCAAAACGGATTGATTTTGCAATATCACCATGTGTTCGGATGCCACCGTCGGCAATGATCGGTTTGCTTGCTGCTTTGGCACACCATTTGAGCGCAGCCAGCTGCCATCCACCTGTTCCAAAACCTGTTTTAACTTTCGTAATGCATACTTTTCCCGGCCCGATGCCAACTTTTGTCGCATCAGCACCTGCATGTTCCAGCTCTCTTACTGCTTCCGGTGTTCCGACATTTCCTGCGATCACAAATGTCTCAGGCAACTGGTTCTTGATGAACCGGATCATATTGATAACAGAATCAGAGTGGCCATGTGCAATGTCGATGGTAATGAATTCCGGTGTCAGATGTGCATCCGCCAATTGCTCGATAAAGCTGTATTCTTCTTCTTTAACGCCAACACTGATAGAGGCAATCAATCCACGGGCATGCATATCGTTGACAAAACTGAGTCTTGTTTTCGGATCAAAACGGTGCATGATATAGAAATAATTATTTTCTGCCAGATATAGTGCAACCTTCTCGTCGATAATTGTCTGCATATTCGCAGGCACGACAGGCAGGTTGAACGAATACCCGCCTAAAGTAACTGATGTGTCACATTCAGACCTGCTGTTGACAACACACTTGGCTGGTACTAATTGAATATCTTCATAATCAAATACACTTTCCATCGGTTACACCCCTAAAAACGAATGTTAATATTAATTATAAAATAAATGTTCGTCTATCATTCAAGATACATGACTTTTATTTATGTGTCAATCAGCAATTGAAAGAAAGATGCCTATGATAATAAACAGAATATTTTTATATAAATCGGGGTTGTTTTTTTAAATGGACATGCTATAATAGACGGCAATCGAATAGCTGATTTTCATATAATCGCAGGAATAAGGTCTGCAAGTTTCTACCGGTTTACCGTAAATAAACCGACTATGAAAGAAAGCTCGACAAAGGGACGACACTTGTTTGCAAGCGTGTGTCCGCTTTGTGTATTGTTCGGATTTTTCGACCCACAGGACGTGCTAATGCCGGCGTTGCGACAGGACAGGGAAAGCTGTGACAGCGATACATCGCACGAAGAAAAAGTGCTTTCCTTTTTCGAGGACGTCGCGAACTTAGTCGGTGGACGCACAGGACGTGCCAGTGCTCATAATGCGACGGGAGTAGAAAAGCTTTGACAACGATGTGTTGACGAAGAAAAAGGCTTTTCGCGGACCTCGCGTTATAATCGGCTGCCCGAAAAGCAATGCTTTCCTCATAGTTTGAGTGGGAGCTTGTTTTTCGGGTTTTTTATTTCATGAAAGGAGATCAAGATGGAGGCATTAAAACAGACAATTTTATCAGAAGGAAAGGTACTATCCGATTCGGTTATCAAGGTGGATGCGTTCCTGAATCATCAGGTTGATCCAGTTTTAATAAAGGCAATCGGGGAGGAATTTGCCTCTCGTTTTACAGGTGCCGGTATTACGAAAATCCTGACGCTTGAATCATCTGGTATTGCACCGGCTGTTATGGCAGGATTGAGCATGGATGTTCCGGTGATTTTTGCAAGGAAACACAAGTCGCTCACATTGAAGGAAAATCTTTATTCAGCGGATGTTCATTCCTATACAAAAGGACAGACAAATGAAATTTCGGTGTCAAAGGATTACTTGTGCACAGGTGATGTTGTGCTGATTATTGATGACATTATGGCAAATGGACAGGCGGTGCTCGGATTGGTGAATATTGTTCAACAAGCAAATGCTTCCCTGGCAGGTGTTGGGGTTGTGATTGAAAAGGGATTTCAGGAAGGCGGAAGTATGCTACGGGAGCGCGGGATACCTATCGAATCACTGGCGAATATTGCTTCATTGACTGACGGTGTCGTAACGTTTAATGCAGAGGAGGATTCATTACGATGAAAACAGCAGCACTAAGTTTTCAGCATTTGCTTGCCATGTATGCCGGAGCAATTTTAGTACCGCTTATTGTAGGGGAGACACTTGGCTTAACATCGGGACAGTTAACGTATCTTGTTGCGATTGATATCTTCATGTGTGGAGTCGCAACGATATTGCAGATTGTGCGTAATCGGTTCTTCGGGATTGGGCTTCCGGTTGTTTTAGGCTGCACCTTTACAGCAGTTGGCCCCATGATCACAATCGGTGGTGAGTTTGGCATTACGGCCATCTATGGTGCTATTATTGTTTCAGGTGTTTTTGTGCTTTTTATCAGTCGCTTTTTTGGAAAATTGGTGAGGTTTTTCCCGCCGATTGTAACAGGGACGGTGGTTACCATTATCGGTATAACATTGATTCCCACCGCCATCCATAATATGGGCGGGGGAGAAGGTTCCGCCGATTTCGGTTCGATTGCAAATCTTTCGTTAGCATTTGGAACGTTATTGTTTATTATCTTGCTTTACCGATTTACCAAAGGATTCATCCAGTCGATTGCCATTCTGTTTGGTTTGGCTGGCGGTACCATGGCAGCCGTATTTATGGGAAAAGTTGATTTTTCATCAGTTGCGGAGGCATCATACTTTCACATTGCTCAGCCATTATATTTTGGGATGCCGACGTTTGAGTGGTCTGCTATCCTAACAATGATTCTGGTGTCCATGGTATCCCTGGTTGAATCAACAGGTGTGTATTTTGCACTCGGGGATATGACAGAGAAAGATTTACAAGAAAACGATCTGACGAAAGGTTATCGTGCGGAAGGTTTGGCCATTCTGTTTGGCGGCATATTCAATGCATTTCCGTATACAGCTTTTTCACAAAATGTCGGTCTAATGCAAATGACCGGTGTCAAGTCACTCAGGGTTATTATGGTTACGGGACTAATGCTCATGACGCTAGGATTAATTCCCAAGATAGCGGCTGTGACAACAATCATTCCTACTGCGGTGTTGGGTGGCGCCATGATTGCCATGTTCGGGATGGTCATCGCACAGGGTATTAAAATGTTGAGCAGTGTCATCACAAAGTCTGCCGAGAACGCAATGATTGTTGCCTGTTCAGTTGGAATGGGCATGGGTGTGACAGTTGTGCCTGAGCTTTTTAAGCAATTTCCGTCAGGCATTCAGATTTTGACAAGTAATGGCATTGTGGCAGGCAGTGTGACAGCAATTGTCTTGAATATTGTGTTCAATATGACGCCAGTGAAAGCGAAAAAACGAACAACTGTTGTGCACCAGGAAAGTGCCTGATAAGTCAAGGCCAAGTGAGTATGTTTAGATTCAATCGTTTCAATGATTGAAATCGTTATTTGAGGCTGAGATACAATTAAAATTTTCCACGCTATCGACGAACGATGTCAGGGCAGGAAGTGCAGCATTTACTTTTTCAACAGTCACATCTTTATACATGGTTGATACCGACTGCGAACGATTGACAATTTGTCTTGGTGCACCCCTCCTCCAATCAAGATTTTAGTTGCGTGCGATAATCCGGCAGTATACTGCGCTTTCCATGGGCCGGCTTCAGCCTCCTCGGAAAGCAAAGACCTCTTTCCTGCGGGGGTCTTCGGCTCGTGCTCCCGGAAAGGGCTTATATCATTCTCAACAAATTTTCAAACATATCTCAAAAGATAAATCCGAACTGTTCCAATTATAGTGGAATTATCGTTCAGATTTATCTTTGGCTTATATACTTTTTTCCTGCCTTTGTTTTTCTTTGTTTCTGATTCTGGACATCTAATTTCAAATCTTTTTCAAAAAATGTTGATAATCATGCAAGGTTAAGTTCCTTACTGTTTGATGGTTTTGCCAATAATAAGTTGATTATTGAAAGCGTTGTTGTATAATTGGACAAAAATTAGACGGAGGGTTAATAGAATGCTATTTTTAAGCGAAGATAATATTAAGAAAGCTGTCACGATGAAGGATGTAATTGACGCTATTGATAAAACGTACAGTGTTTATGAAGCCGGTCAATTTCAAATGCCGGAACGAATGCAGGTAAAAAATGATGACAATACACTGCTGTTAATGCCTTGTTTCACAGGTGATGCAATTGGAACGAAGCTCGTTACGGTGTTCCCGAATAACCAAACACTTCCGACGTTGCATGGGCTGGTTGTTTTGAATAACAGTGAATCTGGTGAGATTAAAAGTGTTTTAAACGGATCGTTGTTAACCGGCATGCGGACTGGTGCCATTGGCGGCTCTGCCGTTCGTCATTCGGCTGATAAAGGTGCCAGTTCTCTTGCTATTGTTGGAACAGGGGTCCAGGGACTCTACCAGGCAATTGCAGCATGTACGGAAAGACCGATTCAGACGATCAATCTCTTCAATCGTTCACCAAAGAAAATACCTGCCTTCAAGGAATCATTGCAAAAATGGATAGGACCGGACATTTCGATAAAAGCACATGATTTCGTTGAAGAGGCGATCATGGATGTGGATATCGTTATAACGGCTACGACTTCAAACACCCCTGTCCTCCCGAATAATCCAGATCTCCTTAAAAATAAGTTAATTATCGGAGTCGGTTCTTTCCAGCCGACAATGCGTGAATTTCCCGAATCTCTGTACGATATTGCGAAGCATGTAATTGTTGATACGGAACATGCTATCCAAGAATCAGGAGATATTGCTACCCCAATTGAAAAAGGCTGGATTAAAAAAGAATCCATATTGACCATGTCACAACATATACTAAATCATTCACAACTAGCAGCTTATGAAGGAAGGAGTGTTGTGTTTAAAACCACCGGAATGGCGTTATTTGATGTTGTGGTTGCCAATTTGATGTTTCAGAAGGCTCAGGAAAAAGGAGTTGGAACGAAGCTGTCGATGTAGGGTGAATGGTTGATAGTGTTTATGTTTTAGTCATTCTGTCCGGACCGGTTTCACAATAGTTCCCTAATAGTGGAATACGGTTTGATCAAAAATATATACGGCTGTTCAACAGAAACTGATCCTTATAATCCGGAGAAAATATTCAATATAAAAGGCGTCCTTTACGATGGGGCGCTTTTTGCATTTTCGCATTCAACCCGACTTAATAGAGATCGCTTTATAGATCAGATAAAAATATGAATGTAACTTATAAATATACACTTGACATTATATTTATTCATTTTATAATAGGTAGAAATAATATCGTGCGGGAGGTGGAAATGCGTCATGAAAGCAGCTATTGTTGGAGCGACCGGATATGGAGGAGCAGAGCTTATTCGTATTTTACAGCAGCACCCCGAGGTTACCGTCCAGTCATATCATTCATCAAGTCAGTGGGGAGGATCGATTGTAGACAGCTATCCGCATATGCAGGCTGTATCCGGGAAGGAGCTTAAAGCTATTAGCCATGAACAAATTGCACAGGATGCAGACCTTGCCTTTACGGCAACTCCATCCGGGGTCTCATCTAAGCTTGTCCCGGAATTGCTGAAACATGGTATTCGTGTCATTGATTTGTCCGGCGACTTTCGGCTGAAAGATCCCCGGCAGTATGAGGCATGGTATAACAGTAAGGCACCTGATGAAGTAATTCTTGAAGAAGCTGTATACGGACTTGCGGAATGGCTGGATACCGATGTGAGAAATGCACAACTGATTGCCAACCCTGGCTGTTATCCGACGGCAGCATTGCTTGGCCTGGCACCATTAGTTAAACATCTGCCGATTGATCCCGCGTCCATTATCATTGATGCCAAAACCGGTGTCAGCGGCGCTGGAAGAAAGGCTGTGCCAGTAACACACTACACGGAGATGAATGACAATCTGAAAATCTACAAGGTTCTTGAACACCAGCATACCCCCGAAATTGAACAGGTTCTTTCTGGGTGGAATTCCAATGCAGGTACGATAACATTCAGTACACATCTCGTTCCGATGACGAGGGGGATTATGACAACGATTTATATTGATGTACCAGAGAGCATAACGGCAGAGAAGTTATTTGAGTTATATCAGGAGAGTTATAAAGATTGCTATTTTGTTAGAATAAGAAAAAAGGGTACATACCCAAGCACTAAAGAAGTTTATGGCTCGAATTTTTGTGATCTGTCACTGGCATATGATGAACGAACGAACCGGATTATGATCGTATCGGTTATTGATAATCTGGTCAAAGGTGCAGCAGGTCAGGCTGTGCAAAATATGAACCGGATGTTTGGGATTGATGAGAAAACAGGTCTTGACCTGGCACCTGTATATCCATAGCAGGATAAACGAAAGGGGAGAAACAATTGGTGCTGACGACAGAAGGCAGCATTATGAAAATTGACAAAGGGACGATTGTAACACCGGCCGGGTTTCAGGCGGCAGGGATGCACACCGGTATGAAACGGAAACGAAATGATCTTGGCATGATTTATTGTGACGTGCCGGCAAGTGCTGCTGCGTTATATACGCAAAATGTCATCAAGGCAGCACCATTAACGGTTACGAAGGATAGCATTGCTAAAGAAGGAAAACTGCAGGCTGTGATTGTCAACAGCGGCAACGCCAATGCCTGTACAGGAAAACAGGGAGAAAAGGATGCTTATACAATGCGGCGTATCACGGCGGAACAGTTTTCATTACCGGAATATGCTGTGGCAGTCTCTTCAACAGGTATTATAGGTCTTGATATGCCGATGAATAAAATTATTCCGAATATCGAACATCTTCATCCAGAGGCAGGTGAAGAAAACGCATCAGCATTCAATGAAGCGATTTTGACGACAGATACCGTGACAAAATCCATATGCCACCAGATAACAGTCGGCGATAAAACCGTAACCATGGCAGGGTCGGCAAAAGGTTCGGGCATGATTGAGCCGAATATGGGAACGATGCTGGCATTCGTGACAACTGATGCGGCCATTGAACCGGATATGCTTCAGATGGCACTGGAGGATGTAACGGATAAGACGTTCAATTGTATTACGGTTGACGGTGATACTTCGACGAATGACATGGTGCTCGTAATGGCAAGCGGAAAGGCAGGAAATGAAAGTCTGACCCCGGAGCATAATGACTGGGATAAATTTGCCGGGCTGTTAAAACAGACGTGTGAGGATTTAGCGAAAATGATTGCTCGTGATGGTGAAGGTGCCACAAAATTGATTGAAGTTGACGTAACAGGCGCTCGTAATGATGCACAGGCGGTCAAAGTGGCTAAAACAGTTGTCGGTTCCTCGCTGGTCAAAACGGCTGTTTATGGGGCAGACCCAAATTGGGGAAGGCTAATTGCTGCGATTGGCCGCAGCGGGGCAGATATTAATGCTCAAACAATTGATGCATCAATAGGATCCATCCAGCTGTTGCAAAACAGTCAGCCAATGCCATTTTCAGAAGCGGAAGTATCCGATTATCTCATGAATGATGATATCACAATAAAGGTTGATCTGAACGTCGAGAGTGGAGCCGGCAAAGCGTGGGGCTGTGATTTGACATATGATTATGTTCGCATTAATGCCAGCTACCGGACGTGAGGGGGGTGTCATAATGGCTGAAATCGCTGTGATTAAATGCGGCGGCAGTATCGTTGACGGTTTGTCAGAACAATTTTTCCATAACATAGCAACACTGCAGCAAAATGGGGTTAAACCAATTATTGTGCATGGGGGCGGACCTGCGATTCAGAAACTGCTTGATAAACTTGGTGTGCCGTTCACATTCATTAACGGGCTTCGGACGACCTCCGCTGCTGCCATGAATGTCGTTGAGATGGTGCTGTCCGGTCAAATCAATAATACTATCACTCGAAAATTGAATGTGTCCGGCATACAGGCGGTGGGACTTTCCGGTTCTGATGCTAATCTGATCACCGCCGTGCCAAAGAATTTTCAAATATATGGCTATGTTGGTGATGTTGTAGATGTTAATACACTGTTTTTAGAGCGCATACTCGAACAAGAAATCGTACCGGTGATTGCTCCGATTGCTGCTGGCAAAAACGCTGACAGGTATAACGTGAATGCCGATACTGCCGCCGGTGCTATTGCACAGGCTACAGGTGCCGGCAAGCTTATCTTTGTAACAGATGTGCCAGGCATCATCAAAGAAGAGGGATTGCTTCATTCAGCATCAGAAGCTGAAATAGAAGATCTCATTGTCAGAGGGGTCATTCATGGCGGCATGATCCCAAAGGTGAAAGCGGCGATAGCCTGTTTAAATCATAATCTGCATAACGTTATGATCGCCGATGCGAATCAGGTGATCAATGACGCTGGTTTCACCGGAACAATGATTACAAAATCAGGGGAGGCTGTATAACGTGTCAGCACTTTTTCCAACTTATAAGCGATTTGATTTGTCTGCAAAACAGGCATCAGGAACAGTTGTTGAGGATACGGAAGGTAACACTTATCTGGATTTTGGGTCGGGAATTGGTGTCTGTAATCTCGGTCACCGTCATCCGGACGTCCAGCAAGCACTGGAAAATCAGCTGAATCACTACTGGCATGTATCCAACTTATACCATAACCCCATTCAGGAAGAGGTCGCAGATTCCCTCGTTCAGCATAGTGCAGGTGAACATGTGTTTTTCTGTAACAGTGGCACTGAAGCCAATGAAGCTGCGATCAAATTGGCACGCAAGGCAACCGGTAAACATAAAATCATTTCGTTTGAGCAATCGTTTCATGGACGTACGTTAGGGTCTATGGCAGCAACCGGTCAGGAGAAAATTCATTCCGGATTCGGTCCTATGCTTGAGACGTTCAGTTATGTCCCGTTTAACGACAGCAATGCCGTCAAAAAAGCCGTGGACAGTGATACGGCCGCCGTCATGTTGGAATTGATCCAGGGTGAAGGGGGTATTAATATAGCCGATCTCGACTTTGTGCGTGAACTCGCTCATATATGCCAGGAAAGTGATGTGCTGCTGATCGTTGATGAAGTGCAGACGGGTATCGGTCGGACAGGAAAACCATTTGCATACCAGCATTACGGGATCACCCCGGATATTATCACATCAGCTAAAGGACTTGCCAATGGTATTCCAGTTGGAGCCATGATCGCGAAACAGACACTGCGTGATGTTTTGGGGCCCGGAAGCCATGCTGCAACTTTCGGGGGAAATCCCCTTGCTATGGCCGCGGCTCAGGCTGTGTTAAAGCATGTTTCTCAGGATGAATTTTTACAAGAGGTGACGGAGAAAGGCATGTATTTGCTGGCAACCCTGAATGAATCAGTTGGGCAGCTCCCGGTTGTCTCGTCCGTTCGCGGCACAGGATTGATGCTAGGGATTGAATGCAGCCAGGATGTGACTCCGGTTATTGAATTACTCCTTGATAAAGGACTGCTTGTCTTAAGTGCCGGCCCTAATGTCATCCGTCTTTTACCGCCGCTGACTGTGAGTAAAAAGGAGATGGATGCGGCTGTACAATTGATTCGTGAAGTACTGACTGATGAGAAAGCATATATCTCATAAGTACGACTGGGAAAAGAGGTTGGGAGATAACTAAAGTAAAGGGGATTAAAAGACGGCCCAAATAGTCCATTTTAGCAATGTATATTTCTGCAGAAGGGTATACCTTGCTTTGTTTGTCCGATTTTTGTTTTATAAACATTCTTTTGTCCCAGCCTCCTTTTGGTTATTAAATTAATGATAGGGTGTTTTTAGTTAAAGTGACCTAATATAAGAACAACCCAATCAAAAGCCCGGCAACAGACAAGATAATAATTGACGACCATTGCCACTATTTTGCCTATTGTAAAGTAATTCCAACTTAAACATGATTAGCGCGATTAAGCAATATTGCTTTCCAAATTTGTTTTACCTTCTTATGCAACAATTCATTACATCATGTCACTTTTGTTGTATCTGTTGTACTGTGAAATTCCAGTCGCACATCAGGATTCATCAATAACCACCTATATACAGAATTCCAACTATTATAAGGTTTTTACAGATGTTTTGTTGCACATACTAGGATCAGATGATACGAGAAGAGGGAAAAACAGATGTATCAGGATATATTAAACAGTACTGCACATCGTGATTGCCCGCTGCCTCAAGATCCGTGGATTATGATGCAGCAGTGGGATCATTTATTGTTCATACATCGTCCTATCCAGCCGCATGTGCTTGAGGAGTACCTTCCGCAGGGACTTGTACTGGATACGTTTAATAGTAAAGCATGGATCAGCATCATTCCCTTTAAGGTCAGTAAAATACGCTTGCGCAAAATGCCACTCTTCCCTTTTATAGGCTCTTTCTTACAAATAAATGTCCGGACATATGTAAAGCGAAATGGTATAAAAGGTGTTTACTTTTTTAGTGTGGATGAAAATCAACTGCTCATGATTCTAGGTTCAAAAGTAGCAACATTGCCATCTTATTATGCAGACATGTCAATGAAAAGGCGAAATGGTTATATTTGTGTTGACAGTGAACGACGTGGAAAGACTGCTGGAATCCTGAGAGCAAGGTATGAGCCAACCGGTGAATTTTTCCATCCAGAAAAAGGCAGCCTTGAGTATTGGCTGATCGAGCGGTATTTTCTATGGACATACCGGAATGGTTCACTTTATCGGGGAGTAATTCACCATAAACAATGGACTGTCAAAAAGGCGGCAGTGAATATGGAGCAGTCATTGACAACATTATGGCCCAATAACTTTTTAAATTCGGGTTTTCTTGCACACTATGCATTATCCCAAATTGCTTTGATTTGGTTGATCCGAAGAGAAATGATCTAAAAGGTTTTTCCGGAACAAATTTCTATTCCTGCATTGTCCCCAATCCTCCCACTTTCGGATTATCCTGTTGTTTTATGGGCAATTTATGTATTAAATATTCCCATAATTCATAAATTTAATCGTAGGACTTCTTTTAGTCGTGAACTTTATTCTGAAAAGAGTGGTGAAATTGATGGGCACTGATACAGTCATTTGCCGGTGTGAAGAAGTTATGCGAAGTGAGGTTGTTCGTGAACTTGAACATGGAGCTGTCACATCAAAGGCATTGAAACTAAAAACAAGGGTTGGGATGGGGGTATGTCAGGGAAGAATATGTCGTCCACTTCTGGAGCAAGTCATTTCGTTTTATACAGGAGGAACAAGGCTTCCGAGCCCAGATTTGAAGAGTCATCATCCAGTCCGTCCACTCAGTGTGATTGAATTAGCTGAAACTGGAAAGGATCTATGATAATGCGAATAAATGAGCATCCGATACTTGGAAAACAGGATAAGGACGCTGTCACGATCACGTATAACGGTCTCAATTATGAGGCGTATGAAGGAGAGTCAATTGCGGCGGCATTGCTTGCTCATAATATTCGTATTTTACGTTACTCGGAAAAATGTCATGAACCACGCGGAATTTACTGCGGGATCGGCCATTGTTATGAATGTCGCGTAATGGTTGATGGTGAAAGAAGTGTCAGGGCATGTATTACCAATGTAAAAGATGGGATGCACATCCGATACCAAACCGGAGAATTCTTATGACATATGATTTGGTGGTGATTGGTGCAGGACCTGCCGGTATGAGTGCGGCGATTAAGGCTGCATCATATGGTGCAGATGTGGCAATGGTCGATGAAAATCCGGTGGCAGGCGGCAAATTATTAGGGCAATTACATGAAGAACCGCAGTTGGGCTGGTGGATTGGCAGTAAAATTGCCCGGGAAATAGCGGCATCAGCTCAAAAGCTGGATATTGAATTTTTTCCTGAAAAAATTGTCTGGGGGATTTTTCCGCATTGGAAAGTAATGCTGCATAACGGGGAAGAACTGCAGGCCGATAATGTGCTGATTGCAACGGGAGCGGCGGAAAAAGCAATACCTATCCCTGGATGGACGAAACCGGGCGTCATGGCGATCGGGGCGGCACAGACATTGACAAATTACTACCGTGTCAAACCAGGTAATAAAGTTGCAATAATTGGTGTTGACCCCTTGTCACTGGCTGTTGCGCATGAATTAAGTATGGCAGGGGTAACGGTAGCAGGTATTTTTGCTGCTCCATCGAATGAGTTTACTTCCGATCAATCTGCACCAATACATGTAATTGAAGTTTTGTCCCGTATGTCGCATCTTGCACCAAACAGAATGTTGAAGATCGCAGGAAAAATGCTGAAAAATCCATTTATGAAAAATATTGCTGCCAAGTTTTATCCGGGTTTTGGCATGAATGTTTGGGGGATCCCGCTTTACCTTAAAAAAACTGTCCTGACCATCGAGGGTGTTGAGCAGGTTGAACAGATTAAGACAGTCAAAACTGATCAGGAAGGGCAACCCAAAAGAGAGAGTACAAAAACAGTTGATGTGGACTGTGTATGCATTTCAGGAGGCCTTTATCCATTATCAGAACTGGTGGCTGCAGTTGGATGTGAATTTGTATGTATTGAAGAATTGGGAGGGCATATTCCGCTGCACAGTCCGGAAATGGAAACGACACGGGATGGTATTTTTGTAGCAGGCAACATTACCGGGATTGAAGGCGCCAAGGTTGCGATGGCACAGGGGGAGCTTGCCGGAACAACAATCATTGCAAGACTGGGGCTTCTGGAGAACAGTCGGGAATCTATTAAAATAGCACAGGACAAAGTGGAAGCTGCCAGACAGCATGCTCTGATTAAATTTCGGCAAAACATTGAGTATGGCAGGGAAAAGTCGGCACAATTATGGTATGCACATAAGAACAAATGATGGGGGTGGTTGGTTGAACACAGCGGATGCGGTCGTCATCGGCGGTGGTGTCATTGGAACATCGATTGCTTACCGTTTGGCGGAATATAGAAAAGTGGTCCTGATCGAGCAAGGCGAGATTGGTGCGCAAACATCCGGTTCATGTGATAAAGCCATTTTTCTGCAATCCAAGAAACCCGGATTTCCAATTAAACTGGCAAAGGCGAGCCGAGAAATCTATGAAAACCTGGAAGAAGAACTGGGCATGTCCATCGAATTCAAGACAAACGGCGGTATGATTGTTATGGAGTCGGAAGCGCATATGGAGGCCATGAAAAAGTTTGTGAAAGAGCGGCGTAAAGCTGGAATGGATGTAAGATTGTTAGATCGTCAAGAAGTACACGCATGGCAGCCAAGTCTATCATCTCATATCATTGGTGCATCCTGGTGTTCTCAAGATGCAGAAGTGAATCCATTATTATTGAGCCAGGCGTTTGCACGAGCGGCTAAACGGCGTGGCGTCGAGATGCGGACACACACAGAAGTAATCGATATTCTGTGCGAACATCAAAAAGTGGTGGGGGTACAGACTTCGCATGGACATATTGCTACTGGGACCGTTGTCAATGCAGCAGGGCCATTTGCTTCCAAAATTGCCGAAATGGCGGGGGTTGGCCTCACCATTATGCCGCGACGTGGTGCAATTCTTATTACGGAAAAAATGAATCCCATGATTCATGGAAATATACTATGTTCCCAATATATAGCTGCTAAGCATGCTGCCAGTGATACGTATGATATGCCTTCTTATGGCATAGGTCTGTCTTTAGGGCAGACCGCCAGTGGAAATCTATTAATCGGAGGCAGCCGGGAATTTAAAGGGTTTGATAAATCTGTTGGACCTGAAGTGCTTTCGGCAATCGCCAAACATGCAAGCCGAATAGCACCAGTGTTACACAACGTAAAGGTTATCCGTTCCATGGTCGGGTTCAGGCCTTTTACCGGTGACGGCCTGCCGATAATCGATCAAGCAAAGGAAGTGGAAGGGTTTATTATAGCAGCGGGTCATGAAGGGGATGGCATTGCACTTGCGCCGATTACTGGTCATTTGGTTGCAGGTTTACTAGAAAACCAGGAGCAATATCAAGATTTATTAAAGCCTTTACGTCTGGATCGTCTGCAGGCAGTATAGTTTAGTTTTAATAAAACAAGGAGCTGGTATGCTTGATTGAAATTGTCGTACCACTTGTGCTGTTATTTGTCATTGCTTTGGTACAGAAAATTCCCTGGATCGGCGGAGATATACGGATTGCATTGATGGTGGCTGCGGTCTCATCGGCGGTTATATCAGGGCTTAATCCAGGTGAAACTTTGTTTGCGTTCGTTGATGGCATTGATCGTTTGTCCTGGGTCATTATGTTGTCTATTTTCGGAAGTCTCTATGCCGAAGCCCAAGTTAAATTGGGTGCCATGGATACAACTTTGAACAGCTTGCGTGCTGTATTTGGCAACTCACCAAGAGGATTGATTATTGCTATATTTATATCATTGATTATTGGCGGTTCTTTCCTTGGTGACGCAATCGCTGCAGCCACTGTCATTGGATTCCTCGTTATCCATTCACTGACAGAATTGAAATTAAAGCCGGAACAGATCGGTATGATTATCCTGCTGGGTGCTTCCATCGGTTCGATTATGCCTCCCATTACACAAGGTGTCTTTTTGTCAGCCTCTCTCGTAGGTGTTGATCCCAATCCTGTCATAAAGCTTGCATTCATCACGGTTACGCTTGGTGCTACTTTTGCCATTCTGGAATCGTTTCGTTTCGTCCGCGGTAAAAAAATGCCCTCAGAATTAATTCCGGAACAGTCAGTATTTCAAATTTTGAAGGGAAGATGGAAAACATTAATCCCACTTTTTGTATTAATGGTGATTGTAATGGCCAATACGCTGTTTGATTATGATATTTTCACCGAGTTTACCTTCCTTGCTGCTGCCATGGACCAGCTGAAGGGTATACCGATTTTACAGGGGGTCACCTTTCAAGTCGTGAGCGCCATCATTATTGCGATTCTCGTAAGCTTATTGTTCCCTTCTGTCCGAAACGAAACAAAAGGAGTGATTAAAAACGGGCTGGCAAACGTGAACAAGACCGTGCAAATCCAGATTTCTGCGGGGATTATGGTGGGTGTCTTTTACGCATCAGGACTAATTGATAAGGTTGCGCTTATGACCGAGAGTTTGACATCATCCATGGTTAAAGCGGGCGGTGCTTTCGGGATGGTTGTGATCGGAATGCTGACAGGATCACAAACAACCGCACAATCGGTTATCATGACTTTTCTCGGGCCAATGCTGGAAAGTTTGAATACAGACCCAACATTGATTGCTTTAGGCGCATCTCATATTGCGGCGGCGGGTCAGAATATGCCGCCGGTCGGGCTGACAGCATTTGTTGTTTGCGGGCTTATTGGCGGAATTTTAAATCAAAAGGTTGATCCGCTCAAAGTGATGTTTCTGGCGTTGCCCAATTCACTATATTTTTTGGCCATCGGATTAATTGTATGGTTTATCTGACATGTCGGAAGAGAAGATACAAAGGATGCCGTTTATGAACACAACGTCATGTTTGAAGGGGTGACCTGCGTATACAAAGATAAAAAAAGGCAGCTCTGCTGCGGCAGGCTGCTTTAACATGTGAACGAATCGCCTAAGAGGGGACATTATCCTTTATGTATGCTGCGGGTTTTTGTGAGTTGTTCAGGAAATTTTGCAGTGCCTTACTGTTTTTTTCGGCTTCCTGATAGCCCTGATGGTATAATGCTTCCAGCTTTTGTTTGCTATTCTCAATACGACTGGCTGCCAATGGTTCTGCAGGCTGTATAATGAATGCTTCATGGCGCTGTTCCATTGCGCGTAACTTCTTCATCGTATCATTATAGCGCACATGACGGTCACGTAATAATTTAATCAGCTCGGGCTTATCTTGAAAAATTCGTTTAAAGAACCAGTTTAATTTTGTAGGTTTTTTGACATAGCCTTTGTTCCGAGTAAGAATGACGACATGCTTTTTTAATCTGTGTTTCATCAGAGGAAGAATCGGTATCGGGTCTGCAACGCCGCCATCAACTAATTGTTTTCCTTTATAGCCAACGCTTGGAGCTAAAACCGGTAGAGAGCAGGAGGCTCTGATAATGGTTGACAGATCCTCTTGTTTTTGGAATGTATCATAGAAAACGGATCTGCCGGTATTAATGTCGGTTGTTCCGATTATAAATCTGGAACTGGCCTGTGAAAATGACTGAAAATCGAGCGGAAATAAATGGTTTGCCAGTTTATCGAAAATAAAATCCATGCTGAATAATTCCTTATTTCGCAGGAAATGTTTGATCGATATAGCTTTCCGATTTTTTCCAATGCCTGCAAGCAGCTCGGTGTTCCGATCACGCTGTTTGGCAATGTAGGAACTGCCAATCAGTGCGCCTGCCGATGCTGTTGCAACATATGGAAATTCAATCTGGTGATCAAGAAAGTAATCCAGTACGCCTACAGTAAATGCACAGCGCATACCGCCGCCTTCCAGCATGAGGCCTGCATCGTATTCCAAATTCTACACTTCCTTTTTCTCCGATAAGAATAATTATAGCAAGTGTACGAAGGGATAACAATTGATTTGCTTGGGTCATGCGATCTTCTATGTTATTTAAATCAGAATATGAAAAAAGCAACCCCTTAACGGAGGTTGCCTAATATTTGTCACTTCCAAAAAAGCTCCGAAATGATTGAAGTGTGGCTTCTCGGTTGACCGCTGCGATGGATGTCGTTAATGGAATTCCTTTCGGGCAGACTTGGACACAATTTTGGGAGTTGCCGCATCCTTGCAGACCGCCATCTTCCATAAATCCTTCAATTCGCTCTTCCTTGTTCATTTCCCCAGTAGGATGGGCGTTTTTAAGCCGAACCTGAGAAAACACGAACGGACCCAGAAACTCGCTTTTATCATTGACATTTGGACAAGCTTCCAGACAAACGCCGCACGTGAAACATTTGGAAAGTTCATATGCCATCAGACGTTTTTTCTCATTCATGCGAGGGCCAGGGCCGATGTCGTATGTACCGTCGATTGGTATCCATGCTTTGACCTGTTTCATGGAATCAAACATGCTTTCCCGGTCGATGATCAAATCACGAACAACTGGAAATGTGCGCATCGGCTGGATCCGGATGGGCTGTTCAAGTTCATCGACAAGCGTTGAACAGGCTTGACGGGGAACATCATTGATCACCATGGAACAGATGCCGCAAACCTCTTCAAGGCAGCTCATTTCCCATTGGACTGGAATGGTTTCTTCACCAGCCTTATTGACCGGATTTTCCCGGATATACATGAGGGCGGAAATAATATTCATATTCGGGCTGTACGGTATCGAAAATTCTTCTTTGTATGATTCTGACTCAGGGTCCTTTTGTCTTTCAATGATTAAATGAATCGCCTTCTTATCTGTCGCTGTGGCCATTTTGCTTCTCCTTTCTGAGTAAACCACTCATTCAAAGTCAATGGCTGTTTTATTTTCATAAAGCGTTAATAATAGTATAGGAATGTATTTTTGAATTTATACTGTATGAGCAAGGATTATCGGGGAATGAGCCTTGAATCTGGTCGATGACGATCAAGCATTGATTCAGAAACAAAAATCGTCGTACAACTAAAGGAGACTAGCAGTTTATTCGTTAAGAAAGGACCAGAGTTTCCGAAAACGGGTGGCGTTGCACATATTTGGATGATAAATCGAAAAATTTGGTTGATATTCTGTTGCATAAACTAAAAATTCTCTGATTTACATTTGCTTCCAAAATCCCCAGGTCCTGCCGTATTCTGTTTTATCGTGTTAAACAGTACGCATACTTTTTGTCCGAAATACCATCAGCCAGCTGACAATGGTTGTAATCAATAAGACACCTAAGATAAGCATAAACCGTTTCCGGAAAACCTATATTTCCTGCATATTCACAAATGGGGAATCATAGTCAAGTTCACCCTTGATCCGTGTGGCGTGAATCTTGTTACCGTCAAGCCATTTTTTGAAGTTAAAAATCACTGGTTTTCGATCAGGGCCAATCACGAACCAGGCTTTCATCTGATTTGGAAAATAGGCTGCGGTATGAAGTGTTCCGGCTGAGGCGTCATATTTGTCTGAAAAAATGTCTTTATCCGAATCGTTCATGACCCGGAAAGCCTGATATGGATCAGCTGTGTGTTGCTGCTGCTTCCGGATTGACTGTTCCCGCGTGCGGGATTCTTCCTGTCTGTAGCGGTTTTCCTCATCTAACAGATGAAAATGATTGGTGCATACATTGGATTTGCGTACGGCAACTTCTCTTGGGGAAGCTTCAACTACATACGATTCCCCGCTCTTATCCAATAGAACATAGCTGAATGAATGCCGGTGCGGGATTTTTTTCAAAAGGGATATAGCCTCATTTAGATTTGCACATGTTTCCAGCATCATCCGTCCAATCATATTGCACAGAAATCCGTCTTCTGATTGCTTACGATGGGTGAAATTATAACCTATGGCAAGTCCTTTTTCATTCATGCCATCGATCCGGCCGGTTATTTGCATGGACGGTCCGATAATGGCATAACCCTGATCGGTCGGTTGATAAATCATATAACGTCCTTCATAGGAAAGCGGATGACTGTCATAATTACGAATCATGTAATTAGACGCCGTGAAAATTGAACACCCGCTCTTCCCATATTCAAGATAATATCCACCAAATTCGCGTATCGCATCTTCGCGATTCATTGTCAGGGCATCCGCCAGGCCACGGAGTTCATCCCAGATGCCAGAGGCAAATGTCATAATCGCTTCCTTCACTTCATCGGGATTGATCAGAAAGTGACGGTCTCTTTTGGATGCCCATTGTTTTTTGCGGTTCGACAGAATAGGAGAGTAACGCAGCCGTTCCCCCTGCATATAACCAAAATCATAATGGCTTCCTCTATATTGGATAACATCGCTGTAGACCGGTTTCATAAAAGTCAGACCTCTTTCTTTTTCAGCTAATGACAGTTTACGTGATTTGCGATTGAAAGCAAACCATATGCTTGCAACTTCAAAAGGGCAATGATGGCAAATCTTATAAGCGAAATTTCTGCATTTTTAGTGAGATGAGCCTTAAGTTTTTCGAATTATGAAACCTGTTGACTTGGCTGTTGTATAGAATAACGGTACAAAGAAAAACTACTCATATGAATTGACTGACTGAGATGCATCATTTTACAGGGAGGTTAAGTGATATGAAAAATGTAACAATCGTATTTTGGATTACGCTGGCCATAACCGTCATGTTATCAATATTTGGTGCCATCATGCCTGACAGTTTTGAACGTATTTCAGCTGCGGTGATGGGCTATATTTCTAATCATTTTGGATGGTTTTACCTATTAATTGTAACGCTGTTCGTTTTGTTTTGTTTATATTTGGTTTTTAGCCCTTATGGAAAAATCAGATTGGGAAAATCAGGTGAAAAACCGGAATTCAGTTATTCATCGTGGTTTGCTATGCTGTTTAGTGCAGGAATGGGGATTGGCCTTGTTTTTTATGGTGTTGCATCACCGGTTTCCCACTATATCAAAACACCACCGACGGCTGATCCTGGTACTAGGGAGGCACTTGAAGATTCTTTGCGCGTTACATTTTTTCACTACGGTATACATGCATGGGCGATCTATGCAATTATTGCGCTTGTACTTGCCTATTTTATGTTCCGTCACGAAAAGCCCGGACTGGTCAGTTCTTCACTGGAAACATTGCTTGGTGATGCCATGAAGGGACCATGGGGGAAAGCGATTGATGTCATTGCTGTATTCGCCACCATAGTCGGTGTAGCAACGACACTTGGTTTCGGTGCAACACAAATCAATGGCGGTATCGCTTATCTGTTTGATATTCCGATTTCATTCTGGATTCAGCTCGTTATCATTCTGATTGTAACGGTTTTATTTATGATATCGACATATACCGGCCTCAGCAAAGGCATCAGATACTTGAGCAACGCCAATATGGGTTTGGGTGCGATATTATTTGTGGCCACGTTAATACTGGGTCCCACCTTATATATCCTGAATACATTCACAGATACAATCGGTACCTATATTCAGCAATTGCCTTCCGAGAGTTTTCGACTGTCACCTAACGATGAAGATGAACGACAGTGGGTGATGGATTGGACGGTGTTTTTTTGGGCGTGGTGGATTGCCTGGTCCCCATTTGTCGGCATCTTCATCGCCAGAGTATCCAAAGGGCGTTCGATCAGGGAATTTGTTTCTGGTGTTCTGATTGTCCCATCTGTTGTCGGTTTTTTATGGTTTTCGGCATTTGGTATCACCGGTATAGACGCACAAAATCATGGTGCGGATATTGCCGGGCTTCCCGACGAGCAGGCATTGTTCGGTATGTTTGACCAGTTGCCGCTTGGGATGATTTTATCCATTCTGGGCATTCTGCTGATCAGTACGTTTTTTATTACATCTGCGGATTCGGCAACATTTGTCCTTGGTATGCAGACCACGAATGGATCCATGTCTCCGCCGACAACGGTGAAATTCACATGGGGACTGGCACAATCAACGATCGCAGCCGTTCTGTTATACACAGGCGGGCTTCAGGCACTGCAAAATGCGTTAATCTCAGCAGCGCTGCCATTCTCTTTCATCATGCTGCTAATGGTCGTTTCGTTTTTTAAAGCACTGAAGAAGGATAAAGATAAAAATTGGTCCTGAAAAAAGCTTGTAAAACTGTCCTATCTGATCGGATATTCCGGTACGATAAGGCAGTTTTTTGTTCATTTGCAATCAATACGATTTATTTGTATAATAATTTTAAATCATTTTTATATTAGGTTTTTTAGGCGTTAAATCATAAGGGTGGTGTGTCGTTAAAATCATGCAGGAAAGTTTCCCGGCCATTCAGGGAACTTAACAGCATATATAGCTTTAGTGAAAAATTTAAATAGGGAGTGTTTTATAATGGAAGATCTTTATCCTTCGCGAAAAAAGGACCAGCCGGAAATTTTGGAACGGAAGGACCCTGTGATATACACGGATCGATCCAACGATAATCAGGCCCCTATTTCAAAAGAACAGCTTGATTCCTATGAACAAAATGGGTTTTTGCAGATTGAAAATTTCTTCTCCGATGAGGAAGTTAAAGACATGCAGAAAGCCATTTTTGAATTGCAGGATTCGAACAAAGATGTCACTTCCGATAAAGTGATCCGTGAACCGGAAAGTGATGACATCCGTTCTATTTTTCACGTACACAAAGATGACAACTACTTCAAAGATGTTGCAAACGATCAGCGGATACTGGACATCGTGAACCATTTACTGGGAAGTGATGTCTATATACACCAGTCCCGTATCAATTATAAGCCCGGTTTCAAAGGAAAAGAATTTGACTGGCATTCTGACTTTGAAACGTGGCACGTTGAGGATGGCATGCCAAGGATGAGAGCAGTCAGCTTATCGATTGCCTTATCTGATAACTATACATTTAACGGGCCTTTGATGCTTATACCGGGGTCCCAGAACTACTATGTCAGCTGTGTAGGGGAAACGCCCGACAATAACTATAAGGAGTCACTGAAAAAACAAAAAGTCGGCGTACCTGATGAGGAAAGTCTCCGCTGGCTTGCTGAAAAAGGCAGTGGTATATCCGTGCCGACTGGAAAAGCAGGTTCGATTACATTGTTTGAGTGCAACACTATGCACGGTTCAACAAGCAATATCACACCATATCCGCGCAACAATTTATTTATGGTGTACAACAGTGTCGAAAATCGTTTAGTTGATCCATACTCGGGCGGGAAAAAACGTCCGGAATATATTGCTGTACGGGATAGCGGTATCCCAGCAATGAGCTGAAGCTAATAATATAGATATAGCCGGGGAACTTTCCTGATTATAATCCTGGCGTTCAAGCGGCCATCTCTTTTTGGGACGGCCGCTTTTTAATGGAATCCGTTTGACTTTTGGCGGGTGGATATCTGCAGAAGAGCGGGAGAATCAACAGAAGAACAATAGCCCATCCGGGGAATGTGAACATCATTCCCTGAACAAAACCAATCGAAAATGTAAACATTAACCCGAGTACCTATAATCGGTATTGAATTAATTCCATTAAAAAATGCACAGAATCTCATAACGGAAATCCTGTGCATTTCGTCATCATGTTGTCTGATCATACTGATTCACGTCAAACAGATCAATCAGCTGAATATCCGGGTGATGATCCTTGAACCAATTCAGGGAAAATTCATTTTTGAACAGGACAACATAATTGTCGGAGCGGTCTCGGACAAGCATATTACGCTCATCGTACATGGAAGGGTCAACCTGATCGGGTTTCAGCCATCGTGGAACTCGCTCGCCGATTGATTCGAGCATAACCTCGACATTGTATTCATTTTTCATACGATATTGGAAGACCTCATATTGCAGCTCTCCTACGGCTCCCAGTATATACGTTTCAGAACGGTAATGCTTATACAGTTGGATCGCGCCTTCCTGGACAAGCTGTTCAATCCCTTTTTTGAACTGTTTTGCTTTCATAACGTTCTTTGCTGTAACACGCTTGAATTGCTCCGGCGGGAATTGCGGAAGTTCCTGATATTCGAATAAGCTATTGCCTCCCATTAGTGTGTCACCGATTTGATATGCATTTGGATCATAAATGCCGATAATATCTCCGGCATACGCTTCCTGAATGGTATCGCGGGAGGAAGCAACAAATTGCTGGGATTGCGCAAGTTTGATTGGCTTGCCGGTTCGTGCCAGTTTCACGCTCATGCCACGTTCGAATTTGCCTGAACAAACCCTCAGGAATGCAACTCTGTCACGATGAGCAGGATTCATGTTTGCCTGGATTTTGAAAATGAACCCGGAAAAGTCCGGGTTATCCGGTGAAATGACACCTTCCGTTGATTTGCGTGGTGCCGGAGCGGGTGCCATGGAAATGAATGTATCAAAAAAGTTCTGGACACCAAACGGAGCGAGCGCACTACCGAAAAAGACCGGTGTCTGTTTCCCGGAAAGAACGGCATCCAGCGAAAATTTATCACCCGCCTCCTCGACGAGTGCAAACTCATCATTGGCTGCCTGATAAGTTGGCTGTGAAACCAAATCCTCATGTTCCGGTTTTTCCAAAGCTCCATATGGGATATATGTCTCTTCTTCATTCCCGTTATACTGAATAAATTGTTCTCCGTGCCGATCAAAAGTTCCCAGGAACCGTTTGCCCATACCGGCAGGCCAGTTCATCGGATAGGTTTCAATATCGAGCACTTCCTCGATTTCCTCTAGCAGCTCAAGCGGCTCCCGTCCTTCACGGTCCAATTTGTTGATAAATGTAAAAATAGGGATCCCACGCATTTTACATACTTTGAACAGCTTGATTGTCTGCGCTTCAATACCTTTTGTCGCATCAATAATCATGACAACACTGTCAACGGCGGTCAGTGTACGGTACGTATCTTCACTGAAATCTTCGTGACCGGGTGTGTCCAGAATATTGACCTGATAGTCGTTATAAGGAAAGTTGATGACACTTGATGTAACCGAGATACCACGCTGCTTTTCAATTTCCATCCAGTCCGATGTGGCGAATTTACCGGACTTTTTTCCCTTGACAGTTCCGGCTGAGCGGATCAAATTTCCGAACAGAAGCAGTTTTTCCGTCAGTGTTGTTTTCCCGGCGTCCGGGTGCGAAATGATAGCAAAGGTCCGTCGTTTATTTACTTCGTCGCGTATTTCCATAAAAAATCCCTTCCATTTTTAATGTTGTTTTACTGTGGTTTGGTGGGGATTTTCGTTTACATTGGTATGATTCTCCTTATGATTTGTTTGAAAAAGTCGGTTGATACCATCAAAAGATAGCATGTCGGATGGGTTTAGTCAATTAGGATGTGGTGTTTCAAGATAAACATTTTAAGGGGAACGAATGCATAAATGGATATGGATTATGTAATGAAAGAATTGCCTTGAAAAAATATGCGTATGTTGATCCGATAAAACATAAGACATGGTATATAAAATATATATGAAAAGGGAGAGGAATATGCTTGGTCCATATAAATCAATAGGGTATAAACTAGATTCTCTGGCAGTCTGTTCGTTCAGGCCTGTTTTTGATTTGGATTGGTTACTTGCTTGATATTGGAATAGCATCGCTTTTGAGTGCAAAAAATTTGTAGGTAAGGTTGTTTGGACTAGTAAATTTCATTTGTAATAGTGTTTACGTTTATCATTTACCTAACGGGGGTATTGTATTAATAATTAATAAAAAGGAACCATTCTGGGAAATATAGAATAGGTTCAGATAGGAGGGCTCTAAATGGACAACCGTAATGGAAAGAACCATCATACGAATGGCAGAAAAGATCATCAGCATCCCTCTGACCATCGAAGTCATCACGAGCATCATCATGGTGGCGACGCTGAGCACGATCGTGAACATGTTGACGAAGGATATCGCCATCATCAAGATGATCATAGCCATGGCAGTCATGACGGTCATCAGGAGCACAGTCATCATGGTCACCATGATCATGGTGATATGGTCAATGATTTCAAGAAAAGGTTTTATATATCTCTGATAGTAACCATACCCATTTTAGTCTTGTCACCAATGATTCAGGATTTGATAGGTGTTGACTGGCGTTTGCCGGGTGATCCATATATTCTGTTCGCACTTGCGACATTCGTTTTCTTCTATGGCGGCTGGCCGTTCATTACGGGCGGTATCAGTGAACTGAAAGAAAAAAATCCGGGAATGATGACACTGATTGGGCTTGCTATCCTTGTCGCATACGGATATAGTTCTTTGACTGTTTTCGGCTGGGAAGGCAAAGATTTCTTCTGGGAATTGGCTACGTTGATTGACATTATGCTGCTTGGCCATTGGATTGAAATGCGTTCGGTGATGGGTGCCTCGAATGCCTTAGAAGAACTGGTTAAACTCATGCCAAATGAAGCCCATAAGCTCGACGAGAATGGCGACGTGACAGACGTTCAGACATCAGAACTGAAACATGACGACAAAGTGCTTGTCAAACCCGGTGAAAAAATCCCAGTCGACGGAACGATTTTTGAAGGCAATTCAGCGATTGATGAATCGATGCTGACAGGAGAATCAGTTCCGGTTGAGAAGGAAAAAGGTGATGAAGTCATTGGCGGATCGGTTAATAAGGAAGGATCGATCAAAATAAAGGTTGAAAAAACCGGCGAGGATTCTTATCTATCCCAGGTTATCACGCTTGTCCGGGAAGCACAGGAATCGAAGTCAAAAACACAGGATCTGACAAACCGTGCTGCTAAATGGCTGTTTTACATCGCCCTAGCAGCAGGGTTTATCACCTTATTTGTCTGGCTGATGCTTGGATTTACCTTTGACATTGCTCTGGAGCGGATGGTCACAGTCATGGTCATTACGTGCCCACATGCACTCGGACTGGCAGCGCCGCTCGTTATTGCGGTGTCAACGTCCATTTCGGCAAAACAAGGACTGCTTATCCGCAACAGAGCGAATTTTGAAGGGGCAAGAAAACTGAATGCGGTTGTTTTTGATAAAACAGGTACCTTGACGAAAGGTGAGTTCGGGGTAACCAACATTGTACCGCGTGAAGGCTGCAGTGAAGATGACGTATTGACATGGGCCGCCAGTCTTGAACAAAATTCAGAACATCCAATTGCTGCTGGTATTGTCAGTTCTGCAAATGAAAAGGGTTTTGAACTAAAAAAAATCGAGGAATTTGAATCCATCACTGGTAAAGGAATTGAAGGTAAAATCCAGGGTGAAAAAGTAAATGTCGTCAGTCCGGGATATATTGATAACAGCAACATGGATTATGACAAGAATCAGTTCGATAAATTATCGGGAGAAGGCAAAACTGTTGTCTTTGTGCTATTGAATGATGAACTGATCGGCATGATTGCTTTGGCCGATATGGTGCAGGAAACCGCAAAAGAAGCAGTAGCATCGTTAAAAGAAAAAGGTGTTGAATCCATCATGCTGACAGGCGACAACGAAAAGGTAGCCAATTGGGTCGCCAAGAAGCTGGACATTAACGAGGTGTACGCAGAAGTATTGCCTGATGACAAAGCAAATCAAGTGAAGACGATTAAAGGCAAAGGCTGGGAAGTCGCGATGACAGGTGATGGTGTCAATGATGCGCCCGCGCTGGCAACAGCCGATTTGGGTATTGCCATCGGTGCTGGTACAGATGTTGCCATGGAATCAGCCGATGTTGTGCTTGTTAAAAGCAATCCGAATGATGTTGTATCATTGATGGAACTGTCCGGCAAAACGTACCGGAAAATGGTTCAGAACCTTTGGTGGGCAGCCGGCTATAATATCTTTGCGATTCCGCTGGCAGCTGGTGTACTGGCACCAATCGGCATTGTGCTCAGCCCCGCAGTTGGAGCGGTATTGATGAGTTTGAGCACGATTATCGTTGCAATCAACGCAAAACTGTTAAAAGCATCATAAATTTTAAAGGTACACTGCCTGTTAATGACACTTTTAATGAAGAAATCGGTCAATTTGCCGATTTCCTCAATGTCATAACTGTACTTTTAGGACAGAAGAAAGTATTTTACTTTAATAAATGATAAGTCTATGAAAACAGCTAGTTTGATTGACCCAAAGTAATGTAATCCTATGAATATAACCGCAATAATAAGCAAAATGAAAAAAGGGTAACGGAAAAAGGAAAAAATAGCCTGTCCGGATTGTTTACGAATCACATCTTCGGTTGTATATAAGATTAGCAGTAGAATCATCGTCACAACCAATCCCATTATCTGAATAATTTCATCGGGCCTGGCCATAGCGACCATTTCGCCGATCATCGCCCCCATCATGCCGCCCATTAATCCGGAGAGCATACCGTCAATCAAAGCAGGCAAACCAACAGGCATACCAGCCATAAATCCGACTGTCAAACCGATCAGGATGGCGTATACAGTCGATGAGAATAAATTGCCATGGTACAAAACACCCAGGATGGTTCCGGCTAAAATACCTGCCGACATTCCAGCCGACATGGAAATCAGCATCCCATACATTTCTGTTATCCATTGACGATAGTAAGCGACAAAGAAAATGATCGTCGCTATTAGAAGACTGCTCATAACTGTGATTAAAAGTATTCCGATTGACATGAAATCGCTCCTATTATCATTTGTCCAATAAAAATGTATTCCCGTTATGGTTGATCATATGTTATACCATGCAGGGGTATGATATAAAAATGGTTAAGTGTCATATGGATGATCGTATGCATGCATTTCATTATTAAATTTATATAATTTTTTCTGTTGACAAATATACATAAGGGGGGTACCCTATATTTAGAAAATGAAAGGAAGTGAAACAGATGGGCGAGTACTTGCATGATCATCCGGTAACACCACGGACGGATGCTGAGAAGCAATCTGTTGTCAACCGTCTGAAGCGGGTTGAAGGACAGGTGAGGGGTATTCAAAAAATGGTCGAGGAAGATCGGTATTGTGTTGATATATTAGTGCAAATCAGTGCCATCAATTCAGCCTTGAAAAAAGTTGGATTTTCCATCGCAGAACGGCATACAAAGCATTGTGTCAGTGATGCGGTGCAATCCGGCCAAGGAGACGAAGCCATTGAAGAGTTAATGGAAGTCATGAAACAGTTTTCCAAGTAGGGGGGATAAGAAGTGAGTGAATCAGAACATTCAACGCTTGGTGTAACAGGGATGACCTGTGCCGCCTGCTCAAACCGGATTGAAAAAGTGCTAAATAAAATGGACGGTGTTGAAGCGAAAGTCAACTTAACGACTGAGAAAGCATCCGTTGATTATGATCCTTCTGAGGCGTCCGTTGATGATATATCTGCCAAAATTGAAAAATTGGGCTATGGTGTCCAGACTGAAAAAGCGGAGTTCGATGTCTTCGGGATGACGTGTGCCGCCTGTTCGAACCGGATTGAAAAAGTGCTGAATAAACAAAGCGGTATCAAACTGGCCAATGTGAACCTGGCAACCGAAAGCGCTGCTGTTGAATATAATCCGGGCATGATGGAAGAAGCTGATATTGTCGGCAGGATTCAGAAGCTTGGTTATGATGCAAAAGTAAAAGCCGAACAAGAAGATAAACAAACACAAAAGGAGAAACAAATTCAGCAAATGAAAACGAAGCTGGCCATTTCTGCCTTGCTGTCGGTTCCGCTCTTGATGACGATGTTTGATCATTTGTTCGGTGTGAATATGCCTGGTATTTTGATGAATCCATGGTTCCAATTTGCCCTGGCAACACCTATCCAGTTTGTCATCGGCTGGCAGTTTTATGTCGGTGCCTATAAAAATTTGCGCAATGGCGGAGCGAACATGGATGTGCTCGTCGCGCTTGGCACGAGTGCGGCGTATTTTTACAGTTTATATGAAGCATTACGAACCATCGGTAATCCGGGCTATATGCCGCATCTCTATTTTGAAACGAGTGCGATTATCATCACACTCATTTTGTTCGGAAAATATTTGGAAATCAATGCAAAAAGCAAAACAACGGTCGCTCTGTCAAAATTGCTTGATCTGCAGGCAAAACAGGCCCGTGTCATCCGGAATGATGATGAGCTGATGATCCCAATTGAAGAGGTAGCAGTTGGTGATCGTCTGGTGGTTAAACCTGGTGAGAAATTTCCGGTGGACGGCACGGTTGTCAAAGGGAAAACGTCGGTTGATGAATCGATGATCACCGGTGAATCAATTCCAGTTGAAAAAGATGCCCATTCGGATATCATTGGATCGACTATCAATAAAAATGGTACGGTCGAAATGGAAGCAACGAAGGTCGGAAAGGATACGGCACTTGCATCCATTGTGAAAGCCGTTGAGGATGCTCAAGGATCAAAAGCCCCAATTCAGCGGCTTGCTGATGTCATTTCCGGCTATTTCGTCCCGATTGTCGTTGGGATCGCTATCATGACATTCATTGGCTGGATTGCATTCGTTCAGCCTGGTTCATTTGAACCGGCACTGGTAGCCTCGATTGCCGTACTCGTCATCGCATGTCCATGTGCATTAGGATTAGCTACACCGACATCGATTATGGTTGGAACCGGAAAATCTGCAGAAACCGGTATTTTATTCAAAGGCGGCGAGCATCTGGAGCGAACACACCAATTAGATGCCGTGATTTTGGATAAAACGGGTACCATTACAAAAGGTAAACCAGAAGTAACAGATTTTAATGGTGATTCTGAAACTTTGAAACTGTTGGCAAGTGCAGAAAAGGGTTCCGAACATCCGCTGGCAGAAGCGATTGTTGCATACACCACAGAGCAAGATATTACAGCGACAGATGCCGATTCGTTTGAAGCCATACCCGGCCGGGGCATTAAAGCTACGATTTCCGGTAAACAAGTACTAATTGGAACGAGAAAACTGATGATTGAACATGATGTGGCTATCAGCGATGCCGAGGATGATATGGCCGCCTATGAGACTGATGGTAAAACCGCCATGCTGATTGCTGTTAATGGTGAATACCGCTGTATTGTGGCGGTAGCGGATACGATAAAAGAGACAGCCATTGAAGCGATCAGCCAGCTGCATGAACAAGGTTTGGAAACCATTATGCTGACAGGCGATAATGAACGTACGGCTCAAGCCATTGCCAGGCAGGTCGGCATCGATCAAGTTATCGCACAAGTTTTACCTGAAGAAAAAGCGGATAAAGTTAAAGAGATCCAGCTACAGGGCAAAAAAGCAGCTATGGTTGGCGATGGCATTAATGATGCGCCTGCACTGGCCGTGGCAGATATCGGGATTGCTATCGGTACAGGCACAGAAGTTGCGATTGAAGCAGCGGACGTAACCATTCTTGGCGGTGAACTGCTGCTGATACCAAAAGCGATCGGGATTAGTAAAGTAACCATCAAAAATATACGGCAAAATTTATTCTGGGCTTTTGCCTATAACAGCGCCGGCATCCCAATAGCAGCTGTCGGATTACTGGCACCATGGATTGCAGGCGGCGCCATGGCATTAAGCTCTGTTAGTGTTGTGTCGAACTCACTTCGCTTGAAGCGGGTTAAGATATAGTGCAGGAAATTCCTTCTGCGGATCTTATTTCTCCACAGAAGGTTAGTAAACTTTATTATGTTGTTACCGTCTGTAAATCAGATGATAGAAAGGTTACAAACGGTTAACGACGGAAAATATTTTATAAAAGGAGAAATTTTATCATGCAAACAACTTTAGATGTAAGAGGAATGACATGCGGCCACTGCGAGAGTGCCGTAAAAGGTGCACTTGAAGGCTTAAATGGTGTGCAAGGTGTTGAAGTGAATTTGGGCACAGGCAAAGTTGATGTTACGTATAACGATGCCATCACGAATATTGAATCTATGCGCGAGGCAGTGGAAGAGCAAGGCTATGATGTAGTCGTATAATATAGGATAACCGGTTTCCATCATGGAAGCCGGTTTTTTAGGCTGTAGTGGTGCAAAATTTTGATGCATGGTTGTGATATAATCGGAAGATGCTGGGAATGGTTGTTTGTATAGTCTACATAGAATATGGAAAGCTAGAAAAGGAAATTTCTATTTACAAACCAGACAGGGAGGTACATAAATGGCGAAAGACCATGAAAACGAAATCATCAGGAAAACAAGAAAAACAAACAATTGAATCAGTACCGCAAAGACCACAAAAATGCAAAACTTACGACTAATCAGGGGGCAAACGTCTCAAATACCAGTGATTCACTGAAAGCCGGTGAACGTGGACCCACGATCATGGAGGATTTCCATTTCAGGGAAAAAATGATGCATTTTGACCACGAGCGAATTCCTGAACGTGTTGTCCATGCACGGGGATTACGATTTAGTAGCCAACAATATTCCGATTTTCTTCATTCAGGATGCGATAAAATTTCCGGATATAGTACATTCCATCAAGCCGGAACCGCACAATGAGATTCCCCAGGCGACAGCAGCGCACGATACGTTTTGGGATTTCGTTGTCAATAATCCGGAAACGGCACACATGATTATGTGGCTGATGTCAGATAGGGCTATACCGAGAAGTTTCCGTATGATGGAAGGCTTTGGTGTTAATACGTTCAGGCTTGTCAATGCGGAAGGGAAGGCAAGATTTGTCAAGTTTCATTGGAAGCCACTGCTTGGCACCCATTCGCTTACATGGGATGAAGCACAGAAACTGTCCGGCAAAGATCCAGATTTTCACCGCAGGGATTTATGGGACGCGATTAATCTAGGTGATTATCCGGAATTTGAGTTAGGTGTCCAGATTCTGGAGGAAGAAGATGAATTTGCGTTTGATTTTGACATTCTTGATCCAACGAAATTTTGGCCGGAGGAACAGGTTCCTGTTCAAATCATTGGGAAAATGACGTTGAATCAGAATCAGGATAACTTTTTCGCCGAAACAGAACAGGCAGCTTTCCATCCGGGGCATGTCGTACCGGGTATTGACTTCAGCAATGATCCGCTGTTGCAGGGACGTCTTTTCTCGTATCTGGACACACAGCTCCTTCGTTTGGGCGGCCCGAATTTTCACGAGATACCAATCAACCGTTCTGTTTCCCCTGTTAACAATAATCAGCGTGAAGGCTTTCACCGTATGTCGATCGATAAAGGAGCAGTCAGCTATTCGGCCAATTCTTTACGGGCAAACGCACCTGAGCCTGATAGCGCACAAGGCTATAAACACTATGCCGAGAAGGTTGAGGGCAGGAAAACACGTAAACGCAATGATAGCTTTAACGACCATTATCGCCAAGCGACCCTTTTCTGGAATAGTTTGTCACAGCCAGAAAAGCGGCATATTATCAAGGCTTTTCATTTTGAAGTCGGCCATGTAAAGGATAAAGTGGTCAGACAGCGTGTTGTCGACATGTATAACCAGGTGGACGGGCAACTGGCAGCACAAATCGCGATGGGAATCGGTGTTAACCCGCCCCAAAATGCTGGAGGCAGCGGTGAAACAGCTTCATCGCCAGCTGTCAGTCAGGAAAATACGATTAAAGTCGCCACAACACGTAAAGTTGCGATTCTGATCGAAAATGGCTTTGATCTGAATGATGTGGATCAGGTTACGACACATTTGGGCAGTGTCGGAATTCATTCAGATATAATCAGTAAAAATCAGGGCATGGTCACATCTGCGGACGGTCAGCAGATAGAAGCGGTCAAAAGTTATGCGATCAGCAGCTCTGCCATGTATGATGCCCTCTATATCCCAGGAGGCAAAAAATCAACCGATCAGCTGATGATGCACAAAGACGCCAAAACGTTCGTGGATGATGCGTTCATCCATGCCAAAACAATTGGAGCAGTCAATTCCGGCGTTGACCTGCTCATGACTTCAGATATTAAGCAGATTACACAGGCTGATACGAATACAGAAGATAAAGTCGTTACTGATCTGGGAATTATTACAGTAAAGAATACCAACGACTTGAGCAGCTTCTCACATGAGTTGATTGACAATATCGCCCAGCACCGACACTGGGCAAGGGAAAACATAGATGGGAAAATGAGCGGCTGATATCATGAAAAGTTAATGCATCCCTTGGTATGAAGGTCAAGGGGTGCATTAATTTTTGTCGTTTGAGTAACCTATATTCAGGAAGTTATTTTACATTTAGGGGAATTTATATGCACATTTTTATTATCATTTTGGTCATCATAGCAGCATGGCACAGGGGCAATTGGTCCCGTTTCCACAAATTTCATGCAACAATGCTCTATATTATTGCCATGAATTTATTATATTTTTATTTTACGTATAATTACCCTATATGGACGTTCCAATCAAATATGGGCATCCCCGAACGCGTTCTGGACCTCCTGCATGCGTTCATTGTTCTTCCATGTACCGTCATTATTTTCCTGTCTAACTATCCGGATAGATTGTATAACCAAGTGTTATATATTGGAAAATGGAGTTTGATATATATTGTATTTGAATGGACCGGGTTTCATTTAGGCATCATCGAATACAATAATGGCTGGTCACTTGGCTGGTCGTTTCTGTTTGTGCTTGTCATGTTTCCGATGCTGAAACTGCATTACAGCCGGCCATTTATGGCTTATGGACTGTCCATTATCATAATTGCCATTTTGCTTCATTTATTTGAGGTACCTTGGATTTATTAAGTTATCGATTTCATCACAGGAGCTGTTAACATGGAAGTGATCTTACTGTGGCTTTTTCTTATTTTGGGACTAGTGCTTCTATGCATTTCTTTTAAAAAACCACATCTTAAGGATTGGCTGTTATGTTATTTAACAGCCGCATATTTTGCCGCATTTCTAGGTGAGCTCGTTGTTTACTATCAAATGCTTTCCTACCCTGTACGGCTATTTCCTCTATTTCAGTCAAGTGTGCTTTATGAGCATTTGCTGCTGCCGCTTGTTTGTATTTATTACTACCAGAGCTCTTATAACAAAGGTATATTGACTTGTTTGTTGAAGGCTTTACTTTATAGCAGCGTTCTGGCTGCTTTTGAAATTTTATTGGAAAAGAACACGGATCTTATCCATTACATCAGTTGGTATTGGTATTATTCCCTGACCAGCCTGTTTTTGTTTTTATTGCTTGTTCGCTCGCTCATGTGGCTGATGGATGACATTACGGGAAAAAGGGAAAACAGTAGTGGATCGTGAAGAGGCGGTTAAAAAAGGATGTAACTGAAAAAATAACTTTTTTAATATTTTTATAATGATTCAGGATTTGTGGTAAAATATAAGCAATTCGTTTTTTCTAAAGCTTCATGCGCGACTAATTAATGGAGGCAAATGACATGACTGGCCACTATCCGGAAATTGATGGGGTTATCACCTATATTCACCAGCATATAAATGAGGAACTGTCTCTTGAACGGCTGGCTCGTTATACTGCTTATAGTCCATTCCATTTTACACGAATCTTTAAAAAGCAGACGGGGCTGCCACCACATTATTATATTTCCTCTATCCGCCTGCAAAAATCGAAAGATCTGTTGCTGCAGACAAATTTAAGCGTTCGTGATATTGGAATGGAGATAGGTCAACAAAGCTTAGGTACGTTTACAACCCGGTTTACCGAAAGAGTGGGGGTATCGCCAGCGCAATTCAGGAATTCAACACGACAAGTCAGCAGTCATCTGGAATCCTTACAAAAATTGACGAAATGGGAAAAGCTTTATTCGTCTGTATCTGCATACAATTGTGTGCATGGAACCATTCAAGCGCAGGTTCCTTTTTATGGTGTTATTTTAGTTGGTTTATTTTCCAGGCCGATACCTGAAGGACTCCCGCTTTATGGTACATTGCTGTCCTCGCTGGGAGATTTTCATTTTACTGACGTCAAGCCTGGCACCTATTTTTTAATGGCTACAGCAGTGAACTGGGAAATGCGAACGAATGATATTTTGCTCCCCCACACAACGTTGCGGGCCCGGTCCAGGCAACCAATCGTCGTGCAGCGAGATTCAGCCGTGCCTCAGCAGCAGCTGACACTACACAAACCACGTCTGGATGACCCGCCAATTTTAGTTTCTTTACCCCTTTTAATGCATCGTTTTCTTCAGAGCGTCACATCATAATAGCAATCGATAAGAAATGTCTGTTTTCGTTCCATGTTAGAGTTACGTTAAGCATATTAAGGGGGCGTGAACCAAGTTGACCAAAAATCAGGAATTTTTTCAAAAGGTAAATGAGGCTTTTGCTTCGGGTGACGTAGATTTTTTAATGGAAAACTTAGCGGAAGATATTCAGTGGGAGATGGTTGGCAATCAAAAAATTCAAGGAAAAGAGTCAGTTATGGAAATGCTTGAGCCAATGCGGGGAGTAACACTTAAAGACTATGTGACCAACAATATTATCACACACGGGAATGTTGCTGTCATTGAAGGGAAGATGACAGTGCCTGATGATGGAAAGGATAAAACATACGCATTTTGCGATATTTACAAGCTTCATAAGTTTAAAAATGGGAAAATTAAAGAATTGACTGCATTTTTGATAGAAGTGGATGAGGCATAGAGCGTAGAGGGGATTATCAATTGGGAAAGGTTCGTTTTGATATTTCTGGCACTCATTCAGGCAAAAAAGACTGCTGGAGATAATTATGTCTCTATATCGGGTGGGCAAACATAATCCAGCAGTATTTGAAAGCAGGGCTGATTGATGAATTTCAAATTCATATCGTACCATTTTTTATAGGATCCAGGATACGGCTATTTGAATCATTGGATCAGCAAATGGAATTGGAAAAAGTGCGAGTCATTAATTCCGATGATGTAACACATTTAAAATATCGGGTTATTTTATAATGGTATTTGCTCGTAAGAACGTATTCTGATAACATATGACACTTGTGATCACATGATTGAAAAGCCCAATGGAGCTAAAACTGACAGAGGAAACGGCTGCCAAATGAGTCATTATCTCGCACTATAAACCATATTATAAGGGTTGATGAATAGCTCTGATCAAAAATGATCTTATTGTGAAATAGAAGCAATAGAGACCATCCTGACGTTTTACGGATGGTTCTCATATGGTAAATTATTTAGTGTGCGAAATTTTAGCATGCGAATTAAAGGAGGAGGATAATGGAAGATTCTTCGCGGTCGGGAAATCAAATTGCTGGACTGTTACGTGAAATCAATGCGATGCTGAATCAGCAGCTGCGAACGGCATTTCAAGATCTGGGTATAACGCCGTCACAGATGATGATTTTACACTATTTATATAATCATGAGAGCAGCAGGGTCGGTGATATCAGTCAGGAACTTAACTTGGCTGCAAGCACCGTTTCCAGTATTCTGGATCGGTTGGAACGACAGGACCTCGTCGTCCGTAAACGCAAGAAAGAAGATAAACGGATCGTTCAAATTTCATTAACAGAAAAGGCGATTGAACTCAAAGGTTCACTGAAATCCAGTGTAAATGAATTCATGGATGAAATGACATACTATGCCAGTGATCGGGAGCTGGATCAAATCATAAACGGGCTGAAATTATTGAAGGGCATATTAGGGCGAGATAGTCTTGAAAAGGGGGAAGAAACACGTGACGAATATTGTGGAAGTCAATGACCTGAAAAAACGTTATAAAGACTTTGAAGCTGTAAAAGGTGTCAATTTTGCTGTAGATACGGGTGAAATCTTTGGTTTTCTCGGTCCGAACGGGGCTGGCAAAAGCACGACGATAAATATGCTGTCAACCATTAATAAACCAACAAGTGGGGAAGCGGTTATAAATGGATTCAATGTTGCTTCTGAAAAGAATAAAGTACGTGAAAGCATTGGCCTGATTTTTCAAGAATCAACACTCGACGAAAAGCTGACGGCCAATGAAAACCTGATGCTTCATTGCCGTTTTTATAAAGTGCCAAAAGAAAAACGGGAAGAACGGATTAAAGAAGTACTGGAGATCGTTGATTTATCCGATAAACGCAAACAAATTGTTGAGACTTTTTCGGGTGGTATGAAACGCAGGCTTGAGATTGCACGCGGATTACTGCATTACCCACGTGTACTATTTCTTGACGAACCGACTGTCGGCCTTGACCCGCAGACACGAAATCATATTTGGGAATATATTTTGCGATTAAAGGAAAAAGCGGGCATTACCATTTTTTTGACGACGCATTATATGGATGAGGCAGAAATTTGTGATCGTGTCGCTGTCATGGATCACGGTAAAGTAATCGCACTCGATACCCCTGATGCCTTAAAGACAGACGTCGGCGGCGATATAATTGAAATTAGGTCAACTGATAATGAACGGGCCAAAACTGAAATTGAGGTGAATTATCATGTGAATGTTAAACAAGCAAATGATGTGCTCACGTTTCAGGTGAATCGGGGCAGTGAGTTTCTCGTTCAATTTGTCCGGGAGTTTTCGGTGGAAATTTTAACGGTTAATTTGCGCAGGCCAACCTTAAACGATGTTTTTCTGCATTTAACCGGCCGCGAAATTCGTGAAGAAACCGTTTCGAAAAAAGATATGAAACATGTGGGGAGGGGTCATTGATGGAAGCTGTTTTTGCTGTATGGCAGCGTGATGTCATTAAGTTTTTTCGTGATAAAGGCCGTCTGCTCGGTTCGTTTGCCATGCCGTTCATGTTTCTGATCCTTTTCGGGAGTGGTATGAGCGGTGCGATGCAATCGATGCTTGGCAGTGATGCTGATGGCGGACCGCTGGCTGAATTTGACTTTGTTGAATTTATGTTTCCGGGCATTATTGGGATGACGGTTTTCAATACCGCCATTTTCTCCGCGTTATCCGTTGTTCAGGATAAAGAATTCGGCTATATGCGTGAAATATTGGTTTCGCCAATGTCACGGGTTTCGATCGCTGTCGGGAAAGTGCTCGGTGGGACTACGGTAGCGGTCATTCAGGGATTAATGATGCTGATTTTCGTTCCGTTTATCGGTGTTTCGATTGGCTTTGGAATGATCCTGCAGCTGGTTCCGACAATGTTTCTGGTCGCCTTTACGATATCGGCAATCGGATTGTTGATCGCCAGTCTATTAAAAACAGCACAGGGATTTCAAATGGTGGTGCAAATTCTATTGTTCCCGATGCTATTTTTATCCGGTGCCTTATTTCCGTTAAATGGCCTGCCACTATGGATGGATATCATTGTGAAAATTAATCCATTAACGTACTCGGTTGATATGTTCAAAGATATTATTCTGCAGCCGGAAACAATGAGTGCCCCGCTACGGGAGGCAATGGGGCTTGATTTAGAACTGTTCGGTCATGTGATTACATTCATGGAAGAAGTTGTTGTTGTCGGATTGATTGGTGCTGTTTTTGTCGTATTGGCTACGATGAAATTTTCCAGGTCGGAAGCGTAGAAGTTCTGGCTAGCCCAGTGCCCTAGTGCTGCCTAATGATGCTGACGTTCAGCATTTGCCGAAAACCCCCATTCTGACAAATAGATTGTGCCAGCATCAGCAAATCGCCGATAGAAGGGGGAAATGCGCTGATAGAAGTAAGATTTTCGCTGATAAAACGTTTGTGAATTGCTGTATACATATAAAGTGGGATCGATGGAAAGCTATATATGGACCTTTTCTACAATTACTGTCAATTACTGTTACGGAGGCGGCACAGCAGAATTCACATCAGCAATTACAGCAGGCAAGTCGACAAATCCATGATGCACAGGAATCCGCGCGTCTGGCACAGGGGTCAGATGCTCAGCTTCTTGAGCAGGCAGAGCAGCAACTGCAGCAAGCCGAGCAGCAATTAAAGGCTGCTCAACAAGCTGGGATCGAAGCGACAGAGAACCCACAATTTCAGCAAGCCTATGCAGAGCTGCATGATACGCGCCAGCAAATACAGGAAGCACAGCAAAATAACAATGACGTTTTGTAAAAAACGGATCACCTGGTGCGATTTCTTTCATTATCAAATAGGATTAAGCATCAGTATTCTCTGAACGCTTTTTCCGTAAGTAGTAAAGGTATGAATATGGTACAAGAAAGCAAACAAAAAAGACACAGCCTACTATCAGGGAATCACTGATGCTGCTATGATCCGGACCAAACCTGGCCAGAAGTTCAAAAACAATTCCGATTACGACTGAAATGACTACACCGCGGTAATAGGGTCCGGGCTTTTTCTGTTCACTTGCATCATCATATATAAAGTAACGGTATTAAAGCGCTTTTAATTTTTGTTATTGTAAGTCTCCTGATTGCGTTACCAGACATCATACCAAGCATTAATTTTTTGCGAATGGAGCATTAAGATAATATTCTTTCCTACTTTTTTTTGATTTTTAATTGCTTTTTTACAAGAAAAGGATTAAAGATGAACGGTTGACCCTGCAAAACTTAAAGAATATCCGGATTGCTTTTATGGTGCAAAGTGTCGGGATTATCGCTATTTTACTATACGATGTCATAACGAAAGGTTTAAGTACAATGACAGATAACCCACTGTGGTTTGTCTTTATGGTGACGGTAATTGTTTTGACATGGCTGAATCTCAGAATATCAGCACTTAATCATGGACAATTAACCACATAGAAGCATGAGTAAAAGACACCTTTAAAAGAGTGTCTTTATTTATTGGGGTATAATACAGCGAAAATTTTAATGTTTAAAATAAAAAAAATATATTGTAAAACGCTTTCAATTATTATATAATTCTTATAAACCGATTTAGTAAACCGATTTAGTTTAAGGAGAATTTTTCATGACTAAAAAAATTACGATTTCAGATGTAGCTAAAAAAGCTGAAGTATCCAAAAGCACAGTTTCACAATTCTTGAATGAACGTTTTGATTATATGGGGGATGAAACCAGGGCGAGAATTAATAAAGCTATTACAGAATTGGGGTATCAACCAAACGTTGTTGCCAGAAGTTTAAAACTAAAAAGTACATCTACAATAGGTGTTATTGTTGCAAATATATTGCATGCATATTCCACTCAGGTTATAAGGGCTATTGAAAATGTATGTAACGAGAATGGTATTTCTACAATAATTTGTAACGCTGATGATAATCCGCAAAAAGAAAGGAAATATATTGAAACACTTTTAGCTAAACAGGTGGATGGACTTATCGTTGTGCCGCTTAAGGGTAATTTGGAAATCTATAAAAAATTACTTAAGCAAGATTTTCCAATAGTCTTTTTGGATCGTTTAGTTGAAGGGTTAGATGCAGAAACAGTTATCTTGGATAATGAAAGAGCGTCTGAACTTGCTGTCAATCATTTATTGGAGAATGGCTATAAAAAAATAGCTATTGTTACTGCATCACTTACCGATAGTGTTACACCAAGAATTGAAAGAATTAATGGGTATAAGAAGGCTCTTGAAAAAAATGGTATTACAGTTCAGGAGGAATACATTAAAGGAATGGAGCTGGATTCATTTGATCAAGGCCTCGATGAGCTTTTCTCATTGGATATAAAACCCGATGCTATTATATCTGGTAATGATTTATCTCTGATGGAGATTTTAAAATATACATTTGAAAACGATATCAGAGTCGGGAAGGATACTGGGTTGATAACGGTTGATGAAGTGTCGTTTGGTCCGATTCATTCACCACCTTTAACAACAATAGCTCAGCCTACATTCGAGATGGGTATGGAAGTGGCAACTATTCTATTGGATAAAATTAAGGATAAAAAACTTAAACAAGATTCAGTAGTACATCGACATGAACCATCATTGATTATTCGTAATTCAACTAAGAAAGAGGGTGAACCAAGTGAATGATGTGATAACAATTGGTGACGCAATGATTACGTTTAACCCTGATAGAACCGGACCTATGCGTTTTGTGAATACGTTTAACCGAAAAGTTGGCGGGGCAGAATTCAATGTCGCCATTGGGTGTGCCCGTCTTGGGTTGGGAACGGGGTGGATCAGCAGATTAGGTAACGATGAATTTGGCAGATATATATATAATTTTGCCCGAGGAGAAGGTATTGATGTTAGCGAAGTGGAGTTAATGAAGGATCATCCAACATCGATTAATTTTAAAGAAATAAATGGTGATGGGTCTTCAAACACCTATTACTATCGAGAGAAATCTCCTACATTAACACTAAATTCAGAGGCTTTAAACGAAGGGTTCTTTGAACAGGCAAGACTATTGCATATTACTGGGGTTTTTCCAGCAGTTAATGATCACAATATTGGGATTATAGATAAAGCTGTTGAGTTGGCAAAAAAATATGGCTTAAGAATTTCAATGGATCCGAACATCCGACTAAAACTTTGGAATGAAAAAAAAGCTCGTACAACACTATTGCGTTGGATGTGGGATGTCGATTATTTGCTGGCGGGAACCGAAGAATTGGAATTATTATTCGATACCAGTGATATAGAGGAATTACAAGAGGAAATGAAGGGATACGCCGTTTCACACTTATTTGTTAAACAGGGTGAAAATGGTGGAATGCTATGGACTGATAATACATTATACGAACAGTCGCCTGAACACAATGTTAATGCAGTAGATACTGTTGGGGCTGGTGATGGATTCAATACTGGCGCACTTTATGGAATATTAAATAATTGGGATCCTGAGAGGATATTAAGGTTTGCTAACATAATTGGTTCGATGGTTGTTGAAGTGTTTGGTGATAACGAGGGTCTTCCGTATTTGGAAGATGCCCTTAACAGATTAGAGGATAAGAAAGTTGTTGAGAGGTAGGGGTCCCAATGATACAAGTGGCTCTTGACCGAATAAATAAGGAAGAATGCTTTAACGTTGTCTCCGAAATTTACCCTTATATTGATTATATTGAAATTGGAACAGGTGTTATCAAGGAATACGGAATGTCAGTCATTAAGGAAATGAAAGAACGATATTCTGGAACAAAGCTTCTAGCTGATATGAAAACATGTGATGCCGGTAGACATGAAACACTTCAAGCGTTCGAAGCTGGAGCTGATTTGACAACTGTCATGGGGTTTTCGGCAGACCAAACAATAACGGATTCAATACAGGTTGCAAACGAGCATAACAAGCAAATCGTGGTAGATCTAATCGGTATTACATCAAAGCACCGTATATCAAAATTAAGGGATTTTGGCGTAGATGCTGTATCCATGCATATTGGCAAGGACATACAGGGTGAAGCATCACTGGATTATCTATCAAACTATCAGGCTGCTATAGAAGATTTTACCGTTTTTGTGGCTGGTGGAATTGATTCTGAACGTGTACAACATTTTTCAAAATTAAATCCTGATGTATACATTGTAGGAAGCTTTATCACAGGGTCATCAAATCCAAAAGAGTCGGCGAGAATCATGCGGGAGGCGGTTCGAAAGCCATGAAGAAAATTCATTTGAAAATTCTTGAAGAGCTTAAACACGTTGGAGAACAGCTGGAAAATGCAAAAATTGAATCTTTTTCAAGTAAAGTTAATCAAGCAAATCGGATTTTTGTTGCAGGAGAAGGTCGCTCAGGACTAATGGGGAAGACATTTGCCATGCGGTTATTGCATGCTGGCTATAATGTCTTCGTAAAAGGGGAAACAATCACACCCAGCATTCAAGAAGGCGATGTGCTGGTTGCCATTAGCGGATCTGGTAATACGGCTTCAATAAGATCAAACGCAAAACAAGCCAAAAATTCCGGGGCAGGTATATTACTAGTCACGACTGCTGAAAATTCTGATTTAGGGCGATTAGCAGATGAAATGATTCGAATACCTGCTGCAACAAAATATAGACGCCATGAAGAGTTACCGACGATACAGCCGATGGGAAATCAATTTGATCAAAGTGTTCATATTTTACTGGATGCGATTGTCATTGCATTAACGCAAAGTCGAGAAAACATAAATGATTATATGAAGGAGCAGCACGATAATCTTGACTAGAAAGGAAAGATAGCTATGCCAGATGTTGTCGTACAAAAAGATGAACTTACATCACTCGTCATAAAAAAATTAACGGAAGCAAATGTAAGTGAAGAACATGCATCAGTGGTAGCAAAAGTTTTGGTTCATGCTGATTTAAGGGGCGTAAGCTCACATGGCGTTTTGCGAACAGAGCATTATGTTAAGCGAATGAACGAAGGCGGAATGAACCCAAATCCGGAATTCAAAGTTGAAGATCGAGGCAAAACTGCTGCCTTATTCGATGGCGACAATGGAATGGGCCATGTCATTACTAAGGAAGCAATGGATAAGGCTATCGATCTGGCGAAGAAAAATGGAATAGGTATGGTCGGGATCGTTAACAGCAGTCATTGTGGTGCACTATCCTACTTTGCTGAACAAGCTGCTAGAAAAGAAGTTGTCAGTATGGTCATGACACAAACTGACAGTGCAGTTGTTCCTTTTGGCGGTTCCGAGCCTTACTTTGGTACAAATCCAGTAGCATATGGCTTCCCAGCTAATAATCGAAAACCAATTGTGCTGGACATGGCAACGAGTAATGCTGCACTGGGAAAGGTATTTCATGCGAGAGAAATGGGTGAATCGATCCCTGACAATTGGGGTGCTGATGCAAATGGAAGTCCAGTTACAGACCCTAATCTAGTAAAAAGCCTTTTACCCGTTGGTGGTCCAAAAGGGTACGGATTGGGTCTTACAGTTGATGTGCTTTCTGGCATCCTGACGGGCTCTGCATTCGGAAGAAATATCGCAACGATGTATGGTGACTATAACAATTACCGCCGCTTGGGCCATGTTATTTTAACGGTAGACCCTGGATTATTTACAGCAAAAGATGAATTTTTATTTAATATTGACCAAATGATTGAAGAACTGCACCAACTTGAACCTGCAGAAGGATTCAAATCAGTTATGGTACCAGGTGAACCTGAACAATTGAAAGAAGAAGAGCGTCGCATTAATGGCATACCTGTACCCGAAAGTATCTATGAATATTTAACTTTATAGAGGATGTTATTTTTATCACTTTAAGGGGGGATATGTTCAATTCATCATTTAGATTCATTCAACGAGATTGACTATAAATTATATTTTAGGGAGGAATAAGAACATGAAGAAGTTGATTGGTTTACTAATGGGTTTATCACTATTTTTTGTATTAGCAGCCTGTGGCGGAGATGATTCTGCCAGCGGAGACAGCAGTGACAATGACAGTGGTAATGATGGTGAAACGATTACTTGGAAACTCGGTCATTTATCAAATGAGGATCACCAATGGCATAAAACTGCTGAAAAGTTTGCAGAATTAGTTAGTGAAAAAACTGACGGTAAACTGGAAATTGAAATCTATCCTAACGAAGAGTTAGGTAGCGAGACCGATATATTGAATGGAATTGAGGCAGGAACTGTTGACATGACAATCTCTGGTGAAACAATGCAAAACTGGGCGCCTGAAGCTGCATTAATGGCCACTCCATATGCATTTGAAAACGAAGAACATGTTAAAAGTGTTGTAGAAGGGGAAATTGGTACGGAAATTGAAAACGCAATCAAAGAAAAAGTCGGAGTGACACCACTTTATTATCATTTACGTGCACCACGTAACTTGACATCAAACGATCCAATTAAAACGCCGGCTGATTTAGAAGGATTTAAAATGCGTGTACCAAATGTGCCGTTATTCATGGATGCATGGTCAGAAGCAGGGGCAAGTCCACAAGTAATGGCCTTTAGTGAAGTATTCACAGGTTTGCAGCAAAGCGTTATTAACGGACAAGAAAACCCAGTTGATTTAATCCACAGTGCCAGTTTATACGAAGTACAGGATTATGTGAATAGAACGGAGCATGTACGTAGCTGGATTTACGTTGTAGTTGGCAACGAACAACTTAATTCTTTAAGTGAGGATATGCAAGCTGCGGTTAAGGAAGCAGCAAAAGAAGCTCAAGCGTTTGGTATGGATCTTTATGAAACTGAAACTGCCGAATATGAACAAATGCTTAAAGATGAGGGTATGGAATTTGTAGAAGTTGATCAGGATACATTCGCTGAAGCAATGAAACCTGCTGTTGAGAACAGTCTTTCTGAAGAACAACTGGAACTCTATGAGCGAATTATAGACGCAGCAGAATAATAGTGTGGGGCTATTTGAAAGCCCCCCTTAACTCTTTTATTGAGGTGAAGTCATGAAAGCGTTGAAAATTCTTAGCGGAATACTGAAAATACTTACAGTTCTTACATTTTCTGCACTTATGATAGTGGTTCTGATTCAGATTATTGGCAGATTTACACCGTTCTCTTTCGTTTGGACTGAGGAATTAACGCGGTACTTATTCATTTATTCAGTAGCCTTTGGCGCTCCAGTGGCAATGGAAAAAAGAGAGTATATAACTGTGGATCTTCTTATTGGTTTTTTACCTGAAAAAGTAAGGAAGTATTATAACGCATTTATTTATTTTGTGCTGGGAGTCTTTGGCGCAATGCTAATTACACATGCGTACGATTTTGCCTTGTTAGGTGAGGGCCAAACTTCTGCCACACTTGAAATTGAGATGTTTTATGTGCATTTAAGTATGGTCATCACACTTATATTTGTATCCTTATACAGCTTTTTAAATATATATCATATGCTTAGAGATTCCATTAACGAAAGTGAAGAAGGTGTTGAGTAATGATGGCATTATTACTGTTTATATCATTTTTGGCAATGATTTTTATTGGTGTGCCGATAGCTTTTAGTTTAGGGCTGTCTTCGCTATTATACCTTCTATTAGCTGATATATCCATGTCTATTGTACCCCAAAAATTATTTGAAGGTATCAACTCTTTTACGCTGCTATGTATCCCTGGTTTTATTTTGGCAGGCAATCTCATGAATGCAGGTGGTATAACTGATCGAATTATAAAATTTACCAAGGACGTTGTTGGACATATTCGTGGAGGACTGGGATTGGCGAATGTTGGTGCCTCTATGGGATTTGCTGGTATTACTGGAACGGCATTAGCTGATACCGCAAGTTTAGGTGCAGTGTTGATACCATCTATGAAAAAGGAAGGGTATGATGCCTCATTCTCAGTTGCTGTTACATCATCATCTTCTACAATAGGTCCAATCATTCCGCCATCTCTACCTTTGATAATTTTAGGTACGCTGGCGACCGTTTCAATCGGTGATTTATTTATAGCTGGCATTATACCGGGAATTTTGCTGGGAGCCGGCTTAATGGTTGTCACCTACATTATTTCCATGAAGAGGAAATACCCAAAAGCAGAAAGACAGTCTATTTCAGTCGTTTTTAAGTCCTTTTGGGGTGCCTTTTGGGCATTAATGATGACGGTTATTATTTTATTTGGCATTCTGAGTGGGTATTTCACACCTACTGAAGCGTCAATCATTGCAGTAGTTTATGCACTGATAGTTGGCTTGTTTATCTACCGTGATCTAAAAGTTGGTAAGTTACCCAAGATTATTATGGATTCTATGGTAACCGCTGCTGGGATTATGATTTTAGTAGGTTTTGCCAATCTGTTCGGATGGATACTTGTTAGTGAACAAATTCCACAGCTTATTGCTGATACCATTTTATCTATAACTGAGAACCCGATTTTTATAATACTATTAATAAATTTATTGCTGCTATTTGTTGGAACATTTATGGAAACAATTGCAGCAATCGTAATACTTTTCCCGGTACTTTTACCAATAGCAACACAAATAGGTATGGATCCAGTCCATTTCGGTGTAATGATGGTATTGAACCTAATGATTGGTTTATCAACACCACCTGTTGGTGTATGTTTATTCGTCGCATCCAGTATCGGTAAGGTATCAATCGGTCGAGCCTCGAAGGCGTTACTACCGTTTCTTGGCGTCAGTTTAGTTGTCTTATTACTGGTAGCCTTTATACCAGAATTAACAATGTTTTTACCAAGTCTTTTGGATTAAGGAGGAGTAAATGTGAAAGCTTTACAAGTAGCTGAACCACATGATCTGCGTGTTGTTGAAGTGGAAGAGCCTAAAATAACAAGGTTTGATGAAGTGAAGATTCGCATGAAAGCAATGGGTATATGTGGGTCCGATATGCATATATTGCACGGACAGAATCCATTTGCTTCCTATCCTCGTATTATCGGCCATGAAGTGTCGGGGGAGATTGTTGAGGCAGGAGAATCTGTATCCGAGTTAAATGTTGGTGATAAGGTTGTAATTGAACCAATGACATCATGTGGTGAATGCTACGCATGCAAACAGGGCCGTCCAAATGTTTGTGAGCATGTAGAAGTTTATGGTGTGCATAGAGATGGCGGAGGTCGTGAATATACAATTATGCCAAAGAATCTGGTACACCGTGTAGATGATTCACTGGAATGGTCAGTAATTGCCTTAATCGAACCTTTTACGATTGGTGCACAAGCGGCGTATCGCGGACAAATCCGGAATGGTGATATGGTGTATATTACGGGTGCCGGACCAATTGGATTATGCTGCTTGAAAATAGCTCTAAATGCAGGGGCAAAAGTTGCCATTTCTGATTTTAATCAGGAACGGTTGGAATTTGCCCGTAGTTGGGGAGCTGAACTGCCCATTAACCCGCAAAGCCAAAATGTCAGTGAAAAAATTTCTGAGTGGACTAATGGGATGGGTGCTAATGTGGTCATTGATGCTGTCGGAACACCAACAACAGCTGAACAAGCTATAGATGTTACGTCAGTAGCTGCGAGAGTGGTTTTACTTGGATTCCACGTTGAGTTTTCCCGAATTGCACAAGTAAATATCACGAAAAAAGAATTAACAATCTGTGGTTCAAGATTACAGACTCACCGTTTTCCTAAAGTTGTTGAATTGTTTAATTCTAGTGATTTTGATGTGAAAGATTTGATCAGTCACCAATTTGCTTTAGAAGATGCTGAAGAAGCTATTAAATTAATGGAAGAAATGCCATCCGGGGTTCGCAAAGTAATAATCAACCTTTAAAAAAAATATATAGATAAATGGAGGTTATTTTGATGAATGATATGTTTAATTTGCAGGGTAAACTAGCAGTTGTTATGGGAGGAACAAGTACACTTGGTTCCACAATGGCACTAGGCTTAGCTCAAAGTGGTGCTGACATTGTTTTAACGGGGCGAAATGAGGAAAAAGCGAGTTTTATATTAGAGGAAATTAGGCAAAACGGTGTAAGTGCAAATTTTATCAAAACCGATGTACGGGATAACGATTCTATTAAAAATGCAGCTGATGTCATTGATAAAGAATTCGGTGGATGGGATATTTTGATTAATTCTGCTGGTGTTAATAGCTCAACACCTTTCTTTGATATTGACAAGGATGAGTGGGACAGTATTATGGATGTAAACTTAAAATCTGTAATGTTTACCTGTCAGGAATTTGCGCGAAAAAATAAAGTAAGAGAACGTGGAGGCAGTGTCATCAACATTTCTTCTGTTTCATCCATTAAACCACTTACAAAGGTGGTAACATATTCAGCCTCTAAAGCTGGAATTAATAGTATTACAGAATTTATGGCCCAAGAACTTGCTTCGGATAATATAAGAGTGAATGCTATTATTCCGGGTTTCTTCCCGGCAGAGCAAAATCGTAAAATCCTTACCGAAGATCGTGTGAAGGCCATTATGGACCATACACCGATGAAACGATTTGGGAGTCCGGAAGAACTGCAAGGAGCTGTCATTTGGTTGGCGTCCGAAAAAGCTGCCGGATTTGTTACCGGATCAATGGTAACTGTAGATGGTGGATTTGGTGCAACCAAGATCTAGCAGGGAGTGAAGGCTATGCAAATAGTTGATACGTTACAAAAAATAAAAAAATCAAAAATAGTAGCTGTTATTCGTGCAGAGTCCAGCCAGGAAGCAATTGAATTCTCGGAAGCATGTATACGTGGCGGGATAACAAGTATAGAGTTAACTTACACTATCCCCCAGGTGCAGGAAGCAATGATAACATTGTCAGAATGTTATCATGATTGTTTAATTGGAGCAGGAACTGTATTGGACGTAACGACTGCAAGAATGGCAATGCAGGCTGGAGCTAAATACATTGTCAGTCCGGGGTTTGATAATCAAACGGCAGACCTTTGTAACCTTTATCAAATTCCATATATACCCGGATGTATGACGGTTACAGAGATGATGACTGCACTGACATCAGGCTGTTCGATGATTAAATTATTCCCAGGCGGTGTGTTTGGACCGAAAGCAATAAAACAGTTCAAAGCGCCATTACCGCAGCTGTCTATTATGCCTACAGGCGGAGTAGACCTTAATAATATTGGTGATTGGTTTGATAACGGAGCTGAAGTTGTTGGGGTAGGAGGCTCGTTAATTAAGGGAAGTATAGGCGATATTGAAAATAAATCCAGAGATTTTGTTGATAAAGTACGGAGGATAACTATATGAGAATGGTTTTAAGGTGGTTTGGTGAAGGAAATGACACAGTTGGGCTTGAACAAATAAAACAAATACCAGGGGTAGAAGGTGTTGCCTGGTCCCTTCATGATGTTCCTGCAGGTGAAGAATGGCCCGAGGAAAAGATAATAGAAGTTAAAAAACAAGTAGAGAAGAGCGGCCTAAATATTGATGTTGTTGAGAGTGTCAATGTCCATGAAGATATCAAGCTTGGAATGCCTTCACGTAAAAAGTATATCAGCAATTATATTAAAACAATTGAGAGACTCGCAAAGGCCGGTGTGAAAGTTATTTGTTATAATTTTATGCCGGTATTTGACTGGACACGTACAGAATTGTTTAAAAAAATGTATGATGGATCAACGGCGTTATTTTTTGAAAATGAAAAGATTAAAGATATCGATCCTATGAAATTAGTGGAGATGATTTCTCGTAATTCATCGTATACCATGCCCGGTTGGGAGCCTGAGCGGCTTGAGCACTTGTCTAAGCTATTTGAGCAATATAAACAGGTAACAGAGGAGGATCTTTGGGATAATCTTCAATATTTCCTTGAAAGAATTATTCCTGTAGCAAAAGAAAATGACGTTAAGATGGCGATCCATCCTGATGATCCGCCTTGGTCTGTATTTGGTTTGCCTCGAATTATTACAAATAAGAAGAACATCCAAAGGTTTTTAAATCTTGTTGACGACCCTTATAATGGCGTAACATTTTGCAGCGGTTCGCTCGGTGCCAATCCAGATAATGATGTTGCCGATATGGTACGTGAATTTTCTGACCGAATTCATTTTGCTCATATTCGCAATGTAAAAACATATGATAATGGGGACTTTATCGAAACTTCACACCGCACACAGGATGGTTCTGTCGATATACATGATGTCGTAAAAGGTTATCATGATACACAATTTTCGGGTTATACAAGGCCTGATCATGGCAGACATATTTGGGGAGAGAACAGCAGACCAGGATATGGATTATATGACAGGGCAATGGGAGTTATGTATATTTGGGGATTATGGGACGCTTTTGAAAGAAGTAAAAGAAAACGTAGTAATGAAAGTTAGTGAAGCCAGAGCTCATAACCAGTACAGTTGGTCATCAAAGGTAATAATCTAAGAAAATGACAGGGTAGACAAAAAGACATCTTTGGCGACTAGGGATGTCTTTTTGCTTCAAAAGCGGAAATTATTCAACCAATATCCGCATTTAAAGGTAACAAGGGAGTTGCAGGCATTCAATGGTTTTCCGATCGCATTCATGAGAATAAAATCCAAGTACAGATTTTATCGAAAGTTAATGTTCCAATTGGCTACGAATTGATGACCACTTGATATTGCATTATCGAATGAGTATACATATTCGTCAGCGCATAATTCTGCTCTTCTGCACTTGAATAACCGGAAAATGATAAATGCCCTGTAGCTTCTAAGATAATCGCAGGACGACTTTCTGATTGATTCTCAACCTTTTTTAAAACGTCAAAAAAGCTAACTTCCCCAACCCGTTACTTATTATATGTGAAATAACCCCCCCACGTGTCACTAACTTTTCAAATTCAAGAAAATTAGATTGATTCCGGTCTTTTAGATGTTTGTTCATATCATGGACTTTAAATACGGTCAAAAAGACGATGATGTAGCTGCATTACACAAAATTCCAACCCATATAAAACTGTCACCTGAAAGTAAAGAGGCAGCAGCAATTGCTGTAAATAGTCCTGGACCCGCATACATAGCTGAACTAGTGACTAAGCCCAGATCAAGTGACATATTCGTATCTTTCACTATTGTTGGAATTAAAGGGATTGTCACAATCAAATCAAAACCGACTAAAAATGAACATAGGGATAAGACCGGTAAAAACAACTTGTTTTCAGATTTATTTACACTCATAACTTAGCTCTCTTACGATGACAGCTTTCCTTATTTAAAACCGCTCATCTGTTCTTTTAACCGGTATTTTACAGTAGCCAAATGTATTCATCTGGCTATTGATTTACAGCCAACTTTTCTTCGCAGGTCTTAGGACATACTGTAGAATAACGGTTTCAAAACCAAGTAAATTTGAAATAATTAGTACCAATTTAATAGCGGAGATGTGGAGTAAAAGTTTATAATTTGTATGTGTACAATTTTGTGAGAATACTGTAAAAATGAAAGTGTCCATTCTAGTAAAAAGGAGATTAAATGAGATGAATAAAAGTATCGATAATGTTGAGTTTGAATGGGTTCAAAGAACGGTCAAAAACAATTTTAATAACATGAAAGTTGACCATATAATGAAACTTGGTGAGGGTTGGATGAGTCGCGCTTACCTGATCAATGATCAATTGGTTTTTCGATTTCCAAAAGAGAAACAGGGGGCCGTTGATTTGGAGAAAGAAATCAAAGGATTACCCATTTTAAAACAGCACATTTCCCTCTGTATCCCTGAATTCATCTATCACGGAGAACAAATGAACGGATTTCCGTTTGTTGGTTACAGGATCTTGTCAGGGGTACCAATGGATGAACCACAATTTCACACCTTGCCATCCGCAACAAGAGATAGGATCGCTGTTCAAGTGGCTGAGTTTATGGATCAAATGCAATCCTTTGATGTTTTCCAGGCAACTACATTGGACATACCAAATCATGCTTTTCATGATGTGTATGCTGATCTATACGAAGAAGTGAAAAAAAAAGCTTTTCCTGAAATGAATACAGAAATCCAAACCTATCTTTCATCTCGTTTTGATACATACTTGTCGAATCACGAATATGTCAGTTATACAGCTAAACTCCTTCATGCGGATCTATCGTTGGATCATCTCCTCTATGATCCGCACAAGCAAGCACTTACAGGTATCATTGATTTTGGTGATATGAAAATCGGTGATCCAGATTATGAATATCTATACCTCCTGGAAGAATGTGGGGAGACGTTTACACGAAAAGTCATGGAGATTAGAGGGGAGAAAAACATGGACAAAGTATTGGATAAGCTCGCTTTTTTTCTGACAGCAGACAATGTAGTGCTGTTATTGGAAGGTCTCCAACGAAAAAATCAGGATTTGATTGACGAAGCCATTAAAATACTTCAAAACGAAAGTCAGGTAAGTCAAAAATAAAAACAGGGCATGTTTCAATATTGGGTGAGGTCATTCATGTTTAATTTTTCCATTTCCGTAACTTCCAGGAAAATGCTTCTTATCGTATACCGTGTTTACCTTACAATGAATCAAAAACAGCTGCAGAATATATAGAAATAGGTGAAAAAAGCGTTCAGCAAAATTTAAATGGTGACAAACAAATGAGCTTGTTTAGCCATATTGGGAAATGGGATGCAAAGGTACACATGCCTGCTCAAATATTTTTTTAGCATGATCTCGTATCTGCAATATACTTAATATGATATAGTAGAAGGTGTGATGAAGGCAGTACCAAATGCTGTCAACCTTTCTAAACCTTTGGGGCAATTTGATAATGAAATAAGGATCGGAGTGTTTCCTTTATACAAGATCAAAGGAGCTGAGTAAATGCCGACTTGTCAACATTGCAGTGAACAGTGGAACTGGAAGCAAACGATTAAAGCGATGTTCTCCTTAGATGTACGATTGACTTGTCCGTATTGTGGCAGCAAGCAGCATCTTACAGCGAAAGCAAGAAGGCGAATGAATTTGGGCAATTTTTCCATACCAATTGCGATTCCTCTAGGTATTTTGGTTAATACGCCTTTCATGAGTTTTGGTATTTTAATAGGAACATTCATATTAGTAATTACCATTAATCTTTTTTTAATTGAATTGTCTAACGAAGCAGATCCAGGGTGGAAGTGAATGATGATCGCAGAGTAATCGGATAGCCGGCTCCCCATTGTTTCCAGCAACAGTTGAATACGACGGGGAGCTGATCCCAGAGTTATAATTTATACCCCGTCCTGCTTTTGAACCGCTTCAGGATGACACTGCTTTCCACCCTTGTAATCCCTTGTACGGAATATAATTCACTGTTAATAAAATTTTCCAGCTTCATAAAGTCTTCAACCAGCACGTGCATATGTAATGTGCTTGGCCCCGTCATCTGGTATATGCTGGCAACATTCGGATGATCGGCGAGATTCTGCGCCACCTCCTGAAAACGATAAGGTTCCACGTCCACCTCAAAAAAAGCGGATACGGTTTTTCCGAATTTCTCCGAGTTAATGACAACAGTAAACTTTTCAATAATGCCTTTATCCTTCAGATTTTTTATCCGATCTTTTACAGCTACCCGCGAGATACCTACCTTTTCCGACAATTCAACATATGAAGCTCTTCCATCTTCAACTAATTCTTCCAGTAGTTTTTTGTCAATAGCGTCAACCTTCATATGACCCCTCCAAAGTAAAGTCTTAAAAGATTATAACATGTTTCCATTAAATGTAACTAACATAGTGCATATTCTTTATAAATGAAAGTGTTTTTTGATCTGAGTGTGATATTTGTTTTTAAAATATATTGACAACTAACTATTTGTGAAATAAAATAATCTTTAATTTATAATTAATAATGAGAAAATTACATTTAAATTGGAGGTGAGTAAATGATTGGGTTGATCACTCGACGTTTTTTTCAATTAATACTACTTTTGTTCGGTATTTCGTTTCTGGTTTTTATGAGTATGCATATGGCACCGGGTGATCCGGCTACTATCATAGGTGGCCCTAATGCTACGTCTTCGGATCTGGAAGCCATTCGGGAGGAAATGGGACTAAATCGTCCGGTATTAGTCCAATATTTTGACTACCTTGGCAACATACTCCAGGGAGATTTTGGGTATTCGTATCAGACTAACCAAGCTGTTACAGAAGCAATCATTACAAGATTTCCGACGACAGTGAAACTAGCTGCAGCCAGCATGATTGTGGCCGTGATCATTGGAGTAGTGGCTGGAATTATTTCTGCCAGAAAACAAAACTCCTGGATCGATGTGACAAGTACCACTTTTGCATTAGTAGGTGTTTCTATTCCTAACTTTTGGTTGGGAGCTATGCTTATCCTAATATTTGCAGTCAATCTTCAAGTATTGCCTGTAGGAGGTTTGAGTTCACCTGTTTATACAATAGAAGGGATGAAAGAATTAATACTTCCGGCGATAACGCTGGGGACAGCTTCTGCAGCCTTGATTGCCAGGATGACAAGATCTTCTATGCTTGAAGTTATTCGGTCGGACTATATACGAACTGCAAGGGCAAAAGGTGTTAGAAAACGGCCTCTAATATGGGTTCATGCATTAAAAAATGCCTTGATCCCGGTTGTGACAATCATTGGCATTAATTTTGGAACTTTGCTTGGTGGAACGATCATTACTGAACAAGTTTTTGCCATTAATGGTATTGGAAGATTGATGATTGATGCTATTGCAGCACGTGACTTTCCAATTGTTCAAGGAACAGTTCTGTTAGTGGCAGCCATTTTTGTAGTTGTTAATTTGGTCGTCGATATCATATACGCTCTCATTGATCCTAGAATCAGTTATGACTAGAAAGGAGGGATTTTATGCCTTCTGCAGCTGAGGCAACAGGTAAGAATAGTGAAACGGAAAAAAAGAATCATAGTCGTCTTGTTGAAATTGCGAAAAGTCTTTTAAAGAATAAACTATCGGTAATAGGGCTGATAATTATTGCATTAATCGTATTTACAGCAATATTTTCACCTTTTATTACAAGTCACGGTCCATATGAACAAAATTTAGAAAGTACGGAATTAGCTATAGGTTCAGAAGGTCATTTTTTAGGTACAGATAATTATGGTCGGGACATGTGGTCGAGGATTGTACATGGTGCAGTTATTTCCTTGCTGGTGGGGCTTTGTTCGGTTGGTCTGGGATTGATTGGTGGTATTATCCTTGGACTGCTTGCGGGATATTACCGAAAATTGGACGGCATTATAATGAGAATAGTTGACTTACTGTTTGCTTTTCCTGGCATTTTGTTAGCCATGCTGATTATTGCGATGCTCGGGACAAGTCTTGTGAATGTCGTCATTGCTATAAGTATATGGTCGATTCCCGGATGTGCAAGAATTGTCAGAGGCAGTGTGCTGTCGGTTAAAAAACAGGAATATATTCTCGCTATGAAATCTATAGGTGCCAGTGATTGGAGAATACTTTTTAAACATATACTGCCAAACTGTACAGCACCACTGATCGTTTTTGGAACGATGCGAATGGCTACTGCAATTCTGTCAACATCAGCCTTAAGTTATCTTGGTTTAGGTGCCCAGCCTCCAACAGCAGAATGGGGAGCTATGATAGCGGCGGGACAGGATTTCATGTGGGAAGCTCCACACTTAGCCATCATTCCCGGAATAGCTATTATGCTGACAGTTTTTGCCTTTAATGTTGTTGGTGATGGATTGCGGGATGCGTTAGATCCGAATATGGATTTGAATAATTAACAATAAGGAGAGGAGACTTTTCAATGAAGGGATACAAGTTTTTTAGTTTGACTTTATTTTTGATTGCAGGGTTACTGTTCATCTCTGCCTGCAGCAGCGAGGGAAGCGGTGGAGAAGATTCCGGCGATACGAATGTACCGTCCGAAATTACGTATGCTACTACCTCCGATGCAGCAGGTCTGTCACCTATTGACACGAATGATTCTGTATCTTCCAATGTAACTTACCAGGTTTACGAAACATTGTTTAGACAAAACCCGGAAACGCTTGAACCTGAACCATTATTGGCAGAATCATATGAGACACCTGATGAAAATACATGGGTCATTAAATTAAAGGAGGATATTACATTCCATGATGGTACTCCATTTAATGCTGAAGCGGTAAAATATACCTTTGAACAGTTAAAAGACCCTGATAGGGCTGCACCGCGTGCATCATTGTTAGAACCGGTTGAGTCGATTGAAGTGGAGGACGAGTATACAGTCGTCTTAAAAACAGAAGAACCTTATGGACCTATGCTGGCTGCGCTTAGTCACACGAATGCTGCCATTGTGAGTCCAACAGCAGACAAAGAGGGGAATATCAATAAAGAACCAGTGGGTACTGGTCCATTTGTTTTTGAGGAGTGGACTGAAGGAGATCAAATTACATTGAAAAGGAATGAAGACTATTGGCGAGAGACCCCAGAGATTGAAACAGTTACATTTAAAGTAGTTCCGGAAACCTCTACAGCCATTTCAATGCTTGAGACTGGTGAAGTTCAATTTATTGATCAAGTACCTTCCGATCATATTAGCCGAGTAGAGTCACTTAATGGTGTGGAAGTTCAAAAATCGGAAGGAACTCGGGTGTCTTATTTAGGATTTAATATGGAAAAGGAACCATTCAATGACCCGGAATTCCGACAGGCTGTTGCTTACGGGATAAACCAGGAAGCATATGTGTCACAACTTAACGGTCTTGGGATCCATAATGAAAGCATCATTGGTCCGAAGGTATTTGGATACAATGAGGAAGCAACATCATCGGATTATGAGTATGACCCGGAAAAAGCGAAAGAGCTGATTCAGGAAAATGGTTATGAAGGGCAGGAAGTAACACTCCTTGCAGCCAATCGTGATAACTATATGAAAATGGCCGAGATCGTTCAATCACAATTAACGGAGATAGGGATAAATGCTTCTATAGAGACAATGGAATGGGCAAGCTTTTTAGATACTGCCAGACAGGGAGATTACGAGATGACTTTCCTTGGATGGTCTAATAGTACTGCGGATGGAAGTGAACTGCTCTATCCAAATTTACATTCAGATAATATTGGATCATCGAATTATTCCCGTTACAGTAACAATGAATTTGATAATCTAGTGGAGGAATCGAGAACGATTGTGGACCAGGAGCTAAGGAAAGAAAAACTGCACGAGGCTAATTTGTTGGCTATGGAAGATGCTCCATGGGTCGTTATGGATCATGGTATGGTGACTTTAGCCTATGACGAATCGGTTGAAGGACTGGTTGTTGATCCAACTGGTATGTGGTCTCTTTATCCTGTGAGCAGAAAGTAGGTGCTAACATGTCCAGATTACTCAATGTCGATAACTTAGAAACTAAATTTCGGACGGCTGATGGCCATTTACCGGCCGTTCGAAAAATATCTTTTTCTGTTGATAAAGAGGAAACGTTATGTATTGTAGGAGAATCCGGCTGCGGAAAAAGTATTACTTCATTATCTATTATGGGTCTTCTTCCATCGAACGGTGAAATCACTGGTGGCTCCATTCGTTTAGATGATGAGAATTTGATTGGAAAATCTGAAGAAGAAATGGAACAATTAAGAGGGAATGCACTCTCTATGATTTTCCAGGAGCCAATGACTGCATTAAATCCTGTATTAACAATCGGCTACCAGTTAAGAGAGCCATTAACGATTCATAAAAATATGTCTAAAAAAGAAGCCACTAAAGCGAGTATTGAACTATTGGATAAAGTTGGTATACCTGATTCGAAGGAGAAACTGGATCAATATCCACATGAACTGAGCGGAGGAATGAGACAGCGTGTGATGATAGCTATGGCACTGGCGTGTGAACCATCCTTATTGGTTGCAGATGAACCGACTACTGCATTAGATGTAACGATTCAGGCTCAAATACTTGATCTGATTCATGAACTGCAATCTGATATTGGCATGGGAGTCATTTTTGTTACGCATGATATGGGGGTTGTAGCTGATATAGCTGATCGCGTTATGGTGATGTATGCTGGTGAAGTAGTGGAGGTTGCAGATGTTGAAAGTATATTCGAAAACCCCCAGCACCCATACACGAAAGGGCTGCTTGAATCAGTCCCTGATGTGGATGACGTATCGCAGGAACTGCAGGTTATTAAGGGTTCCATGCCGGGCCTTAATGATGAAATCAGCGGCTGCCGGTTTCATCTCCGCTGTCCCTTTGCGACGGAAGTGTGCAAGCATAAAGAACCACCCTCGTTTGAGGTGACCCCTACCCACTACAGTAAATGCTGGCTCCAGGAGGTGAATCAGAGTGGGCAACCAGACACAATTACTTGAAGTTAAAAATGTTAAAAAGCACTTTCCTGTTAAAGGCGGTATTTTTCAAAGACCAAAATCCTTTGTAAAAGCAGTAAATGGTGTAGACTTGACCGTATTTGAAGGAGAAACGTTAGGCATTGTAGGTGAATCCGGGTGTGGGAAGTCCACACTTGGAAGAGTTTTAATAGGATTGGAAAAACTTACAGAAGGCACCATTTACTTTAATGAAGAATCAATTGGAGACCTGCCGGAACGAAAATTAAAAAAATATAAAAAGAATTTACAGATGATTTTCCAAGATCCATTTGCATCACTGAATCCTCGACAGAAAATCGGTGATGCGCTTGAAGAAGTTTTTATTATTCATTCGGAATTGAATAAATCTGAACGTAAGTCGCAGGTTCAATCACTTTTAAAAGAAGTTGGTCTAAAGGAAGAGCATTATGACAGATATCCACGTGAATTCAGTGGCGGACAAAGACAACGGGTAGGGATAGCACGTGCCTTGGCACTTAATCCATCTTTAATTGTTTGTGATGAAGCAGTTTCAGCACTTGATGTGTCTGTCCAGGCTCAGGTTATGAAACTTCTCAAAAGTCTACAGAATAAATATCATTTGACATATCTATTTATCTCTCACGATTTGGGTGTTGTAAGGTATATGAGTGATAGAGTTCTTGTCATGTACTTGGGCGCACAGGTAGAATTGGGTGATTCACAGCAGATTTACAATAATCCGCTCCACCCGTATACGAGAGCATTATTGTCTGCAATTCCCCGATCCAAACCAAAACAAAAGCGGGAAAGGATAAAACTTAAGGGAGATTTGCCAAGTGCTTCTGATTATCCAACAGGGTGTCCATTCCATACTCGCTGTCCAATTGCTCAGGATTACTGTGCAGAGGTTATACCTGAGTGGAGAGAGATTGAAGAAAATCATTTCGTAGCGTGTCATGAAGTTTAAAAAGAAAGGAAGATAGAAATGAAGGCACTTAATCATCTCAATTATCCGTATGCTTCGCCGAGATTATCAACCTTTGCGAAGAACGGTATGGTCACCACGTCACAACCGCTTGCTTCTCAGGCCGGGCTGGATATTTTAAGAAAAGGCGGGAATGCGATTGATGCCGCGATTGCAACGGCTGCCTGTCTGACGGTTGTGGAGCCGACATCGAACGGGATCGGCGGTGATGCATTTGCATTGGTCTGGACAAAAGGTGAACTACACGGTCTGAATGGAAGCGGGCGTGCACCAGAGTCAGTTTCAATCAAAGCTGTCAAAGATACAGGGCACGAGGAAATCCCGAAATATGGCTGGATTCCAGTTACGGTGCCGGGGGTACCGGCTGCCTGGGCTGAGCTTTCCAGAGAATTTGGCAAGCTGCCCTTCCAGGAAGTCTTGCAGCCGGCAATTCATTATGCACGAGAGGGTTTTCCGGTTTCCCCGACACTAAGCAGATTTTGGAAGAAGTCTTTTAATATGTTTAATAAAAATCTCACGGATGAGATATTTTCAGAATGGTTCAGGACATTTGCACCAGAGGGAAGGCCTCCGGAGCCCGGTGAGATCTGGGCTTCGGAAAATCATGCAAAGACACTGGAAAAAATCGCTGAAACAAATGCTGAAGCCTTTTATCACGGTGAACTGGCGGAAAAAATTGCTTCATTTTCAGAAGAAAATGGGGGATTTCTGTCCGCTGATGACTTGGCGGCACATCAATCTGAATGGGTGGAGCCAATTAGCGTCCATTACAGAGGGTATGATGTTTGGGAGATTCCTCCGAATGGTCAGGGTCTAGTTGCGCTGCAGGCTCTTAATATTTTGAAAGAGTTTCATTTCACGGAAAAAGAATCTGTGGATACATACCACAAACAAATCGAAGCAATTAAACTGGCATTCGCTGACGGCCAGGCGCATATTACAGATGAAAATCATATGAGGTATTCAACAGAAGAATTGCTGAGTGAATTGTATGCCAAGAGCAGAAAACAGCTGATCGGCAAGACTGCTCAGCTTCCTGAAGCCGGTGAACCTTCGCAGGGGGGGACGGTATATCTTGCTGCAGCAGACAATGAAGGGAATATGGTATCGTTCATCCAGAGCAATTATATGGGTTTTGGATCTGGCTTGGTTGTTCCGGGGACCGGTATTGCCTTGCAGAACCGCGGACATAACTTTTCAATCGATCCCGAACATATTAATGCTTTAGCAGGCGGCAAGAGAAGCTATCATACGATCATTCCGGGATTCATGACACAAGGGAATCAGCCTGTCGGTCCTTTTGGTGTTATGGGTGGTTTTATGCAGCCACAAGGGCATGTACAGGTCGTCATGAATACGATTGATTTTGGACTGACACCACAGGCTGCATTGGATGCGCCAAGATGGCAATGGTTTAAGGATAAAAAAATAGAAGTGGAGAACCGCTTTCCTCATCATATCGCTCAAGGACTATCGGAAAAAGCGCATGACGTGACGATCCAACTGGAGCCAAACGGTTTTGGAAGGGGTCAAATTATTTGGCGCGATGCTGATACCGGCGTACTTGTCGGTGGCACTGAAACACGGACGGATGGTGGAGTAGCTTGCTGGTGAATAATCAAGACGAAGTAAATGAAGGCCGGAATAAGGGACGCCAGCATCTGCACCTTTTTCTGGCTTTCTTCCGGGTAGGAATCCTTGGATATGGGGGCGGACCCGGATCAATTCCGCTGATTCATAAAGAAGTGGTGGATAAGTATAAATGGGTGAATGATGAGGAATTTGGCGATATTTTAGCATTGGGCAATACGCTTCCCGGGCCGATTGCCACGAAAATGGCCGGCTATATCGGTCATCGTATATCCGGTTTATTGGGGATGATCAGCGCTATAGTGGCTACTATATTGCCGACTATCCTGTTAATGATTGCCCTGTTAATGTCGTTATCGTCCATCAGGGATTTTGATTGGGTGAACGGAATGACAGCCGCTGTTATGCCGGTAGTCGGTGTTATGCTGGCTGTTTTGACGTGGCAATTTTTTGAAAAGGCGGGCAAAGGCATAGGGTGGACACAAACGATTGTTATGAGCGCCATTATCCTAGTTCTATTGGAATTTGCAGGGGTTCATCCGGGAATTGCCATAGCAGCCTTGATCATTATAGCATTATCCAAGCGGGATGCAGGCCGTGCAAAGGAAGGTGAAAGGTCTTGATTCTTTACTGGAACATTTTTATCGCTTTCTTTATTCCGGGAATCCTAGGTTATGGAGGAGGTCCTGCATCGATACCGCTGATTGAGAATGAAGTAGTCCAACGCTATGAATGGATGTCTGTCCAGGAATTCAGTGAAGTGCTTGCACTTGGGAATTCTCTTCCAGGCCCGATTGCCACCAAAATGGCCGGTTATATCGGATATGAAGTTGGAGGGATTCCCGGTGCTATAGTAGCTATTTTAGCCACGGTTGCCCCATCGCTGATCCTGATGATTTTATTAATGGGGATTTTATATAAGTATAAAGATTCCCCGAAAGTCAAACGACTGACATTGTATGTGCGGCCGGTCATTGCCATTTTGCTCGGTCTGATGGCATGGCGGTTTTTCGTTGATTCATATGAAGGGATCGGTATATGGCAGACGGCTTTTCTCATCGGCGTCAGTTATTTATTGCTGGAGCGTTTTAAAATTCATCCGGCCTTTGTGATTATGGGAACGCTCGTGTATGGCGGGTTTGTTTTGTGAGATTGAGTGACTTATTTTAATTTTAAATACAAGCTAACTGCAGCGTATCATGAATACATGTAATGGTCACATTTTACTTAAGGGGGGGGCGTTGCATTTCCGTCCTTGTAGTGTCATGTGTCATGCTATAATGAATGTTGTCTTGTTCGTATTCGAGACACTGGTTTTGATGTTTGCATTGCAACAATTGTTGCAACGATCACGGACCAAAAAAATAGACCTCCCCGGAGTTAACAGGCCGGTGGACGTCTATCCTTACTTGTCCCCCTCTTGAAGGGGGGAATAGCTCATTGCCGGCTGAAGATATGTGAATATCTTCAGCCTTTATTTTTTTAACTAGGAGATTTGCTGCATGCAAGTCTAATCTTTCGTTTAGCGGCATAGAAAGCCCGTTTTTGACTATCATCACACGTTCATTTATAATATGAATACATGCTAATATAATCACATATTTCGAAGCAATCGAATTAATTTTTCAAGGTGAGGGAATTGTAATGGATGAGCACTATGAGAATGATCCATATGAGGACTTGGACGAAGAAACCTTATTTGTCGTATCACAAACATTTAAGGCATTAGGAGATCCAACCAGAATTCGGATTCTCCATTTGCTTTTTCATCATGAACATTCCGTGAATCAAATTGCTGAGAACATACATCTAAGGCAATCAACTGTTTCACATCAGTTACGGTTCCTGAAAAATTTACGGTTGGTAAAAAACCGCAGAGAAGGAACAACGTTGTACTATTCGCATGATGATGAACATGTCATGAATTTGCTGAAACAAACGATTGATCACGCCTATCACAGTTAGTCATATGATTAATATTAATATATGAGCAGCTATGAATGGATGGTATTGGGAGGTTTCCAATTGGGACACAATCACAGTCATGATCATACACATGGTGCAAACAAAAAGGCATTAATGATCAGCTTTATCATTATAACAGCATACATGGTGATCGAGGCAATCGGCGGATTTTTAACAAACAGTTTGGCGCTATTATCCGATGCAGGACATATGTTAAGCGATGCTGTTTCACTTGGCGTTGGGCTCCTGGCATTTAAACTTGGAGAGAAGGTGGCCAGTTATCATAAAACATATGGCTATAAACGATTTGAAATTTTGGCGGCTGTTTTTAATGGTGTAACGCTCATACTCATTTCCTTATACATTTTTTATGAAGCTTATCATCGTTTTATGGATCCACCTGAAGTTGCGTCAACGGGCATGTTAGTCATTGCTTCCATTGGGCTGATCGTAAATATCGTGGTTGCCTGGATTTTAATGCGTGGTGATACCGACGAAAATCTCAATTTACGTGCAGCTTTTCTTCACGTGCTGGGTGATCTATTTGGTTCCATCGGTGCGGTCAGCGCGGCACTCTTGATTATGTTTTTCGGCTGGGGCTGGGCTGATCCGCTAGCGAGTGTGCTTGTTGCAATTCTTGTACTGGTAAGTGGTTGGCGTGTTACAAAAGATGCGGTTCACGTATTAATGGAAGGCACACCTAAAAACGTTGAGCTGGATGATATTATTAACACGATTGAAAAGATCGAGGAAATTATTGCGATCCATGACCTGCATGTGTGGAGTATCACGAGCGGTCAAAATGCGCTCTCCTGTCATGCGGTGGTAGACGGAGAACTCTCAGTACATGAAAGTCAAAAGCTGTTGCGAAGTATTGAGCAAAAACTGGAACATAAAGATATCGGCCACGTAACAGTTCAGATGGAGAGTGAAGAACACCCACATGAGGATTCCCTGTTTTGTCAAAATGATCACGAATCCGTATCACGAAGTCATGATCATTCGAAATAAGTACAACTGCCCTGAGCAAATATCATTCACTCGGGGTCTGTTTGTATTGATTGGATTATATAGGAAAAGCCGATCATTAGACCAAATAAATCGCTGATGAATTTTGAGAAATCCGCTGTTTATCACTTTGATCCATCTCGATTATAAGCAGACAATATGTATTGACTGTTTATTCCACGGCATCATCCTTTTTGTCTACATAAAGCGTACCATCAGGCTGAACTTCTGCGTAAAAAATTTGTGAAAAAGTTTTTGCTCCTGCTTGTCCAACCTGTTGTTCCAACCAGTTCATGTCAAGATTTAATGCTGAGAGATTGTTCGTGTTAACCCTTCCGTCAGATATAACTTCAGTTCCGATTGGGTAAGGAGTCGGAATTGGATTTGTGATATTCATATCACCTTTCGTAACAGTCCGCTTGTTTTCCTTTTTCAGGACTGAGAGTTTGCCGCTGGTTTCAAAAATGGCATAGTTGACATCTGACATAGCAAATATATTTTTCTGTCTTAGTAAGGCGTTAAGCGAATTGATGTCCAGTCGGGCTTTACGGAGCGCATTTTCCATAATTTTTCCATCTTTAACAACGATCAGGGGCTGTCCGGTCATTATTTTTCGCGCACTTTTGGATTTTATGTCTATGAACCCCATAACGATAGTGAACATTGCCCATCCAACCATTGCTATCAAGCCATTTCGAATACTAAGATTTTGACTGACAACAAGGTTGGCTGAAATGGAGCCAATCGCGATTGCGGAAATAAAATTGAAAAATGTCATCTGACTAATTTCTTTCCTGCCCATAATTCTTGCTAAAATAAATAGTACAATAAATGATAATACAATTCGGAGCACTAGTTCGGAAATGTTCATTTACAGCCCAACTTTCCAGGTTTAGAAATAAATCTCATTCATTCTCGCTCGGCTCATACTCATCATAAGATAGCCTTGTAACTTTCGTTGATTCACCCTTTTTTATATCAGTTTCGGATGCTTGTACACCATAAGCATCCTCCGGGTCCATACCTGGAGCAGTAACATCACGGTTTATTGCTGATTTTCGCTTCTTTTTATCCATCGTACCACCTCCATTCATTATTATTGTTTCTTCATGATAAACTTCTATGACAGGCATGTTTTTCCAGTATTCACTCTATCGCCGTGTCAGGATTTTGTTTAGTTATGATCAAAAAATGAGGCTGGGATAAAAGAACCTTTATAAAACAAAAATCCGAACAAACAAAGTAAGGTATCAACGCTGCAGAAATATACTTGCTGCTCGTCGTGTTGAATGAAATTCCGAGAAGCAGCACTCCTCGCAACTCGCGGTTTACTCGGTGGATTTTCGTTCGTCGCTTTCCGCGGGCGGCTGGTGAGCCTCCGCGTGCATTCGCACTGCAGGGTCTCACACATGCCTTTCCTCCCGCTGGAGTCTACGTATATTTCCTCCGCTAAAACGGACTATTGGTCGTCTTTTACTGTGCATTGTTCTGTATGAATCGTTAGTTCGGGGTTGACAGACGGCTCGTAGGTGGAATCGCTTTCGGGGACAATGCCTGCCCCGATTGTTTTGACAACCTCACCTCCGCCTCATAATGCTTCGAGAAACACGCAGATTTTCGATTCCACAAATGAGTAATACCGTTTTTCTTTTTTTGATGCCCCGGATCCGTATGCAAAACCGATTGAAGCTGCTGCCACCGCTTGCACCAATGTTGACAGAAAAAAAGAAAGCCATCATAAATTAAGAGTATTGTGATCAATATAAAAAGTACATAGTTATGTTTGGTGCAGTCCACACTCTTGTTTCGCAAAATTTGCCCATCTCCCTGAACGTATATCTGTTTCGTTTTTTACGGGCAATGTACACATTTCACATCCGATACTTGGATAATGGTTGTCATGTAACGTGTTGTAAGGCAGGTTGTTTAAATTGATATATCTCCAGACATCATCCCAAGTCCAATGAATTAACGGGCAAATTTTAATTCGCTTGAACTTGTCGTCTTGATTAATATATGCGGTGTTTTGTCTGCTGACAGATTGTTCCCGTCTTAATCCGGAAAGCCAGGCATCTGCACTTGCCAGCTCCTGCTGCAATGGTTCGATTTTCCGCATATGACAGCACAGGTTGGGATGACGTTCCCATAATTTGTCCCCGTATTCAGCTGCCTGCTGTTCGACTGTTAAAACAGGTTCAGCCATTTTAATATGAAGTTTTGGATAGTGTTGTTTTACTTTATCAATAAGGGCATACGTTTCTTTAAAATGTAACCCCGTATCTAAAAAAACGATAGTTGCCTGCGGGTTAACCTTTGAGATAAGGTCCAGCAGCACCATTCCTTCTGCCCCAAAGCTGCAGGCATAGACGATCTTATCCTGATACTCCTGAAAGGCCCACTTAATCACATCCATGAAATCGGTTAGTGTATTGTTGAGTCTCTCATGGTCGTGTTCATCCCAGTTATCATAGGTTAATCTGTCTCCCATATTTTCCCCTCGCTTTCTCGTATTGCTTTCATAACACTGACTGGGTGTTTGCCTTAAAGTCAATGTATTCAATGAGCTTGGTGATTGTTAAAGCGAACTAGTCCATTTCCCTGTAACAAAATATATGAATAAAAATAGTAACGAATATCCATTGGGCGAATATACTTTGTATAAGTTGCGTGCCCACTTAACTGGAGTAGCTGTTATGAAACCTTGCCCAACAGATAACGACTTCATTAACGTAAGGAGAATAATCATGTACATCAGCATTTACCAAGGCAGAACAGCCCCATCAACAGTTGCTGATATTACGATTGTCATTGATGTGATTCGGGCATTTACTTTAGCGCATTATGCTTTCCTGCAAGGCGTAAGTCGTATCTATCTTGTCGAGACAGTAGACCAGGCGTTTGAGATAAAGCAGGAAAATCCGGAATACCTTTTAGCAGGGGAAACAGCGGGTTATGCGATTGAAGGTTTTGATATTGATAACTCACCATACCACCTCCAGCAAAAAAACCTTTCCGGAAAAACACTAGTCCAAAAGACGACGAACGGGGTGCGGGCTGCTTTAAACAATCTGCCATCTGATCATGTGTTTGTTACAGGCTTCACAAATGCAAGACAAACGGCAGAATTCGTTAGAGAACGGTTTGCAGATGAAAAAGAAAAAACCGTCCATATCATTGCTTCCCACCCTGATGGGGATGATGACCTTGCCTGTGCAAAGTATATCAAAAGTATATTAGAAAATGCCAATTCTCTTTCAGCACTGGAGGTAAGGGAAAGGATCAAGCGTTCACATGTGGCTGGAAAGTTTTTTGACAAGCGCAATACAGCGTTTATTCAGGAAGATATTGCTTATTGTATCAGGGAACTGGATACCAATTTTGTCATGAAGGTTAATAAGACGACTGAAATACCAATGATTGAGAGGGTTACGGTATGACAGGAACAGCATTAATGCTGCCAAAAAGAGAAGGGAAGCCAAGGAATAAAGGCTTAACGATTTTAATCGATAATGGTGCTCCTATCAACCTATTCATGGATACCATCCGCAGTGCCAGTAAGTATATTGATCTTGTTAAGTTCGGCTGGGGCACATCACTTGTAACTCATTTTCTGTGGCAAAAGATCGATTATTTACGTGAACATGACATTGAATTCTTTTTTGGCGGAACGTTATTTGAAAAATTTTTGGCTCAGGACAAAGTTGAGGCGTTTTATGACTACTGCAAAACCTATCATTGTCATTATGTTGAAATTTCTAACGGAACCGTATCGATTTCCAATCATAAAAAAGCACGCTTCATTGAAGCATTCACACATGATTTTACCGTTTTGAGTGAAGTTGGAAATAAAGATGTTTCATCAGCTGACCATCAGGACTCCAGCGAGTGGCTGGAAAACATTCAGGAGGATCTGGAGGCAGGGGCAGCAAAAGTCATAACGGAGGCAAGAGAAAGTGGTACGAGTGGAATATGCCGGGAAGACGGAAACATTCGCCTGGATATTTTTCAGCCAATTATTGATTCAAATATTCCGATCGAAAGGCTTATTTTTGAAGCACCGACGAAAAAGCTGCAAACGTATTTTATTCAGCAGGCAGGATCGAATGTCAACCTTGCCAATATTGCCTTATCAGATGTCATTTCAGTTGAGACTTTGCGTTTGGGTTTACGTTCCGATACGTTTGATCTTGAGGATAAAAAAGTTTAATAAATTAAGGGGGATTTACATGCGAAATACAAATAAAGTGTTTCATTTAGCAATTCCTTGTAAGGAACTGGATGAAACCGTAGAATTTTATGAAAAACTTGGATGCAAACTTGCCAGAAGGTATTATGATCGGGTAACATTTGATTTTTTCGGTGACCAGGTTGTATGTCATTTAAGTCCGGAAAATATTGATGAACAGCCAAAAATGTACCCGCGTCATTTTGGGATTACGTTTTTGGATAAGGACGAATATGATCAGACGTTGGAATTTGCAACCAGTCAAGAACTTCCGTTTTTTAAAAAGCCAATGGTACGATTTGAAGGAAAGCAGGAAGAGCATATGACGTTTTTCCTGATCGATCCGGCTAATAATCTGCTGGAATTTAAATATTATCACGATATTGATATGGTTTATTAGCTGATAAGCGCATGGCAGCTGGAATAATAAAAAAGAGAACAGACAACGGGCAATACTAATCTGTTCTCTTTTTTGATTATGAAGCTGAATTGTGATTATTCAAGCTGGTCCAGCCTTTATCTGTCCTCTGCCTTACTCTGATGCAAGGGAGGAGGAACCAGCCAGCCTTTCTCTTTATTAAGTCTGAGAACTTTTGCCCCGAGAGTTGCTTTTTGTGTATGGAATTGACCGAACATCATGGCAATGTCTTCCCGTGTTGCTTCACCGATTATTTTACTGCATGACACTAACCCTGCAGCAATTTCACCTGATAGAGCAACTGCAATTTCCGGGTCTTGAAAACGTGCTCCGGGCGGAATATTTTCCAAAGCAGCTTTCGGACGTTCCGCGGGTGTTGGCGGCAGACCGACGCCATTATCTTTTAAGAGTGTTTCAACCTGTTCAATCTGTTGCCGCGCAGTTTGAATTGTTTCTTCAAGCAATTTCCGCAGATCTTCATCGCCGGCATGGTTTAGATGTGTTTGGTTACCTGCAACCATGCCCTTCGCTGCTGTCAGAAAAGTCCATGTTCCGAAGACTTCACCATAGTGCATTGGTTCATCTTTAGGATTACCGCTTAATACTCCCATTGTCAACCTCCTAAATAAATCCTTTATTCGTAACATCCTTCCGCTATTAGATTACCCCGCTTTCGTTGATCCCATTCAGAAAAACTTGCTCAAAAACGTGTTATTGTTCCTGTGTGATATGAAAATGATGATCTTGCAGGTTGCCCACTATTTGCTCATTTGAAATTTTCTTGTCATCATATTCAACTTTAAATTCGCCGTCAACTGTATCTGCTCTAACGCGTTCGATGCCTTCTAACTGGTTTTAGGATTTGCTCAATTTCTGAAGGGCATCCTGGATCTTGCTTGTTCATTAGCCATAGTCATTACTTAAAAAAGCCTTCTCTAACTTTCATATTTCATTCATGAATATCATTGACATCGAATAAGCATAAGGGAAAGTTGTCCAAACCAGGAACGGTAATGAAAAATGTTTGGTCCTATTCAGGAGGAACCCATGAAACTATTCATGAAAAAATGTGGACTGGTAGTAGCGGGAGGAGCTCTGCAAGGATTTGGCATGGGACTGTTTTTATTTCCTCAAGCCATTCCATCCGGTGGTGCAGGCGGAATAGCGGTACTATTAAATCATTGGTTTAACATTAGTATGGGACCCTCTCTTTGGATCGTTAATTTTACTATGCTGATGCTTGGCGTACAGTATTTGGGGAAGCGATTTGCGTTATGGACCTTTGTCGGCATTACGATGACGTCTTTGTCAATTGATTTTTTTGAGAGTACTTTTCCAATCGTTCACAGGAACCTTTTATTGGATCTTGTCATTGGTTCTGTTTTCCTTGGGACCGGAATTGGCATTCTTATGCGCCAGGGTGTTTCCAATGGAGGAGTAGGCGTCGTTGCCTTCATGATCTCTCACGGAAGAAATATTTTGCCGGGGAAACCTTTATTTTTCATAAACATCTCCATCTTCTTCGTAACAGCGGCTGTTATCAGCTGGGAGATCGTTATTCTGGCACTGATCAGTCAATGGATTTCCACCACGATGGTTGATCTTGTATACCGCCTTGATTTTTATCATGTTTATACATTAAGCTGGCGGAAAAAAACATAATGCTTATGCTATAAATAGTTATATCTGACAGGTGTGTTTTTATTCTCCTTTCCATCTTTTCCTTTCACACGTATCAGAAGTAAAACAAGGATTCCGACGATTAGCGTAAATACTGCAAGCGAAATAAACATGCCGGTTCTCGACCAGTCCATTAATCGTGAAAATACCGGGGGTCCTGCTGCAACACCAAGGAACCGGACAGACCCATATAAAGACGTGACAAATCCACGTCGCTCTTTTTTAACGGCCCCGGTGATGATGCTGTTGACACATGGCAGCACCAAACCTGCCCCAACACTGCTGATACCAAGCACGGCAAGGAATGGGACAAGCTTTTCGAAAAAAACGAGCGAACCATATGAAATCGTCATGAGGACAAACCCGATGACAGCTATTTTCTTCATTTTCTCCAGATTCTTGCCGATTTTGCTGCCGGTAATATAAGAGGTTGTGACCATAATAAGCAAAGGGATGGCTAAAATAAGCCCCTTGATGACACCATCAATATGATATTTTTGCTCCAAAACATCTGATAAGAAGAACAGAATGCCAAACAGGGTGAATAAACATGCTCCGCCGGCAAGATAGGTTGTAAATAGCCATCTTCCTTCTTGTTTAAATACATTTAACAAGCCATGGACATATTTGCCAAATGGGGGTGGAGCCTGGCGGTTGCTTTTTTCTTTAACAAAAATCCAGACAAGCAGAATGGCGATTACACAAACGGCAGGGAAAGCAAAAAATACAGCATACCAAACCATTAAGCCCAAAAGTGATCCCAATATGGGTGATAACACTTTTCCCAGCCCGTTTGATGCTTCGAATATTCCAAGTACACGGCTTTGTTCGCTGCCTTTAAACAAGTCACCGGTCAGTGCCATTGCGATTGGTGCGGTTCCGGCTGCTCCGATGCCCTGCAGCGTCCTCCCAATTAAAATCCATACATAGGAATGGGAAAAAGTGGCTGCACCAAACCCTGCCAAAAGTCCTCCAAGTCCATATAATATTAAGGACGGCAGAATAACGATTTTTCTGGAAAAGCGGTCGGAAAGGTATCCGACAAACGGAATAAATATGGCTCCAGCGATCGAGAAAACCGTAATGGTCAGACTAACTTGCATTTGAGATAAATTTAAGGCGGATTTCATGGCCGGAAAAATAGGAATTAACATGGAATTTCCCAGCGTCATAATTAATGGAATGGAACCGATTGCAGTTATCGTCATGCTTTTATTGTTTGATGCCACGTTCTCTCACTCCCAGACACTCATTTAATCTCGCATGTAACAGGCAGTAAAATTTTCACTTCAAATTTGAGGATAAAGCAGGAAAGCTGACAGAGGATTAACTGTCAGGCGGCTAAGTTCGTCACGCGCTATGTGTCGTAAAGGTCCGATTCGGTTCAACTAACATTCAGCGGAAAATACGTCCGCTGAATGAAGTTTCACTTTATCCCGCCATAACAGGCAGTAAGTTCCCGCATTAAAGTTGTAGAAGGACTGAAAAAGCGCAGGAAACAACTGCCTGTAAAGGTCCGATTCGGTTCAACTAACATTCAGCGGAAAATACGTCCGCTGAATGAAGTTTCACTTTATGTTAATGGGCGGGGGTACGATCCAGCCTTTTTCTTTTGTGATCGTTAAAAGTTTACTTTCATACTCAGCTTTTTGTGTATGGAATTCACCAATCATTGTTATGATGTCTTCTCTGATTGAAATGCCCATCATATAGCTGCACAGTATTCGTCCTGTGATCATTTCTTTTTGAACGAGTCCGGCAATTTCATCATCATGAAAACGAGCTCCGGCAGGGATATCCTGTACTTCCACATTCGGACGGTCAGGCGGGGCAGGCGGAAGCCGTATACCCGTTTCTTTTAAAATGGTTTCAACCTGCTGCTCTTCCTGTGTAAAGCTATTTTCCAAAAGGTCTTCCAAAAACGTTTTTAAATCATGATCACCAGTATGATTGATCAAAACCTGCAAAGTTACTAACGTTGCTTTTGTGCTGTATAAGTAGGACCAGAGATGAAAAACCTCTCCGGAATGGAATGGCTCCTCTTGTGGTTTACCGTCTAAGATTCCCATGACATGACACTCCCTTCATGTATTCTGGGTTTAGTTTTCCTTAAAAGATGAAAATTATGTTCATCTTTAAATATACGGGTACGCTGCTTCCGTTATCTATTACGGAAATGTTAAAAGGCTTATGGAGATGCTCCATAAGCCTCACTTGATAAAAACAAGCGTGTTTCGAAAAAAGACTTGCGATGAAAAGCCTCCTTCAGCTTAGTAGCCACCGCCGAAGCCTCCATAGCCGCCACCAACGTAGGCACTGCCAACGATGATGAGCAGAATGAACAATACAACAATCAGGGCAAAGCCACCGCCCCCTGCATATCCTGCACTCATTAAAAAGCACCTCCTTACCATGGATAGTGTTATACTATGCATGAATGAATCCATAGTGTGGACAGAGGAAGCTTTATGTTTAAAAAACATCAAATATCATCACATGTACCATATTATGAATGGTTGAAAAATCAGCAGGATGTCATCCTGGCTTTAATGATTCTAGTTTTATGATAACGAAAACATTTGTATGCTCACTCATAAAAAGGGGTCATATTGACAGCAAAGGGCGAATAAATATGGGAAAAATAAATATCTTGAAGCATTAGCATATATGGGGTTGAAGATGCACATCCCAGGGGTCTTCAGTTAACCAGAAATATGCCTTGGATACGAACAATTGAATAAAGGAATGTCCATTCTGAATCCCGGTTGCGGAACAGGGCATTGCCAAATAACACCAGTGCCGTGTAACACGAGCAGTTAAGTGAAATGTATAATGATATACTTGGTATTCCTTTTCGTTATTTATAGAAATATGATGGTGATGCAAACAAATGTAATATACAAAATTATTGGAAAATAGACAAAGTTTTTGTTAATATTTTCACAGAGGTTTTTCCGTTTAATTGTCAAAAAATCTAGTGAGGGGGGAGATTTCTCATGGCATCAAGATCCAAATTTCAGGATCCCGGCCTTATTTTAACAGTAGTTCTGGTTATGTATTCGGCATTTGTATTTGTCTGGTGGCCGACAGATATTTATTGGCTGGGTATTTCACTGGTTGGATGGTTCATGTTCATCGGTTTATTTTTCTGGTTTTTGTTAGCCATCGTTTATGTTTTATGGATTGAAAACATTGAAAGAAAAAATGATTCATAGAAGTCGTAATAAAGAAGGAGGACATGTCGTATGCAAGTAACTGAAACGATTATTCTGCTAATCTATTTGGTCGTTATGACAGTTATCGGAATATATTTTTACAGACGAGCACGGCAGTCGGAAGCTGATTATTTTACTGCCGGAAAGAGCATTAATACCTTTGTTGGGGCATTTGCCATTTTTGCTGCAGTTGCAAGCTCCAGTTCTCTGATGGGGGCAGTCGGGTCTGGGGTAGCGTTAGGTGTGCCGTACTTTTTCACATATGCGTTTGGTGTTATCGCGATTCTTCCTTTCTCAATGTTTCTCGTTTCCGGCCAAATTCGCCGGTCAGGTGTGAAAACGCTGCCAGAATTTTTCAAACAGCGGTTCGGGAAATCGGTACAAATTGTGGCTGCTGCTGTAGTCGTCATCGGCATGACATTTTATATGGTACCGCAGTTAACAGCTTCCGGGCTGATTGGCTCGCATGTACTGGGCATTGATTACGTGACTGCTGTCATCATTTTAGGTCTGGGATTTACACTTTATGCTGCATTGGGCGGAATGTGGGCGATTACGTATACCGATCTGATTCAGGGTGCTATTATGCTAATAGGAATTGTTATCCTGGCATTATTTATATTGGTTGACCATAATGGTGTTGTGTCACTGATCAATGATGCAATGGCGGTGGATCCGGCATTTGGTGATATCACGCAGCCATGGATGTCTTATTTCGGTTTGTTTATCGCGTTTTTATGGTTTGGAATCATTTCACCATCTGTGGTGATGCGTAATTTTGCTTCCCGTGATGCCAAAACAGCCCGCCGTACCGCCATGTGGGCATGCCTGATTTATTTAACATTATTTATAGCTGGATTTTTTGTTACAGCTGCAGGAGCAAGCATGGGAATTATTGATACACTCGATAACACGGATATGATTTTTGTCTCGGTTATAGAGCAATATCTTCCTGCCATTCTGGGAGGGATCATGCTTGCCGGTCTGATGGCGGCAATTATGTCGTCTGCTGATGCGATGCTTTTGGCCATTTCAGCTGGTATTGCTCATGATATTTACAAGGAACATATTAATCCGAAAGCGAATGAACGTTTTGTAACTGGTCTTGGGTTAGTGGTCATGATTATTGCCAGTATCGCTGGTATCCTGATTGCGATTGATCCGCCTGGATTGATTGCGATTATGGTCGGCTGGGTCGGCGGATTTCTTTTATCGGCCTTTGGATTTCCAATTGTTCTTGGTATATGGTGGAAACGAGCCAATACGATGGGGGCATTGACAGGTATGGTTGGCGGTTCTATTGTATTTCTTGTCCTAATTATCGGTCAGTGGCTGCCAACCAATGCTGAACCGATTATCGCAGCACCTGTGTCATTGATTCTGATGATTGTCGTCAGTTTAATGACCGAACCGCCATCACAAGAGATTCAGGCAAGGGTAGATCACTATCATACTCATTTGGAATAGCAGAAAGAAGAGGTTAGTGTGCAATCAAACAATGTGTCCATTAAACTAATCAGGAATAAAGTCATCGTTTCAGAAAATAATTTATTGAATCATGTTTATAAAGCTGCCGGTTTTAAAGCTCGGCTAAATCGTACAGTAAATGAAAAATATTTACAACAACATGCCAAGGTGTGCAAATTAATTTATCATCCATTCTGGCTTGCCAAAACACTGGTTATCGCTGATCGGCCGCCATTTTCGCCACGCGAACAGCCGAATATGATTTTTGTTGATGCCGTCTCGGGTTACAGGGGGGTGTTTTCCCGAATCCCTCCGATAACAGATCAACAAGTTAATCATGATGACCTTATCCCAATGCGCATATCTAATCAGGATGATGCTGTCAGGTATATCAAATATGTCCAGACAAGGCAGATTAACCGCTCATATGTTTTGAAAAAACCGAGACATGAGATAAACGAGCTTTTCCTAGTGTATCTACCGCTATGGAAGGTCGTTATTCGGAGCGGACTGGTCAATGAGACGTTCTATATCAATGGAAATACAGGTGAGTCAGAAAAATTTATGGCGGATCGCTGGGATGGAGGTAAAGACTTACTATAGATGTTATGGAATCAGCAGGTCATATTGGAATGAATCATTCATTTAATTCGAAAAGCCGGTTTTCCACATCTGTCGAACACCGGCTTTTTTCTGTCGTCAGAACGTATAAAGAGGATGAACCCACATTTTTCTAATCGTCATTTATATCAATATATTCTCTTTCGGATTCTTTTTTTGGAATGACAATTTTCAGTAATCCATCATGAAACGAAGCCTTTGTTTCCCTTTTAAGAATCGGAAATGGCAGTGCAATTGTACGTTCTGATTTTTGAAATGATTGTCTTGTATGGCTGTCATTAGTACTGATATTTTTTGCCTCATGGGTGGAAGTACCTTGTGCGGTGATTCGCAGTTGGTGGCCAACTATTTCCAGTTGGATTTGATCTCGCTTGTATCCTGGCAATTCAGCTGTCACAATTACTTCTGATTCTCGTTCGTCTACATCTACCCAAAATGGCCGCATTTTAAAGAATGAATTCATTTGCTTGAATGATTCATTGAAAAAAGTGTCCATATGACCCATTAAATCCCTGAATGGCGACATATCAATATCAAATCGTCCAGGCTGATTGTTGTTATCTTTTTTTGCGTTCACTTTTCTCACTCCTTCACTTTATTTTTACTAATAAATTATGTGAAAGAAGCAAAGAGTGGTGGGCGGATGAAGCTCTTTTCGGATCTGAAAGTCGCATGAAAGTAAAAGTTTATAAAAATTTTTTCTGCCAATTTTTACTTAGCAGTTCTTGTGCAAACGATATATTTCACAAGCTTCGTAATCGCTTACTTTATTAATTGATTGCACTTTTAATCATCAATTTATTATCCCTCTTCACAAAAATGCATGAACTGTTAATATTGAAACTGTAGAAAAAAGTCAAAAAATGGGGTGGACAAGCAAAAGCTGGAGTGATATAGTGTTGATTAAATTTTTCTGAGGAGGGATTACAAACCATGCTAAGCAATCCACTAATTGCTACTGTTTTAATCTTTGCACTAATCGCACTGGGAGAATGGCTGTCCATCTTATCGAAAGCCAGAATTCCGATGCTGCTTACAGCGATGGTTGGCTTTTTAGTTATGGTGTGGACAGGTATTTTTCCGGAAGATATTCTGGAAAAGTCGACATTTGCTGCACTGGGATCCATTTTAGTCGGTCCTGCCATTCTTCATATGGGTACAATGATTCCCTTCTCAATCCTTAAGAGTCAGTATAAAGCTGTCTTAATCGCTTTAGGCGGGATAACTTCAGCAGCTGTTCTTATTTTGGTCATTGTTCCAATTGTTTTTGACTATGCTACCGCTATTGCAGGAATCGGACCGGTCAGTGGCGGGGTTGTCGCACTTTTAATTACGTCAGAAAGGCTGTCGGAGATCGGAATGACCAGTCTTGTGATCATTCCGGCATTGATTGTCGCATTCCAGGGTGTGTTGGGAATGCCGTTGGCGCTGAATTTTTTGCGAAAGTATGCTAAAAAATTTCAGAACAATTTGGATAATGGCGCAATTATTGCCGATGATCCGATCGATGAAGCTGCAGCAATCACTGATACCGATAAAAAGGCAAGTCCGGTTAAATCAAGTGCAACCATGAAATTATTCTTCGTGTTCGCAGGGGCAGCTGTTGGGGTTGCGCTGGGCGAGGTGACACCAATCCATTACAGTCTGTGGTGTCTAGCAATTGGTATAACAGGTCTTAAAGTTGGACTATTCGAACCAAGAACACTGGAACGATCCAATTCATTCACACTGACAATGGTGGCGATTATTTTCGTTGTAATTGGTACGATGGCGGATGTGACGCCACAGGATGTTTTAAACAATTTACCAGCTATTATAACGATCCTGGTTCTGGGTACATTTGGCTTGGTACTCGGCGGTTTTATTGTCTCGAAACTCGTCAAATGGCATCCGTATAAAGGAATGCCGGTTGCGCTGACAGCTCTGTTTGGATTCCCTGGTGATTATATACTGTGTGAGGAAGTGAGCCGCAGTGTTGCCAGAAATGAGCAGGAGGAAAAGGCCATTTTTAATGAATTAATGGCACCGATGCTGATTGGCGGATTCACAACGGTTACAGTCGCTTCAGTTGTGGTAGCAGGTGTATTGATTGGGACATTGTAAGATAGAAAGGGAGGAATTAAGATGGCAAGAAAATTGATCAAAAATGGACTATTAGTTGACGGTAATGGCGGTGAGCCGCAGAAAGATTCAATTGTGGTAACGGAAAACGATCGTTTGGTTTATGTCGGTCCTGAGCAACATTATATAGCAGAAGGGGATGAGACTGTCGTCGATGCACAAGGCGGAACCATCATGCCGGGTTTGATCGATTCTCATGTGCATATGATGATGGAATACACACCGGTTTCGGAAAAATTAACGACACCATTTTCCTATATGTATTATCAGGCAGCACAGTATTTGGAAACAACGTTACACGCCGGTATTACGACTGTTCGGGATGCACTTGGAACTGATCGTGGCGTGAAAAAAGCGGTTGAGAACGGGCTGATTAAGGGTCCGCGTTTGCAATTAAGCATTAACGCTCTTACGACAACCGGCGGGCATGGTGATGGTTATCAGGTTTCGGGCGATGTAATGGATATCTTGCCATCAGGTTACCGCGGCATGCCTGATGGTCGTTGTGATGGAGTGGAAGAAGTCCGAAAAAAAACGCGTGAAATGCTGCGTGCCGGTGCGGAAGTGATAAAAGTGCATGCAACTGGCGGGGTGCTGAGTCCGACAGACCATCCGGAATTCACCCAGTTTTCTCAGGAGGAACTAAAGGTCATGGTAGAGGAAGGTCATTTTCGCAAAGGGACTAAAGTGATGGCACACGCACAAGGTGCTGAAGGAATCAAAAATGCTGTCAGGGCAGGAATTCATTCCATAGAACATGGTATATTCCTGGATGACGAAGCAATTGAACTGATGCTGGAAAACGGCACATATCTTGTCCCGACATTGCTTGCCCCTGTTGCGGTACTCGAAACAGCCGATGAAAAAGGTATGCCGGCAACAGCTGTTCAAAAATCAAAGGAAGTCATCGAACAGCACAAAGCCAGTATAGCCAAGGCACATAAAGCCGGAGTCAAGATTGCGATGGGAACGGATGCCGGTGTTATGAAACACGGTACAAATCTGCGTGAGTTGGGATTGATGGCTGACATCGGCATGGCGCCAATGGAAACGATCGTGGCTACTACGAAAACGGCTGCTGAATGTCTCGGCTGGGATGATCAAGTCGGGACATTGGAACAAGGTAAGCTTGCCGATGTCGTCGTTGCAAAAGGGAATCCGCTTAACGACATTCATTCGCTGGCAAGTCATGATACGATTCAATTTGTGATGAAAGATGGCCAAACAGTGAAAAATACGTTAAGCTGACATGTTATTGGTGCAGTGAGCATTCATGCATAAACGGTGAAAGCATGATATTATCCGAAGCAGGTGATATCATGTTTTTCATTGTAGTCAGGTTGACCGGCTTTCACGATAGGAACTTGATAACTCTAAGATTTTCTGATATTGCGGAGGTGTTTGCATGGGAATGTTATATGATAAGTTGATGAAAGGTTACGATCCAGCACATCAAACAGATGGAATTTCCGGAGAGCGGCTGGCCAAACGACTGGATGCTATTTCTGAAATTGGGCTTACAGAAGACGACGGCTCACATCGCCCGGGATTTTCAAAAACGGAAAAAGCCGCCAAAGAACTGGTTTCAGACTGGATGCGTGAGGCTGGTCTGGATGTGCGTCAGGATGGAGCCGGAAATATATTTGGACGTATTGCGGGAAAAAATGATGATCATCCGGCTATTTTGAGCGGTTCGCATTTGGACAGTGTTCCAAACGGTGGGCATTTTGACGGTCCATTGGGCGTTTTGTCTGCGCTGGAAGTGGCTGAAGCGTGGCGGGAAACAGGTTATCAGCCGGAAAAACCATATGAGGTTGTTGTATTTACGGATGAAGAAGGTGCCAGGTTTAATGGCGGCCTGCATGGAAGTGAAGCAGTTGTCGGCAAGGGTGATATCGAAGAAAAATTAAAGCTTGTGGATCAGGACGGGATGAACTTTTCGGAAGTATTGGTTGATAGTGGTTTAAGTGTTGACAGTTATGTAAAGGCTAAACGCAGCCCGGAAGAGATCGAAATGTTTGCCGAGGTCCATATTGAACAGGGGAAGCAGCTTGAGCGTGAAGGTTTGCCATGTGGAATTGTCACTGGTATTGCCGGTCCGTGCTGGCTTGAGTTCACATTCACCGGTGAAGCGGGTCATGCCGGCAACACACCTATGAATGACCGGAAAGATACACTTGTAGCTGCAAGTGCGTTTATTGGGCGTGTAAATGAACTTCCGGGCTCGATCAGTGATTCGGCTGTTGCGACAGTTGGAAAAATGCAGGTTGATCCAAATGGCGTAAATGTGATCCCGGGAAGTGTTACGCTTTATGTTGATATCCGTGATATTTATAAGGAAACGCGTGATGAACTTATTGATCGGGTAATGGCATTGGCAAAGAAAGTTGCCGCCAAGCATCAGGTTAACGTCGATCATGTCGAAAAGATGCGGGTAGCGCCAGTACCAATTGAAGAAGAAACGCAACAGTTGCTTGAGGAGTCATTTCATGAGAAGGCCATTAAGCCATACCGCTTGCCAAGCGGTGCGGGGCATGACGCGATGATCATCGGTGAAAAGTGGCCGGTTGCGATGCTGTTTACAAAGAGTAAAAATGGTATCAGCCATAATCCCGCTGAGTGGTCTGATTTAAATGACTGTGTACAAACCGTTCATGTACTGAAGAACTTTTTGGAGAAAGTTTCGGCTAAATGAATTAGAAACTAGATGATAGACACCAGCGTAAAAGTTGGTGTCTATATTTCATTTTATTAGAGACAATTATCAGCATTTTATTGATATGTCAATAAGTGGCTCTATTGAGTTTCCTTCTCGTTAACTTTACCATTCTCAATTTTAATCTTTTCCAATTCCAGTTTCTGCTGTTCCAATTCTATTTCTTTCGCTTTTAGTTCGTATTTTTTCTTTTTTTCGTAACCATAGTAAATAAGGGAAAAAGCCGTAATGATTGTAATATAGAACCAAAAACTCACATTAATCATCTCCCATTCTGCTGAATTGATAACCTAAGTGTACCATAATTGGTGAACATTGCGGCTTTTGACAGATTTGTATTCCGGGCAATTAATTGAAATGCTAAAGAAAAACGCAGGTATATTGTGTATCATTGATTTCACCGCAAATGATGACTTCTTTTTTCTTTCAATTGATTGCGTCACAAAAAACTGCATGTTATGATATTTTAGTGACTTTTGATTCACTTATTGTAACTAAATGGTCATAAAGGGGGGGACAGCCATGGTACAACGGCATGAGGAACTTTTGGATGCGGCTGTTCAGCTGTTTCAAAACAACGGTTTTCACGCTACTTCGGTGGAGGATATTACCAAGGCTTGCGGTATATCAAAGGGTGCATTTTATAAACATTTTGACTCCAAAGAAAACATGATTTTGGAACTTTTGCAGCGCTACTATGATGACATGTTCAGGGAAGCGGACAAGTTTGCCGAAGATCTGCAGCAGTCATCCCTATTGGTACTGAAAAGGAAAATTACGGTCGAACTGGAAAAATCTATTGAATATCGATTCTTTTTTCTTGCTTTAGTGAGCGAATTCCCCCCGTATGTGAAAGGGCCAATTCCTGATTTTCTTGACCGGATACAGGAAACTCATCATGAGTGGCATAAGCAAGCATTGATGGATGCATTTGGTTCAAAGACTAAACGATATTTAAGTGATTTGGCAGTTATTATGGAGGGAATCCTGCACAACTACTTAATGCACATCATTTGGAAAGGAGACGCTTTGCCTCTGGATAGATTAGGGAATTTGATCGCTGAATGCCTTAAATCTATTGCAGAAAATGATGAGGGTATTTTCCCGATTCTTCCGGTTTATAGTAACGAAGGTTCCTGTCATGGGACGATTAAGGAATACATGAACCATGAATTGAATACATTACGCTCAGAACTGAACAATAAAACAGAAAAAAGTCCCGCATTAAAGAAAGATCTGCAAACAATTGATTTGCTGATGGAAGAAATTGCAGAAGAAAAACCTAGAGAATTTCTGGTTGATGCACTGCTTGCTCAGCTGCATCGCCGTTCTTATTTAAAAACTCGAATAACTAAAGTTTTGACAGCGTGGGAAATACGGAAAGGAGATTAACATGAGTGATACAGCAACATCCTGGGACCTGCCGCCAAAGCAAAAAGCATTAATGATAGCTGCTTTGCTGACAGGTGCCTTCATGGGGATTATTAATGAAACATTACTAGCAACTGCACTTCCAACGATTCAGGAGTTTTTTTCCATATCACAGGGAGAAGTACAGTGGATGACAACTGCCTTTTTGATGACAAATGGGATTATGATACCAATATCGGCATTTCTAATTGATAGATTTACAACGAGAGGCTTATTTTTAACTGCAATCGGATTATTTGGAACAGGAACTGCCATTGCAGCTATAGCTACCTCTTATCCAGTACTTTTATTAGCCAGGGTTGTGCAGGCAGCCGGTTCCGGAATCATGCTGCCGCTTTTGATGACAGTTCTTCTGGCTGTTATTTCGGTTGAACGGCGCGGAACCGCTATGGGGATGATCGGAATCGTCATCGCGTTTGGTCCGGCAATCGGCCCGACATTGTCTGGATGGCTGCTGGAACATTTTTCGTGGCGTTCTCTCTTCATTACGGTACTGCCGATTGTCGCCATTACGATTACGATTGCGGCACTTTTTTTACGGAATGTAACGGAATTGCGCAAACCAAAAATAGATGTCTTATCGATCATCCTTTCATCGGTCGGTTTTGGTTCATTCTTGTACGGTTTCAGTATCGCTTCTGAAAACGGATGGGGAAGTCCGATGGTTATCACCGCGATTGTAATCGGCACAGCAGTGATTGGATTATTCATTTGGCGGCAGCTTATTTTGAAAACGCCAATGCTAGAATTCCGTGTCTTTCAATTCCGGATTTTCACCCTGGCAATTGTAATTACGATGACTGTTTTGGTTTCATTGATTGGTGCGGAAACGTTGTTGCCGCTGTTCATGCAAAATGTCCTGCAATTTACGCCGTTGGAATCAGGCTTGATGCTGCTTCCGGGAGCTATCGTGATTGGCATTATGTCCCCAATTACCGGCAGGCTTTTTGATAAGTTCGGTGCCAAATGGCTGGCATTGATCGGCCTGAGTGTCGTGACTGTCACGACGTTTATGTTTACCAGACTATCATTGGAAACATCATTTATGTATTTGACCATTATTTATGCAATCCGTATGTTTGGCTTGTCGTTTACGCTGATGCCGGTGATGACATCTGCGTTGAATCAGCTTCCACCAAAATGGTATGCACATGGGTCAGCTGTGGCCAATACATTACAGCAAATTTCAGCATCGATTGGCACGGCAATACTCGTAACACTTGTTGCAATGGGAACCAATAGCTTTGTACCAGACGCAAATGTTTCTCCGGAACTGATTGGACGGCTTGCGCAAGTTACAGGATTCGAATGGGCGTTTATGGGCAGTACAATCCTTGCATTTGCCGCACTTATTCTGGCTTTGTTCCTTCATCCGCCGAAAAAAGAAAAAGAAATCGTACGGCAGATACATGGTCAGGAAACTGAATAAAGATCATATGAAAAGGGACTGTCTCATTTATTGAGCAGTTCTTTTTTTAGATAGGAACAGCATAACATCAGAAAAGTAACTTAGGCTCCCGGATTCCCGGCAGCCTAAGTTACTATCATATGATATTTTACTGGATGTCATTAAAACCACGCTGCGCCAACGATGATAAGCAGGATGAATAATACGACGATCAGCGCGAATCCGCCGCCGGCACCATAGCCGTATCCAGGCGCTCCGTAACCATATCCGCCGCCATATCCGGCTCCGGCAACAGATCCGCCATATCCGCCGCCATATCCGCCGCCATATCCGGCTCCGGCAACAGATCCGCCATATCCGCATCCCGGTCTAGGTCCAAATCCCATTTATAACCCTCCTAAAAATGGTTGTATTTTAGTGTTTACATTAATATCCAACGTAAGCAACGCCTACAATAATCAACAGGATAAATAGTACTACGATTAAGGCAAATCCTCCACCGTAGCCTGCTCCACCAACATAATCACTCATTCCCTAACACCTCCATAACCGTTTGTTAATAATATATGTAGGTAAATGTAGATTGATATGGGTACTCTCCCAGATTGCAGGAATTGGGCTCATATCAATCTGCTGTAAATTCCATCGTAACCGATGCATTTGCCCTTACCGGAACCCTGCCCGATTCATATAATGTCTTATGTTTTGAATGAATTTGGAGGTGAAAAAATGTCGGTTAGGCACTATTATGATCTATGCTGTAAATATAAAGAAAGACCGGTCAAAATAACAACTCGTGATGGAAGGGTTCACCGTGGTGTCATCAAGCATGTCGATCATCATCGTGTATTTATTCAGCCCATTCAACATGGTAAAGGTTTAGGCGGTTTTGGGTATGGTGGTTTTTATGGTCCAGGATATGGCTACGGTGGATTTGGTCGTGGCTACGGTATTGCGTTGGGTACCATTGCTGCACTGGCTTTGATTCCGTTTTTCTTCTGGTAAAGTTTTTAGTGAAAGAAAAACAAAAAACAGACGGAATCAGGTTTCGTCTGTTTTTTCGATCATTTCTTCTGATTTGATGTGCAGTACGTCCCGTGAAGTCAGATCGTGTGCTGCCATATAATTTTTTATCAGGTAATAGCCGGTGCAGTAGCCTGCCATCTTTGGATAAAGCCCAAGACCATATAGGATTTGTGAATGAGTGGGGCTGGATTTTGGGGTATTTCGATTGGGCCATATGAGGTTCAGGTATATTCTTTTCAATTTTGCATCTGGATAATATGAAGTCCAGTTTGCTGTATAGTGGCTGCCTAACCTTTCTTGGACGGCGTTTTCCGCTAATCCTTCCAGCATCACACTGTCCAGTAATACGTAATCCGTTTCCTTTTTGTTATATTTATATAGTCTGCAGACATGATTGTATTCGTGGGTGAACAGTGCTCTGATTTCCCTTTCCGTATTATCCTCTGAAATGAATAAAAACAGTTTATCGGAAAAAGTCAGCCCTGATTTTCCATTTTGCTCCTGCTTTAACCTACGATTATTGGAATCGGCGGGAAATATAAATATCGGAATATTCGGTCCGTCCCATTCTTTTTGTAAGTGTTTTTCTTCTTGTTGTACAACCTGCCAGATGTTGCGTTTTTGTAATGATTTTATCAATTCATCCCCATTTTTGACCGGTTGGTGGTACATGCCGTGGATGATCATATGCTGATGAATGTCGGTGGATGAAACGTTTTCGTCAAAATGATTTGTCAGTTTTTCACAAAGTTCTGCCGGTTTGTCATAAAAATCCAATAACCATTTGTCGGTTCTTATTACACTCATGTACATTCCCCTAACTTTTTCATCTAATACAATATGATATTGGTGTTGTATAAGTTCTGCATTTATCTGAACTGTTTGGTTGCACCATGTTAGACAAATACCTTTTCACTCCGGTCACCGTTTGAATAGAATATAACAAAATAACGATGAGGGGGTGTTATGATGATATATCTTGGAAGGCCGAGACGTCCGATGCCGCCGCATCCTCCTGTGCGGCAGCCTGGACCGCCAATGCGTGGGCGTCAGCAGCAAACGCCCGGAAAAAATATCCTCAATCAGTTCCGTGATTCAGAAGGGAATTTGGATATTGACAAAATCACCACTACCGCACAGCAAGTAGGTCAATTATACGGTCAGGTAAGCCCGTTGCTTTCGAAGTTCATCAAAAGATAATGCTGAAAATGTTTAGTTCTCTTGAGAGGGGTTGTGATAACGGGTGTCAATTCGGAAAGCAACAAAACGTGAAACACAGCAAATTGTCGGGCATTCACTGCACGTACTGAAAGAAGCAAGTATGGGGCATATTCCGCCTAAAAAAGAAAAGGCATTGCAAATGGTTTCTCCATTTTTATCTGATGGCGGTTATTATTTGGTTTATACGGATACAGATCGTGATGAAATTCGGGGATGGATTGGCATCGGGAGCACAACCGATTATTATACAGATAAACCGGTTGGTATCATTCCGGAACTTTATGTACTGCCGCAATACCGTAAACATGGAATTGCAGAAAAATTATGTACAGAGGCGTTAAAGCATCTGCGGAAATCAGGTTTTAGTGTTGTCCAGCTTAATGTATTCGCAGGCAATGCCATTAAATCTTTTTATCAGAAACTGGGTTTTAAAGAAGTGACCACTTTGATGGAAAAGAATCTGGATTAGGGCTGCTGGCTGATCTGTTAAAGAGGCTGTCGTAACAACGAATTATGGCGGTCTCTTTTAATTGGGAATGAAATCGGAATCAGTTGTGTTTTATTTTTTTTCATGTTATTTTTAATTGACAGAATTTAAAAATACGTATTGTATATGCCGTTTCCGGAACTTGACAGGAAAGATCATTCAAAAGTCCGGTAAGTCGAATAAGGACCTTCTGCTACGTCCTGTCGGCAACGCAGAATCACCACATCATGTGGAGTTAGTTGGCTTGCTTTTTCGCTGCTTATGTTAAAAGCATACACGCTGACGTTCCTTGGAAAAGAAGAACACTTTTTCTGCGTGCGGACTAGTGCCGGGGTTTGCGACAGGACAAGGAAAGCTGTGACAGTGATACATCACACGAAGAAAAAGTGCTTTCCTTTTTCGAATACGTCGCGAATTTAGCCGGTCGGTCCTTTTTATCCTCCTTTTTGAACACGCAATAGAAGGTGATTGAATGGACTATACAGGTCAGAACTGCTGGCAGGTGATTCGATTCGACGGGAAGGATCCGTCATCACTGGATGATGAAGTTGCTGCTGAATTTCCGCTGACTGTTATGTTAAACGGTGAAGAATTTGCAACGATGGTTTGTTCACCAACGGATTTGGAAGAACTTGTGATTGGGTTTCTTGCCTCAGAAGGGATTATTCGTTTTTATGACGAAATAAGCAGTATGTCGGTCGATGAAAAAAGAGGATTTGCATACATTGAAATCACCAAAGATATTGGTTCCCTTCAATACGATCATTCGAAACGTTTTATTGGTTCATGCTGCGGGAAGAGCCGGCAGTTTTATTTTAAAAGTGATGTTAAAACAGCCAAAACGATTTACAGCCGTCTTTCCATATCCGTCGATCAATGTTATGCTTTAATGAGGAAAATGCAAGCAGCGTCAGAACAATTCATAAGGACTGGCGGGGTTCATAATGCTGCCCTGGCCAGCCCTGATGAAATGCTCGCCATTCGAAACGATATTGGCAGGCATAATGCGCTTGATAAAATTTATGGTCATATTTTACAGGAGCGTATTCCGGTAAAAAATAAATTAATTGTATTCAGTGGACGCATGTCTTCTGAAGTTTTGCTGAAGATATCCAAAATAGGTGCAGGAACATTGCTTTCCAAGTCGGCACCAACGGACCTGGCTCTTCAGTTAGCGGACGATTTAGGCATAACTGTCATAGGTTTTGCCAGAAAGGGTAGGCTGAACGTGTATACCCATCCGCACAGGATTGAGGAAGTGAACAGGCAGCATTCGTGATAATTGGAAAAAAGCCGGTGCCCAGTCAATGAAAGGGTTACCGGCTTTTGATATTGATACAAATAATTAGCTGAAGAGCGGGAATATCTGCAGAAGGGAGAGGGGATCAACAGAAGAGGGGGAATATCTGCAGAAGAGAGACGAGAATCAACAGAAGAGCAGTAAGATCAACACAAAAGATTCCCTTTCCAAATAAAGGATAATATAGAACAAAAAATTTTGCATAAGCTAACGATTAAAGATGGAATGGAGGGTTATCAATGTCGAAAAAGCAAAACAAAATTAATCCAAAGGACAGTCGCAATATTGCGGAAAAGGACTATGAACCATCACAATATCGCGGCAGCACACAGTTTGAACAAGGGATGGCAGAAACACATGAACAGGTATCGGACGATTATAAAGAAGGCACAATTGATCGAAAATTAGAAAAATAATAGCCACTCTTTGAACAGGAGGAAAAGTCAATGCAGTTAGCGTCACATGAATTACATGTACTGAGTGAATTGATTGCCGGCTGTTATCATTCGGTCAATACAATGGCCGGTTATATCAGCCAGGCTCAGGATCCAGAACTGAAGGAATTGCTGGAAAGACATTTTCCGCTGCATGTAGAGGATTATAACTTAAAAGTTGAATTTGCTCAAAGTCAGACAACACCAGATATTTCCAAATTCCAGCCGGACAGCCTGAGGCCAAAGCTTCAATCTTATACTGAAGCACCAGTGAGTCAATTTCAATCAACTGTGCCGAGAACAAATGTCCAGCAGCATAATGACCGTGAAATTGCCCTGGCCTATTTGCTGAACCAAAAAGGTTCAGCCAAAAATTACGCCAGTGCGGCTGTTGAGTGTGCCAATCCGGATTTGCGCACGTTTCTCGAAAATGCTTTCTTAAACAGTAATCGGCATGCCTATGAAATTTGGGAGTATATGACCGAAAAAGGTTATTATCCTTTGATGGCCGCGCCGCAAAATGCTATTCAAGCCATCGCTGGGATGTATCAGCCTGTACAACAATAATATGTCCGGTAACGAATAATGAGTCTTCTGCAGCTTGCGGGAGACTTTTCTTTATGACGTCATGTCTTCTCTATTAAAACGAATATCTTCACAGTACTGGTCGTATTATAAAAAGCCGCATAGACGTGCTTGTCGCGTAGCAAGTTGTTTCGGTGAAGCATACGCTCCTCGCAATTCATAGCTTACTCGATCGACGTTCCGCCGCGGGTGATCCAGCTCGGATCAACGCGATGTTGGTCATGGGAGGCGCCCGAACGACATGGCGTTCTTATCCTTTGTCCCTCAATATACGCTGCTGTCTCACTTTGGTTCCTATCCCCGTAGGAGTCTACGAGTGTTCAAAATTTTCAGTGCTTCTAAAATGTTGTTACGTTTTATTCTAAAGGCAACAAACTTTTAGAAAACAGCCTATAAAAAAAGAAGATGGTCAAGAGATTTAAGAAAACAGAAAATCTCTGCAGAAACCACTGACCACCAAGTGAAACCATTATAAACATAGGGAGTTAGCACAATTCTTGTAAATCCCTTGCAAACGCCTTTTCTCTTATAAATTTCGTTCATAGGATAACGTAAACGGCATAAGGGGGGAGACAGTGCATGAGCTTCGCAGGCGGCTATGGACAAAATGGCTTTGTATTGCTGGTCGTCCTATTTATTCTGCTCATTATTGTTGGAAGCAACTATCAAATGGGAGGCGGCTATGGTTACTATTAAAAGCCGGAACCGGTCACACTCCTTTGCGTGGGAGTCCCCATGCAAAGGAGGTTATGATTATTAGCCCAAAAACTGAATTGTAACCCATGATATAACACTCCTTTATTATATCGAGAATCGATTTTGAATAGAAGTATCAGGCTGGGGGTGAACACAATGGATGATATGCTAAAACGTGTTGAACGGAAAACTGGAGTCAAAAGCAATGAGATTATGGATCTCGTTCAGTCATTGAACGGCAAGGATTTGTCAGACGAAAGAAATATAAGAAGACTTGTTAAACAAGTATTGCAAATGGCTAATAAAAAAGTTCCCAAACGAACGGAAGACATGATTGTTGATACGTTAACGAAGAAAAAAGGGAAGATAGATCATTCGACGATTTCCCGGATGCTCTAGTCATAAATAATGCTCTAAACATCGAAATTCCCCTATCTTCATATTATAGGGGAATTTCGACAAGCATATGATAGACGTTTAATCTGCCATGTTCAACAGTTTTAACAGATTTTCTGATGCAGTTTCATAAGATGAATCCATAATATTATCTTTAATCTGTTCAATTGTATCAACTGCATCTGGATTGGTAACTGTCAGGATTTTAACATTGCCATTGAACATACGGTCGATTTCCTGATGGGCCTGATCCAGGTTGTCGTAACTTTCATTTTGATTATCTTCTACCCCTTCAGGCTCCCCTCTTCCGGACATCCCTTCTGTCCCGCTCAATAATTCACGCTGCATATTGTCATATTCATGACTCGTTGTTTCCTCTTTGTTTCGGGCCAGCACAACGGAATCATCAATGACAAAAACCTTAACACCAGTAATGCCTTGTCCCTCCAAAATTGATTCAAAGTAAGAAGAAATGCCACCTTCATGAACACCAGAACTGCCGATGGAACTGTAAATATTTTGGCCTATTCCTTCATTGGTGTCCCCATCTTCACTGGTCGTCAGCCTCTTGTCACCGGTTTCACTCGGGATAAGTGAGGGGTCTTCCAAATGATGATTTGTATTGTCCGCAACGTCATTACCGTTTGCATCGTTATCCCGATCAGCAGCACCCTCCTCTTGTTCATTTGTACAGGCGGAAAATATCATGATGATTCCGACTGCTATAATGGTCAATGCTTTTTTCCGTAGTTTCTTCATAGGTTAACCTCCATTTTTTCAATGTATAGCTTCAGCACCCTAATCAGATACTTACACTTTGTTTTTAGTATGTCCCGGATTTTTTTATGCATGAATGGTTATTTATGGTGCCATACTAAAACAGACAAATGGTCCATGATAGTGAGGTGAGTTTAATGGCAGAAAAAGATCAGGAGAAAAAAGAAGATTTGTCGCGCAGAAGGTTCCTGAAAAACTCAGGTATTGCAGTCGGCAGTCTGGCAGTCGGTGGGGCGCTCGGGAGTATGATCCCGTGGGGTACCGAAGAAAAGGATACAAACCAGGCTGCTAACCAAGGGGCAAACTATAATCAGGCTTTGATGTTTTTCACGCAGGCGGAATTTCAAACCGTTGAGGCAGCTGCTGAACGGATTTTTCCCGAAGATGACAACGGTCCGGGAGCAAGGGATCTAGGTGTTGGCTATTATATAGATCACCAAATGGCCGGTTCCTATGGATTTAATGCAAGGGATTATATGCAGCCGCCATTCTTCCATGGTGAGAAAGAGCAAGGTTATCAGGGAAGATTGAAACGTCGTGAAATTTTTAGAATCGCTTTGCGTGAAGTACAAAATTATAGTCATCAGGAATACGGGGAAGGCTTTGCTGAATTAACAGAAGAACAGCAGGATTCGGTATTGCAGGCCTTTCAGGAGGATAATGTTAACGTAACTACCATTTCCGCGAGTGGTTTTTTTGATTTGCTTCGAAGCATGACGTTGGAGGGTGTTTACAGTGATCCACTCTATGGCGGAAACATTAATATGGATGGCTGGCGAATGAGGAACTACCCGGGGAACCAAATGAACTACACCGATATCATTGATAAGGATTTTCAGGAAATAGAACCTGAAAGCCTCCGCGATCATATGTGATTAGAGAGATTCGGCTGCCCCCTTATCTTTAAGCGGCTGGATGCCGAATGTCGGACGAGCGGAAATCGGCGAAAAAGCCGATTTTTAGATTGTTAGCTTACTTATAAAGAGGTGATAAAATGGTTAAAAAGTTACCAAAAGTGGATGTCGTAATAGCCGGTGTCGGATGGGGCGGCGGTATTATTGCTTCCGAACTTGCAAAACAAGGGCTGAAGGTTGTCGGTCTGGAAAAAGGTGATGAAAGGAAAACAGAAGACTATTACATGGTGCATGATGAATTACGTTACGCGCTCCGCTATGAATTGATGCAAGACTTATCAAAGAATACGATTACCTTTCGCCGCGATCAGAAAATGCGTGCTCTGCCCATGCGTCAATACGGTTCTTTTTTATTCGGTGATGGTATAGGTGGTGCGGGTGTGCACTGGAATGGTCAGACGTTTCGTTTTCTTCCATATGATTTTCAAATACGCAGTCAAACGATTGACCGTTACGGTGAGAATAAAATCCCGACTGACATGACGCTTCAGGATTGGGGTATTACGTACGATGAGATTGAACCATATTATGATAAATTTGAAAAAATGGCCGGTATCTCAGGTGAGGAAAATCCCCTGGGCGGAAAACGTTCCGATAAATACCCGACAGGACCGATGAAACATTCACCACAGATGGAAATGTTTAAAGAAGCATGCGAAAATCTGAATTATCATCCGTACACAATTCCGTCAGCCAATTTATCAGAGCAATATACTAATCCGGATGGTATATCACGGGCAGCCTGTCAGTATTGCGGATTCTGTGAGCGTTTCGGCTGTGAATACGGGGCCAAAGCAGACCCTGTTGTGACGGTTATTCCTGTTGCCAAAGAGACAGGAAATTTTGAACTCCGAACACATTCATGGGTCAGACGGGTTTTGCATCAAGATGGTAAGGCAACAGGGGTCCGCTATACCGACATTACGACGGGGGAAGAAATAGAACAGCCCGCAGATGTTGTTGTATTGACGTCCTATGTTTTTAATAATGTTAAATTACTGCTGAATTCTGACGTGGGCCGTCCTTATGATCCGTCAGACGGCACAGGGGTTATTGGCAAAAATTATGCTTATCAGGTTATAAAAGGTGCAGCAACAGGCTTTTTTGAAGAGCAAAAGTTTAATAATTTCGCTGGTGCTGGTGCACTCGGAATGGTTATCGACGACTTCAATGGTGATAATTTTGACCATTCTGATGTCGATTTTATTCACGGCGGGTATCTTGCGCTGACACAGACAGGTCAGAGGCCGATTCAAAATAATCCGATCCCGAGTGGCACAGCAAATTGGGGCAAAGAATTTAAAGAGAATTCACTTAAGTATGTTAATCGTACATTGTCAGTCGGAGCAATGGGTGCAAGCATGCCTTATAAACAGCATTATCTTGATCTTGATCCGACTTACACAGATGCGTTTGGAGATCCCCTTTTACGTATGACGTACGATTTCAGGGATCAGGATCGTCAGCTGGCAAAATTCACCGCTGAAAAGTCAAGAGAAATTCTGGAGGAAATGGGTGCTGATCAGATCGATTCCATGGATGAACTCGGGCCGTATAATATTACGACCTATCAGTCAACACATAATACAGGCGGTGTAATTATGGGAGCAGACCCTGAAACATCTGCAGTCAATAATTATTTGCAAATGTGGGATATGGAAAACTTGTTTGTCGTCGGGGCGTCTGCATTTCCGCATAATAGCGGCTACAATCCGACAGACACGGTAGGTGCCTTGGCATACCGGGCGGCCGAAGGAATCGTGGAGTACAGTAAAAATGGTGGCATGCTGGCATAATGAACGTTATTGAACTTAAAGCTGCAATTACTGAAAGAAGGTGAAAAAATGCTCTCAAACATTGGCATACCTGGGTTAATCATTATTCTGGTGATTACTTTAATCATATTTGGACCTAAAAAGCTCCCCGAAATCGGATCAGCATTCGGAAAAACGTTGTCAGAATTCAGACAGAGCACGAATCAAATCATGAGTGATGAGGAATCAACTGAATCTGAAAAAAGTCATCCAAAAGGGTGACTTTTTTCATAACTTATTAATACCGTTTGCAAACCTTCATATCCTATTAAATTATTGTATAATCATGGTAATCACAGATTAAGACACTAACTAAAATTAGAGGCTTACTCTTTTTGTATGAGGCGTAGACTTGAATGAGGTGACAGTGATGACCGCAAGAAAGTTTACCTTTGGGCTGGTTTTTCTTTTTTTAGTCATTGGTATGTTCGGTTCTGTTTCGACAAGTACCGATGACTCGTTAAATGGGGGAGGGGAAGAGCAAAATACAATGGCAGAAAACCTGGAAAATTTTATCAAAAATGAACCGAAGCTGCAAAGTGCACTCACGGGAATAAGTATTCGTGATGCATCAACAGGGGAAAAGATTTATAGTCATTTGGGTGATATAAGGCTGCGGCCTGCTTCCAATATGAAATTGCTGACAGCTGCAGCAGCCCTTTCCGCATTGGGTGAGGACTATACGTTTTCAACAGAGCTGCTGACAGATGGTTCAGTGAAAGGTAATCAGCTGAATGGGGATCTTGTTTTGAAGGGAAAAGGTGATCCGACGCTGCTGCCTAAAGACTTTGATACATTTGCCAAGCAAATCAAAGATAGTGGGATTGACGAGGTCAAAGGCGATATTATTGCCGACGATACATGGTATGATGATATGCGATTGTCCCCTGATCTTGTCTGGCGTGATGAGCAATGGTATTACGGAGCGCAAATTTCCGCCTTAACCGCAGCGCCTGATGAGGATTATGATGCCGGGACAGTGACCATTGAAGTAATACCTGGTGAAGCCGGAGAAAAACCAGCCGTAATGGTGACCCCCGACACGAGTTATATGCAGGTGAAAAATAATGCCGCAACAATTGCCGGCGACGAGGAAGAGGATTTGATACTGGAGCGCGTGCATGGCGGAAATACGATTACGATAAATGGTACAATTCCTGCTGCATCGTCAAGTGTAAAAGAATGGATGGCTGTATGGGAGCCGACCGAATATGCGCTGGATTTATTTAAGCAGTCATTGAAAGAGCAAGGCATTACCTGGACTGGTGAAGTCAAAACAGGAACAGCACCAGCGAATGCAGAAATTGTTTATACACATGAATCGATGACGCTTTCTGAGCTGCTCGTGCCGTTTATGAAATTAAGCAACAATACACATGCGGAAATGCTCATAAAGGAAATGGGGAAGGTTATTCATGGTGAAGGCAGCTGGGAGAAAGGCCTGGCAGTCGTTGAAACGGAAATGAACAAGCTTGGAATGAATACAAGTATCCTGAAAATCAAAGATGGCTCGGGCATTTCACATATGAACCTGCTCCCACCCGATGAAATTTCTAAATTATTATATATCGTGCAGGAAAAGCAATGGTTTAATCCTTATGAAAATGCACTCCCTGTCGCTGGGAAATCAGAGCGAATGGCCGGTGGGACATTGCGACAGCGGATGGAAGATCAGAATGTCCGGGCGAAAACCGGAACAATAGATGGTGTCAGTACACTTTCAGGCTATGTCGAATCTAAAAACGGGGACACGCTTATTTTTTCGATCATGCTGAATAACCTGTTCGATGAAGATGACGGACCATCGATAGAGGATAAAATAGTGGAGATGATAGCCACACATGAATAGTGTTTTCAATAAAGGGTAAAAAGGCGTGACAAATTATAAAGATCTTGTGAAAAAGGGAGCCCCAATGTGGCCCCCTTTTTTAAATGCCTGTAAACATTATTGATTGTTGTTTTGTTGCTGTTGTGCTTGGGTAGCTTGCTGGCGAGCCTGTTGCAGCTGCTGCTGTGCCTGTTGAACTTGTTGGTTTTGTTGTCCAGCAGCACCAGCTTGTTGTTGCGCATTTTGTAATTGCTGCTCAGCTTGCTGAACTTGCTGCTGTGCTTGCTGAAGCTGTTGCGGATCCGCGCTTGCCTGTGCTTGCTGTACAGCTTGCTGTGCCTGCTGCGCCTGTTGAACCGCCTGCTGCAGTTGTTGCTGTTGGTTTTGTTGTGCCATAACATATAACCTCCAATTTAAAATTTTGAGCTGCATAACGCTCCGTATTTATCATGTCGCATGTTTAAGAAAATATGTATCATGATTGAAACTTTTTTCCATTTAACAAAAGAAAGAGAGAAAATTGGTGATAAATAGACTGTATACGGGATTCAGCAAAACAAGCCATAACTGGGCCGGCATTTGTATAATAGGGCTTATTTATTCACCAATAAAGTGTTAAGTGAATAGAAAGGTAAAAGGGCTAGGTTTTTACCCAGTTAATCATGAAAAGGAAGTGAGTGTCTTGTTTTATCATGTAAAAGAGTTGCAGTATCATGCAAAGCCGGAAAAACCGGATCCGGTATATGCCAAAAAACTGCAGGAAATTCTGGGCGGTCAGTTTGGTGAGATTTCCGTGGCAATGCAATATTTGTTTCAGGGATGGAATACGCGCGGAAATGGGAAATATAAGGATTTGTTAATGGATACGGGTGCAGAGGAATTAGCGCATATTGAAATGCTGGCGACCATGATTGCCAGGCTGCTGGACGGTGCGCCGGAAGTGGATCTGGCTGACGCAGCAAAAGACCCGGTTGTGGCGGCTATTTTGGGTGGTGAGAATCCGCAGCATACGATTGTTTCGGGTCTTGGTGCGATGCCATCAGACAGTATGGGTAACCGCTGGACGGCTAACTACATTATTGCAAGCGGCAATTTGCTTGCTGATTTCCGGGCGAACTTGAATGCAGAATCACAAGGAAGACTCCAGGCAGTACGGCTATATGAAGAAACAGATGATCGAGGTGTGAAGGATATGCTGTCATGGCTGATCGCCAGAGACACCATGCACCAAAACCAATGGTATGCAGCTATGAGAGAACTGGAAGAGAAAGAAAATATTGTGGTTCCGAGCACCTTCCCGCGTGAATTACAGAAAGAAGAAGTGGCCTATACGTTATTCAATTACTCGCAGGGAAATAAAAGCGCAAAAGGGCGCTGGGCCAATGGCATCAGTATGGATGGCTGCGGTATGTTCAATTATGTGGAGCATCCGGTGCCACACGGTGACAGACCTAAGCTGCGGCCTGCGCCTACTTATGTCCATGATACGCCACTTGCAGCAATGCGGAAATCCGATGATACACCAGACCCTGATATGAAATAGTTGGTTGCAAAGGATGTCTCTCATTGCCTGAGGCATCCTTTAAAATTTATAAAAACTCCTATGTCTCTCTAAATGAAAGGTTTATTGCCCTTCTGAAAATCCCCTGCTGTTTTTTCAAAAACGATCCTTCACTACTGATGAATAATAAATCACGTTTACTTTCATACTAAGGCCATCATATCTGTCTATTTTAAGAGGTTGTTTCCATGAATAAAAAAGTGTCCCGGAAAAAAATGCAAAAGGAATTTGAAAAGCTGTTTAAAACGTTAAAGACCAAAGACGGTTTTATTCATTTAAAGCATGAACACGAACAAGGCAACGTTTATATAGGATATTTAAAAACCGCCATTGATCCTAATAAACTGGAAAAACTGATTATACCGAGGGTGCAAGAGTATATATATAATGATTTAACCGAATTGAACGCGTATATACCGTTTACGAAAACGGAATTAACTGATGATTCAAGTCAGATTCATGAGAAACTGGTCAAAGGATTCTTATTTATTTACATGGAGCATGTCAGTCCAGCATATTTGCTGATACCGCTGCCGCTAGACGAAAAACGTGAAGTATCCGTTCCTGAAGTAGAGTTCAGTGTTGTGGGACCTAAGGAAGCATTTGTTGAGGATATCGACACCAATCTGAATTTAATCCGAAAAAGATTAGCCATTCCAGAATTAAGTGTCAGAAAAATGAAAGTTGGTACGATCACCAAGACGGAAGTAGCCGTTGTCTCGATCGACGGAATAGCTGATAAGGATAATGTTGAAACGGCGATTCAGCGCATCAGAGATGTGCAAATTGATCAGGTAATTGACAGTTCATTTATTCAGCAGACAATCGCCGATAATGAAAACTCACCATTTCCGCAGCTTTTAGATACCGAACGCCCTGACAGGATTGCTGCTATATTGGCGGAAGGAAAAATCGCTATTGTTGTTAATGGTTCGCCGCATGTTTTACTCGGTCCGACGACATTAATCGAATTTTTTTCAGCATTTGAAGATTATTTTCTGAATTGGATGACTGCTTCAGCCTTCCGATTGATTCGCTTAATTGCAGTTTTTTTCTCAATATTAATTACACCGTTGTATGTTGCAGTACTGACGCATCATTTTGAAATCATACCGCACGCTTTACTCGGTACACTCGTTCAGTCAAGAACAGAAGTACCATTCCCGCCGCTTTTAGAAGCGTTTATCCTCGAGTTTGCGATTGAATTGCTGCGTGAGGCCGGTGCCAGACTGCCGACCAAAATCGGTCAAACGATCGGTATTGTCGGTGGTATTGTCATCGGGACGGCGGCTGTTGAGGCTGGGCTAACAAGTAACGTCCTGCTGATTGTTGTTGCACTGGCCGCCTTAGGGTCATTTACAACACCAGTATATAAAATGAGTAACACGATCCGGATTATCCGTTTCCCATTACTTATCGTTGCGCACGTTTACGGGCTAATTGGCATGGCAATTGCTATTGCCTATATTATGGTTCATCTGCTGCGGCTGACGTCTTTGGGAAGGCCATTCTTTGCACCGATTTTTCCGTTCCGCCCGCAGGATTTCAAGGATGCCGTGATCCGTCTTCCGTTTGACATACAAAATAAACGTCCGTTTCAAGTGCGCCCAAGTAAAGTGAACCGCCCCATTAACGACGATCAAAACAAGCAAGGGGGTAGACAATGGTTTCAATAAAAGATAAAGTCCAGCAGCTGATGGTATTATTTCTGATTGCAGCTTCTCAAATAGGTGTAGGTGTACTAGGCTTTCAAAGCATCATTAATAAATATGCCGGCCACGATGCCTGGATGTCAGTCATTGTTGCCGGGGTCAGTGTCAGCGTTATTATATGGCTAATGTATAAGATGCTTCAGCATGATGAAAAAGGGGATATTGTTGCCATTCATCAGTTCACATTTGGTAAATGGCTCGGTGGGCTTTTTTCAATTATTGTTACCCTGTATTTTCTTTTAATGACTGTCGTTGTTTTGCGTACGTATATAGAGATTATTCAAGTATGGATGTTTCCGCATCTGAAGGTTTGGGCATTTTTATTGTTGCTGCTTCCGCTGGTTTATTATACGATATCTGATCAATTCCGGACGGTTGTCGGGGTCTGTTTTCTCGGTGTTGTCTATCCGGCCTTTTTAATTTTTGTGCTAGTTTTTCCGCTGCAATATGCGGATATCACACATATATTGCCGATTATGGACCATTCCTTTAAGGAAATTATCCAATCATCGTCACTGGCTATTTTGGATTTCATGGGTTTTTCAACACTTCTTGTTTTTTATCCATTTATACGTGAAGCTAAACAATCACAAAAATATGCCCAGTATGGCAACCTTTACTCAACACTTCTATATGTGACGATTTGTCTGATCGCATATGTTTATTATAATCAAAGCGAACTGGAAGAAGTGATTTGGGCAACCTTAGGCCTATGGAAAATTATTGAGATGCCATTTATGGAACGGTTTGAATATTTTGGGATTGCAACGTTATTCTTTAGTATTCTGCCAAACGTTGTGCTTTATATGTGGTCGTCCGTACGAATGCTGAATCGTACGTTTGGTTTTGAACATAAAAAAGTGGCTGCATTTCTGTCAGCTGTCTTATTTATAGCCTGTGTCATTTTCAGAGGCAGGGAAGGTGTCAATATTTTAAATGATGTGACAGGAAGAATTGGGCTTATATTTCTATTCATTTATATACCAGTCCTGTTTGTGATTCACTTTATTCGCAGGAAGGTGCAAAAAAATGGTTCTTCTTAAGTATATTCTTTTTTTCGTGTTTGTGATTTCTAGTCTGCTGTTTAATTTTACTATGCCGACTAAAGTGATTGATCAGATCCAAATGATTACGGTAGTGGGGTACGACCCGGCAGAACGTGATCATATCCGGGGTACTGTCGTAACACCTGTATTTCTGCAGCCGGGTGAAGTAGAAGATTTTATCTATACGGATACTGCAGCAACCGTGTATGAAAACCGGGTTCAATTAAATGCGAAAGCTACAGAACAATTACTGAATGGCAAGATAAAGGCTGCCTTTTATAATCAGGAACTGGCAGAACAGGGGATTGAAAACTTTATCGAATATTTGTCACGTGATCCATCGATTGGCGGTGCTGTATATTTGGCTGTTACAGAAGGGTCTGCACTGGAATTGATCAATACAGCTCAATCGAGTAAGGGGAGAGGAATTTATTTTAATGATTTAATCAATCATAACATACAGCACGGAAATTTACCACATATCAATTTGAAGGAGTTTGAATCGAGTTTGCAGAGTGACACGTGTGATCCATTTTTGCCTATGTTTGGGCTCAGTGGCGGAAGAGTGGAATTGCAGTCCATCGCATTCTTTGATGATGATCAATATGTCGATAAATTACCGATTGAAAACGCGGACATATTTAAAATATTATATCAAAATGTGAACGACGGTCAGTACCAATATAAAAATGACACGTATAATGTATCGGTTGAAAATATTGAATCTGCCAAAAATGTGAAGGTTGATCAGAAAAACGGGAATCCAGAGGTTCGTATAAATGTCAGGTTTCGGGGGGTTATCAGAGAGTTTACCGGTGAGCGGGCAACAGATCGCAAGGCAGAAATCGAACGGGTTATTGAACAGGATTTTAAACAAAAAGCTGAGGACCTTATCAACCGATTTCAGGAATTGGACATTGATCCACTTGATATTGAAGGACATGTCAAAAGCAGCAACCGGAATTATGATAAGGAGCAGTTTAAGGCAGCCTATCCGGAGATGTCGATTAACGTAAATACAAACGTCAAACTGACCGAGACAGGAACAAGACGATAAGCGCACATAATTCATATTAATCAGGGCATCTTATGGTTAGTCATTTATGTGAGAGGGTGTTCTTATGCGAGCTGTAACATACCAGGGCAAGTATTCTGTAAGTGTTGAAAATGTTGATTACCCAGCGATACAAGATTCGGAAGATGTCATCATCAGGGTAACCTCAACGGCCATTTGCGGATCCGATTTACATTTATATCAGGGAAATTTCCCATTGCCGATTGGCTATATGATCGGACATGAGCCTATGGGTATTGTGGAGGAAACCGGTCAAAATGTAACCAAGGTGAAGAAAGGCGACCGGGTCGTCATACCGTTTACTGTTGCCTGTGGGGAATGTCCATATTGCCAAACTCATCAGGAATCCCAATGTGATAACGCCAATCCCCATTATGATTCAGGCGGTTATTTCGGCTACTCGGAAAAATTCGGTGATTATCCAGGCGGGCAGGCGGAGTATTTACGGGTCCCATATGGCAATTATACACCTTTTTTAGTGCCGGAAGATTGTGAACTGGATGATGATGCATTGTTATTTTTGTCAGATGTTTTACCGACGGCGTATTGGAGTGTGGAACATGCCGGTGTAAAGGAAGGAGATACGGTAGTCGTGCTCGGCTGCGGCCCGATCGGGTTAATGGCACAGAAGTTTGCCTGGCAGAAAGGGGCGGAGCGGGTGATTGCAGTAGACCATGTTTCCTATCGGCTGCAGCATGCCAGAAAAACGAATAATACCGAAGTTTATAATTTTGAAGCGTATGATGACATGGGTGAAGAACTGAAAGAGAGGACACATGGCGGAGCAGATGTTGTCATCGATTGTGTCGGAATGGATGGAAAAAAATCACCACTGGAGTTCATCGAGCAGAAATTAAAACTGCAGGGCGGGACGCTTGGACCGATTCAAATTGCAACGAAAGCTGTGAAAAAATGTGGTATTGTCCAAATCACCGGTGTTTACGGTGGATTATACAACATGTTCCCTCTTGGGCCATTTTTTACGCGCAACATTACACTGAAAACCGGTCAGGCGCCCGCCCGTTCTTACATGGATAAACTTTACCATCAGGTTGAACGTGGTGATATTGATCCAACTAATATAATTACCCACCATATGCCGCTCAATGATGCTGTCCACGGCTATAAGATGTTTAATGGCAAGGAAGATGATTGTATTAAAGTTGTCCTGCAGCCATGATCCCGGTTGCAACGTTCGTTTATGCGTGCTGATGCTGAAATATGTTGAATTGATACTTTCGAAAAAGTTCACAATGCATTTGCTGAAAGTTCACAGTATAAATGCTGAAGTTTACAATTTCAGCAGTTTTAAGAGAATGGCGGGCAGCCGGTCACGCTTTTGACGTCGGCTGACTCCCGCCTAATTTTTTAGTTCTGAGGCACCGGCACGCTAATCGGTGCATTTTCTCACATTGATAATGCTTTTTTAACCATGTTGATATCACTTTGCAGTAATTGGTTTAAGTTATAGGATGGGTACATCTCATTCCTGTACATATAGTTGTATATGCGTTCATGACATGTGATTGCAGTGTCGAGCTGATTTCTGAGCACTTCCCGTAAAACATCAGATGCTGTTTCTGTAATGGCAATTGCGTAGTTGCGAACCGCTGTTTTTGAAAATGCCAACAAATCCCCTGCATAAAACCCATTGTCAATGCGATATTCATTTGAATTACCGGGCTTTGGCGTGTATGGATAAAATTTGGCCAGTTCACCCAAATCCGCTTCAAGCTCTTGAATGGTCTGTTGATAAATATTTTTTAAATGGTGATCATGAATTTGATTTAATCCCATTTTTGTTTTCATCAGCCCGATTGATTTGAATGCAGTCAGTTCATGCAGTTCCAGTGTTTCATGCCATGCCAGCGTATTTTGTTCCATGTTAAATCCCCTTTGCTTTTTTGTTTTCCATTTAGCTTATGTATGGGCAAATGCATGGGATACATGTCGGTTCGAAAATAGGCGGGTATCATCATGTCACATCATGTCCTCTATCGAGCGATATTTCTTGTCAAGGCCTAAATGGACAACCTCCCATAAATAAAAGCAAGCGATGGTCAGATGTGGCTGCCAGACCGGCTGTTTATCAAGCAATATTTGACGGCGACGAGATTTGTCCACTTCATATAACCATTTCGCCCCGTGCTGGATGCCGATATCGTCAGCTGCCAGCACATTCATTCGTCCGAGTGAAAAAATAAGAAACATTTCAGCTGTCCATTTTCCGATACCTTTAATACTTGTCAGTTGTTTAATCACAGAGGTATTATCCAAGTCACCAATCTGATCAAAATCAATTATTTTTTGATCAACCTTTAATGCCAGATCACGTAAATAAGCAACTTTGCGACCGGATAAACCGGTTGCCCGCAACTGTTCGTCGGATATCTCCAAAATTGCAGCCGGCGTTATTTTATTTTCAAGTAATCCTTCCAGCCGCTCAAAAATAGCCCTTGCAGCCTGAACAGAAATCTGCTGGCCGATTATTGAACGGACCAATGATCTGAAAAAGTCCGGACGCATATTAACGAAAATATCTCCTATGATATTAATTAGTCTCTTCATTCGCTTATCAGCATTGCCCAATTCTGTGACAGCTTGGTCATTTTGGCAAATCACGAATTGTTGCATCATTCACCTCAGCAATTTTTGACAAAATATATTTGTATGCATTGAAATGTTAGCCTAAATCATAAAACTTTGATATCATAATCATGATATCAAATATTTTGCATCTTATACAGAAACGTTTTAATTCGATTCAGGGAAGGTGGATGTTACATGAGTAAACCAAAAATAGTCGTTCTCGGCGCAGGGTATGCCGGAATGATGACAACCAAGCGATTAATGCAAAGACTGCGCCCGGAAGAAGCGGAGTTGGTGCTTGTCAATAAGCATAACTATCACTATCAGACAACGTGGCTTCATGAGGTTGCGGCAGGCACCGTCAATCAGAACCAGGCACGCATGATGATCAGCGACGTAATTAATCCAAATCGTGTCAATCTGATTTATGATGAGGTTGTTGAGGTGAAAAAAAACGACAATCGTGTTGTACTGAAAAATAGTGAAATTACATACGATTACCTCGTGATTTCACTCGGTTTTGAAACAAATACATTCGGTATCAAAGGAATGGAAAAAAATGCATTTTCCATTACCGATATCGAGTCAAGCCGTATGATTCGCGAGCACATTGAGTATCAATTTGCCAAATACAGTACCGCAGTGAGTCCTAAGCCAGAAGACTTGACGATACTTGTTGGCGGCGGCGGATTTACCGGTATTGAGTTTGTTGGTGAACTGACTGAAAAGGTACCGGAGCTTTGCAAAAAATATGATATTGACCGCAGCAATGTTCGCATTGTTAATGTGGAAGCAGCACCGCGTGTTTTACCCGGCTTTGATGACGACTTGGTTGCTTATGCAAAGCAATCTTTGGAAGACCGTGGTGTTGAATTCAGAGAAGGTGCTAAAATCTCCGAATGCAAGAAAAGCAGTTTTGTTATCGGTGAAGGAGACGATACCGAAGAAATCAAAGCCGGAACAATCGTTTGGACTGGTGGTGTAACTGGTAACGGAGTCCTTTCTAAATCCGGATTTGAGCTGACCAAAGGTAAAGTAACGGTTAACGGTGATTTGCGAGCACCTGGTGAGGAAAATATTTTCATCCTTGGTGACTGTGCATGGGTAATGAATGAGGAAGAAGGTAAGCCATTCCCGCCGACTGCACAGGCAGCTATGCAGCATGCTGATACGTGTGCAAATAATATAAAAGCATTGTTGCGCAATGAGCCATTAAATAAATTTGTGTTCGATGATAAAGGAACAGTCGCTTCCCTTGGTGAGACAGATGCAATGGGAACGGTATTCAATGATAATAAACTGTACGGTAAACCTGCAGTTTCCATGAAAAAAGTAATTGATAACCGCTACTTGTTCCTGTTGGGCGGACCGAAGCTTATTTTGAAAAAAGGAAAATTACGTATGTTTTAATCAATTGAGGAGGGACATTTTCATGAAAAATGGACTATTATATGTATTTTTGATTGCGCTGGCAACAATTGCAGGGTATACGGTGGCAACACGTACCCTCGAGGATACAAGAGATTTCCGTTAAACCTAAAAGAAACCTGAATAAAACCATTCTGCCGGACGGCAGGGTGGTTGTTATTTTAATAATCAAATCTGCATATGAATTTACCCATTTCATGCAGACATTCGAAAGAAATAGCAGCTGATAGTTTTCTGGTTTATCTGTGATAATGATCACTGTGCGTATAAAGGAAATCATATATATTAGGGGTAAGAGGAGGGGTATGATGGGTATTGAATTGATAATTCTATTAGTGGTGCTTTTCATTGCTGCCTTGGCGGGAACGCTATATGCTTTTAAACAGGAAGAAAATAAAATGAAGAAGTATGAAGAAGCGGGAGACACAGTTGAAGATCAGTTAAGACGTTCACATGAATATGAATCCTCATCACTGAAATCAAACATACCTTTGCAATTAGTTATATATGGCGTTACGATTACACTTTCACTTGTCATCTTTGCTTTTTATGTATTTTAAGTTTGTTCAATCACTTTGAATACCCATACCATTAACTGCGGAAATATGACTCATGTTTTTAATCGAATATCGAATACTACAAGACAGGAGGTGGTTAGATGATGACCGTTTTCTTGTCTTTTTTATTGGCATCCGCTCCTTTAACGGTTACAGAAGATGATCATGCAATCGACAAACTGGTGAAAGAAGATTTTGAACTGCTATATGTTGACGGCTTACTGATTGATGAAACAAAACTGGAATTGCAGATGGATATTCTTGATCAGAAAATATATCAGGAACCTATTAATGCGAAATTGGATGGGAGTGGAAAAATTATACAGGAAAAGCCTGGTACAACACTTGATCGGATGAAATTCCGCAAACTTTTTCAAGACTATTTTTACGAGGGAAAACCGAATAAAATAGCGTTGCCTGAGCGTAAGACTTATCCGCGAGTTGACAGTGAACTGCTTGCTGAAATCCGTGAACATGAAATTAACCGTTACGTCACCCATTTTAAACCACGCAACAAAGAACGTTCACGTAACATTGAACTGGCAGCAGAGTCAATTAACAATCATGTTGTTTTTCCGGGAGAGCGGTTTTCCTTTAACGATGTCGTTGGCGAACGAACGGAGGAGAAAGGCTACAAACGTGCACCGGTCATTGTAAAGGGAGAATTGGCTGAAGATATCGGCGGCGGTATTTGCCAGGTTTCCTCGACATTATATAATGCAGTCGATTTAAAGGGAATCGAGATCACAGAGCGTTATTCGCACAGCCGCAATGTGCCTTATGTACCGCCAGGGCGTGATGCGACGGTCAGCTGGTACGGACCTGACTTTGTATTTACCAACAAGTACAAACATCCCATTTTAATACGTGCATCAGCTCATAATGGGAATATGCAGATTCAAATTTTGTCTTCAGAATCGCCATGAAAATGTCATGGTTAATGCCGACAATGGATCCCCACTCCTTTTAGGCAACACGTTACCTTCATCAGAGGTTATAGAAAACCCTGAAAAGCATACAGGTACAACTTCCTGGCCGAATAACATGCCGTTGCGCCGCATTACAGGCACTAGTATGTCCTGTAAGTCGAAAAGGTCCCTAACATTCAGCGTAGAGGCCCGTTCCGCTGAATGCAGTTTCACTTTATCCCGCCTTAACGGGCAGTAACCGGTCTAAAAACGCCGGCTAACTGCCCGTAAAGGTCCGATGCT